>NZ_MSZZ01000022.1 GCF_002093975.1 Thermoactinospora rubra
CACTGGCTTTTAGCACACTGTTGAGTTCTCAAGAAACGGACGCATACTCCCCGTCTTACCGGGGAGGCACATACCTCCGGTGCTTCATCTTACCAGTCCGGGACGATTCGTGTCAAACCGCCCGCACCAGGAAGATTCCGGCAGCCCCGCCAACCTACCCGAGATTCCTGACGTGTCCAAACGCGCGGACAAGCCCGAAGCTCGGGTGTGATCGGTGGGATGTGCAGAGCCTACCAGCCTCGGCGTGGCCTCCGGCCGCAGCACGATCAGCCGTGCAGCCCTGCACTTCAAACTTTACCAGCCCGCCAGGGGTGTCCGGGCCAGCTTCGGTAACAACACCCCACCGGCCGGGCCTATTCCCGGCCGGCGAGCTCCGCGAGCTGGCCCTCCAGCCGTGCGATGTCCGCCGCAGCCTGCTCGGCCCGCGCCTTGACCTTCGCCACGACGTCCGCCGGGGCCTTCGCCATGAACTGCTCGTTCCCCAGCTTGGCGGCGACCTGGGCCGCCTCCTTGCGAGCCGCGGCCAGGTCCTTCTCCAGGCGCTTGCGCTCCGCCGCCACGTCGATGGCGCCGGCCGTGTCGATCTCGACGGTCACGCCGCCGACCACGAGCCGCGCCGTCGGGGTGAAGCCCTCGCCCGGCGTCTCCAGCCGCAGCAGCGACCGGATCGCCGTCTCGTGCCCCGCGACAGCCGTACCGGACATAGCCAGCCGGGCGGCCACCTTCTGGCTGGGCTTGAGGCCCTGGTCGGAGCGGAACCGGCGGATCTCCGTCACCAGCTCCTGCAGCGCGGCGATCTCGGCCTCGGCCGCCGGGTCGGCGTAGCGCTGGTCGGCCACCGGCCACGGCGCGATGACGACCGATTCGCCGCCCGTGACGGCCCGCCACAGCTCTTCGGTGACGAACGGCACCAGCGGGTGCAGCAGCCGCAGCAACGCTTCGAGGACGTGGCCGAGCACCAGCCGCGTGTGGTCCAGTCCCTGCGACAGCTGGACCTTAGCCAGCTCGAGATACCAGTCGCAGACCTCGTCCCACGCGAAGTGGTAGAGCAGGTCGCAGGCCTTGGCGAACTCGAATTCCTCGAACGCCGCGTCGGCCGCGGCGATGACCGACTGGAGCCGCGACAGGATCCACCGATCGGCCGCCGTAAGCTCCAGGCCCTCCAGCGAGCCGACCGCCGCGCCGTTCATCAGCGCGAAGCGGGTCGCGTTCCAGATCTTGTTGCAGAAGTTGCGCGACCCGGCCGCCCACTCCTCGCTCACCGCGACGTCGGCGCCCGGGTTGGCCCCGCGCAGCAGGGTGAAGCGCGTGGCGTCGGCGCCGAAGCGGTCGATCCAGTCGAGCGGGTCGACGACGTTGCCGAACGACTTCGACATCTTCTTGCCGTACTGGTCGCGCACCATGCCGTGCAGCGCCACCACGCGGAAGGGCGGCTGGCCGTCCATGGCGTACAGCCCGAACATCATCATCCGGGCGACCCAGAAGAACAGGATGTCGTAGCCGGTCACCAGCACGGACGTCGGGTAGAAGCGCTCCAGGTCGGCGGTGCGCTCCGGCCAGCCCAGCGTGGAGAACGGCCACAGGCCCGAGGAGAACCACGTGTCGAGCACATCGGGGTCCTGCACGTAGCCCGCCGGCGGCTGCTCGTCGGGCCCCACGCACACGACCTCGCCATTGGGCCCGTACCAGACCGGGATCCGGTGCCCCCACCACAGCTGGCGCGAGATGCACCAGTCGTGCATGTCGTCGACCCAGTCGAAGTAGCGCTTGGCCAGCTCGGGCGGGTGGATCCGGGTGCGGCCGTCGCGTACGGCGTCGCCCGCGGCCTTGGCCAGCGGTCCCACGTTGACGAACCACTGCAGCGACAGGCGCGGCTCGACCACGGTCTTGCAGCGCGAGCAGTGGCCGACGGCGTGCACGTAGGGCCGCTTCTCGGCGACGATGCGGCCCTCGGCGCGCAGCGCCGCGACGACGGCCGGGCGCGCCTCGAAGCGGTCGAGCCCCTCGAACGGCCCGTGCGCGGTGATGACGCCGCGCTCGTCCATGATGGTCAGCGACGGCAGCGAGTGGCGGCGGCCGATCTCGAAGTCGTTGGGGTCGTGCGCCGGGGTCACCTTGACCGCGCCGGTGCCGAAGGCCGGGTCGACGTGCTCGTCGGCGACGATCGGGATCCTCCGGCCGGTCAGCGGCAGCTCGACCTCCTGGCCGATCAGGTGCCGGTAACGCTCGTCGGACGGGTGGACGGCCACGGCCGTGTCGCCCAGCATCGTCTCCGCGCGGGTCGTGGCCACGACGATCGACACGTCGCCCGAGCCGTAGCGGATCGAGACGAGCTCGCCCTCGTCGTCGGTGTGCTCGACCTCGATGTCGGACAGCGCGGTGTGGCAGCGCACGCACCAGTTGATGATGCGCTCGGCGCGGTAGATCAGCCCGTCGTCGAACAGCTTCTTGAAGATGGTCTGGACGGCGCGCGAGAGGCCCTCGTCCATCGTGAAGCGGTCGCGCGTCCAGTCGACCCCGTCGCCGAGCCGGCGCATCTGGCCCTGGATCTTGCCGCCGGACTCGGCCTTCCACTGCCAGACGCGCTCCACGAACGCCTCGCGCCCCAGGTCGTGGCGCGACAGCCCGTCCTTGGCCAGCTCGCGCTCCACGACGTTCTGCGTCGCGATGCCCGCGTGGTCCATGCCCGGCAGCCACAGGGTCTCCTTGCCCTGCATCCGGGCGCGGCGGGTGAGGGCGTCCATGATCGAGTGGTCGAGCGCGTGGCCCATGTGCAGGACGCCGGTGACGTTGGGGGGCGGGAGCACGATGCAGTACGGCTCGCGCGAGCTGCCCGGGTCGGCTACGAAGTAGCCCTTCGATACCCAGCGCTCGTAGCTGGGAGCCTCGACTTCGGCCGGGATGTACTGGGTAGGCAGCTCTGGCGTCGTCACAGTGCACAAGTTTAGGGCTGGCGGGAGGGCGGCGGAGACGAGCTGAGCGCCGCACCGCGCCGGCTACGCCGTACAGTGCCGGAAAGCGCCGGAGAGCGCCTACGCCGACTTCTCGCGAGGAGTCCGCTGCTGCTTGGCCGCCAGCGAGTCGCGGGGCACCAGCGTCGGGATCGCGTGCTCCAGCACCGCCTCCCGGGTGATCACCACCCGGCCGACGTCCTGCCGCGAGGGCACCTCGTACATCACCGACAGCAGCACCTCCTCCAGGATGGCCCGCAGGCCCCTGGCGCCGGTGCCGCGCAGGATCGCCTGGTCGGCGATGGCCTCCAGCGCGTCGTCGGTGAACTCCAGCTCCACCCCGTCGAGCTCGAAGAGCTTGCGGTACTGCTTCACCAGCGCGTTGCGCGGCTCGGTGAGGATGCGGATGAGCGCCTCGCGGTCGAGGTTGTGGACCGAGGTGATGACCGGCAGGCGGCCGACGAACTCGGGGATCATGCCGAACTTCAGCAGGTCCTCCGGCATCACGTCGGCGAAGATGTCGGCGGAGTCGATCTCCTCCTTGGAGCGGATGATCGCGTTGAAGCCGATGCCCTTCTTGCCGATCCGCGACTCGATGATCTTCTCCAGGCCCGCGAACGCGCCGCCGCAGATGAACAGCACGTTGGTGGTGTCGATCTGGATGAACTCCTGGTGCGGATGCTTGCGGCCGCCTTGGGGCGGGACGCTGGCCGTGGTGCCTTCGAGGATCTTCAGCAGCGCCTGCTGGACGCCCTCACCCGAGACGTCGCGCGTGATCGACGGGTTCTCGCTCTTGCGGGCGATCTTGTCGACCTCGTCGATGTAGATGATGCCGGTCTCGGCCTTCTTGACGTCGTAGTCGGCGGCCTGGATGAGCTTGAGGAGGATGTTCTCGACGTCCTCGCCGACGTATCCGGCCTCGGTCAGCGCGGTGGCGTCGGCGATGGCGAAGGGCACGTTGAGCATCTTCGCCAGCGTCTGGGCGAGCAGCGTCTTGCCGGAGCCCGTGGGCCCGAGCAGCAGGATGTTGGACTTGGCCAGCTCCAGGCCGTCGTCTCTGCCGCGGTCGCCGGACTGCACCCGCTTGTAGTGGTTGTAGACCGCCACCGAGAGCGCCTTCTTGGCCTTGTCCTGGCCGATCACGTAGGCGTCGAGGAACTCGTAGATCTCCCTCGGCTTGGGCAGGTTGTCCCACTTGAGCTCGGAGGACTCCGACAGCTCCTCCTCGATGATCTCGTTGCAGAGATCGATGCACTCATCGCAGATGTAGACGCCGGGACCGGCGATGAGCTTCTTGACTTGCTTCTGGCTCTTCCCGCAGAACGAGCACTTCAGCAGGTCTCCCCCGTCGCCGATGCGTGCCACCCCAGATACTCCTTTGCGTGGGACAGGAACCGCCCTGCTCCCGCGGTCCGTGTCACCGGACCGGGTCGAACCGCTCAGGTATCGACGTTACCGTCTTCTGGGCCCTCAGTGAGCCCCCTGGCGGCGAGTCGCACCGGAACGTGCCTTATCCGGCACCTTCCGGTGCGGTCCGCATCCGTCAGGAAACAGCGGCCTGAGCACGCTTCTTCCGAGACGGAATGATGTCGTCGATCAGACCATACGCCTTGGCATCGTCGGCAGTGAGAATTTTGTCGCGCTCGATGTCCTTGCGGATCTGGAGCACGTCCCTGCCGGTGTGCCGAGCGATGATCTCCTCGAGTTGGGCCCGCATGCGCAGGATCTCCCGCGCCTGGACCTCGATGTCGCTGGCCTGGCCGCCGCCCTCGGAGGAGGGCTGGTGGATCAGGATGCGGGCGGTGGGCAGCGCGAACCGCTTGCCCGGGGTGCCGCCGGCCAGCAGCACGGCGGCCGCGGAGGCGGCCTGGCCCAGGCACACGGTCTGGATCTCCGGACGCACGAACTGCATCGTGTCGTAGATCGCGGTCATCGCCGTGAACGACCCGCCCGGCGAGTTGATGTAGATGCTGATGTCGCGATCGGGGTCCAGCGACTCGAGTGTCAGGATCTGCGCCATGATGTCGTTGGCCACCGAGTCGTCGATCGGCACACCCAGGAAGATGATCCGGTCCTCGAAGAGCTTGGTGTACGGATTCATCTCCTTGATGCCGTACGACGTGCGCTCGGTGAACGAGGGGATGTAGTAGCGGCTTTGGATGTTCACTTCACTCCCCTTAGGAGACGGCACCCTGGGAGGGCACCTGCCGCGCGCTGCGCACCACGTGGTCGATGAAACCGTAATCCTTGGCCTCGTCGGCGGTGAACCAGCGGTCGCGGTCGGAGTCCTTCTCGATCTGCTCGAGCGGCTGACCGGTGTGGTAGGCGATCCGCTCGGCCAGCGTCTTCTTGACGTACAGCATCTGCTCGGCCTGGATGGCGATGTCGGCCGCGGTGCCGCCGATGCCGCCGGAAGGCTGGTGCATCATGATCCGCGCGTGCGGCAGGGCGTAGCGCTTGCCCGGCGCGCCCGCGCACAGCAGGAACTGCCCCATGGAGGCGGCCAGCCCCATCGCCACGGTGGCGACGTCGTTCGGCACATACTCCATCATGTCGTAAATCGCCATGCCCGCCGTCACCGAGCCGCCCGGCGAGTTGATGTAGAGGTAGATGTCCCGCTCCGGGTCGTCGGCGGCCAGCAGCAGCAGCTCGGCGGCGATGCGGTTGGCGATCGCGTCGTTCACCTCCGAGCCGAGCACAATGATGCGCTCACGCAGCAGGCGCTGGTAGAGCTGGTCTTCTAGCCGGAAGGCGGAGGCGTCTTCGCGGGCTCGCGACTCTGGGTTGAAGAAGGTCGGCGGGCTGATCACAGCGTCACCTTCCGATGCGTCGTTCTCGATGGGCTTTGCTTGTGACCTTAACGCGGACTGCCCACAGGTCATGCCAGCATCCTCGCACTGTTCGCTGTCGGCGCAGGTTGCCTCCACTTGCCTCCACTTGCCTCCGCGAGGCGGACGGGCGCGCCTCACGGCGACTCCGAGTGCCCGCGCCTGTCCTCCACGTCCAGCTCCCGCGACAGCTTGAGTTGCGTCTCCGCGCTGATCTTGCCCTTCCGGTAGAGCTCGTTCACCTTGTGCCGCTGGACGCGGACGAGGTCCCGGCGCAGCCTTCCGCGGCCGTGCGGGCTCTCGGAGTCCTCGTCCAGTACGGCGCGCACGCGGTCCAGGCGCAGCTGGAACAGCTGGCGGTACACCTCGGCGGTGCGGTCGTCCACCTCGTCGTCGGACGCCAGCTCGTCGATGCGGGCCAGCGCGGCCTCCAGCATGGCCTCCCGGGCGAGGGCCTCCTCGCGCAGCTCCGCCTCGCTCTCGCCCATGCCCAGGCGCCGCAGCAGCGGGGCGATGGTCGGGGCCTGGCCGAGCAGGGTGGCCAGCACCACGCAGGCGGCCAGGAACACCACCAGGTCGCGTCCCGGGGCGTCGTGCGGCAGCGACAGGGCGATGGCCAGCGTGATGGCGCCCCTGATGCCCGCCCAGCCCATCACGAACCGCTGCCGCAGGTCGATGCTCTCGAATCGCTTGAACCGCAGCAGCGGCACGACCACGATCGTCCAGACCATCCGCACGCCCACGACCACCGCCACGACGACCACGGCGGCCAGGACCAGCCGCTGCCAGTGATGGTCGAGGATGGCCGCGAAGACGTCGGTGAGCTGGAGTCCCAGCAGCACGAACAGCGTCGACTCCAGCAGGAACACCAGCACGTCCCAGAAGGTGTCGCCGGCCAGCCGGGAGGACGGCTGCAGCACGCCCTGGCGTTTGACGCCCAGGTGGAAGCCCACGACGATGGTCGCCAGCACGCCCGACAGGCCCAGGTGCTCGGCGGGGAGGTAGGCGACGAACGGCGTGGCCAGCGACAGGACGATCTGGGTGGCCGAGTCGCGGATGTGCGTGCGGACTCTGCCGATGACCCAGCCCAGCGCCGCGCCGTACAGCACACCGCCGGCGACCACGCGCAGCAGGTTCCCGCCGACCTCCAGCGGGGTGACGGCATGGGCCAACGCGCTCAGCGCCAGCCCGAACATGGTCAGCGCGACCCCGTCGTTGACCAGGCTCTCGCCCTCCAGGATCGTCACGAGCCGCCTGGGCGCGCCCAGCCGTTTGATCACCGAGGTGGCGGCCACGGGGTCCGTCGGGGCCACCGCCGCGCCCAGCGCGAGTGCCACCGCGCCGCTCAGCGCGGGTACGGCGAAGCCGGCCGCGAAGGCGACGCACAGCGCGGTGGCGCAGGTCAGGCTGAAGGCCATGATGCCGATCGGGACCGCGTCCTCGCGGGTCTCGCGGGGGGCGGTGAAGAAGGCCGCGTGGTAGACCAGGGGCGGCAGGAAGACGTTCAGCACCAGCTCGGGCGGCACGTGGACGTCGTCGGCGCCGGGCAGGAAGCTCGCCAGCAGGCCCAGGACGACCAGGAGGATGGCCTCGGGCACGTCGATGCGCCGGGCCACCGCCCTGGCCACGACGAGCGAGACGGCGACCGCCACGCCCACGATGAACAGCTTGTCCTCCATCGCTCTCCTCCCCCGGCGGCCCGGCGCCCGCCCTCGCCGCCGTGACACCGGGGCCTTGCCCTGCCCCGGGGACGGCGCGCCCGAGCCTCCCGCTGGTGTCGGACGCCGGGCCGTACCGTCGCACTTCCCGCTCCGGGGCGCCTCACCCCGGCGCTGCGGACGGCTCCGGCCCTGGAGCATGCTCGGCCCGGACCGCGAACGACCCACCCGGCACCGCGAACGACCCACCCGGCACCGCGGACGACCCGTCCAGCCCTGCGGATGGCCCGTCCAGCCCTGGAGACGACTCACCCGGTCCCGAAAACGACTCACCGTCCCGAAACGACTCATCCGTCCCGAAAACGACGAAACCCCCGGCCGCCGGGCCGGGGGTTCGCGTGAGAGGGGCGGGTTACTCCTTCTCGGACTCCTGCTCGGAGTCGGAGGCGGGCGCCTCGGCCTGCTCCTCGGCGCTGATCTCGGCGTAGATGGCCTTCAGGTCGACCTCGTTGCCCTCGGTGTCGACCACCTTGGCCGCGTCGCCCACAAGCGTCTTGGCCTTGTCGCGGACGATCTCCACCATGGCCAGCGTCAGCTCGCCGTTGTCGGCCATGTGCTGGGCCAGCTGGTTGGGCTGGACGCCCATCTGCATGGCCCGGCGGACGACGAAGTTGGTCAGCTCCTGCTCGGCGACGCCCAGCTCCTCGGCCTTGGCGATCTTGTCGAGCACGAAGCCCGCCTTGATGGCCCTGGCGGAGGTGGTCTCGAACTCGGCGAAGCGCTCCTCCTCCGTCGTCTGGTAGAGGCGGAAGAAGGCCTCGCGGCTCAGGCCGCTGTTGGCGATCTGGTGGTCGAGGTTGTGCTTGCGGGCGTCGATCTCGGCCTTGAGCGCGCTCTCGGGGATCGGGATGTCGATCTTGGCCAGCAGCGCGTCGAGGGCCTTCTCGCGGGCCTGGACGATCTGCTCGACGAGCTTGTTGCGGCGGACGCTCTCGCGGATGCTTTCCTTGAGCTCCTCGAGCGTGTCGAACTCGCTGGCCAGCTGCGCGAACTCGTCGTCGAGCTCGGGCAGGACCTTCTCCTTGACCTGCTTGAGGGTGATGATGACGTCCGCCTCCTGGCCGGCGTGCTCGCCGCCGACCAGCTCGGTGCGGAAGGTCTTCTCCTCGCCGGCCGACATGCCCTCGAGCGCGTCGTCGAGGCCCTGCAGCACCGACCCGGCGCCGACCTCGTAGGAGACCTCGCTGGCCTGCTGCTCCTCGATGTTCTCGCCGTCGATCTCGGCGCGCAGGTCCATGACCACGAAGTCGCCCCTGGCGGCCGGGCGGTCCACGCCGGTCAGCGTGGCGAAGCGCTGGCGCAGGGCGTCGAGCTGCTTGTCGACGTCCTCGTCGGTGACGGTGGCGGCGTCGACGGTGACCTCGATGTCGGAGTAGTCGGGCACCTCGAAGTTGGGGCGCACGTCGACCTCGGCGGTGAACTCGATCTGCTCGCCGTCCTCGATCTTGGTGACCTCGATGTCGGGCTGGCTCACCGGGAAGACGTCGGCCTCGTCGACGGCCTTGCCGTACAGCTTGGGCACCGCGTCGTTGAGGGTCTCCTCGAGCACGGGAGCCCGGCCGAACCGCTGCTCGATGATGCGGGCGGGAACCTTGCCAGGGCGGAAGCCCGGGACGCGCACCTGCTGCGCGATCTTCTTGTACGCCGCATCCAGACTCGGGCGCAGCTCCTCGAACGGCACCTCGACGGTGAGCTTCACCCGGGTCGGGCTGAGCTCCTCGACAGCGGTCTTCACGGGGTGGTCTCCTTGATCAAGCATCGAGTGATCGCGGGCGCGCCATTCGGTACGGCTCACGCGCCGCGCCCACATAGCGGCGATGGGCATGCTGCGCCCACGGCCCCTGTCAGTCTAGGGCAGATATTTCTCCACTCAGAACTCTTCGGCTATCTGCCTGAGCAGGTCCACCGTCTCGTCGGGCGTGGTGCTGACGGCGCACAACCGTTCCATGACCTGGCTGTAGCGGTCCACTTCCTCGCGCTTGTCCAAATACAGGGCGCTGGCCAGCTGTTCCACGTAAACGATGTCGGGCAGGTCGGGCTCGGGGAAGCGCATGATGCTGAAGGCGCCGCCCTCGGCGCTGTGGCCGCCGTAGCTGAAGGGCATGACCTGGATGGTGATGCGCGGCTGGCGCATCAGGTCGATCAGGTGCTCCAGCTGGGCCCGCATCACCTCGACGCCGCCGATGGGACGGCGCAGCGCCGCCTCGTCGATGACGGCCCAGAAGACCGGCCCGTTGGGGCGGTCCAGCACGCGCTGGCGCTCCAGCCTGAGGTCCACGCGGCGGGCGATCTCGTCCTGGGTGATGCCGGCCGACCCGGCCGTGACGACCGCCCTGGCGTACTCCTTGGTCTGCAGCAGGCCGGGCACGAACTGCACCTCGTAGGTCCTGATGCGGCTGGCGGCCTCCTCCAGGCCGATGTAGGCCTGGAACCAGCCGGGCAGCACGTCGTTGTAGCGGTACCACCAGCCGGGCTCGTTGGCCTGGTCCACCAGGTCCAGCACGGACTTGCGGGCTTCGGGGTCCTCGACGCCGTAGAGGGTCAGCAGATCGGCCACGTCGCGCGCCTTGAAGCCCACGCGACCCAGCTCCATACGGCTGATCTTGGACTCCGACCCTCTGATGAGGTGGGCCGCCTCCTCACGTGTGACGCCCTTGGCCTCCCTCAGCTTGCGCAGCTGAGTGCCCAGGAGCATGCGCAACGCCGTGGGACCCGTGGTGGGCTGGTTCCGCGTCACACTGCCTCCTTCCGCACACACAGTGACACCCCACCCGTGCTTATGACAAGCTCCCCTTTTTACCTGTTGCGTACCTGATGCAGACGGCACTTGCACGTGCATTTGGGTCTTGCAGACTCGCTCTTGGTATCCCATGATGGGCTAGTGCATATTGGGGCAAAGCGGTAGCAGCAGGATGGTGAGAGACCCGATAGCCGCTGCCGACTGCCTCCAGATCGCGCGCGAGGTGGACGTCGAGAGCGTCATGTCCTGTCCCCTCCCGTTCCAGGCGGACTCCGTCAAGATGGCCAGGGACGTCACGCGCAGCACCCTGGACGACTGGGGCCTGACGGAGCTCACGGACGACGCGACGCTGGTGGTGTCGGAGCTGGTGACGAACGCGGTCCGCTACGCGCGCGGCAACCGCGAGATCACGCTGTTGCTGGTGCGGGCGGCGCCGCACGTGGTGCTGGCGGTCGCCGACCCGAGCGACGAGGCGCCGCTGCCCAAGAAGCCCGACTTCTGCTCGGAGAACGGGCGGGGGTTGTACATCGTGGAGACCTACAGCCAGCGATGGGGCTGGGACCCGCTCAGCGGCGGCGGCAAGGCGGTGTGGGCGCTGTTCAGCGCCGACTCCTAATGATCAGCGGCCTCGCCGGCTCGCCCTGGCATGGCGATAGATGATCTTCGTGTGGTGCGCCCACGAGATCGCGCCGTACAGGAGGAAGGCGGCCCCTCGTAGGTAGTCCCAGAGGTCCGGCCCCACGATCAGATCGTGCGCTCCCCATACGGCGAAGCCGGGGCCTCCGATGAACGCCCACCAACCGGTCCGGAAGTCCTCGCTTCTGCTCCGGGATGGAGGCCCCGATCGCCCGGTCACGGCCACACCGTAGCCGACGGCAGCAGGGTTGGGCAGATGCCGGCCGCGTCCGCGCCCTCTTCCGTCCGCCTCGTCCGCCGGAGGGCAAGTTCGTGGACTCCGACCACCCGTGACTCTTCGTGAGCAACCGGCTGGACTGGCACGTCTGTGGCACGCCCACGGGGCGTCAGCGCCGCAGGAGTGCCGCCTCGATCCGCAAGACCAGGCCGACGAGGACCACGAGCATGAAGACGCCAAGGACCTGCCAGGACGGTTCGCCATCCTCGACCATCAAGGCGCCGGCACAGAGCGCCATGCCCGCGACGAGGATCACGGTGCCATAGGTCTGGACAGTTACGGGATCATTGCCCTCGCCCGGTGGCTCTTCTTGTGTTGCGCGCTTGTCCGATTCGGTCACAGCGCAGAGCATTCCACGTTGATCCATTTGCGTGGAAGAGGCGGCGAATTGCCGCACTCGTTCCCCTCCCCGATTTTCCCGGAGCCCGAGTCCCCGCCCGGAGGCCGTTAACGCGAACGAAGCAGGGTTGGCCCGCGGCCGAGACTGGTGGGTAGTGGACAGTCCCCCCGGCTCCCACGCGGGACCGGCCCCCAGGCCGCATGCCCGCGCGGGGAGAGCCGCGCGGGTGGCACGTCGATCTTCGAAACGGCGGTGAAGATTGGAAAGGCCAGGCTCCCTATGCGGGTTGACCTGGCCTCTCACCGTCGGAGCGGACGACGGGAATCGAACCCGCGTAGCCAGTTTGGAAGACTGGGGCTCTACCATTGAGCTACGTCCGCGCGAGCCGGGGGAAGTCTGGTCTAGACTTCATCCGGTTCGTCAGGGCGTAAGCGTACCGGAGTCGCGGAGCGCATGCGCACCTGGCGCCGCGGGGCGTGGCGCAGCTTGGTAGCGCGCTTGCTTTGGGAGCAAGAAGTCGCAGGTTCAAATCCTGTCGCCCCGACTTGCCGCGCTCCGGCACGCCCATCCGTCCGCCGTCATCGCCCCCCGATGGCTGGCGCCGATCCGATCATCGCAGGCCCGCGAAGAGATCGTCCTCCCGGTCCGGAGCGGCGACCCGGGTCCGGTGGCGCACGAAGTGCTCGGTCGAGAAGGCCATGCGCTGCACCTCGTCCGGCATCCGCAGCAGGAACATGTTCTCTCCCTGGCTCTCGTGCGCCTTCAACGCCAGGATCTTCTTCTCGGCGTACGGCGAGACGTCCACGGCGGCGGTGATGAGCTCGTCCGGGGTGCCGAAGTCGTCGGACTCCGGCAGGCCCTCCATCTCGATCCCGCTCGACCGCAGGAAGGCGAACATCTCCCGGATCCGCGCCCGGGGGATCGCCGTGAAGTAGAGCTTGTCCGGAATGCCGGTCGCCTCCGCGGCGGCCATGGTGATGCGGTGCGCCTGGATGTGGTCAGGGTGCCCGTAACCGCCGTCGGCGTCGTAGGTGACGACCACCTGCGGCCGGTACCGCTCCATCAGCTCCGCCAGCCGCCCGCTGGACTCCTCGACCGGCACGTTCGCGAAGGACGACGGGTCGCCGTTGGCGTCCCATCCGGCCATGCCGGAGTCGCGGTATCCGAGCAGCTCCAGGTGCGCGATCCCGAGGTGGTCGACGGACTCGCGCAGCTCGGCCAGCCGCCGGGCGGCCACCGCCTCGGGGTCGTGGCCGTCCTGGCCGGGCTTGACGCCGCCGGGTCCGTCGCCCTGCTCGCCGTTCGTGCACGTGACGAGGACCGTGCGGATGCCCTCGGCGGCGTAACGGGCGAACACGCCGCCGGTGCCCAGCACCTCGTCATCGGGGTGGGCGTGGACGGCCATCAACGTGAGCTCCATCAATTTCCTCCAACAGCGTGAAGTCGATCAATCCACCGGAAAGGTCGTGAAGTCCTGCGAAGCGCCGCAATCGCGTGGATTCCGGAACTGTGACGGAGCCTAGCCAGCGGGCCGCGACGGCGAGCGAAGCGTCCAGCATGGACACATCGGTCAAGCGCGGAAACGGTGGTTAGCGTGGAGGCATGCGTGCCCGCCCGATCTCCCCCCAGGCGCTGGTCGAGGAGCTGGCCGAGCGGATCGCGGCCGGCGGCGGCCCCTGGACGAGGGTCGCGGTCGACGGCGCGCCCGCCGCCCGGCCGGGCGAGCTCGCCGACCGGCTGGTGGAGCCGCTGCGGGTCCGGGGCAGGCCGGTGCTGCGGGTGTCGGCCGGCGACTTCCTGCGCCCGGCGTCGCTGCGGCTGGAGTACGGCAGGACCGACCCGGACGAGTTCTACACGGCATGGCTCGACACCGGAGGGCTGACGCGGGAGGTGCTCGG
The DNA here is from genome assembly GCF_002093975.1 of Thermoactinospora rubra. Lineage (GTDB taxonomy): Bacteria > Actinomycetota > Actinomycetes > Streptosporangiales > Streptosporangiaceae > Nonomuraea > Nonomuraea rubra_A. The sequence continues at coordinate 13,389 of NZ_MSZZ01000022.1, forward strand.
CCCGCTGGAGCCGGGCGGGAGCGGCCGGGTGCTGCCCAGGCTGTGGAACGCCGAGACCGACCGTGCCTATCGCGTGCCGTACGAGACGCTGCCGGAGCGAGGGGTGCTGCTCCTGGACGGCACGCTCCTGCTGGGGCGCGGGCTGCCGTTCGAGGTGACCGTGCACCTGGCCCTGTCGAAGGGCGCGCTGGAACGGCGGACCGATCCGGCGCAGCGGTGGCGGCTGCCGGCCTACGAACGCTACGAAAGGGAGGTCTGTCCGCAGAAGGTGGCCGATGTCGTGGTACGCGCCGACGACCCCCGCCACCCGGCCGTGCTGATCTAACCGCGGAAAGAAGCCCGGAAAGAGGCCCCGGAAAGAAGCCCCGGGAAGAGGCGATCTGCGGCCCGCGTTACGCGAGCCATGACTGACTACGGCCGTCCTGTGGAGTTCGGCTACTTCCTGGTCCCGGGCGCCGGCGATCCCCTGATCGAGCGCGCGAGGCTGGCCGACGACCTCGGCCTGGACCTGATCGGCGTGCAGGACCACCCCTACCAGCGCCGGTACGTCGACACCTGGACGCTGCTGAGCGTGATCGCCGCCTCGACGCGGCGCGTCAGGGTGTTCCCGGACGTGGCGAACCTGCCGTTGCGCCCGCCCGCCGTCCTGGCCAAGTCCGCCGCCAGCCTGGACCTGCTCAGCGGCGGCCGGGTGGAGCTCGGGCTCGGCGCGGGCGGGTTCTGGGACGCGATCGAGGCGTACGGCGGGCTGCGCCGTACGCCCAAGGACGCCAGGACGGCGCTGGAGGAGGCGATCGACGTCATGCGCGCGATCTGGAGCGGCGAGCGCAACCTGCGGTTCGAGGGCGAGCACTACCACCTGCGCGGCGCGCACTCCGGGCCGGTTCCCGCGCACCGCATCGAGATCTGGCTCGGCGTGCGGGGCCCCAGGGCGCTGGCGCTGACCGGGCGGAAGGCCGACGGCTGGCTGCCGTCCTCGCCGTGGGCGCCGCCGGAGAGCCTGCCCGGGTTCCACGCCCGCATCGACGAGGCGGCCGTGAGCGCCGGCAGGCGGCCGCGCGAGATCAGGCGCCTGTACAACGTCCACGGCCTCATCTCCGGCCGCAGCACCGACTTCCTCCGGGGCCCGGCCGACCAGTGGGGTGGAGGAGCTGACGGACCTGGCGCTGTCGCACGGCATGGACACCTTCCTCCTGTGGCCGGACGGCGAGGAGGACCGGCAGCTGCGGCTGTTCGCCGAGGAGGTCGTGCCCGAGGTGCGGCGGCAGGTCGCTCTGGAACGCAAGCCGTAACCGGCGCAGACTGTCCAGCATGACGCCAAGCCACTGGTACAACATCGTTCCCGACCTGCCGGCGCCGCCACCGCCGCCGCTGCATCCGGGCACGCTCCAGCCCGTGGGGCCGGACGACCTGGCCCCGCTGTTCCCGATGGAGCTCATCGCCCAGGAGGTCAGCGGCGAGCGGTTCGTGCCGATCCCGCAGGAGGTGCTGGACGTCTACCGGCTGTGGCGGCCGACGCCCCTGCTCAGGGCGCACCGGCTGGAGAAGGCGCTGGGGACGCCCGCGCGCATCTACTACAAGTACGAGGGCGGCTCGCCCGTCGGCTCGCACAAGCCCAACACCGCGGTGCCCCAGGCGTACTACAACGCGCGCGAGGGCGTGCGGAAGCTCACAACGGAGACCGGGGCCGGGCAGTGGGGCTCGGCGCTGGCCTTCGCCTGCGCGCAGTACGGCCTGGCCTGCGAGATCTGGATGGTGCGTGCCTCCTATGACCAGAAGCCCTACCGGCGCTCGCTCATGCAGGTGTACGGCGCGACCGTGCACGCCAGCCCGTCCCCGATGACGAGCGCGGGCAGCAAGATCCTCGCCGAGCATCCCGACTCCACCGGCAGCCTCGGCATCGCCATCAGCGAGGCGGTGGAGGTCGCCGCAGCCGCGGACGACACCCGCTACGCCCTGGGCAGCGTGCTCAACCATGTGCTCATGCACCAGACCGTCATCGGCGAGGAGGCGCTCGCGCAGCTGCCCGAGATGCCGGACCTGGTGGTGGGCTGCACGGGTGGCGGCTCGAACTTCGCCGGGCTGATGTTCCCGTTCCTGCGGGAGAAGCTCGCGGGGAAGATCTCCACGATCTTCCGGGCCGTCGAGCCCGAGGCGTGCCCGTCGTTCACGCGCGGCCGGTACGCCTACGACTTCGGCGACACCGCCGGGTTCACGCCGCTGCTCAAGATGCACACGCTCGGGCACACGTTCGTGCCGGACCCGATCCACGCGGGCGGGCTGCGCTACCACGGCATGTCGCCGCTGCTGTCGCACATGTACGAGCTGGGGATGTTCGAGGCGGTCGCCAGGTCGCAGACCGAGTGCTTCGAGGCGGGGGTCCGCTTCGCCAGGACCGAGGGGATCGTCCCGGCGCCCGAGCCCACGCACGCCCTGGCCGAGGCCATCGCCGAGGCGCTGCGCTGCAAGGAGACCGGCGAGGAGAAGGTCATCCTGACGGCGTTGTGCGGCCACGGCCACTTCGACATGACCGCCTACGACCGGTTCCTGTCCGGGGAGATGCGGGACTACTCGCTGCCGCCGGAGCGGATCGAGGAGGCGCTGACCGGCCTGCCGCGGGTCTGACCGGATAGCAGGCCGAACAGCAGCCGAACAGCAGGCCGGACGGCTGGCCGCCAGGCTCCGCGCGGACGTCTAGCGGGCGGCCGGCCGCTTGCCGTGGTTGGCCTTCTTCTTCTTGCGGGCTTTGCTCTTGCGTGCTCGTTTCGCCATGCGGACAACGTCTCCCGAGCCGGCCGATCCGACAAGCCCCTTCGGGGAATCGCTCACAGTTCAACACTTTCATGTCATAATTTGATGGAATGTGTTGGAAGGAGACAGCGTGCTCGCACAGCAGCGGCAGCAGGCGATCCTCGAGCGGGTGCGGCGCGACGGCGGGGTCCGTGTCGCCGAGCTGGTGCGCGAGCTCGGCGTCTCCGACATGACCATCCGGCGCGACCTCGAGGCGCTGGCCGAGCGCGGCCTGGTGGAGAAGGTGCACGGCGGCGCCACGGCCTCCGGTCCGGGCTCGACCGAGGAGCCGGGCTTCACCGCCAAGGCCACGCGCCAGCGCGAGGAGAAGGAGGCGATCGCGCGCAGGGCCGCCCAGCTGGTACGGCCCGGCACCGCGATCGCGCTGTCGGCCGGGACCACCACGTGGGCGCTGGCGCAGTTCCTCACCGAGGTGCCCGAGCTGACCGTGATCACCAACTCGATCCCGGTCGCCGACGTCTTCCACCGCGTGCCGCGCAACGACCGCACGGTGGTGCTGACCGGCGGGGTGCGGACGCCGTCCGACGCCCTGGTGGGGCCCGTGGCGGTGGCGGCCATCCGCGGCCTGCACGTCGACACCCTCTTCCTGGGAGTGCACGGGATGAGCGTGCGCGCCGGGTTCACCACCCCCAACCTGCTGGAGTCCGAGACCGACCGGGCTCTGGTGGCCTGCGCGACCCGCCTGGTCGTACTGGCCGATCACACCAAGTGGCAGACCGTGGGCATCAGCACGATCGCCGAGCTGTCGCAGGCCGACGCGGTCGTCAGCGACGCCGGGCTGGAGGAGGCGGCGCGCCGCGAGCTGTCGGAGCACGTCGGAGAGCTGATCATCGCGGAGGTCCCGCGGTGAGCGGCGCCGGGAAGGATCAGCAGTCAGCTTCTCGGCCTTGAAAGGGCCGAGCTTGCGGCTCCTTGCCGTCGGTGGATCCGACGGTTCAGGCCGCGTCGTCGGCAGCGTGACTCACTGCCCGGCGACCGATGTTGATCGCCGCGATGTGGTCGGCAGGCCCAGCGAAGCCGCACGCCACACACAGAAAGGAGTCCCGATGGGGACGGTTGCGTTTCGCGCAGTGCCCGCATGCGGGGCAGGTGCGCGAGGTGTTACGCGGATCCACCAGCCGCACCGGCACTCCGGCGATCGCCGCCTTGTAGGTGATAAAGGCGCGGAGCTGGTGGAAGCCCCAGCTGTGCAGATCGGCACGCTGCGCCCGGGTAACCGTGACCCGGTCGCGGATGCCCTGGAGGTCTTCCAGGGCGATCCCAGACCGGGTGTCTTGGGCCTTGCCGACCAGATGCTTGCTGATCACGTGGTTGGTGTTGCGGGCGAACCGGGCTTCGGCGCGGCGGCGCTTCTTCAACAGCCGCTTGGCACTCTTGGTGGCCTTCTGCTGGAGACGGCGGCGCAGCATCAGGTTGCGGTAGCGGACCGCCCGCACGGCCTTGCCCGAGTGGGCTTGGCCGGTGGAGTCGGTGGCCAGGTTGACGATCCCCAGATCCACGCCGAGCCAGCCGTCCGGCTCCCCGTCCTTCGGGGGTTCGGGCACGTCGATCACCACGGCCAGGTAGAGCGTGCCGTCGCGACAGACCAGATCGGCCTGCCCGCGCATGGTCGTCCCGCTGGCGGAAAGCCAGCGGCCCTGGTAGGCGACCGGGACCAGGATACGCCCGGTCAGAGTCAGGATGGAAACCCAGTCGCGTCCTTTGAAGGTGAGGATGCGCTGGTCGTAGGCGACTTCGGCGGCGCGGTTGGCGGCGGCGTTGCAGGCCCGCATCGTCGCCAGCAGACTTTGGGCCTGCTCGGCGTCCGGGGCGAGTTTCAGCATTTCCGTCACCAAAACGCTACCGACGGTATCACTCAATGTTCATGGAAAGGATCACAATATGCACGACCGTTCCGCGCTTCCTCCCGGCCCTGAGGGACCGGGCTTCCGCGCTGTAGGTGTCCAGTGAAGCGCACCGTCACCCACCTGGCCGACGGCCGGGAGCTCATCTACTTCGACCGGCGCGACGACGCCGACCGCAGCGCCGTCGACCGCAGGCCCCTGGACCCCCGTCCGGTCGCCTCGGAGCTGCGCTACGACCCGCTCACCGACGAGTGGATCGCGATCGCGGGACACCGGCAGACGCGCACGTTCATGCCGCCGCCCGACCAGTGCCCGCTGTGCCCGTCGACGCCGGAGCGCGCCACGGAGATCCCCTCGCCCGACTACGACGTCGTGGTCTTCGAGAACCGCTTCCCGTCCTTCTCCACCAATCTCGGGATTTATCAGGATGTGGGGGGTTTGAGCGAGGTACGGCCAGGCGTGGGCAGATGCGAGGTCGTCTGCTTCACCTCCGACCACAACTCGAGCTTCTCCCAGCTCAGCGACGAGCAGGTGGAGCTCGTCATGGAGGCCTGGGCGGACCGCACCGCCGAGCTGTCCGCGATCGAAGGCGTCGAGCAGGTCTTCTGCTTCGAGAACCGGGGCGAGGAGATCGGCATCACGCTCCACCACCCGCACGGGCAGATCTACGCCTACCCCTACGTCACCCCGCGCACCCGCCTCCACCTGGCCGCCGCCGCCCGCCGGCCCACCCTGTTCGCCGACGTGCTGGCCGCCGAGCGGGCCTCCGGCGAGCGCGTGGTCGCGGCCAACGACCTGTGGACCGCCTTCGTGCCCGCCGCGGCGCGCTGGCCGTACGAGGTGCACATCTACCCGCACCGCCAGGTGCCCGACCTCACGGCCCTGTCCCAGGAGGAGCGCGCCGCCTTCGCGCCGCTCTACACCGGCGTCCTGCGGGCGTTCGACGCGCTGTTCGACCTCCGCATGCCGTACATCGCCGCCTGGCACCAGGCTCCCGTACGGCAGGGCCGCGAGCTGGCCTACCTCCACCTGGAGCTGTTCAGCATCCGGCGGGCGGCCGGCAAGCTCAAGTATCTGGCCGGGTCTGAGTCGGCGATGGGCGCGTTCGTCAACGACGTGCTGCCGGAGGAGGCGGCCCGAATGTTGCGATCACGGGTAGATCTCTAGTTGGTCTCGGCCTGGACTCGCGTTACCTCCGTTTTACTACTAGTATCCCTCTCGCATCGGCCGTCACGGCCGTTGCACGCCTAATCCTGGGCGCGTCGCCCGGGAGCCGGGGACCCACCCGTTGCCATGGGGTGAATCCACTTCGGTGGTAGGGCTTCTTTCCTTGCCCGAACCCGTCAGCTAACCCGGTCGGCAGTAAGGAGAGGAAGGTTCGTGGCGGCCAAGTCCGCACTGCTCGTCGCCGCAGCGCTCACGGCGGCGGCCCTGACCCTCGGCCCCTCCCCCGCCCTCGCGGCTCCCAAGCCCAGCGAGAGTGAGCTGCGGGCCGAGCTGAAACAGCTCAACGAGAAGGTCGACAAGCTCATCGAGCGCTACAACGCCAAGCGAGTCGAGCTCGCCAAGGCGCAGGAGGAGGAGAAGGCGGCCGAAGAGCGGCTGGCCGCCGCCGACGCGCAGCTGGCCGACGCCGAGTCGCTCGTCCGCAAGATCGCCCAGGCCTACTACCAGGGCGACCCCGCCATCGCCGGCATCCTGCCCCCCTCCAGCGCGGACGGCGCCGCCGTCATCGCGCAGGTCACCGAGGAGCAGCAGGCGGTCGTGCAGAGCGTCCAGGCCATGCGCGACGCCCGTCAGCGGGCCGCCGACGCGGCCGCGGCGCTCACCGTCAAGATCAAGCAGGACGCGGCCGAGGTCGCGGACCAGCGTGAGGAGGCCGAAGACCTCATCGCGGACATCAGGAAGAAGCTGGAGCAGCTGGTGCCGTACGGCACCGGCCGCCGCTCCGACGGCACCTGGGCGCCCGAGCTGCCCAGCGGGCCCGACCACATCACGCCGCGCACCCGCCTGATGCGCGACCAGATCAAGAAGACCTTCGACCTGAAGTACACGGTCGGCTGCTACCGGGTCGACGACTCCGGCGAGCATCCACTGGGCCGGGCCTGCGACTTCATGATGAGCCAGGGCGGCAGCATGCCCTCGGCCGCCGACAGCGCGCTGGGCGACCAGATCGCGGCCTGGGCGCTGAAGAACATGGACCGGCTCGGGGTGAAGTACGTCATTTGGAAGCAGCGGATCAACATGGGTTCGGGGTGGCGGGCGATGGAGGACCGCGGCAGCATCACCGCGAACCATTGGGACCACGTGCACATCTCGATGCACTAGGCCCTCCTGGCTTGGCGTGCCCGGGCGTCTGGCGCGGAAGCCCGGGCACGCCATATGCATCGCCGGTCCCGGCCCGGCCTGCCGCACCGGGCCGGGACCGGGGTGCCATCCCAAGGGTGTCCGCCCTGCGCCGCAGCCGCGCGAGCGCTGCATGGCCAGGTCAGCGTGACGGTCAGCGCTGCAGCGCCGACAGCGCGTCCAGGGCCAGCAGCACGCCGACGATCCCCAGCGCCCAGCCGACGGCCGAGGCGGAGTGCTTCAGCAGCCAGGCACGCAATCGCTCCAGCTTGGGGTCCAGCCAGCGGCTCGCCACCGTGCGCGCGGCGAGCAGGGCCAGCGCCGGCACCACCATCACCACGACGTACCCGGCAAGCAGGACCGCCCACTGCGCCACGGGCAGCTCCGCCTTGGTCATGATGCCGACGGCCGCCAGGTAGGGCACCATGGTGGCGACCTCGACCAGGCCCGCGGTGAGCGCGACCAGCGCCATCACGCGGGGGCCGCCGAGCCGCGGCTCCCACAGCGGCCGGTAGCCGCGCTTCTTGGAGTCGAAGCGCCAGCTGAGCGCGAACAGCCCGACCCCGATGGCCAGCTGCACCCAGGACGCGGTCCGGCTGGCGAGCGCGTCGCCGAACCGCTCCAGCAGCGCGCCCAGTCCTAACATGAGCGCCGCGCCGACGGCGAAGTAGAACGCCGAGATCGTCGCCAGGTAGACGAGCAGGCGCTTCGCCGTGGCGCCGCTCAGCATGAGCACCACGGGCACCCCCAGCGTGCCGAAGCTCGTGCTGTCGACCAGGGCGAGCGCGACCAGCGTGACAACAAGCCCGATCGTCATGCCACGATCATGCGTCTCCCGCTCCGGGGGATTCCTCCTTCGCGATGCCCATCTCGGCATACATCTTTGTGATGAGCGTCTTGGGCGCGACCGCCCGGTAGGCGTCGGCGACGATCTCGGCGACCTCCTCCCAGTCCACCTCGACGTCGAGGTAGACCCCGAGCCAGCCGCGGTGGCCGACGTACGGCGGGCGGAAGAAGCGCCCGGGGTCCTCGGCGACCAGCTCCTCCTGCACGCCCGGCGGCGCCGCGCACCAGAACGCGACGCGGTCGTCGTGATGGTGGTCGGCGTACATGACGAAGGTCTTCTTGCCGCGCACGAACCAGGTCGGCTCGCCGTGGCTGAGCCGTTCGGTGACCTCGGGCAGCGCCATGCAGATGCGTCTCAGCTCCGTGAGGGGATCGACCATAGCCGCAACCTACGGCACGGACCCCGCGGGCGTCCGGGTCAGCCCGTGAGCCGGACCGGGTTGACCAGGTCCGCGTAGACCAGCAGCCCGGCCATGAAGATCATCACGAAGGCCAGCGCGTAGGTCAGCGGGAGCACCTTCGCCACGTCCACGTAGGCGGGCTCGGGGCGGCGCATGACCTTGGCGTAGGCCCGCTTGATCCCCTCCCAGAGGCCGCCCGCGATGTGGCCGCCGTCGAGCGGCAGCAGCGGGATGAGGTTGAACATGCCCACCGCGAGGTTGAAGCCGGCCAGCAGGTTGATGAAGAAGGCGAGCTTGTTCTCCACCGTGGTGTCGAGGCTGGCGATCTCGCCGCCGATGCGGCCCACGCCCACCACGCCGATGGGCCCGTAGGGGTCGCGCTCCTCTCCGGAGAAGGCCGCGTTCCACACCCCGACCATGCGGTTGGGGAGGTTGACCAGCGACTTGGCGACGCTGCCGGTCAGCTCGGCCATGTGGGTGGCGACGAAGCCGACGCCCTGCCGTTCCATGACCTGCTGCGGCATGACGCCGAGGAAGCCCACGCCCTTCTCCAGCTCGCGGGTGTCGTCGAGCTTGGGGCGGTCCTGGGCGATCAGGGTGACGTCGACGGTCAGCGGCCGGCCGTCGCGCACGATGCCCAGCTTGATGGGCCCGGCGCCGTGGCCGCGGATCATGTCCCTGGCGTCCTCCCAGGAATCGATCGGCTGGCCGTTGAAGGACACGAGGCGGTCGCCGACCTTCAGGCCGGCCGCCACGGCCGGGGTCTTGGGGTCACTGGGGGTGCAGGTGCGGTCAGGGTTGGCCTTGACCTCGGAGTAGGGGATGACGCACTGGGAGAGCTGGGCGATGACCGGCTTCTCGACCGCCACGCCGAAGCCCATGAACAGCACGCCGAACAGGAAGAAGGCCAGCACGAAGTTCATGAACGGGCCGCCGGCCATGATGATCGTCTTCTGCCACCACTTCTTGCGGTAGAAGACCCTGTTCTCGTCGCCGGGCCGTACCTCCTCCTGGGCCATGTCGCGCACCTGGTCGATGAGCGCCTGGAAGGGGCCGGTGGAGGCGCCGCGCAGCTTGCCGGGGTCGTCGCCCTGGCGCGGCGGCAGCATGCCGATCATGCGGATGTAGCCGCCGAAGGGCAGCCACTTGATGCCGTACTCCGTCTCGCCCTTGCGCCGTGACCACATGGTGGGGCCGAAGCCGACCATGTACTGCGTCACACGCACGCCGAAGAGCTTGGCGGGCAGGAGGTGGCCGATCTCGTGCAGGCCGATCGAGACCATCAGGCCGACGAGGATGATGGCGATCCCCGCCACGTAATACAACCAGTCCATCCACGACCTCCCGTAGGCCCCAGACTAGTCGAACTCTCCCGGGCCGCAGGGATCGCCGAACTTTTGCCGGGCGAGGATCGCAGGCCAGTGATGGCGCGCACGATCCGCGCACAATCCGGCACACAGTGCGATACGTGTCGTTGGTCACGTCACCGGACCGGGTCAGGGGCGCCAGATGAGCACGAGCGCGCAGTCGTCGTCGGCGGTGCCCGTCGACATGGCGTTGACCAGCGCCCGCGCCCCGTCGCGGAACCCGGCCGGCAGCAGCCGCTCGGCCTCGCCCAGCAGCCGGTCGAGGCCCGCGTCGATGTCGCGCCCGGGCTGCTCGATCAGCCCGTCGGTGTACAGCAGCAGCGCGTCGCCCCTGCGCAGCACCCCGCTGTCGGGCTCGCACTGCAGGTCGGGAACGACGCCGAGGACCACGCCCTTGGCGGAGGCGATCTGCCAGCTGCCCGACCCGGCGTCGAACTTCACCACCGGCGGATGCCCGGCCGAGGTGATCTCGTAGGCCCCGGTCGCCAGGTCCAGCCGCACGTGGACGGCGGTGACGAAGCCCTCGTCGGCCTTCTGCCGGTGCAGGTAGGCGTTGCAGGCGGCCAGGAAGTCCGTCGCCGAGCCCAGCAGCCCGCCGAAGGTGCCCGACAGCAGCAGCGCCCTGGTGCCCGCGTCGGCGCCCTTGCCGGACACGTCGACCAGCGCGATCTCCAGCCGGTCCCCGTCGCGCAGGGAGACCACGAAGTCGCCGCCGAAGGAGGACCCGCCCGCCTGCTTCAGGACGACCTTGCCGCCCCAGTCCTTGGGCAGCGGCGGCAGCTCGCTCTGGCGTTTGAGCCGGTCGCGCAGCTCCAGCAGCATGGCGTCGCCGCGCAGCCCCTGCATGCCGAGCTTGCCGCGGGTGCGTGCCATGAGAGCGGCCAGCACGGCGGTGAAGCCCGTCGTCGCCAGCAGCCCGGCGCCGAGCGCCTGCCAGCCCCTGACCACCGCGACGTAGCCGAGGGCCACGGCCACCGCCGTCAGCAGCTTGGCCAGGCTCCGCAGCCGCAGCTGCAGGCCGCCGACGAGGATGACGAGGATGAGCAGCGAGGGCGAGAACCACTCCATGTTCACCCGCGCCAGCGCGGCGATCAGCAACGCCGTCAGCGACAGCGTGATCAGCAGATTGCGGTCGCGGGCCAGCGGTCCGCGACGGAGGAACCGCACGAACGGCACCAGGAACGGCACCCGCACAAGGAACGCGCGGAGCCGTGGCGGGATCAGCGGCGCCGGACGTGAACTCATGATGCGCTCGACTGTATCGGTATGACCGGCCGTCAGGCAGCCGACTTGACCAATGCCTTGATCATTTAGCACGGATATTCGGTGGCCGTCCGGCTTTGGCCACTCCTACGGTGGATGGATGAGCTTCCCCATTCGCCCCTTCGGCGAGGACGAGTTCGGCGCCTTCGCCGATGTGCTGAACGAGGCCTTCGGCTGGGCGCCGACTCCCAAGGAGCTGGAGCGCTGGAAGGCCGGCACGGAGTTCGACCGCACGCTGGCGGCCTTCGACGGCGACCGCATGGTCGGCACGGCCGGGGCCTACACCTTCCAGATGACCGTGCCCGGCGGCCGGCTGCCGGTGGCGGGCGTGACCACGGTCGGCGTGCTGCCCTCGCACCGCCGCCGTGGCATCCTGTCGGCGCTGATGCGCCGCCAGCTGGCCGACGTCCGCGAGCGCGGCGAGCCGGTCGCCGCCCTCTACGCCTCCGAGGCGGTCATCTACGGCCGCTTCGGGTACGGCAGGGCCTCCGACGACCTGTCGTTCCGCATCCCCACCCATCGCTCCTCGTTCGTCCGCCACGCCCCCGTCGATCCGGCGTTGCGCCTGACGGTCGTCAAGCCGGCCGAGCGCCGCGCCGACTTCGAGCGGCTCTTCGAGGCGGTCGTGGACGGGCGGCCGGGGCAGTACCGCAGGAACGAGCACTTCTGGAACGGCGTGCTGGCCGACGAGGAGTCCGACCAGGGCGGCAACGGGCCGCTGCGCGCGCTCCTCGCCGAGGACCCCGGCGGCGTGCGCGGGTACGCGCTGTTCCGCGTCAAGTCCAAGTGGTCCGACACCGGCATCCCCGACGGCGAGCTGTTCCTCAACGAGCTCTACGCCGCCGACCCGGCGGCCTACGCGCTGCTGTGGCGAGGCGTCCTGGACCGCGACCTGGTCACGCACGTCAAGGCTCCCGGGCGTCCCGTCGACGACCCGATCACGCAGCTGCTGGCCGACACCCGCCAGCTGCAGGCGCGGCACGGCGACGACCTGTGGGTGCGCGTGGTGGAGGTCGACAAGGCGCTGACGGGCCGCGCGTACTCCGCCGCCGTGGACGTGGTGCTCGACGTGGCCGACGACGTCTGCCCGTGGAACGCCCGCCGGTGGCGGCTCACCGCCGACCCCGCCGGCGCCGAGTGCAAGCCGACCGACGAGGAGCCGGACATCTCGCTGCCCGTCTCGTCGCTGGGCGGCGCCTACCTGGGGGCCGGGTCGCTGGCGGCCCAGCTGGAGGCGGGGCTGGTCGCCGAGCACGCGGCGGGAGCCGTACGGCGGCTGGCCACCGCCATGTCGTGGACCCCCAAGCCCTGGGCCGGGCTTGTTTTCTGAGCCTGTGTTCTAATCGAGACATGGCACTGCAGAGCTTGCAGATCACCGCGGTCGTCGCCATGCGCGCCCGCGACGTGTCCAGGCCGAGCAAGGAGCAGCTGGAGGCGGCGGACCGGCGGCCCCTGCGCGACGAGATGCCCAGGAACCCGCGCAAGGGCCGCCAGAACGGCTGACGCGGTTACTGGGGCAGCGGCGGCAGCTGGCCGATGGTCTCGTAGGAGGCCAGCTGCGCGATCCGGCGGCTGTGCCGTTCGGCGCCGGAAAACGCCGTGCCCAGGAAGACCTCGACGAACCGCGTGGCGTCCTCGGTGGGGTGCATGCGCGCCCCGACGCTGACCACGTTGGCGTTGTTGTGCTCGCGTGCCAGGCGGGCCGTCTCCTCGCTCCAGGCCAGCGCGGCCCTGATGCCGCGGACCTTGTTGGCCGCGATCTGCTCGCCGTTGCCGGACCCGCCGATCACCACGCCGAGGCTGCCCGGGTCGCCCGCCACGCCCTCGGCCGCCCTCAGCACGAACGCCGGGTAGTCGTCCTCGGCGTCGTAGACGAACGGACCGCAGTCGACGACCTCGTGGCCGTGCTCCTTCAACCAGGACACGAGGTGGTTCTTCAGCTCAAAGCCGGCATGGTCGGCACCGATGTAGACACGCACACGGCAAGTCTTTCACAGTCGCTAGAGTAAGAGGCGGCAAGCTCTGGTGACCCTTACTCGTGGAGTGATCCATGCGCGACATCCGCGTCATCGGCGACCCCGTGCTGCGCACGCCCGCCGAGCCCGTCGTCGATTTCGACCGGGAGCTGCGCCGCCTGATCGACGAGATGTTCGAGGCCATGTACGCCGCCGAGGGCGTGGGACTGGCGGGGCCGCAGATCGGGGTGCCGCGGCGGCTGTTCGTCTACGACGTCAACGGGCGCAGGGGCCACGTGGTCAACCCGGTGCTCACCGTGGACGACGCCGAGGAGGTGCTGGACCACGAGGGCTGCCTGTCCGTCCCCGGCCGCGAGACGCGCAAGCCGCTCTACGCCCCCACGCCCCGCGCCGCCGGGGTGACCGTGACCGGCGTCGACCGCCTGGGCCGTCCCGTCAGCGTGCGGGCCCGCGGCACGCTCGCCCGGTGCTTCCAGCACGAGGTGGACCACCTCGACGGCAGGCTGTTCGTCGACCTGCTGCCCAAGAGCGAGGCGCGCAAGATCATGCTCCAGACGTAGGCCGGGCGAGCCGGGCGGCGGGCGGGCTGGTCGGATAGCTCGCCCGATATGGGGGGCGAATACGGAGGGATGCAAGCGGGCTGCAGGCGGTGACGGCTATCACGGGAGGGCACCAACCGCACCAGGGGAGCCAGACATGAACCATCCCGTCCCGTCGTCACGCATGCTCGGCAAGGTGAGACGCTGGGCGACGTGCCTCGCCGCCGCGGCGGTGGCCGTCACCACGGCGGCCACCGCTCCGGCCGTCGCCGAGACCGGCACCGCGGCCGGTAGCGCGGCCAGCGTCCAGGACCGCGTCAACGCCGCCCTCCGCTCGTGGATGTACGCGAACGGCGTCAGCAACGCGGGCCTCGCCGTGATGCGCGACAACGACCTCGTCGGCTCCTACGGCTACAACGAGATGTCGGCCGAGTCGCCCGCCAACGTGGCGTCGCTGTCCAAGGCGATCACCGGCGTGTGCGTCATGTCGCTCGTCGACAACGGCCGCCTCGGCCTCGGCACGCGGCTCGGCTCGATCCGCGGCCTGCGCCTGACCATCGGCCCGCGTGCCGCCCGGATCGCCCGCAACATCACGATCGAGGAGCTTCTGCGCCACCGCAGCGGCATCACGTTCGACCCGTCGCAGGCCGGGCTGGCCGGGATCCCCAACGCGGACTCCTCCGACGTGATCCTCATCCGCCGTGCCCTGTCCCGGCCGCTCGCCGCCCGCCCCGCGGCCGAGTCCTACAACAACGTCAATTACGCCCTGCTCGGCCATGTGATCCAGGTCGTCAGCGGCGAGCCGTACGAGAGCTACTGCCGGCGGATGGCGCTGGCCCCGCGCGGCGCGAACGGGCGCATCGGCCCGGGCACGCGGGCCATGGGCGCGTTCGGCGGGTGGGAGATCTCGGCGGTCGACTACGCGATGTTCGCGCGGGCGTACGACAAGAGGTCGCGGCTGATGAGCCCGGCGGCGCACCGGTTCATCGACGCCATGGGGTCGGCCGCCTCGCCGACGGCGTCGCTGGGGATGTACGTGGTCCACGCGCCGAAGGGGCGGAACCTCTTCCACCACGGCAACTGGCGGTCGACGGCGACGACGCCGAACGAGTTCAGCGCCTTCTTCGCCATGTGGAACAACGGCGTCTCGGTCGTCGTCACCTACGACCGGATGGTGAGCGACGCGGCGCGGGTGTCGCTGGACAACATGTTGCGGGAGGCGGCGTTCAGCCAGGGCTGACGGCCGTGACCGGACCTCCTCCGACTAGACGCCTAGAACTGCAGGGCCTTGGTCTCGAAGTACTCCTCGAGCCCTTCCTCGCCCAGCTCCCGCCCCAGTCCCGACTGCTTGTAGCCGCCGAAGGGGGCCTGCGGGTTGAACGAGCCGCCGTTGATGGACACCTGGCCGGTGCGCAGGCGGCGGGCCACCGCGACGGCCCGTTCCTCCGAGCCCGCCCAGACGGCGCCCGAAAGGCCGTAGGGCGTGCCGTCCGCGATCGCGACCGCCTGGTCCTCGCTCGTGTACGGGATGATCGACAGGACCGGCCCGAAGATCTCCTCCTGCTCGATCGTCATCCCCGGCTCGACGCCCGCGAAGACCGTAGGCTCGACGTAGTAGCCCCGTTCGAGCGGGGGCTCGGTGCCGCCGGTGACGAGGCGGGCGCCCTCCTCCTGACCCCGGTTGATGTAGCGGACCACCCGGTCGCGCTGCCGTTCGGACACGAGGGGGCCCAGGCGCGTGCCCTCGGCGAAGGGGTCGCCGACGGTGTACTTGCGCGCGGCCTCGACGGCGAGCTGGACGGCCGTGTCGTAGTGGTCGCGGTGGACGATCATGCGGGACAGGGCCGAGCAGGTCTGGCCGGAGTTGACGAAGGCGTTGGCGACGCCCACCTTGACGGCGGCGCCGAGGTCGGCGTCGGGCAGGATGATCGTCGCGGACTTGCCGCCGAGCTCCAGGGCCACGCGCTTGACGGTCTCGGAGGCCAGCGCGGCGACGCGGCGGCCCACCGCCGAGGAGCCGGTGAAGGAGACCATGTCGATCTCGGGGTGGGTGGCGATCGCCTCGCCGACGACGGGCCCGACGCCGCTGACGAGGTTGAAGACGCCCGGGGGCAGGCCCACCTCGTGGAAGATCTCCGCCAGCGCGTAGGCGGCCAGGGGCGCCACCTCGCTGGGCTTGAGCACGACCGTGCACCCGGCGGCCAGGGCCGGGGCGACCTTGCAGACGATCTGGTGGAGCGGGTAGTTCCAGGGGGTGATCGCCCCGACGACGCCCACGGGCTCCTTGACGACGAGCGAGTTGCCGACGCGCCGCTCGCGGGGGTGGCTCTCGGCGAGCTGCGCGTAGGAGGCGAGCACGCCGGCCGGCATCAGCGTCTGGACCTTCAGGGCGAAGCCGTACGGCGCGCCCATGTCGGTGGCGATCGTGCGGGCCAGCTCGGGCGCCCGTTGCCTGATCAGGTCGGCGGCGGCGGCCAGGAGCTTGGCGCGGTCGGCGGGAGCCGTACCCGACCAGGAGGGGAAGGCGGCACGGGCGGCACGGGCGGCGGCGTCCACGTCGGACGCGGAGCCGGCGGGCACGCGGTCGATGACCGCTTCTGTGGCGGGGTTGACGACGTCGACGCCCTCACCGGATGCCGAGGCGGTCCACGCCCCGTTGACATAGAGCTGACGCATGGCCCCCATCCTTACGCGCCTTCCCGGACAAAGCGAGCCCGCCCGGCCGTGCGGGCCGCCCGCGCTGTCCTTCCTTCCAGCAGGGTACGGCGGAGCGGCCACGCCGGCAGGAGATGTCGGAGATCTCGGGAAACTCTCAGCAAGGATGGCGCGTCGAGAGGGCTCAGTCGAAGGCCGGCTCCGCCGTCCTGGACCGCTTGATCTCGTAGAAGAACTCGTAGCCGGCCACGGTGAGCACGCCGTCCCACAGCCGCCCGGCCTCCTCGCCGCGCGGGATGCGGCTCAGCACGGGGCCGAAGAACGCCGTCCCCTCCACCGCGATCACCGGCGTGCCGACCTCCTGGCCGACCAGGCCGATGCCCGCGTGGTGGGACTCCCTGACGACCTCGTCGTACTCGTCGGACTCCATGACCTCGGCCAGGGCGACGTCGAGGCCCGCGGCGGCGAGGGAGTCGGCGACGGTCTCCGGCAGGCGGCCGGGCTGGTCGATGAGGCCCTGGTTGTGCAGGCGCGTGCCGAGCTCGGTGTACAGCGGCCCGACGACGTGGTCGCCGTACTTCTGCTGCGCGGCGGCGACGACACGGACGACCTCGATGGACCGCGCGATCTTGGCCCGGTAGTCGTCGGAGACGTCCTTGTCCTCGTTCAGCACGGTCAGGCTCATGACGTGCCAGCGAGGCTCGATGGGGCGAACCTTCTCAACTTCGAGGAGCCATCGTGACGTAATCCAGGCGAAGGGGCAGAAAGGATCGAACCAAAGGTCTACGGGGGTCTTCGCTGTCATGGCAAGCAATAACCTTGAGCACCGAGGACGATATTCCATGAACGACAACAGGAGCGGATCGTGGCAGGCAACCTGACCCGGGACGAGGCACGAGAGCGCGCCCGGTTGCTGAAGGTCGAGTCGTATGCTGTGGAGCTCGACCTGCGGGTCGGTGAGGAACGCTTCGACAGCGTCACCACGGTCCGCTTCACCGGGCTGCGGCCGGGCGCGTCCACCTTCATCGACCTGCATGGCGCAAACGTTTACAAGGTCACGCTCAACGGCACGGATCTCGACGTGTCCACCTACGACGCGGAGAAGGGCCGCTTCCCGCTGCCGGAGATCGCCGAGACCAACGAGCTGCGGATCGAGGCCGACTGCGCCTACATGCGCACCGGCGAGGGCCTGCACCGCTTCGTCGACCCGGTCGACAAGAACGTCTACCTCTACACGCAGTTCGAGACGGCCGACGCGCACCGCATGTACGCGTGCTTCGACCAGCCCGACCTGAAGGCCACCTTCGAGCTGACCGTGCACGCGCCCGAGAACTGGAAGGTCGTCTCCAACGCCGCGCCCGACAGCGTGGAGAACGGCCGCTGGCACTTCCCGCCCACGCCGGTGATGTCCACCTACGTCACCGCGCTGTGCGCCGGGCCGTACCACGAGGTCAGGTCCGAGCACGACGGCATCCCGCTGGGGATCTACTGCCGGGCCTCGCTGGCCGAGCACCTGGACGCCGACAACATTTTCGAGATCACCCGGCAGGGCTTCGACTTCTTCCACAAGGTCTTCGGCATCCGCTACCCGTTCGGCAAGTACGACCAGCTGTTCGTGCCGGAGTTCAACGCCGGGGCGATGGAGAACGCCGGGTGCGTCACGTTCCTGGAGGACTACGTCTTCCGCTCCCGCGTGACCGACGCGCTGGTGGAGCGCCGCGCCGAGACGATCCTGCACGAGATGGCGCACATGTGGTTCGGCGACCTGGTCACCATGCGCTGGTGGGACGACCTGTGGCTGAACGAGTCGTTCGCCACCTACGCCAGCGTGCTGTGCCAGGCGGAGGCGACCAGGTGGGGCCAGGGCGCCTGGACGACCTTCGCCAACGTCGAGAAGACCTGGGCCTACCGGCAGGACCAGCTGCCCTCCACGCACCCGATCGCCGCCGACATCCCCGACATGCAGGCGGTCGAGGTCAACTTCGACGGCATCACCTACGCCAAGGGCGCCAGCGTGCTCAAGCAGCTGGTGGCCTACGTGGGGCTGGAGAACTTCCTGGCCGGGGTGCGCGACTACTTCAACGACCACAAGTGGGGCAACACCACGCTGATGGACCTGCTCGGCGCGCTGGAGCGCACCAGCGGGCGCGACCTGTCGGCCTGGTCCAAGGAGTGGCTGGAGACGGCGGGCGTCAACACGCTGCGGCCCTCCTTCACCGTGACCGACGGCCGGTTCGACAGCTTCGAGGTGCTGCAGGAGGCCCACCCCGACTGGCCGACGCTGCGCTCGCACCGCGTGGCCGTCGGCCTGTACTCCCTGCGGGACGGCGTCCTGACCCGCACCAAGCGGGTCGAGCTCGACGTGGTGGGCGCCAGGACCGCCGTGCCCGAACTGGTGGGCGTCGAGCGCCCGGACCTGGTGCTGCTCAACGACGACGACCTGACCTACGCCAAGATCCGCCTGGACGACCGGTCGCTGGAGACCCTGGTCGGCGGCGGCATCAACGCCTTCGAGGCGTCGCTGCCCCGCGCCCTGTGCTGGTCGGCCGCCTGGGACATGACCCGCGACGGGGAGATGCGCGCCCGCGACTACGTCAAGCTGGTCGCCTCCGGCGTGGGCACGGTCAAGGACATCACGGTGCTGCAGGCCATCCTGAACCAGGCGCGGCTGGCCACCCAGCAGTACGCCGACCCGGCGTGGCGGGCCGAGGGGCTGGCGCTGCTGGCCTCGACCCTGCGCTCCCTGCTCGCCACGGCCGAGCCCGGCTCGGACCACCAGCTCGCCTACGTCAACGCCCTCTCGCAGGTGGCGATCTCGGCCGGCGACCTCGACTACCTGCAGGGCATCCTCGACGGCTCGGCCGTGCCCGAGGGGCTGTCGGTGGACGCGGACCTGCGCTGGACGCTGACGCGCGCCCTGGTCGCGGGCGGCCGGCTGGGCGAGCACGACATCGCGGCCGAGCTGCGGCGCGACGCCACGGCCTCGGGCGAGCGGTCGGCGGCGCTGTGCCGGGCCGCGATCCCGACGCCGCAGGCCAAGGAGGCCGCCTGGGCGTCGATCACCGGAGGGGAGCTGGCCAACGCGATCCTGCGCAGCACGATCGGCGGCTTCCAGGAGCCGCACCACGTCGAGCTGCTCAGGCCGTACCGGGAGAGGTACTTCGCCGAGGTGGGGCGCGTCTACCGGGAGTGGACGTTCGACAGCGCGCAGACCTTCGCCAACGGCTGCTTCCCTGCGCTGGTGATCGAGCAGGAGACCGTAGACGCCGCCGAGGCGTTCCTGGCCTCGGGCGACGTCCCGCACGCGCTGCGCCGGATGATCATGGAGGGCGCCGACGGCGTGCGCAGGGCGCTGCGCAACCGCGCCACCGACGCCGCCTGACCTCCGTCTCCTCCGAGCAGGGCCCCCGCCACGGCAGGGGCCCTGCCGCGTTTGCGGCTCTTGACAGGGAGGCGTCCGCGCCCTCATTCTTTCGGCACTAAGTTTAGTTCCGAAGAAAGTGATCCGGATGGCAGCCACCGATCGGGGCGACCTCACCAGGACGGCGATCCTCGCACTCCTGGGCACGGTCGGGCCGCTCAGCAGGACCGAGATCGCCCGCGAGCTGGACCTCAGCCCCGCCACCGTCACGCAGCTCACCAAGGAGCTCATCCGGTACGGCATGCTCGAGGAGCTGGACCTGCGGCCCTCGCGCGGCGGGCGCCCGGCCCAGCGCCTGGGCCTGGTCGGCAGCGCCGGACGCGCGCTCGGCGTCAAGGTCACCGCCGACCACCTCGTGATCGTCGACGTCCGGCTCGACGGCGAGGTGCTCGGCTCGTGGGAACGGCCCTTCCACCCGGCCTCGCCCGCCGCGCTGGAGGAGCTGGCCGACGCGGTCGCGGCCGTCGTCGAGACGGTCGAGGAGGCCCCGCCGCTGCTCGGGATCGGGGTGGGCGTGCCCGGCAGCGTGGACGAGCAGGCGGTCGGCACGGTCCACGCGCCCACGCTGGGCTGGCCCGCCATGCCGGTCGGCGAGCGGTTGCGGCGCCGGCTCAACCTGCCGGTCCTCGTCGAGAACGACGTCAACGCGCTGGCCGTGGCCGAGCGCCTGTACGGCAGGGGCCGCACCCACCGCGACTTCCTCGTGCTGACGATCGGCCGGGGCGTCGGCGCGGCGATCGTCGCGGACGGGCGGGTCTACCGCGGCGCCCGCGGCGGCGCCGGCGAGTTCGGCCACGTGCCGGTGCACCTGGACGGGCCGGTGTGCGGGTGCGGCGCGACGGGGTGCCTGGAGGCGTTCGTCGGCTCGGCGGGGCTGGTGGCGGCCGCGCGGGCCCGGGGGCTGCCGGCCGGGTCCGGCGAGGATCCGCCGGCGGTTGTGCGGGAGCTCGGCAGGGCCGCCGACGCGGGCGACGAGGGCGCGCAGGCGGTGTTCGCCGAGGCGGGCGCGATCCTGGGCCGCGCCGCGGCCGGGCTGGTCAACGTCATCGACCCGGAGGTCGTGGTGGTGCTCGGCGAGGGCACCACGGAGTGGGCGCACTGGCGTGAGGGGTTCGAGAGGGCGTTGCGCCGCCAGCTCATGCCGGGACGCCGCGACATCGCCGTCGAGGTCGAGGGCTGGGACGACACGAGCTGGGCGCAGGGCGCCGCCGCGCTGGTGCTCGCCACGCCGTTCGACGAGGCCGGGACTGCCGGCGAGCAGGGCCGCCTCGTGCGCGCCCGGCTGATCGGAGCCACCCCATGACCGCCACCGAAACCCCTGCGAGCGCCACCGCCCGCCGGGCCGGGGGCCGGCGGCGCGCGGGCGCCGGCGGGCGCCCGCCACGCGGACGCCGCCTGCGCTACGCCCTCACCGTCGCCGCGTTCCTCCTCCCGAGCCTGGTCCCGCTGACCCTCTACACGCTGATCCCAATGGCCGGGTCGCTGTGGGTGAGCCTGCACGAGTGGAACCTCATCACCCCGATGCGGTGGGTCGGCCTGGACAACTACGCGGACCTGCTGGGCGACCCCGGCACCAGGGCCGCCTTCCTCCACACGCTGGCCTTCATCGCCGGCTACCTCCCGCTGGTGTACGCCGGCGGCCTCGGCCTGGCGATGCTGCTCAACCGCGCGATGCCGGGACGGGCGCTGCTTCGCGGCATCTACTTCCTCCCGGTGATCACCAGCTGGGTGGTCGTGGCGCTGATGTGGAAGTGGCTGCTCAACCCCGCCTCCGGCCTGGTCAACTGGGCGCTGGGCCTGGTCGGGATCGACGGCCCCGGCTGGTGGACCGATCCGGCCTGGGCCATGCCGTCGATCGTGCTCGCCTCGGCGTGGAAGGACCTCGGCTTCGTGATGATCATCCTGCTGGCGGGGCTGCAGGCCGTCCCGAAGGAGTTCCACGAGGCGGCCCGGGTCGACGGCGCCTCGGCCTGGCAGCGCTTCCGTCACGTCACGCTGCCGCTGCTGTCGCCCTCCACGTTCTTCGTGGTCGTCATCTCACTGATCAACGGTTTCCAGGTCTTCGACCAGGTGCACGTCATGACCGGGGGCGGCCCGGGCGGGGCCACGCAGGTGGTCGTCGAGCAGGTCTACACCTTCACCTTCCAGTACCAGAAGGCCGGCGCCGCCTCGGCGCTGTCGTGGCTGCTGTTCGCGGTCGTCCTGCTCGTCACCCTCGTCCAGGTGCGCGCCCAGCGGAGGTGGGTGACCTATGCGTAGGATCCTCGGCCTGGCCGTGGTGGCGGCCGGCGCGCTGGTGATGCTGTTCCCCTTCGCCTGGGCGGTCATCACGTCGCTGACGCCCGGCGGGGCCGTGCTGGCCACGCCGCCGGACTTCACGCCGGAGGGCGCGGGGCTGGACGCCTACCGCCGCCTGCTGGAGGCGGTGCCGTTCTGGCGCATCCTGTTCAACAGCCTCTGGATCGGCATCGTCTCGACGCTGCTGCAGCTGGCCACCAGCGCCATGGCGGCCTACGCCTTCG
Source organism: Thermoactinospora rubra (assembly GCF_002093975.1). Lineage (GTDB taxonomy): Bacteria > Actinomycetota > Actinomycetes > Streptosporangiales > Streptosporangiaceae > Nonomuraea > Nonomuraea rubra_A. The sequence continues at coordinate 35,380 of NZ_MSZZ01000022.1, forward strand.
CCCGGCTGCCCTTCCCAGGCCGGGGCGCGCTGTTCGCGGTGTACCTGGCCACGCTCATGGTGCCGCTCCAGGTGCTGATCGTGCCGCTGTTCATCGAGATGCGCATGTTCAACCTCGTCGACACCTACTTCGCCGTGCTCGCGCCGACCATCGCCTCGGCCTTCGGGGTGTTCCTGCTCCGGCAGGCGATCGCCCAGGTGCCGAAGGAGTTCGACGAGGCGGCCGTGCTCGACGGCGCCGGACATTTCAGGATTTTTGCCTTCATCGTGCTGCCGCTGATCCGGCCCGCCCTGGCGACCTTCGCCGTCTTCGGGTTCATGGCGAGCTGGAACAGCTACCTGTGGCCCCTGGTGATCATCAGATCGCCCGAGTTCATGACCCTCCCCCTCGGCCTGGCCGAGCTGCACGGCCGCTTCACCACCGAGTGGAACGTCGTCATGGCCGGATCCGTGGTCAGCGTCGTCCCGATCCTCGTCCTCTACCTGTTCGCCCAGAAGCACGTCATCGCCAGCGTCGCCCAGACCGGGCTCAAGTAACACTCGGAAGGTCCCCCATGAACAAGACAATCCTGGCGCTGGCCGTCCTGGCCACCGCGCTGGCCACGACGACCGCCTGCTCCCAGGGCTCGGCGACCAAGGCCCCCGCCGCCGACGGCGGCAAGGTGACGCTGCGGTACTTCACCTTCTCGGCCGCCCCCGACCACGTGAAGGACCTCGACAAGATCGTCGCGGCCTTCGAAAAGGAGAACCCGAAGATCGACGTCGTGGTGGAGACGGCGCCCTTCGACCAGTACTTCACCAAGCTCCAGACCAGCATCGCGGGCGGCACCGCCCCCGACGCCTTCGAGCTGAACTACGAGAACTTCGTCACCTACGCCGCCTCCGGCTCCCTGCTCGACCTCGGCGCCGTCGGCGGCGACAGCGACGTGTCCGCCTACGCCCCCGAGTCGCTGAACGCCTTCAAGCACGGCGGCAAGCAGTACGCCCTGCCCGCCTCCTTCTCCACGGTCGTGCTGTTCTACAACAAGGACCTGTTCGACAAGGCCGGGGTCGAGCCGCCCACGGCCGACTGGACGTGGGCCGACGAGCAGGCCGCCGCCGAGAAGCTCACCGACAGGAAGGCCGGGATCTACGGCGACTTCCAGCCGGTGCAGTTCTTCGAGTTCTACAAGGCGCTCAAGCAGGCGGGCGGGGAGTTCCTGTCGCCCGACGGCAAGAAGACCGCCTTCAACAGTCCGGCCGGGATCAAGGCGGCCAAGTGGCTCGTCGGCAAGGTCGGCAAGACCATGCCGACCGAGGCCGAGATCGGCGGCACCGCCGACTACGACACCAACCTGTTCAAGTCCGGCAAGCTCGCGATGTGGCACAACGGCATCTGGCAGTTCGCCGGGCTGAAGGACGTGCCGTTCGAGTGGGACGTCGTCGTCGAGCCCGGCGACGCCACCAAGGCCAGCGCCGTCTTCCACAACGCGGTCGCCGCCTCCTCGGCCACCAAGCTGGCCAAGGAGGCCTACGCCTGGGCGAGGTTCCTCAGCTCCTCCAAGGTCGCCGCCACCACGCGCATCGAGTCCTCCTGGGAGCTGCCGCCCGTCTCCGACCAGTCGGTCCTGGCGGGCTACCTGAAGGATCCCAAGCCCGCCAACCGGCAGGCCGTCTTCGACTCGCTGAAGTCCATCGCGCTGCCCCCGGTCATCCAGCGCCAGCAGGAGATGCAGGACGCGGTGACCGAGGAGCTGGCCAACGCCGCCGCCGGCCGCAAGCCCGTCGAGGAGGCGCTGAAGGACGCCGCCGCCAGGGTCGACGAGCTGCTGGCCTGACCCCTTTCCCGACCGGTCCCATCCCAGGGAGACGAACACGTGTCGCTAGTGACCCGAAGCCTCGAGGTGATCCGCGGGCACCAGGCCCCGACGGGCGCCTACCCGGCCTCGCCCACCTTTTCCGCCTACCGCGGCTACTCGTGGCTGCGCGACGGCGCGTTCATCGCCGAGGGGGTGAGCAGGCACGGCGACGCCGAGGGGGCCGTCGAAGGGGCGACCGCGTTCCACGCCTGGTGCGCCCGGGTCGTCGGCGACCGGGCCGGGCAGGTGGAGGCCCTCATCGCCCGGCCCGGCGCCCCCTCGCCCGCCGAGATGCTGCCCACGCGGTTCACCCTCGACGGGCTGGACGGCACCGACGAGTGGTGGGACTTCCAGCTCGACGGCTACGGCACGTGGCTGTGGGCGCTGGCCGAGCACACCGCCCGGCACGGCGTGACCGTGCCGGGCGCGGACAAGGCCGTGCGGGTGGCCGCGCGCTACCTGACGGCGTTCTGGCACCTGCCCTGTTACGACTGGTGGGAGGAGCACCTCGACCGGCGGCACGTCGCCACGCTGGGGGCGGTCCACGCGGGCCTGCGGGCCGCCGTACGGCTCGGCGTGCTGCCCGCTGCCGACGCGGAGGCCGCGCGCCGGGCGATCTCCGCCATCGCCGAGCTGATCGCGGCCGAGGGCGTCGCGCCCGCCGGGCACCTGCGCAAATGGCTGGGCGGCGACGCCGTCGACGCCAGCGTCCTGTCGTGCGTGGTCCCCTTCGGGCTCTACGCGCCCGACCACCCGGTGGGAGCCGCCACCGTGGCCGAGATCGAGCGCCGGCTGGCGGTCGGCGGGGGCGTCCACCGCTACCTCGAGGACACCTTCTACGGCGGCGGCCGGTGGGTGCTGCTGGCGGGCCTGCTCGGGTGGAACCACGCGCGGGCGGGACGCCGCGAGGAGGCGGCGCGCTACCTGGAGTGGATGGCCGCCCAGGCGACGCCCTCGGGCGACCTGCCGGAGCAGGTGTCGGACGTGCTGCTGGCCCCCGAGCGGCTGCAGGAGTGGGTGGACCGCTGGGGACCGGTGGCCACGCCGCTGCTGTGGTCGCACGGGATGTACCTGATCCTCGCCGACGAGCTGGGGGTGCGCCCGTGATCCGGCACCGCCCCTTCGGCTCCGGCCACCCCTACCGGCACAGTGAGGACCAGCGCGTCCCGGCCCTGCCGCTGGACGGCTCCCCCGTGGAGCTGCGTGTCCGCGCCTCCGCCCAGGTCACCTCGGTCGTCTGCGAGTGGGTCGTGGACGGCGGGGACCCGCTGACGCTCCCCCTGTCCAGGGCCGCCCGGGAGGGGGCCGCGCAGGCGCCGGGCGACGGCGGGCACCTGGCGGCGGCGCAGGCGCGGGCGACCAGGGCGCTGGCCGGTTCGTGGCACGTCACGACGCCGCCCCTGGCCGCGGGCCGCCGTTACCGGTACCGCTTCCGCGCCACGAGGAGCGACGGGGCCGGCCGTACCACCAGATGGTTCGAGACGACCGCGGCCCGCTGGCAGGACACCGGCGGCAAGCTCACCGTCGAGGGCGCCGACCGCGTCGTGCCCGGCAGCGTGCGGTGGCTGGTGGACGGGGACGGGCCGCGGCGCGTGCGGTTCGAGCTTCCCCTGCGCCCGGCCGATCACGTGGTCGGCTTCGGCGAGCGCTACGACGCCGTGGACCAGCGAGGCCGGACCCTCGACGCCGTCGTCTTCGAGCAGTACAAGGCGCAGGGCGAGCACGGCCGCACCTACCTGCCCATGCCGTTCGCCATGGTCGTCGGGCAGGCGGGCACGTGGGGCCTCCACGTGGTCACCTCGCGCAGGACCTGGTACGACGTGGGCGCCGCCAGGCCGGACCGGCTGGCCGTGGAGGCCGAGGTGGGCCAGGACGCGGAGCTGACGGTGCGCCTGCATGAGGGCGACCCGGCGGGCGTCCTGCGCCGATTCCTCGACGACGTCGGCCGCCCCACCGAGCTGCCCGCCTGGGTGTTCCGCCTGTGGGCCTCGGGCAACGAGTGGAACACCCAGGCCAGGGTCATGGCCGAGATGGACAGGCACCGCGAGCTGGACATCCCGGTCGGCGCGCTGGTCATCGAGGCGTGGAGCGACGAGACGACGTTCACCGCCTTCCGCGGCGCGCTCTACGAGCCGAGCGAGGAGCCGCGCCGGTACGCCGACTACACCTTCCCCGCCGACGGCCCGTGGCCGGACCCCAAGGGCATGGTGGAGGAGCTGCACGAGCGCGGCGTCAAGGTCCTGCTGTGGCAGATCCCCCTGCAGAAGACGCGCCCCCATCCCCGCCACCAGGCCGCCGTGGACGCCAGGCAGCTGGTCGAGCGCGGCTACGGTGTCCGGGAGGCCGACGGCCGGCCGTACCGCAACCGCGGCTGGTGGTTCCCGCTCGCCCTGATGCCCGACCTGTCCAGCCGGGAGGTGCGCGAGTGGTGGACGGCCAAGCGCGCCTACCTGGTGGAGGAGGTGGGCGTCGACGGGTTCAAGACCGACGGCGGCGAGCACGCCTGGGGCCACGACCTGCGCTACGCCGACGGCCGCCGCGGCGCCGACGGCAACAACCTCTTCCCCGTGCACTACGCCCGCGCCTTCGGCGACCTGCTCAGGAGGTACGGCAAGGCGCCGGTGACCTTCAGCAGGGCCGGGTTCGCCGGGTCGCAGCCGCACGGGGCGTTCTGGGCGGGCGACGAGGACTCCACGTGGGCGGCGTTCCGGTCCTCCATCAGGGCCGGGATCACCGCCTCCGCCTGCGGGATCGTCTACTGGGGCTGGGACCTGGCCGGCTTCTCCGGCGAGGTGCCCGACGCGGAGCTGTACCTGCGGGCCGCCGGGGCAGCGGCGTTCATGCCGATCATGCAGTACCACTCCGAGTTCAACCACCACCGCAAGCCCTGCCGGGACCGCACGCCGTGGAACGTCGCGGAGCGGACGGGCGACGAGCGGGTGGTCCCGGTCTTCCGCCGGCTCGTCCACCTGCGGGAGCGGCTGGTGCCCTACCTGGCGCGGGAGGCGCGCAAGGCCGTCGAGGGCGGCCCGCCGCTGATGCGGGGCCTGTTCTTCGACCACCCGGCGGACCCTCGGGTGTGGGAGCACCCGCTGCAGTACCGGCTGGGCGACGCCCTGCTGGTCGCGCCCGTCACCGAGCCGGGGGTGGGCGAGCTGCCGGTGTACCTGCCGGACGGCGAGTGGGTGGACGTCTGGACCGGCGCGGCCCTGCCCGGCGGGCGGACGGTCACGCTCCCGGCGCCCCTGGACCGGCCGCCGGTGCTGTGCGAGGCCGCGCACTGGCCCGGGCTCGCCCCCGTCTTCTCCCTCTGAACTCGCCGAACGTGCCCCGTCGCCGCCGCGCCCGGTGCTAGCCTCATCGGGTGCTCGGGGACGGTGCGTTGCTGAACGGTCGCTATCTGTTGACCAACCGGCTCGGTGCCGGCGGCATGGGCGAGGTATGGCGGGCCGAGGACACCCTGCTCGGGCGCACCGTCGCGGTCAAGGTCCTGCTCCACAACCCGGCCGCGACGGCGCGCTTCCTCAACGAGGCCAGGGCGATGGCCACGCTGCGCCATCCCGGCGTGGCCGACGTCTACGACTACGGCTCCGACGGGGTGAGCTTCCTGGTCATGGAGCTGGTCGACGGGGAGCCGCTCGACCGGCTGCTGGAGCGCGGGCCGCTGGGGTGCGAGAGCACGATGACGCTGGTCGCCCAGGTGGCCGAGGCGCTGGCGGCCGCGCACGAGCGCGGCATCGTCCACCGCGACGTCAAGCCGGGCAACCTCATGATCCGGTCGGACGGCAGCGTGGTGCTCACCGACTTCGGCATCGCCCACTCGCCCACCGCCGGGCAGCTCACCGCGACCGGGCAGATGCTCTGCTCGGCCGGGTACTGCGCGCCGGAACAGGCCGGAGCCAACCAGGTCAGCCCCGCCGTCGACATCTACGCGCTGGGCGTGGTGGCCTTCGAGTGCCTCACCGGGCGCCTGCCGTACGACGGGGACACCCCGGTCCAGATCATCTTCAAGCACCTCAACGCTCCGGTGCCCGAGCTGCCCGAGGACGTGCCGCCGGCCGTCCGCGAGGTCGTCGTCCGCGCCCTGGCCAAGGACCCGGCCAAGCGCTGGCCCTCGGCCGCCGCGATGGCCGAGGCGGCGCGCCGGGCGCTCGCCGGCCCTCCGGCGCCGACGGCCCAGCAGCCGCAGCAGCCGCAGGAGCACGGCAGGCGGCTGGCGCGGGCCGCGACGGCCGCGGGCGCGGCGATCGTGGCGGCGCTGGCGATCGTGGCCTCGCTGCGCGTGTGGCCGCCCATGTCGGCCAACTCGGTGCCGCGCCCGTCGGTGGCGCCGGAGCAGCCGCCCGGCCGCAGCGCGACCACGCCGGGACTGCGGCCCGCCAAGCAGCGCACGGCGCCGCCCCGCGACGCCACGCCCAGCCCGGGGGCCTCGGCCACCCTGGCTCCGGCGCCCACGCCGCTGCCCACGGCGCCCTCCACGCCGACGCCCACCCCGACCCGCACGCCCAGCCCCGAGCCGACGACGCCCGAGCCGAAACCCTCGCCCACGCCGACGCCCCCGCCGACGCCGTCGGAGGAGCCGCCGCCCTCCCCCACCGGGGTGCCGCAGAGCGGGATCCAGTCCCCCACGGAGGTGCCGCAGCTCGCCGGGGGCTGACACACCTGTTCTAAAGTGGTCCGGGTGAAGACGGCTCGGGACCTCCTGGTGGCGCTGGCCCGGCGCCACGCCTTCGCCGACCTGGGCGCGCTGGCGCCGACGCCGCAGATCGCCGAGGTGTGCGAGTTCGGCCACCGGCTGCTGTCGCTCGACGCGGAGGACTTCGCGGCCGACGTCAGGGCGGTCCCGCCCGGCCTGCGGCGGCGTGCCAGGGCCTGCCACATGCCGCAGACGCCGCGCGAGCAGCCGCGCGGCGCGCTGGAGTCGCTGCGCCCGGCCTACGGGCTGCTGCTGGAGGTGATCGCGACCCGATGGCACCGGCGCGAGCTGAGCCCGATGATCGCCGCCGTGCACATCGCCGCCGAATACCTGCCGCTGCTGGCGTTCGAGCCGGAGCTGGGCCACGCCGGCGACCCGGCCCGCTGGCCCGCCGGGCTCAGCGCCACCGGCAGCCGCTTCGGGGTGATCGGCGACCGGGAGTGCGACCACACCAAGGCCGAGCAGTCGGCCGCCAACCGCACCCTGCGCGTGGCGGGCGAGCCGCCGGAGGGCTGGCGCGCCTACTTCGACCGCCAGCACAGCCAGGTGGCCGGGGCGTTGGCGGTCTGCGTCGCGACCTGCCGCAATCCCTGCACGGCCATGGACTGGATCCCCGTGGAGCGGCGCGACCGGCTCGCCGTGCGGGCCCGCACCGCGCTGGCCTTCGCCGAGACCCCTCTGGTACGGCTGCGCCACGCCGCCCCGGTGGGCCACGGCTTCGGCGTGCCCTCGCTCGAGGAGGTGCTCGAGGCCTGGGACCGCAGCCGGGCCGCGCTCGACAAGAACGAGGTCGGCGCGGCGGCCCGGGCCGACGACGGCTTCCCGCTCCCGGGCCTGCCCTCGCTGTTCTCCGCCGTCGCCGCGGCGCCGATCACGCCCTCCACGCTGCTGGACGACGTCGGCTCCCACGTGGTGGGCCTGCTGGAGGAGGCGCTCTAGGCGATCACCTGGTCCAGCGGCTTGCGGGCCAGGTCGGGCACCTCGGCGTCCTCGGCGGCGTAGCCGACCGGGAAGAGGATGTAGGGCCGCTCGTTGGCCGGACGCCCGCAGATCTCGCTGAGGAAGGCCATCGGGTTGGGCGTGTGGGTGAGCGTCGACAGGCCCATGGTGTGCAGGGCGGTGACGAACAGGCCGCAGGCGATGCCCACGCTCTCGTTGACGTAGTAGTGCTTGACGCGGGTGCCGTCGGGGCGCACGCCGTACTTCTCCGCGAAGCACACCACGAGCCATGGGACGACCTCCAGGTAGCCCTTGTCGGAGGTGGTCTCCAGCGGGGCGAGCGCCGCGCGCCATTCGGGCGGCAGCCGCCCGCCCTCGTAGTTGTGCCGCTCCTCACGCTCGGCGGCCTCCCGGATGCGCCGCTTGGTGTCCGGGTCGCCGACGATCACGAACTTCCACGGCTGCTGGTGGGCTCCCGAGGGCGCGGTATTGGCCGCCATGACGGCCAGCTCGACGCACTCGCGCGGCACGGGCTCGGCGGAGAAGAAGCGGACGCTGCGCCGCCGGTCCATGTGCTCGTAGAAGGCCCGGCCCCGGCGGATCATCTCCTCCTCGGGGTAGCGCTCGGGGCGGTAGGGGACGAACGGGTGGGTGTGCTGCCTCATGGCCGCACTGTGGCCCGGGGGCGGCGATCCTGACAACACCCATCGCCCTATGCTGTCAAATATCCCGAAATATCGGCGCTATGGTGTCAATATGCCAGCACGCCATACCGGACTCGACGACCTCGACCTCAAGATCCTCCGCCTGGTCCACGAGCGGCCGCGCACCGGCCTGCTGGAGATCGCCCGGCTGCTGGGCGTGGCGCGTGGCACGGTCCAGGCCCGGCTGGACCGGATGACCTCCGACGGCGTGATCACCGACTTCGGCCCGAACCTGTCGCCGAAGGCGCTCGGCCACCCCGTGCAGGCGTTCACCACGCTGGAGGTGGAGCAGGCCTCCCGCGCGGACATCTCCGCGCGCCTGGCCGCCATCCCCGAGCTGCTGGAGGCGCACATCGTGACCGGCCCCGGCGACGTGTGGTGCCGCATCGCCGGCCGGGACCACGAGCACATCCAGCGGGTGATCGACCGGATGCTCACCATCGAGGGCGTACGGCGGAGCACCACGGTGATCACCTTGTCGACGGTCGTGCCGTACCGGGTGCTGCCCCTGGCGGAGCAGGCGCTATTTCGGGACACAGCTCGGGACACATTTCAGGACACCACCTAAAATGCTGGGATGTTCTTCGGTATCACCGATATCTGGACCTACGTCATCGGCGCGTTCCTCATCATCCTGCTTCCGGGTCCCAACTCGCTCTACGTGCTGTCGCAGGCCGCCCAGCGCGGCGTGCGGCACGGGTACCGGGCCGCGGCCGGGGTGTTCGTCGGCGACACCGTCCTGATGGCCCTGGCCGCGGCGGGCGCCGCGTCGGTGCTGAAGTCCAACGCGCTGCTGTTCACGATCGTCAAGTACGCGGGCGCGGGATACCTGGCCTGGATCGGCCTCCAGATGATCAGGGGCGCCTGGCGGGCGTGGCGCTCCCCGGCGCGGGAGTCGCAGGCCCCGGCGGCGGACGAGGGGGCGCGCGTGCGGCCGTTCCGCAGCGCGCTGCTGATCAGCCTGCTGAACCCGAAGGCGATCCTGTTCTTCGTCTCGTTCTTCATCCAGTTCGTGGACCCGGACTACGCCCATCCGGCGCTGTCGTTCCTCATCCTGGGCGCGATCATCCAGGTCTTCAGCGTGCTCTACCTGACCGCGCTCATCTTCGGCGGCACCTTCCTGGCCGGGCAGTTCCGCTCGCGCCGCAGGCTGGCGGCCGGGCTGACCTCGGGGGTGGGCGCGCTCTTCGTGGGCTTCGGCGCGAAGCTGGCCACCTCAAGCCTGGGCTGACCGGTGCCGAACGTGCACAAAGAGGCAGTCGCACTGGGGGATGTCGGGTACGGTAGGCGACCGGTGCGCCCCTCAGAGGTGAGCGCCTCCTTCCCTTCCGGGTCGCCTGACCTCGCGCGATCCGGGTAGTCGCAGGAAAACCGGCACCACAGCGGAGCAGCCTTGAACCATCCTCCGGTCACCCTCCCCCGTCTGACCTCGTTGCTGCGGCAGGCGACCCCTCGCCTGCTGGAAGGCGTCGTCGCCCCCATGGCCGTCTTCTACGTGGCGATGGCGGTGCTCGGCCTCAAGGTGGCCCTCCTGGCCACCATCGGCTGGGTCTACCTGTGCGTGGTGGTCAGGCTGGTGCGCGGGACGAGGGTGCCGGCGACGATGTTCGTGGCGGCGCTGGCGATCACGGCCCGGGCGGCGATCTCCTTCGTCCTGGACAGCTGGCAGTACTTCCTCATCCAGCCGGAGCTCGGCACCATGTGCATCGCCGTGGCGTTCCTGGCCTCGGTGCGGCTGAACCGGCCGCTGGTGCAAAAGCTCACCCTCGACTACATCCACCTGCCGCAGGCCGTGCTCAAGCATGAGCGGGTGCGCCGGTTCTTCGCCCGCATCACGCTGCTGTGGGCGTTCGTGCTGCTGGCCAACTCGACGGTGAGCATCTGGCTGGTGCTCCACCAGACGCTCGGCGGCTACATGCTGATCCGCACCTCAGTGGTGGCCGCTATCAGCGGTCTGGCGATCGCCTTCTCGATCCTCGGCTTCAAGCGGGTGCTGCGCCGCCTGCACCACGCGCCCGCCTGAGGTCAGCAGGAACGCTCCAGCGACGCCCATCACCAGCCCCGTCAGCGTGGCGAAGACCTCCACCACGTCGAGCGGCGAACGGCCCCCGCCCAGCGGGCCGCCCACGGCCAGCAGGACCACGCTGTACAGGCCCCACCCGAACGTCGAGCCCGCCCCCAGCCAGGCCGTCACCAGGTACGGCACGCCCCGCCGCCCCTCGGCCAGCGCCAGGTAAGCCACTCCCCCGCCGATCGTCAGCAGGCCCGCCACCACCTGCGGGATGCGCATGCCCAGGGTGGCGTCCGCCGTCACGGCCAGCGCGAGCCGCGCCAGGCCCAGCAGGACGCACATCAGCAGCGCGCCACGGGCGATCACCAGCTGCAGCGGGTGGCGGGCCGGGCCGTACCGCCCGGCGAAGACCCACGGCCACCTGTCCCGCGCGTAGAAGGCGAACGCGACCGCGAGCGCGACGCCCTGGACCACGAAGCCGCCGTAGACGACGGGGTAGACCCAGACCGCGAGCACGTCGGAGGACGTGAACGCGGACGGCCCCGACACCAGCAGGACCAGGGGCATGCTGAGCGCGATGCTGGACAGCAGCCCGGTGCCCACCCACAGCGGCAGCAGCACCGTCCAGGCGGGCAGCCGCATCCCCCATCGCATGATCATGCCCGCCGCCAGCACCAGGCCGACCGCCTCCATGCCGAACGTCGCGGCGTTGGCCCCCACCATCTCCGCGCTCTCGAACAGGTCGGGCCGCAGCACGCCCACATAGCTGCCGGTGAGCCAGAGGATCTTGATGGTGAGGTACGGCAGCATCGCGGCCAGGGCCACGGTGCCCGCCACGATCCTGCCAGTCGCTGTCTTGTCCATGGCTCCACCTTGGCGTGACGGCCCGCGCCGGTCCTCCCGCCCGGCGGGGAACCGCCTCCCCCTCACGGGGGATTGCGCCTCACGCCACCCCCGGCGGTGGTGCGGGCTGCACCCCAAGACGGATGCCTGCACTCCTGATCACGGGCGGCCCTCCCGGCTTGGATCGGAGCATGACCCCGACGAAAGTCAGGGCCCCACCCCGACCCCTGGCAGATGTGGCGTGACGTGCGCGAATCCTAGCCTCGGCCACGGCGGGCCCTGAGAGATCTCGGGGACGCACCCGTGACGCGACGGGGGATTCCCCGATGTCCCGGTCGCCGGCCCGCCGACAGGCTGGGAGAGCCCTCCCCTGATCCACGATCGGAGCTTCGCCGTGTCCAACGCCATCCTGGAGTTCGTCCACCAGGTGATGTCGTCGCCCTGGCTCTATGCGGCGCTGTTCGCCCTCGCGATGCTCGACGGGTTCTTCCCCATCGTGCCCGCCGAGACGTCGGTGATCACCGCCGGGGTGTTCGCGGCCTCGGGCGAGACGAACCTCGCCCTCGTCATGCTGGTGGCGGCGGCGGGCGCCTTCGCCGGCGACCACATCTCCTACGCGATCGGCTACAAGTCGGGCGGGCGGCTGCGGGAGAAGAAGGCCTTCCGGTGGGCGCGCCAGGCCCTGGCCGAGCGCGGCGGGCTGGTGCTGGTGGTGGCCCGCTACATCCCCGGCGGCAGGACCGCCACCACGATCACCATGGGCGCCGTGCGCCACCCCCTGCGGTCGTTCTCCTTCTTCGACACGATCGCCGCCGGCTCGTGGGCGCTGTACTCGGGCCTGATCGGCTACTTCGGCGGCATGGCGGTCGAGGGCGACCCGATCAAGGGCCTGCTGCTCGGCCTCGGCATCGCGGTGTCGATCACCGCCGTGGTGGAGCTGGTCCGCTGGGTGCGCAAGCGCCGCGGTTCACAGAGCGCTCGCAGGCCGCTCACGCGGGTGGCACAGGCCGCCGAACCAGACTCCTGATTGTTCGACCCGCAGTCGCCGCCCGGTGGCTCGGCGGACACCCACCGAAGCAACCATCCAGCTTGAAAGGAGCGCGCCATGACAGCGCCGGACATGGCAGTGCCGGGCATGACGGTGCCGGGCATGACGGTGCCGGACATCGCGGGGTCGGCGACACTGGTCGCCGCCGCCGTGGCCCTCGCCGGCTCGCTGTTCTTCGCGCTCGGCGCCGCCTTCCAGCAGTTCGAGGCCCTCGGAAGCGGCCGGGCCCGGCTGCGCGACCTGCTGCGCAGGCCCCGCTGGCTGCTCGGCGGGCTGTCCATCCTGGCCGGCGGCGGGCTGCACATCCTGGCGCTCGGCCTGGGCCCGCTGACCGTGGTGCAGCCGATGGGCGTGGCGAGCCTGCTGTTCGCGCTGCCCATCGCCGCGGCCCTGCACGGCCGCAGGCCCACGCGGCAGGAGCTGTGCGCCGCCGCGGTCGTCGCGATCGGCCTCATCGGGCTCGTCCTGCTCGTGCCGGAGCACTCGGGCCCGACCTACCTCAGCCCGCAGGGGGCGGCCACGCTGCTGGCGGTCGCGGGCGGCGCGGCGCTGCTGCTGTGGGCGGCCGCCCGGGCCGTCTCCCCCGCCGGGCGCGCGGCCCTGCTCGCCACCAGCTCCGGCGTCCTGTACGGCGCGACCGCCACGCTGCTGCGCGTCCTGGTCGACGGCGGCTGGAACTGGTGGTACGCCCTGGCCCTGCCGCTGCCCGCGCTGCTGGCGCTGATGGTGCTCCAGCGCGCCTACGCCGTCGGGCACTTCGGCGTCTCCTTCGCCTCGCTGCAGATCGCCGACCCGCTCACCGCGGTGGCCTTCGGCGCGCTGCTGCTCGGCGAGCCCCTGCCCTCGGGGCTGCCCTCGATCGTCGCCGCCGCGCTCGCCGCGGGCGGCACCGTCGCCCTCGCCAGAACCACACCCTTGGAAAGGACCAGCTGATGGCCATCCCTCTCCACGTCGTCGAGCACGCGCCGCAGCCCCTCCCGCGCCGGCCACGCCGGATCCTGATCTCGACCGACACCTACCCGCCCGACGTCAACGGCGCGGCCTACTTCACCCACCGCCTGGCCACCGGCCTGGCCGCGCGGGGCAACGAGGTGCACGTCGTGTGCCAGTCGGCGGACGGCCCGGCCCGCACGGAGATGGTGGACGGGGTGGTGCTGCACCGGCTGCGCTCGGCGCCGCTGGTGGTGCACCCCACGATGCGGGTGACCGTACCGGCCAGGCTGGACCGGCTGGTCGCGGCGATCGACCCCGACGTGCTGCACACGCAGGGCCACTTCGTCGTGGGGCGGGCGGCCATCGCCGCCGCCCGCCGGCGGGGCGTGCCGGTCGTGGCCACCAACCACTTCATGCCCGACAACCTCTTCCAGTTCGCCCACATCCCGGGCCGGCTGCGGACCGCGGCCGGGCGGCTGGCGTGGCGCGACTTCGGCCGGATCTTCGCCAGGGCCGACCACGTCACCACCCCCACCCCGCTGGCCGCCAAGCTGCTGGCCGACCAGGGCTTCGCCCGCGAGGTGGAGGCGGTCTCGTGCGGCATCGACCTGGCGCGCTTCCACCCGCACACCGAGCCCAAGTCGTGGGCGCGCAAGCTGTTCGGGCTGGCCGACCGGCCCACCGTGCTGTTCGTCGGGCGGCTGGATGAGGAAAAGCGCCTGGAGGAGCTGGTGCGGGCGCTGCCGCACGTGCTCAACGTGACCGACGCCCAGGTGGCGCTGGTCGGCAAGGGCAACCAGCGCGAGCACCTGGAGAAGCTGGCCGGGCGGATCGGGGTCGGCGACCGGGTGGACTTCCTCGGGTTCGTGCCCGACGAGCTGATGCCGCAGGCGTTCGCCGCCGCCGACGTCTTCGCCATGCCGGGCATCGCCGAGCTGCAGAGCATCGCCACGCTGGAGGCGATGGCCAGCGGGCTGCCGGTCGTGGCCGCCAACGCCATGGCGCTGCCGCACCTGGTGGAGGACAACGGCTTCCTCTACGAGCCGGGCGACGTGATCACGCTGGCCAAGCGGCTGACGGAGATCCTCACCGACGAGGACGCGCGCACGCGGATGGGCAAGGCGAGCCGCGAGCTGGCCCTCACCCACGACCACCAGGCGTCCCTGGCCCGCTTCGAGCAGATCTACGACGAGGTGGCGCGTTGATCAAGGCTGCGGCGGTGCTCGGGCCGGTGGTCACGCTGGCCACCCTCCTCTACGTCCACCTCGCGCTGCCCATGCAGACGCTCCTGAGCGACTACGTCCTGGTGGAGGGCGGCGTGCTGCCCGTGGCCGCAGGCATGCTGAGCCTGGCCGCCGGCTGCCTGGCGGTGGCGTACGGCCTGGCCGTACGGGAGCCGAACAGGAGCGCCGCGGCGCGCGTGCTGCTCGTGGCGGCGGCGGCCGGGCTCATGCTCAGCGCGGTCTTCCCGACCGACCCGGCGCCGGGGCCGCAGACCCTGGCGGGGGAGATCCACCGCTGGGCGGCGGCCGTGTTCTTCACCGCGCTGCCGGTGGCGGGATGGACGCTGGCCCGGCGGCGCCCCGCCCTGCCGCGCTGGAACCTGGTCCGGGCGCTGAGCGTCACCTCGGCCCTGACGCTGGTGGCCTACCTGGCGGCGCATCCGGCCAGCTTCACCTCCGCCCTGATCAACGGCGGCGCCTATTACGGGCTGCTCGAACGCGGGCTGGTCGCCGTGGAGATCGCCCTGGTGCTGGCGCTGGCCGCGGTCTCGCGCGAGGCCCAGCCCGCACGCGAGCCCGCCGAGGAGCCGCTGGAGCTGGCCGCCTGACGCCTCGGCGGGCTGACGCTTCGACGGGCCGACACTGCGGCGGGCCGACATTTCGACGCGCGCCGAGGGAACCTCGCCCTAGCGTGGGGGCATGCGCCCCCGCCCCGGAAGGACGACGCGCGTGAGCTTCCGCGACCTGCACCGCCCCGGCGACCCGCTCCTGCTGCCCAACGCCTGGGACTACGGCTCGGCCGCCATGCTGGCCGCCCAGGGCTTCACCGCCATCGGGACCACGAGCCTGGGCGTGGCGGCCGTCCACGGCAAGCCCGACGCCGCGGGGGCCACCCGTGAGGAGACCGTCCGCCTGGCCGCGCTCATCTGCCGCCTCCCGGTCCACGTGACCGTCGACGTCGAGGGCGGCTTCAGCGACGACCCCGCCGAGGTGCGCGAGCTGGTGCTGACCCTGCGCGAGCTCGGCGTGGCCGGGGTCAACATCGAGGACGGCCGCCCGGACGGCACCCTGCGCGACATCGGCCACCAGCGCGCCATCCTGGAGGCGGTGGCCGGGCTCGGCGTCTTCGTCAACGCCAGGACCGACACCTGCTGGCTCGGCACGGGCGACACCGGGGAACGGGTCGAGGCCTACGGGCTCGCCGACGGGATCTTCGTCCCCGGGCTGAGCGACCTGGACCGGATCGCCGCGCTCGTCGCGAGCACCCCCAAGCCCGTCAACATCCTCTACCGGCCCGGCGGCCCCAGCCTGGAGCAGCTGGCCGAGGCGGGCGCGGCGCGCGTCAGCACCGGCTCGCTGCTCTACCGCGCCGCGCTGCGGGGAGCGCTGGCCGTCCTGCGGGATCCGCCGCCGCCCATCCCGGCCTACGGCGAGATCGCCGCGATGCTGCCGCCGGTGTCGCCGTCGAGGTTGCCGTCATAATCGAGGCATGCGGGTAGAGATCCTGGGCGCCGCGCGGGCCGACGGCGCGCAGGTCGGCGGTCCGCGGCTGCGCCGGCTGCTCGTGCTGCTCGCTCTGGAGGCGGGCCGGATCGTCCCCGCCGCGCGGCTCGTCGACGGCCTGTACGGCGAGCGCCCGCCGGACGACGCGGCCAACGCCCTGCAGTCCCAGGTCTCCAGGTTGCGCCGGCTCATCGGGCGCGAGGTGGTGGAGTTCCACCCGGCCGGCTACCGCCTGGCCGTCGATCCCCTCGACGTCGACGCGCACCGCTTCCGCCACCTGGCCGCCGAAGGCGCCGCAGCCCTGGCGAGGGGCGACGCCGGGCGTGCCGCCGGGCTGCTGCGCGAGGCGCTGGCGCTGTGGCAGGGCCCGCCCGAGGCCCCTGAGCCCCTGGTCGCGCCGCTGCAGGAGGTGTGGCTGTCGGCCGTCGAGGACCGCGTCCAGGCCGACCTGGAGCTGGGCCGCCACCGTGACCTGGTCTCCGAGCTGCGCGAGCTGGTCGAGCGCCACCCCCTGCGCGAACGCCTGCGCGCCCAGCTGATGCGGGCCCTGCACGGCAGCGGCCGGCAGGCCGAGGCGCTGGCCGCCTTCGAGGAGGGCCGCCGCGTCCTGGACGAGGAGCTGGGCGTCCAGCCCGGCGCCGAGCTGGCCGGCGCCCACCTCGACGTGCTGCGCGCCGAACCCGCGCCGAGCCGGGCGCGGCGCGGCCTGCGCGCCCAGCTCACCAGCTTCGTCGGCCGCGGCGAGGACCTGGCCAGGGTGGGCGCGCTGCTGGAGCGGTCCCGGCTCGTCACGCTCATCGGCGCGGGCGGCGCGGGCAAGACCAGGCTGGCGGTCGAGGCGGCCGAGCGCGCCCCCGGCGACGTGTGCGTCGTGGAGCTGGCGCCGGTGCTCCACGACGACGGCGTCCCGGCGGCCGTGCTCGACGCGCTGGGCATCCGGGAGGCGACGCTGGGCGCCAGGACCGGCGGACCCGAGCCGCCCGCGCTGGACCCCGCCGAGCGGCTGGTCACCGCGCTGGCCGAGCGCAAGCTGCTGCTCGTGCTCGACAACTGCGAGCACGTGATCGGCGCCGCCGCGGAGCTGGCCGACCTGCTGCTGGCCGCCTGCCCGGGGCTGCGCGTGCTGGCCACCAGCCGGGAGGCGCTGGGCATCACCGGCGAGGCCATCCACCCGGTCGCGCCGCTGCGCCTGCCGCCGCCCGGCGCGCCCGACCCGCTGGACTTCCCCGCGGTCCGGCTGTTCGCCGACCGGGCGGCCGCGGTCGTGCCGGGCTTCGCCGTGGACGCCGCGACCGCGCCGCTGGTCACCCAGGTCTGCCGGGCACTGGACGGGCTGCCGCTGGCCATCGAGCTGGCCGCCGCCCGGCTGCGCACGCTGTCGCTGGCCGAGCTGGCCGCCCGGCTGGACGACCGGTTCCGGCTGCTGAGCCGCGGCAGCCGTACGGCGTTGCCACGCCACCAGGCGCTCCGCGCGGTGGTGGCGTGGAGCTGGGACCTGCTGGACGCCGACGAGCAGGCGATGGCCAGGCGGCTGACGGTGTTCGTGGGCGGGGCGACGATCGAGGCGGCCGAGCGCGTGTGCGGGCTGCCGGCCGAGGTGCTGCTGTCGCTGGCGGACAAGTCGCTCGTGGAGGTCGTGGACGGGCGCTACCGCATGCTGGAGACCATCCGGGCCTACTGCGCCGAACACCTGGCCGAGGCGGGCGAGGTGGAGGACGTACGGCGGGCGCACGCGCGGTGGTGCCTGGCCCTGGCCGAGGCGGCCGAGCCCCACCTGCGCCGGGCCGAGCAGCTGGAGTGGCTGCGGCGGCTGGACGAGGAGCGCGACGACCTGCACGCCGCGCTGCGCTGGGCGATCGACTCCGGCGATGCGGAGCTGGGCCTGCGCCTGACGGCCGCGCTGGCGTGCTATTGGTGGCTGCGCGGCCACCGGGGGGTCAGCGCCGCGCTGGCGACCGAGCTGTTGGAGCGGGTCGGCGAGCCGCCGGAGGGCCGCTGGGAGGAGTTCGTGACCTGCGTGCTGGTCGCCGGCTGGTCGGGCGGGACGCCGCCGCGGGCCGAGGAGTGGCTGGCGCGGCTGCGGGCGAGCGTGACGATGAAGAACTTCCCGTACCGGCTGGAGTTCCTGACCATGATCCTGTCGATGTTCCTGGGGCCGCCCGAAGACCTCGACACGGAGACCGCGCGGACGCTGCTGACCTTGGACATGACGCCGTGGGTCAGGGCGCTCAGCCACGCCGGGCAGGGGTTCATCCGGGTCAACCTCGGCGAGGCGGACCTCGCGCGGGCCGAGCTGGAGCGGGCTCTGGAGGGCTTCCACGCCATCGGCGACCGCTGGGGCGCCACGCTCGCGCTGGCGGGGCTGGCCGACCTGGCCTTCCAGGAGGGCGACTACGCCACCGTGCTGAAGCTGGTGGAGCAGTCGCTGGAGCTGTCCCATCAGCTCGGCTCGACCCCCGACGTGGCCGACTACCTGTGCCGCCGGGGCGACTGCCTGGTCCGGCTGGGCGACCTGGGGCAGGCCCGCGACTGCTACCTGCGCGCCGCCGAGCTCGCCCGCCGGGTGGGCTCGCCGGAGAACCTCGCCAACGCCTACCTCGGCCTGGGTGAGGTGGCCACGGCCGAGGGCGACTTCGAGCGGGCCGGGGCGCTGCTGAACCAGGCGTTGCACACCTGCCCGCCCAGCTGGTACGCCCACGTGGAACTCCGCCACCGCACGCTCCTGGCCCGGGCCCGGCTGGAGCTGGCCGGCGGCGACGCGGCGGCGGCCGAGCGGCTGTCGGTCGAGGCGCTGGCGGCGTGCGCGCGCACCAACCGCTACCTGGCGCGGCAGGCCGTCGAGACGCTGGCCGAGCTGGCCCGGCGGCGCGGCGACGAGGAGCGGGCCGCGCTGCTGGACGGCATGTCGCCGGCGCAGGCCCTGGCGGCCGTCAGCGCGCGGTAGGCCGTTCGTCAGCGGCGCCCGCCACGCTGCGGGCATGAAGAAGATCCCCAAGGGCGCCGTCCTGGCCCTGTGCTGCGTGGCCACCCTGCTGCTCACCGTCGACCTGACCGTGCTGCACCTGGCCATGCCGCGGCTGGTGGCCGACCTCGGCGCCTCCTCCACCCAGTACCTGTGGATCGGCGACATCTACGGCTTCGCCGTGGCGGGCCTGCTCATCACCATGGGCAACGTCGGCGACCGCATCGGACGCAAGAAGCTGCTGCTGATCGGCTCGGCGGCCTTCGGCGTCGCCTCCCTCGCCACCGCCTACGCGCCCAGCCCCGAACTGCTCATCGCGGCCCGTGCGCTCCTGGGCGTGGCGGGCGCCACGATCATGCCCTCGACCCTGTCGATCATCCGCAACGTCTTCACCGACCCCGGCGAGCGCACCGCCGCCGTCGGCCTGTGGAGCGGGATGAACGCGGCGGGCTTCGCGCTCGGCCCGGTGGTCGGCGGCCTGCTGCTCGACCGCTTCTGGTGGGGCTCGGTCTTCCTGATCAACGTGCCCGTCATGGCGGTCGTCCTGGTCGGCGGGCTCATCGTGCTGCCGGAGTCGAGGAACCCCGACCCCGGCCGCATCGACCCGGCCAGCGTCGCGCTGTCGTTCACCGGGCTGGTCGCCCTCGTCTACGCCATCAAGGAGGCGGCCGACAAGGGCCTCGGGCACGCCGACGTGCTCGTGGCCGGCGTGCTCGGCGTCGTCGCGCTGGCGGTCTTCACGCTCCGGCAGACCCGGCTGGCCGACCCGCTGATCGACGTGCGGCTGTTCCGCCGGCGGGCCTTCAGCGCCTCGATCGGCACGAACGTGCTCGGCATCTTCTCCATGATGGCCATGTCGCTGATCTTCGCCTGGTACTTCCAGCTCGTGCTGGGCTGGTCGCCGCTGCAGGCGGGCCTGGCCGGGCTGCCCGGCGGGCTGGCCGGCGGCATCGGGGGCGTGCTGGCCGCCAAGCTCATCCCCGCCCTGGGCAGGAACGGCGTCGTGGCGCTCGGCCTGCTGCTGACGGCCGGGGCGTTCGGCTACTACGGCACGCTCGGCACCGAGCTGAACTACCTGGCGCTGCTGCCGGTGATGCTGGTCGGCGGCATCGGGATCGGGCTGACCTTCACCGTCAACAACGACAACGTGCTGGCCGCCGCGCCGCGCGAGCGGGCGGGCGCCGCCGCCGCGGTCTCCGAGACCTCCTTCGAGCTCGGCGCCGCCCTGGGCATCGCCGTCCTGGGCACCGTGCTCAACACCGTCTACAGCGCGACCATGACCGGACCGGCCGTGGCGCGCGAGTCGATCGCCGGGGCCCTGGAGTACGCCGCGACGCTTCCCGCCGACCAGGCCGCGCAGGTGGTCCAGGCGGCGCGGCTGGCCTTCGTCGAAGGCGTGCACGCCACGGGGACGGTGACGGCGATCCTGCTAGCGTGCGTGGCTGTGCTCGCGTTCCTCGGCCTTCGGGGCGTGCCGAAGGTGATCCCTGAGGAGGTCCTGGCCGCCCGCCAGTGACCGCAGGCGCGCCAGCGTCAGCACCGAGGCCAGCGCCGTCAGCACCGGCGGCACCCAGAACGCCGCGCCCGGGCCGAACGCCTCGGTCCCGGCCGGGCCGTACGCGCCGGTGGGCCACTCCACCAGCAGCAGGACGCCCAGTTGCAGCATCGCGTACGGCAGGCGGGCGACCAGGGCGGGCAGGAGGAAGCGCCAGACTCCGGGCGACGCCGACGCCCGGCGCCTGGGTCAGAGGCTGGCCGGGCAGCGCACCGTGCGCTCCTGGCGCAGGTCGCCCAGGCGGCGGCCGATCATGCGGGCCAGGCCCTCGATCGCCCGGATGCCGCTGCCCTCCCCCGGCTGCATGTCGGTCTGCACGGCCAGCAGCAGGTCGCGGCCCGGGCCGCTGATGCGGCCGTAGCTGGTGACCGCCCAGGTGTTGCCCCTGAACGGGCGCGGCGTCCAGCCGTTCTTCAGCGCCACCTTCTCCCCCGGCCGCGCCGCCGCGCTCACGCCCCACGCCTGGTCACGCATCACCCTGCCCATCAGCGACAGCACCAGCGACCGGTCCCGCTCGGTCAGGCCCCGCCCGCCCTTGACCAGCAGCTTCAGCAGGCGGATCCGGTCGGCGGGGCTGGTGGTGGTGCCGCCCCAGAAGCGCGAGGGCCCCGGCACGGTCTCGCGCATGCCGACCAGGCGGTAGAAGCGGGCCATGGCGCCGCCTCCGCCGACCCGCCACCACAGGGCGTCGGCGGCGCCGTTGTCGCTCTCGCGGATCATGCGGGCGGCCAGGTCGCGTTCGGCCGGGGAGAGCCGGTGGCGGCGCTGGAGCAGCGCGGCGAGGATGTCGACCTTGGAGCCGCTCGCCGTGATCATGTCGCGCTGGTGCTCGCGGTGGCCCAGCCGTATGCCGGTGGCCAGGTCGTGGGCGCTGAAGGCGATCCGTCCCGGCTGCCGGGCCAGGTAGCGTCTCAGGTCGCGTTCGAGGCGGGCGCGTGCGGCACGCTCTGCCTTCTTGTCCCGAAATTTCAGGATGCAGGGTGGTGGTTCGGTCTCGCGCACCGTGACCGGGCCGGGCTGGGGACCTGTCGTCGCACGCCGCACTCCGCAGCCGGTCACCGCCAGCACCACTGCCAGCGCGACGCCGAGCCACCGCATGCCGTACCCCCGAAGAAAGACCATTCATCGGGGGATGAGGCGTCAATTCCCGCCCGTGCGGCTCATCACACCCTTGCGGAAGGGCGCGGCATATGCCCACTGCCAGGCGAGCTCGACCGGGCCGCGCGAGAACCGCCGCAGCCACAGGGAGGCCAGGATCATGAAGCTCACGCAGATGAGCGCCCACAGGAGCGGGACCCACCAGGGACGCAGCCAGTCCAGCCGGGCCGCCAGCCCCAGGCCCCAGCCGTAGCACAGCGCGCCGGCGACCAGGTTCTGGAACACGTAGCACGACAACGCGGTCCGGCCCACGTCGGTGAGGCCGCGCCTGATCGGGCCGGCAGGGCCGCGCATCCGCAGCACGATCGAGGTGATCAGTCCCAGCAGGCCCAGCGCGACCAGCGGCGGCAGGATGTAGCGGTCCACCGCGAACCAGGCGGGCCCGGCGTAGGAGGTGAGGAGGTTGAGCGGCGCCGCCACGCCCAGGCCCAGGATCGCCAGCCTCCTGCGCAGCGCCTCGCCCTCCGGCTCGAACACGCCCGCGCGCAGCAGCCGGGAGCCCAGCAGGAACAGCACGATGCCCATCGGGATGATGAAGATCAGCTCGGCGCGGTACAGGCCGGGGTTCTGCAGGCGGGAGGCGACCTGGTCGGCCCAGCTGCCCTGGGTGAAGAGCGTGCTGCCCGCAGGCTCGGGGGGCTGCGCGCCGCCGTACAGCATCGCCAGCGTGAGCAGCCCCACCAGCGCGACGTGGACGGCCCCCGCTCCGATCATCCACGCCCGCACGACCCGGTCGCTCCTGCCGATGAGGTAGGCGACGATCATCGAGGTGACCGCGTAGCCCATGAGCACGTCGAACTCGAAGATCAGGACGTAGTGCAGGACCCCCTCGGCGAGCAGCAGCGCGGCCCGCCACAGGTACCGGCCCGGCCAGCGCATGCCCTTGCGGACCGCGCTGCGGTACTGGATCTCCAGCCCCACGCCGAACAGCAGCGTGAGCAGGCCCAGGAACTTGCCGTTGGTCAGGAACCTCAGGAAGGTCTCCACCGCGCCGCTCTGCCCGCCCAGGCCCAGCAGGTCGGCGGGCCCGCCGGGCGCGGTGAAGATCCAGATGTTGGTCCCGAGCGTGCCCAGGATGGCCACGCCGCGCAGGACGTCCAGCGCTTCGATCCGCTTCATGCCTCCATGCTCAAGGCGTGATCATGCGCTTTTGTCGGCGTGCAGGGCGATTGTCCGGCTACATCGATGGATGTACGGCGATCCGCCTTTAGAGATGTTCGTGGAGGAATTCGGCCGTGGCGTCGACGGCCTGGGTGACGTACGGCTCGACGTCGTAGAGGTCGACGTGCTCCCGGGCATCCAGCCACACCAGCCGCTTGGGCTCCGACAGCCGCTTGAACGCCTCCTCCGCGCCCTCCGGCGAGCAGTAGCGGTCCACCACGCCGTGCACGATCAGGGCCGGCTTGGGCGACAGGAAGTCCGCGCCCATCATGTTGTCCACGGTGATCAGTTCGAGGACGCTCGCCCTGGTCACCTCGTTGCGCCAGCCCGGCGAGGCGCCGCGGTCGGTGCCGTAGTAGGCGAAGGGCTCCTCGCCCGGCATGGCCGCCTCGCCCTCGGCGGCCACCGCGGGAAGGTACTCGACCGGTCCGCCCTGGTCCTGGCGCTCCAGGATCTCGGTGAAGGACGCCAGCGCGGCCTGGTAGTCCATGCCGGCGCGCATGCCGTACGGGTTGTTGTAGGCCCCGGCGATGCCCGCGAAGACCTTCACCCGCGGGTCGAAGGCGGCGAACTTCAGGGCGTACCCGGCGCCGAGGCAGATGCCCACCGCGCCGATCCGCTCCCGGTCGACCTCGGGCCTGCCGCGCAGGAACGACACGGCCGCGCGCAGGTCGTGCAGCTTGCCCTGGGGGTCCTCGTGCCGCCTCGGCTCGCCGTCCGACTCGCCCCAGTTGCGGTGGTCGAAGGCCAGCGTGACGTAGCCGCGTGCGGTCAGGCGCTCGGCGTACCGCCCGGTCACCTGGCCGCGCACGCCGGTGAACGGGCCGGTGAGGACGAGCGCGGGATGCGGGCCGTCGCCCTCGGGCACGCGCAGGTCGCCCACCAGCCGCAGGCCCTCGCAGGGGAACTCGACTCTCATGCCGCCCAGCATGCACCTCCCGGTGCTTCCTCGCCACGCGCCGGGAGGCGGCGCTCGCCGGTGCCGGTGCCCGCACCGGCAAGATGCCCTGGAATCAAGATGCCCCTGGAATTCAGTCCATGTCGGGGCAGGGAATGCGTATAGTTGCCGTCTGTGAGTGGAGAGTCACCAGAGCCCCCACCTGCCCGCTCTCGTCTGACGACACGGGAGACGTCTACATTGGTTCTCATGGAAGCCCACGAACAGATCGACTACGACGCCCTGCGACGCCGGTTTCCGTGGGCCGGGATGGTGAGCACAGGAGAACACGATCTTTCTGCGCGATACCGTGAGATCATGGCGGAGGCACGCCGCGATCGGGAGATCGTCGAAGCCATCGACGCTGTCCGGCGGAGTGCATGAAGCGTCTGCTCTGTGACACGGGAGTACTGATAGCGGTATTCGATCGTGGCGACGTCAACCATGAGCGCTGCGCTCGCCTCCTCCAGGAGGAGACCGGACAGCTCACGATTCCGGAACCCGTTCTCGTTGAGACGTGCGGTTTCCTCCGGAACCAAGTGCGTAACGGGCCGTCGCTGGAACTCCGCTTTCTGAGCGCAATGCTCCAGGGGGGCGACTTCGAGATAGTCGATCCCACGCTGGAGGACAGGAGAAGGGCACTCCATCTCTGCGAAATGCTCGTCAGCGGCCCGCTTGGATACGTCGACGGCATCGTTCTGGCGATGGCAGAACGGCTGAAGATCACTGACATAGCCACGGTCGACTACAAGTTCGTGGGCCTGGGGACACCCCTGAGCCGGATAAAGCCGCTGCGCTGGATCCTTCAGGAGAGCTGAGCGAACTCGTCGGCACGTCGCGAGGCCACGCCTCCGTACGGCAACCGCCGGTCGCCGAAAGCCGTGCGTCGCCTTCAGGGTGCCGAGGTCGCGGCTTCCGGGCGGCAGTGGTGCGGCACGATGCCGGCGTGATGGGGTCGCACGCGATGCCGGGCAGACCGGTGAGGAAGCGGAAACTCATCGCCAGGGTGCGGGGTACGCCGGAGGCGGACCCCGCACACGACACAGCCCGAGCCGTCAGGAGTCGAAGCCCAGCCCCACCCGGTCGAGCGTGCGAAGCCACAGGTTGCGCCTGCCCTCACGCCGGTCCGCCTGCTTGATGGACCAGCGGGTGAGCTGGATGGCCGCCGAGCGGAAGGGCTCGGGCGGGAACGGGATGGGCTTCTCCCTGACCATCTGCAGGCGGGTGCGCTCGGTCTCCCGGCCGTCCAGCAGGTCGAGCATGACGTTCGCCCCGAAGCGCGTGGCCGCCACGCCCAGGCCGGTGTACCCGACGGCGTAGGCGAGGCGCGAGCCGTACGCCGTGCCGTAGAAGGCGGAGAACCGGCTGCACGTGTCGATCACGCCGCCCCACCGGTGGGAGAAGCGGACGTCCTCCAGCTGGGGGAAGGTCTGGTAGAAGTGCTCGGCCAGCTTGACGAAGGTCTCGTCCCGCTGGTCGTAGGCGGGCTTGACCTTGCCGCCCGTGTAGTAGACGGCGTCGTAGCCGCCCCACAGGATGCTGTTGTCGTCGGTGATCCGGTAGTAGTGGAACTGGTAGGCGTTGTCGCCCATGCCCTGGCGGTTCTTCCAGCCGATCGACTCCCGCTGCTCGGGCGTCAGCGGCTCGGTCATGAGCGCGTAGTCGTAGACCGGCACCACGTAGTACTTGAGCCGTCGCAGCAGCGGCGAGAAGACGCCGGTGCCGAGCGCGACCCGGGCGGCGCGGACCTTGCCGTACTGCGTGGTCAGCAGCAGCGAGGGGCCGTCGCGGTCGATGGACTGCACCGCGGAGTGCTCGTGGATGCGAACTCCGAGGGAGAGGCAGGCCTGCCTGAGCCCCCAGGCCAGGCGGGCCGGGTCGAGCATGGCGCAGTCGCCGCGCTCCCACAGCCCGCCCAGGTAGGTGGGCGAGTTGACCTCGGCACGCGCCTGCTCGGCGTCCAGCAGCGAGATGTCCATGCCGAGCTCGCGGCCGATGGTGTAGGCCTCCTCCATGCCGTCGAGCTGCCAGGGCTCGGTGGCGACGTTCATCTCGCCGGTCCGCTCCCAGGAGCAGTCGATGCCGTAGCGGCGGATGGTGTCCTCGATCTCGTCGAGGTTCCGCACCCCCATGCGGTAGAGGGTGGCGATCTCCTGCGGCCAGCGCTGCAGGCCGTTCTCCAGGCCGTGGGTGAGGCTGGCGTGGCAGAAGCCGCCGTTGCGCCCGGAGGCGGCCCAGCCGACGGTCCTGGCCTCCAGGAGGATCACATCGCGCGAGGGGTCGCGTTCCTTGGCCAGCAGCGCGGTCCACAGTCCCGAGAAGCCGCCGCCGATGACCGCGAGGTCGGCGGAGGTTGGCCCGAACAGGCGGGGCAGGGGCTCGGGTTCGGCCGGATCCTCATCCAGCCAGTACGGCTTGCGCTCCGCGTCAGCCAGTGCCTTGCGCGGATCCACAAATCTCACATCCCTTGAGGAAGAGTCAATTCGCTGATTGCCCGATCAGTCAGTTGAGCAGGCGCGGGTTCCCCCCGCCGAGATCCGATCTCGCCTCCCTGTTCTTGGCAGAGTGTTCTTGGCAGAGTCCGACAGGACTAGGCCCGGCGCCGGGCCGCGATGGAGTTCGCCACCGCGATGACGACGCCGATGCCGAAGATGAGCGTACCCATGACGTTGACCTGCGGCGGGATGCCGGTCTTGACCGACGCGACGATCCACAGCGGGAAGGTCATCGTCGAGCCGTTGACGAAGCTGGTCACCACGTAGTCGTCGACGCTCAGCGCGAAGGCCAGCATGGCGCCCGCCGCCACGCCCGGCATGATCGCCGGCAGCGTGACCTGCCGGAAGGTGGCCCACGGCGTGGCGCCCAGGTCCTTGGCGGCCTCCTCCAGCGCCGGGTCGAGGGTCAGGACCCGGGCCCGTACGGTCACCGTCACGAACGACAGCGAGAACAGCACGTGCGCGATCGTGATGGTGAGGGCGTCGCGCGGCAGGTTAGCCGAGACGAACAGCGACAGCAGCGAGGCGCCCATGACCAGCTCGGGCGTGGAGATGGCGGCGAAGACCAGGAAGTTGGTCACGCCCTGGCCGCGGAAGCGGTGGCGGCCGAGGGCCAGGCCGAGCAGGGTGCCCAGCACGACCGTGACGGCGGTGGAGACGACGGCGATCAGCAGCGAGGTGACCAGCGCGCTGGTCAGCCCGTCGATCTCGAAGAGCTGGTGGTACCACTTGAGGGTGAAGCCCTGCCAGGAGGTGTTGGACTTGCTCTTCTTGTCGTTGAAGCCGAACAGGATCATCACGGCGATCGGCGAGGACAGCCAGATGATGACCAGCCAGGTGTAGGCCTTCAGCAGACGACCGGAACTCATCGCGCCGCCGCCTCCAGCACGTTCTCGGTGCCGAGCGCGCGGGCGTAGGCGAAGATGCCCACGAGCAGCACGGCCATCAGCGTGAACGACAGCGCGGAGGCCGTCGGGTAGTTGTTGTTGGTGAGGTATTCGACCTGGATGATGTTGCCGATCATGGTGTTGTTCGTGCCGCCGAGGATCTGTGCGTTGATGGGGTCGGCCACGGCGGGCACGAACGTCATCAGCACGCCCGCGAAGACGCCCGGCAGCGACAGCGGCAGCACCACGCGGCGGAACACCGTGAACCGCGTGGCGTACAGGTCGTAGGCTGCCTCGATGACGCGCGGGTCGACCCGCTCCAGGCCCACGTAGATCGGCAGGATCATGAAGGGCAGCCAGTTGTAGGTCAGCCCCGCGATGACCGCGAACGACGTGGCCAGGACGTGGAAGTCGGGCGACAGCAGCCCCCAGCCCTTCAGCGTGCCGAACAGGATGCCGTCGTCGGCCAGCAGGAAGCCCCACGCGATCGTCCGCAGCACGAACGACACGAAGAAGGGCAGGAGCAGCAGGAACAGGTACATCGACTTGCGGCTGCCGCCCCGGAACGCGATCCAGTATGCGACCGGGTAGCCGATCGCCAGCATGGCCAGCGTGGCGGCTCCGCCGTACAGCAGCGACCTGACGAGCTGGGTGCTGTAGCGGCCGAGCGCGTCGGCGTAGTTGCCGAAGCTGAACGTCTGGGCGAAGCCGTCGACGACGTTGCCCGTCTGGGTGGAGACCGACGCCATGGCGGCGAGCGGCACCACTAGGAAGGCGGCCAGCCACAGCCAGCTGGGGAGCGCGAGCAGGTAGGGGGTCAGGCGGCGTCGCATGTCCTAGGCCTGGGTGATCGACTGGAAGACGCGGTTGAAGATCTGCTCTTCGGCCGTGGTGAGCGTGCGGTAGGAGCGCAGCTTGGCGTAGTCGGCCTCGGAGGGGAAGATCAGCGGACTGCCGACCATCGTCTCCAGCGTCTCCTTGTCCTCGCCCTTCAGCGTGGCGGCCTTCTGCTGCAGGATGTCCTTCACCGCGGGCACCGGCGAGATGAACTGGATGTACTCCTCCAGCTCGGCGGCGACGGCCGGTTGGTAGAGGTAGTCCATGAGCATGAGCGCGTCGACCGGGTTGGCCGCGCCCTTGGGGATCAGCATGTTGTCGGTCCAGATCGTGCCGCCCTCCTCGGGCACCACGAACTTGACCGGCTCACCGGCCAGCTGGCGCTGGAAGACGTCGCCCGACCACGCCATGGTGACCCAGACGTCGCCCTTGGAGACGGCGTCGATGTAGCTCTGGTCGTAGTACTTGCGCACCAGGCCGTCGTCGCGCTGCTTCTTCAGCAGCTCGCCGGCCTTCTCCCAGTCGGCCTGGGTGGACTTCTCCGGGTCGATGCCCAGGGCGAACATGCCGAAGTTGCCGATCTCCTGGGCGTCGCTCATCATGCCGATCCGGCCCTTGTACTTCGGGTCGAACAGCGCCTTGATGCTGGTGATGTCCTCTTTGACGTGGTCGGTGTTGTAGGCGATGCCGGTGATGCCCGAGGTGTACGGGACGGTGTACTGGTTGCCCGGGTCGTAGGAGCGCTGCTTGTACTTCTCGCCGGCGTTGGCGGCGAAGTTGGGCAGCTGGGAGTGGTCCAGGGGCACGACGTAGCCGAGCTGGATCATCTTCTGCAGCTGGACGCCGTTGGTCATGACGACGATGTCGTAGCCCAGCGACTGCCCGGCCCGCAGGACCGGCTCGGACTTGCCGAAGAACTCGGCGTTCTCCTGGATGACCTCCTTGTACTCGTAGGAGATCCCGGTGGCCTGCTGGAACTTCTTCAGCGGGGCCTGGTCCGGCGGCATGTACTCGGGCCAGTTGGCGAAGACGACCTTGCCGTTCTTCTTCTGCTTGGACCAGAAGTCCTTGACGGCGTCGGGCTTGGGCGGGGCCTGCTTCTGGCCCTGCACGCCGCACGCGGCCAGCGCGAGCCCCGCGGCCGACAGGCCGGCGAGGCGGAACACGTCACGACGGGTGCGGGGCTGGGTCATGCCTCGCAGCAACAGCGGATCCATTACTTTCCAATCGCATATGAGTGCTGCGGCTGCCACGACAGCCACACGGAGTCGCCCCGCTCCGCCGTCGCCGTGGCGTCGACCGCGTTCTGCTGGAACACCGTCACCTCGACCCCGTCAGCGAGGCGGACGGCATAACTGTTGTAGGTCCCCAGATACACCACCTCGGTGACGGTGCCCGAGACGATGCTCAGCTCGCCCTGCGGCTCCTCCGTGCAGATGGTGATCTTCTCCGGCCGTACGGTGACCGTCACCTCGCCTTCCTTGCCGGGCACCAGCACCCTGCCGCCGCCGACCTTGAGCACGCCGCCGTTGGCGGTGCCGGTCAGCAGGTTGGAGGTGCCGATGAAGCCGGCCACGAAGGCCGTCGCGGGCTCCTCGTAGATCGTGCGCGGGTCGCCCAGCTGCTCGACCAGGCCGTCCTTCATGACGGCGATACGGTCGCTCATGGTGAGCGCCTCGCTCTGGTCGTGCGTGACGTAGACGAAGGTGATGCCGACCTCGCGCTGGATCCGCTTGAGCTCCAGCTGCATGGCCTGGCGGAGCTTGAGGTCGAGGGCGCCCAGCGGCTCGTCCAGCAGCAGCGCGCGCGGGTGGTTGACCAGCGCGCGGGCCAGCGCGACGCGCTGCTGCTGCCCGCCGGACATCTCCCTGGGCCGCCGCTTCTCCCGGCCGACCAGGTCGACGATCTCGAGCATCTCGCCGACGCGGCGCTTGATCTCCTCGGCGGGGACCTTCTTCTGCTTCAGCCCGAACGCCACGTTGTCCCAGACGTTCATGTGCGGGAACAGCGCGTAGGACTGGAAGACCATGTTCACGTCGCGCTTGTTCGGCGGGACGTTGGTGACGTCCTGGCCGTGCAGCCGGATGGTGCCCTTCGAGGGCTCCTCGAACCCGGCGATCATGCGCATGGTCGTGGTCTTGCCGCAGCCGGAGGGGCCGAGGAGGGAGAAGAACTCCCCCTCGGCGATGTCCAGGGTGACGCCCTTCACAGCCTGGACGACCTCGCCGTGTGACGTGTATTCCTTGACGACGCCGTCAAGCTGGATCGCGTGCACCGTCCTAGTCTCCGATGTAGTGCATGACGTGCTTGACACGGGTGTAGTCGTGCAGGCCGAACACCGACAGGTCCTTGCCGTAGCCGGAGTGCTTGAAGCCGCCGTGCGGCATCTCGCTCACGAACGGGATGTGGGTGTTGACCCAGACGACGCCGAAGTCCAGCTTGTTGGACATCCGCATCGCGCGGCCGTGGTCGGAGGTCCACACCGAGCCGGACAGGCCGTACTTGACGTCGTTGGCCTTGGCCAGCGCGTCGGCCTCGTCGGTGAAGGTCTGGACGGTGATGACCGGGCCGAACACCTCGGTCTGGATCATCTCGTCGTCCTGCTTGAGCCCGTCGACGACGGTCGGGGCGAAGAAGTAGCCCTTCTCGCCGATGCGGTGGCCGCCGGTGAGCACCTTGGCGTGGCCGGGCAGCCGCTCGAAGAAGCCCTGGACGCGCTCGAGCTGGTTGGCGTTGTTGAGCGGGCCGAACAGGGCGTCGGCGTCGTCCAGGTCGCCGCAGACCGTGGCGGCGGCGGCCTCGGTGAGCGCCGCGACGAACTCGTCGTGGATGCTCTCGTGGACCAGCACGCGGCAGGCGGCGGTGCAGTCCTGGCCGGCGTTGTAGTAGCCGGCGGTGGCGATGGACTGGGCGGTCTTGGCGATGTCCTTGACGTCGTCGAAGACCACGACCGGGGCCTTGCCGCCGAGCTCGAGGTGGACGCGCTTGACGTCGTCGGCGGCGGTCTTGGCCACGGCCATGCCCGCGCCCACCGAGCCGGTGATGGCGACCATCGCGGCCTTGGGGTGGCCGACGACCAGGGCGCCGGTCTCGCGGTCGCCGGTGACGACGTTGAAGACGCCGGGCGGCAGGATCTCGCCGCAGATCTCGGCGAGCTTGAGCGTGGAGACCGGGGTGGTGTCGGAGGGCTTGAGGACGACCGTGTTGCCCGCGGCGAGCGCGGGGGCGATCTTCCACACGGCCATCATCATCGGGTAGTTCCAGGGGGTGACCTGGCCGATCACGCCGACGGGCTCGTGGCGGATGACGCTGGTGTGCTCGGCGAGGAACTCGCCGGCCGTGGGGCCTTCGAGCGTGCGGGCGGCGCCGGCGAAGAACCGGAAGTGGTCGGCCGCCACCGGGGTCTCGTCCTCGGCCATGCGGGCGCGTGGCTTGCCGGTGTTGCGGCACTCGGCCTCGTTGATCTCGTCGGCCCGCGCCTCGATCGCGTCGGCGATCTTCAGCAGCAGGTTCGCGCGCTCGCCGGGAGTGGTCGCGCCCCACGACTCGAACGCGGCGGCCGCCGCCGCGTAGGCGGCGTCGACGTCCTCCTGGCCGGAGACGGGCGCCTGGAGATAGGCCTCACCGGTGCACGGGTCGATGACATCGGAGTACCGGCCGCTCTTGGCGTCCACGAACTCACCGTTGATGAAGTTCTGCAGACGGCTGGTGGTCATACGGCCTCCTCCGTCGGCCGCATGACCATGGTGCTGTGTCTATTGATGACCTCGACAAGCTCGGTCATGTCTGACCTCCTGGCGATGGGGCTGAGTTGTCGCGACTCTGACAGAGGGGAAGCATCAGGACAAGGGATTTCGTTGCGACGATACCAAAATGCTACGAATTCGCTTGACACTGGGCCCAGAACTGACAACATGTCGCACCAACGACATACCCCGAGGAGTGCGAATGACGACCCCGCCCAAGGCA
This sequence comes from Thermoactinospora rubra, assembly GCF_002093975.1. GTDB lineage: Bacteria > Actinomycetota > Actinomycetes > Streptosporangiales > Streptosporangiaceae > Nonomuraea > Nonomuraea rubra_A. The sequence goes on from NZ_MSZZ01000022.1 coordinate 67,078, forward strand.
CGCCGCGCGAACGACGCCGTCCCGGGCCCGGTCGTGCTGGACGCCCTGTCCAAGCAGATCATCGAGCAGCTCCAGCAGGACGGGCGCATGCCGTACGCGGCCATCGGCAAGGCCGTCGGGCTGTCGGAGGCGGCGGTCCGCCAGCGGGTCCAGCGGCTCCAGGAGGCCGGGGTCATGCAGATCGTGGCGGTCACGGACCCGCTGACGCTGGGCTTCCCCCGCCAGGCGATGATCGGCATCAACTGCGAGGGCGACCTGGAGGCGGTGGCCGACGAGCTCGCGGCCATTCCCGAGATCGACTACGTCGTGCTCACGGCCGGTTCCTTCGACGTCATCGTGGAGGTCGTCTGCGAGGGCGATCCGCACCTGCTGGAGATCCTCAGCAAGATCCGGGCCATCCCGGCGGTCCGGGCGACCGAATCCTTCGTCTACCTCAAGCTGCGCAAGCAGACCTACTCCTGGGGCACCCGGTAGATCCCTTTTACCCGGTACGGCGAAGCCGCTAGCCGATCACGACGACCGGGCAGCGGACGCCGGGCGCCCGCGCCAACCGGGCGTCGGCGGTGACGAGGGAGCATTCATAGAGCTCGGCCGCGGCCACATAAGCGGCGTCGTACGCGGTCATATTGCCGCGAAGCTCCCACATCCGCGCGGCCAGCATCCGCGTCCTGGGCGTGATCGGATCCAGCTCCCCCGCGGCCTGCACGGCCGCTTCGGCGTGGCCGGGCGCGATCTTGCCGCCGAGAAGGTGCCCCCGGATGACCGACAGCACCTCGACGAGCCAGTGCTCCGGCATGATCCATCTGGAGTCGGCACGCAGCGCCCCACGGCAGCCGTCGCCGATGGCGCCCTCGTCGAGCAGGGCGAACGCCATCACCGAGGCGTCGACGACGATCACTGATCGCTCTCGGGAACGCCGAGTGCGACGTCACGCTCGCGCCTGCCGACCCGCAGGGCGTCGAGAACATCCGGCTTCTCCAGGCGCGTGCCGTATCGGCCGCGGGAGAAACGGTCGATCACGGCCAGGTTGTCCTGGCGTCGCGCCTCGTCGCTGATGACGTCGAACAAATACGCCTGGAGCGACTGCCCGCGCTGCCTGGCCAGCTCGGCCAGCCGATCTCGCAGCTCGTCGGGCACGTCTCTGATCTGGAGCGCCACCATACATGCATTATTGCATGCACGCCTCATGCCACGCGGCACACGGCGCGGACCGGGGCGCCGTCCGCGCCCGCGAGGCGGATGGGCAGCAGCCAGGCCTCCAGGGACCGTCCGGCGGCCTGAGCGGTCAGGACCGGCGTCAGGTTGGCGAGATTCTCGGCGATGACGACGTGTGCGCCGCACAGCACCCGGTGGGCGGGGAAGTCGTGCGCGGGGGTCGGGTCGACGCTGAGCGCGTCGATGCCCACGGCCCTGACCCGGCGCGAGACCAGCACGCGGGCCGCCTCCTCCGACAGGAACGGGTGCTCGGCGTAGCCGTAGGTGCCCCACCGCGCCGACCAGCCGGTGGCGACCAGCACGATGACGTCCTCCGGAACCTCGGCGAACAGGGCGGCCTCCAGCGGCGAGCGGGGCGGGCGGCCGCGGGCGTCGACGGCCACGGCGGGGCCGGTGAAGCGGTCCAGGGGGAGGTCGTCGAGCCTGGGCAGGGAGTCGTCGATGTGGTACGGCGCGTCCACGTGGGTGCCCGACTGGGACCCGAGGTGGACGGCCAGCACGTTGACGCCGTCGGAGGCCACGGTGAGAGCGGGGGCGGTCAGGACCTCGGGGTCGCCGGGGTAGACCGGCATCCCGCTCTCGATGGGCACCGACAGGTCGATCAGTTCCATGCGTCCAGCATCACACCTCGGCCGTGGCCGGGACGATAGGCGGGACCGGGACGTCGGCGGCGCGCACCAGGCGCGGGCCGGCGGGGCCGTACACCTCGCGCGGCTCGGGGAACAGCGACAGCAGCGCCAGGTACAGCAGCGCGGCGGCGGCCAGGCCCAGCGGCAGGGAGACGTCCACGCCGCCGGCGAGTTCCCCGAGCGGGCCGACGAACTGGCCGGGCAGGTTGACGAAGGCCAGCGCCAGGGCCGCGGAGGCGAGCCAGGCGGTCATGCCGCGCCAGTTCCAGCCGTGGGTGAACCAGTAGCGCCCGCCGCGCTGGCGGCGGTTGAAGACCTGCAGGGCGTCGGCGTCGTACCAGCCGCGGCGGGTGAGGTAGCCGAGCGCCATGATGACCATCCACGGCGCGGTGCAGGTGATGATCAGCGTGGCGAACGTCGAGATGCTCTGGGTGAGGTTGGCGGCAAAGCGGCCGGCGAAGATGAACACGATCGACAGCGTGCCGATGAACAGCGTCGCCTGGACGCGGGAGAAGCGCGGGAAGACGCTGGAGAAGTCCAGGCCGGTGCCGTACAGCGAGGTCGTGCCGGTGGACATGCCGCCGATGAGCGCGATCAGGCACACGGGCACGAAGTACCAGCCGGGCGAGACCGCCAGCAGGCCGCCGACGTAGTTGGGGGCGGCCGGGTCGACGTACTGCGGGGCCTTGGCGGCGATGATCGAGGCGGTGGCCAGGCCGAAGGTGAACGGCAGGACGGTGGCGATCTGCGACAGGAACGCCGCGGCCATGACCCTGCGCCGGGGCGTGTGGGCGGGGATGTAGCGGGACCAGTCGCCCAGGAACGCGCCGAAGGACACCGGGTTGGACAGCACGATGAGCGCGGCGCCGATGAAGGACGGCCAGAACAGCGGGTCGCCGGCGCCCAGCGTGCCCGCGTAGCCCGGGTCGAAGTCGCCCGCGAAGGCGAACAGTCCCAGGACGAACAGCAGCGACGCCGCCGCGACGGCGATCTTGTTGACGAAGAGCATGAAGCGGAAGCCGTACACGCACACCACGAGGACGAGCAGCGCGAACACGGCGTAGGCCACGCCGTACACCCAGCCGGACTCCGGCAGGCCGACCAGCCGGTGGGCGCCGCCGACCAGCGCGTCGCCCGAGGACCACACCGAGATCGAGAAGAAGGCGACGGCGGTCAGCAGCGACAGGAAGGAGCCGACGATCCGGCCGTGGACGCCCAGGTGCGCCGAGGAGGACACGGCGTTGTTGGTGCCGTTGAGCGGCCCGAACAGCGCCATCGGGGCGAGGATCAGCGCGCCGACCGTCAGGCCGAGCAGCGTGGCGGCCACGCCGTGCCAGAACGACAGGCCGAACAGGATCGGGAAGGCGCCGAGCACGCAGGTGGCGAAGGTGTTCGCGCCGCCGAAGGCCACCCTGAACAGGTCGAACGGCGTGGCCGTGCGGTCGGCGTCGGGGATGCGCTCGACGCCGTAGGTCTCGATTTCGGTGATGCTCATCGCGCCTCCAGGGCGAGCAGGCTGACCAGGTCGTAGGCGACGTGGGAGGCCGCGATCGAGGTGATCTCGGCGTGGTCGTAGGCGGGCGCCACCTCGACGACGTCCGCTCCGACGATGCGGCATCCGGCCAGGCCGCGCAGGATCTCCAGCAGTTCCCTGCTGGTCAGGCCGCCCGCCTCGGGGGTGCCGGTGCCGGGGGCATGCGCGGGGTCGAGGACGTCGATGTCGACGGAGACGTACAGCGGGCGGTCGCCGATGCGCTGCCGGAGGGCGTCGACGACCTCGTCCACCCCCATGCGCATGACGTCGCGCGAGGTGAGGACGCCGAAGCCGAGGCGGCGGTCCTCCTCTAGATCGCGCTTGCCGTACAGGGGGCCGCGGATGCCGACGTGGCTGAGCGCCTCGGTGTCGAGCAGGCCCTCCTCCACGGCCCGGCGGAACGGCGTGCCGTGGGTGTAGGCGGCGCCGAAGTAGGTGTCCCAGGTGTCGAGGTGGGCGTCGAAATGCAGTAGCGCGACGGGGCCGTGGCGGCGGGAGACCGCGCGCAGCAGCGGCAGGGCGATGGTGTGGTCGCCGCCGATGGTCACGAGCCGGGCGTCGATGCCGCCCGCCGCCGCCTCGATGGTCTCGACGGCCTCCTCGATGTGGAAGGGGTTGCAGGCGATGTCGCCGGCGTCCGCCACCTGCACGCTCTCAAAAGGCGAAATATCCAGACCCGGGTGGTACGGCCGCAGCAGCCGCGACGCCTCACGCACCGCCGCAGGCCCGAACCGGGCGCCGGGCCGGTAGGAGACGCCGCTGTCGAACGGGACGCCGACCACGGCGACGTCGGCCGCGCCCACCTCGTCCAGGCGGGGCAGCCGGGCGAAGGTGGCCGGTCCGGCGAAGCGCGGCACCTTGGCGGAGTCGACGGGTCCTCGGCGTTGCGTCATGACGACGAGTGTGCAAAGGCCCACAGATCCACACAATTGTGGACGAAATTAAAAGGCCGCGTAGCCTTTGTGGGTGACCACAAGAATCACGGTCGAGGACCTGGTCCGCTCCCCCGCGCTCCAGCTGCGCGTGCTGGGCGGGGAGGCCGGGCTGGCGCGGTCGGTGTCCTGGGCGCACGTCAGCGAGCTGGAGGATCCGACGCCGTGGCTGCTCGGCGCCGAGGTGATCATGACGACCGGGATCGCGATCCCGCGGACGGCGGCCGGGCAGCGCGCCTACCTCGAACGGCTCGACGACGCGGGCGTCTCGGCGCTGGCCCTGTCCGCCCAGCTCCACGTGCCGCCGCTGCACCGGGAGTTCTTCGCCGCCGCCGAGGAGCGCGGCATGCCGCTGCTGGAGGTGCCGCTGGCGGTGCCGTTCATCGCCATCGCCCAGGAGGTGGCGGCCGCCGTGCAGGAGGACGCCAGGCAGCGGCTGGGCGCCCAGCTGCAGGTGTTCGGGGCGCTGCGCTGGCTGGCCGCCGAGGACCTGGACACCGCGACGCTGTTTCGCCGCCTGGAGCGGCTGTCGGGCTACGACGTCTACGCCTGCACCCCGCAGGGCCGGCCGCTGCTGGACGGGGTGCCCGTGCCCGACCTGTCGGCGCTGCCCGGCGAGGCGGACGCGCCGCCGACCATCCCGGGCGGGTTCGTGCTGCCCGTGCCCGCGCCGGGCGGGCCCGCCGGGTTCCTGGTGGCCTTCGAGCGCGAGGGCGCCCGGCCCGCTGGGCTGGCCGTGGTGCAGCACATCGCGACGGTGGCCGCGCTGCAGGTCGCCATGGCCAGGCACGAGCGCGAGACGCTGCGCCGCGAGGGCGCCGAGACGCTGTCGGAGCTGCTGCAGGACGTGCTGGACCCGGCCACCGCCCGCCGCCGCCTGGCCCGCATGGGCCTGCCCGTCGACGGCGAGGCCGTCCTGCTCGTGGTGCGGGACGCCGACGACGACGCCCTGCGCCGCTCGGTGGACGGGCTGCCGCACCTCATGCTGCGCCGCGGCGACGGCCATTACCTGCTCGGCCCGCCTTCCCTCGGTACGGCCGTCGCCGCCCTCCCGGGCGTGTCGGCGGGGGCGAGCAGGCCCTTCCCGCCGGGCGAGTCGATGCGGGTGGCGCAGCGGGAGGCGGTGTGGGCCGCCGCCCGGGCCCGGGAGTCGGGCCGGTCGCTGGTCCACTACGGCGAGGACACCACGGGCCGCTGGCTGCCCGACGACCCGTGGACGCTGACCGCCCTCGTCGAGCACGTGCTCGGCGAGGCGCTGGCCTACGACGCCCGCCACGGCTCGCGGCTGCTCGCCTCGGTGCGCACGTGGATGGAAAGGGACCGCCGCACCGAGGAGGCCGCGGCGGCCCTGCACATCCATCCCAACACGCTGGCCTACCGGCTGCGCCGCTTCGCCGAGCTGACCGGCCGCGACCTGTCGTCCACCGCGGCGTTCGCGGAGGTGTGGCTGGCCATCCGCGCGGCCGGGCAGCTCGGCATGCAGGATTAGGCGACCGTGACGGTCTCGGCGGGGGCGGCCTGGCGCTCGGGCCGGCGCAACACCACGAGCGCCACCACGAAGGCTGTCGCGAGCAGGCCCGCCGCCACGGCGAACGCCAGCCGGTAGCCGCCGGTCAGCGCCGCCGCCTGGCTCGCGCCCCCGGCCAGCAGCTCGCCGGTGCGGGAGGCGGCCAGGGTGGACAGCACCGCCACGCCCAGCGCCATGCCGATCTGCTGGGTGGTGTTGAACAGCCCGGAGGCCAGCCCCGCGTCGTCGGCCCCGGCGCCCGACATGCCGAGCGTGGTCAGCGCGGGCAGCACCAGCCCGCCGCCGGCGATCAGCACCATCACGGGCAGCAGGTCGGTGACGTAGGAGGCGTCCACCGGCACCCGCGTGAGCCAGCCCATGGCGGCCAGCAGCAGCGCCAGCCCGGCCAGCAGCACGGCGCGGGCCCCGAACCGGGTGATGAGCCGGGAGGAGACGGTCAGCGAGATCCCCCCGATGGCCACCGCGGCGGGCAGCATGGCCAGGCCCGTGTCCAGGGCGCCGTAGCCGAGGACCTTCTGCATGAACAGGGCGACGAGGATCTGGAAGGCGAACATGGCCGACAGCGTGAGCATCTGGACGAGGTTGGCGCCCGAGACGGTGCGCGAGCGCAGGATCCGCAGCGGCATGAGCGGGGTCGCGGCCCTGGCCTGCCGGACGAAGAACGCGGCGAGCAGGGCGAGCGAGACCGCGCCCAGGCCCAGCGTGTGGCCGGCGAGCCAGCCGTACTCCTCGATCTTGACGACCGTGTAGATGCCGAGCATCAGCCCGGCGGTGACCAGCGCCGCGCCGAGCACGTCGGCGCCGGCGCGCAGGCCGATGCCGCGGTCGGCGGGGACCGACCCCATCGCCAGCGCGAGCGTGGCCAGGCCGATCGGCACGTTGATGAAGAAGATCCAGTGCCAGGTCAGCAGGTCGGTGAGCACGCCGCCGAGCACCTGGCCGATCGAGGCGCCGACCGCGCCGGTGAAGCTGAACACGCCGATGGCCCTGGCCCGCTCGCGCGGCTCGGTGAACAGCGTCACGAGGATGCCCAGCACCACCGCCGAGGACATGGCGCTCCCCACGCCCTGCAGGAAGCGTGCGGCGACCAGCATGCCCGGCCCGGTGGCCAGCCCCGCGAGCAGCGAGGCGGCGGTGAAGACGGCGTTGCCGGCCAGGAACATGACCTTGCGGCCGACCAGGTCCCCCAGCCGCCCGGACAGCAGGAGCAGGCCGCCGAAGGGGATCAGGTAGGCGTTGACGGTCCAGCTCAGCTCGGCGGGCGCGAAGCCCAGGTCCCGCTGGATGGCGGGCATCGCCACGGTGACGATGCTGCCGTCCAGGATGGTCATCAAGGTGGACGCGGAAAGCACGGCGAGTGCGCGTGACATGACGGTTTCTCCTGTCAGGTGGCGACAGGAGAAACCGTAGCAGATAGTTTCGTTATAGACGATCCCTAATGGGATTGTCTTGCGCGCCTCGCCCCCACCGGCGCCTCCACGGGCGTGGCCAGGTGCCCTTCCGCCAGCCGCTTGAGCGCCCTGAGCAGGACCTCCCGCTCCTCCTCCGGCAGGGAGTCCAGCGCCGCCCGGTGCACGCCGTCGACGATGGCCTGGCTCTTCCTGGCCACCTCGGCGCCCTTCTCGGTGACCGCGACGATCCGGGCCCGCCGGTCGGTGCTGGAGGGGCGGCGCTCGGCCAGCCCCGCCTTCTCCAGCGCGTCGACCGTGACCACCATGGTGGTCTTGTCCATGTCGCCGATCTCGGCGAGCTGGATCTGGGTACGCTCCTCCTCCAGGGCGTGGACGAGCACGCAGTGCATCCGCGGCGTCAGCCCGATCTCCGCGAGCGCCGCCGCCATCCGCGTGCGCAGCACATGGCTGGTGTGGTCGAGGTAGAACGACAGGTCCGGTTCGGCCCGGGCGGGTGCCATGGCGGTCATGGCATCAGTCTAGTTCGGGATAATCCGCTCCCTATCGAAGCTGGACCGTGGCGATCTCCCAGGCGCGCATCGGCAGGCGCAGCACGCCGCCGGACACCTCCAGCGCCTCGCCGGGACGGCCGCGCAGGTCCGCCCGCCGGGCCTGCCCGAACGCCCCCTCCACGACGGCCTCGGTGTCGGCGTGGGCGACGACGCGCAGCTCCAGCCAGTCCTCCCGGCGGCGCAGCGAGGTCATCACCGCGCCCCGCACCTGCGGCCCGGTCCCCGGCCGCGGCAGCGGCAGGTCCCGCGGCCCGCTTCCCGGTACGGCCAGCAGGTCGTGCCGGAAGACCTCGGCCGCCTCCTGGACGCCCGCCCCGGCGGGCATGAGCGCCAGGCTCACCGACCGGACGCCGCGCGACTGGGCGGCGGGCGTGGGCAGCTGGGGCCCCGCGGGCTCCGGGCGCAGGCCGTTGCGGTTGCGCGACAGGTAGCCGACCGACCGCAGCAGCGTCAGCGCCAGCTCGTTCCCCGTCACCTCGTACTCGGTGACGTGCTCCAGCAACGCCGCCACCCCGCCCGCGGCCACCCACGAGGAGGCCGGGAAGGTGGGCAGCGGAGTCTCGCCGCAGCCGCCCTCGGCGGTCAGGCCGCGCTCCACGACCGCGAACTGCCCCTCGGCGAGGGAGGCCGTGGCCCGCTCGGGAAGCGGGACGTGCAGGCGCACCCGGTGGTCGACGCAGCGGTTGTCGAACTCGACGCGCAGCCGGACGAACGGCTCGCCGGCCCGCAGCTCCACCCGCGTGGTGACGACCGTCTCCTCGACCGCGCCGGGACCGCCCGGCCCCAGCTCAGGCGGCGCGTCCGCCCAGATCCCCTCGACGAGCTCGCCGGTGCGGTACCCGCCGTAGGCGGGCCAGCGGTAGGTCCGCCGCACGTCCAGGGCGGCCACCAGCGGCCCGGAGCAGACCAGCTCGACCTCCACGGCCTCGGGCTCCTCGACGAGCCGGTCGCGGGCGGGCGGGGCGTGGTTGTAGGTGTCGCCGACGTCGCCGCCGTCCACGATGCGGCCGGCGCCCGTGATCGTCACGCCGTCGGGCGTGGCCAGCGTCAGCGTGCCGTCCCCGGCCACCTCCACCCTGAGCAGGCCGTTGTCCAGCACCCGGTCCTCGGCCCTGCTCGGCGTGACGGGCAGGCCGCCGCCCTCCGCCCCGCCCTCCCCGTCCGGCTTCACGGCGATGTGCCCCAGCGGCGGGACCTCCACCAGGGCCGCGACGGTACGGCGGGGCTCGGCGACGATCCGCACGCGCGAGACGCCCTCCAGGCGGTCGCGCAGCTCGGCCACGTCGAACGCCGGGTCGGGCTCCCGCCCCACGGTGAAGGTGAGCACGCCGTCGCCGACCGACCAGCCGGTGACGTGCCGGCCGTACAGCTCGGTGCCGTGGACGAAGGTGAGCGCGACCGCGGGGTCCATCTCCTCGTCCAGCAGCAGCGTGGGCGCGTACTCCAGGGGTTGGAGGGGCACCCGGCGGCCGAGCGCGTCGGCCAGCGGCTCGGATCCGGCCACCTCGAACAGCACGACGCTCCGCCGTACCGCGGGGGTGGGGTTGACGACGAGCACCCCGCCGGAGGGGACGGCGGCGGCCAGGCGGGCGGTGACCATGTCGCGGACGGCCTGGCCCAGGTGCTCGGCCTCGGCGATGCGGGCGGCGACCTGCTGGGCGGTCTCGTCCACGCCGCAGCCGGTGACCGAGTCGTGCCCGCTGGCGTCGACCAGCCGCCACCAGGCCATGTCGAGGAAGCGGCCCGGCCACTCCTCGCCCCACAGCGCGGCCAGCGGCTCGGCGTAGCGTTCGACCATGCGCTCGGCCCGGCCCATGAGCTGCTTGACGTGCGCCCGGACCGAGATCACGCCGGGCAGGATGTTGGCCCGGGCGTGGGAGCGCAGCTCGCCGGCGACGCGCGGCAGGCCGGCTGTGCCGGCAGAAAAGTCCGCCGAAAATCTCCCGATATATCCCGCCAAGGTGTCCATGCGGGCGCCCAGCTCCGCGACCATGCCCGGCAGCCCGGCCACCGGCGCGGAGTGATCGGTCCCGTACATCGCCAGCAGCGGCCCCTCCGGCTGCCAGCGCCGCATCCGCGCCACGAACCCGGCGGCCCGCCCGGCCAGCCGGTCGGGCGCCTCGAACAGGTGGGCGCCGTTGCCGTAGCCGCCCTCGGGCAGGTACTGGGTCCTGATCGCGGTCCCGTCCGGCGCCACCCAGGCGAAGGCCGAGGTGGTCACCGACGACGGCACGCCGCGATACACGCACGCATGCTCAAGCCCCGCAAGCCGCAAGATCTGCGGCATCTGCGCGATATGCCCGAACATGTCCGGGAGGTAGCCCACCGGCAGCGCCCCGCCGAGCTTGTCCGCCCTGGCCATGCCGAGCTCCAGGTTGCGCACGATGGTCTCGCCCGAGCACAGGAACTCGTCCAGCAGGATCTGCCACGGCCCGATCGCCAGCCGCCCCGCCTCCACCAGGGCCGCGATCCGGTCGCGGTTCTCCGGCCGCACCTCCAGGTAGTCGTCCACGCACGCCAGCTGCCCGTCGAGGGTGAAGTGGTAGTCCGGCTCGCGCTCCATGCGGTCGAGCACCTCGTCCAGCAGCGCCACCAGCCGCAGCCGGAAGCGCTGGAACGGCTCGTACCACTCGCGGTCCCAGTGGGTGTGCGGGACGACGACGATCTCAGCGGCGATCTCAGAGCTCACTGGCTTCTCCTCCGAGGGGCAGTCCATGCTGTACGGCGTAGCGGGCCGCGATCCGCTGGGCGGTGACGATGTCCTCCAGCGCCCCCGCCTTGCCGGTCAGCGGCGGCACGCCCTCGGTCACGAAGGCGTGGAAGGCCAGCAGCTGCGCCTCGAACGCCTCGGTGACCTCGCGCCACTGGGTGCGGCTCTCCCCCGGCTCCACGACGGTCAGCACGGTCGGCGCGTTGAGCAGGTACGGCGCGGGGAAGACCAGCTCCAGCGAGCCCCTGTCGTGGTGGATCGCCACGGTCTCCCGGTAGGCGGGATAGTCCTCCAGGTAGTGCCACCGGATGGACAGGCGCCCGGCGGCCGGCAGCGGGCCGGAGATCTCGATCGACCCCGGCGTGCCGCCCCAGGCCGCCACGTGGTCGATCGCCGCGGGCGAGCCGGTGAAGCGCCGCAGCAGCGACAGGTCGTGGCAGATCGAGCCCAGCGCGACGGCGTAGAGGGCGCGCACGCTCGCGGGTGCCTGGGCGCCGAGAGCCTGGTCCACCAGCTCCTCCTCGGCCTTGCGCACCAGCGTGAGGTCGGCGTCGCGCGCCTGGACCAGGTTGGCGAAGGCCAGCTGCGACTCGCTGCTCGGGTGCAGCACGGTCACCTCGACCGACCTGATCTCGACGCCCTCCAGCAGCCGCTCGGCGCGCCGCACGGCCGGGTCGTACTGCTTCATGTAGCCGACCATGAGCCGCCCCTCCGGCAGCGCGGCGACCTCCGCCCTGGTGAGCGCGAGGGGCTTCTCGCACAGCACCGCGTACCCGGCTTCGAGCGCCTGCCGTACGGCCTGGCCGTGGGAGCCGGACGCGAGCAGCAGCACCGCCTCGAAGCCGCCGTCGGCCAGCATCGCCGTGAGGTCGGTGTAGCGGCGGGCGGCGCCCAGCCGGTCGCCCACGGCGCCCGCGAGGGTCGGCGACAGGTCGCACACCGCGGCGACCTCGAACAGCTCGCGGCGCCTGGACAGCAGCGGCGCGTACACCGCCTGCGTCACGGCCCCGCACCCGACGATCGCCACCTTCACAGCCCGAGCTCCTTCAGCTTCTCGCGGTTGGCCCGCTGGTCGGCCACGATGTCCGCCACCGGGCGGTGCCCGGGCAGCGTGTCCTGCTCGACGACGATCCAGCCCTCGTAGTCCCCGAGCGCCGCGACGACCCCGGCCAGGTCCAGGTCGCCCGCCCCCAGCGGGGTGAACACGCCGCGGCCCATCATGGCCCGCAGGTCCCCGCCCTGGGCGAACAGCTCGAAGGAGCCGTCCTTGACGTGCACGTGGCGGATGCGCCCGGCCCAGTCCCGCAGCGCCGCCACCGGGTCGCCCCCGGCCAGCAGCAGGTGCCCGGTGTCCAGGCACAGCCCCACGTCGGTCAGCTCCAGCAGCCGCTCGACGTCCTCGACGGTCTCCACGTAGGTGCCGAGGTGGTGGTGGAAGGCGGGCTCGAAGCCGCGCTCGCGGCAGCGGTCGGCCGTCTCTTGCACGCGCTTGGCGTACCCGGGCCAGTCCTCGCGCGCCAGGCCCGGCGCCTTGCCGCCCGGGGCGGCGAACCGCTCGGGCGAGCCGGGGCAGCCCAGCGTCGGCACCGGGGCCAGGGCCGGCGGGGCGGCGGGCGCGGCGGCGAACACCTCCAGCGTGGCCTCCAGCGCCGGGATGCCGTCGCGGAAGCGCGCGGCGTCGGCGTAGGGCAGGTCGGCCCAGCCGCCCGCGAGCAGCAGCCCCGCGCCCGACAGCCGCTCGGCCAGCTCGCGGCCCGTGCCGAGGTAGCCGACCGGGCCCAGGTCGATGCCGTCGTATCCGGCTGCGGCGAGCGCGGCGACCATCTCGTCGGCCGGCGGCGACGCCTGCGCGCCCGCCTCGAAGATCCCGAAGCTGACCGGGGCGTTCGCGATCATCCGCACAGCGCCATCACCTCGTTCTCGTAGGTCTCCAGCCGGTGCGGCCCGTCGCCGGCCTTCACCAGCACCCGGTCGCCGCGCACCACCTGCCGCGCGCCGCCGGGCCGTACCAGGACCAGCCCGTCGGCGTCCAGGGCCAGCAGCTCGTCGCCCAGCCTGACCAGCAGCGGCGCGCCGGGACCGGCGGACACGGCGGTCCGCCCGGCGCGGACGCCGTCCAGCACGCCGCCGGGGTCCTCGGCGAGCACCCAGGTCGTGGGCGTGCCCGGCAGCCCGTCGTCGCCGGGCCGGTGGAAGTCGCTGCCGCCGATGGCGACCACGTCGTCGCGCCAGGCGTCCGCCCAGGCCAGCGGGGCGCCCCAGCGGCGGTCCCACCAGGAGGCGTGCCACACCTCGGCCACGCGCGGGCGCTCCCGCAGCGGCAGCAGCCAGGCGCAGTCGGCGCCCAGCGGGTGGTTGATGGAGGCCAGCCCGCGTTCCATCCACCGGTCGGCGGGCTGCCGGAAGTCCACCCAGCCGACGTCGCCGAAGACGTTGGCGTGGCCGCGGTCGGTGGTGACCTCCTGGCCGGGGATGAGCGTGATGCCGCCGGCCGCGCCCAGCTCGGCGTGGTGGCTGACGGTGTTGTGGTCGGTGACGGCCAGGAAGTCCAGCCCCCTGCTCCTGGCCAGCTCGGCCAGCTCGGCGACGGTCAGCACGCCGTCGCTGTGCACGGTGTGGGTGTGGAAGTCCCCGGCCCACCAGCGCATGCCGTCGATGCCGGGGATGTCCCGCCGCGGCGGCCGCTCCGCGGGTTCCGGATCGGGTACGGCGGGCGCCTCCGGCATGCCGCCGGAGGTGACGATCTCCAGCTCGTAGGCGATGCCCTCGGGCGGCACCCGGTGCAGCCGCAGCCACACCTGCCAGACGCCGGGCTCGATCTCGCCGGGCAGGTAGCCGGGCGTCGCCCACTCCTCGGTGATCGTGTACCGCTCGCGCGCGCCGCCCGACCAGCCGCGAAAGCCCCGCGGCGAGCCGCAGCCCAGGTCCAGGACGCCGCGCGAGCGGTCGTAGCGCAGCTCCACGGTCAGCGAGCGGGTGCCCGGCGGGACCTCGAACGGCACCTCGCGCAGCATCCGCTCCAGCCGGTCGTCCAGCGTCCAGCGCCCCTCGATCCTCACACGAGCTCCCCGTCTCGGTAGACCAGCGCGCGGTCGGGCCTGGGCACGGCGCAGCCCGCCTCGCCCAGCTCAGGCTCCCGCCCCTCCGGCACGGTCACCTGGACCAGGTCCTCGCCCACCTCCAGCGTCACCAGGTAGCTGGCGCCCAGCGACTCCACGAGTACCACCTTCCCCGCGATGGGGCCCTCGGCCGCATACGACAGGTATTCGGGCCGCACGCCGTACACGATCTTCTCGCCGTCGGCGAGCCTGCCCGCGGCCGTCTCCGGCACCGGCACGCGGCAGCCCGCCACCTCCAGCGTGTCCCCCCGGACGACGCCGTCAAGGAGGTTCATCGGCGTGGAGCCGATGAAGGAGGCCACGAAGGTGTTCGCGGGCCGCTGGAACACCTCGGCCGGGGTGCCGATCTGCCGGATGTGCCCGTTCTCCATGACGGCCATGCGGTCGGCCATGGCCAGCGCCTCGGCCTGGTCGTGGGTGACGAAGACCGTGGTGACGCCGAGCTCGCGCTGGAGCTTCTTGAGGAACGTGCGCGCCTCCAGCCGCAGGCGGGCATCCAGGTTGGACAGCGGCTCGTCGAACAGGAACGCCTGCGCCTGGGTGGCCATCACGCGGGCCAGGGCCACGCGCTGCTGCTGGCCGCCCGACAGCTGCCCGGGCCGCCGGTCCATCAGCTTCTCCAGGCCCAGCCGCTCGCCGACCTCCCGTGCCTTCTGGGCCCGTACGGCTCTCGCAACCTTCTTGATCCGCAGGGGGTAGGCGATGTTGTCAGTGACGTCCATGTGGGGGAAGAGCGCGTAGTCCTGGAAGACCATCGCCACGTCCCGCGCCCCCGGCTGCAGGCCGGTCACGTCGCGGTCGCCGATGCGGATCGAGCCCGCGGTGGCGGTCTCCAGCCCGGCGATCGTGCGCAACAGCGTGGTCTTGCCGCAGCCGGAGGGCCCGAGCAGGGCGAAGAACTCCCCGTCGGGGATCACCAGGTCGAGGGAGTCGAGCGCCGTCACCCCTCCCGGGTAGACCTTGGTCAGGCCTCGCAGTTCGATGGCGGCCATCAGCGCTTGATCCCTCCGTGGAAGCGGAAGCCGTACTTCTTGCTGACGAACAGGTACATGAGCACCACGGGTATCGAGTAGAGCAGGCCGAAGGTCGACAGCAGCCGCAGGTTGGGCTGGCCGCCCTCGGTGTAGAGGGTGTACATGATCACCGCGGCCGGCTGCTTCTCCACGTCGCTGAGCAGCAGGTAGGGCATGAGGAAGTTGCCCCAGACGTTGGCCAGCGCCCACACCGCGATGGTCGCCAGCCCCGGGCGCACCAGGGGGACCACGATGTGGCCGACGATCTGCAGCGGCGAGGCGCCGAACACCCGGGCGGACTCCTCGTAGGACTTGGGGGTGGAGTCCATGAAGTCCTTGAGCATGAAGATCGCCGCCGGGAGCAGGCCGCCGGTCAGGATGAGGATGAGCCCCAGCTGGGAGTCGATGAGGCCGACCGTCACCGCGAGCTGGAACAGCGGGACCATCGCCGCGGTGCCGGTGATGATCGACGACAGCAGCAGCAGCGCGTACAGCAGCGCGTCGCGGCCCGGCAGGCGGACGCGGCTGAGCGCGTAGGCGGCCAGGGACGCGAAGAGCACCACCAGGGCCGCGGTGCCGACCGCCAGGATGATCGAGTTGACCAGCGAGCCGAGCGCGTAGGGGTGCTCCACGATGGCCTGGAAGTTGGCCGGCGTGAAGTCCGGGACCTTCACCTCGTAGGTCGGGGTGTCGGTGAAGGGCGCGGTGACCAGCCACAGCAGCGGGAGGGCGAAGAAGGCCAGGACGACCGCGACGAAGGTGTAGAAGCCTATCCGGCGCACGACGAATCCGGTCATCGCTGCTCCCTCAGCAGCCTGAGGTAGAAGACCGCCACGACCAGGTTGATCAGCAGGATCACCGTCGAGACCGCCGCGCCGTACCCCAGCTCGCCGCCCTGGAGGGCGACCTTGTAGACGTGCACGGCGAGGATCTCCGACTTGCCGTCGGGGCCGCCCGCGGTCAGCAGGAACGGGGTGAAGTCGTTGAACGTCCACAGGCTGATGAGCAGGAGGTTGGTGAGGATGTGGCCGCGGATGTGCGGGAAGATCACATCCCGCAGCTGCTGCCAGCCGTTGGCGCCGGCCAGGCGGGCGCTCTCCAGGTGGGAGGGCGGGACGTTCCCCAGCGCCGCGCCGTAGAGCATCATCGAGAACGCGGTGCCGCGCCAGGTGTTGAAGACGATGATCGACAGCATCGGGTGGTCGAGCAGCCACGGGAAGCCGGGGATGCCGAGCAGGGTGTTGAGGGTGCCCGAGTCGCGGTCCAGCAGGGCGATCCACAGGAACGACACCACGGCGCTGGGCAGGATCCAGGCGAGGATCACCAGGCCCTCCACGAACCGCTTGACGCGGCCGTGGAGGACCTTGGCGAGGGTGAAGCCGAGGATCGCCTGGCCGATGACGGCCGAGCCGAGCACGAACTGGACCGTCAGCCAGGTGGAGTCCAGGAAGCGGCCGTCGGTGAGGGCGGAGACGAAGTTGTCCAGCCCCACGAACTCAGGGTCGGCGGCGGCCAGGCCGGTCAGCCGGTAGTTCGTCACGCCGAGCAGGACCACCCACAGGGCGGGGAAGACGAGGAAGACGGCGATGAGGATCAGGGCGGGAGCGACGAACGCGCTCGCCCTGACCCTCCCGAGGCCGGCGGCGTCGGTGCTCATCCCGCCCGCCTCCAGGTCGCCAGGCTAGCTCGCGATGTTGGCCGCACCACCGACGAGCCCCTCCAGCTTCTTGGCGTAGTCGGCCGCCGCCTGCTCCGGCGGCGTGCCGCCGACGACCGCCGCCGTCGCCTCCTGCAGCGCCACCGACACCTGCGGGTAGACCGCCAGCGGCGGCCGGTAGGCGGTCAGCGGCAACACCTCCTCGGAGATGAACTGCAGGAGCGGGTCACCGGTGAGGATCTCCTTGTTGACGTCGGTCCGCGGCGTGATGCGCACGTTGCCCTTGGTCTCCTGCTTGAGCGCCTCGGGCGACAGGGTGAAGGCCAGCAGCTCGAAGGCCTCCTTCGGGTGCTTGGTGTTGGGGTTGAGCGTCCGCAGCGCGCCGCCCGACATGCTGACGAAGTCCTGCCCCCGGATGCCCTTGCCGGGCTCCATCGCCGGGATCTTGGCATACCCCACCACCTGGTCGCGATCGGCCATCTTCGCCACGCCGTCCTGCGGGTTCAGCACGCCGCGCCAGAAGTAGTCGCCTTCGAGCAGGATGCCGATCTTCCCCTCGGCGAACTGGGCGAAGGACTTGTCCCTGCCCTTGGCCTCCTGCTGCAGCTTGGGGTCGCCCAGGCCGCCGCCGTAGATCTTCTGGTAGAAGGCCAGCACGTCCTTGATCGGCTGGCTCGCGCCCGACCACTTGCCGCCGGAGTACACCTCGCCGCCCGCGCCCGCCAGCAGCGGCAGCACGCCCTGCATGGTGGTCGCCTCGCCCATCGCCGTGCCCGCGTTGATCTGGATGGGCACCGGGACGCCCGCGGCCTTCAGCTTGCCGCCGGCGTCGAGGATCTCCTGCCAGCTCGTGGGCTGCCAGTCGGCCGGCAGCCCGGCCTTGGCGAAGAGCGTCTTGTTGAAGTACAGCACCCGCCCGTCGGTGCCGATGGGCAGCGCGTACTTCTTGCCGTTGAAGGTGGCCAGGCCCTGCACGGCCTCGGGGATCTGGGCCCAGCCGTCCCAGGAATCGGCCTCGGGCACCAGCTCGGCCAGCGGCTTGATGTAGCCGGCCTCGGCGAACTCGCCGGCCCAGATGCCGTCGATGTCGATGACGTCCGCGCCCTTGCCCGACTTCAGGTCCAGGGCCAGCTTGGTCTTGTACTGCTCGTCGTCGACGCCGTTGGGGACGAACTTGACCTTGACGTTCTTCCCCTTGGCCTTCATGGCCTTCTCGAACTCGGGGATGAGCCACTTGGTCAGGTGGTCCGCGGCGGCGGCGTTCTTGCCGCCGGAGATGGCGTTCTGCGTGATGGTCAGTTCGATCGCGTCGCCACCGCCCGATCCCCCGGACTGGCCGCACGCGGCCAACGCCAGACCCGAGGCGGCGAGCACCGCGACGGCGCTCAGGCTTCTCTTGCGCAATCCCATGCATACCCTCCGGGGTGTCCGAAACGGGAGGCACCAGGGCGCCTAATATGTCATGACATGAAGACGACGTAAAGACTTGTTCTAGGGAAGACCGCGTGGCGTACGCTGCGGTTTCCCGACAGTAAACGATTGCACGTCAGGTAACGGGCGTATGTCCTGCGAAGGGGTTACGGTCACGTCACAATCGGGCATAGCGGACGTACTGATGTCATGACATTATGCGTAACGAGACAGGAGGGGCGTTGGACGACCTGATCACCGTGCACGGCTACGACCGGCTCACCCGGATCCGGGCCACCCAGCCGGAGCGCGTCATGGAGGCCGCCGCCCAGCGCGTGCGCGCCACAGCCAGGCTGCAGGCGCCCGACCGTCTCTTCCTCATCGCCGCCGACCACCCGGCGCGCGGGGCACTCGCCGTACGGGACCGTCCCCTCGCCATGGCCAGCCGCCACGACCTGCTGGACCGGCTCCGGGCGGCGCTGGCCAGGCCCGGCGTGCACGGCATCCTGGCAGCGCCCGACGTCGTGGAGGACCTGCTGCTGCTCGGCGCCCTCGACGGCAAGGTCGTCTTCGGCTCCATGAACCGGGGCGGGCTGCTGGGCTCGGTGTTCGAGGCCGACGACCGCTTCACCGGGTTCGACGCCGACGCCATCGCCGCGCTGGGCCTGGACGGCGGCAAGATGCTGTGCCGCATCGACCCCTCCGACCCCGTCACGGTCGCCACGCTGGAATCCTGCGCCCGCGCCGTCACCTCGCTGGCCCGCAGAGGGCTGATCGCGATGGTCGAGCCCTTCTGGTCGGCCCGGTCGGGCTCCGGCCCGCTGCGCAACGACCTGTCGCCCGAGGCGATGATCCGCGCCGTCAGCGTGGCCTCCGCCCTCGGCGCGACCTCCGCCTACACCTGGCTCAAGCTCCCGGCCGTCCCGGAGATGGACCGCGTTATGGCCGCCACCACCCTGCCCACCCTCCTGCTCGGCGGCGACCCCTCCTCCCTGGACGACGCGCTGGACCAATGGGGCCGCGCGCTGCGCCTGCCCGGCGTGCGGGGGCTCGTCGTCGGCCGCGCCCTGCTCTACCCTCCAGACGACGACGTCACCGCCGCCGTCGACGCCGCCGCGGCCCTGGTCGGAGAGGACGCCAGCTGACCTACATCCCGTACGGCGAGGCCGCCTCGTCCCCGTGGGCCGTGGAGATCACCCCGGGACGGCCGGATGGACCTACATTCGAGTTCCAGCGTGTCCCCCAGGCGACGCCGTCAAGCAGGTTCAGCGGGCGGAGCGCGCAGGCCCACTGTCTTCGTTCAGCTGCGCCGGGATCCCGCCATGTCAGGTGTCAGCATGGCCGCGTCGTAGCGCCGGATCAGACATTCGGTGACGTCTTCTTGCAGGTCCAGGTATCGCAACGTGAACCCGTCCAGGCGTTCGCGCAGCGCGTCCGACACGGTGGCGCCCATGCCCGCCGGGCCGCGCCACAGTTGCAGCGCCTCCTCCAGCAGGCGCAGCGCCGCCGCGCAGTCTCGGCTGCGCAAGGCCTGCTGCGCCGTCTCGGCGCACCGCGTGAACACGTGGACGTCGATATCGTCCAGGGAGGCCGTCAGCCGGTATCCGCCGCCGCTGCCGCCGCGTGAGGCTCGCAGCGTCTCCACGGCGACGGCAGAGGCGCCGCTGATCCGCAGGTAGCGGCGTATCGTCGCGATGTGGCCGCGGAGGTTGTTGATCGCCGAAGGCGGCAACACGTCCCACAACATGCCGCACAGCCGGTCGTGGGACACGGTCGACCCCGCTTCGAGCGCGAGCGCCGTCACCGCGCCCGCCGAGGCCGCTGTCGGTAACCGCACCGGTTCGCCGTCGAAGGCGAGTTCTACTTGTCCTAGAAGCCGAATCAACGTCTGGCTCTTCCCCCGCCTCGATCCCCACTCATGCATGGATCATGCAACAGCGAGTAGCAGGCAATACTGACACGAGGCGAAGTTTCGTGTCAGTGACAGTCGCCTGTCGTCACGGGACGCCGAGGCGGAGGGCGACTTTCCCCATCGGCGCCGTGATGTACACCGACTGTGCTTCCCCTGTGCCTCGCCGATGCGGCGCAGTGGTGTGATCTCAAACGCCCGGACGAAGAGATCCGGGTGGAGCTAGAGTGTGGGCGGCCCGGCTGCGCAAGGTTCCGCCCACACGTGTCGGCGACACGGAGGAGCTACCTCATGGCACGAAAGCTCCTGCTCGCTCTCGTCCCCGCGGCTGCCGCCGCTGCCGCGCTGGCGTTGTCCGGCACCGGCGCGGCCGTCGCCAGCCCCGAAACCGACGGCGGCATGGTGGAACTCGACGGCCCGAAGAACGGCCCGGTCGGCACGCTGGAGAACCCCGGCACCACCGTGAACGTCGGCGGCGGCACCTGGTACTACGGCACGACGTGGGCCAAGGGCACCTGGTCGGACTACTACCACGGCAGCCGCTGCCACGGCTCCTCGGCGCAGGGCACCTACTTCGACCGCTCGCCGAACACCGCCCGAGGCTACTGGGCACGGGCCTGGGCACCGAGGGCGGATTCCGGCAACAAGGCCTGGTGCGGCACTGCTAGCCGTCGGCTGACTCGTCCGGCATACCACGACGCGGGCCGGCAGGCGTCCCCTGTCGGCCCGCGCCATCGCGTCGACCTTGGAGGAACGTGCCTCACCGAGGAATCAGGTTCGCCTACGCGGCCTTCCTGGTGTTCTCCTGTGTCGCCGCCTTCGTCGTGTTACGCGGCGACGAGCAGGCGGGAGTCCAGGGCAACGACGCGACGGTGCGCGTGGCCGGAGACGGCAGGGCGAGTGGCCGGCAGGTCGTCGCGATGGTGGAGGCGTTCGCCCATCGCAGAGGCGTGAACGTCGGCAAGGAACAGCCGGACCTGACCGATCCAGGCAATGTACGGCATCTGTATCTGGCGGTCGGCGACCCCGACGCTCCGACGACGAGCTGGCCGTCGGCGGGCTATCCGGCGTTCGTGCCCGGCATCACGACGAGGATCCACGACATCGGCGAGGCGGCTTCGTCGCATCCCGGCGGCTATTACATGGTGTTCGGGGACGGGGAAGCCGCGCAGGAGCTCGCCGCCGAGTTCACGAAGCTGGGCTTCGAGGCCGAAGCCCATCGTCCGACACTGACCGGCTGGATCGCCGCCTACTTGTCGGACGGCTCGCTGCTGTGGTGCCTCCCGATCGTCACCACCGTGACGATGTCGCTGGTGGCGCTCAGCGTCATCATGGACGCCAAGGCCTACGGGATCCAGCGGCTGCAGGGCCGGTCGTTCGCCGCGATCCTGGCGAGGGACCTGCGCCTGCTGCTGCGGTTTCTCGCCTGGCTGGTGCCGCTGCTGCTGGCCGTACTGGTGGCGGCCTTGTATGCCTACAACGGGCTGAACCAGGTGGCGGACTTCCTGATGACCGCCGCCGGTTTCGCCGCGGTCTGGACGGTTGTCGCCTTGGCCACGCACGTTGTGGCGTTGACGTTCCGCACCCGCATCGTCTCCGCGATCAAGGGCGAGGTGTCGGGCCTGCTGGCGATGCTCTGCACCTACGCGGTACGGCTGGCCGCGGTGCTGTTGGCTTTCACCGTCGCAGTCTCCGTCCTGGCGGCCTGGAAGACGCTGGAGAACCACAAGGCGAGCAGACAGCAGTGGGTGGCGGCCGGTCACGCGGTGCGCGTCTACCTGAGCGGCACCGCCACGAGCCGCGAGGGCGTGCCGGTGATGGAGCAGGCGGTGGGCCGCTGGGTCCGCGACGCCGACAGACACGGCGACGCGATCATCGCGGTGCGGCGGTTCCTCACCGAGATGACCACCGTCCACGGCGAACTCCTCGTGGTCAACGACACCTACCTGCGGCACCAGCGCGTCATGCTGGCGTCGGGGAAGCCGGCTCGCGCGGCGCGAAGAGACGTCGAGGTGCTGATTCCTCCGATGCCGGCCCACCGGCAGGCGGAGGTCGTCGCAGGGGTGACCAGGTGGGCGGCGCTCATGGCGGACCTGGCCGAGACTCCGGTCCCGAAGGTGGTGCCACGTGGCCTGGCGGAGGGCCAGACGTTGTTCGCCTACGGCTCGGGCCAGGGCTACGTCCGGGATCACCTGCTGAGCGACTCGGTCGTCGTGGTGCTGCCGCGCGAGGCGGATCTGATCCCGCCTGCCGAATACACGGCGTACGCGACGATGGGCGGCGTCGTCTTCCCCGATCCGGCAGTCGTCGCGAAGGCCCGCGCCGATGCGGCGATGGCGGTCTACATCAACGGCGTGCAGCCGGTGGCCCGCAAGGCGGCCGACGAGCATCGCCGTCTGGAGTGGGAGTTCCGTTTCCAGCTGCTGAACCTGGCGGCGGCGCTGGCGGTGCTGTTCGTCACCGGCGTCGGCATCGGCATCGGCTTCTGCCGCAAGAACGCCAAACGCATCTTCGTCCAGCATGTCCACGGATGGTCGTTCCTGGCCACGTATCGCAAGGTGCTGACGATCGAGGGCGCGGTGATCGCCGCCTTCCTCGCGTGGATCACCTGGGACACGTTGTCGAGCCTGGCGCGGCTGCGCGGCCGGATTCCCGGCTCGATGCCGCCTTGGGAGTATGACGAGCTGGCCGCCGTCACCGGCTGGGAGCCGGTCCTGGTGGCGGGGATCGGCTCCGCCGGGCTGGGGTTCATCGTCGCCACGCTGGTCAGCCTGAACCGGCGTTTCGTCAAGGAGGTCTCAGCCGATGCGTGAAGCGACACCCGGGAAGGCCGCGACGCCGCTGGTCAGCGTCGTCGATGTCGCGAAGGAGTTCGGCTCGCGCGTGCTGTGGGACGGGCTCGGTTTCGACGTCGAGCACGGACAGATGCTCGCGTTGACGGGAGCCAGCGGCGCCGGGAAGACGACGCTGCTGAACTGTCTCGGCCTGCTGGAGACGGTCGACCGTGGCCACATCGTGATCGGCGGCGCCGACGTGACGAGATTCGGCCCGCGACGGGCCCGGCTGTTTCGCCGAGACCAGCTCGGCTACCTGTTCCAGAACTACGCGCTGATCGAGAACGCCACGGTGGCCGACAATCTCGACGTCGCCTCGCGGCCGGGGAGAGGACGCCGCGGCGGGTATGAGGAGGCGCTGGAGCAGGTCGGCTTGGCGGGCCGCCTGAAGGAGAAGGTGTTCCGTCTGTCGGGAGGCGAGCAGCAGCGGGTCGCGCTGGCCCGCCTGATCGTGAAAAGGCCCGTGGTGGTGCTGGCGGATGAGCCGACCGGCGCCCTGGACGAGGCCAACGCCGACGCGGTGATCAAGATTCTGCGGGGGATGGCGAGCCAGGGCTGCGCCGTGATCATCGCTACGCACAATCCCCGTGTCGAGGCTGCCTGCGACTCCGTTGTACACATCTAGGCTCCCCCAGATATGTCATGACATCATGGCAAGCATGCGAGAGGTCAGTCGCCGCCGCAGCCGCCTCGTCAGGGAGGACACCAGATGACCTATATTCCGTACGGCAAGGCCGCCTCGTCCCCATGGGCCGTGGAGATCACCCCGGAGACGGCCGGATGGACCTACAGCGGCCTGCGGGTGATCGACCTCGACGGCGACCCGGTGAGCTTCGAGACGGGCGCGGAGGAGATGATCGTCCTGCCGCTGTCCGGGTCGTGCTCGGTCACCTGCGCCCCGGTCGACCCCACGCCCACGACCACGTATCCCGCCGCCACAGGCGCGCCCGAGGAGCACTCGGTGGCCTTCGACCTGACCGGCCGGGAGTCGGTCTTCGACGGGCCCAGCGACTTCGCCTACCTGCCCGTCGGCTCGTCGGTCACGCTCAGCGGCCGCGGCCGCATCGCGCTGCCCTCCGCCCGGGCCGCCCGCCGCCTCCAGCCCCGCTACGTGCCCGCCGCCGACGTCCCCGTCGAGCTGCGCGGCGCCGGGCAGGCCAGCAGGCAGGTGCACAACTTCTGCGCGCCCGACGCCTTCGAGTGCGACAAGCTGGTGTCGGTGGAGGTGCTCACGCCCGGCGGCAACTGGTCGTCCTATCCCCCGCACAAGCACGACACCGAGGCGCCGGGCGAGGCGGTCCTGGAGGAGATCTACTACTTCGAGGGCGGCCCCGGCTACCAGCGTGTCTACAGCTCCGGCCGCGGCCCCATCGACACGCTGGCCGAGGTGGGCCCCGGCGACGTGGTGCTCGTGCCGCACGGCTACCACGGCCCGTCCATGGCCGCCCCCGGCTACGACCTGTACTACCTCAACGTCCTGGCGGGGCCCGCGCCGCAGCGCTCGATGGCCTTCTGCGACGACCCCCGCCACGCCTGGATCCGCGACACGTGGCGGGAGCAGGAGATCGATCCGCGCCTGCCGTACGGGAGGACACGATGACACGGCTCACGGTGGCCCAGGCGGTCACGCGGTTCCTGGCCCGGCAGCACTCCGAGCGCGACGGCGTCGAGCGGCCGTTCTTCGGCGGCGTCTTCGGCATCTTCGGCCACGGCAACGTGGCGGGGATCGGCCAGGCGCTCGCGGTCCACGGCGACCTGCCGTACTACCTGGCACGCAACGAGCAGGCGATGGTCCACACGGCCGCAGCCTACGCCCGCGCCAGTAACCGGCTGGCCACGCTGGCCTGCACGACCTCGATCGGGCCCGGCGCGACGAACATGGTCACCGGCGCCGCCGGGGCGACGATCAACCGCCTGCCCGTGCTGCTGCTGCCCGGCGACGTCTTCGCCACCCGCGTGGCCAACCCGGTCCTGCAGGAGCTGGAGGACCCCCGCTCCTACGACGTGTCGGTCAACGACTGCTTCAAGCCCGTCTCGCGCTACTGGGACCGGATCAACCGGCCCGAGCAGCTGCCCTCGGCGCTGCTGGCCGCGATGCGGGTGCTCACCGACCCCGTGGAGACCGGCGCGGTGACGCTGGCGCTGCCGCAGGACGTGCAGGCCGAGGCGCACGACTGGCCGGAGGAGCTGTTCGAGCGGCGCGTGTGGCACGTCCCGCGGCCGCGGCCGGAGGAGGCGGCGCTGCGCCGGGCCGCCGCGCTCATCAGGGAGTCCGCGCGCCCCCTGATCGTCGCCGGGGGCGGCGTGATCTACAGCGAGGCGACCGAGGCGCTGCGTGCCTTCGCCGAGGCGTGC
Organism: Thermoactinospora rubra; assembly: GCF_002093975.1. Lineage (GTDB taxonomy): Bacteria > Actinomycetota > Actinomycetes > Streptosporangiales > Streptosporangiaceae > Nonomuraea > Nonomuraea rubra_A. The sequence goes on from NZ_MSZZ01000022.1 coordinate 91,886, forward strand.
GGCGTGCCCGTCGCCGAGACCCAGGCGGGCAAGGGCGCCCTGCCGTACGGTCACCCGCTGGCGGTCGGCGCGGTCGGCGCGACGGGCACCACGGCGGCCAACGCCCTGGCCCGCGAGGCAGACCTGATCATCGGCGTCGGCACCCGCTACAGCGACTTCACCACGGCCTCACGCTCGCTGTTCGCGCCTGGGGCGCGGGTGGTGAACCTCAACGTCGCCGCCTTCGACGCGGCCAAGCTGACCGGCCTGCAGCTCGTCGGCGACGCCCGCGCGGGCCTCGCGGACCTGGCGGCCGCCTGCGCGGGCTGGGCCACGGACGAGGCGTACCGCTCGCGGGTCGCCGAGCTCAACCGCGCCTGGAACGCCACCGTGGACGCCGCCTACGCGCTGGAGCCCGCCGACGCGCTGCTCCCCCAGCCGGCCGTCATCGGCGCGGTCAACGCCGCCGCGGGCGAGGACGGCGTGGTGGTGTGCGCGGCCGGGTCGATGCCGGGCGACCTGCACAAGCTGTGGCGGCCCAGCGGGCCGGGCTCCTACCACGTGGAGTACGGCTACAGCTGCATGGGCTACGAGATCGCGGGCGGCCTCGGGGTCAAGCTGGCGGCGCCGCAGCGCGAGGTCTTCGTCCTGGTGGGCGACGGGTCGTACCTGATGATGGCCCAGGAGCTGGCCACCGCCGTGGCCGAGGGCGTCAAGCTGATCGTGGTGCTGGTGGACAACCGGGGCTTCGCCTCGATCGGCCGCCTGTCGGAGAGCGTGGGCGCCGAGCGGCTGGGCACCTCCTACGCCTACCGGGGCTCGGGCCGCTACGACGGCGGGCCGCTGCCGGTGGACCTGGCGGCCAACGCCGCCAGCCTCGGCGCCGCGGTCATCCGCGCGGACACGCTGGCCGACCTGCACAAGGCGCTGGAGACGGCGCGGGCGGCCGAGCAGACGACCGTGATCTACGTGCGCGCCGACCCGATGATCGACGCGCCGTCGTCGGAGGCGTGGTGGGACGTGCCGGTCGCCGAGGGCACCGACCGGCGCGCGGCCTACGAGGAGGCCAAGCGGGCGCAGCGGCCCTTCTGAGGTCGGCGCGTGAGGTCGGCGAGGTCGGCTGCGAGGTCGTCGGCGCGCGAGGTCGGCGTGGCGCGTGCGGGAGAGGTCGGCGGGGTTGCCGGTGGCGCGTGCGGGGGTAGATCCTCCGCATGGCCGCCACGACCAGGGCGTGGCGCGCGCTCGGGGTGATCGCGCTCACCGCGGTGATCGTCTGGCTCCTCTGGTTCGCGCGCTCCGTCGTGCTCCCCGTCATCCTCGGCGTGTTCCTCACCACGTTGCTGCTGCCGCCCGCCCGCTGGCTGCGCGCCCGCGGCATGGGCCGCGCGCTGTCCACCGCCGTGGTCTGCGTGGGCGGGCTGCTGCTGGGCGGCGCGCTCGTCGCGCTGCTCGTCCCGCCGACGATCAGCGGGATCACGCAGCTGCGCGACAGCATCGGCAAGACCCTCGACGACCTGCACTCCCTGGCGCTGTCGCTGGGGCTCACCGACGCCACGATCGACCGGCTCATCACCCAGGCCAGGCAGTACGTCACCGAGCAGGCCCAGCAGATCGCCACCGGGGCGGTCACCGGGGCCCGCGTGGTCGTCGAGTTCGTGATCGGCGCGGTGCTGGCGGCCATCCTGGCGATCTACTTCGTGCACGGCGGCGACCGGCTGTTCGCCTGGCTGGTCGACCTGCTGCCCGCCGCCGCCCGGCCGCGGGTGCGCGACGGCGGCCGGATCGTCTTCGACGTCGTCGGCCGCTACATCCGCGGCGTCGCGCTGGTCGGCCTCGTGGACGGCTTCTTCATCGGCCTGGCGCTGTGGCTGCTCGGCGTCCCCATCGCCGTCCCCCTGGCCGTGCTGACCTTCGTGGGCGCCTTCCTGCCGGTGGTGGGGGCCTTCCTGGCGGGGCTGCTGGCCGCGGCCGTGGCGTTCGCCGCCAAGGGCTGGGCGGTGGCGCTCGTCGTGGTGGCCGTCACCGTCGCCGTCCAGCAGCTCGAGGGGCACGTGCTGGCGCCGCAGATCTACGGCCGGGCGCTGGACCTGCCGGGCGCGGTCATCCTCATCGCGATCGCCCTGGGCGGCGTGCTGGCCGGGATCACCGGCGCCTTCCTCGCCGCGCCGATCGTCTCGGCCGTGGTGGCGCTGCTCAGGCACCGGGAACCCGAGCCGGAGGAGACGGCTCCAGCCCGCGCCTGACGGTCAGCGCTGTTCCAGCACGTCGGCGATGCCAGCCAGGAAGGTGTCCACGTCCTGGATGAGGTAGCCCGGGCGCACCAGCACCGTCGGGAACTTCACGGTGCGCACCTCCTCGGCGGTCACCGGGTCGCTGGTCGTGCCGCGCAGCGTGGCCACGATGCGGTCGAGGAAGGCGTCGACGGCGTCCTCGTTGTAGCCGCTGCCCATCCGGCCCGGGCGGAAGGCCGCCCGCTCCACCCTCGCGGCCTGCTGCTCGAACCACTGCTCGCGGAGTAACTCGCCGGTCGGCTCGGCCATCGCCAGCCGTACCGGGGCCTTCTGCCGGGTCTCCAGCGCCACCACGAACGCCTCGAGCGCGAAGTCCACCGCCGTCTCGTTGTAGCCGCCCCGCCTGACCGAGAAGGTGGCCCGCCGCACCTCATCCGCGGTCACCGGCTCCAGGTCCCGCGGGCCGCGGCCCAGGGTGGACTCGATGCGCTCGATCAAGGCGTCGACCTCGGCGGGGTCGTAGCCTGACCGCATACCCATGACACGCGGAAAGCGATTCAAGCGGGGCCTCCAAGATTCGTCGCCACTCCATTGTGGGGCCAGGAGGAACCTACCGGCGAGTCGCCGCGAAAGCGTACGGCCCCGGCGCGGAGACGGGCTACTCGGCGGCGGCGAGCTGCCCGCAGGCGCCGTCGATCTCCCTGCCCCGGGTGTCCCGTACGGTCACCGGCACGCCGTGCAGCTGGAGGCGGCGCACGAAGGCGCGCTCGTCCTCGGGGCGCGAGGCGGTCCACTTCGAGCCCGGGGTCGGGTTGAGCGGGATCAGATTGACGTGCACCAGCTTGTTCTTGATCAGCCTGCCGAGCAGGTCGGCGCGCCACTCCTGGTCGTTGACGTCCTTGATCAGCGCGTACTCGATCGACACCCGTCGCTTGGTCTTGGCCGCGTACGCCCAGGCGGCGTCGAGCACCTCGGCGACCTTCCACCGCGTGTTGACCGGCACGAGCGTGTCGCGCAGCTCGTCGTCGGGGGCGTGCAGCGACACCGCGAGCGTCACGGGCAGGCCCTCGTCGGCGAGCTTGGCGATCGCGGGGACCAGGCCCACCGTCGAGACCGTGACGTTGCGGGCGGAGATGCCGAGCCCGCCCGGCGCCGGGTCGACCAGGCGGCGCACGGCGCCGACGACGGCCTTGTAGTTGGCCAGCGGCTCGCCCATGCCCATGAACACCACGTTGCTGACGCGCCCGGGACCGCCGGGGACCTCGCCCCTGGCCAGGGCCCGGGCGCCGGCGACGACCTGCTCGACGATCTCGGCCGTGGACATGTTGCGCGTCAGCCCGGCCTGGCCGGTGGCGCAGAAGGGGCAGTTCATGCCGCACCCGGCCTGGGAGGACACGCACATCGTCACCCGGTCGGGGTAGCGCATGAGGACCGACTCCACCAGCGCCCCGTCGAACAGCCGCCACAGCGTCTTGCGCGTGGCCCCGCCGTCGGTGGTCAGCTCGCGCACCGGGGTCAGCAGCGGGGGCAGCAGCGTGCCGAGCCGCTCGCGGGAGGCGGCGGGCAGGTCCGTCATCGCCTGCACGTCGGTGGTGAGGTGCGTGAAGTAGTGCCGGGAGAGCTGGTCGGCGCGGAAGGGCTTCTCGCCCAGCTCGGCGACGGCCGCCCGGCGCTCGGCCATGGTGAGGTCGGCCAGGTGCCGCGTGGGCTTGGCGCGCCGCGGCGCGGCGAACTGCAGCAGCGGCCGCCCGGCGGGTCCGGGATTCTGACTCACGCAACTCTCCAGGACGATCTAGAGTGTCCAAACGTATGGCGATTTTTCGGTCCGCCGCCGGCGAGGGGCACACCGAGGTCGTCCTCACCGCCGGTAACCCGTACGGCAGCCGCACGCTGGTGGTCGAGCGTGACGAGGAGTCCTCGGTAGCTTACCTGTGCTCGCCCGACGGCACCGTCCACGGAGCGGTCTGGCTCGCCAACCACCGCGAGGCCCCCGAGGCGGTCGACCTGCGCCGGATCAACGCCGGGCTGCCGCCGCTGATGCCCAGGGCCAACACCCGTCACCCCGCCGGGCGCCGCCCGCTGGCCCAGCTGACGCCGCTGTGGTTCGAGGAGGGCGACGGCGTCGCCCTGTATGAGAACGACGAGCTCCTCGCGGTCATTCCTGGCTGGGCGGACATGAGCCGCGGCATGCCCGGCTACGCCCGCGACGCCATCGGCGAGACCCCCTTCGCCTGGGCGCTGTCGGAGGCGCTGGAAGGGCTCGCGCCCCGCCTGGCCAACGCGCGCTCCTACTGGCAGTGGCGCTTCTCCGAGGGCTCCTGGGCGTCCTTCCAGCAGTTCGTCATGGGCCACCTGGACCGCGCGGTCGGCCCGGCCGGGCGCTACTGGGACGCCAGCGGCGAGCGCCTGCCGACCGTGGGCATCAGCGAGCGGCCCCCGCACGGCGACCGCGAGGTGACCGTCCTGTCGACCGTGGGGATGAGCTGCCAGCGCATGCCGACCGTCGAACAGTGGATCGACCAGCCCGACGCCTACGCCCGCATCGAGCTCGCCGTGGCCACGCGGGACGACCCCCGCGACGCCGCCCTGCTGCTGGTGTGGCTCGCGCAGTACCCCTGGCACTCGGTCACCTGGCTCGGCCACGGCCACACGGCCAAGTGGTACCACGAGCCGTCCACCTTCCCCTTCGGGCCGCAGTACGCCGGGGTGCTGCTCAACGCCGAACCCGACGACATGCCCGACATGTCGGGCTTCCGGTTCGGCGGCGAGGCCGTCCGCTGGCTCTGGCTCGAACCCTGGAACGGCTGAGCCGCCGGGTCACCCGAAGAACAGCGTGAGCAGCAGCCAGACCGGGATGAGCGTCGCCACCAGCGAGTCGAGCCGGTCCATCACGCCGCCGTGCCCGGGCAGGATCGTGCCCATGTCCTTGATCCCGAGGTCCCGCTTGATGATGGACTCGATCAGGTCCCCGATGGTCGCCAGCGCCGCGGCCAGCGCGCCGAGCAGTGCCCCCTGCCACAGCGCCCCGCCCATCAGCCACGCCACCAGCCACGCGCCCACGGCCACGCAGCCGATCACGGACCCGGCGAACCCCTCCCAGGTCTTCTTCGGGCTGATGACCGACATCTTGTGCCTGCCGAACAGCACGCCGGCGAAGTATCCGAAGATGTCGCTGGCCACGGTCACCGCGATGAAGATCAGCACCCGGTAGGGGCCGTCGTCGGGCTGGAGCAGCAGCGCCGCGAACCCCGCCAGCAGCGGCGGGTAGACCAGCGTGAACACCGAGGCCGTGGTGTCGCGCACGTACCCCTCGGTGCCGCCCGCGAACATCCGCCAGACGAGCAGCGCGAAGACGGCCACCACGAAGGTCCCGAGCAGCCACGACGGCCCGCCCCAGTACGCTCCCGCGATCATCGCGGTCATCGCGGCCAGCACCGGGACGATCGGCACGGCGATCCCGCGCGTCGCGAAGGCCCGCGACAGCTCTGCCACGCCGACGCCCACGGCCGCCACGATCACCGCCAGGAAGATCTCCTTGACGGTGAACAGCGAGACGATGACCAGGGCGCCGAGCCCCACGCCCACCGCGATGGCGGCGGGCAGGTTCCTTCCGGTACGGCTGCCGCCGCTCGGGCTGGTGCCAGCCGTACTTTCTTCCACTGGATCTCCCCTGACGCGGCGCGCTGCCGAATCCTGCCGCGCGGCCGCGCCGTACCGCACGCGGTATGCCTCACCTCACCGTACGGCCAGCCGGACCGCCGTGCCGACGGCATGTATGCGACGGTCCCCGTGCCGCGCGGGCACGGGGACCATGCTCGGCGGCTCAGACCTCGAGCAGCTCGGCTTCCTTGTGCTTGAGCAGCTCGTCGATCTTGGCGACGTGCCTGTGCGTGATGTCCTCGAGCTCTTTTTCCGCCCGCCGCACCTCGTCCTCGCCGGCCTCGCCGTCCTTGACCAGCTTGTCCAGGGCCTCCTTGGCGGCGCGCCGGATGTTGCGCACCGACACCCTGCCGTGCTCGGCCTTGTTGCGCGCGACCTTGATGTACTCCTTGCGGCGCTCCTCCGACAGCTCGGGGAAGACCACGCGGATCACCTGACCGTCGTTGGTCGGGTTGACGCCCAGGTCGGAGTCGCGGATCGCCTTCTCGATCGCGCCCATCGCGCTCTTGTCGAACGGCTGGATGATCACCATGCGGGCCTCGGGGACGTGGAACGAGGCCAGCTGCTGGATCGGGGTCGGCGTGCCGTAGTACTCAGCGTTGATCTTGTTGAACATCGACGGCGTGACCCGGCCCGTGCGGATGCCCGCGAAGTCCTCCTTGGCGACCGCGACGGCCTTGTCCATCTTTTCCTCGGCTTCGAGGAGAGTTTCGTCGATCACAGCGGCTCCCTACTTCCCTGCCGGACTCACCAGCGTGCCGATCTTCTCACCGCGGACCGCGCGCAGGATGTTCCCCTCGCCCATGAGGTCGAACACCACGATGGGCAGGTCGTTCTCCCTGCACAGGCTGATCGCGGTCTGGTCCATGACGGCGAGGTCGCGCACCAGGACCTCGGCGTAGTCGAGGTGGTCGAACCTGACCGCATCGGGGTTCTTGCGCGGGTCGGAGTCGTAGACCCCGTCCACCTGAGTGCCCTTGAGCAACGCCTCCGCACCTATCTCCAGCGCGCGCTGGGCCGCGCAGGTGTCGGTGGAGAAGAACGGCGAGCCCAGCCCGGCGCCGAAGATGACCACGCGGCCCTTCTCCAGGTGCCTGATGGCGCGCCTGGGCAGGAACGGCTCGGCGACCTGCTGCATGGTGATGGCCGTCTGGACCCGCGTGTCGATGCCACGCTTCTCCAGGAAGTCCTGCAACGCCAGGCAGTTGATCACCGTGCCGAGCATGCCCATGTAGTCGGCCCTGGCGCGGTCCAGGCCCTGCTTGGACAGGGCCGCGCCACGGAACATGTTGCCGCCGCCCACGACGACGGCGACCTGCACGCCCTCGCGCACCGCCTCGGCGATGGAGTCGGCCAGCTGGCCGACCACCGCCGCGTCGATGCCGAGCGGCTCGCCGCCGGCGAAGGCCTCGCCGGACAGCTTCAGCATCACCCGCTTCCACCTCAGCGGGTACGAAGAAGCCGCCGACGCAGCTGGCTCCTGAATCTCCTGCACGACGGCGGCCTCCTCGGTGTTGCGGTGTCCGCGGACTAGCGCTATGGACTAGCGCTATGGACCTCTGTGGACCCTCAAAGGACCCTCTATGGACAGAGACTAAGCCTGACCGACCTTGAAGCGAACGAAGGCGAGCACCTCGACGCCGTTCTCCTCGGCGTACTTGCCGACGGACTTCTTGTTGTCCTTGACGAACGCCTGCTGGAGCAGGGTGAAGTCCTTGTACCAGCCGTTGACGCGGCCCTCGACGATCTTCGGGATCGCGGCCTCGGGCTTGCCCTCCTCGCGGGTCATCTCCTCGAAGAGCGCGCGCTCCTTCTCGATGACCTCGGCGGGCACGGACTCGGGGGTGAGGTACTTGGGCGCCATCGCGGCGGCGTGCTGCGCGATGTCCTTGGCGACCTCGGGGTTGGGCTTGTCGAGCTGGACCAGCACGCCCACCTGCGGCGGCAGCTGCGGGTCGGTCTTGTGCATGTAGGCCGCGACGAAGCCGCCCTCCAGCACCGCGAAGCGGCGGACCTCGATCTTCTCGCCCAGCGCGGCGTTCGCCTCGTCCAGGTGCTCCTTGACCGTCTTGCCGTCGAAGGAGGACTCCAGCAGGCTCGCCACGTCGGCCGGCTTGGTGGCCAGCACGTGCTCGACGACGCGGGCGGCCAGCTCCTGGAAGCGCTCGCCCTTGGCGACGAAGTCGGTCTCGCAGTTGAGCTCCAGCAGCGCGGCCAGGGAGTCGCCGTCCTGCTTGAGCGCGATCAGGCCGTTGGAGGCGGTGCGCGCCTCGCGCTTGCCGACGTCCTTGGCGCCCTTGAGGCGCAGGATCTCGACGGCGCGGTCGAAGTCGCCCTCGGCCTCCTCCAGCGCCTTCTTGCAGTCCATCATGCCGGCGGCGGTCAGCTCGCGCAGCCGCTTGACGTCGGCCATGTTCACGGAAGCCATTGCTATTCCTCGTGGGATGTCGTCGTGGTCCGGTTGGGCGCATCCCGCCCTTGGGTGCCGGTGCGGCTGGCGCCCGGCTTCGGTGGTACGGCTCGCGGCCCGGCCTCGCGCCTGCTCCGCCGGAGCCTCGGTCTCCCGGCGGCGCGCGACCCGGACCCTGCACGGGTTTGGGTCTTCGCCGGCCGTTCGGCGTCTCGCCGGGTGCTCAGGCCCCGCCGACCCGGCCTGGGCCTGCCGGGGCCCGGCTCTGCCGGGAGTCCGGCTCCCCGCCGGGCCGTCGAGCCTGGCCGGGCCATCGATGCCCCGCCAGGCTCCGGACGCCCGGCCGCGAGGGCCTGGCGGCGCGAGCCGTACCGCAAGCTCTTAGGCCTGCTCCTCGGCCGGAGCGGCAGCCTCGGCCTCGGCGCTCTCGGCGGCCGGCTCCTGCGCCTCGGCCTGCTCGGCCGGAGCCGCGGCCTCGGCCTGGGCGCCCTCGATCAGCTCGCGCTCCCACTCGGCCAGCGGCTCGGCGGCGGCGGGCTTCTCGTCACCGCGCGCGGCGCCCGAACGGGCCATCAGGCCCGCGGCCACGGCGTCGGCCACCACGCGGGTCAGCAGCCCGACCGCGCGGATGGCGTCGTCGTTGCCCGGGATCGGGTAGTCGACCTCGTCGGGGTCGCAGTTGGTGTCGAGGATCGCGACGACCGGGATGCCCAGCTTGCGGGCCTCGCTGATCGCGATGTGCTCCTTCTTGGTGTCGACGACCCACACGGCGCTCGGCACGCGGTTCATGTCGCGGATGCCGCCCAGCGTGCGCTCCAGCTTCTCCTTCTCGCGGCGCCGCATGAGGAGCTCCTTCTTGGTGAGCCCCGAGGCGGCGACGTTGTCGAAGTCGAGCTCCTCGAGCTCCTTCAGCCGCTGCAGCCGCTTGTGGACGGTGGAGAAGTTGGTGAGCATGCCGCCCAGCCAGCGCTGGTTGACATACGGCATGCCGACGCGGGTGGCCTGCTCGGCGATGGCCTCCTGCGCCTGCTTCTTGGTGCCGATGAACAGGATCGTGCCCCCGTGGGCGACAGTCTCCTTGACGAAGTCGAAGGCGCGGTCGATGAACGACAGCGACTTCTGCAGGTCGATGATGTAGATGCCGTTGCGCTCGGTGAAGATGAAGCGCTTCATCTTCGGGTTCCACCGGCGGGTCTGGTGCCCGAAGTGAACGCCGCTCTCGAGCAGCTGTCGCATGGTGACGACGGGGGCCATCTGCTGGTCCTCCAGGTCGGCGCGCGGATGCGCGGTTTCTCGGTTGTGCCGCGGAGGCGGGTGCCGCCTCCGCCCTGACACCCCTGAGCCGCTCCAGCCTGGCGGAGCGCCAGGACCGAGGGACCGGCTCGCGGTGGGGCGTGCGAAGTCGGCCTGCTGTCGATCGAGGCTCGCTCTCCCAACGCACAGGCCACCGGAAAGTGTACCTCCTGACCGGGCGGGCTCGGCCCCGCCGCTGGTCTGGGGCACGCACGTGCCGCTGCTGGCGCGGGCCGTACGGCTGGCGCCGTGTCAGGCCCCGCCCTCCTCCGGCCGGTCGGCCGCGGCCTCGCCGCGAGCCCGGTCGTGGTCCTCGGTCGGCAGCCCCGGCACGCGCCGTTCCGGGCTGGGGAAGAGCCGGATGTGGGCCTGCACGACCCGCGCCCCCTCGGGCACGCCCTCCTGGCGGCGGCTGCCCGCCGAGTACGGCTGGACGAGCTCGTCTATCCGCTCCCCCAGCTCCTTCAGCTCCTGGGCGGTCATCAGGAGCGTGGCGCTGTTCATCGCCGTCGCGTCGCGCCACTCCTCGGGCTCGAACTCCAGCCGGGCCAGGGCGCGTCTGGCGGCGTCCTCCTGGTCCTTCCAGAGGGCGTCGATGAGCAGCTGCTTGGCCGCCCGGGTCTCCAGCGCGTCGCCGGGCTCGTACTCGATCGAGAAGCCGTCGCGGACGTTCTTCCAGAGCCGTTCCCGGCCGTCGCCCCGCGGGGGCGCGTCCTCCACGAAGCCGTACTTGGCAAGCATCCGCAGGTGATAGCTGGCCGCGCTCGGCGTCACGCCGGCGACCTCGGCCAGCTCCGTCGCCGTCGCGCTGCCCACCACCGCCAGGCGGTTGATCATCGCCAGCCTGGCCGGGTGCGCCAAAGCCCGCATCGCCTTGGGGTCGCTCAGCGGACGCCGCCTCTCGCTCATGGACCAAGGCTATCAATATGAAGTATTGCCTTCAGAACTCTGAAAGGTTACCTTCACATTCATGAAGGAAACCTTTCACGACTCGGCGGCCCCGGCCGATCCCGTCCCCCTTCGCAGGCAGCGCGACTACCGCCTCCTGTGGACCGCGCGAACGGTGTCCCTGACGGGCTCGGAGGTCTCGAAGCTCGCCATACCTCTCACCGCGATCACCCTCCTGTCCGCCTCCCCCTCCGAGATGGGCCTCCTGACCGCCTCGGCCTTCCTCCCGGCCCTCCTGCTCGGCCTGCACTCCGGCGCCATCGCCGACCGCATGCGCAGGCTCCGCCCCTTGATGATCGCCTGCGAGCTGGTCTCGGCCGCGGCCGCGCTGTCCGTCCCCGCCGCCTGGCTCCTCGGCGTGCTGTCCGTCCCCTGGCTCGTCGCGGTCGCGCTGATCATCGGCCTGTGCGCCGTGCTCTTCCGGGCCGCCAACTTCCCGTACGTCGCCGCGCTCGTCTCCCCCGACCAGCGCACCGCCGCCAACGCCGGCTTCAACGCCTCCTACTCGGTCGCCGGCGTCGCGGGCCCCGGACTGGCCGGGCTCCTCGTCCAGCTCATCACCGCGCCGCTCGCCGTCCTCGTGGAAGGGATCAGCTTCCTCGCCTCGGCGCTGCTCCTGCGTTCGATCAAGGCTCCCGACGACCGCGAACCCCGCGCCTCACGCGGCCTGATGCGGGACGTCGCAGAAGGCCTGCGCGTGACGGTCTCCCGCCCCACCATCCGCGCCTTGCTCGGCGCCGGAGTGACGATCAACTTCTTCGCGACCGTCTATCTGGCGGTCTTCATGCTGTACCTGCTCCACGACCTCGGCATCCCCACCGGGATGATCGGCCTCCTCACCGCTCTGTCGGGCCTCGGCGGCATCGGCGGCGCGTGGCTCACCACGCGCCTGGCCAAGCGGTACGGCGAGGACAAGGTGCTCCTGGGGTCGGTGATCTTCTTCCCTCTCGGCGTCGTCGTCGTGGGGACTCTCGACGGCCCCCTGTGGTGGAAGCTCGCGGCGCTGGCGGTCAGCAGCACGGTCACCGGTGCCGCGGTCGTCGCGTTCGCCACGTGCATGGGCACCGTCATCATGCGCGACGCGCCCGCCGAGGTGCTCGGCCACGTCAACGCCACGACCACGTTCGCGGTCCAGGGCGTGATGACCCTCGGCGGCCTCGTGGGCGGCCTGCTCGGCGAGCTCATCGGCCTGCGCCCGGTCGTCCTCGTCAGCGCCGCGGGCATCGCCTTGAGCGTCGCCTGGGTGTGGCTGTCTCCGCTCCGGCCGGGCCGCTCCAGAGCCTCTTCCGATGCGGCTTCCGGCGGGGCTCCCGGTGCGGCTTCTGACGGGGCTCCCGGCGCGGATGCGGTACGGCGTGCCGCCGGCACCGAGGGCGACACCGACCACCAGACCGGCCATGCCTCACCGGCTCCATCTGATGGTTCTTCCCGGGCGGTCTCCACCGACCAGTCCTCCGCCCGCTTCCCCACTGCCTCGGATCACACTTCCGCAGTCTCGACCAGCGCCTCCGCTGCTTCGGCCCGCGCTTCCGCGGCCTCGCCCGGCGCCCAGGGCGCTTCGGCCCACGCTCTCGGAACTTCGACCGGAACTTCAATCCAGGCCCAGACAGGCTCCACCCGCGTCCAAGCGGCTTGGACGTCCGCCCGTGGTGCTACCTCGGCCCAGGCGAACGCCGTTCCCGGCGATCCGGCCCTGTCGTCGGCACTCCGCAACCTGTCTGCGGCCACCGATACCCGGTTCCTGTGAACGGGCCACTGCTGCTCTCGCCACGGAGCCGGCTGTCCACAGCCTCCTCCTGCCACAGACCCCTTATCCACAGAACCGCGTTCGGCTCCTCTTCGACCCAGCCGCTCAAGGCACGCTCAGGCCATGCCACGCCCGCCCCGGCTTCGCCGCCGCCCTCCCCTGGTCACCCTCACCGTCATCGCCCTCGTGCTCGTCGTGCTGGCCACCCAAGGCTCCACCTCGACGGCCCCGACCCGCCTGTCCCCCGTCGCGGGCACGAGCCGTTACCACCCCGGCCCTGCGACACCCCAGCGCACACCGCCCACCGCTCCATCCCCCGCGAGTCAACCCGCCCGCGCCCCCACGACCTGGCAGTGGCCCCTCCCGAGCCACCCCAGAATCCTCCGCGACTTCCTGCCCCCTCCCGAACCCTGGCTCGCCGGCCACCGCGGCACCGACCTGGCGGCACCGCCGGGAACACCCGTCCTCGCCGCCGGGCCCGGCGTGGTCGGCTACGCCGGTGAGCTGGCCGGACGCGGCGTCGTCGTGGTCCTCCACCCCAACGGCCTGCGCACCACATACCTCCCGGTCGTGGCGTCAGTACGGCAGGGCGACCCCGTGACGACGGGGACACGTCTGGGAGTGGTGCAAGACCGGCCAGGCCACTGCCACGAGCCGTGCCTCCACTGGGGCCTGCTCCGAACCGACCACTACCTCGATCCCCTCCTGCTAGTGGGACTCGGCGTGGTCCGCCTTCTTCCCTACTGGGAAACCCGCTCGCCTTCTTGAACGAGTGACGCCCTCGAAGGAGTGACGTCCATGAAGGAGTGACGTCCATGAAGGAGTGACGTAGTCCTTTGCCGACAGACGATGAACGGAGGTATCCGGTGACCACCGGCTCACGAGCGAACGGCCCTCCATCACAAGGTCCGCCCCGGTCCGCCTCACCGTCACGCTTTGGCCGGTACGGCGCGGCTCTGTGATCGGCAACCTCAACGGCGACACGGCCGACCTCCCCGAAGGCACGCCCCGCCGTACCCGCTGGGACAGACCAGACAGCCGCCACACTCCAGACGGCCGCCCTGCGGCCCTACTCATGAGCCGCCCCGCTCCGATCCGGCAGGCACCGCAGACAGGACCGCGGATACCGGCTCAGAACCCTCCTCAACCTGGCACTGCTCCCCGACCGAGAACTCTTGGCCCACAACCTTGTCGTCCGGAGAAAACCGCGGCGTCGGCCTCTCCACGTCAGCGCGTCGAGCACCCGCGGCGGCCGATCAGCACCGACAACCACCCACGACGTGAACACGGACAACCCGCCACGTGAGCATGGGCAGCCACGTGAGCAGGAACAGCCACCCGCCACACGAGACGGACGGCCAGCCGCGGCCGGTCAGCATCCGGGGCGCTCAATTCTCTTGCGTCGCTCGATCCTCCTGCGTCGCCGCGGCCAGAAGGTCCCGCAGCAGGTCGGCGAGCTGTGTCCGGCTCTCCTCCGGCAACCGCTCGAAGACCTCGCGCTGAGCCGCCAGCCCAACCACCACCGCCTCGTCGACCAGCGCCCGCCCTTCCTCGGTGAGCGTGATGACGAGCCCACGGCGGTCCGACGGGTCCGGCGACCTCGTCACCAAGCCGCGCCGCTCCAGCCGGTCGAGCCTTCCTGTCATGCCGCCCGACGTGAGCATCATCGACGCGCACAGTTCCTTGGGCGACAGCTGGAACGGCGCCCCGGAGCGCCGAAGGGTGGCCAGGACGTCGAACTCCCCCCGATTGAGCCCCAGCCGGCCGTACACGGCCTCCTGCCGATCACCGACGATGCGCGCTATGCGGTAGATGCGGCCGAAGACCGCCATCGCCTCGGTGACGAGCTCAGGTCGTTCGCGGTTCCACTGCGCGACGATCCGATCGACCTCGTCCTGGCCCGTGACTGTCTTCACTCCGCCATAATATCTCGACACTCATTAGCTTATCGCTAAGATACTTAGCTGTGAGAGACATACGGATCGTCGCCACAAGCGCCCTCGCCCCCACGCTCTGGGACACGACCTACCTGGTCACCACGGAGTTCCTGCCGCCGAACCGCCCGCTCCTCGCCGGGGCCCTGCGCGCGTTGCCCGCCGGCCTGCTCCTGGTTTCGGCGGTCGCCGTCCTGGCCGGTCGCTCCGCGCTGCCCCGAGGCGCCTGGTGGTGGCGTTCCGCCGTTCTCGGCACGCTCAACATCGGCCTGTTCTTCGCCCTGCTGTTCGTCGCCGCCTACAGCCTCCCCGGGGGAGTCGCCGCAGTCCTCGGCGCGCTCGGCCCCTTCGTCGTCGCGGCCTTCGCCTTCGTCCTGCTGGGCCAGCATCCGACGCGCCGCACCCTCATCGGCGCCGTGATCGGTGTCGCGGGGGTCGGCCTTCTGGTCCTGCGTTCGAACGCCGCCCTCGACCCGCTCGGCCTGGCCGCCGCCGCGGGCGGCACGATCACCATGTCGCTGGGCACGGTCCTCGGCCGCCGCTGGGGCACACCGGCCGGGTACGCGCACACCCCCACGGCGCTCCTCGCGCTCACCGGCTGGCAGCTGACCGTCGGCGGCCTGCTCTTGCTGCCGGTGGCGTTCGCCGTCGAGGGCATGCCCTCGACGCTCACCACCACGAACCTGGCCGGATTCGGCTACCTTTCGCTGCTCGGTACTGCCTTGGCGTACTTCCTGTGGTTCCGCGGCGTCACCACGCTCGCCCCGGCCCGGGTCACCATGCTCGCCCTGCTGAGTCCCGTCGGCGCCGCCGTACTCGGCTGGGCAGTGCTGGGCCAGGCGCTCACCGTCGGCCAGCTCATCGGCGCGGCAGCCGTCCTGGCCGCCATCTTGATCGGCACCTCATCCCCCTCACCCTCACGCCAGGAAGCGCAGCCGCCCTCTCCCACACGTTCGTCTGTGCTGGCCCGGCGCTAGATCCACGCTGAACGTGCCGACAGCTGTTGGGGAGACCTTTCCGTCTGTCCGTGTCTGGCCGGAGTTGGAGGTACGGCGAAGCGTCCCTGGGATCAGACGGATGCAACCGCATCTTCGCGCCGCCGAATCGGACGGGCGCGCAGCCGGTCCAGCGAACGGATCGGCGGGCGGCGACGCCAGAGCGAAGGGTCCGCGCAGCCACACCGCCACGCGGATGAATGGAACTCGTCCTGCTTCAGGTCATGCGCGCGGGTGGGCCTGGCGGTAGGCGCTACGGAGCCGGTCTATCGAGACATGCGTGTAGATCTGTGTCGTGTTGAGCGATGCGTGTCCCAGCATTTCCTGAACGCTGCGGAGGTCCGCTCCGGCTTCCAGGAGATGCGTGGCCGCGCTGTGCCGCAGACCGTGGGGTGCGAGGTCAGGCGCGCCTTCGACCTGGCGGAGGCGGGCGTGGACGATGCGCCTCACAGTCCCCGGATCAATGCGTCCGCCTCGAACGCCCAGGAACAGGGCATGACCCGACCGCTCACCGATCATGCGGGGCCGGCCGTAGACGCACCAACGGTCGAGGGCGTGGAGGGCCGGAAGCCCGAAGGGGACCGAACGTTCCTTGCGTCCCTTCCCCAGCACGCGCACGACATGGCGCTCCCGGTCGACATCGTCGACGTCGAGCCCGCACAGCTCGCCGACGCGCATGCCGGTCGAGTAAAGCAACTCCATGATCGCCTGATCGCGCAGGCCCTTCGGATCGCCGTCTTCCGGGATCTCCATCGCCGCGCGCGCCTGCTCCTGGTTCAGCACCACCGGAAGCGAACGCGCCGCCTTCGCGCTGCCCAACAGCAATCCCGGATCATGGCCCAGCCAGCCTCGCCGGTAGCAGAACGCGGTGAAGGTCCGCGCGCAGGCGGTCCTCCTCGCGAGGGTCGATCGCGACTTGCCCGCGGCATGCTGCTCCGCCAGCCACGCTCGCAGCACGGTGATGTCCAGGCCGTCCAGTCCGTGAGGAAGGAGGTCCAGCAGGCTGGACAGATCGGAAAGATACGCCCGGACCGTGTGCGGGGAGAGATCCCTTTCGAGCTTCAGATGCCGCTCGAACTCGGCCACGATCGTGTCCCTGTCCGCGGGCTGCGGGACGGGGGTCTGCCGGTGCTCTGGTGATGGCACATTCTCACTGTGCCCGGTTGGCTCCCCAGTTTTCTCCGCGAAACGCCGAGATCCGCGCCATTCGGTCGCGTTGCCTCATCTCACTCACGCTCTCCCGCACCTCACCCGTCCGTGATCATCGAGTCTCAGGTCGTCGTCGTGGTCGGTCTGGCCGTCGTGGACGCCGAGGGCTCGGCAAGTCGGTTCGGACGGGTTGGCGCGACACCGGCGGGCAAGGGTCCATGGCCCGTCCCGTGCCAAGCCTGGCCAGGCATTCCACCAGCACGGTCCGCTCCGCACCAAGGAACGCCTCAAATGCCCCGGCTTCCATCAAGGAACCGGCCTTCTCAGCGTCCAGCCTCCCCAAACACCACACTCCCTCAAGGAATCGACATCCCGTTACGAAACCAACCTTCCCCAAGCGCTCACCCCAAGAGACATTGACGCAGCGAGAAGGGCAGACGCTGGTGACGCCCCCATCCCACCAGGCACGACGCCCCATCCCGCAACCTTCATCGCGGACGTGAGGCACGAGCCCGCCGTATGCGCCATCCGGCAGTCGTACGCTCGACGAAGCCGGCCGCCGCCAGGCTCCCCAGGCAGCTGAGCACCGTGTTCAGATCGACTCCCGCCGCCACGGCGATGGTCGCCGGGCCCTTGCCGGTGCGCGCGGGCACCGCGTCGAGCACTCTCCGGCTCTCCTCGCTCAAGGAGTCCAGCGGCACGACAGGGCCACGCAGCTCGGGAGCCAGATCCTCGCCCAGGTCGCCGACGAGCTCGATGACTTCCTCGTACCGCGTGACGCAGATCGCCCGGCCCTCCCGGATGAGGCGGTGGCAGCCCGTGGAGACCTCGGACGTGACAGGACCTGGTACGGCGGCCACATGGCGGCCCAGGGACAACGCATGGCTGACCGTGTTGAGCGCGCCGCTGCGCAATGCCGCCTCGATCACCACCGTCCCGCGGGACAAGGCGGCGATCAGCCGGTTTCTGATGAGGAAGCGGCCACGGGTGGGATGGACGCCGGGAGGGCATTCGCTGACGAGCACGCCTTGCTCGCGGATGGCGGCGAAGAGGTTGGTGTGGCCGGTCGGGTACGAGATGTCCACGCCGCAGGCCAGCACCGCGACGGTGGACGTACCGCCCGCCAGGGCGCCCCGATGGGCGGCCCCGTCGATGCCGTAGGCGCCGCCCGACACGACCGTCCAGCCCGCGTCGCTGAGCTCGGCGCCGAAGTCGGCCGCTATGTGCACGCCGTACGCGGTCGCCGCCCTCGCGCCCACGACAGCCACCGACCGCAGGCACGAGAAGCGCAGATCGGCCGAGCCGAGCACCCACAGTCCCACCGGCACGGTGTCGCCCAGCGCGTCGAGCTGAGTCGGCCACTCGCTGTCTCCGGGAATGATCAGCCGCGCACCGGCCTTGTCGCCGAAGGCCAGGTCCGCCTCCGGATCGGCCTGCGTCAGACGTGTCCGCCACGAGTGGATCCGGCGGTCGAGCTGGTCTTTGGCGACCTCGCGTCCGTCAGCGGTGACCGCTCGGTCGGCGAACTCTTCCGGGCAGGTGCCGGATCGGATGATCTCGACGGCCGCCTCGGGACCGTAGGCGCGGACGAGCTGTCCCATGATGGGATCACCGCTCTCGGCGGCCCGCATCAGCGCTGCTCGGGCGACGTGCTCATGCAAGGTCTCCTCCAGGGAGTCGGGGTTAAGGAGTCGATGAAGTGGCGCGGGGTTGACGGCTGGGCGGGGTTGACAGCGGTGCGGACCTAACGGCTGGGCGGGGTTGACGGTGACCTGGCGTTGACGGTGACCTGGCGTTGACGGTGACCTGGCGTTGACGGTGGTGCGGACCTAACGGCGCGGCGGAATTAAGGCACGAACGGCAGGGCTGCCAGCATGCGCGCCGTCGCAGCACGATCGAGAACCGCCGACCGCGCCTACGACTGCCTACGACCATGCCTACGACCGCGTCGCGGCTGCGCCCGGAACCGTCGCCGTCGCCAGGACCGCCGCCGCGACATGGCCAAATACCACTTGCGTGTTGCGCCCCCAAGCCCACCGCCCGGCACAGCCCAAGACCTCCAGCCCCACCACGTGCACCGTCGCAGCACGGCCAAGCACCCAAGACCGTCACAACCCCGGCACCTCGCACGGCCGAAGATCACTAGACGCCATCGCCCAAGCCACTGCGTACCGTGGACCAAATCGCCAGCCACTACCACGTGCCCCGTACAAGCGCGGCCGAGAACCGCCGACCACACCCATGGCCGCAATCGCGGCGCTGCTCGGAGCCGTCGACCGTCATGACCGCCATCACGGAGGCTGGAAACCAGCCATGCACGCCATAGCCCAAGACCACCGCCCAGCACAGCCGAAGCTCGCCAACCGCATCCACGCCCGCAGGCGCGCCACAGCCGAAAGCGGCCCATGCCATTCCCCAAGACCACTACGTAACGGCGACCAAGACCGCCAGCCACCGACGCGACCTCCGCCAGGACCACCGGCCATCACCGTGCCAACGGTCACGGCACAGCGCAGCCGCAATGCGGCCCGCCGCGCTACAGCCCTGCTCAGCCGGAACGCGGGCCGTCGCGGCACCGCACAGGAGGCATCGCGCACGACGCCGCACCCGCAGGCCCGTCCCGCCCCGCGCGCCAGGCGGCCAGGTGTGCCGGACCCGCCCCATGCCCGATGCCGCCACGGCCAGGCGGATCCGCCCTTGAGGCACGACCCGCCACGTCCACGGCGCCTCGCCCACCAGCCACACCCCGGCCTCACGCACCCACCCCCAGCCAGAACGCCAGAGCACGCGAGGTCTCCTCTTCCCCCGGCTGGTCCCTGTCCGCCAGATCGGCCAAGGTCCAGGCGACCCGCACGACCCTGTCCAGGCCACGCGCGCTGAGAGTGCCGGATTCGAGGCAGGACGAGAGGGGCTTCATGGCGGCGTCACAAGGCCGGTAGTCGGCGTGGAGCGCGGCCGAGGAGATCTCGGCGTTGGTGCGCCAAGGAGTCCCGTCGAGGCGTTTGGCCGCCCGCTGCCGCGCGTTCAGCACCCGCTCCGCCACGGTCTTGCTGCTCTCGACGAACGTGCGGTCCGCCATCAGCTCGGCCTTGCTCGACCGCGCCACGGTGACCTTCACGTCGACGCGGTCGAGCAGGGGGCCGGACAGCTTGGCGAGATAGCGCCGCCGTAGGGCAGGGGTGCACTGGCATGCGTCACCCGGCGTGGCGGGCTGCGAGCAGGGGCACGGGTTGGCGGCCAGGACCAGCAGGAACCGGGCGGGGAAGGTGATGGTGCCCGCGGCCCTGGCGACCGTGACCTGGCCGGACTCCAGGGGCTGCCGCAGCGAGTCGAGCACGTGGCGCGGGAACTCGGGGGCTTCGTCCAGGAACAGCGTGCCGCGATGGGCCAGCGAGACCGCGCCGGGACGCACGACGGTGCTGCCGCCGCCCACCAGCGCGGCGGCGGTGGCGGTGTGGTGGGGGCTGACATACGGCGGGCGGCTGATCATGGGGCTGCTGGGCGGCAGCACGCCCGCGACCGAGTGGATGGCGGTGACCTCCAGGGCGTGGTCGAGCTCCAGGTCGGGCAGCAGCGTCGGCAGCCGCTCGGCGAGCATCGTCTTGCCGGTGCCGGGAGGGCCCAGCATCCACAGGTTGTGCCCGCCCGCCGCGCACACCTCCAGCGCCCGGCGGCCGATCGGCTGGCCCACCACGTCGGCCAGGTCGACGCTGGGCAGCTCGGTGGTGGGGATCGCGGCGTCGTCGGGGGATTCCGCGAGCGCCGGCGGCTCCTCGCCGTCGCGCAGCCATCCCACCAGCTGGCGCAGATCCGCCACGGGGATCACCTTGGCGTCCGGCACCAGCGCGGCCTCGGCGGCGTTGGCGGCCGGGACGACCACGGTGACCTCGCAGGTCTTGGCGGCGCCCAGCACGGACGGCAGGATGCCGCGCACCGGGCGCAGGCGGCCGTCCAGGCCCAGCTCGCCGAGGAAGAACGGCGTGGACACGCGGTCGGGCGGGACGACGCCCGCCGCGCCCAGGATCGCCACCGCGATGGCCAGGTCGAACTGGCTGCCCCGCTTGGGCAGGCTGGCGGGGAAGAGGCTGACCGTGATGCGGGCGTCGGGCCAGGGAAAACGACTGTTGACCATCGCGGACCTGACCCTCTCGCGCGCCTCGCTCAGGGCGGTGTCGGGCAGGCCGATGAGGTGGATGCCGGCCAGGCCGTTGCCGACGTCGGCCTCCACCTCCACGATGCGCCCCGTCACGCCGATGAGGGCGACGCTGCGCGTGCGGGCGACGGCCACCTACATCACCCCCCGGACGTGGCGCAGCGCGAAGTCACCGGCGAAACGCTCCAGCGCGATCACGTCGACCCGGACCGTGCGGAAGGCGCACGGCTGGGCGGCGAGCCACCGGGCGGCCAGCGCCCGCAGCCGGGACAGCTTTCCCGGCCGCACCGACTCCAGGGCAGTGCCGTGCGACCGGCCCGACCGGGTGCGCACCTCCACGACGACGAGGTCGTCGCCGTCCTGGGCGATGATGTCGATCTCGCCCTGGGCGCATCGCCAGTTTCGCTCGAGGATGCGCATGCCCCTGTCGCGCAGATAGCGGGCGGCGACCTCTTCGCCGTGCCTGCCGAGCTCGTCCTTCGCGGCCATCTGACCACCTCCGCGCCCGACTGTGGCGGAAGGGCCCGGCCCCGCGAGGCGCCGAACGCCGCTCTGTGGATATCAGGCCGAGGCGGCGGCCGACCTGTGGAGGGAGGAGCTCAGCCCGAGAAGCCCTCCTTGGGCATCTCCAGGTCGCTCTTGGCCAGCTCCTCCACGTTGACGTCCTTGAACGTCACGACCCGAACGTTCTTGACGAACCGGGCGGGGCGGTACATATCCCACACCCATGCGTCCTGCATGCGCACGTCGAAATACACGTCCCCGTTCTCCGCCGTCCGCACGTCGAGATCCACCGAGTTGGTCAGATAGAAGCGCCGCTCGGTCTCCACCACGTACGTGAACAGGCCGACCACGTCACGGTACTCGCGGTAGAGCTGCAGCTCCATCTCGGTCTCGTACTTCTCGAGATCCTCCGCGCTCATCCCGTCCCTCCTGTCGCGCCCGTCATGCGGCCCCCAAGTCTCCATTGTCCCGCATCTCCCTACCGACCGTGACGAAGGAGAAGCGGTGGTGCGCGCAGGGCCCATGCTCGCGCAACGCCCGGCGATGGCCCGGCGTCACATAACCCTTGTGCTCCGCGAAGCCGTACTGCGGGAACTCCTCGTGCAGCCCCGTCATGATGCGGTCTCGCGTCACCTTCGCCACGATCGACGCCGCCGCCATGCACGCGGCGACCTGGTCCCCCTTCCACACGGCCAGCGACGGCGCCGGAAGGCCCGGCACCGGGAAGCCGTCGACGAGGATGTACTCCGGAACCATGGGCAACCGCGCGACCGCCCGCCGCATTCCCTCGACGTTGCAGCGGTGCAGCCCCCGCGCGTCGATCTCCGCCGGCGGGATGACGACCGTCTCCACCAGGGCGTTGCGGACGATCAGCTCGTGCAGCCGCTCCCGCTCCCCGGGGGCCAGCAGCTTGGAGTCGGCCAGGCCGGGCAGCTCGCGGCGCAGGATCACGGCCGAGACCACCAGCGGACCGGCGCACGCCCCCCGGCCCGCCTCGTCGACCCCCGCCACCGGGCTCAGTCCCCGGCGAGCCAGAGCCCGCTCGTAGGCGTAGAGCCCGGAATCGCGGCGGACGACGCTGGGCCGGGGACGGAACGACGTTGTCATGACAGTCGCAGCATACGCCGCGACATGCCGGCGAACTTAACGAACCTTGGCGAACGTCTCGGGGGTGGAGAAGATCCCGATGCGGTTGAGCGGCCAGTACCGCAGGAAGGCCGTCCCCACGACGTCGTCCTCGGAGATCCAGCCGCCGGGCAGCTCGTAGTTGGCACGCGAGTCCGCGGAGGCCGAGCGGTGGTCGCCCATGAGCCACAGCTTGCCCGGGGGCACGGTAACCGAGAACTCCTCCCCCGACGGATAGTCATCGGGGTGCAGGTAGTCCTCGTCCAGCGGCACGCCGTTGACCGTGATGCGCCTCTTGGAGTCGCAGCACTTGACCTTGTCGCCGCCGACGCCGATGACCCGCTTGATCGTGTCCTCGCCGTTCCAGCCCTTGAACACGACGATCTCGCCGCGGTCGATGGAGCCGTCGAGCTTGTTGACGAACACGCGGTCGTTGATCAGCAGCGTGTTCTCCATCGACTCCGACGGGATGTAGAACGAGCCGATGACGAACGCCTGCAGCAGCAGCGCGAGCCCCACGCCCATGACCAGCAGCATGAGCGTCTCGCGGAAGCCGCCGCCCTTCTTCTTGGGCTTGCCCGCCTTGCCGCCGGCCTTGTCGTCTCGTTCCACGTTTCCAGCCGCCTTCCCCCCGGCCGCCCCGGCGTCGCCGGCGGCGGCGACCCCCGATCCGCTCTCCGCGGCCTTCTCCGAAGCGGACTCCGTCACTTCTTCCCCCTCGCCGCCAGCCTCCGGCGCAGCAGCACGAGGGGTACGGCTCCCGCGAACCCCGCGACCATCGGCGTCGCCCCGCCCAGCGCCCGCAGCGCCGGCTGGGCGAACGTCTCAGGGATCGGCAGCGTGTCGAACCGCGAGAACGGCCACACGATCACGAAGGCGCGCCCCACGACCTGGTCCACCGGAATGGTCCCCCCGCCGGGGTCGCCCATGTGCGCCCGCGAGTCCTGCGAGACGCGCCGGTGGTCGCCCATCACCCACAGCCGCCCCTCGGGCACCTTCACGTCGAAGGGCCGGTCGGAGGGCACGTCGCCGGGGTGCAGGTAGCTCCGCTCATCCAGCGGCACGCCGTTGACCGTCACCCGCCCCTTGGCGTCGCAGCACCGCACGCGGTCCCCCGCGACCCCGATGACGCGCTTGATGTAGTCCTTCTCGCCGGGCACGACGCCGAAGGCGGTGCCCACCCAGCGGAAGAACCCCGCCACAGGGTTCGTCGGCTCCTGAAGCCGCACCTCGCCGTCCCAGGAGTCGACCCCCGAGAAGACCACGACGTCGCCGCGCTCGATGTCGCGGGTGTGGTACACCAGCTTGTTCACCAGCACCCTGTCGTTGATCAACAGGGTGTTCTCCATGGACTCCGACGGGATGTAGAAGGCCTGGATCACGAACGTCTTGATGAGGAAGGCCAGGACCAGCGCCACGACCACGAGGACGGGCAGTTCCTTCCAGAACGACCCTTTCTTGTCCTTGCCACCTTTGGCCGGCTTCTGCGTGTCTTCCGCGACCACGTCCACCTCGTTGTCCTGGCTCTCGCTAGTCATCGCCCACGAGCCTAGATGATGCGCGTGCGCGACAAGCCACGACCGAGGCTACAGCCGTCATGCGTCGCTCAAGATAAAGAAAACGGCCTGGCACGGCCGCACCGTACCAGGCCATTTCGGACGCTTACTTGGCGGCCGGGGTCTCGCGCTTCTCGCGGATGCGGGCGGCCTTGCCGCGCAGGTCACGCATGTAGTAGAGCTTGGCGCGGCGGACGTCGCCACGGGAGACCACGACGATCTTCTCGAGCACCGGGCTGTGCACCGGGAAGGTGCGCTCGACGCCGACACCGTAGCTCACCTTGCGGACCGTGAAGGTCTCACGGGCGCCGGAACCCTGGCGGCGGAGCACGAAGCCCTTGAAGACCTGGATTCGGGAGCGGTTTCCTTCGACGACTCGGACGTGCACCTCGAGCGTGTCACCGGGGCGGAAGTCGGGGACGTCGCTGCGCAGCGCCGTCTTCTCGAGCTCCTGGATCTTCGTGTGCATGGGAACAGTTCCTCAACGTTTTCGATGGTCACGCGGAGGTCCACCCGGCCGAAGCTCGAAGGGGACACGCGCGCACGGTTAACAGGCCCGACACCGAGCCAGCGCTTCAGTCTGCCACATCTTCCGGCCCGGCGCGAAACGCGAGCTCCTCCAGGACCTGCCGGTCCCGCTTGTCCAGGCCGGTGAGCCGCGCCGCCAGGTCCGGCCGGTTGCGCACCGTACGGCGCAGCGCCTCGTCCCGCCGCCACCTGGCCACCTTGCCGTGGTGCCCGGACAGCAGCACTTCTGGTACGGCGTGGCCGCGCCACACGGGCGGCTTGGTGTAGACGGGCCCCTCCAGGAGGTTCTCCATCGCGCCGGGGGCGAAGGAGTCGTCGACGGCCGAGCTCGCGTTGCCCAGCACGCCGGGCAGCAGCCGCCCGATCGCCTCGATCATCACCAGCACGGCCACCTCGCCGCCCGCCAGCACGTAGTCGCCGATGCTGAGCTCGTCGACGCGCAGCCGCTTGCCGTACTCCTCCATCACCCGTGCGTCGATACCCTCGTAGCGGCCGCAGGCGAAGACCAGCCACGGCTCGGCCGCCAGCTCCTGGGCGAGCGCCTGGGTGAAGGGGCGGCCGCTGGGGGTGGGAACGACGATCCGCGGCCGGCCAGAGCCGATGATCTCGTCCAGCGCCTCGCCCCACGGCTCGGGCTTCATGACCATGCCGGGGCCGCCGCCGTACGGGGTGTCGTCGACGGTCTTGTGGACGTCGTGGGTCCAGTCGCGCAGTTGGTGGAGCCGCACGTCGAGGAGGCCGCGCTCGCGCGCCTTGCCGATGAGGGAGACCTCCAGCGGCGAGAAGTACTCGGGGAAGATCGAGACGATGTCGACCCTCATGACAGCAACCCTTCAGGCGGGTCGACGACGAGCCGCCCGGCCTCGAGGTCGACCTCCGGCACCAGGGCCTTGACGAACGGCACGTAGGCGTCCTCCTGGCCGCCGCGCCGTACCACCAGCAGGTCCTGGCCGTGGTGGAGCACGTCGGCCACCTCGCCCACGAGCTCGCCCGAGACCGTCACCACGGTGAGCCCGATGAGCTGGTGGTCGTGGAACTCGTCGGGGTCGTCGGTGGGCGGCAGCTGCGAGGAGTCGATGAGCAGCATCGTGTCGCGCAGCTCCTCGGCCTGGTCGCGGCTGTGCACGCCCTCCAGGCTCAGCAGCAGCACGCCCTTGTGCCAGCGGGTGCCGGCCACCACGAGCTCCCCCGCGTCGGTGGCGAAGGAGACGCCGGGCCGGAAGCGCGCGGCCGGGTCGTCGGTGAGCACCTCGACGGTGACCTCGCCGCGCACGCCGTGCGGGCGGCCGATGCGGCCGACGGCCAGCTTCACGACCTCGCCTCCAACGAAACTCCCAACCGGACAACAACAAACAACGCGCCCCCACCGGGACACCGATGAGGGCGCGCGAGAGCTCCCGCTAGCGGGCCACTTCGTATAGGTCGCGCAGGTCGACCTGGACCCGCTTCCCGCCGGCCAGGGCGTTGACGACGGTGCGCAACGCCTTGGCCGTGCGGCCGTTGCGGCCGATGACCTTGCCGAGGTCGTCGGGGTGCACCCGGACCTCGAGCACGCTCCCGCTGCGGATGCGGCGCGAGCGGACCCGGACGTCGTCGGGGTGGTCGACGATGCCCTTCACGAGGTGCTCGAGTGCCTCCTCGAGCATGTCAGCCCTCATTCTCCGGCGCGGCCGGGGTCTCGGCGGGGGCCTCGGCGGCCTCTTCCTTCTTCGGCCTGGCCTTCTTCGGCGTGGTGGCGGCCGTGCCGGTGTCACCGCCGGACAGGGCCTCCTTGGCGGCGGCCTCGTAGATCGCGTGGCGGTCGGGCTTGGGCTCGGCCACCTTCAGCGGCGGCGGGGCGGGCTCGCCCTTGAACTTCTGCCAGTCGCCGGTGAGCTTGAGCAGCTTCAGGACGGGCTCGGTCGGCTGGGCGCCGACGCTCAGCCAGTACTGTGCGCGCTCGGAGTTCACCTCGATGCGGGAGGGGTTCTCCTTCGGGTGGTACAGGCCGATCTCCTCGATCGCCCGACCGTCGCGCTTGGTCCGGCTGTCGGCGATGACGATGCGGTACTGCGGGTTGCGGATCATGCCGAGCCGCTTGAGCTTGATCTTGACTGCCACGGGTGTGGTCTCTCCTGCATTCGAGCGTGGGTGAACGGCACCTCGCCGAGTGGGGCACGACGGGAACCGTCCGAGGGACAGACGCGGCCTGCGGGCAGTGAGAGGGCACCCACATGGTCACGGTGTTCCAACATGCCATTGTGCCAGATCGACACGAGTGCCTCGGTCAGGCGCGCGGGATGATCCCCCAGACCTGCAGCGCGTACAGCACCGCCGTCCCGAGGACCAGCAGCGCGATGATCCACTGCACCCGGCGCGGGTTCTTCATGTGCTCATTCGCCTCGCTTCGCTCGGCGGTTCGGTCGCTGGAAACCCGCCGTCTTCCCTCGTCGCGGCTCGGGCGTTGAACGCCCTCACCGCTCCTCAGTCCAGACGGCGGCGCTCCCTCACGACACCCTCACTGCTTGGGCAGGTTGAGCTTCGACGGGTCGAACCCGGGCGGCAGCTCCATGCCCGGCGGCAGCCGCAGGTTGCCGAGGGCGCCGCCGACCTTGGGCTGCTCGGCGGTGCCCGCCTTGCCCAGCGCGGCCTTGCGCGTGTCGCCGCTGACCCGGCGGCCCTTCTTGCCCTTCTTGCCCTGCTTGGCGGCCTTGCCCCTGCCGGGCATGCCCGGCAGGCCGATGCCGCTGGCCATCCGCTTCATCATCTTCTGCGCCTCGAAGAAGCGGGTGACCAGGTTGTTGACCGCCGAGACCTCCACGCCGGAGCCGCGGGCGATGCGGGCCCGCCGCGAGCCGTTGATGATCTTCGGGTCGGCCCGCTCGGCCGGGGTCATGGACCGGATGATGGCCTGGATGCGGTCGAGGTCGCGCTCGTCGATGGAGTTGAGCTGGTCGCGCATCTGCCCCATGCCGGGCATCATGCCGAGCAGGTTCTTGATCGGCCCCATCTTGCGGACCATCTGCATCTGCTCGAGGAAGTCCTCAAGGGTAAAGTCCTCGCCCGAGGTGAGCTTGCCCGCCATCTTGGCGGCCTGCTCCTCGTCGAAGGTCTTCTGCGCCTGCTCGATCAGGGTGAGGATGTCGCCCATGTCGAGGATGCGCGAGGCCATCCGGTCAGGGTGGAAGGCGTCGAAGTCGTCAAGCTTCTCACCGGTCGACGCGAACATGATCGGCTTGCCGGTGATGTGGCGCACCGACAGCGCGGCGCCGCCCCGCGCGTCGCCGTCGAGCTTGGTCAGCACGACGCCGTCGAAGCCCACGCCGTCCATGAACGCCTGCGCGGTGGTGACCGCGTCCTGGCCGATCATGGCGTCGACGACGAAGAGGACCTCGTCGGGCTGGACCGCGTCGCGGATGTCGGCGGCCTGCTTCATCAGCTCCTGGTCGATGCCCAGGCGGCCGGCGGTGTCGATGATGACGATGTCGTGCTGCTGCCGCCTGGCGTGCTCGACCGACCGGCGAGCCACCTCGACCGGGTCGCCCACGCCGTTGCCGGGCTCGGGGGCGAAGACCGGCACCTGCGCGCGCTCGCCGATGACCTGCAGCTGCTGCACCGCGTTGGGACGCTGCAGGTCGGCCGCGACGAGCATGGGGACGTGGCCCTGCTCGCGCAGCCACTTGGCGAGCTTGCCGGCCAGCGTCGTCTTGCCGGAACCCTGCAGGCCGGCCAGCATGACGACCGTGGGCGGGGTCTTGGCGAAGCGCAGCCGCCGGGTCTCGCCGCCCAGGATCGCGATCAGCTCGTCGTGAACGATCTTGACGACCTGCTGCGCCGGGTTGAGCGCCTGGGAGACCTCCGCACCGCGGGCGCGCTCCTTGACATGGGCGACGAACGCCCGCACCACGGGCAGTGCGACGTCGGCCTCGAGCAGCGCGATGCGGATCTCGCGGCACGTGGCGTCGATGTCGGCCTCAGACAGGCGGCCCTTGGCCCGGAGGGAGGAGAAGACCGATGTCAGGCGGTCGGAAAGCGTCTCGAACACGTCGTAGACCAGTCCTCAGTGCGAAGATGCGAACAGGCGTGGGCTTCCCAGCCTATCCCCACCCGGAGACCGCGGCGTCGACGTTCAGCGCGTGCTCGACCAAGGTGATCAAGGAGGCGAACACCGAGTCCCTGGCGCGGGCGTCGAGCCGGACGATCGGCACCGACTCGGCGATCGTCAGCGCCTCGCGCACCTGGGCCTCGGTGTGGGAGAACGAGCCGTCCCAGCCGTTCAGGCCGATGATGAAGGGAAGCTTCGCCTCCTCGAAGTAGTCGATGGCCGCGAAGCAGTCGGCCAGGCGGCGCGTGTCCACCAGCACCACCGCCCCGATCGCGCCGCGCACCAGGTCGTCCCACATGAACCAGAAACGCTGCTGGCCGGGCGTGCCGAACAGGTACAGGATCAGGTCCCTGTCCAGCGACACCCGGCCGAAGTCCATGGCCACCGTGGTGGTGGACTTCATCGGCGTCATGGCTAAGTCGTCCACGTCGGCCGAAGCGTCGGTCATGACCGCCTCCGTCGTCAGCGGGACGATCTCCGAGACCGAACCGACGAAGGTCGTCTTGCCCACGCCGAAGCCACCAGCCACCACGATCTTCGCCGACGTGGTCTCAGAGCTGCTTGCGAAGTCCACTCAACACCCTTTCCAGCAGCACCCTCGTCGGCCTGCCAGCGTTCAGTTCGGGCTGATGCACCCGGATCAGGCCCTCGGCCGCCATGTCCGCGATGAGCACCCTGACCACGCCGAGCGGCATGCGCAACAGCGCGGAGACCTCCGCGACCGACCTGACCTGGCGGCACAGGTCGCTGATCGCCTGGTACTCGGGCGTCATGTTCGAGAACGGACGAGGCTCGACCGTCGCCGACGACACCAGCGCCTCCATGGCCAGCTTGATGCGCGGCGCCGTACGGCCCCCGGTCACCGCGTAGGGCCGGACCGGGGAGGCGGGATCGGCCGGGCGCGGCGGCTCCCAGCCGCCGTAGGTCCACCTGTCGTCAGTCACCGCGATCACCTGGTCTGGTTGGCGCGCAGCTCGGCGCGTACGGCGGGCGTGAGCACCTGGCCGGCGCGCTCGACCATCAACGTCATCTGGTAGGCGACCAGGCCCAGGTCGCAGTCGGGGGCGGCCAGCACGGCCAGGCACGAGCCGTCGCTGATCGACATGATCAGCATGAGGCCGCGCTGCATCTCCACGATGGTCTGGGTGACGTTCCCGCCCTCGAACACCCGCGCGGCGCCCTGGGTGAGGCTGATCAGCCCCGAGGCGATCGCCGCGAGCTGGTCGGCCCGGTCCGGCGGGAAGCCCGCGGAGGCCGCCAGCGGCAGGCCGTCGGACGAGACGACCACCGCGTGCGCCACACCGGGCACGGTGTTGACGAAGTCGGTGATAAGCCAGTCGACCCCGCGGGCCGCGTGGCTCAGATCGTTCATTCGCCCTCCTCCCTGCTGTCAACGTGCCGGGGACCGCTCTGGTAGGCCCGGCCCTCGCTGATGTCCGCGCGAGCCGCCCTGAAGCCCTGCTGGAAGCTGGACAGCCGGCTGCGCACCCGTTCCGGCGAGTAGGCCGGCGTGGGCGTGACGCCCTTGGGAGCCGTCGCGGAGTCGGCCGAGCCCGGCACGAGGTTGGCCTTGGGCACCCGCTTGGGCAGGCCCGCCGCCGTGGAGCCGTCCTTGACCGGTTCCCGTACGGCTTCCGCCGCGCTCCACCCGGCGTCGGCCTTGCTCGACCCCCACGTGCTGGAGCCGCCCTGCTCGAACCAGGCCGACTCGACCGACGCGAAGATCGGCAGGAACTCGTCGCCCGCCGACGGCGGCTTGACCACGGGGATCGGCCCGGTGGCGGCCGCCTCGGTCTCGGGGAAGTCGTAGCTCTTGTCGGCACCCGGGTCGGGGAAGTCGTAGTTCCTACCGGCGTCCGGGTCGGGGAAGTCGTGGCTCCTGCCGGCGCCCGTCTCCCCGCGCGACCAGGCCGGGGCCTCGTCCGGCGCCGGTGGAGGGGAGGAGTTCCAGCCGCGCGAGGCCAGCCAGGGGTCGGCGGTGTCGAACCGCTCGACCGTCTCGCCTGCGGAGCTCGGCCAGGGGCCGGCGGTCTCGCCGATGCGGGGCTCCGACGGCCAGGACGGGCCCGGGTCCGACGGCCAGCCGGTCTGCGGGATGGACGGCCAGGAGCCGGGCGGCGCCTGCTCGGGCACCATGGGCGGGGCCTGCCAGGCGGGGGCGGCCGTGCCGAAGGAGCCGGCGCCGAAGGAGTCAGGACCGAACGAGTCAGGGCCGAAGGAGTCGGCGCCGAACGAGTCAGGGCCGAAGGAGTCGGCGCGCAGGCCCGGCGCTCCGGCCGTGGCCGGGGCCGGCGTGCCGAGCAGCGTCTCGGGCAGCAGCACCATGGCGGTCAGGCCGCCGGAGCCGTGCGGGCGCAGCTGCACCCTGATGCCGTGCCGGTGCGCCAGCCGGGCGACCACGAACAGGCCCATGCGCCGCGAGACGGACACGTCCACGGTGGGGCTGTGCTCCAGCCGCTCGTTGGCGGCGGCCAGCTCCTCCTGCGTCATCCCGATGCCGTTGTCGGTGATCGAGATCATGATGCCGCCGGTGTCGATCCTGCTGCCCGACACCGTCACCCGGGTCTCGCGCGGCGAGAACGACAGCGCGTTCTCGATGAGCTCGGCCAGCAGGTGGATGACGTCGTTGACGGCCTGCCCGGCCACCGCCACGCCCTCGGGGAGCTGGAGCGTCACCCGCTCGTAGTTCTCCACCTCCGACAGCGAGGCGCGGGCCACGTCGATGAGCTTGACCGGCTGGCTCCAGCGCCGCGGCGGCTCCTGGCCGGCCAGGACCAGCAGGTTCTCGCTGTTGCGCCGCATGCGGGTGGCCAGGTGGTCCAGCTTGAACAGGTTGCCGAGCCGCTGCTCGTCCTGCTCGCCCTGCTCCAGGCTGTCGATGAGGGTGATCTGCCGCTCCACCAGGGTCTGGCTGCGCCGGGAGAGGTTGACGAACATCGCGTTGACGTTGGCCCGCAGGCGGGCCTCCTCGCCGGCCAGCCGTACGGCCTCGCGGTGGACCTCGTCGAAGGCCCGCGCCACCTCGCCGATCTCGTCGTCGGAGTCCACCCCGATCGGCTCCACGCGCACGGTGGTCTCGCCGGTGTCGCGCAGCTGCTGCACGGTGTCGGGCAGGCGCCGGCCGGCGATCTGCAGGGCCTCGCTGCGCAGCCGGCGCAGCGGCCGGACGAGGGAGCGGGCGACCACGGTGGTGATGAGCAGCACCAGGATCAGCAGGGCCATCACGAGCACGGCGCTGATCACGGCCGCGCTCTGCTCGGCGCCGCGGACGTCGGCGGTGCGCAGGGTGATGGACTCGGCCAGGCGCTTCTCCACGTCGTAGACGCGGTCCGCGGTGGTCGTCACGGCCTTGAACCAGCGGTCGACGTCGTCGGCCGCGGCGACCTCGAGCTTGCGCAGGCTGCTCCTGGAGTTGTGCAGGAAGATCGCGCGGCTGACGTACAGCTCGCTCAGGCCGATCTCCTGGCCCGACACGACGTCATCGTACACCTGGCGCTGCTCGGGCGTGGCCGCCAGGCGGAAGGCCTCACGGTCGCTGTCGCGCCGCGACCGCGCGGCGTGGAAGGCCTCGAACTCCGCCCCCTCGAAGCGGCCCCGGATCAGCCCGATGGCCAGCAGGCCGCGCTGCTGGGAGATCTCGTCCTTCTGGCGGGCGATCGCGCCCAGCGCGGCGGAGGTCGAGATCAGCTGCTCGTCGCTGGTGCCCTGGCCGACCTCGTCGTAGATCGACAGCAGGTCGGCCGTGATGAGGGAGTACTTCTCCATGGTCGGCAGCGGCGGCAGCTGCGAGGATTCCACCGTGTCGCGCAGGTCCTTCAGGCCGCGCAGGCGGTCGACCAGCCGCGCCAGCTGGCGCTGGCCGAGCTCGGACAGGGCGCCCGACAACGAGGGCGAGCGGTCGAGCACCCGCTTGGCCGCCGCGTCCACCAGCTCCTGCTGGTTGCGCAGCGGTTCCAGGTCCTGCTCGCGACGGCCGGCCGCCACGTAGCGGGCCGCGAGGTCGCGTTCGGCCGCCAGCTCGTGCCCGAGCGCGCCGAGGTCGGTGACGAGCGAGGCCACGTCGCTGGCCCGCTGGTACTCCAGGGCGCTTCCGACGGAGGTGGCCACGCGCAGGCCGCCGAGCACGACGCCGACCAGAGTGGGGATGAGGATCAGGGCCAGGAGCTTGCTGCGCACCCGCCAGTTGCGGATTCGCCACTTGCCGCCGCGGGAGCCGACGGGCTGGTGCGACGCGACCTTGGGAGGAAGGGGAGCATCCGGCTGCTGGGGCGTCTGTTGGGGCGATTCGCCGCGACCGCTCTCAGTCGATGATGTCCTCACTGGTCGCATACCTCTCGGGGGGATGCCTGGTCGAGCAACAAGAGACTCGCCTCGACCAGTGGGTGAGCCTTGAGGCGAGTACCGGGACAATTGGAGCATAAAGCTTCTCGCGTGAATGCCAGGACTAGCAAGTCGTAGAGCGTTCCACGGGAACGGGAATCTCCCCGTCCGGTGCGGTAGGCCCCGTCATAGGCTGTTTCAACAGGCGCCATCACGCACTGATCATCGCCTGCTACTCAACAGCTGCTTGACACCCCATGACTCCTCGGCGCTCCATGGCTCCTGACGCTCCGTTACATCCCTCGGGAATTACCCACAAATCCCTCAATCGGGACATATTGGACTATTTCACGATATAGGGCGCAATAATTCAGACCCGGTGATCGGCTTCCGGTACCATTCACGTCCGTCGCCTCCGGCCATCAGCCGCCGACGCTCCCAAATGCCGCTTTCTCTTCCCCCAGGGAGATCACATGACCCCCAGATCCCGCGGTCTCGCCATCGCGACCGCATTACTGTCCTCGCTCCTGCTGGCCGCCTGCGGCGGCGGGGACGACACCGGCACGAGCGCCACGAGCGGGAGCGGCAAGCTCGAGAAGACCACCATCAAGGTCGGCGCACTCCCCATCCCGGACCCCGCGGCCCTCTACGTGGCCAACAAGAAGGGCTTCTTCAAGGAGGAGGGCCTCACGGTCGAGCCGGTGACCATCCAGGGCGGCGCCGCCGCGCTGCCCCAGATCAAGAGCGGCGCCCTCGACATCTCCCACACCAACTACGTCTCGACGTTCCTCGCCGCCAGCAAGGGCGAGAAGATCAAGATCGTCGGCGACGTCTACCAGGCGGCCCCGAACACCTTCAACCTGATGGTGCCCAAGGACTCGCCCCTGCAGTCGGTGGCCGACCTGAAGGGCAAGACCATCCTGGTCAACACGCTGAAGAACATCGGCACGCTCAGCGTGGAGGCCACGCTCAAGGTCGCCGGCCTCACCGCGGCCGACGTGAAGTTCGTCGAGAAGCCCTTCCCCGAGATGGGCAACGCCCTGCTGGCCGGCCAGGGTGACGCCGCCTGGATGACCGAGCCGGGCATCACCGCCGCGCAGAGCAAGCTGGGCTTCCGCAAGCTGGCCGACACCATGTCCGGCGAGACCGAGAACATGCCCATCGCCGCGTGGATGGCCACCGAGGAGTGGGTGAAGAACAACCCCAACACGCTGGCCGCCTTCCAGCGCGCCATCGCCAAGGCCCAGGCCATCGTGGCCAAGGACCGCAAGGAGGTCGAGGCCGTCCTGCCGACCTACACGCAGATCGACGCCAAGACCGCCTCGGTGATCACGCTCGGCTCGTTCCCGACCAGCCTCAACGAGAGCCGGCTGCAGCGCGTGGCCGACCTGATGCTGGCCTACAAGTACATCGACAAGCCGCTGGACGTGAAGAGCATGCTGGCGGGCCCGACCGGATGATCAGTGCGCGACTGCTCCGCGGCGCCGCGGGCGTCGCGGGGTTTCTCGTCGCGGGGGAACTCCTCATCCGCTTCGCCCTCCCCGAGGGCGTGGAGTTCCCCCCGCCGTCCACCGTGCTGCCCGAGGCCGGCAGGCTCCTGGTCAACGGGGAGTTCCTGCAGGGCGTCGTGACCACGATGGCGAACTGGGCGGCCGGGCTGCTGCTGGCGATCGCCGTCGGCGTCCCGGCCGGCGTCCTGCTCGGCGCCGTGCCGCCCGTGGAGCGGGCCCTGCGCCCGATCCTGGAGTTCCTGCGGCCCATCCCCTCGGTGGCCATCATCCCGCTGGCGATCCTGCTCATCGCGTCCGACTCGCTGATGAAGATCACCGTCACCGCCTATGCGTGCCTGTGGCCGGTGCTGATCAACACCTTGTACGGCATGCGCGACGTCGACCCGATCGCCAAGGACTCCCTGCGCAGCTTCGGCTTCGGCCCGCTCGCGGTGCTGTGGCGGGTCAGCGTCCCCGCCTCCGCGCCGTTCATGGCCGCGGGGATCCGGATCGCCTCGGGCGTGGCGCTCATCCTCGCGGTCAGCGCCGAGCTGTTTGCCGGGGGCACGGCGGGCATCGGCGTGTTCGTCATCAAGGCGGGCAGCGTCCTCCGCCTGGACCTCATCGTCGCGGCCACCCTGTGGGCGGGCGTGCTCGGCCTGCTGGTCAACCTCGCGCTGGTCGCCGTGGAGCGGCGTGTGTTCCACTGGCACCGCGCCAGGACGGGAGAGGCCGTATGAGAGGCAGGCTGGCAGGCGGCGCGCGGCGGCTCGCCGGGCTGTGGCTCGTCCCCGTGGTGATCGCGGTGTGGGAGGTGACGACGCGCCTGCTGGAGGACACCGACTTCCCCCCGCCGTCGACGATCGTCACGAGCATGTACGAGCTGTGGTTCTCGGGCCCGCCGAGCCGGCTGTTCTTCACCGACGAGGCGATCGGCAACATCCTGCCCAGCCTGGGCCGCATGTTCGCCGGGTGGATCCTGGCCGCGGTCATCGGCGTCCTGCTGGGCGTGGCGCTGGGCCGGGCCCCCGTGGCCACGCAGTACGTCGACCCGCTGATCCAGCTCGGCCGGGCCATCCCGCCGCCGCTGCTGGTGTCGCTGTTCGCGCTGCTGTTCAGGGAGGAGCTGCGCACGCAGCTGGCCACCATCGTCTTCGGCGTCATCTGGCCGGTGCTGCTCAACTCCATCGAGGGCGCCCGCTCCGTGGACCCGGTCCAGGTGGAGACCGCGACCGTGTTCGGGCTGTCCAGGCGGCAGCAGCTGTGGCGGATCGTCATCCCGGCCGCGGCGCCCAAGATCTTCGCCGGGCTGCGCCTGTCGCTGTCGCTCGCGCTGATCCTCATGGTCATCGCCGAGGTGTTCGCCGGCAGCGACGGCATCGGCTACCAGCTGCGGGAGGCGCAGCGGGAGTTCGAGACCCCCATCGTGTGGGGCGCCATCGTGCTGCTCGGCGTCCTCGGCTACCTGGTGAACTCGCTGTTCGTGCTGGCCGAGAGCAGACTGCTGGTGTGGCACCGGCAGGCGACCCGAGCCACGTGACCGTCAACCCTCATCCGTGGAGAGCCCATGTCCCACCCCACCGGTCCGATCTGGGATGCCATCGGCGGCATCTCCCGCTTCGCGGCCCTGGCGACCATGGCCGAGTTGCGCTGCGCCGACGAGCTCGCGGCCGGGCCGCTCAGCACCGAGGAGCTCGCGGCCCGGTGCGGCGCCCACGCCCCCTCGCTGCGGCGCGTCCTGCGGGAGCTCGCGAGCATGGGCGTCGTGCGGCCGGTCGGCGAGGACCGCTTCGAGCTGACCGAGCACGGCCACACGATGCGCTCCGACGTGCCGGACTCGGTCCGCTCCGCCGTCCGCATGATCGCCGAGAAGGGCTTCTGGTACGCCATGGGCAACCTGCCCACGACCGTGCGCCAGGGCCGGTCGGCCTTCGCGGAGAAGTTCGGCCCGCTGTACCGCTACCTGGCCGACAACCCCGACTCCAGCCGCATCTTCGACGACTACATGACCGCCAGGGCCACGCCGTTCGCCCGCGCGGTGGCCGAGCGGTACGACTTCTCCGCCGCGCGGACCATGGTGGACGTCGCCGGAGGGAAGGGGCACATCCTGGCGGAGGTGCTGCGCGCCAACCCCCGCCTGCGCGGCATCCTGTTCGACCTGGAGCACGTGGTGCCGGCCGCGGCCGAGTTCATGCGCTCGCAGGGGCTGGAGGACAGGTGCGAGGTCGTCTCGGGGGACTTCTTCCGTGAGGTCCCCCAGGACGGCGACGTCTATCTGCTGGCGAGCATCCTGCACAACTGGGACGACGCCGACGGGATCCGGATCCTCCGCAACGTCCGCTCCGCCATGGCCCGCGACGGCCGCCTGCTCGTCCTGGAGATGGTCCTGCCCGACGAGGACGTCCCGCACGTCGGCAAGGACATGGACATGCGGATGCTCGCCATCTTCGACGGGGGCACCGAGCGCACCCGCGCCGAGTACTCCGTGCTGCTGGAGAAGTCCGGCTTCACGCTGGCGCAGGTCATCCCCCTCACGGCCGGGGCCGGCCTCATCGAGGCCCTGCCCCACTGATCCCTAGGAAGTCGGCCTTGCTCGAGATCTCCAACCTCACCCACGTCTACGGCAGCGGCCCCACCGCCCACCGGGCCATCGACGGGCTCGACCTCAGCGTCGCCGAGGGCGAGCTGCTGTCCGTCGTCGGGCCCTCCGGCTGCGGCAAGTCCACGCTCATCCGCTGCATCGCCGGGCTCATCCGCCCCACCGGCGGCGAGATCCGCATCGCCGGCACGCCCGTCCGCGACACCCCCGACAACCTCGCCGTCGTCTTCCAGGACTACAGCCGGTCGCTGTTCCCGTGGATGTCGGTCGCCGACAACGTCGCCCTCCCCCTGCGCCGCAGGAACATGGACAAGGCCCGGCGCAGGGCGGCCGCCCAGGAGGCCCTGGAGTCGGTCGGGCTGGCCGCGGCGGGCAAGAAGTACCCCTTCCAGCTGTCCGGCGGCATGCAGCAGCGGGTGGCCATCGCCCGCGCCCTGGCCTACCGGCCCAGCCTCATGCTGATGGACGAGCCCTTCGGCTCGGTCGACGCCCAGACCCGCGAAGACCTCGAGGACCTCGTGCTCCAGGTGCGGGGCCACCACAGGATGACGATCGTGCTCATCACGCACGACATCGACGAGAGCGTCTACGTCGGCGACCGCGTCGTGGTGCTGTCCAAGGCCCCCGCCCACGTCGTCGGCGACCTGAAGGTCGACCTGCCCGCGCCCCGCGACCAGATCACCACGCGGGAGCACCCCGACTTCGTCCACCTGCGCGCCGAGGTCGGCCGCCTGGTGCGCGGGGTCGAGGCCGCGGCCTCCTGAGCTCGTCCTGACCGGCTCCGCCGGGGTTCCGGCCCCGCCGTACCGCGGGGCCCACTGCTCCACGGCCTCGCGCCGAGCCGGACCGGGCCACCCCGCGGGGTGACTCGGCCCGGCCTACGCGCGGGCGGTCATGTGCTGGGCGAGCGCGTGCTCGACCAGCGTGATCAGCGTGTTCTTCACCGCTTCGCGGGAGCGCGCGTCCAGCCGCACGATCGGCACGTGGGCCGGCAGCGTCAGCGCCTCCCGCACTTCCTCGTTGTCGTGCTGGAACTGCCCGTCCCAGCCGTTGACGCCGATGACGAACGGCAGCCCCGCCTCCTCGAAGTAGTCGATGGCGGGGAAGCTGTCGGCCAGACGCCGGGTGTCGACCAGCACCACCGCGCCGATCGCGCCGCGCACCAGGTCGTCCCACATGAACCAGAACCTGTGCTGGCCGGGCGTGCCGAACAGGTACAGGATCAGGTCCTCATCCAGCGTGACCCGGCCGAAGTCCATGGCCACGGTGGTGGTCGTCTTGGTGGGCGTGAGCGACAGGTCGTCCACGCCCGCCGAGGCGTCGGTCATGATCGCCTCGGTCGTCAGCGGGAGGATCTCCGACACCGCGCCCACGAAGGTCGTCTTGCCGACGCCGAAGCCGCCCGCGACGACGATCTTCGTCGAGGACAGCCCCCTAGAGCCTGCGAAGTCCACTGAGCACCCTTTCGAGCAGGTTGAGGTCTGGCGATCCGGATTCCAGCGCGGGCTGGTGGACGCGGATCAAGCCCTCCGCCGCCATGTCGGCGATCAGCACGCGGACCACGCCGAGCGGCTGCCGTAAGAGGGCGGAGATCTCCGCGATCGACCGGACCTGGCGCGCCAGCTGCATGATCGCCTGGAACTCCGGACTGAGGAGTGAAAGGTCTTGCTGAGGAGAGGCCGTCTCCGCCGGCACGGAGACCAGCGCCTCCATCGCGAACTTGATGCGCGGCGCGGTGCGCCCTCCGGTCACCGCGTACGGCCGGACCAGCTTGCTCGCCTTGCGTGAGCGGTCCGGCCGCGTGCTATCACCCGTCCAACCCTGATCTGTCACCAACGTCTCCTGTCTAGGCGCCTGCCGAGGTCAGCCGCCCTCACCGGGGGCGAGCCGCCTGCAGCTCGGCCCGTACGGCAGGCGTCAGCACCTGCCCGGCGCGCTCCACGAGCAGCGTCATCTGGTAGGCCACCAGACCCAGATCGCAGTCCGGCGCGGCCAGCACCGCCAGACACGAGCCGTCGCTGATGGACATGATCATCAGCAGGCCCCGCTGCATCTCGATCACGGTCTGCGTCACCAGACCGCCCTCGAAGACGCGCGCGGCGCCCTGGGTCAGGCTGACCACCCCGGAGGCCACGGCGGCCAGCTGGTCGGCGCGGTCCTTCGGGAAGCCCTCGGAGAAGGCCAGCGGCAGGCCGTCGGACGAGACGACCACCGCGTGCGCGACTCCCGGCACGTTGGCGACGAAATCGGTGATCAACCAGTTGATCCCGCGTGCGCCCTGGCTCAGTTCCCTCACTAGTCCTCCTTCAGTTGCTCACGGCCCTGCCGTACACCTTGCTGGAAGCTCGACAGCCGGCTGCGCAGCTGGTCGGGCGAGACCTGTTCGGCGGGCCCGCCGCCGAACAGCGACTCCGACGAGCGCGCGGACCCGGGTACGAGGTTGGCCTTGGGCACGCGCCTCGGCAGGCCGCCCGGGGTGTGCCCGGCCGTCACCGGCTCAACCGGAGCGCCCTGCGGCAGCCCGGCGCCCGGCGAACGCTGGGGCAGGGCCTGGTCGGGGGCGCCGGTCTCCGGACGCGCCTGCGGCTGCGGCCGTCCGGCGGGGGCGGCGGAGCCCTCCGCCGGGGCGGGCGGCTCCGGCGGCGCCGGCCGGGACAGGATCGCCGGCTTGGTGAACCAGTCCGACGTCGGGATCGAGCCCGCGGCGCCGGTGTCCTGGCCGTCGCCCTCGCGATAGGCGGGCAGCGGGCCGGTCAGCTCGGGCGCCTCCTGGGTGCTCCACGGGGAGCTCCAGGAGGACGAGCCCGGCTCGCCCGCCGCGGCGCTCGCCGTCTCGGCGAACGAGGGGAACAGGGGCTCCTCCGCCGCGGGCCGCCCGGAGAAGGACGGCTCCTCGCGACGGTCGGCGAACGACGGGAACGCGGGCTCCTCACGGCGGTCCCCGAACGACGGGAACGCGGATTCCTCACGATGATCCGTGAAGGACGGGAACGCGGGCTCCTCACGGCGATCCGCGACCGGCGGAAACGCGGGCTCCTCGCGACGGTCCGTGAAGGACGGGAACGCGGGCTCCTCGCGACGGTCCCCGAACGACGGGAATGCGGGCTCCTCCGGACGCGCACCGCCGGGCGCCGTGAAGGACGGGAAGGCCGGCTCGTCGGCGAAGGCGGACGGGCGGTCACCGTACGGCGCGATCCCGGGCTCCGCCGCCGGGCGGCCGGGCCGCTCCCGCGTGGGCAGCGCCTGCGGCTCCTCCGCGAACGACGGCCAGGAGCCCGCGCCGGGCGGCGGCACGCTGTCCGGCCACGGCGTGTCGACGGGAGCGGCGCTGAACACGCTCGTCGCCTCGTCCGCCAGGTCGTGGCCCGGGTCGCGGGTCGCGGGCGAGCCGCCGAAGCCGTACTGCGTGGCGGCCTCGAAGGACGGGTAGGACCCGCCGCCCGCCATGACCGGCGCCGAGGCGATGAGCACCGCGGGCAGCAGCACCTGGGCGGTCAGGCCCGGCCCGCCCTCGCGGGCGCGCAGCTGCACCTGGATGCCGTGCCGCAGGGCCAGGCGGCCGACCACGAACAGGCCCATGCGCCGGGCGACGGACACGTCGACCACCGGCGGGTGGGCCAGCCGCCAGTTGGCCTCGGCCAGCTCCTCGGCCGTCATGCCGATGCCCTGGTCGGACACCGACACCAGCACGCCGCCGCCCTCGGCCGGAGCGCTGGTGACCACGACCTTGCTCTCGCGCGGCGAGAAGGAGATGGCGTTCTCGATGAGCTCGGCCAGCAGGTGGACGACGTCGGTGACGGCCGGGCCGACGACCTCCACGTCCGAGCGGATCTGGATGGAGACCCGCTCGTAGTTCTCGACCTCCGACAGCGAGGCGCGGGCCACGTCGACCAGCGGGACCGGCTCGCTCCACTTGCGCGCGCCCTCCTGACCGGCCAGGACCAGCAGGTTCTCGCTGTTGCGCCGCATGCGGGTGGCCAGGTGGTCCAGCCGGAACAGCTGGGACAGCCGGCTCTCGTCCTCCTCGCCGTGCTCCAGGTCCTCGATCAGCTGGAGCTGCCGCTCGACCAGGGTCTGGCTGCGCCGCGAGAGGTTGACGAACATCGCGTTGACGTTGGCGCGGAGCTTGGCCTCCTCACCGGCCAGCCGTACGGCCTCGCGGTGGACCTCGTCGAAGGCCCGCGCCACCTCGCCGATCTCGTCGCGGGTGTCGATGCCCACCGAGGGCACCTCGACCCCCGCGGACTCGCCGCCCTCGCGCAGCCGCTGGACCGTCTCGGGCAGCCGGCGGCCGGCGATCTCCAGGGCCTCGGCGCGCAGCCGGCGCAGCGGCCGGACCAGCGACCCGGCGACCCGGACGGTGATCAGCAGGACGAGCAGGAGCAGGACGAGGATGACCGCGCCGGAGACGATCGCGTTGCGCTGCTCGGCGTCGCTCAGCTCCCCGGCCCGCTTGACCAGCTGGCCGGCCAGGTCCTCCTCGACCTTGCGCATCGCGTCGACCGTGGCGCCGGTGCTGGTGTACCAGACGGTCAGGTCGCGCTTGGTGGTGATGTCCAGGTCGCGGATGGTGCGGTACTCGCGCAGCTGGGCCAGGGCCCGCTGGCGCATGGCGTCGGCGCGGTCCACCTGGAAGCCGCGGACGGTCCTCTTGTACAGCCCGGCCTCCGCCGCCCCGGCCTCGGTGTCGAAGGTGGCCAGCTCGGCCTGCTGCCGGTCCCAGGAGCCCAGGAAGTCGGCCAGGTCGTCGTAGTCCAGCCGGCGCTCCACCAGGGCGACCAGGAGGATGACCTGCTGGCGGGAGACCTCCTCCTTGGCCTGGTGCAGCGCCGCGAAGGCGGTCGCGTCGCCGATGAGGTCCTCGTCGCCGCCCACGGTGGCCAGCTCGCCCTGCAGGCCGCGCAGCACCTGGATGAGGCTGGAGTAGGTGCGGATGGCCGCGCGGGCGGGCGCGCTCTCGCCCAGGATGGCGTCGCGCAGCCCGTCCAGGCCGTTGAGCCAGCGGCGGATCTCCTGGGTCGCCGTCTGGACTCGGGCGGAGTGGTCGGGGCCGATCGCGGCCGTGGCGTCCAGCACCTGGATCTTCGCCTTGTCGACGACCTCGCGCTGCTCGCGCAGGCGCGCCATGTGGGTGGTGGGCCGCCGGTCGGCCCTGGACCAGGCGACCAGCGTGCGTTCCTTGCCCAGCTCGTGGGACAGGGCGCTCAGCCGCTGGACCAGCTCGGCCACCTGGGTCAGCCGCCGGTACTCGGCGTTGGTGCCCACCGCGTCGGCGAGCTGGATGCCGGCGAGAAGCACGCCCACGACGGTGGGAATGAGGATCAGCGCCACGAGCCTGGTGCGCACGCGCCAGTTCCCCAGGTGGAACCGCCCGCGTGAGCGCTGTCCTGGCGTGGCTCGCCGGGGGTTTTCCTTCCTCACTTGCCTTCGCAACCTCTCGCCCTGTGCTCGAAATCGACGCCCTGTGGGACGCATGGGACAGGTGTAACCAGGGTAATTGGATCACACCCCTTACCAGATCGGCGAACCGACCGTTTACCTGGTCCTACCTGCTCATGCCCTTTATGCCGATAAGTGCCTAGAAGTCGTATTTCAGGCTGGCCGGAACGAGTCCCGCTCGACCGGTGCGGCATGCTTGATCATCAGGTGGCGGGTCACCGAGTACTCCAGGACCGCCTCCTGGCTCATGTCCTTGCCGAACCCGCTGCCCTTGACGCCGCCGTGCGGGGCCTCGCTGGCGATCGGCAGGTGGTCGTTCACCCACGTCACGCCCACGTCCAGGCGGTGCGACACCCGCATCGCGCGGGCCACGTCGCGTGACCACACCGACGAGGCCAGGCCGTAGCGGGTGTCGTTGGCCAGCCGTACCGCCTCGTCCTCCCCGTCGAAGGGCAGCACCACCAGCACCGGGCCGAAGACCTCGCCCTGCACCAGCTCGCTGTCCTGTGCCACGCCGGTGACCAGGGTCGGCGGGTAGTAGAAGCCCGGGCCCGCCGGCGGGGCGCCGCCGTGGACGACGGTGCCGCGGGCGCGTTCGACGAAGCCGTGCACCCGCTCGCGGTGCTGGGCCGAGATCAGCGGGCCGATGTCGGTCTTGGCGTCCCACGG
Organism: Thermoactinospora rubra; assembly: GCF_002093975.1. Taxonomy (GTDB): domain Bacteria; phylum Actinomycetota; class Actinomycetes; order Streptosporangiales; family Streptosporangiaceae; genus Nonomuraea; species Nonomuraea rubra_A. The sequence continues at coordinate 134,699 of NZ_MSZZ01000022.1, forward strand.
GTCGCCCACCGTGATGCCCGCGATCGTGGCGCGCAGGGCCTCGACGGCCTCGCCGTACACGCTCCTGGCGACGTAGACGCGGGTGGCGGCGGTGCAGTCCTGGCCGGTGTTGTAGGTGGCGCCCATGGCCACGCCGCGCGCCATCTCGGCCAGGTCGGCGTCCTCGAACACCAGCGCCGGGGCCTTGCCGCCCAGCTCCAGGTGGACGCGCTTGAGGCTGCGGGCCGCGCCGCTCATCACCGCCCGGCCGGTCTCGGTCGAGCCCGTCACGCTGACCATGTCGACGCCGGGATCGGTCACCAGGGCCTGGCCGACCTCGGCGCCGCCCAGCACCACCTGCGCCAGGCCCTCCGGCGCGCCCGCGCGGGCGATCAGCTCGGCCAGGCGCAGGGTGGTGCGCGGGGTCTGGGGCGCGGGCTTGACGACCACCGCATTGCCCGCCGCCAGGGCGGGGGCAGCCTTCCAGACGGCCATGATGAACGGGAAGTTCCACGGCGCGATCGACCCGACCACCCCGACCGGGCGGCGCAGCAGGACCGAGGTGTAGCCCTGGCTGAACACGCCCGCGCCGGAGCCGTCCAGGCTGCGCGCAGCGCCGGCGAAGAAGCGCAGGTTGTCCACGGCGAAGGGCAGCTCGCCGTCCCTGAAGACCGCCGCGGGCTTGCCGGTCTCCTCCACCTCGAGCCTGGTCAACTCCTCGGCGTCGGCCTCCACCAGGTCGGCCAGGCGCAGCAGGACCCTGGCGCGCTCGGCGGGCGTGGCCTCGGCCCACTCGGCGAAGGCGGCCCTGGCCCGCCGTACGGCGGCGCCGACGGCCTCCACGGAGGTGTCGGGCACCTCCGCGACGGGCTGTCCGGTGGCCGGGTTGATCAGCTGGCGCATGTGACTCTCTACTTCTTCCCGAGGCCCTCGATGAGGTCGGCCGCCTTGCGCAGGCCGTCGCGGCGGCGGATCTCCTCGCCGATGCCCGCCAGGCGCTCGCGGAGCTCGGTGTCCCCCAGCAGGCGGTCCACGGCGCCCAGCAGCTCGGCGTCGGTGAACGTGTAGGTGGACAGCCGCACGCCGAAGCCGAGCTCGTCGACCCGCTGGGCGTTGTCGTACTGGTCCCAGAACAGCGGCAGCAGGATCATGGGCTTGCCGAAGTGCATGGCCTCGGTGGTGGTGTTGTTGCCGCCGTGCGTGATGACGAGGTCCGCCAGCGGGATGATCTTGGTCTGCGGGACGAACTCCGCGCCCCACATGTTCTCCGCCAGCCTGATCTCCTTGTGCAGCGGCCCCATCGAGACGATGTACTGGTGCTCGGTCTTGCCCAGCACGTCGATGACCCGCTGCATCAACTCCACGTCGGAGGAGCCCAGCGAGCCGAGGGAGAAGTACACCAGCGAGGCGCCCTCGCGCCGCTCGAAGGGCGGCGTGAAGTCCTCGTCGGTCTCCCGCACCGAGGAGTCCAGCCGGTGCCAGGTGGCGTCCAGCGGCCGGGCGCCGACGTAGTCCAGCGCCTCCGGGTAGACGTAGAGGTTCAGGTCGCCGGAGTGGATGAAGTCCAGCTCGGGCAGCGGCCGGGTGCCCTGGGAGACGCACCACTCGTTGAAGGCACTCCACAGCTCCCGGTGCGTGCGGTCGTACTCGGCGCGGAAGGCGTCCCACTGCGAGCGGTCCGCGGAGGGCAGGCCGGAGAAGACCGGCGGGACGTTCTCGCCGCGGATCTCCAGCGGGTTGCAGGAGACGATGCGGACGAACGGCTTGCCCGCGGTGAGCAGCGCCGGGAAGGTGAGGACGTTGTCCTCGACGATGACGTCCGGCCGGACGCGCTCGATGATCTCCTTCAGCTGCGGCTCGCAGTACTTGGCGCCGTCGATCAGCGACTCCCAGATGGGCTTGATGACGGTCTCGAGCTGCTCGAAGGTGCTCTTGCGGTACTCGGGCGCGGTCTCGCGGATGAAGTCCTTCCAGAACTGGCCCGGGTCCTGCTCCTCCCCGGCCTCGGCGGGCGGGGCCAGGTCGACGAGGTCCTCCTCGAAGCCCAGCGCCTCCAGCTTGCCCTTCCAGGAGGCCTCGGCGGCGAAGACCACGCGGTGCCCGCGGCGGCGCAGGATGTCGCCGATCCCGATGCAGTTGTTAGTTGGCCCGTAGGCGCTTTCCGGCATGAAGAGGATGGTCAGCGGCATGTTTGCCTCCCATGGGACAGACGAGTTGAATCACACTTCAAAAGGTCAGCTGGCGTAAAGGTCGGCTTCACGGCACTATGGCTCGCGTGACCCAGCGGAAGAGCCGCACCGACCGGCGAAACGACCTGATCGAGGCCGCCCGCCGCGCGATCGTCCGCCACGGCATCGACCGGGTGCAGCTCGCGCACGTCGCCGAGGAGGCCGGGCTGAGCTCCGGCGCGGTGCTCTATCACTACCCCGACCTGTCGGACCTGCTGCTGGACGCCCAGCAGGCCGGGCTGGAGCGCTTCTACGAGCAGCGGCTCAAGCAGATCGCGAGCCTGTCGGACCCGGCCGAGAAGCTGGTCACCACCATCAGGGCCGGGCTGCCCACCGGGCCGGACGACCCCGACGTGCGGCTGCTCAACGAGTGCGGCGGCGCCGCGGGGCGCAACCGCATGTACGCGCTGATGCTGACCGCGCTGTACGACCGGCAGGTGTCGATGTACCAGTCGATCCTGGACACCGGGGCGGCCCTCGGGGTCTTCACGCTGACCGCCGACTCGCAGACGATCGCGCGCAACCTGGTGGCTCTGGAGGACGCGTACGGCTACCGCATCACGGCCCGGCACCCGGCGATCGGCCCGGCGCAGGCCGTCGAGCTGATCCTGTCCTACGCCCGGACGGCGACGGGGTGCCCGCTCACGCATTGATGATCACCGCGTCCTCGGGCGCCCAGCCGAGCACGACCTGTTCGCCGGGCCGTACCCTGCTGGCTCCCTGGACGGCGGCCAGCACCGGCTTGGGGTGGCCCGCGACCTGCACGGAGACGTGCGAGACGCCGCCGTAGAAGCTCACGTCGGCGACGGTGCCCGCCAGCCCCTCCCCGGCGTCGAGCCGGACCTTCTCCGGCCGGACGGCGAGCAGCGCGGCGGCGCCCTCGGTGGCCTGGCCCGTGCCGCGCAGCAGCCCGAACGCCTCGGTCTTGACTCCGCCGTCGGTGAAGACGCCCTCGAACAGGTTGTTGGCGCCGACGAAGTCGGCCACGAAGCGGGTGCGCGGCCGCTCGTAGAGGGCGACCGGCTCGTCCACCTGGCAGACGCGCCCGGCGGAGAAGACGGCGATGCGGTCGGCCAGCGACATGGCCTCCTCCTGGTCGTGGGTGACCACGACGAAGGTGATGCCGACCTCGTGCTGCAGGCGCTTGAGCTCCAGCTGCATGTCCGCGCGGACCTTCTTGTCCAGCGCCGACAGCGGCTCGTCGAGCAGCAGCAGGCGGGGCCGCTTGACGATCGCGCGGGCCAGGGCGACGCGCTGGCGCTGGCCGCCGGACAGCTGGTGGGGCTTCCTGCCGCCGAGGTCCGACAGCCCGACGGTCTCCAGCACCTCGCCGACGCGGTGCCTGATCTCGGCCCGGTCCAGCTTCTCCTGCTCCAGGCCGTAGGCGACGTTCTTGGCGACCGTCATGTGCGGGAAGAGCGCGTAGGACTGGAACATGAGGTTGACGGGCCGCTTGTTCGGCGGCTTGGCGAGCAGGTCCGCCCCGTCGAGCGTGACCGTGCCGGAGTCGGGCGTCTCGAAGCCGGCGAGGATGCGCAGCAGCGTGGTCTTGCCGCAGCCGGAGGGGCCCAGCAGCGCGAAGAACTCGCCCTGGCCGATCTCCAGCGAGACGTCCTCCAGGGCGGTGACCTCGCCGAAGCGGCGGCTGACCCGGTCAATCGTGAGCACGACGACTCTCCCCGATCTTGGTGAGGCGCTGCCCCGCGATGACGGCGGTGAAGCTGACCAGCAGCATGATCGAGGCCAGCGCGTTGACCTCGGGCTTCACCCCGACGCGGAGCATGGAGTAGATGACGATGGGCAACGTCTGCTCGGTCGGCCCGATCGTGAAGAAGGCGATGACGAACTCGTCGACGGACAGCGTGAAGGCCAGCAGCGCCCCGGCCACGATGCCCGGCAGCAGCTGCGGCAGCGTGATCCTGACGAACGTCCGGACGGCTCCGGCGCCCAGGTCGCGCGAGGCCTCCTCCAGCGAGGTGTCGGCGTGCGTCAGCCGCGTGCGCACCACGGCGGCGACGAACGCCATGGCGAACACCGTGTGCGCGATCGTCACCGACCACAGGCCGAGCGTGAACTCGACCACGGTGTAGAGCATGAGCAGCCCGATCGCGATGATGAGGTCGGGCAGCACGGCCGGCATGAGGCTGACGGCGTCCAGCAGCCGGGAGCGGCTGTAGCGGGCCAGGCCCACGGCCAGCAGGGTGCCGAGCACCGTGGCCAGCACGGTGGTGCCCGCCGCCACGACGAGGGTGTTGACCAGGCCCTCGCCGATCCGGGCGTTGCCGGCCAGCTCGCCGTACCACTTGAGGCTGAAGCCCTCGAACACGTACGGCGAGGTGCCCGCGTTGAAGGACATGGCCACGACGACCAGGATCGGCACGTAGAGGAAGGCGTAGGTCAGCCAGAGCGGGACGAATCGCAGCTTACCCATGGCGGGCCGCCTTCGCCTGGACGACCAGCAGCACCAGCAGCACGGCGATCAGGGTCAGCGCCAGCGCCGAGCCGAAGGGATAGTCCCGCTCGCGCAGGAACGCCGTCTGGACGAGGTTGCCGACCATGAGGCTCTTGCCGCCGCCCAGCAGCTCGGGCACCGCGAAGTTGCCGAAGCTGGGCACGAACACGAACATGCACCCGGTCATCACGCCCGGCAGGGTGAGCGGGAAGGTCACCCGGCGGAACGTGGTGAACGCCGAGGCCCCCAGGTTCGCCGACGCCTCGCGCAGCTGGGGGTCCAGCCGCTCGATGGCGCTGTAGAGCGGCAGCACCATCAGCGGCAGGTAGGCGTACAGCAGGCCGGTGACGATCGCGCCGTCGGTGTAGAGCATCTCCAGCTCGGCGCCGAGCAGGCGGTTGATCAGGCCCGGCCCGCTCATCAGGATGATCAGCGCGAACATCCGGATGATGAAGCTGGTCAGGAACGGCAGCACGATCGCCACCAGCGCGACCGTCTTCCACCGGGGCGGCAGGTGGGCGATCGCGTACGCCGTCGGGTAGCCCACGAGCAGCGCGATCACCGTCGCGATGGTGGCCAGCTTCAGCGAGTCGACGACGACGCCCAGGTAGAGCGGGTCGATCAGGCGCGTGAAGTTCTCGGTGGTGAACTCGTACACCACGCCGCCGAAGCGGCCGCGGCGGAACACCGAGTGGGCGAACACCAGCGCCAGCGGGATCAGCAGGAAGACCAGCAGGTACGTCAGCCCCGGTCCCAGGAACGCCGAAGCGGCGAGCCGCCGGGACCGCCTCGCCGCGGCCGGCGCGCCGCCGGCAGGCCCCGGCCGGCCCCCCGGGGGCGCCGGCCGGGTGGACGTGCTCGTCATTTCTGGGCCGCGACCTCGGTCGCCAGGCGGGTGTACTTGGTGGACGCCTCACCCAGGTCGATGATCGACTCACCCTGGAGCAGCTCGGCCGGGCTGATGCCGAGCAGCGAGCCCTCGGGGATCTCCACCCGGTCCATCGCGGCCTTGTTGGGCACCTTGTAGCCGATGTTCTCGGCCGCCCAGCTGTGGATCTCCGGGGAGAGCACGTAGTTGATGAAGGCGTGGGCGGCCTCCTTGTTCTTGGAGGACTTCATGATCACCATGGTGTCCACCCACAGGTCGCTGCCCTCCTTGGGCACGACCCAGCCGATGTTCTTCTCGGTGGTCGGGCACCAGCCGTCCCAGGCCTCCACCATCACGGCCTCGCCGGACTTCAGCTTCTCGCCGAAGGTGAGGTCGTCGTAGCCGAGCAGGTGCGGCTTGGCCTTCAGCAGCAGCTCCTTGACCTTGGCGATGTCCTCATCCTTGTCGGTGTTGACCGACAGGCCCAGGGCCTTGAGCGCGGGCAGGGCCAGCCACCGCTCGGTGGTCATCATGGTGACCTTCTTGTCCGCCTCGGCCGGCGGGTTGAGCAGGTCGTTCCAGCTCTGCGGCGGGCTCTTGAGCAGGTCCTTGCGGTAGCAGATGCCGGTGGTGCCCCAGGTGTAGGGCACGGAGAACTTGTTGCCCTTGTCGTAGGACAGCTGGGTGGCCTCGGGGTAGAGGTTGGCCAGGTTCGGGATCAGCTCGGGGTGGATCGGCTCCAGCATGCCCTGCTCGGCCAGCGCCTGGGCGTACTGGCCGGAGACGAAGGCCACGTCGATGCCGTGATCGCCGGGGGCGGTCAGCTTGGCCATCGCCTTCTCGTTGGTGTCGTGCAGGGTGATCTTCACTTCCTGCACGCCCAGCTCGGCCTTGGCCCGCTCGGGCAGCTCCTTGGGCGTGTAGCCGTCCCACACCGTCACGGTGATGCGCTGCTTGGACAGGTCCGCCTTGGCGTCGAGCTGGGCCGCCGTCGCGGTGGCCTGGGCGCCGCCACTACCGGAGGACTGGCCGCCGCAGGCGGCTGCGGCTAGCGCGAGCCCGGCGACCGCCAGAGCTGCCGGGAGACGACGCGGGACTCGGGTACGGAACACGACCGCTTCTCCTTGATGGAACGATGGGTTGGGTCATGCCTGACATGACTCACCAGACCCTACACAGCACACCAGGGTAGGACTTTTGCAGAAGATTTAAACTTGAGCAACACTTATCGCCCATTGGGCTAGCTGGAAGTACGGTCGGTGTTTTGAACAACGATTCAGTTTGGGCACGCCTGCTCTCCGTGCGTGAGAAGCCGGTCACGGGGCGGGACCAGGGTGTCACCGCGGCGTTGCTGGCCGCCCTCGGCGAACAGCCTCCGCCGCCTTTCCGCGTGCGGGCGTTCCGGCCGCTAGGCGCGCTGGGGCCGGGCGTGGAGCGGGAATTCTCCGTGGACCAGACCAATCATTCGGTCGTGGTGGACGAACGTTTCGTCGTGAAATGGATCACACCGCCCGCGCCCGTGCCGCATCCCGCGCCGGAGCTCCTCGGGCATCTCGCCGCCGTGGGGTTCGCCGAGACGGCTCCGCCGTACGCGGCCGTCTTCCTGCGGGAGGGCGGGCGTGAGTTCCTCGTGGCGCTGGTGACCGGGTTCCTTCCCGGGGCGCGGGACGGCTGGGAGTGGTGCGTCGAGGAGGCGGTGGCCGGGCGGGTGGAGTTCGCCGCCGCCGTGGGCGGCCTCGCCGCAGGCCTGCACCGGGCGCTGGCCTCCTTCCCGGGCACGGCTCCTGGTACGGCGCAGCCGGGCCTCGACGCGGCGTCCCGGGCCGAGGCGGCGCTGCGCGAGGCGCTGGAGCTGACCGGCAAGGACGACGAGGAGGACGGCGCATGGCTGGCGACCAGGGCCGGGGCCATGCGGCGCGAGCTCGCCCGGCTGCGCGACCCCGCCGGCTCTCCGGCCATCCGCATCCACGGCGACCTCCACGTCGGCCAGATCCTCCGGTGGGAGGGCGGCTACGCGGTCGTCGACTTCGACGGCAACCCCACGATCCCCGACGCCGCGCCGTACCAGCCGGCCGCCAGGGACGTCGCCCAGCTGACCACGAGCCTGGAGCACGTCGCGCAGGTGGCCGTCAAGCGCCGCGGGCTGGAGCCCGGCAGGGCCCGCGAGTGGGCGGCCGAGGCGCGCGAACGGCTGCTGGCGGCCTACCGGGCCCGCGCCCGCGACCTGCTGGACGAGACGCTCCTGCGGCCCTTCGAGGTGGAGCAGGAGTGCCGCGAGCTCATCTACGCCGCCCGCCACCTGCCGCGATGGCGCTACGCCCCGATGGGCGTGCTGCGCACCTGGTACCCGGAGGAGAACCCGTGAAGCCCGACCTGTTCCTGGCCGACCTGGAGGCCAAGCCCGCCGCGCTGGCGGAGCTGGCCAGGCACCTGGAGGACCCCCCCCTCCCGCCGCTGCCGCGGGTGCGGCGGGTGCTGCTGCTGGGCATGGGCAGCTCGCGGTACGCCGCCGGGGTGGCCGCCCGCCGCCTGCGGGCCGCGGGGATCGACGCCCACGCCGAGTACGGCTCGGCCGCCGCGTCCTTCCCGCCGGGCGAGGGCCTGCTCGTGGTCCCCATCTCGGCCACGGGCGGCAGCCGCGAGACGCTGGACGCCGCGGCCCGCTACACCGGCACCGGCGCCACCGTCCTGGCGATCACCAACGTGCCCGGCTCGAAGGTCACCGAGGGCGCCGACGCGGTGATCCCCATGCTGGCCGGCGAGGAGCGGGGCGGGGTGGCCTGCCGGACCTTCCAGCACACCCTCGTCTGGCTGCTGGCCCTGGAGGCCGCGCTCACCGGCGCCCCGCACGACCTGCCCGCGCTCGTCCGCCGGGCCGCCGAGGCGACCGCCGACCTGCTGGAGCGCCGCGACGCCTGGCTGCCCAAGACGCTGGAGCTGCTGGACGGGCCGCACGGCGTCTACGCCATCGCCCCGGCCGAGCGGCTGTCGTCGGCGCAGCAGTCGGCGCTCATGGTCCGCGAGGGGCCGCGCCGCCCCGCCGACGCCTGCGAGACGGGCGACTGGGCGCACGTGGACGTCTACCTGACCAAGACGCTGGACTACCGGGCCCTCCTGTTCCCCGGCTCGGCCTACGACGAGCAGGCCATGGAGTGGGTACGGCGGCGCGGCTCGACCGTGGTCATGGTGGGCGTGGGCGGCGACGTGCGCTACCGGCACGACGAGGAGCCCGACGTGGCGCTGCTCACCGAGACGCTGGTCGCCGAGCTGGTGGCCGCCCGGTGGTGGCTGGACGCTCAGTAGGTGGCGCCGTACGCGGTGCGCACCCGCAGGGCGTGCTCGACCAGCGTGATCAGGGTCTCCTTGACGGCGTTGCGGCGCCGGGCGTCGGTCTGCACGATCGGCACCGACGGGCTGACCGCCAGCGCCTCGCGCACCTCGGCCTCACCGTGCGAGAACTGGCCGTCCCAGCCGTTGACCGCGATGACGAACGGCAGGCGGGCCTCCTCGAAGTAGTCGATGGCGGGGAAGCTGTCGGCCAGGCGCCGGGTGTCGACCAGCACCACCGCGCCGATCGCGCCGCGCACCAGGTCGTCCCACATGAACCAGAACCTGTGCTGCCCGGGCGTGCCGAACAGGTACAGGATCAGATCCTTGTCCAGCGTGACCCGGCCGAAGTCCATCGCCACGGTCGTGGTGGACTTCAGCGGCGTCATCTCCAGGTCGTCCACGCCCACCGAGGCGTCGGTCATCACCGCCTCCGTGGTCAGCGGCATGATCTCGGAGACGGCGCCGACGAACGTCGTCTTGCCGACGCCGAACCCCCCGGCCACCACGATCTTCGCCGAGGTGATCCCGGGGCTAGAGCCTGCGAAGTCCACTGAGCACCCTTTCCAGCAGGTTCCTGTCCGGCGTGCCGGCCGCCTCCAGCTGCGGCTGGTAGACCCGCACCAGCCCCTCGGCCTCCATGTCGGCGATCAGCACGCGAGCGACTCCCAACGGCACCGCGAGCAGCGCGGAGACCTCGGCCACGGATCTGACCTGGCGGCACAGCTCGCTGATCGCACGGTACTCCCGGGAATAGGTCGGGCCCAGCTGAACCGAGGTCGCCGAGGAGACCAGCGCCTCCATCGCCAGGTTGCTGCGCGGCACGGTACGTCCGCCGGTGACCGCGTACATGCGCACCAAAGAGGGCTGCTCCGGCTCCCCCGGCCCGGACGCCCCGTCATGAAACCCGTCTTGCCACGATGTCACCGGTCTACTCCCTTACCACGGGCGCGACGTCGACAGCTCCGCCCGCACCGCGGGCGTCAGCACCTGCCCCGCGCGCTCGACGAGAATCGTCATCTGGTAGGCGACCAGCCCCATGTCGCAGTCGGGGGCGGCCAGCACCGCCAGACACGAGCCGTCGCTGATCGACATGACCAGCAGCAGCCCGCGCTGCATCTCCACGAGGGTCTGGGTGACGTTCCCGCCCTCGAACACTCGCGCGGCGCCCTGAGTGAGGCTGATCAACCCGGCCGCGATGGCCGCGAGCTGGTCGGCCCGGTCCTTGGGGAAGCCGCGGGAGAAGGCCATGGGCAGCCCGTCGGCGGAGACCACGACCGCGTGCGCGACGCCGGGCACGTCCTCCACGAACCGGGTGACCAGCCAGTTCACGTCACGCGCTGCCTGACTCAGTTCCCTCATAGTGACTCCCCTCCTGTCGGCCTCTCTTGATCCCCTGCTGGTAACTGGAGAGCCGGTCGCGTACCTCGTGCGGCGAGACGGGCGGCGCGGGCGGCATCGGCTGGGGCGGCGGGGGCGGCGCGCCTGGCACCAGGTTGGCCCTGGGAGTGCGTTTGGGCAAGCCGGCCCGGGTGGTCCCGGCCTGCTGGGGCTGGACCGCCGGCTCGGCCACCGCTCCCCAGCCGTCGCCCCTCGGCGGGGCGGCGGGCCGCTCGGCGGGCCGTTCCGCAGGCACGGGCGCCCTGGTGAACCAGCTGCTGGGCTGCTCCATCGAGTCGAAGACCGGCAGGCGCTCCTCCTCCGCGCGAGGCTCGATGCGGGGCTCGATGTGGGGCTCCATGCGGGATGGCTCCACGCGCGGCTCCATCCAGGAGTCCGTGCGCGACTCCACCCGGCCCAGCGGATCGACCGGCGCGCCGCCGTGCCCCACCGAGTTCGTGTTCGGGTTCGGGTTCGGGAAGGACGGCAGGCTCGGCAGCTCCGCCGACGACGGAGACGGCCTGCTGAACCAGGAGGAGGCCGGCTCCGCCGCCCGGTCGAACGCCGCCCGGTCGAAGTCCACCCGGTCGAAGCTGTCCATGGTCGGGGCGACGTCGAAGGAGGGGTGCCCGTAGGTGAACGGGTCGGGCGAGGCCGGTGGCGGGGGCGGCGGCGCGGGCACCTGGCCGGGCACCACCGTGAGCAGGTGCTCCGGCAGCAGCACCATCGCCGACAGGCCGCCCACGTCCTGCTGGCGCAGCTGCACCCGGATGTCGTGGCGCAGGGCCAGGCGGCCGACCACGAACAGGCCCATCCGGCGGGAGACCGACACGTCCACCACGGGCGGGTGGGCCAGCCGCCAGTTGGCCTGGGCGAGCTCTTCCTGCGTCATGCCGATGCCCTGGTCGGACACCGACACCATGACGCCGCCGCCGTCGATGCGGCTGCTGGAGATCACCACCTTGGTGTCGTGCCGGGAGAAGGAGATGGCGTTCTCCACCAGCTCGGCGAGCAGGTGGACCACGTCGTTGACGGCCTGGCCGACGACGGCGACGTCGGAGGCCACCTGGATGCTGACCCGGTCGTAGTTCTCCACCTCGCCGAGCGCCGCCCGCACGACGTCGAGCAGCTCGACCGGCTGGGTCCACTTGCGGGCGATCTCCTGGCCGGCCAGGACCAGCAGGTTCTCGCTGTTGCGCCGCATGCGGGTGGCCAGGTGGTCCAGCTTGAACAGGTCGCCGAGCCTGGCGTCGTCGCGCTCGCCCCGCTCCAGCCGCTCGATCAGCGTCAGCTGCCGCTCGACCAGGGTCTGGCTGCGGCGCGAGAGGTTGACGAACATCGCGTTGACGTTGGCGCGGAGCTTGGCCTCCTCGCCCGCCAGCCGTACGGCCTCGCGGTGGACCTCGTCGAAGGCCCGCGCCACCTCGCCGACCTCATCCCTGGTGAAGATGCCGATGGGCGGCACCTCCGGGATGTCCATGGCATCGCCGTCGCGGGCCTCGCGCAGCCGCTGGACGAACTCCGGCAGCTTCTGGCCGGCGATCTCCAGGGCCTCCCTGCGCAGCCGCCGCAGCGGGCGCACCAGCGACCTGGCCACCCCGGTGGTGATGAGCAGGACGGCCACGAGCAGGGCCACGACGGCCCCGGCGACCACGAAGGCGCGCCGCCGCTCGGTCGAGCTGAGCTCCTCGCTCCTGAGCACGATCGCGTCGGCCTGGGCGCGCTCGACGTTACGCATCGCGTCGAGGATCACCCTGCTCGCCTCGAACCACTCGCGGGCGTCGTCGCTCTTGGTGAGGTCCAGGCCGCGCAGCGGGGCGCCGGAGGTGGCCCGGGTGAGCACCAGCTCGCGCAGGAACAGGGCGCGGTCGGCGCCGCGGCCGTTGACGGCCTCGTCGAACCGGCGGCGCTCCTCGGCGGTGGCCTCGTCGGCGAACGCCTTGCGCTCGATCTGCTCGCGCGACAGCTCGCCGAGGAAGCGCTGCAGCTGGTCGTTCTCGAAGCGGCCCTCCACCAGCACCACGGTGAGCAGCGCCTGCTGGAGCGACAGGCTCTCCTTGGCCCTGGCCAGGGCCTGGAGCATGCGGTTCTGGCGGAAGAGGGCGTCGTCGTCGGCGCCCTTGCTGACCTCGTCGTGGACGGTCAGCAGGTCGCCGATGACGGTGGTGTACAGGTCGACGGTGGCGCCGGGCAGGAGGTCGCCTTCGAGCGCCTGCTTGCGCAGCTCGCGCAGGTCCTCCAGCCGGGTCTTCATGGTCTCGACCTCGTCGGCGGTGCGGCCGGTGAGCTCGCCGGCGAGCTGGGCCGCGGTGTCGGTGGCCGCCTGGGCGGCGGTGTCGACCTCGGCCAGCTGCCTGGCGATCCCGTCACGTCCGCCGGCGGGCCGTCCCCGGGCGACGAACCAGGACACCCTGGCCCGCTCGTCGGCCAGGTGGTGGGTGAGCTCGCCGACCTGGCTCGACAGCCTGGCCAGGTCACTGGTCCTGGCGTACTCCGCGGCCGCGCCGGTGGAGTTGAGCACCTGAATGCCGCCGAGCAGCACGGCGGCCGCGGTGGGCACCAGGATGAGGGCGACGAGCCGGGCGCGAACCCGCCAGTTGCGCAATCGCCATCTGCTGTCGCTCCCCGCCGGGGGACGCCTCTCACCCATCTGTTGTCCTGACATCGGCCGAAAATTTCCGACGGGTCTTTCTCCGTGTACAGCCGAGTACGGTACACACGTCTACCAGTTCGGCCAAACAAACATTACGCGACAAAACTCGAGCAATGGGGCTCAGGCCAAGAAAGCTGGAGCTCCCAATCCTGTCGCTCTTGTGCGGTTGTGAACGTCTATGTCCTAGTATGAGCGGTTGGGCCGCGCCAATAGGTAACAGTCAGGGCTCCGGCAGGTCACAGCGTTGAGGGAATCTTCTCGAAGGACATATGTTGTCCCATCATGCTCTGATCCTCTGGAGGGAATTGTGCGGGTTGCTCCCGAGAGACCGAGCATCGACCCGGCCGGAATCAAGGTCACCGGACTGTGGAAGATCTTCGGCCCGAGGGCGGAGCGTGTGCTGGCCGGCGAGGACAGGAATCTCGACCCCGAGGAGCTGCGCCGCAGGACCGGCTGCACCGCGGCCGTGCGTGACGTCTCCTTCGAGGTACGGCCCGGCGAGATGTTCGTCGTCATGGGCCTGTCGGGAAGCGGCAAGTCCACGCTGGTGCGCTGCCTGACCCGGCTCGTCGAGCCCACGGCGGGCGAGATCAGCATCGGCGGCGAGGACGTCGTGCGCGCCTCCCCCGCACAGCTGCGCGAGCTGCGCCGCCACCGGGTCAGCATGGTCTTCCAGCACTTCGGGCTGCTGCCGCACCGCCGCGTCATCGACAACGTCGCCTACGGCCTGGAGATCCAGGGCAAGCCCAAGGCGGCCAGGCGGGAACGCGCCAGGCAGATCCTCGCCCTGGTCGGGCTCGACGGCCACGCCGACTCCTACCCCGACCAGCTGTCCGGCGGCATGCAGCAGCGGGTGGGGCTGGCCCGCGCACTCGCCGTCGACCCGGAGGTCATGCTGTTCGACGAGCCGTTCAGCGCGCTGGACCCGCTGATCCGCCGGGACATGCAGGCCGAGGTCGTCCGCCTGCACCGCGAGGTCGGCAAGACCATGGTCTTCATCACCCACGACCTGTCGGAGGCCCTGAAGCTGGGCGAGCGCATCGCCATCATGCGCGCCGGGGCGATCGTCCAGCTCGGCACCCCCGAGGAGCTGGTGGGCGCGCCCGCTGACGACTACGTCGCCGACTTCGTGCGCGACGTCCCGCGCAGCGAGGTGCTCTCGCTGCGGTGGATCTGCCGCGACCCCGAGCCCGGGGAGTCGCTGGAGGGCCCCGAGCTGCCCGCGCACACCGTCATCAAGGACGCCGTGCCCGTGGCCGCCGCCTCCGCCCAGCCGATCCGCGTGGTCGACGGCGAGAAGCTCGTGGGCGTGGTGGACCGGGTGGACATCCTCGGCTCGCTGGCCCCGGCGCCGGCCGTACCGGAGAAGGCTCCGGCATGAGCCTGCAGGCCACCGCCGCGCCCGCGGCCGTCCGGCTGCCGCGCTGGCTGGTCCCGGCGGGCGTGGCGGCGCTGTTCGTGGCGGCCTACCTGGTCTTCAAGGGGACCGGCACGCTGCCGCACGACAAGGAGGCGCCGCAGTTCCTGGCCATCACGGACCTGCGCGAGTGGATCGACGCCAACCGCAACTCCAGCCCGGTCTTCCTGTACTTCGTCAACTACATCCGGATCTACGTCGGCGAGCTGTACACCGCCCTGTATGTGGCGCTGACCTCGCTGGGCTGGCCGGGGCTGATCGGCGTGATGGGCGGGCTGGGCTGGCTGGCGGGCGGCTGGCGCGTCGGCCTGGCGGCGGTGGCCGGGTTCGGCTCGTTCGCGGTGCTGGGGCTGTGGGACGAGAGCGTGCTGACCCTCACCCTGGTGGTGGCCGCGGTGCTGCTGTCGCTGCTGGTCGGGATGCCGCTGGGCGTGTGGGCGGGCCGCTCGCCGCGGCTGCGCAGGCTGGTGACGCCCGCGCTGGACGTCATGCAGATCATGCCGACGTTCGCCTACCTGGCGCCGCTGGTGCTGTTCTTCCAGATCGGCCCGATCGCGGGCATCGTGGCCACGATGATCTACTCGATCCCGCCCGCGATCCGGATCACCGCACTGGCGATCGAGCAGGTCTCCCCCACCGCCGTGGAGGCCTCCGCCTCGCTGGGCGCCACGCGCTGGCAGACGCTGCGCAAGGTCTACCTGCCGCTGGGCCGCTCGACCATGGCGCTCGCGGTCAACCAGACCATCATGATGGCGCTGTCCATGGTCGTCATCGCGGCGTTGATCGCCGCGCCGGGGCTGGGCGACATCATCATCCGCGGCCTGTCGCGCGCCCAGGTCGGCATCATGCTCCCGGCCGGCATCGCGATCGTCGTCATGGCGGTGGTGCTGGACCGGATCACCATGGCCGCCGCCCGGCGCGGGCCGCACGACCGCATCGGGCGGGCCCGCCTGCTGGGCGCCGCGGCGCCGGCCGTTCTCGGGCTCGCGGGCACGGCGGTGCTGCCGGCGCAGTACCCGGAGGACTGGTCGGTCCGCTTCGTCACCCAGGTCAACGAGGCCGTCCGGTGGGCGGAGACCAACTGGTACCCGGTCACCGCCTTCGTCAAGGACGTCACCAGCGCGGTGCTGCTGAACCCGCTGGAGGGCCTGCTCACCTCCGCGCCGTGGTGGCTGGTCGCCGCCGCCGTGCTGACGGTGGGCTGGTGGGCCGGCGGGGTACGGCCGGCGCTCACGGCCCTGGGCTGCCTGCTGGCGATCGCGCTGCTCGGCGTGTGGGAGCACGCGATGAGCACGCTGAGCATGGTCCTGGTCGCGGTGGTGTTCACGCTCGCCGCCGGGCTCCTGCTGGGCGTGGCGGCCGCCCGCCGGCCACGGTTCTCGGCCGTCCAGCGGCCGATCCTGGACGCCGCGCAGACCATGCCGTCCTTCGTCTACCTGCTGCCGGCGCTGGCGCTGTTCGAGTCGACCAAGTTCACGGCCATCTTCGCCTCGGTGATCTACTCCATTCCGCCGGTCGTCCGCCTGGTCGAGGACGGCATACGCGGGGTGCCCGAGACAGTGGTGGAGGCGGCGACGGCCGCCGGCTCCACTCCGCGGCAGCTGTTGTGGAAGGTGCAGCTGCCGATGGCGCGCCGGGCCATCATGCTCGCCGCCAACCAGGGGATCGTGATGACGCTCGCCATGGTCGTCATCGGCGGCATGGTCGGGGCGGGCGCTCTCGGCTACGACGTGATCACCGGCTTCTCCCAGCGCTCGGACTTCGGGATGGGCTTCGCCGCCGGTGTGGCGACGGTGCTGCTCGGGGTCATGCTTGACCGCATCACTACCGCGAGGAGATCTTCATGAGGATGCGCCTGCTCGCAGGCTTTTTAGTGCTCGGCATGAGCGTCGCCGGATGCGGCGGCGCCAAGGTGGACACCGCGCCGCAAACCGGCGCCCCCACGGCGGGGTCGGCTCCGGCCTCCTCGGCGGCGGGCACCGTCAAGATCGCGATCAACCCTTGGGTGGGCTACGAGGCCAGCGCCAACGTGGTGGCCTACCTGCTGAAGAACGAGCTCGGCTACCAGGTGGAGATGCCGGAGCTCAAGGAGCAGGTGGCCTGGGAGGGCTTCGAGACCGGCACGGTCGACGTGATCATCGAGAACTGGGGTCACGAGGACCTGAAGAAGAAGTTCATCGAGGAGAAGAAGGTCGCCGTCGAGGCCGGCTCCACCGGCAACAAGGGCGTCATCGGCTGGTACGTGCCCAAGTGGATGGCCGACAAGTACCCCGACATCACCGACTGGAAGAACCTCAACAAGTACGCCGACCTGTTCAAGACCTCCGAGTCCGGCGACAAGGGCGCGCTGCTGTTCGGCGACCCCTCCTACGTCAGCAACGAGGAAGCGCTGATCAAGAACCTCAAGCTGAACTTCAAGGTCGTCACCGGCGGCTCGGAGGCCGCCCTGATCAAGAGCGCCCAGCAGGCGCAGGAGCAGAAGAAGCCGCTGCTGTTCTACTTCTGGGACCCGCACTGGCTGTTCAGCAAGATCGAGCTGGTCCGCGTCAAGCTGCCCCCGTACACCCCGGGCTGCGACGCCGACCCCAAGAAGGTAGCCTGCGACTACCCTGAGCTGGACCTCGACAAGATCGTGAGCAAGAAGTTCGCCGACACCGGCGGCAAGGCCTACGAGCTGGTCAAGAACTTCAGCTGGACCAACGAGGACCAGAACCAGGTCGCCCTCGACATCAACAACGGCACCGACCCCCAGGAAGCGGCCAAGAAGTGGATCGAGGCCAACCCCGCCAAGTGGCAGGCCTGGATCCCCAAGTGACCGATCGCGTCCGCGGCTCCCGGCCTCCGGGGGCCGCGGCACGGAGACTCCCATGAAGACCAAACTGCTCGCTGTACCGCTCGCCCTGATCCTGCTGGCCGCCTGCACCGCCGAGGACCCGCAGCAGCAGGCCGCCGGCAAGGGCACGGTGCGGATCGACGTCCACGGCTGGGTGGGCTACGAGGCCACCGCCGCCGTGCTGTCCTACCTGCTGGAGCACGAGCTCGGCTACCGGGTGATCCAGCGCAAGACCACCGAGGACAAGTCCTGGCCGGACTTCGAGACCGGCAAGGTCGACGTCATCGTCGAGAACTGGGGTCACGAGGACCTCAAGAAGAAGTACATCGAGGAGAAGAAGGTCGCGGTCTCCGCCGGACTCAACGGCAACAAGGGCGTCATCGGCTGGTACATCCCGCAATGGATGGCCGACGAGTATCCCGGCATCACGGACTGGCGCACCCTCAACCGGCGGGCGTCCCTGTTCCGGACCGAGAAGACCGGGGAGCAGGGCCAGCTCCTCGACGGCGACCCGACGTTCGTGACCAACGACGAGGCTCTGGTCAGGAACCTCGGGCTGAACTTCAAGGTCGTCTACTCCGGCAGCGAGGACGCGCTGATCAAGGCCGCCCAGGAGGCGACCAAGAAGCGCAAGCCGCTGCTGATGTACTTCTACGAGCCGCAGTGGCTGTTCACCAAGCTCAAGCTCGTGAAGGTGAACCTGCCGCCCTACGCCATCGGCTGCGACGCCGACCCGGCCAAGGTCAAGTGCGACTACCCGCCCTACCTGCTCGACAAGATCGTCAGCGCCCGGTTCGCCCGCGAGGGCGGCGCCGCCTACGAGCTCGTGCGCAACTTCCAGTGGACCAACGACCACCAGAACAAGGTCGCCGGCGACATCGTGAGCGGCATGAAGCCCGAAGAGGCCGCCAGGAAGTGGGTCCAGGAGAACAAGATCGTGTGGAAGGACTGGATGCCCAGGTGAGAACTTGGGACTACGTCATCGTCGGCGGCGGCTCGGCCGGGTGCGCCCTGGCCAACCGGCTGAGCGCGGACCCGTCCACCTCAGTGTTGGTCCTGGAGGCGGGCCGGCCCGACTACTGGTGGGACGTGTTCATCCACATGCCGGCGGCGCTGATGTTTCCCATCGGCAACCGCTTCTACGACTGGAAGTACGAGTCCGAGCCCGAGCCCCACATGAACGGGCGGCGGATCTACCACGCCCGCGGCAAGGTGCTCGGCGGCTCCAGCAGCATCAACGGCATGATCTTCCAGCGCGGCAACCCGCTGGACTACGAGCGCTGGGCCGCCGACCCCGGCATGGAGGCATGGGACTACGCGCACTGCCTGCCGTACTTCAAGAAGATGGAGAACTGCCTGGCCGACCCCGGCACGCCGTACCGGGGCCACGACGGGCCGCTCGTGCTGGAGCGCGGACCCGCCGAGGGGCCGCTGTTCGAGGCGTTCTTCGCGGCCGTCCAGCAGGCCGGGCACGAGCTGACCGACGACGTCAACGGCTACCGGCAGGAGGGCTTCGCCGCCTTCGACCGCACCCTGCACCGGGGCCGCCGGCTCAGCGCCGCCCGCGCCTACCTGCATCCGGTACGGCACCGCCGCAACCTGTCGGTGCGCACCCGGGCCTTCGTCTCGAAGATCCTCTTCGAGGGCACGCGGGCGGTGGGCGTCGTGGCCGACGGCGAGCGCGTCCGCAGCCGGGAGATCATCCTGTGCGGCGGCGCGATCAACTCCCCTCACCTGCTCCAGGTGTCCGGCGTCGGCCCCAAGGACCTGCTGGAACAGGTCGGCGTCGAGGTCGTCCACGACCTGCCGGGCGTGGGCGCGAACCTGCAGGACCACCTGGAGGTCTACGTCCAGCACTCCTGCCTGAAGCCGGTCTCGCAGCAGCCCTCGCTGGCCCTGTGGCGCCGGCCGTTCATCGGCGCCGACTGGCTGTTCCTGCGCCGGGGGCCGGGGGCGACCAACCACTTCGAGGCGGGCGGCTTCCTGCGCTCCAACGACGAGGTCGCCTACCCGAACCTGATGATCCACTTCCTGCCGCTGGCCGTGCGCTACGACGGGTCGGCTCCGGCCGGCGGGCACGGCTACCAGCTGCACATCGGCCCCATGTACTCCGACGCCCGGGGATCGGTGCGGATCCGGTCGGCCGATCCCCGGGTCAAGCCGGCGCTGCGGTTCAACTACCTGTCCACCGACCAGGACCGGCGGGAGTGGGTCGAGGCGATCAGGCACGCGCGCCACATCCTGTCCCAGCCCGCGTGGGACGGGCTGAACGGCGGGGAGATCTCCCCCGGTCCCGGAGTGGAGACCGACGAGGAGATCCTCGACTGGGTGCGGCGCGACGGGGAGACCGCCCTGCACCCCTCGTGCACCTGCCGGATGGGCGTGGACGAGATGTCCGTCGTGGACCCCGCGACCATGCGCGTCCACGGGCTGGACGGGCTGCGGGTGGTCGACGCCTCGGTCATGCCGTACGTCACCAACGGCAACATCTACGCGCCGGTCATGATGCTGGCGGAGAAGGCGGCCGACCTCGTCATGGGCAACACGCCGCTGCCGCCCGAGCCGGTGGAGTTCCACCGGCGCCGGGCGGCCTAGCGGGTCACCGGCCCAGCCGCCGGAAGGCCCGCACCGACAGCGGGAAGAACACCGCCGCCAGCGCCACGGGCCAGACCACGGCCATGAGCACCGCGTGCTGCGCCACCCACGACTCACCGCCCCACGACGGGTTGCCGAACAGCTCCCGTACGGCGGCGACCGTGGAGGACATGGGGTTCCACTCCGCGAGCGCCCCCAGCCAGCCCGGCATGGTCCCGGGGGCGACGAAGGCGTTGGACAGGAAGCCGACCGGGAACTCCAGCGTCTGCACGGCCAGCAGGGCGCCCTGCTCCCTGACCACCAGCCCGAGGTAGATGCCGGCCCACAGCAGGGCGAAGCGCAGCAGCAACAGCAGCCCGACCGCCGCCGCGGCGCCCGCGAGGCCGCCCTCGGGCCGCCACCCCACGGCCAGGCCGCAGCCCAGCATGAGGACCAGCAGCACCGCCGACTGCAGCATGTCGGCGATGCAGCGGCCCAGCAGCACGCCGGAGGAGGCCATCGGCAGCGAGCGGAAGCGGTCCATGACGCCGCGGTCGAGGTCCGTGGTCACCGCGATCATCGTGGCGCTCAGCCCGAACAGCATCGTCATGCCGTACATGCCGGGCATGAGGAAGGCGAAGTAGTCCGCGCCCGGCGGCACCGCGACCGCGCCGCCGAACAGGTAGCCGAACACCAGCGTGATGAAGACGGGGAAGATCAGCCCGAACACCGCGCCGATGGGCTGGGCGACCCAGTGCAGCAGGTCCCTGCGGGCCACCGTCCAGCCGTCCGCCAGCGCCGTCATACGCCCGCCTCCTTCTCGCTCTTCGCGCCGTGCCCGCCTGTCTGATCCCTGTCGGTCAGGTCGAGGAACACCTCGTCCAGCGTCGGGCGGCGGACCGCGATGTCCTCGACGTCCTCGCCCAGCACCGACAGCGCCGCCGTGATCGCCGCGATCCGGTCGGAGACCGGGACGCTGACGCGCCGGGTGTCGCGGTCGGTCTCGGCGGCCGTCCCGGCGATCGACGACAGCGCCCGGGCGGCCCGCTCCAGCGCCTCCTCCCGGCGGACGACCACGTCCAGCCGGTCTCCCCCGAGCCGGGACTTCAGCTCGGCGGGCGTGCCCTCGGCGACGACCCGGCCGGCGTCGATCACCGCGATCCGGTCGGCCAGCTGATCGGCCTCCTCCAGGTACTGGGTCGTGAGCAGCACCGTGGCGCCCAGCTCGCGCACCGACTGCCACACCTGGCTGCGGCTGCGGGGATCCAGCCCGGTGGTCGGCTCGTCCAGGAACAGCACGGGCGGCGACAGGATGAGGCTCGCCGCCAGGTCCAGGCGGCGGCGCATGCCGCCCGAGTAGTGCTTGACCGGCTTGCTCCCGGTGTCGGCCAGGCCGAAGCGCTCCAGCAGCTCCTCCGCGCGCCGGCGGGCCTGGCGGGGGCTCAGCTGGTAGAGCCGGCCGAACAGCTCCAGGTTCTGCCGCCCGCTGAGGATCTCGTCGACCGCGGCGTGCTGGCCCACCAGGCCGATGCTCCGCCGTACCTGCTTGGGCTGCCTGGCCACGTCGTAGCCCGCCACGCGGGCGGTGCCGGCGTCGTGGGCCAGCAGCGTGGTCAGGATGCGCACCGCCGTGGTCTTGCCCGCGCCGTTCGGGCCGAGGAGCCCGTAGATGACGCCTTCCGGCACCTCCAGGTCGAAGCCGTCGAGCGCCGGTTTGCCCCTGAAGCTCTTGCGTAGGCCGTCCGCTTGAATCATACGCTGTACCGTACATCATACGATCCAGTGACCGCTACCGTACGGTGTATGACAGTGGAGTACTCGGGCAAGGGGGATCCGGCCCGCAGCCTGGCCCTGCTCTGGCGCACCAGCGAGAAGCCCAGCCGCAAGGGCAAGCCGGAGCTCAGCGTGGCGCGCATCGTCCAGGCGGCCATCGAGATCGCCGACGAGGAGGGGCTGCAGGCGCTGTCGATGCGCCGCGTCGCCGAGAAGCTCGGCGTGGGCACCATGTCCCTGTACACCTACGTGCCCGGCAAGCCCGAGCTGCTGGACGTCATGTTCGACACCGTGGTCGGCGAGACCCTGCGCCCAGCCGACGTGCCCGAGGGCTGGCGCGCCCGCCTGGAGCACGTCGCCAGGGAGAACTGGGCCATGTACCTGCGCCATCCCTGGCTGCTGCAGGTCGCGACCACGCGCCCGGTCCTCGGCCCCAACGTGGTCGCCAAGTACGAGTACGAGCTGCGCGCCGTGGACGGCATCGGGCTGACCGACCTGGAGATGGACCTGGTGGTCACGCTGATCTCGGGTTTCGTGCACGGTACGGCACGCGGCGCGGTCGACATGGCCCAGGCCGAGCGCGCCACGGGCGTGTCCGACGAGCAGTGGTGGGCGACGCACGCGCCCTTCCTCGGCAAGATGATGGACCCCGGCCGCTTCCCGCTGGCCAGCCGCGTCGGGCAGGCCGCCGGGGAGGCCTACCAGGCCGCCACGAGCCCGGAGCGCGCCTTCGAGTTCGGCCTGCAGCGCATCCTCGACGGGATCCAGGTGCTGATCGACTCCAGGCGGGCATAGGCCCGGCCATGCCCGTACACCGTGGGCCCGGCCAGGTCGGGCACGAGCCCGGCGGGCGCGCCCAGCGTCAGCTCCACCAGCCGGTCGGCCACCTCCCGCGCGTCCACCGGCTCGAACCGCAGCCCGCACGAGGTTCCGGGTCGCCACGCCGTAGCCCCTGGGGCCGCCCGCCAGGTGCAGGATCACGTCGGCGCCGTCCACCGAGGCCTCGACCCCCCTTCGTCGCGGCATGAGCGGCGCTTCATGGAGATACCCCTCGAGCCACCAGGCCCCTGCGTGCAGCCCTGTGCCGCCAAGGCCGAGCCGGGCTTCCGGTCGAGCCGGGGTTGCTGATATGCCTGGTCGGCAAGTCCCGGCTCCGCCGCGACTTCAGCGACCTTCCCACCGTCGCCCGCTGGCTGGCCGCCCACATCGCGCCGGGCACCACCGGCGGCGAGCGCGTCTCCGGCAGCCGGGAGGCGCCCGTCCCAGTACGGCTGGACGTGCTGTCGATGCTCCATCATGTTCACGACCCCGGCCGCGACCAGACCGGGCCGCCGTCGATCCCGGCCACCTTGAAGTCGTGGATCCGGCTGATCTGCGAGCATCGGGGCCTGGGCTACCCGATGCTGCCCGACATCGCCGCCATGTGCAGCTGGCTGCTGACCCACGTCGAATGGGCCGCCGCCCGGCCGTGGATCGGCGACTTCATGGACGAGGTCGCCGGCCTGCGGCGTGCCGCTCACGGCCTGGTCCCGTGGAGCGTGGCCGTCGAGCCGATCGTGGACGTGCCCTGCCCCAAGTGCGACCTGCGGGCGCTGTTCCGCACGGCCGGGTCGGACTGGATCGAGTGCGACGACGATGAGCTGGTTGGCGGCTGCGGCCACCTGATGAGCCGCGAGGAGTACCAGCGGCACGTCGAGCGCTTGTTGGATGCGAAAACGAAGTGAGGCACTACCATCATGTTCATGAGAAACCCTGGGCGTCAGCCGGACCCGAGCGAGCGCATCGCAGCCGAGGCCGAGTTCGCCGAGGCGGCCCGGCAGTACTACGAGGGGATCGCCGAGCCGACGCGGAGGTTCCACGAGGCCATCGCCAAGGCGTCCGGCCCGCCGCCGAGCGAACCTGGCATGGACAAGTCCTTGGTGACCCGCCAGCGCATCTCGGAGATCACCAAGGAGATGGACCCGACCGGCGAAGGGCTGACGGTGTACGCCATCCGCGGGATTGTGGACGCCGTGCGGACGCCGTAGATTAGGCGCGGGAGTTGAGCTGTCATTCACCTCGCATCGAGGCCCTCCGAGCCACCGGCTCGGAGGGCCTCGATCATATTCGCGGCTGTGGAAGGTGGCCCTGCCCCCGCGCCCTCCGACTCGGAGGCAAGGCCACCACCCGGCCCGCCGCTCCGGGATCGGTGCGACGGGCCGGGCAGCTTAAGGAATCGGCTCCGGCTGCATGCCGGAGAGCTGGACGACGAGCTGGGTGGCCAGCACGAAGGGATGGCGGGCGAACTCGTCGAACCCGACGAACTCGTTGTGCCCCACCGGCAGGGCGACGCCGCCGAGGCTGGGCTCGAACACCTCGGCCAGCACGCCCGCCGGCTCGGCCCTCGTGGCGGTGTACACGGTGGCCGACTTGCGCAGCTGCGGGCACCACCGCAGCGATTCGGGGATGCAGCGGGGACAGGTGGGCGGCGCATTGGTCAGCCCGCCGTCGTCGCCGATCGCGCGGAACGCGGTCTCAGTGATCACCCACCAGGTCCGCCCCGTCTCCAGGTCACCGGCAGGACGCCCGCAGACCTGACACAGGTGACGCTCCATGCAGCGGCGTTGCCGCCGGGAGTTCAGCAACCGCCACATCGGCTCGCCGCGCCGGTTGAGCTTTACCCGCGCCCACAGCAGGTCGTTGACGCGGTCATCCGGCAGGGGATCGGGATAGTCCAGCCGCAGGCCGCCGGAGGCGCGATGCGGGACGAACACCAGGCGGTGCGGAACGGCTTCGCCCGACCAGGCGATCACGTACGGGACGGTCATCGCCGTCGACGTCATCGCGGGTCCCATGCCAGTTTCCAGGCGTGCGCGATCCGCTCGACCGCCGCCTTCGCGTGGAGATCGTCGAGCGTGTCGGCTTCGATCACCGCGCCCGAGCAGCGGTGACGGCCATACAGCCTGCCCGCATCGTCCACCCACGTCTCAAACTCGGGTACTTCGGGGGCGTACCACGGCATCGACACGGGCCGCATCGCCTGCTGGGCAGGGGTTTCAGGCTGTCGGGAGGGCATGTCTTCGACGCTAGGAGCGGCAATACCAGCGTCTCAAGGAGATTGCTCGCTATTGCTCGACCTACGGCCCGGGTTGCTGCTCGTCTTCCGGGAAGAAGGTGGTGGCGAGATCGTCGAGCACCCGGGTCATGAGGGCGCGGGCCTGTTTGCCGTACACGGCGGTCTTGTGCATAAGGTCGAAGATCTTGCCGTAGAGGGCGATCTCCTCCGGCTGGATGAGCGACAGCTCGGCGGCGAAGGTCTCCACGGTCACCAACTGCTCGCCGTACAGCCAAAAACCGTGCACGGGCGTCTTGGGCAGCCGCGCGGTCCAGGGGATGACGCCCAACGCCACGTTCGGGAGTGTGGCGCTGGCCACCAGCCGCTCGATCTGGCCCATCATCACCTCCGGCGGGCACATGAGGTTCCGCAGCGCGCTCTCACACAGGACGAAGTGGAAGCGATGACCGGGCCGGTACAGGATCTCCTGCCGCTCCATCCGCGCCTGGACTCCGGCCTCGAGGTCGTCCAGCACGCCGTGGACGGCGATGGCCTGGGCGAACAGATGACGGGCGTACTCGCGGGTCTGGAGCAGCCCCGGCACGGTGGCGGGCTCGAAGACACGCAGCAGTTCGGTTTCGGCCTCGATGGCGGCAATCTGGCGTTGCCGGTCCCGCGTTCCGGCGCGAAGCTGCCGATGCCAGGCGGCGTAGGCGAGTTCGAGGCTGCGCAGCTGAGCCAAGAGCGAGGGAAGCTGGTCGGCGGCGTCGCAGGCGCGCGCCCACTGCTGAAGATCGGCCTCAGTGGGGGTCTGCTTGCCCAGCTCGATCTTGGAGATTTTGGTGGCGATCCAGCCGAGACGCTGCGCGAGCTGCTTGCCGTTCAGTCCAGCGTCTTTGCGCAGCTCGCGCAGTCGTGCACCGAGCGCTTCACGCGCTTGGCGGATGTTCGCCAAGGCCAGCCCACTTCTTGACGTACACCGGATAGGGGACCGCGTGCTGCCAGGCCAGCTGCTGCCCGGACCGGTAGCGTGCCAGGGTGGCCGGCTCGTCGGTCAGCTCCATGCCGGTCAGCACGTCATCGTCGTCGAACCGCAGCACCACGGCCACGGCCCCATCGAACAGCCAGTAGTCCTCGCCCGGCAAGTCCAGCGTGGCCGCCTGCTCACGGGGCAGATACCGGATGTCCTCGCCGGCCTCGGCGTTGCCGGCGTTGAGGGTGAGTTCGAACTGGATGTAGCGCGAGGGCGGCTCGCTGACCACGCGGACACGCTCGACCTGCCGCCCGGACGTGGTGGCGTCCTTCATCAGCTGCATCCAGACGGCGCGCTGAACGCGGTTGAGCTCCTCCAGCCGCGCCCAGTCTGCGGCGAGGAAGGCTTCCCAGCGCTCCCGCTCGGCCGCCACGTTGTAGCGGTCCCGCAGCTCCAGCCGGAACGCACCCCGCCGCATGGTGCGGAACAGGTCGAGAAACTCCTCATTGTGAACCGGACGCCTCACGATGCTTCTCGCCAAAGCTCCAGAACGTCTGGCGGTACCTCTACGATCGTCTCGTCCGGGGCGAGGTCTCGCACATCGGCGAGCGCGTCGGGGTCGGTGACGATCTTTCCTTGGACGACGACGGTGCCGCGGTCGGTCCGGTAGAGGGCGGGGCAACTTCCCTCGTTGCTGGTGTTGGTCTTGCCCAGGTAGGTCAAGCGCATGCTCACTCCTGAGGGATTGCTCGCGATTGCTCGCTGCCGCCTCAATGCTTCCTCAGCAGGCCGGGCGCGTCAATGGAAACAGCCGAACTTGCTGGGTCGCGCGGCCGACCAGCGCCTTGGCCAGATCCTCCGAGAGCTCCGCCTCTCGCGCGGTTAGACCCTGGAGGACGTCGCCGATGGCGTGGACGACCTCGGCGCGTGTGCCTGAACGTGTCGCCCGGACGGCGGCGGGCGGGCGCGCTCAGCGGGCGTGTACGGCGTCCGCGGTGGCCGTGCCGCACAACCCGGCCACCGGACCCTGGTAGAGCACCTGCCCGCCGTGCCTGCCCGGCCCGGGGCCGAGGTCGATGACCCAGTCCGCATGCCGTATCACGTCGACGTTGTGCTCGATGACCACGACCGTGTGGCCCCGGTCGACGAGCTGGTCGAGGATGCCGAGCAGGGTGGCGATGTCGCGCAGGTGCAGGCCGGTCGTGGGCTCGTCGAGCACGTAGAGGGTGGGTTCTGCGGCGTCGCGCAGTTCCTTGGCGATCTTGACGCGCTGGCTCTCGCCGCCCGACAGCGTCGTCAGCGGCTGGCCGAGGCGCAGGTAGCCGAGCCCGACCTGGTCGAGGTGGTGCAGCGCCTGCTTGATCGCCCGGTCGGGCAGCGCGTCGATGGCGTCGGCGATCGTCAGCTCGTCGACGTCGGCGATCGACAGCCCGTTGACGGTGTGCTCGAGCACCTCGGGCGTGAAGCGGCGGCCCTGGCAGGTCTCGCAGACGGTCTCCTGGCCGTCCATGAA
Source organism: Thermoactinospora rubra (assembly GCF_002093975.1). Classification (GTDB taxonomy): domain Bacteria; phylum Actinomycetota; class Actinomycetes; order Streptosporangiales; family Streptosporangiaceae; genus Nonomuraea; species Nonomuraea rubra_A. The sequence continues at coordinate 161,703 of NZ_MSZZ01000022.1, forward strand.
CGCCAGGTCGGTGTAGATGACGCCCAAGCCCTTGCAGTCGGGGCAGGCGCCTTCGGAGTTCGCGCTGAAGAAGGCGGCGGGCAGCCCGCTCCGCCTGGCGAACAGGCGGCGGATCGGGATGGCGATGCCCGTGTAGGTGATGGGCGTGGAGCGGCGGTTCGCGCCGACCGGACGCTGATCGATCACGATCGCGCCCCGCTGGGCGACCAGCTCGGCCGCCAGGCTCGACTTGCCCGAGCCGGCGACGCCGGTCAGGACCGTCAGCACGCCGGCGGGGAAGCCGACGGTCAGGTTCTTGAGGTTGTTGCTGGTCGCGCCGGTCACGGTGATCGTGCCCTTGGGAGTGCGCGGGTCGGTGTTGATCGGCGTCTGGGCGGCCAGGGCGGCGGCGGTGGCCGTACCGGCCTGCTTGAGACCGTCGAAGGCGCCCTGGAACACCAGCTCGCCGCCGCCCGCCCCGGCGTCGGGCCCGATCTCGACGATCTGGTCGGCCACCGCCATCACCGCGGGGTCGTGCTCGACGACCAGCACGGTGTTGCCCTGGTCGCGGAGCCGCCGGAGCAGGGTGATCATGGAGGCGACGTCGTGGGGGTGCAGGCCCACGGTCGGCTCGTCGAAGACGTACAGCATCTCGATGAGGCTGCTGCCGAGGTGCTTGACCGTCTTGATCCGCTGGGACTCGCCGCCGGACAGCGTCGCCGTACCCCGGCCGAGGTGGAGGTAGCCGAGCCCGATGGTGATCATGGCGCCGAGCCGGTCGAGCAGGGCCTGCTTGACCGGCGCGACCGCCGGTTCCGTCACGCGCCCGACCAGCTCGGCCAGCTCGGTGATCTCCATGCGGGCCAGCTCGCCGATCGTGTGGCCGAGGACCGTGGCGGTACGGCCGGCCTCGTTGAGCCGGTCGCCGTGACACTCCGGGCAGGTCTCCGAGCGGGTGAACCGGGCGATCGTCTCCTGCTTGCGCTCGGAGAGGTTGTCGGAGGTGTGCAGGTAGATGCGCTCGAAGCGCTGCACGATGCCCTCGTAGTCCTTGGGCGGCCGGGTGCCCAGGCGGGCGGCGTGCTCTCCGCCGTACAGCAGGGCCTGCCGCTCCTCTTCGGTCCAGTCGCGGAGCGGGGTGTCGGGGTCGAAGCTGCCGATGTCGGCGTACAGGCTGTACCAGTACCCGCCGTTGCCGAAGCCGGGCAGCAGGATCGCCCCCTCGGCCAGCGACCTGTCCAGGTCGAGGAACCGGTCGACGGCGCTCACCACCACCTCGCCCAGCCCTGAGCAGGTCGGGCACATGCCGGCCGGGTCGTTGAAGGAGAAGTGGTTGGACTCGCCCACGTGCGGCGTGCTGATCCGGGAGAACAGCAGCCGCAGGTAGGTCCAGGCGTCGGTGATGGTGCCGACCGTCGATCGGGCGTTGCCGCCGAGCCTGCGCTGGTCGATCACGATCACGGGCGACAGCCCCTTGATGTCGTCCACGTCCGGGCGGGTCCACTTGGGCAGCCGGTTGCGGGTGAAGGGCGGGAAGGTCTCGTTGAGCTGGTGGCCGGCTTCGGCCGCGATCGTGTCGAAGACGAGCGACGACTTGCCCGAGCCCGAGACGCCGGCGAACACGACCAGCCGGCCGCGCGGGATGTCCACGTCGAGGGACTTCAGGTTGTTGGTCCGGGCACCCCGGATGCGGATGGTTCGCCTCATGGGTGCGAGGCTAGGCAGAGATGTGGCCACAATGTGACCGCAATGGGCGGGAGGTTGAGCGGCATGGCGGACGTCACCCAGCGGATCCTCGCCCTGTTGACGACCCTCCAGTCGGGGCGGGCCTTCAGCAGCGCCGAGCTCGCGGCGCGGCTCGAGGTCAGCCCGCGCACGCTGCGCCGCGACATCGACCGCCTGCGCGGCTACGGCTACCCGGTGCAGGCCCAGCCCGGTCCCGGCGGCCACTACCGCCTGACGGCCGGCAACGCCATGCCGCCGCTGGTCCTGGACGACGACGAGGCCGTCGCCACCCTGCTCGGCCTGGCCACCCTGGCGGCGACGGGCAGCGCCACCGGAGGCAGCGTGGGCGAGGCCGCGACCCGCGCCTATGGCAAGGTCGACCAGCTCCTGCCCCGGCGCCTGCGCCACCGCGCCGCCCAGCTGCGCGCCAGCCTGGAGACCAGCACGACCGTCGCTCCCGCCGCCGGCGCCGAGGACCTCGCCACGCTGGCCGAGGCGATCCAGCGGCGGCTCGTCGTCGCCTTCGACTACCGGGGCAAGGACGGCGAAGCGGCCCGCCGCCGCGTCGAGCCGTACCGGCAGATCCACCACCTGCAACGGTGGTACCTGCTGGGGTGGGACGCCGAGAAGGACGACTGGCGGGTGTTCCGCACCGACCGGCTCACCGGGCTGGAGGTGCTGACCGGCACCTTCGCGCCCCGGCCGCTTCCGGCGGAGTCGGGGGTGGAGTACCTGCGGCAGGGCATCGGCAGGGACCGGCGGCGGGTGGTGCTGACCGTGGACGCGCCGGCGACGGCGGTGGCCGACGCCTTCAGGTACCAGGACGTGGAGGTCGCGTCCATGGAGGGTGGGCGGACACGGGTCGTCCTCATGCTGGACACCTGGCAGTGGCTGCTCGGGGGCCTGGCGTTCCTCGGCGCGGACTTCCAGATCGAGGAGCCGGAGGAGTTCCGGGAGGCGTGCCGCGCGTTCGGCGCCCGGCTGCTCGGCAGGCGGTGAGCCGGCTTCTACGCGGGCGTCCCGTACGCCGCCCGGATCCTGACCACGTGCTCCACCAGCGTGATCAGCGTCTGCTTGACGGCTTCCCTGTGCCTGGCGTCGGTCCGCACGATCGGCACGTGCGGCGACAGCGCCAGCGCCTCCCGCACCTCGTCCTCCCCGTGCAGGAACTGCCCGTCCCACCCGTTGATGGCGATGACGAAGGGCAGCTTGGCCTCTTCGAAGTAGTCGATCGCCGGGAAGCTGTCCGCGAGCCGTCGCGTGTCGACCAGCACCACGGCGCCGATCGCGCCGCGGACGAGGTCGTCCCACATGAACCAGAACCGGTGCTGTCCCGGCGTGCCGAACAGGTAGAGGATGAGGTCCCGGTCCAGCGACAACCGGCCGAAGTCCATGGCCACGGTCGTGGTCTGCTTGTTCGGGGTCATGCCGAGGTCGTCGATGCCCACGGAGGCATCGGTCATGACCGCTTCCGTGGTCAGCGGAAGGATCTCGGACACGGCGCCCACGAACGTCGTCTTACCGACGCCGAAGCCGCCCGCGACGACGATTTTCGTCGACGTCAGGCCGGGGCTAGAGCCTGCGAAGTCCACTGAGCACCCTTTCGAGCATGTTGAGGTCTGGCTGTCCCTGCTTGAGCTGTGGCTGGTGCAGGCGGACGAGTCCTTCGTCGGACATGTCCGCCACCAGCACGCGGGCAACCCCGAGCGGGACCCGCAGCAGGGCCGAGATCTCCGCCACTGAGCGGAACGTACGGCACAACTGCATGATCGCCTCCTGCTCGGGGGTGAGCAGGGCGAGCTCGTCGTCCGGGATCGACATCGAGGAGACCAGGGTCTCCATGGCCAGGTGGTAGCGAGGCTCCGACCGGCCGCCCGTCACCGCGTACGGACGGAACAGAGGCTCGTCGTCCCCCGCCCCATCGGTGCCGTACACCATCACATCACCGTGTCCTGGCTGCCTGGAGCTCAGCGCGGAGCGCCGGGGTCAGCGCCTGCCCGGCGCGGTCGACCAGCAGCGTCATCTGGTACGCCACCAGTCCCATGTCGCAGTCGGGAGCGGCCAGCACGGTCAGCACCGAACCGTCGCTGATGGCCATGACGAGCAGCAGGCCGCGCTGCATCTCGACGACGGTCTGCGTGACCGCGCCGCCCTCGAAGACGCGGGAGGCGCCGACGGTCAGGCTGAGCAGTCCGGCCGAGACGGCGGCGAGCTGGTCGGCACGGTCGGGCGGGAATCCCTCGGAGGAGGCGAGGCAGAGGCCGTCCGCCGATACCACGACGGCGTGCGCCACACCCGGGGTGTTGCGCACGAAGTCGGTGATCAGCCAGTCGAACCGGTGAGCCTCATGGCTGAGGGTCGTCACGCTTCCTCCTTCGTCGTCAGCGTGCCTGCGGGGGCAGACGCGCTCACGGCTTCCTTCGTCATCGCCGGCGATGCGGCGCTCACGATTCGTTCTCCTGTCCGGTCAGCTCCGCGCGGCCTCGCCGTACCCCTTGCTGGAAGCTGGCCATCCGGCTGCGCACGCGGTCGGCGGAGAGCCGGGGGGCCGGCGCGGGCTGCTGCTGCCCCTGGGGGACCAGGCGCCCGGCCGAGCCGGGGACCAGGTTGGCCTTGGGGGTGCGCCTGGGCAGCCCGGCGGACGTGACGCCGCCGAGGCTGGGGTCGCTCGCGGCGGCGGCGGCTCGCCATCCGGCGTCGGCTGGGGTCCGCCACACGTCCTCTCCCGAGGGTACGGCCTCGCCGTCACCGTTCTCGCCGGAGGCCGGGGCCCGGTCGGCACGGTCGGCGCGGTCGGGGTCGCGGGTGGCGTCGGGCCTGCGGAACCAGGCGGACTCGACCGCGGCGAAGATGGGCAGGTACTCGTCGGCGTCGGGCTCCAGCGGGGAGACCTCGACCGAGGGCGGGTCGGGGCGCCGGAAGTCCGCGGAGGGGTACGAGGGCGCCGCGGGCGGCGCGGGCGGCCTCGGCGCCATCGGGTCGGGGAAGTCGCCGCTGTCGCCGCGGCGGAATTCGCCGCTGTGGAACTCGCCGCTGTCCGCGCTGCGGAAGCCGCCGGCGTCATCGCGGCGGAACTCGCCGGTGTCGCCGCGCGGTTCGCGGCGGGGCAGCCGGTCCGCGGTGGGGAAGGCGCCGGTGGAGAACGCGCCCGCGTCGGAGCGCGGCTCCCGGCGCGGCAGCCGGTCGGCCGACGGGTAGTCGCCGCCGGCGAAGGACCCGCTGTCCAGGCTCGGGAACGGGCTCTCCTGGCTGGGGAAGGACGGGTGGGATCCCGGCGAGAAGCCGCCTTGCGGCTGGAAGGAGCCGGCGTCGCCGGAGAACGCGCCGAGTCCCTGCCGGAGGGGCCCGCCGCCGGCGGTGTCGTAGCCGTCCAGGGAGCCCGCGGAGGGGAAGGAGCCGTTCTGCGACGGTACGGCGGCAGCCGCGCCGCCGAAGGCCGGGCGCCCGGGCAGGGGGACCTGGGAGGCGTCGGGGATGAGCGCCGGCGGCAGCAGGACCATCGCGATGAGGCCGCTGCCCTCGCCCTTCCTGAGCTGGACGCGGATGCCGTGGCGCAGCGCCAGGCGACCGACGACGAACAGGCCCATGCGGCGGGAGACCGACACGTCGACGACGGGCGGCTCGGCCAGACGCCGGTTGGCCTCGGCGAGCTCCTCCTCGGTCATGCTGATGCCGTTGTCGCTGACCGACAGCAGCGCGCCGCCGCCCTCGATGACGCTGCTGGAGACGGTGACCTGGGAGTTCTTCGGGGAGAACTGCACGGCGTTCTCGACCAGCTCGGCGACGAGGTGCACGAGGTCGTTGGCGGCGCTGCCGACCACCATGGTGGAGCGGTGGACGCGGACCTGGACGCGCTCGTAGTCCTCGACCTCCGACAGGGCGGCGCGGACGACGTCGACGAGGCGGGCGGGCTGGCTGCGGCGGCGGGGCGGCTCGTGGCCGGCGAGGACCAGGAGGTTCTCGGAGTTGCGCCGCATGCGGGTGGCCAGGTGGTCGAGCTTGAACAGGTCGGCCAGGCGGGCGCCGTCCTGCTCGCCCTTCTCCAGGCCGTCGATGAGGGAGATCTGCCGCTCCACCAGCGTCTGGGTGCGCCGGGAGAGGTTGACGAACATGGCGCTGATGTTGCTGCGCAGCTCGGCCTCCTCGGCCGCGAGCCGTACGGCCTGGCGGTGGACCTCGTCGAAGGCCTGCGCCACCTCGCCGATCTCGTCGTTGCCCTCGACGGGGATGGGCTGGACCTCCGGCGGGGTGGACTCGCCGGACACGCGCAGGTTGCGCACCACGTCGGGCAGCCGGATACCGGCGATCTCGAGGGCTTCGGAGCGCAGGCGGCGCAGCGGCGTGACCATCGAGCGGGCCACGGCGATGGTGAACAGCAGCACCAGCAGCAACAGGAGCAGGATGGCGGCGCCGACCACGATGGCGGTCCTGAGCTCGGCGTTGCGCAGGTCGCGGGCGCGCAGCAGGGCCTTCTCCGCCAGGTCGGTCTCGACCGTCTTGCGGATCTGGTCGATGGACCAGGAGTTGTCGTTGAACCACTGGACGATGCCGTCGGGGTTGTCGGAGATGAGGTTGGGCTGGAAGGTCAGCCCGCGGCCCGCCAGCGTGATGGCGCGTCCCTTGGTCAGCTCGGCGCGGTAGTACTGCTCGCCCTCGGCCAGGGCCTTGTTGAGGTCGGCGGCGGCCTGGGGGCCGACCTCGGTGGCGAAGTTGCGCATGGCCTCGCGCTGGCGCGCGCCCATGGCCACGATGTCCTGGACTTCCTGGGGCGACAGCGGCGTCTTCTTGTAGACGGCCTGGAGCAGGGCGATGCGCTGCTCCGACAGCGACTCCTTGAAGCGGCTGAGGGCCGACAGGCCGCGCATGTAGCCGAGGATCTGGGAGTCCTGGCTGAGCAGGCTCAGCTCGTCGTGCAGGCGCAGCAGGTTGTCGATGACGCCGCCGTAGCGGGCGGTGTTCTTCTCGGCCCGGACCTGGGGCAGGTTCTTGATGGCCGAGCTGGCGTCGCGGGCCTGCTTGGCGGCGCGCTGGCCGTAGGTGTCGTCGATGACGGCCAGGTCGTTCAGCACGGTCTTGGCGAGGTCGTCGACCTCCTTGACGCGCTCCTGGGCGGGCGCCCTGAGCTGCTTGTTGCTCCGGGTGGCGTTGTACCAGCCGACGGTGTCACGCTCCAGCCCGATGGCCTGCAGCAGGTCGCGGATGTGGGCAGCTTGCTCGGCGGCGTCCGCCACGCGGGTGTAGTCGCCGACGCGGTCGACGGACTCCACGACGCGGGCGCCGGCCAGCCCCACGCCCGCGATGGTGGGTACCAGGATCAGGGCCGTCAGACGCCATCGCACACGCCAGTTGCGCAGCGCGAACCGCGGCAGTGTCCGCTTTTGGCGGTCTCGCCGCGTGGCACGGCCACTGTCGGAGTTAAGCGTTGTCACCGCTGTCGCTACCCCTCAAGGTCATCCCATCGCATAGGACGGGTCATAAGTCGTCCACAAAGTATCCACAGGACGCGCACTACCCGGCAAAACCGACACAATCGTTACAAATGTGACCACAGACTGTGTATGTCTGTTTATCGCAGCGCGGCGAGCACCTGGTCGCGGACCTCGTTGCGCTGCGCGTCGTCGCTGAGGGGGCGACCGGCGCGATCGACCACGTAGAAGACGTCCACCGCCTCCGCGCCCAGAGTCTCCACACGAGCAGCTTTCACGTCAAGTCCGCACTCGCCGAAAGCGCGCCCAATCCGCCACAAAAGCCCAGGTCGGTCGTGGGCTCTGACTTCGACAACTGTCGCTGTGGCAGAAGCGTCGTCAACAAGGGAGACACGCGGAGGGGCGACGGGGACCCGCGCGGGCCGGACCGAGCGGGTACGGCGGGCCAGGCGCTGTTCGATGTCGAGCCGCCCGGCCAGGACCAGCCGCAGGTCGGCCTCCAGCGTGGCGGGGTCGGGCGGCGAGCCGTACTCGGGGATGACCGAGAACTCGATGACGGCGGTCGACCCGGCGGAGGCGGCGGAGGCCGAGCGGACCACCAGGTGGTGTGCCGCGAGCACGCCCGCCGCCCGCCACAGCAGGCCGGGGCGGTCGGGCGCGACGACGGTGACGGCGGTGCCGTTGACCCGGACCGCACCGCCGCCGTGCCGGGCCAGCGCGGCCTGCTCGGGCGAGAGGGCGGGCGGCCTGGGCGGCGGCGAGCCGGCGAGCACCGAGCGGACGCGGCGCACCAGGTCGGCGACCAGGCCCGCCTTCCAGGAGTTCCACGCGGCCGGGCCGGTGGCGTGGCCGTCCGCGACGGCCAGCGCGGCCAGCAGGCCGAGCACCTCCCGGTCGCCGACCGCCCCGGCGACCTTCTCGATCGTCACCGGGTCGTCCAGGTCGCGGCGCGTGGCGGTCTCGGGCAGCAGCAGGTGGTGGCGCACGACGGTGGCGAGGATCTCCACGTCGGCGGGGGGCAGCCCGATGCGGGCGCCGATGTCGCGCACCACGACCTCGCCGGTGGCCGAGTGGTCGCCGGGCCAGCCCTTGCCGATGTCGTGCAGCAGGGCGGCGATGAGCAGCAGGTCGGGCCGGGAGACCTCGCGGGTGTGCGCGGCGGCGTTGGCGGCCGTCTCGATCAGGTGGCGGTCGACCGTGAAGCGGTGGATCGGGTTGCGCTGCGGCCGGTGCCGTACCCGCTCCCAGTCGGGCAGCAGCTTGACCAGCACGCCCGCCTGGTCCAGCTCCTCCCAGACGGGTACGGCGGCGCGCCCGGCGCCCAGCAGCGCCACGAGCGCGTCGCGGGCCTCGGGCGGCCACGGCACCGGCATCGGCGGCGACTGGGCCGCCAGCGTGGAGACGGTGGCCGGGGCGAGGGGCAGCCCGGCCTCGGCCGCGGCGGCCGCCGCGCGCAGGACGAGCACGGGATCCTTGCGGGGGTCGGCCCCGCGGGCGAGCACGACCTCGCCGCCGTGCTCGACCACGCCGTCGGCCACCGGCCTGCGCCCGCGCGGCTGCGGACCGGCCAGCAGGCGGTCGACGGCGCGCCAGGTGCCGTCGAAGGCGTGGGAGACGGTACGGCCGGCCTCGGCCAGCCTGCGCATGAGCGCGTCGGCGTCCAGCAGGCCCAGCGCGCCGGCCACGGCGTCCTGCTCCTGCAGGACCAGCCGGTCGGCGCCGCGCGCGGTCACCACGTGGAGGGCGTGGCGGACGTCGAGGATGAACTCGTAGGCCTCGCGGACCCGGGGCCCGGGGGCGGAGGCCACCCAGGCGGCGGCGACGGCCTGCATGGCCTGCACGTCGCGCAGGCCGCCGCGGCAGTCCTTGAGGTCGGGTTCGAGGAGGAAGGCGAGCTCGCCGCAGCTCTCGGCGCGGCGGTCCGCGGCCTCGCGCAGCTCGGCGAGGCGGCGGCGGGAGTCGGCCCGCCACTCGGCGAGCACCGCCTCCCGCGCCTTCCTCGTCAGCTCGGGATCGCCCGCGACGTGCCTGGCCTGGATCAGGCCCAGCGCGGCCTTGAGGTCCTCGCGGGCGACCTGCACGGCCTCCTCGACCGTGCGCACCGAGTGGTCGAGGCCGACGCCGGAGTCCCAGATCGGGTACCAGATCCGGTCCGCGACCACGGCGATGTCGTGGCTGCCGTCGTGCAGCAGGACCAGATCCAGGTCGCTGCCCGGCGCGAGCTCCCCCCGCCCCAGACTCCCCACCGCGACCATGGTCACGCCTCCGGCGTGACGGCTCGGGGCGCCTTCAAAGCCTGCTCTTCCCTCGTCGCGGTGAGGGCGCTGGGCGCCCTCACCGCTCCTCAGTCCAGAGCCGGCCGCGCCCCTCGCGGGCTCGGGCGTTGGACGCCCTCGCCAACCCTCAGTGGTGGACGTGCCCCGGGCGAGGAGCGCGGTGGCGAGGAGATCACGCAACCAGCGGTCGATCTCGGCGGTCCGCGACGAGCGCTCCGCCGAGAACGAACGGACCGAATCTCTCACAGGGCCTCGGGGCCCCGCTCTCCGGTGCGGACCCGTACCACGGTGTCCACGGGCACGGACCACACCTTCCCGTCGCCGATCTTCCCGGTCTGGGCGGCCTTGACGATGACGTCGATGACGTCCTCGGCGTCCTCCTCGTCGGCCAGCACCTCGACGCGCACCTTGGGCACCAGGTCGACCTGGTACTCGGCGCCGCGGTAGACCTCGGTGTGGCCGCGCTGGCGGCCGTAGCCGCTGGCCTCGCTGACCGTCATGCCCTTGATGCCGAACTGCTCCAGGGCGGCCTTGACGTCATCGAGCTTGAAGGGCTTGATGACCGCGGTGATGAGTCTCATGCGTCCACCTTCTTAGCTGCGGAGGGCACGGGGCCGTTGGCGGAGACCACGCCGGAGGCGTGGACGCTGCCGAGGTCGTAGCCGGTCTCGGCGTGGGTGGTGATGTCGATGCCGGTCACCTCGGCCTCCTCGGCGATGCGGAAGCCCATGGTCTTGTCGATGAGCTTGCCCAGCACCCAGGAGATCACGAAGGAGTACGCGCCCACCGCGACCGGGCCGAGGATCTGCAGGCCGAGCTGGGTGAGGCCGCCGCCGTACAGCAGGCCCTTGTTCTGGCCGGGCAGGAAGGGGTAGGCGGCGACGAAGCCGAGCGACACGGCGCCGATCACGCCGCCGACCAGGTGGACGCCGACGACGTCGAGGGAGTCGTCGTAGCCGAGCTTGTTCTTCAGGCCGACCGCGTAGCAGCAGACGACGCCGGCGAGCAGGCCGATGACCACGGCCGCCCAGGGGTCGACGAAGCCGCAGGCGGGGGTGATGGCGACCAGGCCGGCGACCGCGCCGGAGGCCACGCCGAGGGTGGTGGAGTGCTTGTCGCGCAGTTTCTCCACGACGATCCAGGCGCCCGCGGCGACGGCGGTGGCGATCTGGGTGTTCATGAAGGCCAGGCCAGCGGTCTGGTCGGCGGCCAGCTCGGAGCCGGCGTTGAAGCCGAACCAGCCGAACCACAGCAGGCCGGTGCCGAGCAGGACCAGCGTGAGGTTGTGCGGCCGCATCGGCTCCTTGCCCCAGCCCTTGCGCTTGCCGAGCACCAGGGCGAGCGCCAGGGCGGCGGCGCCGGCGTTGATGTGGACGACCGTGCCGCCCGCGAAGTCCTCGATGCCCAGGTCGGTCAGCCAGCCGCCGCCCCAGACCCAGTGCGCCACGGGGAAGTACACCAGCGTGGCCCACAGCGTGGCGAAGGCCACCCAGGCGCCGAACTTGGCGCGGTCGGCGATGGCGCCGCTGATCAGCGCGACGGTGATGATGGCGAAGGTGAGCTGGAAGGCCGAGTAGACCATCATCGGGAAGTTGTCGACGGCCGCGGCCTCGGCGGTGATCTGCTTGGCCGCGTCCTCGACGATGAGGTTCTCGTAGACGGCGTTGAAGACGCCCGCCAGCCCCAAGTAGTCCAGACCACCGATGATCTTGTCCACCGCGCCGTTCCCGGCCGAGTCGAAGAACAGCGAGAACCCGTAGAGAACCCAGGTGATCGTCACCACGATGATGCTGACGAAGGACATCATCATCATGTTGAGCACGCTCTTGGCCCGGGTCATGCCCCCGTAGAAGAACGCGAGGCCCGGAGTCATCAGCAGCACCAGGGCGGTGCATACCAGCATCCAGGCGGTAGTGCCGCTATCGATCATCGATGCGACCCTCCTTCAATTGGCGTGTGGCCCGTCTTTCGTGTCGCAGTGATCGCTTCCAGGGCACCGTCGACCGGCCGCGCACTGACGTTGACGAGAAGGGTGTTCTTCCGCCGTTTCACGCCTCGACCAGGCATGTTTCACGTTCGTGAATCTCCACGCCGGGGTGTTTCCATCATGTTTCGGACACCTCACAACAGAGGTAACGGAACACCGCCTCTACACTAAGGCGAGCCTTACCTAATCCCCTACGTGAGGACTGTCTGCCCATGCGTCTGCGCCTGGCCGCTCTCGCCATGCTGCCCCTCGTCGCCCTGTCGGCCTGCGGGTCGTCCACCTCCGCCGGAGCGGACGGCCCCACCCGGACGGTCAAGCACGCCATGGGGACCACGCAGGTCCCGATGACCCCCAAGCGGGTGGTCGTGCTGGACACCGACAAGCTCGACACGCTGGTCTCCCTCGGGATGAGCCCCGTCGGCGCCGCCCAGGCGGGCGAGAGCCAGAAGTGGCCCGCCTACCTCGGCTCGGCCCTGGCCGCCACCAAGCCGGTGGGCACCCTGCAGCAGCCGAGCATCGAGGCCATCTCGGCACTCAAGCCCGACCTCATCCTCGGCTCGAAGTTCCGCCAGGAGGCCTTCTACGACAAGCTGAGCAAGATCGCGCCGACCGTCTTCACCGAGAAGGTGGGCGTCACGTGGAAGGAGAACTTCCTCCTGGACGCCGAGGCGCTCGGCAAGAAGGAGCAGGCCGCCAAGCTGCTGGCCGACTACGAGGCACGCGCCAAGCAGATCGGCGCCGGGTACGCCAAGCTCAAGATCAGCATTGTGCGCTTCATGCCCACCGAGATCCGCATGTACGGCCCCGAGTCCTTCAGCGGCATCGTCGTCGGCGACGCGGGCATCGGCCGCCCCGAGCCGCAGCTGCTGGCGAACCAGCCGGACAAGCGCTTCGGCAAGCTGTCGCAGGAGAACCTGGCCCTGGCCGACGGCGACGCCCTCTTCTACAGCGCGTACGGCGAAGCCGCCAAGGAGCAGCAGGCCCAGATCACGGCCGGACCGCTGTGGAAGAACCTCAAGGCGGTCTCGGCCGGGCATGCGTTCAACGTCGACGACGAGGTGTGGATGCTGGGCATCGGCGTCACCGCCGCCGGCAAGATCCTCGACGACCTCGACAAGTACCTCAAGCCCCTGGCCTGAGAGTCACAGGACCGTAAGTCACGGGCCGCCTGACGGGCAGGTGGCCCGAGGGTCAGAGAGTCACGGAGCGGGTCAGGCGGCCGAGGAGGCCATCTTCCGCAGCCGGGCCAGCGCGTCGCGCTCGATGCGGCGCGCCCGGTCGCGGCCGATGCCGTAGCGCTCCCCCACCTCGGTGAGGGTGTGCTCGCGGCCGTCCACCAGCCCGTAGCGCCAGCGCAGCATGTCGCGGGTGGCGCCCTCCAGACCGGTCAGCCACTCGTCCAGCCGCTCCCGCTCGATGCTGTCGATCGCCTGCTGCTCCGGGTCGGCCCAGGTCTCATCCGCGATCATGTCGCCCAGCTCGGTCTCGTCCTCGTCGCCCACGCCCAGCTGGAGCGAGACCGGGTCGGAGGCCCAGCGGCGCAGCTCGCGCACCCGCTCGATGGGCAGGTCGAGCACCTCGGCCAGCTCGTCGTCGCTCGGCTCGACGTCCAGCTCGGCCAGCATGTCGCGGCGCACCCGCATCAGCCGGGTCATCTGCTCGCCGGCGTGCGTGGGCAGCCGAACCGGGCGGGCCTGCTCGTGGATCGCGCGCCCCACCGACTGGCGGATCCACCACGTGGCGTAGGTCGAGAACTTGTAGCCGCGCCGGTAGTCGAACTTCTCCACCGCGCGGACCAGGCCCAGGTTCCCCTCCTGGACCAGGTCGATCAGCGGCATCCCGCGGCCGGAGTACTTGCGCGCCACGGCCACCACCAGCCGCAGGTTGGCCTGGATGAACTCCTCCTTGGCCCGCTGTCCGGAGATCGCCAGGCGCTCGAGCTCCTCGTCCGTGGCGTCCCCGATGCGCGGCTCCGTGCCTCCCCCGTCCAGCAACTGCTCGGCGAAGAGCCCCGCTTCGATGCGCTTGGCGAGCTCGACCTCCTCCTCCGCGGTGAGGAGCGGGACCTTCCCGATCTCCGCCAGGTAGGTCCCGAGCAGGTCGCGTTCCGCGGCCGCCTGCTCCTGCGTGCGATTCCCCGTAGGCCTTGCCATCCCCAGGCACCTCGTTCCCGCAGCTGCGTTCTATACCCCGGCAACGTTTCGCCCGATGCAAAGATTCCCTCAAGGGGTACGCCTGGAGGACGGTTCTGCTCCTCCTCCTTCAGGAGGAGACGACCCGGCGCACCAGCGGCACCCCGGGGCGGTAGGCGAGGTGGACGTAGGAGGGCGCGTCGAGGATCACCAGGTCGGCGCGCGATCCGGGACGCAGGACGCCCACGTCGTCACGTCGCAGCGCCCTCGCTCCGCCGTACGTGGCGGCCCTGACGGCCTCCAGCGGGGTCATGCCCATCTCCCGTACGGCCAGCGCGATGCAGAAGGGCATGGAGGTGGTGTAGGAGGAGCCCGGGTTGCAGTCGGTGGCCAGGGCGACGGTCACACCCGCGTCCAGCAGCCGGCGCGCGTCCGGGTACGGCGAGCGGGTGGAGAACTCCGCGCCCGGCAGCAGCGTGGCGACCGTGCCGGAGGAGGCCAGGGCGTCGACGTCGGCGTCGGTGAGGTGCGTGCAGTGGTCGGCCGAGGCCGCGCCGAGCTCGCACGCGATCTGGACGCCGGGCCCCTCGCCCAGCTGGTTGGCGTGCACGCGCGGCAGCAGCCCGGCCTTGACGCCGGCGGTCAGGATCTCCCGGGTCTGGTCGCCGTCGAAGGCGCCGCGCTCGCAGAAGACGTCCACCCATTTGGCGTACGGCGCGCACGCGGCGAGCATCTCGCCGGTCACCAGCCGGACGTAGTCGTCGGCGGGCATGTCGGCGGGCACCACGTGGGCGCCCAGGAAGGTCGTCTCCTCGGTGTGCCGGGCGGCGATGGCCAGCGAGCGGCGCTCGTCCTCCACCGTGAGCCCGTAGCCGCTCTTGATCTCCACGGTCGTGGTGCCCTGCCGCCGCATCTCCTCCAGCAGCCGGGCCGTGCCGCGCTCCAGCGTGGCGTCGTCCGCGGCCCTGGTGGCGGCCACCGTGGTCCGGATCCCGCCCGCCGTGTACGGCCGGCCGGACATGCGGGCGTTGAACTCCTCGGTGCGGTCGCCCGCGAAGACCAGGTGGGCGTGGCTGTCGACGAAGCCGGGGATGACGCAGCCGCCCCGGGCGTCCTCGCGCTCGTCGGCCGCCGGGGCGCGGCTGGAGGGGCCGACCCAGGCGACCCTGCCGTGCTCGATCACCAGCGCCGCGTCACGGTGCTCCTCGTGCCCGTCGAACAGCAGCCCGATCCCGTCCACGAGCAGGCTCATCCGATCGCCTCTCTCAGCGCTTCCTTCAACGCCTGTTTCAACATCGTCCCGACGTCGCCCAGCACGTGCCGCCCGTCCTCCACGACGCGGCGCCCGCCGGACACCACGCTGTGCACGTCGGCCGCCGTCGCCGCGAACACCACCGTCTCGACGGCCGTCTCGCGGGTGGCGCCGGCCGTACGGACCGAGTCCAGGCGGATGGAGACCAGGTCGGCCCAGGCGCCGGGCACCAGCAGCCCCGCGTCGGGGAAGCCGAGCGAGGAGTGGCCCACGCCGGTCGCGGCCGACAGCAGCTCGTGCGCCTGCCAGTGGCCGCGCCGCTGGGTGGCCAGGCGCTCGTCGAGCTCCACCGCCCTGGCCTCCTCCAGCAGGTCGACGACGGCGTGGCTGTCGGAGCCCAGCGTGATCGGCGAGCCGCGCTCGAACAGCGTCCTGGCCGGGCCGATGCCGTCGGCCAGGTCCCGCTCGGTGGTGGGGCACATGCACACGTGGGTCCTCGACTGGCCCAGCAGCTCGATGTCGACGTCCGACAGGTGGGTGGCGTGGACCGCGGTGGAGCGGGGGCCCAGGGCGCCGTGTTCGGCGAGCACCTGGACGGGGCTGGCGGCGTACATCTGCACGCAGGCGTCGTTCTCGGCCCGCTGCTCCGACACGTGGGCGTGCAGCGGGGCGGCGTGCTTGTGGGAGAACTCCACCACGACGGGCATCTGCTCGGGCGGCACCGCGCGCACCGAGTGGATGGCCGCGCCGATCTCCACGTCGCGCTGCCCGTCGTAGGCGGCGGCCAGCGCCTCCACGCGGGAGGCCCACCGGTCGGCCGTGCCGTCGCCGAACCGGAGCTGGACCCCCTGCAGCCCGGCGCCGATCCCGCCCGTCAAGTAGCAGGTGTCCAGCAGGGCGATGCGCAGCCCCGCCTCGCGCGCCGCCCGGACCAGCGCGTGCCCCATCTCGTTGGGGTCGGAGTACGGCTCGCCGCCCGGCCCGTGGTGCAGGTAGTGGAACTCGCCCACGCAGGTGACGCCGGCCAGCGCCATCTCGGCGTAGACGGCTCTGGCCAGCGCGTAGTAGGAGTCGGGGTCGAGGGCGGCGGCGGTCTCGTACATCTGGTCGCGCCAGGTCCAGAAGTCGCCCTTGCCGCGCTGGGTCCGGCCCCGCAGCGCCCGGTGGAAGGCGTGGGAGTGCGCGTTGGCCATGCCGGGGACGGTCAGCCCGGGCAGCCGGACCGCGTCGTGGGCGGGGCCCTGGTCGACGCGGGAGATGCGCTCGCCGTCGGTCTCGATCAGCACGCTCTCGGTGACGCCGTCGGCCAGCCAAGCGTACTCGCACCAGTAGGTGGTCATCGGGTCAGCTCCTCCAGCGCGGCCGCCAAGGCGGTCACGCCCGCCTCGCAGTCGGATCGCTCCGCGTGTTCGTCGGGCGAATGGGAAATACCCGTCGGATTACGGACGAAAAGCATCGCGCTGGGTACCCCTGCCGACGCGAGGATCCCGGCGTCGTGCCCGGCTCCCGTGGGCAGGGCGGGCACCTCCACGCCGAGCCCCCGCCCCGCCGCCCGCGCGACCCTCTCCCGCAGGCCCAGGTCGAAGTCGACGACGGGCGTCCAGGACTCCTCCCGCACCTCGGCGCCCTCGGCCAGCTCCGCCACCAGCGCCCGCACCTCGCGCTCCCCGGGCCCGCGGGCGTCCAGCCAGCCGGTCACCAGGCCCGGGATCGCGTTGGCGTTGTTGGGCGAGACGCGGACCTTGCCGAAGGTGGCCACGACGCCGTGGCGGACCGCCGCCTCCCGCGCGGCCAGCACCTTGGCCGCGTAGGCGAGCATGGGGTCGTCGCGGTCCTCCAGCCGCGTGGTGCCCGCGTGGTTGGCCTGGCCGCGGAAGTCGAAGCGCCACCGCCCGTGCGGCCAGATCGCGCTGGCCACCCCGACCGGCGCGCCCAGGTCCACCAGCCCGCGGCCCTGCTCGATGTGCAGCTCCACGAACACGCCGACGTGCCCCAGGGTCTCCGGGTCCGCGCCGAGCTCCTCCGGCTTGCGACCGGCGCGCGACAGCACGTCGGCCAGCGTGTCGCCCGCGTCGTCGGTCAGCGCGAGGGCCCGCCCGGGGTCCAGCACGCCCGTCAGCAGCCGCGAGCCCATGCAGGGCACGCCGAACCTGGCGCCCTCCTCGTCGGTGAAGCAGGCCACCCCCAGCGGCCTGCCGGGGACGAAGCCCCGGCTCCTGAGCAGGTCGAGGGCCGCGAACGCCGACACCACGCCCAGCGGGCCGTCGAAGGCGCCGCCCTGCCGTACCGAGTCCAGGTGGCTGCCGGTGACCACGCCGGGCCGCCGGGAGGGGTCGCCCCACCAGGCCCACAGGTTGCCGTTGCGGTCTTCGCGCAGGTCCAGCCCGCGCCGGGCGGCCTGGTCGGCGAACCACTCGCGCAGTCGCATGTCGGCGGGCGACCAGGCGTCCCGCACATAGCCGCCGGTGCCGGGGTCCCGGCCGATGTCCGCGAGGTCTTCGAGCATGGACCCACTGTAGTGAATAGCTTCATTCACGACACGGGGCCGCTCCGGGGACGCAGCGTGAGCTCGGTCAGGTGCGCGTCGGGACCGGCGGTCACGGCGGCCACGATCGCCCTGGCGACGGTCTCGGCCTGCAGGTACTTCTCCGGCTCGTACGGCCCGCCCTCCTGCTCGCGCACGCTGCGCTGCATGTCGGTGTCCACGCGGCCCGGGTAGACCGTGGTGACGCGCAGCGACGGCTCCTCCAGGCGCAGGGCGTCGGCGAAGGCGCGCAGGGCGAACTTGCTGGCCGCGTACGAGGCCCAGCCGGGGTTGGCGCGCTGCCCCGAGCCGGAGTTCACGCACACCACGTGCCCTCCGGCGGCCCGCAGCGCCGGCAGCAGCAGCCTGGTCAGCTCGGCGACGGCGACCACGTTGACCTCCATCGTGTCGCGCCACACCTGGGCGGGCGTGTCGGCCACGCGGCCCAGCCGTACCGTCCCGGCGCTGTGGACGAGCACGTCGAGCAGGTCGACGCCGGCCACGTCCCGCTCGGTCACCGCCGTGAGCTCCACCGGCCAGGCCCTGGCCTCGGGCAGCTCGGCGGCCAGCTTCTCCAGCCGTGTGCGGTCGCGTCCGCCCAGGATCAGCCGGTGGGTCGGGGCCAGCGCCCGCGCCACCGCCTCGCCCACTCCCCGGGAGGCCCCCGTCACCAGCGCAGTCGGTCGTTCAGCCATGCCCGCCAGCCTAAAGCCGTTGACACGGTACTCAAATTTGAATACAAACTTGAGTATGTCCTCGACCCGGCTGCTCATCCTCGGCACCCTGCTGGACGAGCCGCGCAACGGCTACCAGGTGCGGCGGATCCTCGAGATGTGGGGCGCCAACCACTGGGCCAACGTCGCGTTCGGGTCGATCTACCACGGGCTCGGCAAGATGGCCGACGAAGGGCTCCTCGACGTCGTCGAGCAGGGCAAGGGCGGCAAGACCGTCTACGCCGTGACCGACGTGGGCCGCCAGGAGTTCTACCGGCTGCTGCTGACCGCCTGGACGCAGCTGCAGCCCATCGTGGACCCGTTCCAGGTCGCCATGACCTTCATGAACCGCCTGGGCAAGGGCGACCTGCTGGCCGCGCTGCGCACCCGGATCGACCAGCTCAAGCTGTCCATCGGCATGTGCGAGCGGGCGATCGGCGCCAAGCAGTCCTACGGCGCGCCCCGCCACATCGACGAGAACCTCAAGCTCAACATGAAGATGCTGCGGGCCCAGCTGGAGTGGTGCGAAGAGGCCGTCAAGCGGGTCGAGGACGACGAGCTCCCCTGACCGAGGAGAACCCTCATGATGATCAACGCGCACGGGTTGCGCAAAACCTTCACCACGCGCTCGCGCAAGGGCAGCCAGACCGTCGAGGCGGTCAGGGGCGTGGACTTAGAGGTCCAGCGGGGCGAGATCTACGGCGTCCTCGGACCCAACGGCGCCGGGAAGACCACCACCATCCGCATGCTCGCCACGCTCATCGCCCCCGACGCCGGCACGGCCACCGTCGCCGGCCACGACCTGCTCAAGCAGCCGCGGGAGATCCGGCGGCGGCTGGGCTACGTCAGCCAGGCCGGCGGGGTCGACGACATGTCCACGCCCCGGGCGCAGCTGCTGTTCGCCGCCAGGCTGTACGGCGTGGCCGACCCCGCCGCCGCGGCCGAGGAGGTGCTGAAGACCTTCGACCTGGCCGAGCTGGCCGACCGGCCGGGCCGTACCCTCTCCGGCGGCCAGAAGCGCCGCGTCTCCCTCGCGCTCGGCCTGGTCCACACCCCGCCGCTGCTGTTCCTCGACGAGCCGACCACCGGCCTGGACCCGCAGAACCGCGCCAACCTCTGGGACAGGATCAGGCAGCTGCGCGACCAGGGCACCACCGTGCTGCTGAGCACCCACTACCTGGAGGAGGCCGACGCCCTGTGCGACCGGCTGGCCATCGTCGACCACGGCGTGGTCGTGGCCGAGGGCACGCCCGGCACGCTCAAGCGGGAGCTGTCCGGCGACGTGATCACGCTCCGCCTCGACGACGCCGCGCGCGGCGCCGAGGTCCTGCGCCCCTACGCCAAGGAGACCCGCCTGGACGGGGAGTTGCTGCGCGTCTACGCCGACGACGGCGAGCACGCCCTGCCGTCCATGCTGCGCACGCTGGAGGAGCACGGGCTCGGCCTGAAGTCCGTGGCGCTCGACCGATCCACCCTCGACGACGTCTTCCTGGCCAAGACCGGCCGTTCCCTGCGCGACACCGGAGCCGCCGCATGATCCGCGACACGCTGCTGTTCTTCCGCTACGAGATGGCCAAGACCTTCAGGAACCCCGTCTGGCCCCTGTTCGGCATCCTGCAGCCGGTCCTGTACCTGCTGATGTTCGCCCCGCTGACCAAGGGGCTCGTGGGCGGCTCGGAGGTCGAGGCGCTGCGGGCGTTCACCCCGGCCGCGCTCATGATGATCGCCGTGTTCGGGTCGCTGTTCACCGGCTTCGGGCTGATCGCCGACCTGCGCAACGGCTCGCTGGAACGGCTGGCCGTCAGCCCGGCCTGGCGTCCGGCGCTGGTGCTCGGCCGGGTCCTGCGCGACATGGTCACGCTCGTGGTGCAGGCCCTGCTGGTGTTCGCCGTGGCCGCGCTCATGGGGCTGCGGGTGGGACCGGTCGAGCTGGTGCTGATGCTGCTGCTCATGGCCGCCACCGGGCTGTTCGCCTCCAGCCTGTCGCAGGGGCTCGCGCTGGCCGTGCGGGACGAGAACGGCATGTCCCAGACGCTCAATCTGTTCATGCTGCCCGTCATGCTGCTGGCCGGGCTGTTCATCCCGATCGCGTTCGCGCCGGAGTGGATGCAGACGATCGCGCCGGTCAACCCGCTCTACCACGCGGCCGAGGCCGGGCGGGCGCTGTTCGCCGGACGGCTGGGGGACAGCGAGATCCCGATCGCGTTCGGGCTGTTCATCGCGCTGGCGGCGCTGACGACGACCTGGTCGGTGCGGTCGCTGCGCAGGATCGCGGGCTAACCCGGCTCGAAGGTGCCCGCCTCCTCGGCCAGCCGCTCGTACTCCTCCAGGCGCTTACGGGTCCGCAACGGCTCGGCGTCGGCCATGGCCTCGACCAGGGCCATGGCCAGGGCGAGGGGCGCGGCGTGGGAGTCGAACACCAGCCGGTCGCCGACGGGCGCGTCGAGCAGGACCTCGGCGGGCAGGCCGGGCCGGTCGGCGATGACGGCCCGCTTCAGGCCCGCCTTCTCCGCGAACCTCAGGGCGTGGACGGCTTCCGCGGGATACCTCGGCAGCACGAAGGCGACCATCCACTCGGCTCCCGCGTTCCTGGCGGCGTGCAGGGCGTCGAGCAGTTCCGAGCCGCCGTGGGTGAGCAGGCGGACGTCCGGGTGGATGCGCCGGGCGTAGTAGGCGAAGGTCGTCGCCAGGCCGGAGGAGACGCGCAGGCCGACGACGGGCAGGGGCGCGCCGGCGGCCAGGTCCTTGCCGAGGGACTGCAGGGGCAGGCTCGCGAGCCGGTCCTTGAGGGCGCGGAGGTTGCGGATCTCGCCGTCGATCGCGCTCTCGATGAGGTCGGGCTGCGGCCTGGCGCCCAGGACGAGGGGGCGCAGGGCGTTGCGCAGCTCGGGGTAGCCGGCGAAGCCGAGCGCCACGGCGAACCTCGTCACCGACGGCTGGCTCACTCCGGCCCGTTCGGCGAGCTCGACGCTGGACAGGAAGATCGCCTCGGTGAGGTGCTCCGACAGGTAGTGCGCGATCCGCCGCTGCACGGGCGACAACCTGCGCCCGTGCAGCAACTCGTCGAGGCTGCCGGCCATGCCGGGCCCTCCTCTCTCGTGGCTGTGCCCGTGCCGTGCCCGTCCCGGCGTGCCCCGCCGTACGGCCCGCGCACCCCGGCGGGCGGTCAGCTCTCCCGCATGGGGATGCGCACGCCGCGGGCCTCGGCGACCGCCACGGCCTCCTCGTAGCCCGCGTCCACGTGCCGCATGACCCCGGTCCCCGGGTCGTTCGTGAGCACCCGCGTGAGCTTCTCCCGCCCCAGCGGCGTGCCGTCGGCCACCGTCACCTGTCCCGCGTGGATCGACCGCCCGATCCCGACGCCGCCTCCGTGGTGGATGGACACCCACGCCGCCCCCGACGCCGTGTTCAGCAGCGCGTTGAGCAGCGGCCAGTCGGCGATCGCGTCGGAGCCGTCCAGCATCCCCTCGGTCTCCCGGTACGGCGAGGCGACCGACCCGGCGTCGAGGTGGTCGCGGCCGATCACGATGGGCGCCTGGAGCTCCCCGGAGGCCACCATGTCGTTGAACCGCTCCCCCGCCAGGTGGCGCTCGCCGTACCCGAGCCAGCAGATGCGCGCCGGAAGCCCCTGGAAGTGGACCTTCTCCCCCGCCTTGGTGATCCACCTGGCCAGCGCCTCGTTCTCGGGGAACAGCTCCAGGATCGCCCGGTCGGTCGCCGCGATGTCGGCCGGGTCGCCCGACAGCGCCGCCCACCGGAACGGGCCCTTCCCCTCGCAGAACAGCGGCCGGATGTAGGCGGGCACGAAGCCGGGGAAGTCGAACGCCCGCGCGTAGCCGGCCAGCTTCGCCTCGCCGCGGATCGAGTTGCCGTAGTCGAACACCTCCGCGCCCGCGTCGAGGAAGCCCACCATGGCCTCCACGTGCCGCGCCATCGACTCGCGCGCCCGCTGGGTGAACCCGGCGGGGTCCTTGTCCCGCTCGGCGGCCATGTCCTCGAAGGCGACGCCGAGCGGGAGGTACATGAGCGGGTCGTGCGCCGAGGTCTGGTCGGTGACGATGTCGATCTCGGCCCCCTTGGCCAGCAGCTCGGGTACGGCGTGCGCCGCGTTGTCGACCACGCCGATGGACAGCGGCCTGCGCTGGTCGCGGGCCTCGTAGGCCAGGCGCAGCGCCTCCTCCAGCGACTCGGCGCGCACGTCGAGGTAGCGGTGGTCCAGGCGGCGCTGCACGCTGCGGGGGTCGCAGTCGACGCAGATGGCCACGCCGCCGTTCATGGTGACGGCCAGCGGCTGGGCGCCGCCCATGCCGCCCAGGCCCGCGGTCAGCGTGACGGTCCCGGCGAGCGAGCCGCCGAAGCGCTTGGCGGCGACGGCGGCGAAGGTCTCGTAGGTGCCCTGGAGGATGCCCTGCGTGCCGATGTAGATCCACGACCCGGCGGTCATCTGCCCGTACATGGTCAGCCCGGCGGCCTCCAGCCGGCGGAATTCCTCCCAGGTGGCCCAGTCCGGCACGAGGTTGGAGTTGGCGATGAGCACGCGCGGCGCCCACTCGTGGGTGCGGAAGACGCCCACGGGCCGGCCCGACTGCACGAGCAGGGTCTCGTCGCCCTCCAGCGTGGTGAGGGTCCTGACGATGGCGTCGAAGGAGGCCCAGTCGCGGGCCGCCCGGCCCGAGCCGCCGTAGACCACCAGCTGCTCGGGGTGCTCGGCGACCTCGGGGTCCAGGTTGTTCTGGAGCATGCGGAGGGCGGCCTCCTGCGGCCACCCCTTGGCGGTCAGCGTTGTCCCTCGCGGTGCGCGCACGGTCCGGCTCATGGCCACCCCTTCGTGAATGAACCTATTCATCACGACGATACACGCGCGTCAGCTGGTCAGGAACTGCGTGGCGGCCAGCTCGCGGTAAAGCTCGTCGGCGCCGACCAGCTCGTCGTGGGTGCCGACCGCCCGCACGCCGCCGCCCTCCATGACGACGATCCGGTCGGCGTTGGTGACCGTGGACAGCCGGTGCGCGATGACCAGCACGGTCGTCTCGGTGGCGACCTCGGCGATGACCTCGCGCAGGCGCAGCTCGTTGACGGCGTCGAGCTGGGAGGTGGCCTCGTCGAGCAGCAGCAGGCGCGGCTTGCGGAGCAGGGCGCGGGCGATGGCCACCCGCTGCCGCTCGCCGCCCGACAGCAGGACGCCGCGGTGGCCGACCGGGGTGTCCAGGCCGTCGGGGAGCCGGGCCACCAGGTCGTCCAGGCGGGTGCGGGCGATGGCGCGGGCCAGCTCCTCCTCGGTGGCGTCGGGGGCGGCGAACAGCAGGTTCTCCCGCAGCGTCCCGGCCAGCACGGGGGCGTCCTGCTCGACGTACCCGAGGGCCTGGCGCAGCTCGGCCAGCGGCCAGTCGCGGATGTCGCGCCCGCCGACGGTGATCGTCCCGCCCTGGTGCTCGTAGAAGCGCTCCAGCAGCGCGAACACCGTGGACTTGCCCGCTCCCGACGGGCCGACGAGCGCGGTCAGCCCGCCCGGCGGCACCTCGAAGCTCACGCCGTTGTGCACCAGGGGGCGGTCCTCGCCGTACCGGAAGACGACGTCCTCGAACGTGACGCCGACCGGCTCCGCCGTCCCGCCGCCCGGAACGCCGGGCTCCTCGGCGGGCAGCTCCTCGATCTCCTTGATGCGCTTGAGCGCGGCCAGGCCGTTCTGCAGCAGCACCGCGCCCTGGACCAGCTGCCCGATGGGCGCGACGAGGTAGAACAGGTAGAGCAGGAAGGCGATCAGCGCGGCCACGTCCAGGGCGCCGGAGGCCACGCGGGCGCCGCCGATGGCCAGCACCGCGACGAAGGCGATCTGGATCGCCACCCACGTCGAGACGCCGGCGAGCGAGCCCCAGCCCGCCACCTGGAGGCCGCGGCGACGGGCCTGCTCGGCCGCCTCGGTGACGGTGGCGATCTCGCGCTCCTCCGACCCGCTGGCCTTGACGGTGCGGTAGGCCTGCAGCGACCGGTCGAGCACCGCGCCCATCTCGCCGACCGCCTCCTGGGCCTGGAGCTGGGCCTTCTGGATCTTCGGCATGATCAGCGCGACCATGCCGCCGATGACGACGACCACGAGGAGGGTCACCAGCAGCAGCACGATGTCCTTGTTGGCCATCAGCACGACGGCGCCGACGAGCGTGAACACCGCGCCGATCGACTCGACGATGCCGTTGGTGAGCACCTGGCGGAGCATCGTGGTGTCGCCGGTCACCCGCGAGAGCAGGTCGCCGGGCTTGAGCCGGTCGACGTCGGCGACCTTGAGCCGCAGCATGTGGGCCACCAGCTTCTTGCGCGCCTCCATGACGACGCCCTCGCCGGTGCGCTCCATGAGGTAGGCGCCGCCCGCCGAGATCACGGCGCCGACCAGCACGGCCACGGTCAGCCAGATCAGCGGCCCGGCGATGGACCGGCCCGATCCGAACGCCTCCACCACGAACTGCGCCATCTGCGGCATCGCCAACGCGGCGGCCGAGCCCACCAGCGCCAGCACGCCGCCTATGACCAGCACGCCGCGCTGCGGTCTTAAGTAGGCCAGCAGATCGCGTATCGGTGCCTTCTCGCCCGGATCCACCATGCCCTCGGGCCGCTCCTGCGTCATCGAGCCCCCTTCGTCGGTCCGCCTGATCCAACGCGCGGCGACGCGCGAAGTACACCGGTCAACCTAAATTGACGACCAAAGTATGTCAACTCGAGTTGACGCTCCTCCTCGCGGAGGAGGCGGTCGCTAGTCGACGTCGGGGATGTCGGGGGCGTCGTACTCGATGTCTCCTTCTTCGGCCCTGCGCAGCTTGATGTCCTCGACCCAGGCGTAGGCGAACCGCCGGATCTCGTGGAGGCGTTCCTCGGTGATGCCGTAGATCAGGAAGGCGTCGTCATCAAGGAGATCCACGCCTTCCAGGCGCTGGAGGAGGTTGTCGAGGGACCATTCGTCGTCGTGGAGGCGGCCGAGCCGTTCGAGCTCGCGGAAGGCGTACAGGTCGGCCACGGCCGCGACGTCGATGAAGTCACGGGGCAGGCCGCGGGCCTGCAGGGCGCGGACCTTGAGCCCGACGGCGTCGTCCTGGCCGACCACCTGGCACAGGTCCAGGGTGAGCGGCTGGTCCAGCAGCGCCTCCCGCATCAGGTCGACCTCGCACTCCTGGCCGGACACCTCTTCGACCACGAGCATCCGTCCCCAGCGCGGCGAGAAGTCCATCGCCCTTACGGCGAAGCCCTGGCGGCGGAACTCGGCGGCCACCGCCTCCGCGACCTCGGGCAACGGCATGTCGACGGGAACCGCGAAGTCCAGGTCCTTGCTGGGCCGGTCGGTGAAGCCGTGCGCCCGCATGGAGTGGCCGCCGCACAGCATCAAGCCGTACCGCCCCGCGACGCCGCCGATGGCCTCCAGGATCCGCTGGTGGAAGGGAGCGAACCTCACGACTGGACCAGGGTGGGGAAGCGTTCCTCCCAGATCCGGCACAGGGGGCGCGGAATGAGCCTGCGCAGGAGCGGCCAGTCGTTCCGGACGTGCTCGGCGCAGAGGAAGCGCTCGACGTCCACGCGCCGCCCCACGGCGATGACCAGGTGATACATCGACAGCCGCAGCCGCGGGTCCGACACGTCGAACGACGTCAGCCCCGACCACGCCACCTCTATCGGCAGGTCGACCACGCCCTCCGCCGGTCCGTGGAGGTCGTCCAGCGACTCGGGGACTCGCTTCTCGGCGCCTTCCCACCACGACGGCAGCGCACTCATGCCTCAAGTATGCCCGCGGCGCTTACGCGACGAAGGTAGATCGTGACGCCCCGAGACGAACTCCTGGACCGCGATCTTCGCCCGGATCACCGGTCTGCGCCAGCGTTCCTCCCGATGGATGGCCTTGGCCAGCTTGCGGGGGTTGCGCCCCGCGAAGAACCAGTGCGCCCACGGCGACCCCGGGCGCGCCAGCCGTACGGCGCCGACGAGCAGCAGGACCGGCACGAACAGCCCGACCAGGCCGGTCCAGATCTTGCCCTTGAGCAGGGTGACGATGGCCAGCGCCAGGTTCGCCACCATGATCACGGTCGGGTTGATCAGCCCGCCGATGTCCACCACGAGCGGGCGCAGGCCGATCAGCAGCAGCCCGGTGACCGCGATGGCCACGAACACGGCGTCGACCGAGGTGCGGCCCTCCTCCTCCCAGTAGACGTCGTGCAGGTGGAGGATCAGCGCGAACTCGTCCAGCACCAGCGCCGAGCCGATGCCGAAGACGAAGGCCGCGACCGCGAACCAGAACTGCGACAGGCTCGAGACGACCAGCCCGGTCACCCCGCCGACCAGCATCAGCACGACGCCGAAGACCACGTGGTGGATGTGCATGTCGCCGACGTTGACGTTGCGGAACCAGCCGACCTTCGCCCGGATCAGCCGCACGTTCACCCGCGTGAACAGGAAGGCGCCGATGAGCGCGACGAAGAAGCAGAACAGCGGCAGCCGTCCTGTCCCCACGATGCTGTTGCGAAACCAGTCCCCCATTGACTCATCTCGATGGTACGGGGACCAGGGTTAGATTGGTCGTGACCTTTCCCGCCGGAGGCCTGGGGCGTGTCATGGCTGGTTTCGTCGCCCGGAGCGGGCAGCTCGCCCTCTTCCGCGACAATCTCCGGCTGGGGCCGGACGACGAGCGGCGCACGTCGGGTCTACGACGGCTATGAGCGGACCGGCCTGTTCCTCGACCCCGACCTGATGGTCACCTCCGGCCGCGTCTAGCCGTACGTCAGGCGCTCCTGGAGAGGGCGTCGGCCTGCACTCCGTGCTCGAACGGCAGGCCGCGGGCGTAGCGGGCCAGCTCGCCGAGGGAGAGGTCCGCCATGCGGGCCAGTTCTCCGCCGAGCGACCCGGCGATGTGGGGGGTGAGCAGGACGTTGGGCAGGCGGTACAACGGCGAGCCGGGCGGCGGCACCTCCGGCTCGGTGACGTCGATGACCGCGTGGATGCGGCCGGTGGACAGCTCGGCGACGAGGGCGTCCTGGTCGACCAGGGCGCCGCGGGCGGTGTTGATGAGCGTGGCGCCGTCGCGCATGGCGGCCAGGCGGGCGGCGTTCATCAGGTGGCGGGTCTCCGGCAGCGAGGGGGCGTGCAGGCTGACGACGTCGGAGCGCGCGACGAGCTCGTCCAGCGGCACGTGGGCCACGCCCAGGTCCTCGGTGAGGTAGGGGTCGGCGACCAGCACCTCCAACTCGAACGGGCGCAGCAGCTCGATGACCCGGCGGCCGATCCGGGAGGCCCCGACGACGCCGACCGTGCGGCGGTAGTTGCCGAAGCCGGGGTAGAGCGCGTCCCAGTCGTGCCCGCGCATGGTCGTGCGGTAGATGTGAGCGATGTCGAGCACCCGCTTGTTGGCGAAGAGGATCGCCGCGAGCGTGTATTCGGCGACCGGCTCGGCGTTGGCCGCGGCGGCGGAGGACACCTTGATGCCGCGCTGCCAGCAGGCGTCGGTCACGTGGTGCTTGACCGACCCGGCGGCGTGCACGATGGCGCTCAGCCGGGGCGCCCCGGCCAGCACCTCGGCGGTCACCGGCGGGCAGCCCCACGAGGTGTACAGGACCTCCGTCTCGGCCAGGTCGGCGCCGGCGAAGTCGCAGACCACGAGGTCGGGGTCCACGTCGGTGATGGCCGTCAGCCGCTCCCGCACGGGCGGCGTGATCAGGCGGCGCGCCACGTCGGCGCTCATGGCGATCAGCGTCTTGGGCCGTCTCATAATGGTGATCTCCCCCGGGAACGAGGTCACTTGACGCTGCCCGCCGTCATGCCGGCCTTCCAGAACCGCTGCGGGGACAGGAACACCCGGCAGCAGCGGCACCACCGCGAGCGATGGAAACATCTTTCGCTCATTTTAGATCGTTTGCCTGTGTTCGATCAGTAGCGAAAGAATCTCGCCGTGGAGCGATCGTGGAGTCGCGCACGCGGAGCTCGGGCAGGAGGGCCAGGTGCTGCCTGGGCAGGCCCGGACCCTCGTCGATCCTGCGCAGGAGCAGGTCGACGGCGTGCCGGCCGACCGCGACCTTGGGCGGCGCCACGGCGGTGAGCGGCGGATCGCACAGCACGGCGACCTCGTCGTCGTAGGCGACGATCGACACCTCGCCCGGCACGCCCACCCCGGCGACGCGCAGGTGCTGGACCAGCAGGAGCGCGTCCTCGTCGTTGTGCACCAGCAGCCCTGTGACGCCGTCCCGCCTGATCGCCGAGACCACCTCGGCCACCTGCCGCTCGGACGGCCCCTCCTGGTCGATGCCCAGCTCGCCGGGGGCGTGCAGGTCCAGGGCCCGGACCGCGGCGAGGAAGCCCTGCCGTACCCGGGGAGCGGTCGGGCTGGCGCGCGAGACCATGGCCACCCGGCGGTGCCCCAGCTCGGCCAGGTGCCTGACCCCGAGGAAGGCGCCGTGGGCGTGGTGGGAGGCCACGGCGTCCAGCAGCGAGGCCGGGCCGCCGAGCTTCGCCAGGCGCTCCACCAGCACGGCGGGCACGCCGAGCTCGGCCAGCCACTCCCCGTGGCTCTCGTCCGGCTGCCGGGTGAGCGTGAGCAGCAGGCCCTCGACCCCGCCGCCGGCGAGCCGCTTGACCTGCGTGCGCTCCTCGGCCTCCTCGTAGCGGGAGACGCCGAGGACCAGGCGGGCGCCCAGCTCGGCGGTGCGCTCGCGGGCGCCCCTGATCACGCTCGGGAAGTAGTAGGTGGCCGAGGGCACGAGCATGCCGATGACCGCCCCGCTCGCGGCGGCGCGGTGCCCGGGCTCGGGCAGCGTGATACCGCCGTGCACCCGGTTGACCAGGCCCCTGGCGGCCAGCTGCTCCACGTCCCTGCGCAGGGTCACCATCGACACGCCCAGGCGCTCGGCCAGCTCGGCCAGGCGCAGCGAGCCGCGTTCGCGGACCTCGCGGAGGATCAGTTCATGGCGTTGCTCGACGAACACGCAAGGCTCCTTCTGGGTCGACGCCGCGATCCTATCGCCTCAACTTTCGGATCTGAACGTTTCTTTCGTTCGATCAGAGTGGTACGGTCCTGCCATGCTCGCCCTTCCCCCCGAGGATCGTTCGCTCAGCCCGCACACCGGCTGGACCCGCGCCCACTGGGAGGCCGTGGCCGACCAGTTGCTGGCCGCCGTCGACCCGTACCGCACGCCGGACGGCGCGCAGGTGATCCTGCCCGGCCGGGAGAGCTGGTCGCACTGCGACGGGCTGGAGGGGTTCGCGCGCACGTTCCTGCTGGCCGCCTTCCGCGTGGCCGGGGGCGGGCCGGTGGAGCTGCTGGAGCCGTACCGCAGGGGCCTGGCCGCCGGGCCGCGCGTGTGGCAGCCGGTCACCGACCGTAGCCAGCCCATGGTCGAGGCCGCCTCCATCGCCGTCGGCCTGTGGCTGACCAGGGAGCATCTGTGGGACACGCTCGACGCGCCGGTGCGAGCGCAAGCCGAGGAGTGGCTGTCGGGGGCCGTGCGGCACGAGCCGGTGGACAACAACTGGTGGCTGTTCACGGTCATGGTCGGCGCCTTCCTCGGCGACCGCGAAGCCGTCGAGCGCGGCCTGGCGCGGATCGAGCCGTGGTACGTCGGCGACGGCTGGTACTCCGACGGGCCGGGCCGCCGCTTCGACCACTACAACGGCTGGGCCATGCACCTGTACCCGGCGCTGCTGTCGCTGCTGGCCAAGCGGGATCCCGGCGCGTACGGCCCCCGCCTGCGCGAGTTCCTCCGCTCCTACGCGCTCACCTTCGACCGCCGCGGCGGGATGCTCTACCACGGGCGCTCGGTCACCTACCGCTTCGCCTCCGTCTCGCCGCTCTTCGCCGGGGCGCTGCTCGGCGCGACGCCGCTGTCGCCCGGCCAGACCCGGTGCGTCGCGTCCGGCGTGCTGCGGCACTTCCTGGAGCGTGACGCTCTGTCGCCCGAGGGCCTGCTGACCCTGGGCTGGTACGGCCCGCACGAGCCCTCCCTGCAGGACTACTCGGGCTGGGCTTCGCCGTACTGGGCGTCGAAGGCGTTCCTGGGGCTGCTGCTGCCGCCGGACCATCCGGTGTGGACGGCGGTGGAGGAACCCGGGCCGGCCGGCGTGCTGGCGGTGCCGTCGACGGGGCTGGTGGTGCACAACACCGGCGACGTGGCGCGGCTGGTCAACCACGGCAGCCAGTACCAGGTCGGCGATCCGCTGTATGACCGGTATGCGTACTCCACGGCCACCGGGCCGACCGTGGCCGGCGAGGCGGCCGACAACCACGTGGGGATCGTCGCGGCCGACGGGTCGGTGTCACCGCGCGGGCCCCTGACGGCGCGGGGCGCGGGCATGCTGGGCGAGGTGGCGTGGGCGGCGTCGGCCGCGGGCCGGGTGGAGAGCCTGAGCGTGGTGCGCGGCGCGGTGGAGCTGCGGATCCACCGGGTCGCGCCGGGGACCCGGCTGCGGCAGACCGGCTGGGCCGTGACCGGGCCGTGCCGGATCGACGCCGCGCCGCCCGGCCTCGTGCTCCGCCCGGCGGACGGCGGCCCGGTGTCGTGGCTGGCGGGCCTGCACGGGTTCGCGGAGGCCGCGGCCCTGGAGGCGCCCTCGGGGACGGCTTTCGGCACCCCCGCCGTGGTGCCCGCGCTGACGGGGGTCACCGAGACGGGATGGGCGGTCTCGGCCGCCGTCCTGGGCTGGGAGGAGGAGGTGGCGTTGCCGGCCGTGGAGGTGTCCGGCCACGTGACCGTCGTCTGGCCGGACGGGCTCCGCCAGGCCTTCACCGTCACCGGACCGCTCCCGGAGGACTGACCCCGCCGGCCTCCAGTACGGCGCCCGCCGGGCGGGTCAGGCGCGCTGGGCGGCGGTGGCGCGCTCGGCGGCCGTGATCGCGTTGCGGAACAGCATCGCCACGGTCGTCGGCCCGACGCCGCCCACCCGGGGCGTGATCGCCCCGGCCACCTTCTC
The DNA here is from genome assembly GCF_002093975.1 of Thermoactinospora rubra. Taxonomy (GTDB): domain Bacteria; phylum Actinomycetota; class Actinomycetes; order Streptosporangiales; family Streptosporangiaceae; genus Nonomuraea; species Nonomuraea rubra_A. The sequence goes on from NZ_MSZZ01000022.1 coordinate 192,647, forward strand.
CACCGACTCGTCCACGTCGGGCAGCAGCCGCCGTCCCTCATAGCGCACGCCGCCGCCGATGACGACCGCCCCCGGCTTGACGTGGTCGGGCTGGATGATGCCCGGCACGCCCGCCGCCGCGACCAGGATGTCGGCGCGGCGCGTGTAGCGGTCCCAGTCGGGCACGCCGGTGTGGACCACGGTGACCGCCGCGTTGGCGGTGGGCCGCTTCTGGCTCAGCAGCAGCGACAGCGGACGCCCCAGGGTCGCGCCGCGGCCGAGGATGACCACCTCGCGGCCGGAGACGGGGATCTCGTAGTAGGCCAGCAACGCCTCGATGCCCGCGGGCGTGCAGGGCAGCGGCCCCGGCATGCCCAGCGCCAGCCGTCCCATGTTGAGCGGGTGCATGCCGTCGACGTCCTTGTCGGGGTGCATGAACGCCAGCGCGGCCTCGTAGTCGAGGTGGCGCGGCACGGGGTACTGGATCAGCAGCCCGTGCACCGCCGGGTCGTCGTTGTAGGCGGCGATGGCGGCGTGCAGGTCCTCCTGCGTCGCGTCGCCGGGCAGGTGCGTGTGCGGCGACTCGAAGCCCAGCTCGGCGGCCTTGCGCTGCTTGATGCGGATGTAGCCGGCGCTGGCGTCGTCGTCGCCGACGAGGATGGTGGCCAGCGACGGCACGACCCCGGCGGCGCGGAGGGCGGCCACGCGGTCGGCGACGTCGGACAGGACCTGCTCGGCGACGGGTCCGCCGGGAAGCATGCGGGCGTCGGGCATGCGTCTCCTCCAGACCGTGGGGCCCAGGCGGTCGGCGCCCACGAGGTGCTCCCTGATGGTCGATTCCATCCTCTTGCCGCCAGTCGCGCTGGTCCTAGCATGCCCGATCGGCCGGACGCGGCGGAAATCGCCTCAGGACAGGAAGCCGCGCAGCAGCGCCGCCGTACCGTCGAGGTGCTCGGCGACCGCCCGGCGCGCCGCCTCCGGGTCGCCGGCCAGGATCGCCGCGACGATGGCCCGGTGCTGCGCCGCCGCGTGCTCGATGTTGACCTGCAGCATCGGGATCGCGTTGAGCAGGTCGCTCACGCGCAGCCGGGCATCGGCGCAGGCGGCGGCCAGCAGCGGCGAGCCGGTCAGCTCGGCGATGGACAGGTGGAAGGCGGTGTCGAGGCGGCGGTAGTCCTGGAGCGCCGCGCCGTTCAGCTCCTCCAGCCGGCCGCACAGGATCTCCCGCTGCTCCCGCGTCAGCTTCCTCGTGGCCAGCACCTGCGCCGCCCCGCACTCGACGGCCATGCGGAAGGTGAGCGCGTCCTCCAGGTCCTCCAGACCCATGTCCGCCACCACCCGCCGCAGGTCGCCGGCGCCCGGGGCGGGCGGGCGGTAGGTGACGAACGCCCCGCCGTAGCGGCCCCGCCGTACGTCGAGATAACCCGCGTCCTGCAGCGCCCGGATGGCCTCGCGGAGCGTCACGCGGCTGATGCCCAGCTGGACGGCCAGCTCGCGTTCGGGAGGCAGCCTCTCGCCCGGCGGGACCACGCCAAGCTTGATCGCCTGCAGGAGCCGTTCGACGGTCTCCTCGAAGGCGTTGCCGGCTCGCACCGGTCGCAGCACTGACATCAGACGGGCTGGGCGGTCCACCGTGTCCTCGGGCGTCCTCGGTCGTCGTGACTGGGTCTTGACAAGAGTACGGCGATGCACATCAATGGTCTGACACTAGCCCAATAAACGACATCTGGGGGCTGCGCGCCGTGATATCGCTGGAGGAACTGCGGGACGAGGTCGCCGCCGGACGGGTCGACACCGTGCTGCTCGGGCTCGCCGACATGCAGGGCAGGTTGCAGGGCAAGCGGCTGTCGGCGCGGTACTTCCTCGACGAGGTCGTCACGCACGGCTCGGAGGGGTGCAACTACCTCCTGGCGGTCGACGTGGACATGAACACCGTGGGCGGGTACGCCATGTCGTCGTGGGAGCGCGGCTACGGCGACTTCATGATGAAGCCCGACCTGTCGACGCTGCGGCGCGTGCCCTGGCAGGACGGCACGGCCATGCTCATGGCCGACCTGACCTGGGAGGACGGGTCCGACGTCGTCGCCTCCCCCCGGCAGATCCTCAAGCGGCAGCTCGCCCGGCTGGCCGAGCGGGACCTGGCCGCCTACGTCGGCACGGAGCTGGAGTTCGTCGTCTACAACGACAGCTACGAGGAGGCGTGGCGGCGTGGGTACCGCGACCTGACCCCCGCGAACCTGTACAACGTGGACTACTCGCTCCTCGGGACGGCCCGCATCGAGCCCCTGCTCAGGCGCATCCGCCTGGCGATGGAGGGGGCGGGGATGTACGTCGAGTCGGCCAAGGGCGAGTGCAACCTCGGGCAGCACGAGATCGCGTTCCGGTACGACGAGGCGTTGCGCACGTGCGACAACCACGTGATCTACAAGAACGGGGCCAAGGAGATCGCCGCCCAGGAGGGCAAATCGATCACCTTCATGGCCAAGCCGAACCAGCGCGAGGGCAACTCCTGCCACATCCACATCAGCCTGCGGTCGGCCGACGGGCGGCCGGTCATGGCCGGGGAGGAGCCGCACGGGCTGTCGCGGCTGGGCGCGCACTTCATCGCGGGGCAGCTCGCCTGCCTGCGGGAGCTCACGTTGCTCTACGCGCCGAACATCAACTCCTACAAGCGGTTCGTGCCCGGGAGCTTCGCGCCGACGGCCGTCAAGTGGGGCGTCGACAACCGCACGTGCGCGCTGCGGCTGGTGGGGCACGGGCCGTCGTTGCGCGTGGAGAACCGGGTGCCGGGCGGCGACGTGAACCCGTACCTGGCCGTCGCGGCGCTCATCGCCGCGGGGCTGCACGGGATCGACAACGAGCTGCCGCTGGAGGAGGCGTTCACCGGGAACGCCTACGCCTCGGGAGCCGAGACGGTCCCGCACACGCTCCGGGACGCGCTGGCGCTGTTCGAGGGGTCGAAGCTGGCCAGGGAGACCTTCGGCGACGAGGTGGTCGAGCATTACGCGAACAACGCCCGGGTGGAGCTGGCGGCCTTCGACTCGGCCGTGACGGACTGGGAGCTGTTCCGGGGATTCGAGAGGCTGTGAGCGTGCCCCTACCTCCCCCTTGGTCCTCAGCCACCCGCCTGCCCGTACCCACGGGCCGGCGGGGTAGGAGCACAGTGAGCATCGAGAGGGAAAGATGAAGATCGTAAATCCGGCGACCGAAGACGTGATCGCCGAGGTGGAGCCGGTCGACGCGGCCGAGGTCGACCGCGCGGTGGAGCGTGCCAGGCGCGCCTACGCGACCTGGCGCGACGTGGCCCCCGGCGAGCGTGCCAGGCTGCTGAGGCGCTTCGCCGCCCAGGTCGAGGAGCACGCCGGCGAGCTGGCCGCCCTCGAGGTCGCCAACGCCGGGCACACGATCGGCAACGCCCGCTGGGAGGCCGGCAACGTCCGCGACGTCCTGACCTTCTACTCCGGCGCCCCCGAGCGCAACCACGGCAAGCAGATCCCGGTCCCCGGCGGCGTGGACGTCACCTTCCAGGAGCCGCTGGGCGTGGTGGGCGTGATCGTCCCGTGGAACTTCCCCATGGTGATCATGATGTGGGGGGTCGCCCCCGCCCTCGCCGCGGGCAACACGGTGATCGTCAAGCCGGCCGAATGGACCCCGCTGACCGCGCTGAGGCTGGCGGAGCTGGCCCTGGCGGCGGGCCTCCCCGAGGGGGTGCTCCAGGTCCTGCCTGGGGCAGGGGAGGTCGCGGGGGCCCGGCTGGTGGAGCACCCGGACGTGGCCAAGATCGTGTTCACCGGCTCCACCGAGGTCGGCAAGGAGATCGCCGCCAAGTGCGCGAACAGCATCAAGCGCCTGACCCTTGAGCTAGGCGGCAAATCCGCAAATATCGTATTTGCCGACTCCGATCTCGATAAAGCCGCGAAAACCGCCCCCTACGCCGTCTTCGACAACGCCGGCCAGGACTGCTGCGCCCGCTCCAGGATCCTCGTCGAGCACACCGTCTACGACGACTTCCTGGTACGGCTCGCGCAAGCCGTACAGAACGTCAAGGTCGGCGACCCCCTCGACGAGAGCACCGAGATGGGCCCGCTCATCAGCGCCGAGCACCTGGAGCGCGTGCGGGGCTTCGTCGACCGCGAGCCGTACGTCCAGGGCTCCTGCCCGTCCGGCAAGGGCTACTGGTTCCCCCCGACGGTCCTGACCTCGCAGGTCACGGACCGTGCGTTCACCGAGGAGATCTTCGGTCCCGTCGTGTCGGTGGTCCCGTTCCGCGACGAGGCGCACGCCGTCGAGATCGCCAACGACACCCGCTACGGCCTGTCGGGCTCGATCTGGACCAGGGACGTCGGCCGGGCGCTGCGCGTGGCCCGCGCGGTCGAGTCGGGCAACCTGAGCGTGAACTCCCACTCCAGCGTCCGCTACTGGACGCCCTTCGGCGGCTTCAAGCAGTCCGGCCTGGGCCGCGAGCTGGGGCCCGACGCGCTGGCCGCGTTCACGGAAACCAAGAACGTCTTCATCTCAACGGAGTAGTCATATGCAGCGTTTGCAGGACCGCGTGGCCGTGATCACCGGCGCGGGCAGCGGGATCGGCCTGGCCACGGCGCACCGCTTCGCCGAGGAGGGCGCCCGCGTCGTGTGCGCCGACGTCGACGAGGAGAGCGGCGCCAAGGTGGCGGGCGACGTCGGCGGCATCTTCGTCAAGGCCGACGTCACCAGCGAGGACGACGTCAGGAGGATGTACCAGACGGCGTACGACACCTACGGCAGCGTCGACATCGCGTTCAACAACGCGGGCATCTCCCCGCCCGACGACGACTCGATCCTGGAGACCGGCATCGAGGCCTGGCGCCGGGTGCAGGAGGTCAACCTGACGAGCGTGTACCTGTGCTGCAAGCACGTCATCCCCTACATGCAGCGCCAGGGCAAGGGCTCGATCATCAACACGGCCAGCTTCGTGGCGGTCATGGGCTCGGCGACGAGCCAGATCTCCTACACGGCCTCCAAGGGCGGAGTGCTGGCCATGTCGCGCGAGCTCGGCGTGCAGTTCGCCCGCCAGGGCATCCGCGTCAACGCCCTGTGCCCGGGCCCGGTGAACACGCCGCTGCTGCAGGAGCTGTTCGCCAAGGACCCCGAGCGGGCGCAGCGGCGGCTGGTGCACATCCCGCTGGGGCGCTTCGCCGAGGCCAGTGAGATCGCGGCGGCGGTGGCGTTCCTGGCCTCCGACGACGCCGGCTTCATCACGGCCTCCCAGTTCCTCGTCGACGGGGGGATCTCCGGTGCCTACGTCACGCCGCTCTAGGCCGCTCATCGGCATCACCTGCTACGTGGAGCCCGCCCGGTTCACGGTGTGGGACATGCCGGCCGCGCTGCTGCCGTACCGGTACGTCGACATGGTGATCAGGGCGGGCGGCCAGCCGGTGCTCATCCCCCCGGCCGGGGACCCCCGCGAGGTGGTGCGGCGGCTGGACGGGCTGATCCTGGCCGGAGGCGGCGACATCGACCCCGCCCGGTACGGCCAGGCCCCGCACGAGCGGATCAGCCACATCAGGCCCTTCCGCGACGAGGCGGAGTTCGCCGTGCTGGAGGAGGCGCTGGAGGCCGGGCTGCCGAGCCTGGGCATCTGCCGGGGCCTGCAGGTGCTCAACGTCGCCATGGGCGGCACGCTCCACCAGCACCTGCCCGACGTCGTCGGCCACGAGGGCCACTCCCCCGCCCCCGGCCGGTACGGCAGGCTGCCCGTCAAGACGGTCCCGGGCACGGCGCTGGCGGGCGTCCTGGGTGAGGGCGAGACGGTCCCGCACTACCACCACCAGGCGATCGACCGGCTCGCGCCGGGCCTGACGGTGTCGGCCCACGCCGAGGACGGCACGATCGAGGCCGTGGAGCTGGACGGGCGGCCCTTCGCCCTGGCCGTGCAGTGGCATCCGGAGGCCGGGGAGGACTGCCTGCTGTTCGAGGCACTGGTGGGGGCCTGCTGACCTGAAGAATTGGGCCTTAATGGAAAGCTTCTTTACAAATAAACTCGCGGTGTGGAGCTCGAGGTCCGTCATCTGAGGGTGCTGCGCGCCATCGCCGACACCGGGAGCATCTCCAAGGCGGCCGCGACCATGGGCATGTCCCAGCCGGCCGTGGCCGCCCAGCTGCGCCGCATCGAGCGGATGTTCGGCGGCCGGCTGTTCGACAGGGGCCACGACGGGGCCCGCCCCACCCCGCTGGGCGACTGGCTGCTGGCGCGCTCCCGGCCGCTGCTGCCCGCCTTCGACGAGCTGGAGCGCAGCGCCAGGCGCTACGCCAGGGACTCGGCGCAGATCCGGGTGGCCTGCGCGCTGACCCGCCTGGCCGGCATGCTGGCCAGGAGCCTGCACCGCCTGCTGCCCGGGGCCGACATCACGCTGCGCACCGAGGAGTCCACCGAGGTCATCCCCGGCCTGCTGGCCTCGGCGCGGATCGAGCTGGGCAGCCTGGACGAGTACCCCGGCCACGAGCTGACCGCCCCGCCGGGGACCACCTACGTCCGCGTGGCCACCGAGCCGATCTTCGTGGGCCTCGCGCCGGGGCATCCGCTGGCCGCATGCGAGGAGGTCGACCTCGCCGACCTGTCCGAGGAGGACTGGGCGCAGCCGTGCGTGATCGACGCCGCGCCGCGCGAGCACTTCTGGCGCGTGTGCGCCGAGCACGGCTTCACCCCGCGTGTGGCCTACGGGGTGACCGTGGACGTGGCGCTGGAGCTCATCTCCGAGGGCAGGTGCGTGGGGCTGTTCCAGGCCAGCGGCCCGGTGCGGGAGGGGATCGCGATCCGCCCGCTGAAGGGCTCGCCACTGCGCTTCGGCCACGTGCTGGGCTGGACCGACCAGGGGCCGATCGCGCCGCACGCCCACGACCTGGTGGAGGCGGTGACCAAGACCTACTGGGCCGAGGCCAGGCGCAACCCCGACTATCACGCCTGGTTGCAGCGCCACGAGCCGTTATAGCGCGCCATTATGACAACTCGTTGGGTTACGCGCGCCTGACCCGACGGTGTGCACTGGGGTCACCCGAGCCGGCCCGGGCTCCGCCGTACCACCCCCCACAAGGAGCCAACCCCAGTGAACCCCAAACTCAGGTTGGGGGCTGCCGCCGTGCTCGCGCTCGCCTTAACCCTCACGGGCGCGACCAGCGTGCGGGCCAGCACCGACCCGCCCAGGGAACCCAGGGAAACCGCCCTTTCCACCGCCCACAGCGCCATCCTGGCCAACGCCGCGACGCTGTTCGCCGCCGAGCAGGACGACTTCCGCCTCGCCTCGGCGGTCACCGGCCTGCGCGGCATGCAGTACCTGACCTACACCCGCACCCACAAGGGCCTGCCCGTCTACGGCGGCGACGTCGTGGTCGCCACCGACTCCACCGGCCAGGTCGTCACCACGGTCACCACCGGCCAGCGGGCCGTCATCGAGGTGCCCGACGCGGCACGGGTGACCGCCGCGTCCGCCGCTGCGACGGCCCGCGCCCGGCTGGCCAGGCCCACCAGCGTGAGCGAGCCCGTGCTGCTCGTCCACGCGGCGACCGAGCGGCCCCGGCTGGCCTGGGAGGTCGTCGTCACCAGCGCCAAGCCCAGCCGCCTGCACGTCTACGTGGACGCCGTGACCGGCGCGGTCGTCGACGAGTGGGACGAGGTCAGGGCCGGGATCGGCCACAGCCACTACAACGGCGACCCCGTCCAGATCGACACCACGCCCGGCTACTCGATGGTCGACCCCAACCGCCGCGGCCTGCAGTGCGGCGGCCAGAGCGGCGCCGCCTACACCGGCCCCGACGACAACTGGGGCAACGGCGGCGCGACCGACCTGGAGACCGCGTGCGTGGACGTGCTCTTCGCGGCCCAGCGCCAGTGGAGCATGCTCAGCGAGTGGCTCGGCCGCAACGGCATGAACGGCCAGGGCGGCGGCTATCCCGCCCGGGTCGGCCTCAACCAGGCCAACGCCTTCTGGAACGGCTCCTACACCAACTTCGGCCACAATGGCCAGTCCGGCGCGGGACGCAAGAACCTGGTGCCGATGGACGTGGTGGGCCACGAGTACGGCCACGCCATCTTCCAGACCTCCGGCAGCGGCGGCTCGGGCAGCGGCAACGAGACCGGCGGGCTGAACGAGTCCACCGGCGACATCTTCGGCGCCCTGCTGGAGGCCTACGTCAACCACCCGAGCGGCGACACGCCCGACTACCTCGTGGGCGAGATGGCGCGGCTGGGCGGCAGCCACATCCGCAACATGGCCAACCCCGCCGAGAAGGGCCACCCGAACTGCTACACCGGCACCTTCCCCGAGGTCCACGCGGGGGCGGGGCCCCAGAACCACTGGTTCGTGCTGGTCGCCGAGGGCACCAGGATCAGCAGCCGGTGCGACGGCGGTCCGGCGATCACCGGCATCGGCATCCGCAAGGCCGGGCAGATCTTCCAGACCGCGCTGAACACCAAGACCATCCCGTGGACCCACGGCAAGGCGCGGGTGGCGACGCTGCAGGCCGCCAAGACGCTCTTCCCCGGCAGCTGCGCCGAGTTCGACGTGGTCAGGAACGCCTGGAACGGCGTCAGCGTGCCCGCCCAGCCGGGCGAGCCGACCTGCCAGCCGCAGGGCAACGACTTCACCGTCGCCCTCGACCCGGCCTCCCGCACGGTCCAGCCGGGCCAGAGCGCCACCACCACGGTGCGGACCACCGTGACCAGCGGCTCGGCCCAGTCGATCACCCTGCGGACGGCGGGCACCCTGCCGGCCGGGGTGACCGCCACGTTCGACCCGCCGGCCATCACCGCGGGACAGACCTCCACGCTGACCCTGACCACGACATCGGGCACTCCGGCGGGCACGCACGCGGTCAGGGTCGTCGCCGACGGCGCCGACGTCGACAAGGAGGCCGCGTTCTCCCTGGTGGTCGGCGGGTCCGACCCCGGCACGCCGGACATCCCGGTGGCCGGCGTCACCGCCCACCTGAACCAGCTGCAGACCATCGCCAACGGCAACGGCGGCAACCGCGCCTCGGCCAGGCCGGGCCACACCGCGTCGCTGAACTACATCAAGGGCAGGCTCGACGCGGCCGGCTTCTCCACCCGGGTGCAGACCTTCACCTACAACGGAGCCACGCACAGCAACCTCATCGCCGACTGGCCGGGCGGTCCCGCGGGCCAGGTCGTCATGCTGGGCGCGCACCTCGACAGCGTCACCGCAGGCCCCGGCATCAACGACAACGGCTCGGGCTCCGCGGCCCTGCTGGAGATCGCGCTGACGCTGGCCGCCCGCAACCCGACGCTGTCCAAGCACGTGCGCTTCGCCTGGTGGGGCGCCGAGGAGCTGGGCCTGCGCGGGTCGCAGCACTACGTGTCGAGCGGCGGCACGGCGGGCGTGGAGGCGTACCTCAACTTCGACATGACCGCCTCGCGCAACGCCGGGTACTTCGTCTACGACGACGACCCCGCGCTGCAGCGCCTGTTCAACGAGTACTTCGCCACCATCGGCGTGCCGACGGAGGCCGACCTGGTCGGCGACGGCCGCAGCGACCACGCCCCGTTCAAGAACGCGGGCGTGCGGGTGAGCGGCCTGTTCACCGGCGCGGGCGAGACCAAGTCCGCCGCCCAGGCGGCCAAGTGGGGCGGTACGGCGGGCCAGCCGTTCGACCCCTGCTACCACTCCGCCTGCGACACCTACCCGGCCAACGTCAACACCACGGCGCTGGACCGCAACGCCGACGCCGCGGCGTACGTGCTGTGGAAGCTGGCCGTGAGCGGCTCGACCCCGGCCGACGACTACCTGATGACGGTGACCCCGTCGTCGGCGTCGGTCCAGCCGGGCCAGTCGGTCACCGCGACCGTGGGCACGCAGGTCACCTCAGGTAATGCCCAGCAGGTGACGCTGAGCGCGAGCGGCGCGCCCGCGGGCGTGACGGTGAGCTTCAACCCGCAGACGATCACCTCGGGCCAGTCCTCGACGGTCACGATCGCCGTGGGATCGTCCGTCACCCCGGGCACCTACCAGATCAGCCTCAACGGCGACGGCGCCTCGGCCGACCGGTCGGCGGCCTTCTCGCTCACCGTCGGCGGCGGAGGCGAGACGACGTGGGCGCCCTACACCGCCTACGCGGTGGGCGACGTCGTCACCTACCAGGGCGTGAGGTACCGGTGCCTGCAGGCGCACACCTCGTTGCCCAGTTGGGAGCCGCCCAACACCCCGGCCCTCTGGCAGCGGCTCTAGGTAACGCCGCGTGGCCACGGCTGGGGAGTGGTGGCCACGCGGCCCCCGTCACGGCACGGGCGTGAGGAAGGCGTGCAGCCGGACCACGCCCGTGCCGAACTTCTCGTCGACCTGGCGCTGGAGCTCGCCGGTGGCGACCCAGACGCCGACGTCCACCTTGCCGCTGACCACGTCGGCGGAGGAATCCGTCACGCCGGGGATCTCCTGCTGGGCGCGCTCCTGGATGGCGCGAAGCTCGGCCTCCGTCCGCTCGGCGCGGGTGACGCACAGGGCGCCGCCCCACACCTCGCGCAGCCACGCCTCCCGGGCGGCCACGTCGCCGGTGAAGCGGACGTTGACCACCAGTTTCTTGGGGTCGTTGGCGTACTTCTCGGCCATCTCCGGGCTGGAGTCGTAGCCGGGGATCTGCTCCAGGTAGCTCTGGTCCAGCCACAGCCCGGCGAAGTCGCCGGCCTGCATGGCGCGCCGCTGCACGGCCTCCATGGCCTCCGGCGTGGCCTTGGCCGGGTCGACCGGCTTCCACCCGCCCTCGGGCGTGGGGCAGGGCGTGGTGGGCCTCGGCGGCTGCGCGGGCTTGTTCTCGGCCGGGCGCGGCGGCTCGGTGAGCGTCAGGCGGGACCCGTCCCAGGTGCCCACCACGTGGTAGCGGCCCCACTTGGTGCCCGCCCGCGATTCGTGCGGCACCTTCGCCCAGTCCCAGCCCACGACGTCGGGCCCGCCGCACTGCGGCGGCAGGGACAGGGCGGCGAACCTGCACAGCTGCGGCCCGTGCTCAGGGCTCTCCAGCACGGTCGCGTCCGCCTGGTAGCGCGGCGGGGCCGGCTCCGCCTTGACCGTGCCGCAGGCGGCCAGGGCGAGCAGGGCGGCGAGGGCGAGAGCGCGCATGCCCTTCAGACGGACGCCGGCCGTACCCGGTTCACGGGTGCGAGGTCAGGTTGCGCAGCATGCGGGTGAGCAGCTCGGTGGCCGTCGCCCTGTCCTCCTCCGAGAAGCCGGCCAGCAGGCGGCCGCCCACCTTGCCGAAGGCGGGCATGACGCGCGGCAGCAGCGCCTTGCCCGCCTCGGTGGGCTCGATGACCACCGAGCGCCGGTCGGCCGGGTTGGGCACGCGGGCCACCAGCCCCTTGGCCTCCAGCCGGTCCACCAGCCGGGTCATGCCCGCGGTGTCGGTGCCCACGAGGGCGGCCAACTGGTTCGGCTTGTTCTCCCCCAGCGCGGCCCGCATGAGCACGGCGCCCTGCTGGGTGGTCAGCCCGAGCGGCGCGAGCTCCGCGTCCAGCAGCGCGCGCAGCTCGCGGGCCAGCTTCGGGATCAGCGACGGCACACCTTCACCAAGCATGCCTAGACAATAACTGTTATAACAGCTACTGTCTAAGCATGCATATTGTGATCATCGGAGGAGGGATCGGCGGACTCTGTCTGGCACAGGGGCTGAAGAAGCACGGCATCGACGCCACCGTCTACGACCGCGATCCCTCCGCCCGGTTCCACGACCAGGGATGGCGGCTGACCATCAAGGAAGAGGGCGACCGCGCGCTGCGCGAGTGCCTGACCGAGGAGCTCTATCAGGAGGTCAGGGCGGGAGCCATCCGGCCCGCAACGCGCCTGGCCTTCATGGACCACCTGCTGAACCCCAAGTTCGTCAAGCCGGTGCCGCAGGTGCCCGGCCACTTCGGCGTCAGGCGCCAGCTGTTGCGCCAGACCCTGCTCAAGGGGCTGGACGTGCGCTTCGGCAAGACCTTCGTGCGCTACGAGGGCGCCACGGCCCACTTCGCCGACGGCACCACCGCGAGCGGCGACCTGATCGTCGGGGCCGACGGCACGTTCTCCGCCGTGCGCCGCCAGCTGGTCCCCGGCGCCGAGCTGGAGGACCTCGGCAGCGCGATCTACGGCGTGACGCCGTTCACCACCCTGGACGAGGTGCCCGACCTGCTCGTCGACACCTTCAACCGGATCACCGGCCCCCACGGCGCCGCCATGGCCGTCGCCACCTGCCGGCCCGGCGACTACTTCACCTGGACGCTGAGCGGCGGCGCCTCCCCCGCCCAGGCACGCGACCTGGTGGCCGGCTGGCATCCCGCGGTGCGCCGCATCGTGGCCGAGGCGACGACGGCCTTCATGGTCCAGATCCGCAGCGCGCTGCCGTACGAGCCGTGGGACGACCCGCACGTCACCCTACTCGGCGACGCCGCCCACACCATGACGCCGGGCCGCGGCGACGGCGCCAACACCGCCCTGCGCGACGCGCTGCTGCTCACGCGGACGCTCGCCGCCGGCGGCCCGGTGCGGGCCTACGAGGAGGAGATGCTGCGGTACGGCTTCGCGGCCGTGGCCGCCTCGCGCGACATGCCCTTCGCTCCGCGGCACGGGTTCCGCTCCTCCGCCTCGGCGCACTAGGCTGACCGTGACACCGAAAGAACCCGTGCGGGAGAGCGCCCTGGCAGCCGGCCAGGGCCCCTGAAGGAGCAAGCCCTCCCCGCGAACCTCTCAAGGCAAAGGACCGCACGGGCCAGGGTGACCTCTGGAAAGCAGGCCGGGAAACCGCCTCGCCGAAGGTGAAAGTCTGGCAAACAACCAGGCGAAGCTCTCAGGCATCATGGACAGAGGGGGAGGATCCTGGCATCCGACCCTGCCTCCGAGGTGCGAACACATGGCACGACCGACACCGTTGCGAGACGTCCACGAGAGCCTGGGCGCGACGCTCACCGACTTCGCCGGATGGCTCATGCCGCTGCGCTACGGCAGCGAGACGGCCGAGCACCGCGCGGTGCGCGAGGCGGCCGGCCTGTTCGACCTGTCGCACATGGGCGAGATCTTCGTGACCGGCCCGCAGGCGGGCCAGGCTCTCGACTACGCGCTCGTCGGTCACCTGTCGGTGCTGGCCACGGGCCGGGCACGCTACACCATGATCGTCAATCCCGCCGGCGGGGTGGTGGACGACCTGATCGTCTACCGCCTCGCCGACGACGAGTTCATGGTCGTCGCCAACGCCTCCAACTACCGCACCGTGGCGCTCGCGCTGACCAACCGGGCCAGGGGCTTCGACGCCCAGGTCGACGACCGCTCCGACGCCTACGCGCTCGTCGCCGTCCAGGGCCCGCACGCCCAGGAGATCCTGGCCTCGCTGACCGACACCGACCTGCCGAACCTGAGGTACTACGCGGGCCTGCCCGGCGTCGTCGCGGGCGTGGAGGCGCTCATCGCCCGCACCGGCTACACCGGCGAGGACGGCTTCGAGCTGTTCGTCCGCGGCGAGGACGCCGTCACGCTCTGGCAGGAGATCTCCAAGGCGGGCCAGCCGTACGGGCTGGTCCCCGCGGGCCTGTCGGCGCGCGACACGCTCCGGCTGGAGGCCGGCATGCCGCTGTACGGCAACGAGCTGAACGAGGAGACCACCCCGTTCGACGCCGGCCTGGGGCGGGTGGTGAAATTCGACAAGCCAGGCGACTTCGTCGGCAGGGCTGCGCTCGAGGCGTTGCGTGACGCACCGCCCAGGCGGCAGCTCGTCGGCCTGGTCGCCCGGGGCCGCCGGGTCCCGCGCCACGGCTTCTCCGTCGTGGCGGGAGACCGGGTGGTCGGCGAGGTGACCAGCGGCGCGCCCTCCCCCACCTTGGGCAAGCCGATCGCGATGGCCTACGTCGAGACCGGAGCGCACGAAGGTCTGGCCGTTGACATCCGGGGCAGCCTCGAACCGATGGACGTCGTCGAGCTGCCTTTCTACAGGAGGAACAAGTGAGCAACATTCCAGAGGGCCTGAGCTACACCAAGGAGCACGAGTGGGTGGCGGGCCTCGACGAGGGCCTGACCGTGACGGTGGGCATCACCGACTACGCCCAGGACCAGCTCGGTGACGTCGTCTACGTGCAGCTGCCCGAGGCCGGCACGACGGTCGAGGCCGGCGACTCGGTGGGCGAGGTGGAGTCCACCAAGTCGGTGAGCGAGATCTACTCGCCGGTGGGCGGCGAGGTCGTCGAGGTGAACCAGGCCGTGGTGGACAAGCCCGACCTGATCAACAGCGACCCCTACGGCGAGGGCTGGCTGTTCCGCGTCCGCGTTGAGGGCGAGCCCGAGGACCTGCTGTCGCCCGAGGAGTACACGGCGCTGACCTCGGGCGAAGCCTGACCCTCGAACCCCGGGGCCGCGGCGGGCGGCCCCGCCTCCCTCCTGTCCTGAAGGGCGCACATCAGTGACTCCTCCGCTCCCTGAAGGGAGCGGCTTCTCGCTAGGCCGCTTCCGCAGCGCTGCGAAGGGCAAGCCCTGCCCTGAGGATGTTGATCGCCGCGTTCACGTCGGCGTGAGCGGCATGCCCGCACGCCGTACATCGGAACTCGGCCTGGGTGGGGCGGTTCTCCGCAGCGCAATGCCCGCACCGCGAGCACGTGCGGGAGGTGTTGCGGGGCTCGACTGCGATCAGCTCGCGCCCGGCGCTTTCAGCCTTGTGCGCGAGAACCGTCAGGAACACCCCCCAACCCGCGTCCAGGATGCTCCGGTTGAGGCCGGACTTGGCGGCGACGTTACGGCCGGGTGCGTCGATCGTGCCCGCTGCCGAGCGGGTCATGTTGGTGATCTCCAGGTCCTCGTGCACGATCAGGTCGTAGGCACGGACCAGGGCGAGCGCGGCCTTGTGCGCGTGGTCGAGGCGTTGACGGCGGGCCTTGGCGTGCAGCGCGGCGATGCGGGCGACGGCCTGACGGCGGCGCGTCGATCCGCGCCGCTTGCGGGCCAGGTCGCGCTGGGCGTCCGCGAGACGGCCGGCGGTGGCGGCCAGGTGGCGCGGGTTGGCCAGGTGCCCACCGTCGCTGGTGGTGACCAGCGAGGCCACGCCCATGTCGATTCCGGCCACGGCTCCGGTGGCGGGCAGGGGTTCGGCGGGCACGTCGTCACACGACAGGATCACATACCAGCGCTTACTCTCGCGCTTGACGCTGATCGTCTTCACCCGGCCCGTGACCGGGCGGTGCCGGTGAACCCGGACATGCCCGATGCCGAGCAGGTACAGGCGGGTCTGGGTCTCGTGCGGTGCCGAATCCCAGGTCGCGCCGTTCTTGGTGGCGGGCCACTCGACGGTGTCGAACCAGCCGCGCCCCTTGAACCGCGGGTAGCCCGGCTTCTGCCCGGCCTTGATGCGGCGGAAGAACGCCGCGAACGCCTTGTCCAACCGCCGCAGGGTCTGTTGCTGGGACCCAGCCGACCAGCGGCCCTGATCATCGGGATCAGCCGCGCGAATCTCCTTCAGCTCCGCCGACTGATCGCCGTAGCGGACGGTCACGCCTGCCTTGGCGTAGGCGGTGCGCCGGTGCTCCAACGCGGCGTTGTACAGCTGCCGGTGATCCTCCAGACACGCCGCCAGCGCCGCCGCCTGCTTGGCGGTGGGGCGCAGCAGGAACTTGAACGACCTGCGCACACCCACCTCCCACGCTCGGTAACGAGAAGACCACGGTATCGGATGGCGCCGACAAACCTCAGAAGGACATCTGTGATGCGCAGATCAGGCAGGTCATGGCACGCTCGGGCCTTGGCGCCCCTCCTGCTCCCGATTCCCCCGTCGCCTGAAGGCGACGGTCCCCTCAGGAGAAACTGATGGCGATCAGCGTCTTCGACCTTTTCAAGATCGGTATCGGTCCGTCCAGCTCGC
>NZ_MSZZ01000023.1 GCF_002093975.1 Thermoactinospora rubra
GGCGGGCCAGCTCGGGGAACTCGGTCCGCATCCGGCGCGAGGAGACGCCCTTGAGGGAGTTGACCAGCTTGGACAGCGCGACCTTGGGCGGGAAGGTCACCAGCAGATGGACGTGGTTGGCCTCGCCGTTGAACTCGCGCAGCTCGGTTTCGAAGTCGGCGCACACGTCTCGCATGATCTCTTCCATCCGTTCCAGGTGCGCTCCGTTGAACACCTTGTGGCGGAACTTGGTCACGAAAACCAAGTGGGCGTGCAGCACGAAAACGCAGTGTCTGCCGGTCCTGATATCCCCATATTCGGCCATAGGCCAATGGTAAGATCTTGGCGTGCAGCTTCGGTACACCTTCCGCCTCTACCCGACGCCGGGTCAACGCCAAGCACTGGCCAAAGCGTTCGGGTGCGCGCGGGTGGTGTTCAACGACGGGCTGCGACTGCGGCAGGAAGCCCGCGAGCAGGGCTTGCCGTACATCGGCGATGGGGAGTTGGCCAAGCGGGTCATCACCCAGGCGAAGCAGACACCGGATCGGGCCTGGCTTTCCCAGGTGTCGGCAGTGGTGTTGCAGCAGGCGCTGGCCGACCTGAACGCCGCGTTCCGGAATTTCTTCGCCTCGCTGTCCGGCGCGCGCCGGGGGCCGAAGGTCGGCCCGCCCCGGTTCCGGTCGAAGAAGGACCGGCGGCAGGCGATCCGCTTCACCCGCAACGCCCGGTTCGCGGTCACGGCGGGCGGCAAGCTGCGGCTGCCGAAGATCGGGGACGTGCCGGTGCGGTGGTCGCGCCGCCTGCCCGCCGAGCCGTCCAGCGTGACGGTGATCCTGGACGCCTCGGGGCGGTATTTCGCGTCGTTCGTGGTCGAGGTGGGCGCCGAGCCGCTGCCTGAGGCGGTGTCGGAGGAGGGTATCGACCTGGGCCTGTCGCACTTCGCGGTGCTGTCGGACGGCCGGAAGATCGACAACCCGCGGTTTCTGCGGCGGGCCGAACGCCGGCTGCGCAAGGCGCAACAGGCCCTCAGCAGGAAGGCGAAGGGGTCGGCCAACCGGGCCAAGGCCAAGGCGAAACTCGCCAAGGCGCACGCGAAGGTGGCCGACGCGCGCCGGGACTGGGCACACAAGCTCTCCACGAGCATCATCCGCGACAACCAAGCGGTGTATGTGGAGAACCTTGCCGTGTCCGGGCTGGGGCGCACCCGGCTGGCCAAGAGCGTGCACGACGCCGGATGGTCGCAGCTCGTCGCCATGCTGGAGTACAAGGCGCGACGGTACGGCCGCACCTTCGCCAAGATCGACCGCTGGTTTCCGTCCTCGAAGCTGTGTTCGTCGTGCGGAACGATGGCCGTGGCCATGCCGCTGAATGTCCGGTCGTGGGAGTGCCCGTGCGGCGCACGCCACGACCGGGACGTCAACGCCGCGATCAACATCCTCGCCGCCGGACGGGCGGAGAGGCTAAACGCCTGTGGAGGGACCGTAAGACCCGCCGCTTAGCGGAGGGCAGGACCCAGCGAAACAGGAAGCCGCAGAAGTGCCGCACGCGCGGCACAGGCTGAATCCCCGGCATTCATGCCGGGGAGCACGTCAAGGGCACGACCTTCCGGACGAGGAGTTCAGCCCGGACGTGGTGTTCGGGCGGGTGGAATGACGGAAGGGCCCTCGGCCGAGGGCCCTTCCACGAAACGTGATCAGACGGTCTCGAGGACCTTCTCCGTCTCCACGACCGGGGGAGCCTTGCGGACCCGCAGGCCGGTCGCCGAGATCGCCAGGCCTGCGATGCCCAGGACGAGCGAGACCACGACCGCCGCACGCAGCGCCTCGATGCTCAGCCCGCCCGTGGACTGGGAGGTGAGCACCGCGGTGACCGCGGCGAGCACGACCGCGCCGCCCACCTGGCCGGAGGTGTTGAGCAGGCCGGAGGCCAGGCCCTGCTCGTCGTCCTTGACCCCGTTGGTGGCCTGGATGTTGAGGGCCGGGAAGGACAGGGCGAAGGCGACGCCGAGCAGGAGCATGCCGGGCAGTACCTGGAAGGCCACGCTGGGGTCGCCGTCGATGCCCAGGAAGATCGTGTAGCCGCCAGCGAGCGCGGCCGAGCCCACCACGATCAGCTTGCCGGTGCCGAACCGGTCGGCGAAGTCGCCCATCTTGGTCGAGGTGATCGCGACCAGCAGTCCGGCGGGCAGGAAGGCCAGCGCGGTCTGCAGGGCCGACCAGTGCAGCAGGTTCTGGAAGTACTGCATCATCACGAACTGGAAGCCCACGTACGAGCCGAAGAGGATGACCAGCCCGACGTTGGCGCGGACGATGGGCGCCGAGCGCAGGATGCCCAGGCGGACCAGCGGGTGCTTCAGCCGCTGCTCCACGAACACGAACAAGGCCAGCAGCGCCGCCGTCACGGCGAGCGAGCCGATCGTGCGGAAGGAGCCCCAGCCGACCTCCGGCGCCTGGACGACGGTGAAGACCAGCAGCAGCATGGAGGCGGTGATCAGGACGGCGCCGAGGATGTCGTGGCCGCCCGCGGCACGCTCCTCCGCGCCGCGGTCGAGCACCTTCAGCGCGGCGACCAGCGCGATGATCGCGACGGGCACCGGCATCAGGAACGTCCACCGCCAGCCGAGCTCGGTGAGGAAACCGGAGAGCACCAGGCCGAGGGAGAACCCGCTGGCGCCGGAGGCGGTGAAGATGCTCAGCGCCTTGTTGCGCACCGGACCCTCGGGGAACGTGGTCGTGATGATCGACAAAGCGGCCGGGGCGGTGAACGCGGCGCTCACGCCCTTGACGAACCGCGCCGCGATCAGCAGGGCGCCGTTGTCCACGATGCCGCCGAGCAGCGAGGCCACCGCGAACACGCCCAGCGCCACCAGGAACACCCTCCGGCGCCCCAGCAGGTCGGCGGTCCGGCCCCCGAGCAGCAGCAGACCGCCGTACCCCAGCACGTATCCGCTCACCACCCACTGCAGCGACGAGGTGGAAAGCCCAAGGTCGGCCTGGATGGAGGGAAGGGCCACACCGACCATCGAGACATCAAGCGCGTCAAGGAAGATCACTGCGCAGAGCACGGCGAGCGCGCCCCACCGAAATGAGGAAGAGGACATGGGCCCCAACATTACATGCATCCGCATCTAATGCAACAGCATTTAATTCCGTTGCATGGGATTTCGCGGCATGGTAACCTCCGCGTCATGGACACCGACCCGGTCCTGGACACCTGGCACTACGTGCTCGCCAAATACGCCAAGGCGATGTGCGCGCTGGAGCGTGAGCTGGGCGACAAGCACGACCTGGGGCCCAGCGAGTTCGAGGTGCTCGACCGCATGGTCAACCACGACTCCAAGCTGCGTGTCCAGGTCCTCTGCGGCGAGGTCCACCTCAGCCAGAGCGCCCTGTCGCGGGTCATCGCGCGCCTGGAGAAGGCCGGGCTGGTCGAGCGCGGCGTCTGCCCCGACGACCGCCGCGGCGTCTTCGTCCACATCACCGACAAGGGCCGCGCCCTCCACGCCGAGGCCCTGCCCACCCACCGCGCCGTCCTCGCCGAGATCTTCTCCGACTCCCTCGTTTCCTGACCCGGTACGGCAGGGCCGCGGCTACGATCCCCTCGTGAGCGCCTTGCCGCTATGGGCGACCGACCCTTACTCCCTGCTGCTGGCCCAGGAGCAATACGACGCCCTGCCAGAAGAGGTCCGCAGATCCATCGAGGTCCTCGACGGCGTCGTGGTGCTCTGCCGTAGCGGCATCCGCAGGCACGACCAGGTCAGGCGCCGGCTGGCGAACCTCATCGAGGCGGCGCTGCCCGAGGATTCGTGCCTCGAGGTCGTCGCCGGCCACGAGATGCACTTCAGCAAGCGGCGCTTCGACGACGGCCGGCTCTCCTTCAGGCGTCCCGACGTGGCCGTCCATCGCCGCCTGGACCGCCACAGCAAGCTCACCGCCGCCGACGTCGTCATGGTCGCCGAGATCGTCCCTCCGGGCTTCCAGTACGTCGCCCCCGTCGACAAGAAGGCCGAGTACGCCTACGAGGGCATCCCGCTCTACCTCATCGTCTACCTGGACGACGATCTTTTCGTCGACATCGTCCAGGAGTATCGGCTCGACTGGGCAAGCCGGTCCTACCGCCTGGCCGAGACGCACCGCAAGGAGCTGGTGCTCGACCAGCCCTTGCCCGTGACGATCCCGTTCAAGGACCTGGACGGCTAGCCGATCCGCTCGATCACCAGCGGCAGCTGCTCCGCCGCCGCCGGCCCGATCTCGTAACCGCCCTCCAGCGCCGCCAGCGCCCGCTCGAAGCGGCTCGTCTCGTCGGCGTGCAGCGTCATCAGCGGCTGTCCTGCCCGCACGAGGTCGCCCGGCTTCGCGTGCAGCGTGATGCCCGCCCCGAAGGACACCGGGTCCTCCTTCCGCGTACGGCCCGCGCCCAGCCGCCAGGCGGCCAGGCCCACCGCGTAGGCGTCGAGCCTGGCCAGCACGCCCGACTCCGGCGCCTCGACGGTCATGGTCTCCGCGGCCCTCGGCAGCAGCGCGTCCGGGTCGCCGCCCTGGGCGCGGATCATGCGGCGCCACGAGTCCATCGCCGAGCCGTCCTTGAGCGCGTCCGCCGGGTCCTTCCCCGAGACCCCGGCCGTCTCCAGCATCTCCCGCGCCAGCCGTACCGTCAGCTCGACCACGTCGGACGGGCCGCCGCCGGCGAGGACCTCGACCGCCTCCTCGACCTCCAGGGCGTTGCCCACGGCCCTGCCCAGCGGCCGGTCCATGGCGGTCAGCAGCGCGACCGTGCGCACGCCCGCGTCGGTGCCGAGCTCCACCATGGTCGAGGCCAGCTCGCGGGCCCTGTCGACGGACTTCATGAACGCGCCGGAGCCCACCTTGACGTCCAGCACCAGCGTGCCGGTGCCCTCGGCGATCTTCTTGGACATGATCGACGAGGCGATCAGCGGGATCGACTCGACCGTGCCGGTGACGTCGCGCAGCGCGTACAGCTTGCGGTCGGCGGGCGCCAGGCCCGAGCCCGCGGCGCAGATGACCGCCCCGGCCTCCCGCAGCACGCCCAGCATCTCCTCGTTCGACAGCGAGGCCCGCCAGCCGGGGATGGACTCCAGCTTGTCCAGCGTGCCGCCGGTGTGGCCGAGGCCGCGGCCGGACAGCTGCGGCACGTACGCCCCGCACGCCGCCACCAGCGGCGCCAGCGGCAGCGTGATCTTGTCGCCCACGCCGCCCGTGGAGTGCTTGTCCGCGGTGGGCCGGTCGAGCATCGACCAGTCCATGCGCTCGCCCGAGCGGATCATCGCCTGCGTCCAGTCGGCGATCTCCCGCCGGGTCATGCCGTTGAGCAGGATCGCCATGGCCAGCGCCGACATCTGCTCGTCGGCGACCCGGCCGCCGGTGTAGGCGTCGATCACCCAGTCGATCTGCTCGGTGGACAGCTCGCCGCCGTCGCGCTTGCGGACGATGACCTCGATGACGTCCATCTAGCTCCCCCGGTTCAGGTCGTCGGGCCCGAAGGCGTACGGCAGGACCTCGGCCATGCGCCGCGGCCCGTCGGGCGTGTCCACCAGCAGCTCGGTACCGCCGAACTCGTACAGCAGCTGCCGGCACCGCCCGCACGGCATCAGCAGGTTCCCGGCGCCGTCGCAGCAGGTGAAGGCGACCAGCCGGCCGCCGCCGGAGGCCTGCAACGCCGAGACCAGGCCGCACTCCGCGCACAGCGACAGGCCGTAGGAGGCGTTCTCGACGTTGCAGCCGGTGACGATCCTGCCGTCGTCGACCAGGGCGGCGGCGCCGACCGGGAACCGCGAGTAGGGGGCGTAGGCGTTGCGCATCACCTCACGCGCCGCCTCGCGCAATTCTTCCCAAGGGATGGTCACGATCCTTGTCCTCGGCGGTACGGCAGGCCGTCGGCGGCGGGCATGCGCAGCCGTTGCGAGGCCAGGGCGAGCACGAGCAGGGTGACGATGTGCGGCGTGGCGGTGGTGAACTGCTCGGGCACGCTGTCGGTCTGCCAGTAGATCAGGAAGACCAGGACGGCGATGACCCCGGTCACCAGCGCCGCCCTGCTCCGGCCGCGCCCGAGCAGCAGGTAGACCGCCGCCCCGGCCAGCAGCAGCGCCATCGTGAACAGCAGCGCGTGCACCGAGGCGCCGCCCTGGCGCAGCTGCAGGGAGTCGGTGTAGCCGAACAGCAGCGCGCCGCCCGCCAGCGGGGTCGGCCGGTAGTTGCCGAAGATGAGGGTGGCCAGGCCGATGAAGCCGCGCCCGCCGGTCTGCCCCTCCCGGTAGATGCCGGCCGCCACCAGCGACAGGAACGCGCCGCCCAGCCCCGCCAGCAGGCCGGAGACGATCACGGCGACGTACTTGTGGAAGTAGACGTTGACGCCCAGCGACTCGGCCGCCACCGGCCGCTCGCCGCAGGCGCGCAGCCGCAGGCCGAAGGCGGTCTTCCAGAGGATCCAGTACGTCAGCGGCACCAGCAGGATGGCGACGATCGTGAAGTAGGAGACGTTCTGGGTCAGGCCGCGCAGCACCCCGGCCAGGTCGGACAGGAAGAACCAGTGCGTCTGCTCCAGCGCGCGCAGCGGCTCGCCGACGCCCGGGACGCTGAAGGTGCCCATCGACGGCACGCGCGGCGACTGGGTGTCGCCGCCGCCGCGCATGTCGGCGAAGACCGCCGAGGACAGGAACTTCGTCGCGCCCAGGCCGAGGATGTTGATCGCGACGCCGGACACGATGTGGTCGACGCCGAAGCCGACCGTGGCGATGGCGTGCAGCAGGCCGCCGGCCGCGCCGCCCAGCGCGCCCGCGACGACGCCGACCCAGGGGTTGCCGCTGACCAGGGCGCCCCACGCGCCGAACCAGGTCCCGAGGATCATCATGCCCTCGAGGCCGATGTTGACCACGCCGGACCGCTCCGACCACAGGCCGCCCAGTCCGGCCAGGCCGATCGGTACGGCCAGCGCCAGCGCGGCGGCCATCGTGCCGCCGGAGGTGATGTCGTCGGCGCCGCTGACCACGCGGGTGACCGACAGCAGGAACAGCAGGCCGAACAGGCCCAGCACGAGCACCCGCCAGGTCACGCGGAAGCGGCGGGGGGCCGCCACCGGGGCGGCGGGCGCCTGCGTGGTGACCGTCATGCCTTGGCCCCTTCCACTGCGGCCGGAGCGGCCAGTTCCCTGCTGACCTTGCGCTGCTCCGCGGCGATCCGGTAGCGGTGCGCCAGCTCGTAGCCGATGACCACGGACAGCACGATCACGCCCTGCATGATCTGCACGATCTCGGGCGGGACCTCCTGCAGGTCGAGGATGGTGGCCGAGTTGTCCAGGAAGCCCCACAGCAGCGCGCCGATGGCCACGCCGATGGGGTTGTTGCGGCCCAGCAGGGCGATGGCGATGCCGTTGAAGCCCAGTCCGGCCGGGAAGTCGAGGCTGTAGGAGTAGGAGGCCCCCAGCAGCTGCGGCATGCCCGCGAGCCCGGCCACCGCGCCGGAGATGACCATGGCGATCACGACCATGCGCTTGACGTTGACGCCGCTGGCGATGGCGGCCTCCCGGTTGGCGCCGGTGGTGCGCAGATCGAAGCCGAACCGCGTGCGGTTGAGCAGCACGTGGAAGCCGATACCGAGCGCGATCGCCAGGAAGATCAGGCCGAAGACCTTGGCCTGCGTGCCGGGGACGAGCGCCACGCCCGGAACCCACGAGTCCTCGGGGATCGGCCGGGTGCCGATGTTGTTGTCGCGCCGCACGCCGACGACGTTGACGAGCAGGTAGGCCACGATGCTGCTGGCGATGGTGTTCAGCATGATCGTGGAGATGACCTCGCTGACGCCCCGCGTGGCCTTCAGGATGCCCGCGATGGCCGCCCATGCCGCGCCGACCGCCATCGCCACGACGATGACGAGCACGGTGAGCGCGAAGCCGGGCAGGACGGCCGAGCCGCCCACGGCCGCCGCCAGGATGGCCGCGAGCCGGTACTGGCCGTCGACGCCGATGTTGAAGAGGTTCATGCGGAAGCCGAGCGCCACCGCGATGGCCGAGATGTAGTACATGGTCGCGCTGTTGAGCGTCAGGACCATGGTGCGGGGCTGCGTGCCGTACTCGACCATGGTGGTCAGCGTCTCCACCGGCGGGTTGCCGGTGACCAGCAGCACCAGCGCGGTCACCAGGCCCGCGAAGACGACGGCCGCGACCGGGGCGGCCAGGGCCAGCCAGCCGGTCAGCGGAATGCGGCCCAGCAGCCGGTTGAGGAAGGTGTCCTTCGGGCCGGTGGTCGTGGTCATGCCGCCTCCCCGGCGCCCGTCATGGCGGAGCCCAGCTCCTCGGGGGTGACGCTCGCCGGGTCCACGTCGGCCACCAGGCGGCCGCGCAGGATCACCTTGAGCGTGTCGGACAGGCCGATCAGCTCGTCCAGGTCGGCGGAGATCAGCAGGACGGCCAGGCCCTCGGCGCGGGCGCGGCGCAGGTGGTCCCAGATCGCCGCCTGCGCGCCCACGTCGACGCCGCGCGTGGGGTGGGCGGCGATGAGGAAGACCGGGTCGCCGCTCATCTCGCGGCCGACGATGAGCTTCTGCTGGTTGCCGCCCGACAGCGCGGCGGCGTCGACCTCGATGCCGGGAGTGCGGACGTCGTAGACCTCGACGATGCGCTGCGTGTCACGCCTGGCGCCGGCGCGGTCGATCCAGGGGCCCTTGACGTTGGGGCGCTTGGTCTGGTGGCCCAGGATGCGGTTCTCCCACAGCGGCGACTCCAGCAGCAGCCCGTGCCGGTGCCGGTCCTCGGGGATGAAGGCCACGCCCGCCTCGCGCCGCTTCAGCGTGGGCCAGTGCGAGATGTCCTGGCCTTCGAGGAGGATCGCGCCCGTCGAGGCGCGCATGCCCATGATGGCCTCGACCAGCTCGGCCTGGCCGTTGCCCTCGACGCCGGCGATGCCCAGCACCTCGCCCTTGCGCACGTCGAAGCTGACGTCGTCGACGACCGGCCGGCCGTCGGGCGAGCGCACCGTGAGGCCGCGCACCGACAGCGCGACGACGTCGGTGACCGTGGACTCCCGCGTCTCGGGGCTGGGCAGCTCGCTGCCGACCATCAGCTCGGCCAGCCGGCGGGCGGTGACGCTCCCGGGGTCGACGGTGGCCACGGTGGTGCCGCGCCGGATGACCGTGATGGCGTCGGCGACCTTGAGCACCTCGTCGAGGTGGTGGGAGATGAAGATGACCGTCAGGCCCTCGCGGACGAGCTCCTTGAGGTTCTCGAACAGCTCGTCCACCTCGTGCGGCACCAGCACGGCCGTGGGCTCGTCGAGGATGAGGATGCGCGCGCCGCGGTAGAGCACCTTGAGGATCTCCACCCGCTGGCGGGTGCCGACGCCCAGGTCCTCCACCAGGACGTCGGGGTCGACGCCCAGGCCGTAGGCGTCGGAGATCTCCCTGATCTTCCGGCGGGCGGCCGCGAAGTCGATGGCCACGCCGTTCTTGCGCGGCTCGCTGCCCAGGATCACGTTCTCCAGCACGGTGAGGTTGTCGGCCAGCATGAAGTGCTGGTGGACCATGCCGATGCCGGCGGCGATCGCGTCGGCGGGCGAGTGGAAGCTCACCTTCGTCCCGTCGACGCTGATCACGCCCTCGTCCGGGCGGAGCATGCCGTACAGGATCTTCATGAGCGTGGACTTGCCCGCGCCGTTCTCCCCGACGATGGCGTGGATCTGGCCCTTGGCCACGCTGAGGTGGATGTCGCGGTTGGCGACGACGCCGGGGAACCTCTTGGTGATGCCCACGAGTTCCACGGCGGGCGCCGCGACTGGCTGGCTGCTGATGTCGGCCTCCCCCACTGGACGACCCCGCTTCCCGACTACTGACGGTATCAACGGACTGCGGAAACGCGGGTGCCCGCGTTTGCCGTTCGTAGTCCAAGGGGCCCGGTGGCACGCACCGAGCCCCTTGGCGGACGTCGACGGTCAGGAACCGGTGGGAACCGTGACCTCGCCGCTGATGATCTTCTGCTTGTACTCGTCGAGCTTGTCCTTGATGTCGTCGACCTTGCCGCCGGTGGTGGAGTAGTCGACGCCGCCGGCCTTCAGGTCGTAGACCTTCGGGCCGGACTTCACCGAGCCGTCGGAGATGGACTTCAGGAAGTCGTAGACCGCGACGTCGACCTTCTTGAGCATGGAGGTCAGGATGACGTCCTTGACCGACGGGTCGGCGGTCTTGGCCTGGTCGGAGTCGACGCCGATGGCCAGCGCGCCCGCGGCCTTGGCGGCCTCGAAGACGCCGCCGCCCGAGCCGCCCGCCGCGTGGTAGACGACGTCGGCGCCCGCGTCGAACATGCCCTCGGCGGCCGTCTTGCCCTTGGCCGGGTCGTTGAAGCCGCTGAAGTCGGGGGCCTGGGTCAGGTACTTCTTCTGGACCTTGATGTCCGGCTTGACGGCCTTGGCGCCGGCCTCGAAGCCCGCCTCGAACTTGTGGATCAGCGGGACGTCCACGCCGCCGACGAAGCCCACGTTGCCGGACTTGGACTTCAGCGCCGCGGCCGCGCCGACCAGGAAGGAGCCCTGCTCCTCGGCGAAGACCAGGTTGCTGATGTTGGGGCCGGTCGCGGCGGAGTCGTCGACGATGGCGAACTTCGTGTCGGGGAACTCGGCCGCGATCTTCTTGACCGGGTTGGAGTAGGCGAAGCCGACCGTGATGATCGGGTTGAAGCCGCCGCTGGCCAGCAGGCGCAGCCGCTCCTCCTTCTGGGCCTCGGTCTCGCCCGGCGCGGCCTCGAGCTCCTTGGCCTCCACGCCCAGCTCGGCCTTGGCCTTGTCGAGACCCGCGGCGGCGGCGTCGTTGAACGACTGGTCGCCGCGGCCGCCGATGTCGTAAGCAAGACCGACCTTGATCTTCGCCGCCGGGGCGGCGGTGCCCGCGCCGGTGTTCCCCGGCGAGGGAGCGGCGGTGTCACCGCCGCCGCCGCAGGCTGCGGCTGCCATGAGCAGGGCGCCGGTCACACCGGTGACGGCCAGCTTGCTGACTCGGTTGCGGAACAAGGGCGGAACTCCTTCTCCGTGCGCACTTCACGTCGCACGCGCGGAACGCACGGCAACTCTCTCACTCGGAAGATAGTTGTCCAGCTCGACTGCTCGACACTCGGGCACAGCTCCGCAACAGGTCCGTTATGGACATCAGTCCACTCTGTGATTTGCTGTGCCGCTGCCTGCCCCTGTGTCCATCTATGACCGGGCCTATGACCGGGCTATGACCGCGCACGGGTGTGGACACCGCCGCCACCTGGCGAAGAGTCCAGGCCGGCCAGCGTGCCCGCGAACCCCCGCCACGCCTGCCCGGTGTCGGCTGTCCTGCCGTGGGGCGCGCGGAAGCCCGCGACGAAGGCGCCGAGGTCGTCCAGGGCCCAGCGGAGCCGGTAGAACGCCAGCGCGGCCGGGTCCGGCTCGCGTCCCGTCAGCTCGGCGTATCGGGCCAGCTCATCGGGGCGCGCGGCGACGTGCCACAGGTCCCTCTCGGGTACGGCCAAGCCCACGGTGTCCCAGTCGACCAGGCGCAGGCCGTCCCGGTGGCGCAGGAGGTTGCCGGGATGCGGCTCGCCGTGCGTCACGACGTGCTCCCTGCCGCCGAGCCCGGCCGCGCGCCGGTCGAGCTCGGCCAGCCGCTCACGCAGCACCTTTTCGTGCCGGGCCATGAGCTGCCTGGCCGGTTCCGCGTACGGCCCGCCGTACCAGACGACGCCGAGCTCGCCGAGCGCCCGCTCCAGGTGGGCACGGCCGGCCGGGTCCAGCGGGAGGGCGGGCGTGGTGGGCGGCGGCGCGACCCGGTGGAGCCGCGCGAGCAGCGACAGGACCTCCTCGCGCTCGCCGCCGGCGAGCCTTTGGCCGAAGTCGCCGGACGGGGCCGCCACGTGGGGGAACACGCTGACCGCGTACCTGGTGCCGAGCCTGAGCAGGGTCTGCCCGTCGAGGGTCCGCACCGGCGCGACGACGAAGTCCAGGCCGCGCTCGTGACGCAGCGTCACGGCGGTCTCCATGGCGTCGCGCAGGCCGCGCCAGGGGTCGGGGCCGCAGTGGCTCTTGTGCGGGACGTCGGCGACGGTGACGAACCATCGGCGGCCATCGGTCCCGGTCGCCGTCCAGTGGTGGTCGCCGAAGCCGACCGGAGCGTGGACGAGCGTCGCGGCCTCGACGCCCCACGCCCGCAGCGCCCGGCTCAGCCGTTCCTCGTCCAGGTCGCGCGGGCGGTCTCGCATGTGGCGACCGTAACGGACGCGATCACCTGGCCGCAGGTGGTTTTTCCGCCGGTCCGGCTCAGATGAGCTCGGCCATCGGCTCGGTCACGTCGTCGGGCCGCGCGCCCTCCCACAGGGCGGTCAGCGCGGTCGTGGCCATGAGCCGCACGCCCACGCCGATGGCGCGCTCGTCGACGTCGAAGGTCCCCTGGTGCAGGTCGTAGGTGACGCCCGAATCGGGCGCGCGGGTGCCGAGGCGGGCCAGGGCGCCGGGGACGGACTCCAGATACCACCCGAAGTCCTCACCGCCCAGCGACTGCTGGGTCGGCACGACCGACGACTCGCCCAGGGCACGGAGGGCGGCCTCCTGGAGCATCTGCACGCTGACGTCGTCGTTGACGACCGGCGGCACGCCGCGGGTGTACTCCATCGCCGCCTCGACCCCGTAGGCGCCGGCGACGGACTCCAGGAGGGACTTGATCAGGTCGGGGGCGGCGTGCCAGGCGTTCTCGTCCAGGCAGCGGACGGTGCCCTCGGCGACGCCGTCGTTGGGGATGGCGTTGGCCGCCGTGCCCGCCTCGACCCGGCCCCAGACGACGCTCAGCGAGGAGCGCGGGTCGACCCGGCGCGACAGCGCGGCGGGCAGCTCGGTGAGGATCTTGGCGAGGGCGAAGACGAGGTCGGCGGTCAGGTGGGGGCGGGAGGTGTGGCCGCCGGGGCCGCTGACGCGGATCGCGACCTTGTCGCAGGCGGAGGTGATCGGGCCGGTCTTGAGCCCGACCTGGCCGACGTCGACGCGCGGGTCGCAGTGCAGGCCGAAGACGCGGTCGACGCCGGTGATGCCGCCGTGCGCCATGACCTCCAGCGCCCCGCCCGGCAGCTCCTCGGCGGGCTGGAAGATCAGCCGGACCCGGCCGGGCAGGAGCCCGGCGTCGGCCTGCTGCGCCAGGAACAGCGCGGTGCCCAGCAGGATGGTCGTGTGGACGTCGTGGCCGCAGGCGTGGCAGGCGCCGGACACGGTCGACCGGTAGGGCACGTCCTTCTCGTCGATCAGCGGCAGGGCGTCGATGTCGGCGCGCAGCGCCACGGTGGGACCGTCGCCCGTGCCCACCTCGCAGATCAGGCCGGTGCCGCGGGGCAGCACGGAGGGGAACAGGCCGGCTACCGTCAGCCGCTCGGCGATGCGCCGCGTCGTGCGGAACTCGGCGAACGCCAGCTCCGGGTGCATGTGGAGGTCGCGGCGGAAAGCCCTCAGCTCCTGCTCACGCTCGGCCAGGAACGTGTCGAGTTCCCCCCGCAGCTCACGTCCCTGCATCTTTCACCGTCCCACGAAAAAGTCAGACCATACCACTGCGTCAGCCGCCCGATCAGGGCAACTTCCCGAAGATTCGCATGTCGCACCTGCCGTTTCGGTGCGTGAGATCGTCAGCAGGTTGACTGTGAGCCCCGATGGCGATGACATCGACTTTATCGCTCCCGGCGGTGCTCCCGTGGACAACTACACCGAAAGTTGACCTCTGGTCTGACCGTAACCGCAGGTCGTCACCGTGGGTGACGCCGGAAATAGTCACAACGAATCATTAGATCATGACCCGTCGTGGCCATCCTCAAACTAGAGGCCCGAGGCGAATGCTGTCACCTTCCGTCCTGGCCATCACACTCCGGCGAGCCATGTGTGTGAGTAAATTGCGTGCTTAACTCGCCGTATGATCACTAATATCCCGTTCGGGGAGAAGCATGCGCGCTTGAGCATCTTCGAGCCGAGTGAGGGGACCCTGGTGGTCGTGCCCTCGCTCTCCCTGCCGCAGGACGAGCTGCGCCGGATCACGGGGGCCAGGCACTACGAGGAGCGGCTGCTGTTCCTGCTGCTGACGCTCCGCAGGCCCGGGGTCAAGGTGATCTACCTCTCCTCCGCGCCCGTGGACCCGGCCGTCGTCGACTACTACTTCGGCTTCCTCCCCGATCCCGAGGGCGCCAGGTCGCGGCTGCGCATGATCAGCATGGACGAGCCAGACTCCCAGCCGCTCACCCGCACCATCCTGCGGCGCCGCGAGATGGTCGACCGGATCAGGGCCGAGATGGGGGACGACGCCTGGCTCGTGCCGTTCGTGATGAGCGAGCTGGAGGAACGCCTGGCGGCCTACCTCGACGTGCCCATCTACGGCCCGGCCACCGCCCTGTCCTACTACGGCTCCAAGAGCGGCTCGCGCGAGATCGGCAGGCGGGCCGGGGTGCCCATGGCCCGCGGCTTCGGCGACCTGCGCACCCAGGCCGAGCTGGAGGACGCCGTCTTCTCGCTGCCCGGCGAGCGGGTCATCGTCAAGCTCAACGACAGCTACTCCGGCCTGGGCAACGCGGTCCTGCCCAAGGCCGACTGGAGCGCGGCCACCTTCTCCGCCGAGGGCGAGACGTGGTCCACGTTCATGGAGAAGTTCGCCGACCGGGGCGGCGTGGTGGAGGAGTTCATCGAGCACCGGCCGCTGTACTGCCCCAGCGCGCTGGCGCGCATCACCCCCGGCGGCCACTTCGACGTCGTGGCCACCCACGACCAGGTGCTCAACGGGCACGTCTACCAGGGGTGCAGGTTCCCGGCCCGGCCGGAGTACCGCGCGGAGGTGGCGGCCTCGGCGCGCAAGATCGCCCGGGTGCTGGCCGAGCGCGGCGTCGTGGGCATCTTCGGCATGGACTTCTTCGCGATGAAGACCGACGCGGGATACGCGGCGCTGCTGTGCGAGATCAACCTGCGCATCGGCGGGACGACGCACCCGTTCGGCGCCACGTTGCTGGCCACCGGCGCCCGCTACGACGCGGCCACGGGGCTGCTGGTGTCCGGCGGCAAGCCGAAGTACTACACGGCCACGGACAACTGCTACGCCACCGGCATGCGCGGCAAGCGGCCCGCCGACGTCATCAGGGCCGTGGAGGACCTGGGGCTCGGCTTCGACCCGGCCCGCCGTACCGGCAACGTGTTGCACCTGCTCGGGGCGGTCCCGGAGTACGGCAAGCTGGGCTTCACGAGCATCGGCGACAGCCGGGAGGAGGCCGACGAGCTGCACGCGGCCACGCGCCGGGCGCTGTGCTCCTGCTGAGTGTGCGCCTGCTGAGCCGCGCTCACCGCAGCGGGGCTTTCCGGCCGGACCGGGCGTGCCGGAGCCCCCGCAGGCCGATGGCCCCCAGGACGAGCGCCAGCACGAGGTTGACCGCGATCAGGATCCCGTGCACCACGTAGAAGCCGGTCGGATGCCCGTCGGCCAGGTTAAACCCAAGGTTGATCCACTCGAGGACCATGAACGCGGCCAGCGCGACCAGGAATCCGGCGATCTTTCGTGTCATCACCATGCTTCAAGTATCGAGGGCGAAGGTTCAGGGGATCTGTCGCCACATGGGGGAATGCACGAAGCTAGGATCGCTCCGATGACATGGGTGGTTCCCGCGGCCTGCCTGGCCGCGCTCGCGGTCACGACCCCGGCCCTCGCCACGGCGGGCCGGGCCGATCCCGTCTCCACCCCGGTCGGCGGGGAGCTGCTGGGCAGGAAGGGACTGGTCGTCCCCGGCGGCGTCAAGGCGCCGCCCAAGACCGGCGCGGCGTCCTTCCTCGTCGCCGAGGCCGAGACCGGCAACGTGCTGGCCGCGAAGAACGCCCACGGGCGCTTCCTGCCGGCGAGCACGCTCAAGGCGCTGACGGCGATCACGCTCATCCCCAAGCTCGATCCCGGCCTCAAGGTCAAGCCCAGCGCCAACGCCGTCAACCAGGAGGGCTCGGCCGTGGGCCTGTCCACCAAGACGAGCTACAAGGTCGAGGACCTGTTCCGCGCGCTGATGATGTCCTCGGGCAACGACGCGGCGATGGCGCTGGCGGAGACCAACGGCGGCCTCGCGACGACCCTGCGGGACATGAACGCCGTGGCCAGGCGGCTGCAGGCGTACGACACCGTGGCCAAGACGCCCAGCGGGCTGGACAAGCCCGGGCAGAGCAGCTCGGCCTACGATTTGGCCCTCATCGCCCGCGAGGGTCTGAAAAATCCCGATTTCCGCCGCTATATCAGCACGAAGACCGCCCGCTTCCCCGCGCCCAAGAAGTGGTACGAGATCGCCAACCACAACAAGCTGCTGTGGCGCTACAAGGGCATGATCGGCGTCAAGAACGGCTGGACCTCCAAGGCCCAGGGCAGCTTCGTGGGCGCGGCCACCAGGAACGGCAAGACGATCATCGTGACCATCATGCGGCACGACGGCTACTTCTGGGACGAGGTCGCCGACCTGCTCGACTGGGGCTTCGCCGTCAGCGGCAAGGCCGCTCCCGTCGGCCGGCTGGTCGACCCGCTTCCCGACCAGCCCGCCGCATCGCCGTTCCCCCAGTCGTCCGCATCCTCCTCCGCGCAGCCGGTCGCTCCGGTCGCGCAGGCGCCGCTCCGGGACTCCGCCGCGGGCTCCGGCGGCCCCGACGCCCGGCTGGTGGGCGGCGTCGTCATCGGCGGCGGGCTGCTGTTCGGGATGGTATGGCTGCTGTACGGCATGCGCCGGCGCCGCCGGTCGGGCTCACGCCTCTGACTTCGGTTCCGGGACCGCGCCGAGCCGGCCCGTCCCGCCGGACGACGGCATCGGGGTGGGCGCGGGCGGCGGGGACAGCCCGGCCGTGGCCGTCCACGCGGCGACGTAGAGCGTGAGCCGGGCCGAGAAGTTGATCCACACCAGCAGGCCGACGATGACGGCGAAGGCGCCGTAGACCGGGTTGTTCAGCGTGCCGCTCAGCAGCAGCGTGGCCAGCTGCTTGAGCGCCTGGAAGCCGATCGCGCCGAGCAGCGCGCCCCTGGCCACGACGCGGAAGGGCTGCTCGATCTTGCCTTCCCAGCCCAGTACGATCATGAACATCACCCAGTCGGCCAGCCCGCTGACCAGCACGCCGACCAGCCACACCGGGATGGCGCTCAGGCCGAGGAAGTCCGCCACCGTCCGGGAGGCGGCCGTGGCGAACCCGCTGGCCAGCGAGGAGAACAGCAGCGTGACGCCGATCAGCAGCAGGGCGGCCAGGTCGCGCAGCTTGGCCAGCAGGAAGTTCAGCGGCGGCGTGGTGGTCATGGCGATCTGGCGCAGCGCCCCGCGCAGCGCGTCGAGCGCGCCCAGCCCGGCGTAGAGCAGACCGGCCAGGCCGATGATCCCGGCCCCGGTCCTGGCCTGCTTGATGGCGTCGATGTTGAGCTTGTCGGCCAGGCCGGGCAGCTGTTCCTTGATCGCCGTGTCGAGCGCGTGCTCCAGCTGGGCGTTGCCGGTCAGGACGAACCCGAACACGGAGAAGGCCAGCACGATCAGCGGGAAGAACGACAGGAAGGCGAAGTACGTCACCGCGCCCGCGAGCCGGTCGCCGAAGACGAGCTGGTAGCGCTGGACGGTCCTGATGAGGTGGTCGAGCCACGGCCACCGCACCCGCCAGGCCTCCACCAGGGCGCGCCCGCGTGCCCGCATCGCGGCCACGCGCTCCGTCAGGCTCGTCATGCGTTCACCACTGCCCAGGTCGGCGGCCTGCTATGCCGCGCCCGCGCGCTTGACCACCTCTCCCGCGACCAGCACGGTGTCCACCGCGCGGCGGTCGGCGTCCAGCACGACCGTGGTGACGGGGTCCTCGCCCGGGCGGTCGATCCTGAGCAGGACGAGGTCGGCCTGCTTGCCTTGCCGTACGGAACCGGCGACCTCCCCCAGGCCCACCGTCCGCGCGCCCTCGATCGTGGCCATCCGCAGCACGTCGATCGGCGTGAGCGCCGGATCCATGAGGTACAGGCCGCGCATCAGGCTGAACATGTCGCCCGGTCCGCAGGTGACGGAGTCGCCGCCGAGCGCCGTGCGCACTCCGGCGGCACGCGCGCGGGCCACCGGAGGGGTGCCCATGCGCAGCTTGACCTCGCTGAAGGGCGACAGGGACAGGGCTCCGCCGGTGTCGGCGATCCGCTTGAAGCCGTCCTCGGTCATCCGCACGCCGTGGATGTAGGTGGTGCGTGAGGCGACCGGCTCGAACAGCTCCAGGCCCGCGTCGCCGCGCAGGTGCACGCTGACCGGCAGGTCGAGGTCGAGGGCGACCCGCACCTCGCGCGCCGCCTCCTCCTCTCCGGCGAAGTCCGGTCCGAGGGCCGCGGCCGCCATGGTGACCAGCCCGCCCGTCCGGTCGCGGAGCCGTGCGGCCTCGGCCGCGTCGCCGGGCGGGTAGGCGAAGACCGCGCGGATCCCGGACTGCCCCAGCGCGTCGAGGGCCGCGTCGCTGTGCTCGGGCGTGGGGTGCAGCTGCGTCCAGTCCAGGAGCGTGGTGATGCCGGACTCCAGGCACTCCCGGGCGCCGCTCAGCGTGCCGGAGTGCACCTCCTGCGGGCCGTAGCGGGAGGCCGCCTCGCCCAGCACGCGCCGGACGTACTCCTCCAGGGTGCCGGTGGGCAGGATGCCGCGCAGGTCCGCCTGCCAGGTGTGCCGGTGCGTGTCGACGAACCCGGGCAGCACGATCATCCCGGTCGCGTCGACGACCTCTCCCGTCCGGGGCGCGTCGAGGCCGGCCCCCACCGCCGCGATGACGCCGTCCTCGACGAGCACGTCGGCCCGCTCGCTCGCGCCGCTTTCCACATCCACGACGATGCCGTTTCTGATCAACATGGCAGCAAGCTTAAGAGAAAGCTTTTCCTAAAGCAATGTGCGGGCGATTACCCTGGAGCCGTGGAGGAGCGAGACGAGGTCGACGCGCTGGTGACGGGGTGGAGCGGGCTGCCCGCTCCCACGATCGCGGCCCTGGAGCTCAGCAAGCGGATCTCCCGGATCGGCGCCGTCTTCCACGACGCCCTCCGCGCCGGGCTGGCCGACCTGGGGCTGACGTATGCCGAGTTCGACGTGCTCGCGGCGCTGCACCGGTCCGGCCCGCCGTACCGGATGAAGCCCAGCGAGCTGAGCAAGTCGCTGTTCCTCACCTCCGGGGGCACCAGCAACGTCCTGCAGCGCCTGGCGGCCGCGGGCTACGTCGAGCGCGAGGACAACCCCGAGGACGCCCGCAGCCGCTGGGTGCAGCTCACCGACGAGGGCCGCCGCGTGGCGGTCAAGGCCCTCGACGTGTCCGTGCGCGCGCACGACGCGGTGGTCGCGGGGATCCCCGAGGAGACGGTACGGCAGGCCGCCGACGCCCTGCGCCCCGTGCTCGCGGCGCTGGGCAGGCGGCGGTTCCGCTGACGCTCGGGAAAAGTCAGACGCCAGGAAGCGTCAGACGCCCAGGAAGCCGACCCGGTCGCGGACCTGGGCCATGGTCTCCTGCGCCACCGCACGGGCGCGGGCGGCGCCCACGGCCAGCAGGCGGTCCAGCTCCGCCTCGTTGGCCAGCAGCTTCTCGGTCCGCTCGCGGATGGGTGCGAACGCCTCGATGACGACCTCGGCGACGTCCTTCTTGAACGTCCCGTACCCCTGCCCCTCGTAGCGGGCGACGAGCTCGGGGATCGGCACGCCGGTCAGCGCCGACTGGATGCGCAGGAGGTTGGAGATGCCGGGCTTGTTCTCCTCGTCGAAGAGCACCTCGGCGCCCGTGTCGGTGACCGCCCGCATGATCTTCTTCCGCAGCGCCGCGGGCTGCTCCAGCACGTCGAGGATGCCCGCCGGAGACGACGAGGACTTCGACATCTTGGCCGTCGGGTCCTGCAAGTCGGTGATCTTCTCGACGTCCTTGGGGATGTACGGCTCGGGCAGCGTGAAGGTCTCGCCGAAGCGGTGGTTGAACCGCTGGGCCAGGTCGCGCGTGAGCTCCAGGTGCTGCTTCTGGTCGGCCCCCACCGGCACCCGGTTGGCCTGGTAGAGCAGGATGTCGGCGGCCTGCAGGATCGGATAGGTGAACAGCCCGACGCTGGCCGAGCTCTCGCCGTACTTGGCCGCCTTGTCCTTGAACTGCGTCATGCGCGCGGCCTCGCCCATGCCCGTCTGGCAGATGAGCACCCAGGCCAGCTCGGTGTGCTCGCGCACGTGCGACTGGACGAAGACGGTGGACCGCTCCGGGTCCAGCCCGCACGCGAACAGCTGCGCGGCGGCCACCCGGGTGCGGCGGCGCAGGTCGGCCGGATCGGTGGGCACGGTGATGGCGTGCAGGTCGACCACGCAGTAGAAGGCGTCGTGCGTCTCCTGCAAGGCCACCCACTGACGGACGGCACCCAGGTAGTTGCCCAGGTGGAAGGAGTCCGCGGTGGGCTGGATGCCGGAGAGAACACGAGGTCTGGCCATAGCTGAAGATTGTGTCAGGAATCCGGCTCGGGGTGCGACTCGATCACCGCGCGTCGCTTCACGTGGACGCGGGCGATCCGGCGTCCGTCCATCTCGGTCACGGTCATCTCGAAGCCGGGGATCTCCACCCGCTCCCCCACCGACGCGACGTGCCCCAGCCGCGCCATGACGAAGCCGCCCACGGTCTCGTAGGGCCCGTCCGGCAGCCGGATCCCGGTCTCGGCGTGGAAGTCGGTGAGGTTGGTCAGCCCGTCGACCTCGATCTCCCCGGCCGGCAGGACGACGGTGTCGCCCTCGACGTCGTACTCGTCCCTGATGTCGCCGATCAGCTCCTCGACGAGGTCCTCCAGGGTCACGATCCCCGCGGTCCCGCCGTACTCGTCGACCACGATCGCCAGGTGGTGCCCCTCGTCGCGCATCTCCGACAGCGTGGTGAGGATCCGTTTGGAGGCCGGGACGAACTTGACCGGCCGGATCGGCACCACCTCGTGGATGGGCTCCAGCCGCCCGGTCAGCACCGGGTCCAGGAGGTCGCGGACATGGACGAATCCCAAGATCTCATCGTAGGACTCCCGGTACACCGGGAAGCGGGAATGCGGCATCGCGGCGGCCAGCACGGCGGCCTCGGCCAGCGGCGTGTCGGCCTCCATGAACTCCACCTCGGTCCGCGGCAGCATGACCTCGCGCACCTGCCGCTTGCCCGCCGCGAAGACCTCCGCGATCAGGTTCCGCTCGTCGGCGGTGAGCTCGGCGTGCCCGACCACCATGTCGCGCAGCTCCTCGGTGGTCATCTGCTCCCGGTCGGCATCGGGGTTGCCGCC
Organism: Thermoactinospora rubra; assembly: GCF_002093975.1. Lineage (GTDB taxonomy): Bacteria > Actinomycetota > Actinomycetes > Streptosporangiales > Streptosporangiaceae > Nonomuraea > Nonomuraea rubra_A. The sequence goes on from NZ_MSZZ01000023.1 coordinate 21,228, forward strand.
CAGCAGCCGCACCACCCCGTCGGTCGACTTCGACAGCGCCCAGATGACCGGACGCGACAGCGTCGCGATCCAGTCCAGGAACGGCGCGACGAACAGCGCGAACCCCTCCGCCCGCTGCCTGGCCAGCCGCTTGGGCGCGAGCTCGCCGAGCACGAGCGAGACGTAGGAGATCGCCAGCGTGACGAGCACCAGGGCCAGCGGCGGCGCGACGGCCACCGGGACGTTCCACCCCTCGAGCACCGGCACCAGCTGGCGGGCCAGCCGGTCCGCGCCGAAGGCGGCCGACAGCATCGTGGCGACCGTCACGCCGATCTGCACGGCGGACAGGAACCGGTTGGGGTCGCGCGCGAGCTTGGCGACACGCCCGCCACGCCGGCCGTGCCCGCTCAGCTTGCGGACCTGGCTCTCCCTCAGCGACACCATCGCCATCTCGGCCGCGGCGAAGTATCCGCCCACCAGAATGAACAGCAGGACGATGGCGATGTTGGCGACGAGCTCGTTCACGGCGCTGCCAGCGTACTCGGGCGGCGTATGCTGAAGGCAGCCCTACAAATTCAAACTTATTCCAACAGAGGTGAACATGAGACTTCTGGTCACCGGAGGCGCCGGGTACATCGGCAGCGTCGTGGCCGCCCAGCTACTCGAGGCGGGTCACGAGGTGACCGTGCTCGACGACCTGTCCACCGGGCACCGCGACGCCGTCCCGCCGGGCGCCCGCTTCGTCGAGGGCTCCATCGCCGACCCGCCGCTCGACGGCGTCGAGGCGGTCCTGCACTTCGCCGCCAAGTCGCTGGTGGGCGAGTCGGTCGAGAAGCCCGGCCTGTACTGGTCGCACAATCTCGGCGGCACGCTGGCGCTGCTCGACGCGATGCGCAGGGAGGGCGTCAACAAGATCGTGTTCTCCTCCACCGCCGCGACGTACGGCGAGCCGGAGCGCACCCCGATCACCGAGGACGCGCCCACCCGCCCCACCAACCCCTACGGCGCCTCCAAGCTGGCCGTCGACACCGCCCTGACCGCCTACGCCGGCCTGCACGGCCTGGGAGCGGTGAGCCTGCGCTACTTCAACGTCGCGGGCGCCTACGGCCCCTACCGCGAGCGGCACGCGATCGAGACGCACCTGATCCCCAACGTGCTGAAGGTGGCCACCGGCGAGCGCGACGAGGTGAGCGTCTTCGGCACCGACTACCCCACGCCCGACGGCACCTGCGTGCGCGACTACATCCACGTGGCCGACCTGGCCCGGGCCCACCTGCTGGCGCTGGAGGCGTGCGCGCCCGGCGAGCACAAGGTCTACAACCTGGGCAACGGGGCGGGCTTCTCGGTCAAGGAGGTCATCGAGGTGTGCCGGGAGGTCACCGGCCACCCGATCCCGGTCAAGGTCGGACCGCGCCGCCCCGGCGACCCCGCGATCCTCGTGGCCTCCTCGGAGAGGATCCAGCGGGAGCTCGGCTGGAAGCCCGAGCGCGCGGCGCTCAGGGACATGGTCGAGGACGCCTTCGCCGCGCTTTCCGGGAAATGACCGGCCTGGGTATGGTTTGATACCGAAACGTGAGGAGCTTTTCACCTAGGGTCACGAAGCTGATCTTCGGTGTTCTCATCGTGATCGGCAGCCTGCTGGCCGCCGCCGGGGTGGTGTTCGCGACGACCACGACCGCCCCGGCCGCCCCCGCCCCGTCGCCCTGCCCGACGTCCCGCGCTCGCTAACGCAGCCGGGCGACGTTGTCGGCCGGGTGGCGGTCGCCGAGCCTGGCGGAGTGCACCTCGGCCTTCAGCGCGCTCGCGACCGCCCCGCGCCGCAGGGCCACGTCCAGCCGTACCCGCTCCCCTGACCGCACCGCGCCCAGCCGGCACACCAGCTGCCCGGCCCGCCGCCGGCAGTGCGCCCCGTGCACCGACAGCCTGCGCGCCGCCCCGCTGGTGAAGGACAGGACCGCGTCCCGTACGGCACGCGGCCCCCGGTTGCGCACGTGCGCGGACAGGGCGTGCCGCCCGGCGGCGCGCAGCCGTACGCCCAGGTCGGCACCCTCGTCGACGCGCGTCGTCACCACGTCGGTGTTGTCGGCCTCGTCGCCGTCGACGACCTCGGACGTCAGGTTCGCGGTCGCCCGCAGCGGGCCGCGGGCGCCCGGGCGGACGATCCCCACGATGGTCACCCGGCCCGTGCCGCCGGCGAGCACGTCCGTCGGCGAGGCGCACACGATCTCGGAGGCCGACCCGCCCGGACGGCAGTCGGCCACGTCGACGTAGACGACCTTCACCTCGGCGGGCATCCTGACCCTCAACACCGGCAGCACCGCGTCACCGGGCCCGGCGTTGGTCACCCGCACGCGGTAGACGATGCGCTGCCCCGGCTGCGCGATCGCGGGGCGGGGAACCACCCTCACGGACAGGTCCGCCGCACCCCACACGTCGGCACACACCGCCGGGGGAACCGTACAGACAACGACACCAAGCAGACCGGCGAACACCCTCGCCGGGAACGACCCCATGGGCCCCTATTCAACGCGGTGACCTGGCCTGATGCCCACTCGACACGCTTCGCCCGACGATCAAAACCTGTTTGACATCCCCAAAACCGGGGAACCACCCGCCCGGGCACTCCCCGGCCCCGCACCACGACCATTTTTCTCCCCCTGGTCCCGCACCCCAGAGGCGGGGAGCCGCGCGACGGCAAGAGGGGACGTCGGCGAAACGCGCCCGACGAGCCCCGATGGGGCGACCGTCAGATGAGCCCCAGCTCGCGAACCGCGTCGCGCTCCTCCATGAGTTCGGCGACGGAGGCGTCGATGCGCTCCCGCGAGAAGGCGTCGATCTCCAGGCCCTGGATGATCTCCCACTTGCCGTTGACCGACCGGCACGGGAACGACGACACCAGCCCCTCCGGCACGCCGTACGAGCCGTCGGACGGCAGCGCCACCGAGGTCCACTCCGTGCCGTTGACCCAGTCGTAGACGTGGTCGATCGCCGCGTTCGCCGCGGAGGCCGCCGAGGAGGCGCCGCGGGCCTCGATGATGGCCGCGCCCCGCTTGGCGACGGTCGGGATGAAGGTCTCGCGCAGCCACGCCTCGTCGACCAGCTCGGCCGCGACCTTGCCGCCCACCTCGCAGTGGTACAGGTCGGGGTACTGCGTCGAGGAGTGGTTGCCCCAGATGGTCATGTGCTTGATGTCGGTGACCGGCACCTGCAGCTTGGCGGCCAGCTGGGAGATCGCCCGGTTGTGGTCGAGGCGGGTCATCGCGGTGAAGCGGTCGGCCGGGACGTCGGGCGCGTTGCGCTGCGCGATGAGCGCGTTGGTGTTGGCCGGGTTGCCCACGACCAGCACGCGGATGTCGTCGGCCGCGTGGTCGTTGATCGCCCTGCCCTGCGGCTTGAAGATGCCGCCGTTGGCCGACAGCAGGTCGCCGCGCTCCATGCCGGCCTTGCGCGGCATCGCGCCGACCAGCAGGGCGACGTTGGCGCCGTTGAAGGCGACGTTGGGGTCGTCGGTGATCTCGATGCCGGACAGCAGCGGGAAGGCACAGTCTTCCAGCTCCATGGCCGTGCCCTCGGCGGCCTTCACGGCCTGCGGGATCTCCAGGAGGCTCAGCTTGACCGGGACGTCGGCACCGAGCAGCTGCCCCGAGGCGATGCGGAACAGGAGCGCATAGCCGATCTGCCCGGCGGCTCCGGTGACGGTTACCTTGACGGGGGCCATGGCCTTCCCCTCACTCGCGGATCGATTCGTTGGTGACGACCTGTGGATGTTACCGCTCCCCGTTGCGCCCCGCCCGGAGGGGTCAGCCGCACGCCGCGGCGGCGGGCTGCTTCAGCTCGGGCTTGAAGCTCACCTTGCCGAAGTACTGCTTGAGCAGCTTGGCCATCGTCCGGTCGCGCCACAGCTCGGCCAGGATCCCGGTGACCGCCTTGCACGCCCGCACGTCGCCCTTCTTGATGCCCACGGCGTACCGCTCGTTGGTGAGCTTGGCGCCCAGCACGCGGTGGAGGGCGAGCGCACGCTGGGCGAAGCCGGCCAGGATGAGGTCCTCGCCCGGGATCGCGTCGACCGTGCCGGCGCTCAGCATGTTCATGCACTCGCCGTAGTCGGAGGCGCGCACCAGCTTGACCTCCGGCACCCGGCGCTGCACGTTGCCCACCGACGGGCTCTGGGGCGCGCACAGGCTCTTGCCCGCGAGGTCGGCCAGCTTCTCGATGCCCTCCCCCTCGCGCACCAGCACGTCCTGGTGGGCGAGGTAGTACGGCCCGGCGAACTGCACGTCGCCGTCGTCCATCGTGTAGGTCGCCAGGACCAGGTCCACCTCACCATTGATCAGCACGTCGTCGCGGGTGTCGCGGTAGACGCGCACGAAGGTGATCCCGTCGGGGTCCGCGCCGAGGCCGCGGGCGATCCGGCGGCCGAGCTCCACCTCGAAGCCGGTGAACCGGTTGGCGGGGCTCTCCAGGCCGATGTTGGGCAGGTCGCCCTTCACGCCGATCACGATCTTGCCGGTCTTGGCCACCTTGTCCACCAGCGAGGTGAACGTCCCGGGCGACTCCTCCGGCGTGGGATCCACCGACGGATCGGCGCCCCACGGGAGCGGCAGCACGCCCCGCCAGGCGAGCGCGGCCACCGCCGCCACGATCAGCACCACCGCCAGGCCGAGGCCGATCCAGGGTCCGGTACGGCGGCGCGGCGGCTCGGCGGGAGGCGCGGGGGGTGCGGGGGGCGCCTGGAACGGCCCGGAAGGCGCCCGGACCGGGCCGGAGGAACCGGAGGAAGGCGCCTGGGCTCGCCCGGGAGCCGCCTGAAGGGTCTGGCTGACCCCCTGCTGGCCGCCTCCCGGCTCGCCGGCTCCCTGCTGGGTGATCCCTGACTGGCCGGCCCCCGGCTGGCCGTGGTGGACGGCCGGCTGGGTGAGCGGCCCGGACGGCTGCTGCCCGGTCCGCCCGGCCACCGTCACCCGCTGCCGGGGGATCGGCGAGGTGTCGTCGCCGGCCAGCTCGGCTCCCTGGCTCAGCAGCGCCGTGGACGCCCCCGCCGAATCCGGCTGGCCGAGCAGCCGCAGCAGGATCTGGTCGGCCGTGGGCCGCCTGTCGGGCTCCTTGGACAGCGCCGCCTGCACCGTGCCGCGCAGCGGCTCGTGCATCACGCTGACGTCGACCTCGTGGTTGAGGATGCGGTTCAGCACGACCGCGATCGAGGTGCCCTCGAAGACGGTCTTGCCGGTGGCCGCGAACGCGATGGTCGCGCCCCACGCGAACACGTCGGTGTACGGCCCCACCTCGTCGCCGGAGATCTGCTCGGGCGCCATGTAGGCCGGCGTGCCGATCGCGCGGCTGGTGATCGTCCCGGTGGAGTCGATGATCCTGGCGATGCCGAAGTCCACCACCCTCGGCCCGTCGGCCGCTATCAGCACGTTGTCGGGCTTGAAGTCGCGGTGCACGATCGAGGCGTGGTGGATGGCCGTGAGCGCGGTCGCCGTCCCGATGGCCAGCCTGTCGAGCGCCGTCCCCCGCAGCGGCCCGTCGGTGTCGACGATCTCGCGCAACGAGCGGCCTTCGATGTATTCGCTCGCGATGTACGGCGTGTCCCCTTCGAGGTCGGCTTCGAGCACGCGCGCCGTGCAAAACGACGCCACCCGTTGGGCGGCCTTGAGCTCGCGGGCGAAGCGCGACCTGGCGATGGAATCGCCGCTGAACTTGATGTGCAGGAGCTTGATCGCCGCCTTCTCGCCCTGCTCGTTCTCCCCCAGGTAGACGACGCCCTGACCGCCCTCCCCGATGCGCCCCGTCAGCCGGAACGATCCCAGCTGCCGAGGATCGCTCCCCGCCAAAGGCGCGATATGCGGCATTCGTCATCCCCACGTAAGCACAAGCCTGACGAGCCAAACTTTACGACGCCGAGATTCCCTCCAGGCATCCGTTAACTCCTCGTGACGTCACAGTTCAGAAGCGAGTTGAAACGCCGGCGTCCCCGCCCCGAGCCAATTCCCCGATCATACTTCCCCGCCGCATCCGCCCACGGGCGGGGACACGTGCCCGCCGGGACGCCCCCGTTTCCTTTCGCGCCGGCAGAATGACATTCTGGCAGGGTGTACGACATCGTGCTCTTCGGCGCCACCGGGTTCACCGGCAGGCTGGTCGCCGAGTACCTCGCCAAGGCGGCCCCGCCCGGCGTGAGCTGGGCGCTCGCCGGGCGCGACCCGGCCAAGCTGGAGGCGCTCGGGCTGGACGCGCCGGTCCTCGTGGCCGACGCCGAGCGGCCGCGCGCGCTGGCCGAGCAGGCGCGGATCGTGGCCACCACCGTCGGGCCGTACGTCACCTACGGCGAGCCGCTGGTGAGGGCCTGCGCCGAGACCGGGACGCACTACCTCGACCTGACCGGCGAGCCGGAGTTCTTCGACCGCGTGTACGTCCGCTACGACGCGGTCGCCCGGCGGTCGGGCGCCAAGATCGTGCATGCCTGCGGCTTCGACTCCATCCCCTGGGACCTGGGCGTCCTCCACACCGTCAACCAGCTGCCCGAGGGCGTGCCGCTGCGCGTGAGCGGGTTCCTGCGCGGCGACATGCGGGCCTCCGGTGGCACGCTGGCCTCGGCGCTGACGATCCTGTCGCGGCCCCGGCAACTGGTGGAGGCGGCCCTCCGGCGGCGGCGCGCCGAGCCGCGGCCGCCGGGCAGGCGGGTCAGCTCCCGGCCCGGCGTGCTGCGGTACGCCGGCGGCTGGGCGCTGCCGATGCCGAGCATCGACTGCCTGGTGGTGGGCCGGTCGGCGCGGCTGCTCGACCGCTACGGCCCCGACTTCGCCTACCGCCAGTACTACGCGGCCGGTCCCCTGCCCGCCGCCGTCGCCGCGGCGTCCGCCGCCGCGGCCGTGACGGTCCTGGCCCAGGTACCGCCCGCGCGCCGCATGCTCATGAACCGCCTCCCGCCCGGCGAGGGCCCCTCGCCGCAGCGGCGGGCGCGCAACTGGTTCCAGGCCACCTTCGTCGGCGAGGGCGGCGGCAGGCGCGTGATCACGCGGGTGTCGGGCGGCGACCCCGGCTACGACGAGACGGCCAAGATGCTCGCGGAGTCGGCGCTGTGCCTCGCCCTGGACGACACCCCGCGGGCCGCCGGCCAGCTGACCACCGCCTCAGCCATGGGCGAGCCGCTGATCAGGCGCCTCCACGCGGCTGGCATCAGGTTCGCCACCCTGAGGTGACACCCGCCGGTCGAGGTCGGCGAAGAGCGGGCCCGGCCCTCGCTAGCGGGTGCGGAAGGAGTCCAGGGCCTCGCGGGTGGCGCGGAGGGCGGCCTCGGCGGTGGCGTAGGTGCGTTGCGCCAGCCCCACGAACAGGCAGTCCACGATGAGCAGCTGGCTGATGCGGCTGGCCAGCGCGCCCGGGCGGAAGGACGTCTCGCGGCCCGCCGAGATGAGCGCGTGGTGCGACAGGACGGCGAGGGAGGAGCGCGGGTTGTTGGTGATGGCCACCACCAGCGCGCCGGCTTCCTTGGCGGTGGCGGCGGGGAAGAGCACGTCGGGCGTCTCGCCGCTGTAGCTGACCGCCACGACGACGTCGCCGGCGCCCAGCAGCGCCGCGCTCGTGGAGGCCAGGTGGGCGTCGCTGTAGGCGCGGCTGGACAGCCCGATGCGCATGAGCTTCTGCGCCAGGTCGGCCGAGACCAGGCCGGAGGTGCCCACGCCGTACACCTCGACCCGGCGCGCGGCGGCGAGCGCGGCGACGACCGAGCCCAGCAGGCCGGGGTCCAGCTGGGCGGCGGTGTCGGCGATGGCGTCGGACTCGGCGCGCGTGACCTTGGCGATGACGTCGGTGAGCGGGTCGTCGGGGCCGAGGTCGCCGGGGACGAGCCGCTCGGGCTGCTCGCGCGCGACGGCGGCGGCGAGCGCGAAGCGCAGCTGCGAGTAGCCGGAGTAGCCCAGCGCCCGGGCGGTGCGGACGATCGTCGCCTCGCTCGTCCCGGCCAGGGCGCTGAACTCGGTGATGGTGCTGCGCACCACGACGCCCGGGTCCGCGATGATGATCTTCACGATGGCCTGCGCGGCGGGCGTCAGCGAGGGCAGGACGGCGCGCGCCGCGGCGATCGGGTTGGTGCCGTCGCCCAGGGCCTTCATGCGGCGAGCAGCCGGTCGACCGCCGCCTGCGCCGACACCCGCGAGATCCCGTGCGTCGCGACGTAGGCGGCGCCCATGGGCCGGTCCGGGATCCCGGTCTCCACGACGATGACGTCCGGCCGCCGGGACACGGCCTGCTCCAGCGCCTGCCGTACCCAGGCGTGCCGCGAGGCGTCGTGCACGACCAGCACCACGGGCCGCTCGCCGAAGGCCGGCAGCTCCTCCCCCATGGCGACGCGCACGTGGGAGGTGCCGGGCAGCCGGTCCGACAGCACCGCGGTCAGCCCGGTCGGCGTGGCCGGGTCGACGGCCGCGTTCAGCCGCGGGTTGAGCTCCACGACCAGCGGGGGCGCGGTGAGCCGCGCGTCGCCCACGACCGTGAGCGCCGCCCGGGCCGCCTCCGTCCCGGCGTCCGGGTCCGCCACGCGCGTGCGGTCCTGCTTGCCGTACCACTCGGCCAGGGTCCGCACCCGGGCGGCGGCCTCCGCCAGCCGCTCCTCGGGCAGCCGTCCCGAGCGGACGGCCTCGACGACGGCGTCTCGCAGCCCGTACAGCCCCGCCTCGTCGACGATGCCCACGCACACCGCGTCCGCCCCGGCGGCCAGGGCGCGCACCGCGATCTCGCCGAGGGGGTACTGCGCGGCCACCGCCTTCATCTCGATGGCGTCGGTCACCACGAGCCCGTCGAACCTCATCGACGTGCGCAGCAGGTCGTAGGCCGCCGCGCTGAGCGAGGCGGGCATGGTCTCGTCGAGCGCCGGGACCAGCAGGTGCCCGGCCATGACGGCCCGCACCCCGGCCTCGATCGCCGCCCGGAACGGGCGCAGGTCTCGCTCGTCCAGCAGGTCGAGCGAGGCGTGGACGGTCGGCAGGGCCAGGTGCGAGTCGGTGACGGTGTCCCCGTGCCCGGGGAAGTGCTTGGCGCACGCCGCCACCCCGGCGCTCTGGTGCCCGCGCACCCAGGCGGCGGCATGCCGCGCGACCAGCTCCGGGTCGGCCCCGAACGACCTGATCCCGATGACCGGGTTGGCGGGGTCGGCGTTGACGTCGACGGTCGGGGCGTAGTTCAGCGTGATGTCCGACTCGCCCACCAGCTGGCCGATCTGCCGCCCCACCCGCTCGGTCAGGCGGACGTCGTCGGCCACGCCCAGCGCCCAGTTGCCGGGGAAGGAGCTGCCGGCCCGGGCCTCCAGGCGGGTGACGACCCCGCCCTCCTCGTCGATGGCGATCACCACGTCGGGGTTCTCCGCCCGCAGCTCGCGCACGATGGCCGGGCCCGGCAGGTTCCTGGCGAACAGCACGGCCCCGCCCAGTCCCGAGCCCAGGGCCCTGCGCAACCAGTCGGGAGCGGTCGTGCCGTCGAAACCCGGCTGGAGGACGGTCAGGGCCTCAGTGAGCATGACGGTTTCCTTCACAGATATTGATCGGAAGGTAATTTTCTGCCATCGTCGCCCTGGATGACAACACCCCCTGGAGTCCCGCAATGAGCGCTCCCTCCCGAAGGACCGTCCTGCGCGGTCTGGCCCTCACGGCGGCGGCCACCGCCGTCCCGTTCCCCGCGTTAGCGTCCACGGCCGCGTCGGCCGCCGAGTGGGTCCCGCCGCTGCACCAGATGCGCGGCATGTGGATCGCCTCGGTCCTCAACATCAACTGGCCGTCCAAGCCCGGCCTCACGGTCGACCAGCAGAAGGCGGAGTACCTCGCCTGGCTCGACCTGGCCCAGCAGCGCAAGCTGAACTCGATCTTCCTGCAGATCCGCCCCACGGCCGACGCCTTCTGGCCCTCGCCGTACGAGCCGTGGTCGCAGTGGATCACCGGCGTCCAAGGGCAGGACCCCGGCTACGACCCGCTCGGCTTCGCGGTGGAGGAGACCCACAAGCGCGGCCTGGCGCTGCACGCGTGGTTCAACCCCTACCGCGTGTCGATGCAGGGCGACCCGGCCAAGCTCCACCCCGACCACCCCGGGCGCAAGCACCCCGAGTGGATCGTCGCGTTCGGCGGGCGGCTCTACTACAACCCGGGCCTGCCGGAGGTGCGCAAGTTCTGCCAGGACGCGATGCTCGACGCGATCGCCCGCTACGACATCGACGGCCTGCACTTCGACGACTACTTCTACCCGACCAACACCACGGCCTTCGACGACGCCGCGGCGTTCGCCAAGTACGGCGCGGGCTTCCCCGACCTGGCCGCCTGGCGGCGCAACAACGTCGACCTGATGGTCTCGGAGATGCAGCAGCGGGTGCTGGAGACCAAGCCGGAGATCGCCTGGGGCATCAGCCCGAGCGGCATCTGGCGCAACAAGGCCACCGACCCGCTCGGCTCGGACACCTCCGGCGGGCAGTCCTACGACAACCTGCACGCCGACACCCGCGGCTGGGTCAAGAAGGGCTGGCTGGACTACATCGCGCCGCAGCTGTACTGGTACATCGGCCAGTCCAACGCCGACTACGCCAAGCTCGTGCCCTGGTGGTCGGACGTGGCGCAGGGCACCGGCACGCTGCTGTGGATCGGCCAGGCGGCCTACAAGGCGGGCGACCCCGCGCAGACCGCGCCGCAGTGGCAGGACCCGAAGGAGCTGTCCAAGCACCTCACGCTCAACCGCGACTACCCCCAGGTGAGCGGCGACATCTGGTTCAGCGCGGGCGACGTGCGCGCCGACCGGATCGGCTCGGTCACGACGGTCGTCGCCGACCACTACGGCAGGCCCGCGCTGGCGCCCGTGCTCCCCCGGCTGGCCTCCGGACCCAAGCCGCACCGCCCGGTGGTCGCCCTCGCCAGGACGACCGACGAGGGCGTGCGGGTACGGCTGGTCGCGACCGGCCCGAAGGAGCCCTTCCTGTTCGCGATCTTCCGCTTCGACGAGCGTGCCCGGGCCGCCCAGTTCGAGAACGCCGCCAACCTCGTGGCCGTGGTGCCCGGCGACCGGCACGTCACCTGGGTCGACCCCGAGGGCAGGCGCGGGCAGTACTACTACGCGCTGGCCGTGGACAGGGCCAACCGCGTGAGCCGCCCGAGCAACGGCCACCGGGTGATCGTCTAGATGCGGGTCCTCGGCCTGATCTCGGGCACCTCCCACGACGGCGTCGACCACGCGGTCGTCGACTGGCGGCTCGCGGACGGCGTGCTGACCGGGGTGGTCGAGCGGGCCGGGGAGACCCCCTACCCGCCGGACCTGCGGGAGCGCATCGTCAGGGCGCTCCCGCCCGGCAGGCTCGACATGGCCGAGGTCTGCGCCCTCGACACGCTCATCGGCCAGGTCTTCGCCGAGGTGGCAGGCGCGGCGGCCACGGCGGGCACAGTGGACCTGATCTGCTCCCACGGCCAGACGCTGTACCACTGGGTGGCGGACGGCCGGGTGCGCGGCACGCTCCAGCTGGGCCAGCCGGCCTGGATCGCGGAGCGGACCGGCGTGCCGGTGGTCTCGGACCTGCGGGCGCGCGACGTGGCGGCGGGCGGGCAGGGCGCGCCGTTGGTGTCCTACCTCGACCTGATGACGCTGCCCGAGCGGGCGGGCGCGCTCAACCTGGGCGGCATCGCCAACCTCACGGTGCGCGACGCCGGCCTCGCCTACGACACCGGCCCGGGATGCGCGCTCATCGACGCGGCGGCTCCGCCGTACGACGCGGACGGCAGGCTCGCGGCGGCGGGGAAGGTCGACGAGGGCCTGCTCGCCGAGCTCCTCAAGGAGCCGTACTACCGCAGGGAGCCGCCCAAGACCACCGGCAAGGAACTGTTCACGCCCGGCTACGTCGCCGGCCGGGTCAAGGCCGATCTCCCGCTGGAAGACCTGGTCGCGACCCTGACCGCGCTGACCGCCGAGACGGCCGCCGCCGAGATCCGGCGGCACGACCTGGAGCTGGTCGTGGTGTCGGGCGGCGGCGCGCGCAACCCCACGTTGCTGCGCATGCTACGCGAGCGCGTGAGCGCCGAGGTGGTCGTCAGCGAGATCCGCGACGTCAAGGAGGCCGTCGCCTTCTCGTTGCTGGGCTGGCTGACCGCGCACGGCCTGCCGGCCACCGTGCCCGGCTGCACCGGCGCCGCAGGCCCGCGCGTGCTGGGCACGATCACTCCCGGCGCGGGCCCGCTCCGGCTCCCCGCGCCGCTGGAGGCCGGACCGGAGCGCGTCGTCCTCAGGACGCCCGGCGACCCGCCGGCTGGCTCTCCTGCTGGCTCGACCCGGCCGACCGCTGCGGCGGCACCACCGGGGTGGGCCTGACCAGGCCCAGCGCCACGACCTCGTTGGCCAGGCGGGTGCGCCGGTTGGTGCCCTCCGGGATGCGGAACTTCTGGTACAGCCGCAGCAGGTGCTGCTTGACGGCGGCCTCGGTGACCACCAGGTCGTCGGCGATCTCGCGCGCGGTGGCCGGCGCGACGAACGCCTCGTCCGACAGCGCCGGACGGCACAGCGAGGTGAGCACGTCCACCTCGCGCCTGGTGAGCTCGGGAGCCGCGGCCCTGCGGAGTTCGACCTCGGGGACGAAGTCCTCGCGCGGGATGCCGCCGATGCGGCAGCGGGCGGCGCCGAAGGACACGACATCGCCGTCGTCGAGCACCCTCCGGGCGATCGGCCTGCCGTTCACGCGCGTGCCGTTGCGGGACAGGCCCAGGTCAACGACGTACACGTAGGGTCCGCGGCGTACGAACTCAGCGTGGAGCCGAGACACGCTCGGATCGGTCAGCCGGATGTCCACACCCCGGCCCCTGCCGACCGTCGTGACCTCGGGGCGCAACGGGACCACCTCGCCAGTGTCCTCGATGCGGATGAAGGGCCCCTCCACGACAGTTCCTCCCCAGGTAGCCCGCCGTTACTGTTGCTACAGCTCCGGCTTACCCAGACGAAGGGATGGGGAATCGCCTTTGCCGTAAGGAGAATCCCGCCTGAAATTGGTCTGGACCTCTGCGACCCCTTTTCCCTGCTCACGGGTAGACTTCGGACGAAGATAAGCGGAGGAAACACTCATGGCGGACAAGCCCACGAAAGGCCTCGCCGATGTCGTAGCCGCGTCCACAGCGCTGAGCGACATCGACGGAAAGGCCGGTCGCCTCTTCTACCGCGGATACGACATCCACGATCTGGCCGGCCGCGCGACGTTCGAAGAAACCGCCTACCTCCTGCAGCGCGGCAAGCTGCCGACGCGCCAGGAACTGGCGGACTACAACACCGAGCTGCACGACGGGCGCGAGCTCGGCGCCCTGGTCGCCCAGAACGTCGAGGAGATCGCGGAGAAGCAGAAGCCCATGGAGGCGCTGCGCTCGCTGGTCTCCCTGGCCGGCGCCGACGACCCCGACAAGGACTCCATCGCGCCCGAGGCCAACCTGCGCAAGGCCGCGCGCCTGGTCGCCCAGCAACCCGTCCTGGTCGCGCGCTACCACCACGCCCGCACCGGCTCGGCCGTACCGGATCCGGACCCGGAGCTGAGCATCGCCGGCAACTTCCTGCTCCAGATCACCGGCCGCAGGCCGCCGCGGCGCCACATCGAGATCTTCGACGAGTGCCTGGTACTGCACGCCGACCACACGATGAACGCCTCGACCTTCGCCGCGAGGGTCTGCGCCGCGACGCTGTCGGACATGCACTCGGCCATCGTGGCGGCCATCGGCACGCTCAAGGGCCCGCTGCACGGCGGCGCCAACGAGCAGGTCATGAAGACGCTGGAGTCGATCGAGCCCGGCAAGGTCGCCCAGACCGTCAGGGACAAGCTCGCCGCGGGCGAGAAGATCATGGGCTTCGGCCACCGCGTCTACAAGACCGAGGACCCGCGCGCCACGCACCTGCGCAAGATGTCGGCCGAGCTGGCCGAGGCCTCCGGCGACGACACCTACTACCGCATGTCCAAGGAAATGGAGGAGGTCGTCTTCGAGGCCAAGGACCTGTACCCGAACGTCGACTTCTACGCCGCGACGGTCTACCACTACCTCGGCATCCCGACCGACCTGTTCACCGCCGTGTTCTCGGTCAGCCGCATGTCGGGGTGGACGGCCCACGTCATCGAGCAGCACGCCGACAACAGGCTGATCCGGCCGGACAGCGAGTACATCGGCGAGCGCGACCAGAAGTGGAAGCCTATTGACGAACGATGAGCGCTGGGGGCCGTACCCGCTGATCCTGGCGGGCGCGGCCCTCGCCATGCTCTCGATCTTCTGGGTGGACGTGGAGTGGGGTGCGTTCGCCCTGGGGTCGGTGTTGCTCGTCGCCGCCGCGCTGCGCTTCGCCGGGTACGGCGGGCTGTTGGCCCCCCGCAAGCCCAGGACCGACATCGCCACCTTGGGCGGTTTCGGCCTGGGCCTCGTGGCGGTGGCCCTGTTCCTGGAGTACCCCGAGCTCAAGGAGCGCCTTCTCGGGCTCTTCGGCTAGTCCGATAGCCTCATTGCACAATTTCGTTGAAGGGGAACCACACGCATGCCCAAGATCAAGGTAGAGGGCCCCGTCGTCGAACTCGACGGCGACGAGATGACCCGGATCATCTGGCAGTTCATCAAGGACCAGCTGATCCTTCCCTACCTCGACGTCGACCTGAAGTACTACGACCTCGGCATCGAGCACCGTGACGCCACCGACGACCAGGTCACCATCGACGCCGCCAACGCCATCAGGAAGTACGGCGTGGGCGTCAAGTGCGCCACCATCACCCCTGACGAGGCGCGTGTCCAGGAGTTCGGCCTGAAGAAGATGTGGAAGTCCCCCAACGGGACGATCCGCAACATCCTCGGCGGTGTGATCTTCCGTGAGCCGATCATCATCTCCAACATCCCGCGCCTGGTGCCCGGCTGGACCAAGCCCATCGTGGTCGGCCGTCACGCCTTCGGCGACCAGTACCGCGCCACCGACGTCAAGGTGCCGGGCGAGGGCACGCTGACGCTGACCTTCACCCCGAAGGACGGCTCGGAGCCGATGGAGCTGGAGGTCTACGAGTTCCCCGGCCCGGGTGTGGCCCTGGCCATGTACAACCTGGACGAGTCGATCCGCGACTTCGCCCGCGCGTCCTTCCGCTACGGCCTGGCGCGCAACTACCCGGTGTACATGTCGACGAAGAACACCATCCTCAAGGCCTACGACGGCCGCTTCAAGGACATCTTCGCCGAGGTCTACGAGACCGAGTTCAAGGCCGACTTCGAGAAGGCCGGGCTGACCTACGAGCACCGCCTGATCGACGACATGGTCGCCGCCGCGCTGAAGTGGGAGGGCGGCTACGTCTGGGCGTGCAAGAACTACGACGGCGACGTCCAGTCCGACACCGTCGCGCAGGGCTTCGGCTCGCTCGGCCTGATGACCTCCGTGCTCATGACGCCCGACGGCCGCACGGTCGAGGCCGAGGCCGCCCACGGCACCGTGACCCGCCACTACCGCCAGCACCAGCAGGGCAAGCCGACCTCCACCAACCCGATCGCCTCGATCTTCGCGTGGACGCGCGGCCTGGCCCACCGCGGCAAGCTCGACAACACCCCGGCGGTCGTCGACTTCGCCGAGAAGCTGGAGCAGGTCTGCATCGAGACCGTCGAGAGCGGCCAGATGACCAAGGACCTCGCGCTGCTGGTCGGCGGCGACACCAAGTGGCTGACCACGCAGGAGTTCCTCGGCGCGATCGACGAGAACCTCAGGAAGAAGATGGCCTGAGCGCCACCCCGAGAAGGGCCGCCCGCGCGGGCGGCCCTTTTGCGTTTTCTTGGGTACGGCAGCGCACATCGTTGGGTACACCTTCGAGCACGTGGAGTAATCGGGGGGTTTCCATGCGTGTGCGGGTTGTCATAGCGCTCGCTCTGCTGGCCGGATGCGGCTCGCAGCAGCCGGCCGTCAAGCCGGTCGCCCAGCAGGACGAGGCGGCGAAGGTGCGGCAGGCGAAGCTGGCCAAGGCGGCCGCCGCCGCCAAGGTCAAGGCCAACGAGCTGGGCCAGATCCCGGTCCTGATGTACCACCGGATCGTGGACAAGCCGGATACGGACGACGACCGCACGCCGGCGAAGTTCCGTGCCGACCTCGAACGGCTGGCCAGGGAGGGCTACGTCCCGATCACCGCGGCCGAGTACGTCACCGGCAAGATCGACATTCCGGCCGGGAAGCATCCCGTCGTCCTGACCTTCGACGACTCCTCGCCCTCACAGCTCACGCTGGACGAGCTGGGCACCGTCAAGCCGAACACCGCCGTGGCCATCCTCCGTGAGGTCGCGGCGCAGAACCCGGGCTTCCGGCCGGTCGCGACCTTCTACGTCACCCGCGACATGTTCGGCAAGACCACCGTCGAGGAGCAGGCCCAGATGCTCAGGTGGCTGAAGGACAACGGGTTCGACATCGGCAACCACACCCACGACCACCTCAACCTGCGCGGCAGGCCGCAGCGCGAGGTCGTCAAGCAGATCGACTCCATCCAGCGGAAGGTCAAGAAGCTGGCCGGCGTCGACCCGGTGACGCTGGCGCTGCCGTACGGCAACCACCCCAGCAAGAAGGCGTGGGCGCAGAAGGCCGGCTCCTACGAGCACAAGGGCCTCTTCCTCGCCGGGTACACTCCGGGCCAGTCGCCGTTCAGCGTGACCTTCGACCCGATGAACATCCCGCGGATCAAGGCCATGGAACGCAAGGGCGACTGCGCGCAGTTCTGCTCGCACGCCTGGCTGGACTGGCTGCAGAAGAACCCGGACATGCGCTACACGTCCGACGGCGACGCGACGACGGTGGCCTACCCCAAGTTCAAGATGCCGTACCTGCGCAAGGCCTTCGCCGACAAGGGACTGCCGTACTGAGGCCGGCGGGTCAGCGCGGGCGCAGCTCGCCCGAGCCGCGCGGGATGAGCCGGACGGGGATGCGCACCTCGGCCGGCTCGCGGGCGGGGTCGGCCAGGCGGGACGACAGCAGCCGCATCACCGCCTCGCCCATGGCCACGGGGTCCTGGGCGACGACCGTGAGGCCGGGGCGCAGCAGCTCGGCCAGCTCCAGGTCGTCGAAGGCGACCAGGGCGGGGCGGTGCGGGGCGTCGGCCAGGTGCCTGAGCACCTCGGCGGTGATCCGGTTGTTGCCGGTGACCAGCGCGGTGACCGGGTCGGAGGGGTCGAACATGGTCCGCAGGGCGGCGGCGACGAACTCCCGGCCGGGCGCGCCGAGCCGTACCTCGTGCTCGTCGACCGGGACGCCGTGCTCGGCCATGGTGGCGCGGAAGGCGGCCACGCGCTCGCGGGCGGTGAAGACGGCCGGGTCGTCGCCGAGGTAGCCGATGCGGCGGTGGCCGTGCCGGAGCAGGTGCTCCACGGCCATCCTGACGCCGGCGGCGTTGTCGCTCAGCACGGCGTCGCAGGGGATGCCCTGGGCCGGGCGGTCCACCGCGCAGACCGCGAGGCCCGCCGAGATGTCGGGCAGCAGGTAGTCCTGCCGCTTGGCGATGGGCGCGATGATGAGCCCGGTGGGGCGGCGGGCGCAGAAGCCGAGGGCGACCTCGCGCTCGCGGGCGGGGTCGTCGTGGCTGGAGCCGATCATGACGACCAGGTCGTCCTCCTCGGCCCTGGTCTCCACCGCCCGGCCGATGGCGGCGAAGAACGGGTCGGCGATGTCGCGCACGACCAGGGCGATGGCCTGCGACCTGCCGTGGCGCAGCTGGCGGGCGCCCTCGTCGCGCCGGTAGCCGAGCGTGCGGATGGCCTGCTGGACGCGGTCCAGCGTCTCGGGGGCGACGGTGGCCTCGCCGTTGACCACGCGCGAGACCGTCTTGAGCGCCACCCCGGCGGCCTCGGCCACGTCCTTCATGGTCGGCCGGCGATCACGGTTCACGTGACAACGTTATCCCGGCATGGCGGGCGCCGGGACGGGAAACCGCGACACCGCTGTCAGATGACCTTGAACCGTCTATGACAACGTTGCCATCGGCGGGTGGAGGGCCTACTGTTGCGGTGGCCGTCACCGCGTCGTCAGGAGTCCCCGTGCCCGTTCGCCTGTTGTCCGCCGAGTCGACCGACCTGTTCACCGGCTCGGAGGCGGAGCCGTACCAGATTCTGAAGGTAGTCGCCGAGCGGGGCGAGCAGGAGGTTCCTCTCCGGGTGCGCGGCGAGGGCGTGGAATTGGCGGCGCCCGTGACCGTGCCGGCCGGGAAGGGGACCGTGACGCTGGAGGCGCCGCTGCGGGTGGGCGTGCCGTACGGCACCGCCGTGTCCTGCGTTGTCATCGCGGGCGACGAGGTGCTGGAGACCACCGTGACGGCCGAGGAGCCGGGCTGGACGATGTACCTGGTCTCGCACTTCCACTACGACCCGGTGTGGTGGAACACGCAGGCCGCCTACACCAGCCCGTGGGAGTTCCTCTCCGGCGACGCCACGACCCGGCCGCTGTGGGAGCGCAACGCCTTCGCCCTGGTCGAGGCGCACATCGACCTGGCGCTGCGCGACCCGGACTACAAGTTCGTGCTCGCCGAGATCGACTACCTCAAGCCGTTCTTCGACACCCACCCCGAGCGCCGCGCCGACCTGCGCCGCCTCATGGCCGAGGGCCGCGTGGAGCTGATGGGCGGCACCTACAACGAGCCCAACACCAACCTGACCGGGGCCGAGACGACCATACGCAACATCGTCTACGGCATCGGCTACCAGCGCGACATCCTCGGCGGCGACCCGCGCACGGCCTGGCAGCTCGACGCCTTCGGCCACGACCCGCAGTTCCCCGGGTATCTCGCCGCCGCCGGGCTGACCGGCAGCGCCTGGGCCCGCGGGCCGTTCCACCAGTGGGGCCCGATCAGCAAGAACTTCAGGCAGGCCAAGAACGACGCCACGCTCATGCAGTTCCCCAGCGAGTTCGAGTGGATCTCGCCCTCGGGGCTGGGCGTGCTGACGCACTACATGCCCGCGCACTACTCGGCGGGCTGGTGGATGGACTCCTCGGCGTCGCTGGAGGAGGCGATCGAGGCCGTCTACGAGCTCTACCGGGCGCTCAAGCCCGTGGCCGCCGCCAAGAGCATCCTGCTGCCGGTCGGCACCGACTACACCCCGCCGAACAAGTGGGTCACCGACATCCACCGGACTTTCGCCGAGCGTTACGTCTGGCCGAAATTCGTGTGCGGAACGCCGCGAGACTTTCTCGATGCCGTCAGATCCGAGATTTCGGCGTTCAGCCCGCAGACCCGGGACATGAACCCCGTCTACACCGGCAAGGACGTCTCCTACATCGACACCAAGCAGGCCCAGCGGGCCGCCGAGGTGGCCGCCACGGACGCCGAGAAGCTGGCCGCCTTCGCCGCGCTGCTCGGCCTGGGCCGCTACCCGCACGCCGCGCTGGACAAGGTGTGGCGGCAGCTGGCCTACGGCGCCCACCACGACGCGATCACCGGCTCGGAGTCCGACCAGGTCTACATCGACCTGCTGACCGGCTGGCGCGAGGCCTACGACCTGGCCGCCGACGCCCGCGACCGCGCCCTCGACGCGCTGACGGCCCAGGTCTCGGCCGACGGCCGCGGCGTCGTGGTCGTCAACACGCTGTCCTTCGCCCGCGACGGCCTGGTCCGGGTACGGCTGGCCCCCGGCCAGACCGTCGAGGGAGTGCCCTGCCTGGCCGAGGACGGCGTCACGGTGTTCATGGCCCGCGAGGTGCCGTCGATGGGCTGGCGCACCTACCGCGTCGTCGACGGCGAGGCCCCCGGCTGGACCCCGGCCGAGGGCCTGACCGTCGAGAACGAGCGCTGGCGCGTCACCGCCGACCCGGCCAGGGGCGGCACGCTGGCCTCCGTCCTCGACCTCGCCTCCGGCCGGGAGCTGCTCACCGGCCCCGGCAACGAGCTGCGCCTCTACGGCGAGTACCCCCAGCACCCCGACATGGGCGAGGGCCCCTGGCACCTCATGCCCAACGGCGACGTGACCGGCTCCAGCCAGACCGGCGCGACGGTCCGCGCCGAGACCTCGCCCCTCGGCCAGCGGTTGATCATCACCGGCGAGCTGGGCGAGGTCGCCTACGAGCAGGTCGTGACCCTGTGGGCCGGCTCGGACCGGATCGACTTCACCACCCGGATCCTCGACTACACCGGCGCCGACCGGCTGCTGCGCGTGCGCTTCCCCGCCCGCGTCCCCGGCGCGCTGCCCGTCTCCGACGTCGCGGGCGCGGTGATCGGCCGCGGCTTCGCGCTGCCCGACGTGGACTCCGCCGAGCACCCCTGGACCCTCGACAACCCCGCCAACACCTGGTTCGGCCTGTCCGCCACCGCCCGCGTCGACCTGGGCGAGGCGGGCAGCCGGGCGATCGGCGTCGCCGAGGTGATCGTCCCCACGCTCCAGGACGCGCCCGCCGCCCGCGACCTCGTCGTGGCGCTGGCCAGGGCCGGCGTCACCGCCACCACCTCCTCCGCCCCCGGCTCCCGGTACGGCTGGCTCGACGTCGACTCCAACCTGCCCGACGTGCGCATCATCCTCGGCGGCCCCGAGGTCAACCCGCTGGCCGCCGAGCTGCTGGAGCGCGTCGACCACGCCTTCACCGAGGAACTGGCCGCCTCCGGGCGCGTGTGGGTGCCCGCCGAGAAGCCGCTGGAGGAGGTCTGGCAGCCCGGCGCCGACCTGCGCGACGTGCGGGCGCTCCCCGCGCTCGTCGTGGCGGGGCCGATGGCGGACCTCGTGGCCGACCTGGCGGACGCGCGCATCGAGGCCACCTGCCCGCTGGGCGAGGAGACGCTGGAGGACCGCACGGTCGCCCTGCTGACCTACGGCCTGCCCGGCTTCGCCGTCGACCCCTCCGGCGCGCTGCACCTGTCGCTCATGCGCTCGTGCACCGGCTGGCCGTCCGGGGTGTGGCTGGACCCGCCCCGCCGTACCACCCCCGACGGGTCGGCCTTCCAGCTGCAGCACTGGACGCACGAGTTCGGCTATTGCCTGGTCGGCGGCGAGGGCGACTGGCGCGAGCTGAACCTGCCGGCGCTGGGCCAGGAGTACGTCACCCCGCTGCTGCCCCGCGTGGTCGAGGGCCCGGGCGGCGACCTGCCGGCCACGCACTCCCTGCTGCGCGTGGATCCCGCGCGGGACGTGCTGCTCGGCACGGTCAAGGCCACCGGCAACCCGCACGCGCACGGCCGGTCGGCCGATCCGGGCGACGGCGTGACGATCCGCCTGGTGGAGTCCACGGGGCTGGGCGTGCGCGCCTCGCTCCGCTCGTCGGTGCTGCCGGTGGCCGAGCTGGTCGCGTCCGACCTGCTGGAGCGGCGGCACGGCCCGGCCAGCCTGGAGCTGTCCGGCTTCCAGGTGGCCACCTACCTCGCGCCCGCCGCGCTGCCCGGCTCCGGCGAGGAGCTGGGCGCGACCCGCGAGCCCGCCCAGCCGGTCTACAGCCGCTACTGGCTCCACAACAAGGGCCCGGCTCCGCTGGGGTACCTGCCGGTCTCTGTCGCGATCTCCCCCGGCCTGGTCGCCTCCGGCGAGCCGTTCGAGGCCTCGGTGGTCGTGGCCTCGCACCTGGTCGACGCGCCGCACGAGGGCGTGGTCGAGATCGAGGCGCCCGCCGGGTGGACCGTCTCCCCCTCGCGGCGGGTCTTCCGCCTGGAGCCCGGCGGCCACGTGCGCTTCCCCGTCGCCGTCACCCCGACCCCCGGCCAGGGGCTGCACTTCGTCGCCGCCAGGACCGCCGTGGGCGGCCAGGTCGTCGAGGACGTGCTGACCGTGGCGCTGGGCGAGGCGCCCGAGCTGCCCGTGCCTGGCCCGGTGCCCGAGGACGGCGTGGCGGCCCAGGGCACCAAGGCGGCCGAGGGCCGCGCCACCGGCCTGGTGGTGGAGACCGCCGCCGACACGCTGTCCCTGCGTCCTGGCGAGCGCTCCCGCCTGGTCGTACGGCTGGCGAACACCACCTCCGGCGAGATCCGCGGCGAGGCGCAGCTGGCCTCGCCGTGGGGCACCTGGGAGATGCTGCCGTCGGTCGTCCAGGGCTTCACGGTGGGCGCCGGGGAGACCGCCGAGGTGTCCTTCCCGGTGGAGGTGCCCTCCGACGCGCCCGCCGGGCACTCGTGGGCGCTGGCGAAGGTCATGTGGTTCGGCCGCTGTCAGTACGCGCCCGTCGTCCGGCTGGAGGTGTCGCGATGAGCCACACGCACGGGCATGGGCACGGGCACAGCCATGGGCATGGGCATGAGCCGGTGCGCACGCGCCCGCCCGCGACCGGGGCGGCCGCCGCGCCCGGCGTGGGGCCGGTCATCGGCTGGGTGAACGGGCGGCCGGTGCCCCGCGCGCCGCTCGACCGCCGCCTGCGGGAGCTGCGCGACGGGCCTATGAGCGCCGCGCTCCCCGTGCCGGGCAGCGCCGAGGACCGCCAGCTGGCCCGCTGGCTCACCCAGGTCATCCTGACCGAGGTGCTGTGCGAGGAGGAGGCGCGGGCGCTGGGGCTCGCCCCCGTCGAACGGCCGCCGCTGGACCGGCTCGCGGCCGTCGAGCTGGGGTCCATCAACGCCGCCGCGCTCAACGGCAGTCCGTGGGTGCGGGCGCTGTACGAGCACGTCACGGCCGACGCCGAGGTGCCGCCGGCCTGGCGTGTCCCGGCGGCGTCCCGGGGCGGGGAGAGGTTCCTGGTGCGGCATCGGCTGTTCGCCTCCCCTCCGGGCGAGGTGGACGAGGACGACCTTGAGGACCTGGGGGCCGTCGCACTCGACACGCTGCCCGCGGCCCTCGCCGGACAGGTGCGGCGAGGGCCGTACGGGAGGCTGGTGGGGCCGGTGCGCGACGCGCTCGGGTGGCACGTCGCGGTCGCCCGGCCGGCCCCGGAGGCTGACCACCCGGGCGGCGAGGAGGCCGGGCTGGTGGAGGCGGCCAGGCGCAGGCGGTTCGCGCGGTGGCTGGACCGGCTGCGGGCCGAGCGCGTGGACCTCGTGCCGGGACTGGAGCATCCCGGCGATCCCCGTCAGCCCGACAACCACCACAAGCACTGATGAGCACGCCAACGAGCACGGTTCTGGCCATCGACATCGGCGGCACCAAGCTCGCCGCCGCGCTCGTCGACGCATCCGGCGCGATCCTGCGCTCGGGCACCGCGCCCACGCCGGAGCGGGAGGTCTTCGGCGCGCTCGCCGGTCTGGTGGGCCGGGTCGCCGAGGGGAACAGGCCGCAGGCGGTGGGCATCGGCTGCGCGGGGCCGCTGGACGTGGCGGCGGGCACGGTGAGCCCGGTGAACATCGCCTCCTGGCGGGACTTCCCGCTGCGTGACCACGTGCGGGAGCTGACCGGGCTGCCGACCGTGCTGGCCGGCGACGCGCAGTGCTTCGCGCTGGGCGAGCACTGGCTGGGCGCGGGACGCGGCAGCGCGGCGCTGCTCGGCGTGGTGGTGTCCACGGGGATCGGGGGCGGGCTCGTCATCGACGGTGTCCCGCTCCTCGGCCCGAGCGGCAACGCGGGGCACGTCGGGCACATGAGCGTCGACCCGTACGGCGAGCGGTGCCCGTGCGGCGGGCGCGGCTGTGTCGAGCGCTATGCCAGCGGGCCGAACATGGTGCGCTGGGCGCTGGAGAACGGCTGGCGCCCCGGCTCCCCCGCCGCTTCCGGCGCGGGGGACACCGCGTCCGCTTCGCGGGCCGCTGGGGGCGGTGGCGTGCCGGACGGCAGGGCGCTCGCGCGGGACGCCGGGGCGGGGGATCCGGTCGCCGTGGCCGCGTTCGAGCGGGGCGCGCGGGCGCTGGCCGCGATGGTGGTCTCCGCCACGGCGGCCGTCGACCTGACCACGGTGGTCATCGGCGGCGGTGTCGCCGGAGCGGGCGAGGTGCTGTTCGGGCCGTTGTCCCGCGCGATCGACGACCTCGCGGGACTCGGCTTCGTCCGTGCCGTCCAGGTGCGCCCGACCGCGCTGGGGGTGCGCGCCGGGCTCGCCGGGGCGGCGAAGCTGGCCTGGGACTCGTCCCCGGCTACTGCCGCTCGGCCGCCTGCGCCTCACGACGCTCGATGATCCTCCGCGTGGCCGGGATGATCTCGACGAGCTTCCCACCGAGGTAGGCTCCCACGAAGCCCAGGATCACCAGGATGATCGGGTGGGAAGACAGGGCGGACACGGTCACGAAGGCGTGCAGGATCTGATCGAGCAAGGGGACTCCCGAAGCTGGCGGTCATGGCCGTCGGCACAGGTTAGCGGACTGCGGACCGTGCTTGGCCAGCTTCGGGAGCTTGCCTAAACGCCACGAATGTGTGACTTGACACGCGGCTCAGTGGAAGAAGTGCCGGGTGCCCGTGAAGTAGAGCGTCACCCCGGCCTTCTCGCAAGCCGCGATGACGTCCTGGTCGCGCACCGACCCGCCGGGCTCCACGATGGCCCTGACCCCGGCCGCGATGAGCACCTCGGGCCCGTCGTCGAAGGGGAAGAAGGCGTCGGAGGCGGCCACCGACCCGGCGGCCCGCTCGCCCGCCCTGGTCACCGCCAGGCGGCAGGAGTCGACGCGGTTGACCTGGCCCATCCCGACGCCGACGGTCGCCCCGCCGGAGGCCAGCAGGATGGCGTTGGACTTGACCGACCGGCAGGCCCGCCAGGCGAACCCCAGGTCCGCCAGCACCTCGGGGGAGGCGGGCGCCCCGGCCTTGAGCTCCCAGTTCAGCGGCGAGTCGCCGGGCGCGTCGACCCTGTCGACGGTCTGGACCAGCAGGCCGCCGTCGATCTCGCGGAGCTCCACCGGCCGCGACGGGCCCTGCGGGCAGCGCAGCAGCCGGATGTTCTTCTTCTGGGTGAGAACGGCCAGCGCCTCCTCGGCGAACGCCGGGGCGATCACGACCTCGGTGAACACCTCGGCGATCTGCCGGGCCAGCTCCTCGGTCACCTCGCGGTTGACCGCGATCACGCCGCCGAAGGCGGAGACCGGGTCGCACTCGTGCGCCTTGCGGTGCGCCTCGGCCACGTCGGCGCCCACCGCGATGCCGCAGGGGTTCTGGTGCTTGATGATCGCGACGGCGGGCCGCTCGAAGTCCCACGCGGCGCGCCAGGCGGCGTCGGCGTCGAGGTAGTTGTTGTAGGACATCTCCTTGCCGTGCAGCTGCTCGGCGTTGGCCAGCCCGCCCTCGCCCTGGGTGTAGAGGGCCGCCTCCTGGTGGGGGTTCTCGCCGTAACGCAGCGGGGTCTTGAGAGTCCACGTCTCGCCCGCGAACTCGGGCCAGGCGTCCTCCTCCCGCGTGTAGACAGACGAGAACCACTCCGCCACCGCCACGTCGTAGGCGGCCGTGTGGGCGTAGGCCCGGCCCGCCAGGCGGCGGCGCTCGGCCTGCGTGAAGCCGCCTTCGTTGAGCGCCTTGATCACCTGGGAGTAGTCGGCGGGGTCGACGACGACCGCGCACGTGCTGTGGTTCTTCGCCGCGGCGCGGATCATCGCCGGGCCGCCGATGTCGATCTTCTCCACGCACTCGGCCGCGGCCGCCCCGGAGGCCACCGTCTCCCTGAACGGGTAGAGGTTGACCGCCACCAGCTGGAACGGCTCGACCTCCAGCTCCTCCAGCTGGGCCACGTGGGCGGGGTTGGCCATGTCGGCCAGCAGGCCCGCGTGCACGCGCGGGTGCAGGGTCTTGACCCGGCCGTCGAGGCACTCCGGGAACCCGGTGAGCTGCTCGACCTTGGTGACGCGGACGCCGTAGGAGGCGATGGCGGCTGCCGTGCCGCCCGTGGAGACGATCTCCACCCCCGCCGCCTCCAGCGCCCGGGCCAGCTCTTCCAGCCCCGTCTTGTCGTACACCGCGATCAGCGCACGCCGGATGGCGACGCGGCCAAGACCCTCGGTCACTTGACTTGCCCTCCTGGTGTTCACTTGCCGATCCGGACGGTGCGCCCGGTGACGGTCCAGCCTTCGCGAACCATGCGGCCCACGGTGTCGACGAGCAGTCCTCGCTCGACGGTCTTGATGCGCTCGTGCAGGGACGCCTCGTCGTCGCCGTCGAAGACCCGCACGGCCTCCTGGGCGATGATGGGCCCGGTGTCGACCCCGGCGTCGGCCAGCATCACCGTGCAGCCGGTCACCTTGACCCCGTGGGCGAGCGCGTCACGCACCCCGTGCGCGCCGGGGAAGGACGGCAGCAGCGCCGGATGGGTGTTGACCACGGGGAACGCCTCCAGCGTCGGGGCGCCCAGGATCTTCATGAAGCCCGCGCACACCACGAGGTCGGGCTTGTGCTCGGCGATCCGCGCCGCGAGCGCCGCGTCCCAGCCGGCGCGGGTGGGGTGGTCCTTCAGCCGCTCCACGAACGTGGGCACGCCCGCCCGCTCGGCACGGGCCAGCCCCTCGATACCCTCGCGGTCGGCGCCCACGGCCACGACGGCTGCGCCGTACGACGGATCGGCCGTCGCATCCAGCAGGGCCTGTAGGTTGGTTCCAGAGCCGGAGACGAGGACGACGAGCCGCCCAGCCTTGGACACGCAGCGCTCCATGGGTGAGTGGGGTTGGGTAGCCAGGGTATCGGTTATCGTCACCGGCGACGAAAAGGAGGCTCAGTGACCATCCCGGTCCGCGCGCCCGCCGAGATCGCCGGGCGCAGGGCGATCTGGCTGGCGATCGCGGCGCTCGTCATGGCGTTCATGCTGCCGCCGGCCGCACTCGTGCTGGCGGTGTTCGCCGTCGTCGCGGGGATCCGCGCGGTGCCGCAGCTCAAGGCCGACGGCAGGCCGGTCGGCACGGCCGTCGCGGGCATCGCGGTGTCGTCGGTGGCCCTGCTCATCTCGGCCACGGCCTCCGCGCTGCAGCTGTACCTGATGGACGAGTACTCCGCCTACTCCGAGT
Organism: Thermoactinospora rubra; assembly: GCF_002093975.1. GTDB lineage: Bacteria > Actinomycetota > Actinomycetes > Streptosporangiales > Streptosporangiaceae > Nonomuraea > Nonomuraea rubra_A. The sequence goes on from NZ_MSZZ01000023.1 coordinate 47,989, forward strand.
GCATGAAGGGCGCCGGCACGGTCTCCTCGCAGGGCGAGTGCTTCGCCGAGTTCCGTAAGGCGACCGAGCGCAAGCTGCCAGAGGGCGTGCTCAGGTTCCTCGGCGAGGGCCAGCCCTAGGCGGAGTGGGTGCCCGGGCAGGGCGAAGGCCTCGCCCGTGGATGGACGAGGCCTCGTGTTCTCTTCCCCTCACTCCACCGTCATCAGTGGAGCACGGCGCCGAACTGGCCGCCGGCCTGCGGGAACGCCGGGCGCTGGAAGAGGCGGTGATCGTTCTTGTCCAGCCCGCCGAACCCGATCAGCGGGTTCTTGCCGAAGACGACGATGACCTGGCCGTGGTCGGCGCCCGTCGCGCCGTCCACGTCCTCGGCCGGGTTCCCGATGCTCAGGTCGGCCTCGTTGTTGTCGTCGTAGTCCCCGGCGGCCAGCGCCGCCCCGAACCGGTCGCCCTGCTCGCCGGTCGCGCCCACCGAGGCCTGCACGAAGAAGTCCTCGTGGTCGGAGCCGAGCGCGGGCTGGCCGGGCGACTGCGGGCCGTCGCTCTCGCCGTAGATGGCGTGGACGGCGCCGGCGTTCGACTCGCGCGGCACCCCGATCGCCAGGTCGTCCTGGCCGTCGCCGTTGTAGTTGCCGGCCGCGAGGGCCTCGCCGAACCGGTCGCCGCTCTCCGCCATGTCGGAAAGACCGCCCGCGCCCTGCCGCCAGAGCTGGTTGCGGGCCGGCGACAGCCCGGCCGACGTGCCGTACACCACCGCGACCGCGCCCGCGTCGCCGTTCTCGCCCGGCACGCCGATCGCCAGGTCGTCGCTCGAGCCGCCGTCGAAGCTGCCGACGGCCAGGCTCGCCCCGAAGTCGTCCTCGGCCTCGCGACCGCCGGCCAGCATGTTCTGCCGCCAGAGCTGGTCGTCGCCGAACCCCAGGGGGTTGCCGCCGTAGAAGACGTTGACCTCGCCGCCCGGGTCGAGGCTGTTGGCCTGGTTCGCGGGCACCCCGACGGCCACGTCGTCGAAGGCGTCGTTGTCGAAGTTCCCCATGGCGACGGCCGCGCCGAAGCCGTCCCCGGCCGCGGCCTCCCCCTCGACGAAGGTCTCGTCCTGGTGCAGCCTGCGGACGCCGTCGAACCGGCTGCTCTCGAAGTGCAGCAGGTCGACCGCGCCGGCGTCCACGACCTGGATGTCCTCGCCGGGCGCGCCGACCGCGAGGTCCGACCCGGACCGCCCGACCCGGCCCACCGCCAGCGCCGCGCCCCACCGGTCCCCGGCCTCGACCTCGGCCAGTCCGAGCTGGGCGCCCGCCTGGTTCAGCGTGAGCGCGGCGTTGACGTTGAGCTGCACCCCCGTGCCGCCCGTCAGGATGTGGACGAGCCCCGAGTCCGTCCGGTTTCCGGCGATCTCGTCGTCGTCCTCGTCGGGCACTCCGATCACCAGCTCGGAGCCGGAGCCGAACAGGAAGTCGCCGACCGCGATCGCCGCGCCGAAGTGGTCGCCCGGCTCGGGGTCGCTGCCCAGGTTCCCCGAGCTCTGGGTGATCGTCTGGAGCCCGCCGGAGCCAGGCCCGTCGTTGCCTCCGTAGAAGATCCGGACCACCCCGGCCTCCTGGACGCCCCCCACGTCCTCCAGCGGCGAGGCGACGACCAGATCGTCGTATCCGTCGAAGTTGAAGTCGGCGATCGCCCTGCTCGCGAGGGCCTGCGCCGGCCCGGACAGCGTGGCCGACAGCGACCATGCCAGCATCGCCCCGGCCACGCCGAGCCCGGCTAAGCGTCGATTGAAGATCATCTGCGGTACCCCTGTTCAGTCCCCCGGGCCCCGCACCATTCTCAGCAGAGGGTCCGTCATCGGTTCCGCGTCGTTTTACGGCTCCCGAGCGTGCCCAATGCCCTTGTCCTCCCCGGTTCCGTCCTCCCCGGTTCGGCGACCCGGCCTAGCGCTTGGGCCGGTAGTGCAGCGCGGTGATCCCGCAGTCGAACGGCTGGGCCGAGACGAGGGTGAGGCGGTGGTAGGCGCCGGCGTCGGGGAACACGGGCATCCCGGCGCCGATCGCCGTCGGGTTGACGAACAGGTAGAGCTCGTCGATCAGGTTCTTGGCGATCAGGCTCGTCACGAGCGTGCCGCCGCCGTACACGATCAGATCCCCGCCCGGCTGGGCCTTGAGTCGGTTCACGGTCTCCTCCAGGTCGCCGCCGGCCACGACGGCGTTCTTCCAGGGCGACTCGGTCAGGCTGTTGGAGATGACGACCTTGGGCGTGTTGTTCATCCAGTCGATGGACTCCTGGGTCTCGCCCTCGGGCCCGGACTCCCAGGCCGGGATGAAGCCTTCGGCGAGCTTGCGGCCCAGCACGATGGTGTCGACCGACTTGCTGAGCGCGTCGATGTAGGTGTTGATGTCGTCGGTCCACGAATGCAGCGCCCAGTCCAGCTCGCCGTTCGGTCCGGCCATGTAGCCGTCGACGGTGGTCTGGACCTGGAGCTTGAGCTTGCGCATGGGTTCGTCCTTCCGGGTTGTCACTCGGTCGCTTCGATGACCCCACTGTGGCGGAAGGCCCTTACGATCTCCTTCCCACAGGCTTACGCCCGTCCCCGAGGAGCGCTCCGGCCGGCCGGGCGTCCGCGGTCAGTCGCGGTCCCAGGCGTAGGGGTCCATGTAGATCACGTGGCCGCCCCGGTCGTCGGTCTCGTCGACGATGTCCCGCCGCCTGGACTGGGCGCGCACCTCCGCGGCGGCCGAGGCGTGCTCGTCCATCCAGTCGTCGCGGATGACCGGGATGGGCTGCGTGTCGGCCTCCGTCGCGTCCAGCCAGTGTCCCGGCAGCGGCCGGGAGTCCGTCTCGGCCAGGCCCACCTTGCCGGCCATCCTCGCCAGCACGCCCAGACCGGCCGCGCCGACCCTGCGCACCCGGCCCGGCGGCCGTCCGGCCTTGCGGTTGAGCAGCAGCCAGTTGGCCAGCCCGGCGGAGATGCCCGCCGCCACGCCCACCTCCAGGGCGACCGACAGCACGACTTCCCAGGGCGACGGCCCCACGACCGCCAGCCTGCCGCCCCGCAGCGGGCCACCCGACAGCGCCGCCAGCGCCCCCGCCGCCAGCCCCGTCGTCACGCCCGTGGCCAGCCCCCACAGCGGCGCGCCCTCGTACGACGGCGACGGCGCGATCCGCACCAAGACCACCCCAGCCACCGCCCCGGCCGCGAACGGCAGGGCGATCACGGCCATCGCCCACGCGGGCGCGGGGCCGCTGTCCGGAAGCGCGCCGAGGATCGGCAGGATCGGCACGGCGTGGAGGTCCACCCCCGTGGGCGCGACGAGCGTGTCGGAGCCGACCGCGAACCCGGGCCCCGCGATGTAGGCGCTCGCCCAGATCACGGCGTTCGCCAGATACAGCAGCTGGACCAGCAGCAGCAGCGCCCCGCCCACCAGGCCGGGCGACAGCGCCTGCGTCAGGTCCCTGACCTGGCCGAAGTTGACCGCGACGGCCGCGAGCACGACGAGCAGCCCGGCGGCCAGCAGCAGGGCCGTGGCCACCGCCGTGCCGGCCGTCACCGCGCGCACCCGCTCGGGCAGCAGCATGAGCATCGACCGGAAAGGCCCGATGGTCCGCGCCGTGGCCAGCACCCCGCACACGAACGCGAGCGTGAAGTGGCTCAGCAGCGCCTCGCCGATGAACGGCTGGGTGACGTCGTTGCGCGCCACGAGCGCGATGAGCCCGGCCAGCAGCGAGTACGGCGCGGCCAGCGACACCCCGGCCTGCGCGACGAGCACCAGCTGCGCCCTGCGGCGGAGCGTCGCCTGCCGGCGCGGGCTGTTCTTCGGCAGCCTCGCCGGCAGCCGCACCCGCAGGTCGGCGTCCCGCGCCATCCACCGGCCGGCCCTGTAGAGCAGCAAGGCGGGAAGGGCCATCAGGCCGAGCGGCAACAGCCCCACCCGCCCGCCGGGAATCGCGAACCCGGTGTGGTGCGCGGCCAGCCACACCTGCGCGGCCGTCCGGAACACCCCCGGCAGCCCGGAGCCGAGCGTGCCCTTGGGCGCCGCGATCCACCCGATCAGCGTCAGGGTCGTGAGCGCGGCCAGCCCGACGCCGAGCGTCATCGCGGCGGCGAGCATCCCTGACACGGGAAGCGGCCGCCGGCTCTCGTCATCGTCGCCCGTGATCCCGGGAATCCTGGCGAGCACTGTTCGGGGGGCCGTCCGTAGCTGGTCGAGAAGGGTCGGGGCCGTCACAGTCTTCGATGTTCTCAAGTTTTCCGTCAAGAACCCGTGCCGACACCCCGTCCCCGCCTATTCTCCCGGCTTTCCGCAGCCATCGGGCCTCTCGTGGGTGGGAACCGCCGGGCGTGTCGCTGCGCGCCCGCGGTGCGGGCTCGGGGCTGCGGCGACGCGCCGCGAACGCGCTCACGCCCCACACTCCCCCGCCGCCTCCCCGGCGCCCCCGCTGTCTTCCCGGCGCCCCCGCGCCACCTTCCCGGCACCCCCGCGCCACCTTGCCGACACTCTCCCGCCCTCTTCCCCGCCCTCTCCCGCGCCGGGTCGGCGGGAAGGGGTACGGCGGAGCCCGGCGCAACGAGGACGGCGCCCAGGGTGGGAACCACGGCGATCGCCCAAGAAGACGCCGTAACGGCGGCCGACCACGCACACCCGGTGAGCGTCACCCTGGACAGGGCCCAGCCCCGTGCGGCGGGTGGGCGAAATCCGGCCCCGCCGTACAGGAAAGAAGACAAACGCGGCGGGTGGGCGAAACCCGGCCCCGCCGTACAGGAAAGAAGACAAACGCGGCGGGTGGGCGAAACCCGGCCCCGCCGTACAGGAAAGAAGACAAACGCGGCGGGTGGGCAAAATCCGGCTTCGCCGTACAGGAAAGAAGACAAACGCGGCAGGTGGGCGAAACCCGGCTCCGCCGTACAGGAGGAAAGAAAAGAGAGGCCCCGTGTGGACGGGACCTCTCAAGGAGAGTAGGAGTCAGCGGGACTGCATGATCTCCCGCATCAGGCGCGCCGTCTCCGACGGCGTCTTGCCGACGCGGACGCCCACCTTCTCCAGCGCCTCCTTCTTCGCCTGCGCCGTGCCCGCCGACCCGGATACGATCGCGCCCGCGTGCCCCATGGTCTTGCCCTCCGGGGCCGTGAAGCCCGCGACGTAGGCGACCACCGGCTTGGTGACGTGCTGCTCGATGTAGGCCGCGGCCCGCTCCTCGGCGTCGCCGCCGATCTCGCCGATCATCACGATCGCGTCGGTGCCCGGGTCCGCCTGGAACGCCTCCAGCGCGTCGATGTGCGTGGTCCCGATGACCGGGTCGCCGCCGATGCCGACGCAGGTGGAGAAGCCGAGGTCACGCAGCTCGTACATGAGCTGGTAGGTCAGCGTGCCGGACTTGGACACCAGGCCGATACGCCCGGCCGTGGTGATGTCCGCCGGGATGATGCCCGCGTTGGACGCGCCGGGCGACGCGATGCCCGGGCAGTTGGGGCCGATGATGCGGGTCTTGTTGCCCTTGGCGACGCAGTACGCCCAGAACTCGGTCGTGTCGTGCACCGGGACGCCCTCGGTGATCACCACGCAGAGCGGGATCTCGGCGTCGATGGCCTCCTTGACGGCGTCCTTGGTGAACGCCGGGGGCACGAAGACGACGGACACGTCCGCGCCGGTCTTGTCCATGGCCTCCTTGACCGTGCCGAACACCGGCAGGTCGAGGTGGGTGGTGCCGGCCTTGCGGGCGTTGACGCCGCCGACGACCTTGGCCCCGGAGGCCAGCATGCGCTTGGCGTGCTTGGTTCCCTCCGAGCCGGTCATGCCCTGAACGATGATCTTGCTGTTTTCGGTCAGCCAGATAGCCATGTGTCACGCACCTACCGCGGCGAGCTCGGCGGCCCGCTTGGCCGCGTCGTCCATCGTGTCAACCAGCTCGACCCTGGGCAGGTTCGCGTCGGCGAGGATCTGCCGCCCGAGCTGGGCGTTGTTGCCGTCGAGGCGGACCACCAGCGGGTGGGTGACCTCCTCGCCACGGCTCTCCAGCAGCTTGAACGCCGACACGATGCCGTTGGCCACCGCGTCGCAGGCGGTGATGCCGCCGAAGACGTTCACGAAGATCGACTTCACGCTCGGGTCGGACATGATGATCTCCAGGCCCGCGGCCATGACCTCGGCGCTCGCGCCGCCGCCGATGTCGAGGAAGTTCGCGGGCCGGGGCTTGCCGGGGAAGGACTCGCCGGCGTAGGCGACGACGTCGAGCGTGGACATGACCAGGCCCGCGCCGTTGCCGATGATGCCGACGCTGCCGTCGAGCTTGACGTAGTTGAGGTCCTTCTCCTTGGCGCGGGCCTCCAGCGGGTCCTCGGCCGCCTTGTCGGCGAACTTCTCGTGGTCCTGCTGGCGGAACTCGGCGTTGTCGTCGAGGGTGACCTTGCCGTCGAGCGCCTTCACCTCGCCGTCGGTGGTGAGGATCATGGGGTTGACCTCGACCAGCGTGGCATCCTCGTCGACGAAGACGCACCACAGCTTCTCGATCAGCTCGGCGGCGCCGTCGAGGGCCTTCTCGGGCAGCTGCCCGGCAGCGGCGATCTCACGGGCCTTGGCGCGGTCGACGCCGGTCAGCGGAGAGACCGGCACCTTGGCGACCTTCTCGGGGGTGTTGTGGGCGACCTCTTCGATGTCCATGCCGCCCGCGGCCGAGCAGATCGCGAGGAAGGTACGGTTGGCCCGGTCGAGCAGGAAGGAGAAGTAGTACTCCTCCGCGATCGAGCTGGCCTCCTCCACGAGCACCTTGCGGACCGTGTGGCCCTTGATGTCCATTCCCAGGATGTCGGTGGCCTTCTTGACGGCGTCGTCGGCGTCGTCGGCGACCTTGACGCCGCCCGCCTTGCCCCGGCCGCCGGTCTTGACCTGGGCCTTGACCACCACGCGGCCGGTCAGCTGCTCGGCCGCCGCTCGCACCTCCTCCACGGTGTGCGCGACGATGCCGCGCGGCACCGGGATGCCGTAATCCGCGAAGAGCTCCTTCGCCTGATGTTCGAACAGGTCCACGAGGGTCCGTCCTTGTTCCTCTGGTCGCTCACCCTCGGCTCGGCGGCGTCGGGTTCACTTCCTGCTAGTCCGACTGATGTTCGACGGCCCGGCCCACCCCGCGCACCGGGCGTTTCCGCCAGTGAAGCCTAGCCTTTGTCAAGACCCCACCTGCTCACCGGGGCGGAGATATTCCACGATGTGACGCTGATCTCACTTCGTGGACGGGGCCGGTTGCACGAGACCTTCACAAAGGTCTCGTATTAGCTCCTGCATGCCGAGATCGTTTCGTGATCCGCATCCTGCAGGATCGTCGTCCCCCTCCAATCACTCAAGGATGACGATGAAGCGAATTCTCGTCGGCGTCGCCGTCACGGTCGCCGCCACCCTCCTCACGGCCGGGCCCGCCCAGGCCACCGCCCCGGCCGACCCGGCGAAGGCGCTCGCCAAGGTCCAGACCGCGGGCAAGGGCGTGTCGTTCACCGAGCGGGTCACCTTCGTGGAAGGACGCACCCGCGAAGTCATGCTGCGGCGCGAAGGAACGCTGGCGTTCAAGAAGGGCGGCATCGCCGCCTCCGACATCACCGCCAAGTTCAACATCAAGAGCAGCGACATCCCGGAGGACGCCCCCGACCTGCTCAAGGGTCTGGCGACGCCCGAGCGGACCATTCGCGTCGGGTCGACGGCGTACATCTCGGGCGGCATGATCGGCACGGTCCTGCCCCAGGACAAGAGCTGGGTCAAGATCCCCGACGGGCCCGCGGGCGGGTTCTTCGGCATCGCGGCTCAGCCCATCAACGCGGCCGAGCCCGCCACGCTCAAGACGCTGCTCAAGACCGGCACCAAGACCGCCTCGGGCTACCAGGGCAAGATCACCCTCGGCCAGCTGTACAAGGCGTCGGCGTGGACCCGCGCCTCGCTGTCGTCCAAGCCGGACAGCAAGGAGGCGAAGTCGGTGCTCACCTGGAAGCTCGCGTTCGACTCGCGTGGCCTTCCCGCGCGCCTGGTCAGCCAGCGGACCGACGGCAAGACGACGTTCGTCTACGACACGCGCTACACCGGCTGGGGCGCCACGGTGAAGATCACCGCTCCTCCGGCCGACCAGGTGGCGCGTCCCGAGGAGCTCGACGAGGACATCGACGAGCTGCCGACCCCGTTCCAGGGTCACGTCACCATCACCAACTGACGCGCCATGCGGGAGGGCGGCGCCGCGTCGGCGCCGCCCTCCTGTCGTGTCTCCGAGACCTCTCCGTGATCCGGGCCCTGCATGATCGTGGCCCCCTTCGTTGTTCAAGGATCACGATGAAGCGAATCCTCGCCGGCGTCGCCGTCATGGTCGCCGCACTCCTCACGGCCGGGCCCGCCCGGGCCGCCGCCCCCGCCGACCCCGTTGAGGCGCTCGCCAAGATCCAGACCGCGGGCAAGGGCGTGTCGTTCACCGAGCGGGTCACCTACGTGGAAGGCAAGACCCGTGATGTCCAGCTGCGGCGCGAGGGCAGGCTGGCGTTCCGCAAGGGCGGCATCGCCGCCTCCGACATCACCGCCAAGCTCAACATCAAGGCGAGCGACCTGCCAGAAGACGCCACGGAGCTCGGCAAGACCATGGCAACGCCGGAGCGCACGATCTATGTCGGGTCGACGGCGTACATCTCGGGCGGCATGACCAGCACGGTCCTGCCCCACGACAAGAGCTGGGTCAAGATCGCCGACAGGCCGGCCGGTGGCATCCTCGGCCAGTTCGCGCAGCCCATCAACGTCGCCGAACCGGCCACGCTCAAGGCGTTGCTCAAGATCGGCACGAAGACCGCCTCGGGCTACCAGGGCGAGATCACCATGGGTCAGCTCCGCAAGGCTTCGGCGTGGACTCGCGCGTCCTTCCCGGGCAAGCCCGACCGCGAGCAGCTGCAGGAGATCCTGACCTGGCGGCTCACGCTGGACTCTCGCGGGCTCCCGGCACGCCTGGTCACCCAGGTGGTCGACACGTACCTCGGCCGCACCACGATCTACGACACCCGCTACACCGGCTGGGGCGCCACGGTGAAGATCACCCCGCCTCCCGCGGACCAGGCCATCACGATCGAGGAACTGAGAGACATCGCCGACGGCATCCCCCCGGTCCCGTTCCCCGGCCACGTCTCCGTCGGCTCCTGACGTCGCGGGTCGGTCGACGGTACGTCGCGGGGCGGTCGACGGTGGCGCGTCGCACCGCCCCTGCTGCTCTTCCGGTACGGCTGGGCCGTACCGGCTCAGGAACTCAGCCGCGACTCCCGCAGCGCCGACCACTCCAGCGAGTGGCGAATGCCGTCCACAAGCGAGTAGCGAGCCCGCCAGCCCAGCAGACGCTCCGCCCGGTCGGTGCGCGTGTAGGCCCCCGCCACGTCGCCCGGCCGGCGTGGCGCCTCCACGACCTCGATGGGCCGGTCCACCACCTGGTTGAACGCCTCCGCCAGCTCCCGGACCGTCGTGCCCGAACCGGTGCCGAGGTTGACGGCCGAGACGTCCAGCGCGTCGAAGCGGCGCAGCGCCGCGACGTGCGCCTCCGCGAGGTCCCAGACGTGGATGTAGTCGCGGATGCCCGAACCGTCGCGGGTGGGATAGTCGGTCCCGGTGATGTGGAACGGCACGCCACGCTCGTATGCCTCGATCATCTTGCCCAGCGCGTGGGTCGGCCGCGGGAGCTGCAGGCCGGTGCGCATCTTCGGGTCGGCGCCGATCGGGTTGAAGTAGCGCAGCGACAGCACCCTGATCTTCCCTGTCGCCGCGATGTCGGCGAACATGGCCTCGCAGACCGCCTTCGTGCGCGCGTAGGGGCTCTGCGGGTCGATCGGCGAGTCCTCGTCGACCGTGAGGTCCGCGCCCGCGCCGTAGATGGCCGCCGACGAGCTGAAGATCATGCGGCGGCAGCCGTTCCGGATGAGGTGGTCGATGAAGTCCAGGCTCTTGGCGACGTTGGCGCGGTAGTACCCGATGGGGTCGGCCACGGAGTCGGGCACCACGATCAACGCCGCGCAGTGGATGACGGCCTCGATGCCGGGGTGCTCGGCGAAGATCCGGTCCACCAGCGCCCCGTCGGCGATGTCGCCCTCGTAGAAGATCCTCCCGTCGGCGAACTCGCGCCGGCCCGTCACCAGGCTGTCGAGGATCACCGGCGTGATGCCCGCGTCGAGGCACGCCGAGGCGATCGTGCTGCCGATGTAGCCTGCTCCCCCGCTGATGAGTACGTTCACCTGGCGCAGATTACCCCGAGATCGTGCGATCGTCGTCGCGGTGACGGCGAGGGCGCCCGCCTAAAGCTTCTCCAGCGGCGCGTAGGCGAGCAGCAGCGTCTTCTCGCCTCCGCTCCCGAAGTCGATCTTCACCTTGGTCTTCTCCGCGACACCGTCGACCGACACCACCGTGCCCAGGCCGAAGGCGTCGTGCGACACGCGGTCGCCCGGCGCCAGGGAGGGCAACTGCTTGCCGCCGCCGCCCTTCTTGGCCGCGGGCGCGGGCGCGGGCTCCCGCCGGGTGGCCGCGGTCCAGGCGGTCTTCTCCGGGCTGCTGCGCCACTCCACCAGATGTCCCGGCACCTCGCTGATGAAGCGGGAGGCCGGGTTGAAGGAGGGCGCGCCCCACGAGCTGCGGACGGCGGCCCGGGTGAGGTAGAGCCGCTTCTGCGCCCGCGTGATGCCGACGTAGGCCAGCCGCCGCTCCTCCTCCAGCTCCTTCGGCTCGCTCAGCGACCTGATGTGCGGGAAGACGCCGTCCTCCATCGCCGTGAGGAAGACGACCGGGAACTCCAGGCCCTTGGCGGTGTGGAGGGTCATGAGCGTGACCACACCCTGGCCGCCGTCGGACTCGGGGATCTGGTCGGCGTCGGCCACCAGCGAGATCTGCTCAAGGAACTCCACGAGCGTCCCCTCGGGGTTGGCCTCCTCGAACTCCGAGGCCACCGAGACGAGCTCGTTGAGATTCTCCAGCCGCGACTCGTCCTGCGGGTCCTGCGAGCCCTCCAGCTCGGCCCGGTAGCCGGTGGCCACCAGGACCTCCTCCGCCAGCGCCGACGGCGGCATGCCCTCGGCCTTGGCGATCAGCTCCTCGATGAGCGCGACGAACTCCCTGATCGCGTTCAGCGACCGCGGGGCCAGGCCGTACGCCTCGTCCGCGCGGCGCAGCGCCTCCCAGAACGGGATCCGCTCCTTGGACGCGAACGCCTCGACCGTCGCCTCGGCCCGCTCGCCGATGCCGCGCTTGGGCACGTTGAGGATGCGCCGCAGCGACACCACGTCGTTGGGGTTGGCCAGCACCCGCAGGTAGGCCAGCAGGTCCTTGACCTCCTTGCGCTCGTAGAAGCGCACGCCCCCGACCACCTTGTACGGCAGGCCGGTGCGGATGAAGATCTCCTCGAACACCCGGGAGGCGGCGTTGGTGCGGTAGAAGACGGCCACGTCGCCGGGCCGTACGCCCTCCTCGTCGTGCAGCCGGTCGACCTCCTGGGCCACGAAGACGGCCTCGTCGTGCTCGTTGTCGGCCACGTAGCCCACGATCTTGGGGCCGTCGCCCTGGTCGGACCACAGGTTCTTGGGCTTGCGGCCCTCGTTGCGCGAGATGACCGCGTTGGCGGCGGCCAGGATGTTCTGCGTCGAGCGGTAGTTTTGCTCCAGCAGGATGGTCCGCGCGTCGGGGTAGTCGCGCTCGAACTCCAGGATGTTGCGGATGCTCGCGCCGCGGAAGGCGTAGATCGACTGGTCGGCGTCGCCCACGACGCACAGCTCGGACTGGTCGTCGCCGGACCTGATCAGCTCGCCGTCGACGGTGCGCAGCTCGGGGCGGCCCACCAGCTCCCTGATGAGGATGTACTGCGCGTGGTTGGTGTCTTGGTACTCGTCCACCAGCACGTGGCGGAAGCGGCGCCGGTAGTGCTCGGCGACCTCGGGGAAGAGCTGGAACAACGTCACCGTGTTCATGATGATGTCGTCGAAGTCCATCGCCCCGGCCTCGGTCAGCTTCAGCTGGTAGGACTTGTAGGCCTCGGCGAGGGTCTTCTCCAGGTGCGAGCCGGCCTTCCCCAGCGCGGTCTCGTAGTCGATCAGCTCGTTCTTGAAGTTGCTCACCTGCGCGGAGAACGACCGCGGCGGATAGCGCTTGGGGTCGAGGTCCATCTCCCGGCACACCATGGCCATCAGCCGCTGGGAGTCGGCCTGGTCGTAGATGGAGAAGCTGGAGGGGAACCCCAGCCGCTTGGCCTCCCGGCGCAGGATGCGCATGCAGGCGCTGTGGAACGTCATGATCCACATCGCCTTGGAGCGCGGGCCGACGAGCCTGTCGATGCGCTCCTTCATCTCCTTGGCGGCCTTGTTGGTGAAGGTGATCGCCAGGATCTCACCCGGATGCACGTCGCGAACGGCCAGCAGATACGCGATCCGGTGGGTCAGCACCCTCGTCTTGCCCGACCCCGCTCCCGCGACGATGAGCAGCGGGCTGCCGTGGTGAAGCACGGCCTCGCGCTGCTGGGCGTTGAGGCCTTCGAGCAAGGGATGGTCGACTGGGACTCGGGTGGGCACCCACCTAGGTTAAGGCTCGCCACCGACGGAATGCGCGCCGTACGGGAAGGGTTGGAACGGGCATGCTTCCGGACAACGAGATCACCAGAGTGCTCACCGTGACCGCCCACCCCGACGACGTGGACTTCGGCGCCGCCGGCACGGTCGCGAAGTTCGTCGACCGCGGGGTCGAGGTGACCTACCTGCTGGTGACGGACGGCGACGCCGGGGGCAACGAGCGCACGGTGGACAACGGCGGCATGGCCGAGCTGCGCCGCGCCGAGCAGATCGCGGCGGCCAAGGCCGTGGGCGTCACGGACGTGCGTTTCCTGGGCTACGCCGACGGCACCGTGGTGCCCTCCCTGGAGCTGCGCCGCGACATCGCCCGCGTGATCCGCCAGGTGCGCCCCGATCTCGTGATCACCCACCACCCGGACCGCAACTACCAGTTCGTCGCGCCCTCCCACCCCGACCATCGCGCGGTCGGCGGCGCCACGCTCGACGCCGTCTATCCCGACGCGCGCAACCCGTACGCCTTCCCCGAGTTGCTGGCGCAGGAGGGGCTGGAGGCGTGGACCGTGCGCGAGGTCTGGCTGACCGGAGGCTCGACGCCGAACCACTTCGTGGACATCACCGACACCGTGGACCGCAAGATCGCCGCTCTGCTGTGCCACGTGAGCCAGGTGGCGCACCGCGAGGGGTTCGAGGAGTTCGTGCGCGGGCGGTGGGGAGAGCTGGCCGTACGCGCGGGCTTCGGCGAGGGCCGGTACGCCGAGGCGTTCCAGGTGATGTCGACCGAGTGAGGGGTACGGCTCCCGCCGGGTTCGGGAGCCGGGGGCGTCAGGGGATGGAGCCCGGGGGCGCGACCCAGAGGGCGGGCTGGCCGGTGACCTCGGCGATGACGTCGAAGTCGCGGTCGTAGTGGAGGACCGTGGCGCCGTGGACCTCGGCGCAGGCCGCGATCAGGAGATCGGCGGGGCCGATGCCGCGGTGCTGGGATTTCGCGATGAGCACTTGCTGCACTTCCAGCGCCCGGTCATGGACCTCCGGCGTCATCGGCAAGACGATCAGCTGCCGCTGCGCCTTGAGCAGCCGCTCGTAGTGCCCTTGGTCGCGGGCACTGTAGAAGACCTCGAGATCGATGACCGGGCAGGTCGCGATCACCTGCGTGCGGAAGAGGGGGTACAGGGCCCCCGCCACGAGGTCGCTGGTGCGCACGCGCGCCAGCGCGCTCTTGTCGGCGAGGTAGATCACCCCCGTCACTCCCACGCGCGCTTCATCACCTCCGGATCCAGCAGGTCCGGGCTCCCCTCCGTGCGCCAGAACTCGAACGCCTCTATTGCGCTTGCCCTTTCCTCCGCGCGGCCTACCACCACCTGAAGCGCCGCGTGGACGGTCTCCCTCATCGTCGACGTGCCGAGCTCCTGCTGTGCTGCCTGGAGCAGCTCCTTGTCGATGTCGATCACTGTGCGCATGACACTCCACCTCCGCACCTCCCAGTGTATATCAAGAACAGCGACTTTGATATACAGCCGCCGAAAAACCGGCGTAGACGATTCACAAATCCGAAATTCCGACCATTTAAGGCTTGATAAGAAATGCGCGGGGGATGATCCACACCCCGGAGGTGAAGATCTCTCACCCCTGCCGGAGAATCTCTCCCATGCTCACCGTCACCCCCGCCCTACCGGTGGTGATCGCCCTCCTCGCCCTGGGCGGGGCCGCGGTCGCGCGCTCCCTCGGCCACGCCCGGGCCGTCCTCACCGCCGGCCTCCGCGCCACGCTCCAGCTGGCCGCGGTCTCCCTGATCATCGCCGCCGTCCTGAAGGCCCTCCCCTGGACGGTCGCCTTCCTGCTGGCCATGTACGCCGTGGCCGGCCTCACCGCGGGCAGGCGCGTCTCCAGGCGGCGCCCGTGGGCGGCCGCGATCCCCATAGCCGCCGGAACCCTCCCCGTCCTGGCCCTCCTCACGCTCACCGGAGTGGCCCCCGCCCAGGGCGTCGTCCTCATCCCGATCACCGGCATCCTCCTCGGCGGCTGCCTGACGGCCACCGCGCAGGCGGGGCGGCGGGCGATGGACGAGCTCCAGACCCGGCACGGCGAGGTGGAGGCGGCGCTGGCCCTGGGGTTCCCTGACCGGGACGCCCGCATGGAGGTCTGCCGCGACAGGGCGGCGCAGGCGCTCCTGCCCGCCCTCGATCAGACCAGGACCGTCGGCCTGGTCACGCTCCCGGGCGCGTTCGTGGGGATGCTCCTGGGCGGCGCCGAGCCGGTCCAGGCCGGGATCGTCCAGCTCGTGGTACTGGTGTCGCTGCTGGCCGCCGAGGCGGTGGCCGTGCTCGTCACGATCGAGCTCGTGTGCCGGGGGCGATTCGGGCGAACAGGTAACCCAGCGAGTTGGTCGCCAGATGCAGCATCGCCGGGGTGAGCAGCCCGCCGTGGCGGCGCAGCTCGCAGAACAGCACCCCGGCCGCGGCGGTCGACACCACGCTGCCCGCCACCACGCGGGGCACGTCCAGGTGGGAGTCCCCCGCCGTCAGCTCCCCCAGCGCCGGGTTGGCGCGCGCCATGTCCACGGCCGGCAGGATGTGCCAGAGCCCGAACAACGCCGAGGACACCGCCGTGGCATAGGCCGTCCCCCTCGTACGGCGGAGCATGCCGTACAGCGCGCCACGGAAACCCACCTCCTCCAGCAGCACCGTGCCGAAGGGCACCTGGATCAGCGCCTCCTCCAGCGCCCGCGCCCGTGACAGCGACAGCGCGCGCTCGTCGCGGAACAGCTCCCGGGTGCGCGGGATCAGGATCCCCGCCGTGTAGGCGGCGGCCACCCCGGCCGCCAGCGCCCCGCCCACTGCGGCGCCCCTGCGCCCGCGCTCGAAGCCCATCTCGCGCCACGACACCCCCGCACGGCGCGCCATGGCCACGAGGGCCCCGGCGGCCACGGCCGAGGTGAGCGGCGCCCAGCGCTTGGCGAGGCGGTTGTTCAGCACGTTGGCCGCGGCGAGCACGGCGATCGATCGGCCCAGCACCTTGACAGGCTACGACGCCGCGGGAGCGCGCCAGCCCGCCGGGAAGCGCAGGCGGCGGCGTTCGTCGGGGGTCAGCCCGCCCCAGATGCCCTCGCTCTCGCCCGAGCGCAGGGCGTAGTCGCGGCACTCGGCCTGCACCTGGCAGCGCGCGCACACCGCCTTGGCCCGTGCCTCCTGCGCCCGCGAGGGCGCCAGGGGGAAGAACAGCTCCGGATCGCTGCTGCGGCAGGCGCCCCTGCGCAGCCAGCCGGCCTCGTCGGCGATACCCATGACAGCCACGCTAGAGGCGTGCGGCCCGGCCCGCATCATCCTCTGGGCGGACACGCGGATACACCGAGCACATCAGCAGGCGCCCACCCCCTGCCGGTAGCCGCGTGCGAAGGCCTGCTGGCGCTGCTCGGCCGTCCCGTGGGCCTGGGGGTCGAACCAGTCCTCCTCCGGGTCGCCGGCGGCGGCCAGACTGATCATCAGCTCGTCGTCGTCGCCCGGCTCCGCCCGCAGCGCCCCGGCCTGGACCAGCCCGGACAGGGTGCCGCCGGCGTAGCAGTCGGCCTGCAGCTCGATCTCGATGTTGTAGGAGAAGGACGTCTCCAGCTGGGCCTGGACCGCATGGCCGAACTCGTGCGGGATGATCACGAACGTGGACCCGTCGCCCAGCTCGTTCCACAGCGCCTCGAGCCAGTCGCGGTCGTAGGCGATGAAGTGCCCGTAGGGGCAGTAGAACGCATTGTTCGGCACGGCCCGCTGGCCGGCGCAGGAGGGCCCGTCGCCGCCGGAGTAGCCGATGAAGCCCCGCACCGGCCGGTAGGTGCGTCCCATCGCCTGGAACTGCTGCTTCCAGAACTCCTCGGTGAGGCTGCGGGCCGCGGCGAGGTCGTCCTGGAAGTCGTCGGCCTGGGCGTTGCGCGACGGCGGCCGCACCACCCCGCACGCGGCGAGCAGGACCACGGCCAGCAGCAGCGCAAGGGGTCTCATACTTCCCAAGTGTGCACCGGCTCGTTGGTGTGCATGCGTTCGATGTAGTCCACGGTCATGCGGCGCAGCGCCTCGTGCCGGTCCACGCCGGTCTCCGCGTGCGTGCGCTCGACCTGCCATGTGGCGCCGGTCCGCTGCTCCACGCAGCGCGCCTCGATGATGCCGAGCAGGCGGGCGGCCACCGCCGAGTCGACGTCCCACAGCTCCAGCCCCTGGTAGGCGAGCGGGAGCAGGCGGCGCAGCACCAGCTCGGAGGCCGGGACCTCGCCGATGCCGGGCCAGTACAGCCGCGCCTCGATGCCCATCCGGGCGGCCGCGGCCAGGTTGTCCTCGGCGGCGGAGAAGGACATCTGGCTCCAGACGGGACGCTCGGCGTGCGGCAGGACACGCATGAGGCCGTAGTAGAAGGCGGCGTTGGCGGCGATGTCGGCCACCGTGGGGCCGGCGGGCAGCACCCTGTTCTCTATGCGCAGGTGCGGCGTGCCTTCGACGACGGCGTAGACGGGGCGGTTCCAGCGGTAGATGGTGCCGTTGTGCAGGGTCAGCTCGTGCAGCTCGGGGATCTCGCCCCGCTCCAGCACCTCGCGCGGATCCTCCTCCTCGCAGACGGGCAGCAGCGCGGAGAAGTAGCGGACGTTCTCCTCGAACAGGTCGAAGACGCTGGTGATCCAGCGTTCGCCGAACCAGACGCGGGGCCGTACGCCCTGCTCCTTCAGCTCCATCGGCCGCGTGTCGGTGGCCTGCTGGAACAGCTCGATCCTGGTTTCGCGGTGCAGCTCCTTGCCGAACAGGAAGGGCGCGTTGGCGGCCAGCGCCACCTGCGGCCCGGCGATGGCCTGGGCGGCGTTCCAGTGCGCGGCGAACTGCTCCGGGCTGATCTGCAGGTGCAGCTGCACGCTCGTGCACGCGGCCTCGGGCGCGACGCTGTCGGCGTAGGTGTCCAGGCGCTCGACGCCGTCGATGCGGATGTGCAGGTCCTCGCCGCGGGCGGCGAAGATCTGCTCGTTGAGCAGCTTGTAGCGCGGGTTGGCCGACAGGTTGGCCTCGACCAGGTCCTGCTCGCGGATCGTGGGGAGGATGCCGATCAGCGCCAGGTGGCCGCCCACCGACCTAGCCCGCTCCTCGGCGTGGTTGAGCCTGGCCCGCACGTCGCTTTCCAGCCGCAGCGCGCCGTCGCCCGCGAGGCTCTGGGGAGTGACGTTGATCTCGACGTTGAACTGGCCGAGCTCGGTGGCCCAGTCGGGCCGGGCGATGGCCTCCAGCACGGCGGCGTTGCACATCGCGGGCTCGCCGCGGCCGTCGGTGATGTTGAGCTCGATCTCCAGCCCGGCCTGGGGCCGGTCGAACTCGAAGTAGGACTCGCGCAGCATGCGGGCGAACACGTCGAGGCAGAGCCGTACTTTGTCGCGGTACCGCCGGCGGTCCTCGCGGCTGAACACGAGCTGCGGCACATCTCTGCCCATATTTTGAAATGTCGCACGTAGCCGCGCATCCCGCCAGAGCGCCGGCGGAACCGGACGTCAGACCAGCCGCCGCGCCGTGGCCCAGCGGGACAGCTCGTGCCGGTTGGACAGCTGGAGCTTGCGCAGGACGCTGGACACGTGGGTCTCCACGGTCTTGACGGAGATGAACAGCTCCTTGGCGATCTCCTTGTAGGCGTAGCCGCGGGCGATCAGCCGCAGCACCTCGCGCTCGCGCTGGGTCAACGAGTCGAGCTCGGGGTCGATCGGCGGCGCCTCGGTGGAGGCGAAGGCGTCCAGGACGAACCCGGCCAGCCGCGGCGAGAAGACCGCGTCGCCCTCGGCCACGCGCCGGATGGCGTCGGTGAGCTCGCGCCCGCTGATGTTCTTGGTGACGTAGCCGCGCGCGCCGCCCCTGATGACCCCGATCACGTCCTCGGCGGCGTCGGAGACCGACAGCGCCAGGAAGCGCACCTGCGACCCGGTGCCGAGCACCCGCCGGAGCACCTCCTGCCCGCCCCCGCCGGGCATGTGGACGTCCAGCAGCACCACGTCGGGCTCCAGCTCGGCGATCGCCTTGACCGCGCTGTCGACGTCCTCCGCCTCGCCCACCACCTGGATGCTGTCCCCCAGCTCGGCCCGCACGCCTGAGCGGAACAAGCGGTGATCATCGACGATCAGCACGCGGATCATTTCTTCTCCACCTTCATGGTCAGCATCACTTCCGTGCCTTCACCGGGCTCGCTGCGCACCCTGGCCGTGCCGCCGTGGCGCTCCATCCTGCCGACGATGGACTCTCTGATGCCCATCCTGTCCGGCGGGACCGCGTCGAGGTCGAATCCCTTGCCGCGATCTTTCACGGAAATGAAGACTTCGTCCCCCTCTACTTCGGCATACACCGAAATAACCGGACTTTCAGAATATTTGGCCGCATTGACCAGCGCCTGCCGGAGGGCCTTGAGCATCGCGTCGAGCCGCTGGTCCAGCTGGACGTCGCCGACGCAGACGATCTCCACGGGCACGCCGTGCGCGTCCTCCTCCTCGGCCGCGATCCTGCGCACCGCCGCGGCCAGCGTGGCGTCGGCGTCCTGCTTGGGCTGGTAGAGCCAGTTGCGCAGCTCGCGCTCCTGGGCGCGGGCCAGGCGCGTCACCTCGCGCGGATCGTGCGCGACCCGCTGGATCAGCGTCAGCGTGTGCAGCACCGAGTCGTGGACCATGGCCGCGACCTCGGCGCGCTCCTCCTGCCTGATGCGCTCCCTGCGCTCCTGCTGCAGTTCCTTCCACAGCCCGGCCAGCCACGGGGCGGCGATGACCAGCAGCCCGCCGACGACCACCGCGGTGAACAGCAGCCCCGGCCGGGCCGCCGCCAGCTGGCCCTCGGAGATCAGGAACCCGATCGCGCCGCCGACCACCAGGACGACGCCCAGCAGCGTGCGCACCCGGTTCGCGCGGATGCCCTTGGTGGCCCCGCTCATCCAGGTCTTGCGCCGGTCGGGGTCGGCCTGCTGCCACAGGATCAGCGCGCCGATCCCGCCCACCGCGAACGGCAGCATGGCGATGCCGCCCCGTGACGCCCCCGTCAGCCAGCCGAAGGCGAACAGCGCCACGCCGATCGCGGTGAACGCCGCCAGCTGGCTCCAGTCGCGCGAGGGCGGCTGCTGCCCCTGGTACGGCTCCCGCGGCGTGATCATCCACAGCACGGCGTAGGCGACCGCGCCGACCCCGTCCACCACGCTGAGCAGCACGAAGGCCAGCCGGATCACCACGGGATCCAGCCGCAGCTGCCGCGCGAGCCCCTGGGCGACGCCGCCCACGAGGCGCCCCTCCATCGGCCGCATCAGGCGCGGGAAGGGGACGGGCTCGGTGCTCGTCTTCTGGTCTGCCATAACACGCAAATCGTCACACGAATCGGGGTCCGCGCACATCAGGGGACGGCCCCGGGGTCGGGTCAGGGTGCTCCCGGATGCGATCGGGGTCGCGCCGGGCCACGATGGTGGCATGAGCGAAGCACCGCCCGGCCGTACCGACCAGGCACCGCCCCCTCCCGCGCCGCCGCGCCCGCTGGCGCGCAGCGGCGAGGGCCGCATCCTGACGGGCGTGTGCGCGGGTATGGGCAGGTACACGGGGATCGACCCCGTCGTCTTCCGCCTGGCGTTCGCGGTGCTCGTCGTCGCCTCCGGCGTCGGGGTGTACCTGTACGTCGCGGCCTGGCTGCTGATGAAGGCACCCTCGGGCGGCCCCGGGTACGTGGAGCAGTGGACGCGCCGCGACTTCGATGGGCAGACGGTCATGGCGCTGCTGACGGCGGTGCTCGGCTTCGGGCTCACGGTGAACCTGGCCACCGTCTGGGTCGGCACGGGGACGCTGGTGGTCGCCACGCTGCTGGCCGTGGCACTGCTCACGGCGCACGCCAGAGGGGTGGATCTGCTGGGGCTGGCCCGGTCGATGCCCGAGCGGCTCAACCGCAGGAGGACGGCGGACCTGCCGCACGTCGCCCCTCCCGCGCCCCGCTTCGACGGCTTCCCGCCGCCCCGCGCCGAACCCGCCGACGTGCCGCCCACGACCCAGGTCCGTACGCCGGAGGCGCCGGGCGGGCGACCAGATGCCGCCCAGGCCGCGGACGCTCCCCGGGTTCCCGACGCTCCCCAGGTCCCCGAGCCCCGCACGGAGATCTTCGAGCCCGCCGGGCACCGGGCCGAGACGTCCGCACCCGAGACCGAGCCGAAGACCGAGGCCTTCGAGCCCGTCGCGCCCGAGCCCCAGATGCCCGAGCCCCAGGCGCCCGAACCCCACACCGAGGTCTTCGAGGCGCCCGAGGGCCCGCCGCCCTCGGTACCGCGCCTGCCGTACGGCGAGCCGTTCGCCCCGCACGGCCCCTACCGGCCGCTCGACCCGCGCAAGCGCTCCGGCTACGGAGCGCCGGAGCCCTACGAGCAGCCCTACGAGCAGCCCTACGAGCACAGCCCCTACGGCTACCCCGGCCCGTACGAGCCGCTGCCCCACCCCGCCCCGTCCCGCCGCGGGCGGGCGGCGGCGCCCAGGCGCCCCAGGTCCTTCATCGGGGCGATCACCACGCTGCTCGCTTTGATCATGGGAGGGATCGTCGTGGCCGTCCAGTCCACGTCGGGAACCGGACCGAGCCTGACCGCCGTCGGCGGCGCGATGCTCGTCACCATCGGCGCCGGGCTGCTGGTGGCGGCCTGGTGGGGCAGGGGCGCCGGTCTGGTCGCGCTGGGCACGGTCGTGGCGGTCGCCGCTTCGCTCGGCCTGCTGTTCCGCGGCCTGCCGACGAAGATCTCCGACGTGACGTGGCAGCCGACGAGCGCGGCGGAGGCGCGCGAGGAGTACGCGGTGGGCATCGGCGAGGGCCTCCTCGACCTCACCGGGCTCAAGCTGGAGCCCGGCTCGACGGTCACCGTCCGCGCCTCGGTCTCGGTCGGCGAGCTGGTCGTGGAGGTCCCGCCGACGGTCGCGCTGGAGGTGCACGCCACCAACAAGGTGGGCGACATCAAGGTCGGCCACTGGCTGTCGGGCGGCACCGGGGTCGAGGTGGACAAGGTCTTCCCGCCCGAGGTGCCGCCGGAGGGCGCGCCGGCGACGATCGTCCTGCACATCAGGGGCGGCGTGGGCGACGTGGAGGTGAAGCGTGCCGCGTGACCTGGAGCGGCCCGGCCGCCTGCACCGCACCGACTGGATGGCCCTGCTCAGCGGGCTGCTGTTCCTGACCCTCGGCGTCCTGATGCTCAACGGCCGGCTCCACGACTGGGTGGTCCTGCTGTCGGCCACGGTGGCCGGTCTGGGACTGGCGGGGCTGGTGGCGATCGTCGCGCGGGTGTTCCGCGGACGATAGCGACCCCTTGACCCTGGGTAACAGGGGCGTAGCTTGGCATTTGTCCGCCTTATCCCTGCAAGGGAGGACGAATGCCCCGGATCACCGTCACCGTCGACGGCATCAGGTACGAGGAGGACGTGGAGCCACGCCTCCTCCTCGTGCACTTCCTACGCGACCGCCTGGGCAAGACCGGCACTCCCATCGGTTGCGACACCAGCAACTGCGGCGCCTGCACGGTCCTGCTCGACGGCAAGAGCGTCAAGAGCTGCTCGGTCCTGGCCGTCCAGGCCGACGGCTGCGACGTCGTCACCATCGAGGGCCTGGCTCCAGGCAACGGCCAGATGCATCCCTTGCAGCGGGCCTTCCACGAAGAGCACGCGCTGCAATGCGGCTACTGCACGCCCGGCATGGTCATGGCCGCCCTCGACCTGTTGAGGGAGAACCCCGATCCGTCGGAGGAGGAGATCAGGCACGGGCTGGAGGGCAACCTCTGCCGGTGCACCGGATACTGCAACATCGTCAGAGCGGTACGGCGGGGCGCCCAGGAGATGGGCCAGGCCCAGGAGGCCGGTCAGGAGGTGAGGACGCCGTGACGGAGGAACTCGACGCCGGCATGGTCGCCCAGCGGATCGCCGAGAGCGACCAGGTCTCCGAGCCCTCGCCGAACGGGGAGGTCGGCAGGAGACGCCGCCGCAAGGAGGACGCGCGCCTGCTCACCGGGCGGACGCAGTGGACCGACAACATCCAGCTGCCTGGCATGCTGTACGTGCAGTTTCTGCGCAGCCCGATGGCGCACGCCCGCATCACCCGCGTGGACGTGTCCGCCGCGCGGGAGCTGCCGGGCGTCGTGGCCGCCTTCAGCGGCCAGGACCTCGCCTCCGAGCAGGGCTCGCTGCCGTGCGCCTGGCCGGTGACCGAGGACATCGCGATCCCCGAGCACCCGCCGATGGCCGTCTCCGAGGTCCGCTACGTCGGCGAGGCGGTGGCGTGCGTGGTCGCCACGGACCGCTACCGCGCGGCCGACGCGCTGGAGGCCATCGAGGTCGACTACGAGCCCCTGCCGCCCGTCCTGGACATGAACGACGCGCTGGCCGAGGGCGCGCCGAAGGTCCACGAGACCGGCAACAAGGCCTACACCTGGAAGTTCGCGCAGGGCGACATGGAGGCGGCGCTGCGCGACGCGCCGGTGCGCATCGACCGCACCTACATCCAGCAACGGCTCATCCCGTCGGCCATGGAGCCGCGGGCCGTGGTGGCGACCACCGACGGCGAGACCTTCACGATGTGGAGCGCGACGCAGATCCCGCACATCCTGCGCGTCATGCTCGCGCTGACGACGGGCATCCCGGAGCACAAGCTGCGCGTCATCGCGCCCGACGTGGGCGGCGGCTTCGGCTCCAAGCTCCAGGTCACCGCCGAGGAGGTCGTCTGCCTGCTGCTCACCAAGCGCCTGGGCAAGCCGGTCAAGTGGACCGAGTCGCGCAGCGAGGGCAACCTCACCGTGCACCACGGCCGCGACCAGATCCAGCACATCACGATCGCGGCCGAGTCCGACGGGCGCATCCGCGGCGTGCGGGTGGAGCTGCTGGTCGACATGGGCGCCTACCTGATGCTGGTCACGCCGGGCATCCCGCTGCTGGGCGCGTTCATGTACAACGGCATCTACAAGATGGACGCCTACGACTTCACGTGCACGGGCGTGTTCACCACCAAGATGCCGACCGACGCCTACCGCGGCGCGGGCCGTCCCGAGGCCACCTACGCCATCGAGCGGGCCATGGACGAGCTGGCCGCGGAGCTCAACATGGACCCCGTCGAGGTACGGCGGCGCAACTGGATCAAGCACGAGGAGTTCCCGTACACCACGATCGCCGGGCTCACCTACGACTCCGGCAACTACGAGGCCGCGACCGACAAGGCCCTGGCGCTGTTCGGCTACGACAAGCTGCGGGCCGAGCAGGCCGACCGGCGGGACCGCCGCGACCCCGTCCAGCTGGGCATCGGCGTGTCCACCTACACCGAGATGTGCGGCCTGGCGCCCAGCCGGGTGCTGGGCAGCCTGAGCTACGGCGCGGGCGGCTGGGAGCACGGCTCGGTGCGCGTGCTGCCGACCGGCAAGGTCGAGGTGGTCACCGGCAGCTCGGCGCACGGCCAGGGCCACGAGACCGCCTGGAGCCAGCTCGTCGCCGACGCGCTCGGCGTGCCGTTCGAGGACGTCTCGGTGCTGCACGGCGACACCGCGATCTCGCACCGGGGCATGGACACCTACGGCTCGCGCTCGCTGGTCGTCGGCGGCATGGCCGTCCTGTCGGCCTGCGAGAAGGTCAAGGAGAAGGCCAGGAAGATCGCCGCGCACACGCTGGAGTGCTCGCCGGAGGACGTGGAGTTCAGCCAGGGCGTCTTCCGCGTCAAGGGGACGGGCGCCCAGAAGACGATCCAGGAGCTGGCGCTGGCCGCCTTCGCCGCCCACGACCTGCCCGAGGGCATGGAGCCCAGGCTCGACGCCGACGCCACGCTGGACCCGGAGAACTTCTCCTTCCCGCACGGCACCCACCTGTGCGCGGTCGAGGTGGACACCGAGACCGGCCACGTGAAGATCCGCTCGTACGTGGCGGTCGACGACGTCGGCCGGGTCGTCAACCCGCTGATCGTCGAGGGCCAGGTGCACGGCGGCATCGCGCAGGGCATCGCCCAGGCGTTGTACGAGGAGGCCGTCTACGACGCGGAGGGCAACCTGCTCACCTCGACGATGGCCGACTACCTGCTGCCGTCGGCGGCCGACCTGCCGGACTTCGTCACCGACCGGACGGAGACGCCCGCTACGAGCAACCCGCTGGGAGTCAAGGGCGTGGGCGAGGCGGGCACGATCGCCTCCACCCCGGCCGTCGTCAACGCCATCGTGGACGCGCTGCGCCCGCACGGCGTGCACGACATCCAGATGCCCTGCACGCCGGAACGGATCTGGCGGGCGCTCAGGGAAAGGGCACAGGCATGATCCCGGCACAGTTCGACTACGTGCGCGCCTCCTCGCTGGAGGAGGCCACCCAGGCGCTGGCCGCCGACGAGGACGCCAAGGTCATCGCGGGCGGGCAGTCGCTGCTGCCGCTGCTGCGCCTGCGCCTGGCCTACCCCTCCACGCTGGTGGACATCGGCCGCCTGCCCGAGCTGCGCGGCGTGCAGGACCGGGGCGACCACGTGTTCATCGGCGCGCTGACCACCCACGACGAGGTCATGCGGGACCCGGTGCTGGCCGCCGAGTGCCCGCTGGTGGCGATGGGCGCCGCCACGGTGGCCGACCCCGCGGTACGGCACCGCGGCACCTTCGGCGGCTCGCTCGCCCACGCCGACCCCGCCGGCGACCTGCCGGCCGTGATCCTGGCGCTGGACGGCGTCATGGTCACCACCAGGCGGGAGATCCCGGCGGCCGAGTTCTTCGTGGACTACCTGGAGTCCGCGATGGAGCCGGACGAGATCCTCACCGGCGTGCGCATTCCGAAGCTGGGCGAGGGATGGGGCTACCACTACGAGAAGTTCCACCGCACCGCCCAGGCCTGGGCGATCGTGGGGGTGGCGGCAGCCGTACGGCGCTCCGACGGGGCCGTCGCCGAGGCGAGGATCGGCCTGACGAACATGGGGCCGACGCCGCTGCGCGCGAGCGCGACCGAGGCGGCGCTGGCCGGCGCCGAACTCGGCGACGCGGTACGGCAGGCGTGCGAGCAGGCGGCCGAGGGCACCTCGCCGCCGTCCGACCTGCACGGCCAGGCCGACTACCGCAGGCACCTGGCTCAGGTGCTCACCCGGCGGGCGGTGCTCGCCGCGGCCGGAGCCCACTGATCCGGGAAGGCCGGGGGCGCGGCGCCGTGCCCCCGGCTCTCCCGGTTTGTCCGATCCCACGTGTCACGAGGAGGGAAGCGGTCCCCATGGCGATGCGGTTCGAGCACGAGTTCTCGGTTCCCGTCCCCATCGAGCAGGCCTGGGCGGTGCTGCTCGACGTGGAGCGGGTGGCGCCGTGCCTGCCGGGCGCGACCCTCGACACGGTCGAGGGCGAGGAGTTCACCGGCAGGATGAAGGTGAAGGTCGGGCCGATCACGGTGACCTATCGCGGCTCGGCCAGGTTCGAGGAGATCGACAAGGACTCCTACAGCCTGCGGCTGAAGGCGGGCGGGCGCGAGGCGAGGGGCTCGGGCACCGCGGACGCGACGGTGGACGCGCGGCTGACGCCGGCCGGCGACCGCACCGCGGTCAAGGTGGAGACGACCTTCAACGTCACCGGGCGGCCCGCTCAGTTCGGCCGGGGCGTCATGCAGGAGGTGGGCGGCAGGCTGCTCGACCGGTTCGCGGAGAACCTGGCGGACATGCTGACCGGCCACGGCGAGGAGCGGGCCGAGGAGGCCGGGAAGACCGAGGAGGCCGTGCGGCGCGAGGAGGCGCCGGAGGAGGGGGAACGGCGCCTGGTCGCGGTCCCCGAGCCCCAGGAGGACCGGCCCGCCACCCCGCTGCGCACCTCGCGGACCGCCGATGAGGAGGCGCTGGACCTGTTGGAGATCGCCGGAGCGCCGTTGCTGAAGCGGGTGGCGCCCGTGGTCGGCGCGCTGGCCGTTCTCCTGGTCATCATTTGGCTGATCAGGCGTGTAATCCGGTAAAAACACCGGCAAGTCCGGACACTTCGCCTAAGTAGGCGGGAATGCCTCATCCCAAGCGGCCATGAGACACGGGGGGACGGCATGCCGGACTGCACCGTCGTCGTCATCACCTACAACGACGCGGCCCGCCTGCCCAGGGCCGTGCGTTCCGTCCTGGACCAGTCGCTGCGCGACCTCGAAGTCGTCATCGTCGACGACGCCAGCACCGACGGGACCGCCCAGGTCGCCCAGGAGCTCATGCGGGCCGACGGCCGCGTCCGCTACCTGCGGCGGCCGGCCAACAGCGGAGGATGCGGGGCGCCGCGCAACGACGGCGTCGACGCGGCGCTCTCGCCGTACGTCATGTTCCTCGACAGCGACGACGAGCTGCCCAGGCACGCCTGCAAGAGCCTGCTGACCGAGATCGAGCGGACCGGCGCGGACTTCGTCTCCGGCCAGATCGCCCGCTACATCGAACCCGGCGGCCGCCTCGCACACTATTACCCCTCGCTGTTCGCCAGGCGCCGCACGGTCGAGGGCATCCGGCAGGAGCCCCAGCTGTTCCTCGACGGCTTCTCCACCAACAAGCTCTACCGCACCGGCTTCCTGCGCTCCCACGGCCTGCGCTTCCCCGAGGACATCCACTACGAGGACCACGTCTTCTCCGCCGAGCTGTACGCCTGCGCCCGCCGCTTCGCGATCGTGCCGTGGGTGGTCTACCACTGGCACCGCGCGGAGCACCGCGCCTCGATCTCCTCCAACATCCGGGAGATGGCCAACGTACGGCACCGCGTCGAGGCCGCCAGGCGCAGCGACGAGGTCCTGCGCCGGCGTGGCATGGCCGACCTCGTGCCGGCCCGCCAGCACCGCTTCCTCCGCCAGGACCTGCGCGTCTACCTCAACCCGCTGCCGATGCGCGACCGCGTGTGGGTCAAGGAGTTCGCCGCCGTGGTCCGGCCGTACCTGGCGGAGATCCCCGAGGAGGTCGTGGAACGCTCCGATCCCATGCCGAGGGTCTGCGTCCAGCTCATCCTGGAGGACCGGGTCGACGACCTGCGGGTGGCCTGCCAGGCCCTCACCGGGCCCAAACCGCCGCCGCGCGTCGCCACCCAGCGGGACGGCCGCACGTACTGGGGCACCACGGTCAGCCCGGGCATGGACATCACCCGCCTGCGGCTGGCCGAGCTGCCGTTCTCGGCCTCGCGCCTGCGCCACGAGGTCGCCGAGCTCGACTCCGACGGCCGCCGCCTCACCGTGACCGTGCGCACCTACGACCCGTTCGGCGCGCTGCCGCTGGAGTGGAAGGCCTACCTGGAGATCGGCCGCACCCGCGTGCCGCTGCGGCCCCGCCGTACCGGCGAGGGAACCCTGGTCGGCAAGGTCTCCTTCACCCCCGCCTCCGGAGGCGCCGCCTACCTCGCCTTCGTCCGCCTGTCCGACGGCCGCGTCACCCGGGACCGGCTCATCGTCGACCCCGCCATGGAGCCCCTCGTGGCCTCCGGCTACACGGCGAGTGCGGAGGGATACGGGGGCTACCTGCGCCTGCGGGCGCCGCGCTCCCGGCTGCGCGCGCTCAGGCGCAGGCTGACCAGGAAGGCGCTGCGCAGGGTGAGCACGCCCGAGGTCAAGCTCAAGGTCTACAAGGCCCTCATCCGGGTAGTGCCCCGCCGGAGGGACCTCGCGCTGTTCGAGGCCGACTGCGGTAAGGGGTACACCGGCAGCCCGCGCGCCGTCTACGAGGAGGTGCGGCGGCGCGGACTGCCGGTCACCGCGGTCTGGTCGGTGGCGCGCGGCCGCTCCGCCTTCCCTCCGGACGCCGCGCTCGTGCGGCGCATGAGCTGGCGCTACGTCTGGACCATGGCCAGGGCCGCCTACTGGATCGACAGCCACGGCCTCCCGCTGGACTTCCCCAAGCCGCCCGGCACCCGCTACCTGCAGACCTGGCACGGGCAGGGCATCAAGTCCATCGGCTTCGACGCGCCCGACCTGCGGGCGGACTTCGCCAAGCCGCGCGAGCGGTGGGAGCGGGCGGTCGCGCGGTGGGACGCGCTCGTCTCGCCCGGCGCGGAGTTCGAGCGCGTCTTCCTCCCGGCCAACCGCTACACCGGCCCCGTCCTGCGGTACGGCACGCCGCGCTGCGACGCGCTGGTCCGGGGCGTCGCGCCCGAGGGGCTGCGCGAGCGGCTGGAGATCCCCGAAGGCCGCAAGATCCTCCTGTACGCGCCCACCTACCGGGACGCGGCCATGTACACCGGCCAGTCGGTGCGGGTCGACCTGGAGGCGCTCGCCGAGGAGGTGGCCGGGGAGTGGGCGCTCATCCTGCGCACCCACCCGGCCGACCGCTACCGCGTGCCCGAGCACGTGCGGCACTTCGTCACGCCCGCCGGGTCCTACCCGGAGATCAACGACCTGATGCTGCTGTCGGACGCCCTGCTGACGGACTACTCCTCGGTCAGCAGCGACTACGCCATCACCGGCAAGCCGATGATCTTCTACATCGACGACTGGGAGGAGTACCGGCGCGCCCAGCGGGGCGTCTACCACGACCTGCCCGCCATCGCGCCCGGCCCCTGCGTGCGGACCGTCGCCGAGCTCGTCGCCTGCCTGCGCGACCTGCCCGCCGTCCACGCCTCCTACGCGGCCAGGTACGCGGCCTGGCGCGAGCTGTGGTGCGCCGAGGAACGCGGCGACGCCTCCCGCAGAGTCGTGGATGCGTTCTTCCTGGGGAAGCAGCCGTGACCATGGGGAGGCAGCCGTGAGGATCGCCTTCGCCTGCCTGGACGCCGACACGCTGGGCGGCATCCAGCAGATCACCCACACCCTCGCCCAGGGGCTGGCCGAGCGTGGCCACGAGGTCGACGTCATCGGGCTGTACGCGGCCGACAAGCCGTTCCGCTACGTCGAGCGGCCGCTGTACCGCAGGCACGTGATCAACCGCGCGCCCCTGGGCGCCGAGCGCCGCCGCGTCGCGGACCGGCGGCTGCGCAGGGCGCTGCCCGACGCCGGCTACCTGGTGATGACCTCGCCCAGCGTGGTGGCCAGGATGGCGGAGCTCGGGCGCGGCCTGCGGCGGATCGGGCAGTACCACGGCTCCTTCGAGCACGCGCGCGGCTCCTGGCACCTGGCCTCGATCCGCCGCAACTACGGCGCGCTGGACCAGGCCGTCTTCCTCAGCGAGGAGGACGCCTGGCGGTTCTCCGAGCAGGCGCTGCTGCCCAACGCCTGGGCGCTGCCGAACCCGCTCACCATGTGGCCGGAGGAGACCTCGACGCTGGAGACCCCCCGGGTGCTCGGCGTGGGCCGCCTGGAGGGCGTCAAGCGGTTCGACCGGCTCATCAGCGCCTTCGCCATGGCCTCGGAGCCGCCGTGGGAGCTGCACCTGATCGGCGACGGGCCGGAGGCCGGCTGGCTGCGCGCCCACGCCGAGCGGGAGGGGGTGGCCGACCGCGTGCGGTTCCGTGGGCGCGTGCCGGTCTCGCAGATGACGGCCGAGTACCGCCAGGCCGCCCTCCTCGGGCTGACCAGCGACCACGAGGGACTGGGGCTGGTGCTGCTGGAGGCCGCCGCGCACGGCGTGCCGTCGGTGGCCTTCGACGTCTCCGGCGGGGTCCGCTCGGCCGGGCCGGTGCTCGTCCCTCCCGGCGACGTGGCGGCCTTCGCCGACCGTCTCCGTCTGCTCATGCGGGAGCACGAGGAACGGCGCCGCCTGGGCGCCGCCGCCCGGGAGCGGGCCGCGGACTTCCGGCTGGAGCGGATCCTGGACCGCTGGGAGGAGCTGTTCGCGCACATCGAGCGCTGAGGACCCTGAAGACGCGGAGGTCCCTGAAGACGCGGAGGTCCCTGAAGACGCGGAGGTCCCTGAGGACGCTGAGGGCGCGCCGAGCGCTGAGGGAGACGCCGAGGCCCGCCGCCCCGGTCAGAGCGCGCGCTGGGCGGCCGGCGCGACCCCGCTGCGCTGCTGCGGGAACCCGGCCAGCGCCCGCTGCCCGCCGGTGAGCATCGCCGCCACGGGGCCGGGCTCGCGCAGGCGGGCCAGCCGGTCCAGCATCGCCTTGCGCGTCCTGGACCGGTGCCGCTTCTGCATCACCTTGTGCAGCCGGGCGAGCTGCTCCTTGGCCGGCTTGGGCGCGCCGGACAGCTCATAGCCGTTGGCCTGCAGCCGCTCCCCCAGCTCCTCCTCGCACAGGGCGATCTCCCAGTCCTCCAGCCGCGTCGCCCAGCTGCCCACCCGCGCCCGGGTGACCTCGCTGTGGGTGTTGCCGTGCCACACCTTGTGCAGCGGCACGACCTCGTCGGCCGCCTCCTTGGGCGAGACCACCGACGGGTCGAACTCCTCCCCCAGGAAGGCGCACAGCTTGCGCATCTCCCCCGCCGGGTCGGCCGTCAGGTCCTCGTAGCGCAGCTCGTAGTAGGTGTCGGCGGGCAGGGTACGGCGCAGCCTGCGCCCGTAGTCGATCGCCTCGGCCCACGTGGAGATCGCGTGGTAGCTGCTGTGCGTGAACCACGGCATCTCCTTCAGGCTCGCCACGCAGTCGCGCCCGTCCCTGATCAGGTGCACGAACTGGGCGTCGGGGAACAGCCGCCGGAGGGTGTCGACGTGCTTGACGTAGCTGGGCCGCTTGTCGCCCCAGCGGGCCTTGCCGAACCGCTCGGCGTACATCTCGAACGCCGTGCCCAGCACCGAGCCCAGGGACCCGGGCGCCGCCTCGGCCTGCCGGATGAAGGAGTCCTTGCCGATGCCGAGCTCCTTGAACTTGGCGCTGCGGTCGGTGGCGATCCACTCGGCCAGCGCGCGCCTGCGCTCGGGCCGGCGCATGTCGCCGAAGGCGCGCCGCTTCTGGTAGGCGGGCAGGACGAACCGGGTCTCCGGCGCCACCGCGACCCGCGGGTGCGAATGGAGCATCAGCTGGAGCATCGTGGTGCCGCTGCGCGGGCACCCGACGACGAAGATAGGTCGATCGGACATCTGGTACTAACCCCCGATTAGCGCATGTTGGCGGCTCTCCTGGGGAACCGCCGGGACACGGCGGGTGAAGAGCCACATCCGGTACACGATGAAGACCTCGTTGGCGAGCAGCAGGACGCTGGCCACGGCCGCGATGGGCAGCAGCACCCCCGTCAGCGGCGCGACCACGAAGACGGCGGCGTGGAACTCGATGCCGCTGATCAGGTGGGCGCGCACGCGGTGGCGGGCCAGGAAGCCGTTCAGCCCCGGCATGAACCGCGGCCCCTCGGGCGGGCTGGCGGGACGGCCGGGCACGGGCGGCCCGAGGATGGCCCCGCGCACCCGCTTCATCTGGGGCGCGTTGACGTACCGGAACAGGTCGAGCACCGCCACGACCGCCCCGAGCACGACGTAGATCACGTCGTGGGTGAGCGTGAACTGCCCGTAAGCCAGCCCGGTCGCGCAGCACACCACCCGGATGCGGTCGCCCACGTAGTCCAGCCACAGGCCGAACGGCGTGCCGGTGCCCTTCAGCCGCGCGATTTTCCCGTCCACGCAGTCGAGGAGGAAGCTCACGTAGAACAGCGCCGCCCCGGCCACCAGCTGGTCCAGACCGAAGCACACCGCGGAGGCCATGCCGAGGACCAGGGAGCCGGCCGTCAGGCCGTTGGGCGTCCAGCGGGTGTGGTTGGCCACGACCAGCGCCACCGGGCAGGCCAGCGGGTCCACCAGGTAGACCGTCCACCAGGAGTCCCTGCTCTTGCGCGTGGCCAGGACGTCGGCGAGCGTGTAGCGGCCGGCCATTCAGCTCACCCGCGCAAGCTCGTGCTGCCCGCTGGTCAGCAGGCAGGCCACCGGACCCGGCTCGCGCAGCTGGTCCCACCGGTCCTTGAGCCTTTTGCGCAGCCGGTGCTTCCTGCGCTTGCTCAGCGTCTGGCGGAAGGCCTCCACGTGCTCCTTGGCGGGCCTGGGCGCGCCGGACAGCTCGTAGCCCTGCTCCCTGAGCAACTCGCCCAGCACCCCCTCGCACAGTGCGATCTCCCAGTCCTCCAGCCGCGTCGCCCAGCTGCCGACGCGGGCGCGGGTGACCTCACTGTGGGTGTTGCTGTGCCAGGTCTTGTGCGTGGGCACCGCGACGCCGGCCACGGTGTACGGCTTGCACATGGCCGGGTCGAACTCCTCGCCCAGGAAGTGGCACAGCTTCTTCAGCTCCAGCGCCGGATCGCCGGTCAGGTCCTCGTAGCGCAGCTCGTAGTAGCTGTCCTCGGGCAGGCTGCGCCGCAGCCGCTTGCCCGCGTCCATCGCCTCGGCCCAGGCCGAGGCGGCGTGGAAGGAGTCGAGGCGGTACCAGGGCATCTCCTTCAGGCTCGCGACGCAGTCGCGGCCGTCCCTGATGAGGTGGACGAACTGGGCGTCGGGGAACAGGCGTCTGAGCAGGTGTACCTTGCGCACGTAGCTGGGCCGCTTGTCGCCCCATCGGTCCTTGCCGAACCGCTCGGCGTACATCTGGAAGGCCAGGCCGATGACCGAGCCGAGCGAGCCGGGGCCGGTCACGGCGCGCCTGATGTACTCATCGGCGTCGATGCCGAGGTCGTGGAACCTGGTGCCCTTGCCGACGGTGATGCGCTTGGCGAGAGCGCGCCGGTTGGCGGGGTCGCGCATGTCCCCCAGGTTGCGGCGACGGTAATAGGCGTACTCGACGAACCGCGTCTCCGGCGGCACGGCCATCCGCGGATGCGCGTGCAACATCAGCTGCAGCATCGTCGTGCCCGAGCGCGGACAGCCGACGACGAACACTGGCCTGTCGGACATGTGATTGACCCCCGTTGATTCACACACGTAGAGCGACCTGCCTGGTGAAGAGCCACATCCGGTAGACGAGACGCGCCTCGTAGCCCAGCAGCAGCACGGCGGCGGCCACCGTGGCCGGCGCGAGCGCCCACGCTCCCAGCAGCGGCGCCACGACGAAGACGGCGGCGTGGAACTCGATGCCGCTGAACAGCCTGCTGCGCACCCGCCGCCGCCGCAGCCGCCGCTCCCACCGGCTCCTGGAGCGCCGGAGCCGCCGCCCGCCCCGCTCGCGCACCTGCTCCCGTACCCGCGCCACCTGCGGCGCGTTGACGTAGCGGAACAGGTCCAGAACGGCTATCGCGGTGCCGAGCAGGATGTAGCCGTCGTTCCCCGTGGCGGCGTACTGCCCGTAGGCCAGGCCCGCGGCGCAGCACATCTCCCTGACCCGGTCGCCGATGAAGTCGAGCCAGACGCCGAACGGCGTCCCGGTCCCCTTCAGGCGGGCGATCTTCCCGTCCACGCAGTCGACCAGGAAGCTGAAATAGAACACGATCGCCCCGGCAGCCAGCTGGCCTGCGGCGAAGCAGACGGCCGCCAGCAGGCCGAGGACCATCGACGCCGCCGTGATGGCGTTCGGCGTGAGCCGGGTGCGGTTGGCCGCGACCAGTGCCAGGCGGCACGCGATCGGGTCGACCATGTACACGGTCCACCAGGCGTCCTGCCGCTTCCGTGTGGCTTGCACGTCGGCGAGCGAATAGGTCCCCATGGGGATCCAGCATGGCGACGGAGCGAGGTTGCGTGGGCACTCTCTGGAACTAACAGGAGATGTCCATGCCTCTTCTTGACCATTCGCGGAAGTCCTGCGGCTGGCAAACGTTGCCCCAAGCGACGCTGAAGGCTTCGGCTACGGACGGCGAGCCTCCTCTACAGTCCGTGACGGACAAGCGCAGATCGACAGTGAAGGAGTCCGCGCATGGGCCTGGCCCGTCCCGATGTGAGCGTCATCGTCGCCGTGTACAACACGATGCCGTACCTGCGTGAATGCCTGTCCTCGCTGGCCGGGCAGAGCATCGGGGCGGGCCGCATGGAGATCGTCGCGGTCGACGACGGCTCGACCGACGGCAGCGCCGAGGAGCTCGACCGATTCGCCGAGCGCCACCCCGGCGCGGTCCGCGTGGTCCACCAGGCCAACTCCGGCGGGCCCGCGGCGCCCTCCAACCTCGGGCTCGAGCTGGCCACCGGCCGCTACGTCTACTTCGTGGGCGCCGACGACCACCTGGCCGACGAGGCGTTGGAGCGGCTGGTGGCCGCGGCCGACGCCTACGGCTCCGACGTGGTGCTCGGCAAGATGATCGGGGTCAACGGGCGGCACATCCCCCAGCAGATCTATGCGGCCAGCCGTACCGACACGCATCTGTTCGAGTGGCCGATGCCGCTGGCGCTGTCGAACGCGAAGCTGTTCCGGCGCGAGCTCATCGACGCGCACCGGCTGCGCTTCCCCGAGCACATGCCG
Organism: Thermoactinospora rubra; assembly: GCF_002093975.1. Classification (GTDB taxonomy): domain Bacteria; phylum Actinomycetota; class Actinomycetes; order Streptosporangiales; family Streptosporangiaceae; genus Nonomuraea; species Nonomuraea rubra_A. Next base: position 82,667 of record NZ_MSZZ01000023.1, read on the forward strand.
CTCTACAGCGACCAGCCGTTCACCATGGCCGCGCTGTTCCACGCCCGCCGCGTGTCGGTGCTGGCGGACTACACCTTCTATTACGCGGTGGGGCGCGACGACGGCAGCAACATCACCAAGAGCGCCACGCCGCTGGAGCAGTTGCGCGCCACCGAGCACATCTTCGAGTTCGCGGCCGGGCTGATCCCGCCCGGGCAGGACCGGGACCTGGTGCTGCGCAGGCACTTCAGCTGGGAACTGGCCAGGCACCTGCGCCCCGACAACTTCCTCGGCTACGACCGGCTGACGCAGGAGCAGGTGTGCCGGACGATCGCCCGGCTGGCGGAGGCGTACCTGACCGACAACCTGCGGGCCCAGCTCACGCGGCTGCATCGCTACCGGCTCACGCTGGCCGCGCGCGGTGAGATCGACACCCTGTGCCAGGCGCTCAAGGCGACCGAGCCGCCGCCCGTCCTGGTCCGGGACGGCCTGCCGTACACATGCCTGCCCGGGCACGAGTATCTCCCGGGCGACTGCACGCTGCTGAGCGGCGACCTGACCAGGAGGATCGCGGACGGGCTGCGCGTCACGTCAATGCGGTGGCGCGGGCAGGTCCTGGAGCTGGCCGGCGAGACCGGCCTGAGGGGCGAGGCCACCGTGTCGGTCCGGCTGGCCCCGTTGTCGGACGAGAACAAGCCTGTCACCGGGCGGCCGGACAGCCAGCCGGCCTCGGCCTTCCGCTTCGAGCTGCCGCTGCCGTTCCGCCCCGGCCGGTACGCCGTGCGCCTGTCCACCGAGATCGCCGGCGTGCCGTACGACTTCGGCGTGCCGGCCGTGGACCTCTTGCCGCGCCTCCGGGTACGGCGGGGCCTGCGCAAGTGGCTGATGCGTACCAAGGCCAACAGCCGCGGCCACCTGATGCTCACGGTGGCGCGCGATCCGAAGCCGCGGGCCGGGGTGCTGGGGCGGCTGATGGGGCGAAGCGGAGCGAGGTAAACGTTCCCCCAAGCCCCCGCGAATGGCTCGGCTGCGTTCAGTGACGGCCGTCTACAGTCCGTAATGGACCGAACGCTGAACAGGAGGCGAGGGAGTCAGTTGATGGACCAGATGATACCGCTGGCCAAACCGGTCATCGGTGACGCCGAGATCGCAGCCGCGGTCCGCGTATTGCGAAGCGGCCAGGTCGTGCAGGGTCCGGAGGTCGCGGCCTTCGAGGAGGAGTTCTCCGCCTGGGTGGGCGGCCGGCACTGCGTGGCCGTCAACTCGGGGACCTCCGCGCTGCAGCTCACGCTGCTGGCGCTGGGCATCGGGCCGCTGGATGAGGTCATCGTGCCGTCCTTCTCCTTCGCCGCCACCGCCAACGCCGTGCGGCTGGTCGGCGCCGAGCCGGTCTTCGCCGACATCGACCCCGTCTCCTTCTGTCTGGACCCCGACGCCGTGGCCGCCGCGATCGGCCCCCGCACCGCCGCGATCATGCCCGTCCACCTGTACGGTCACCCCGCCGCCATGGACCGCCTGTGCGCGCTGGCCGAGCGGCACGGCCTGGCCGTCGTCGAGGACGCCTGCCAGGCCCACGGGGCGAGCCTGCACGGGCGGCAGGCCGGCACGTTCGGCGTGGCGGGCTGCTTCAGCTTCTACCCCACCAAGAACATGCACGCCCTGGAGGGCGGCATGGTCAGCACCGCCGATCCGGCCCTGGCCAGGACGCTCCGGCTGCTGCGCAACCAGGGAATGGAACAGCGCTACGCCAACGAGATCGTCGGCGCGAACATGCGGATGACCGACGTGTCGGCGGCCATCGCACGCGAGCAGCTCAGGCGGCTGCCGGAATGGACCGAGCAGCGCCGCCGCAACGCCAAGACGCTCGACTCGCTGCTGACCGGCGTGAGCACGCCCCGGGTCGCCGACGGCGCCCAGCACGTCTACCACCAGTACACGATCCGCGTGCCGGAAGGCAGGGACAGTCTCCAGACGCGGCTGGCGGGGCGGGGCGTCGGCAGCGCCGTCTACTACCCCACGCCGATCCACCGCCTGCGCCCCTACCTCAACCGCGGCTCCTGGGACCTGCCGCACACCGACAGGGCCGCGGCCGAGGTGCTGTCCCTGCCCGTCCACCCGTCGCTGACCGACACCGAGATCGCCCGCGTCGCCGAGGCGGTGACCTCGCCGTGAGACAGCTGCGAGCGGGCCTGATCGGCCTGGGCGCGATGGGCCGCAACCACGCCCGCGTCCTGGAGAACCTGCAGGGCGTCACGCTCGTCGGCATCGCCGACCCGGCGGTCGACCGGGGGCGCGTGGTCCACGGCGCGCCGGTGGTGCCCGACCTGGAGGCGCTGCTGGCCCTCGGCCTGGACTACGCCGTCGTCGCCTGCCCCACGGCGCTGCACGAGGAGGTCGGCCTGGAGCTGGCCAGGCGCGGCGTCTCGGCGCTGATCGAGAAGCCGCTGGCGCACTCGGTGGAGGCGGCGCACCGGCTGGTCGCCGCCTTCGCGGCCGGCGACCTGGTGGCCGGGGTCGGGCACATCGAGCGCTACAACCCGGCGCTGCAGAACCTGCGGGCGCGGCTGGCACTGGGCGAACTGGGCGAGGTGTTCCAGGTCTCCACCCGCCGCCAGGGCCCCTTCCCGCACCGCATCGCCGACGTCGGCGTGGTCAAGGACCTGGCCACCCACGACATCGACCTGACCAGCTGGGTGACCGGACGGGAGTACTCCTCCGTGTCGGCCCATACGGTGTCCAAGAGCGGGCGGCCGCACGAGGACATGGTGGCGGTGATCGGCCGCCTGTCGGACGGCACCATGTGCAGCCACCTGGTGAACTGGCTCAGCCCGCTGAAGGAGCGCTCCACGATCGTCACCGGCGAGCGCGGCTGCTTCGTGGCCGACACCCTCACCGCGGACCTCACCTTCTACGCCAACGGCGCCGCCGACACCGAGTGGGAGGCGCTGCGGACCTTCCGCGGCGTCTCGGAGGGTGACATGGTCCGCTACGCCATCGCCAAGCGGGAACCCCTGCTCGTGGAGCACGAGCACTTCCGCGACGCGCTGCTCGGCAAACCCAGCGAGATCGTCACCCTGCGCCAGGGCGTGCGGACCGTCGAGGTGTCGGCCGCGGTCCTGGAGTCGGCCGCGACCGGCCGGGCCATGACGATCGACCACGCGAGAGAGGTGCTCAGCGTTGCGTAAGCCCACCCACCGGCGCGTGGTGATGCTGGTCGACAACCGCGTCGAGGGCGACTCGCGGGTGCAGAAGGCGGCGCGGTCGGCGGCCGAGGCCGGCTGGGAGGTGATCCTGCTGGGCCGCTCGCCGGACCGCAGGAGGCGCTCCTGGCGGCTGGGCGACGCGCGGGTGCGCCTGCTGCCGGTGCCCACCGCCGTCAGCGCCCACCAGGTCCGGTGGGCGCCGCTGCGCCGCCCGCTCGCCTACCGCCCCGGCCCCATAGCCGGCTACCGGCGCCAGCAGCTCAAGGCCTGGCGTGCCGAGCTGCGCAACCGGCGGGCGCTGCTGCGGCTGGAACGCCGGCGGGGCGCCTCGGCCGCCTCGCTGCTGATCCGGCAGGGCCGGCTCCTGGCCGCCCGCACCGCCTTCGCCGCCTTCCGACGCTGGGTGTCGGTACGGCTGAGCCAGACGGCGTCGCTGATGGCGGCGCGCAAGCGGCTGAACCGGCCGCTGGACCGCATGGCGCTGTCGTTCTGGCGGCGGGCGATGGGCGAGCGCTGCTGGCGGCGGCTGGATCCCCAGCTGTCGGCCTACGAGGTGGCCTTCGGCCCGGTCGTCGACAGGCTCCGGCCCGACCTCATCCACGCGCACGACTTCCGGATGATCGGAGTCGGGGCGCGGGCCAAGCTCCGGGCCCAGGCCAAGGCGCGCGACGTCAAGCTGGTGTGGGACGTCCACGAGTACCTGCCCGGCATCAAGCCGTGGAACGACAGCCCCCGCTGGCACCCGGCCCAGTGCGCGCACGAACGCGAGTTCGCCGCCTGCGCGGACGCCGTCGTGACGGTCTCCGAGACGCTCGCCGACCTGCTGGTGCGGCGCCACGGGCTGAGGGAGCGGCCGGCCGTGGTGCTCAACGCCCCCGAGACGCCGACCGCGCGCACCGGTCCCGGCCTGCGCGAGATGTGCGGCGTCGACGCCGGGACGCCGCTGATCGTCTACAGCGGGGCGGCGGCGCCCCAGCGGGGGCTGGACATCATGGTCGAGGCCCTGCCGTACCTGCCGGACGTCCACGCGGCCCTCGTCGTGCCGCGCCCGGCCGCCGCGTACGTCGTGGGGCTGGAAAGGCGTGCCGAGGAGCTCGGCGTGGCCGGGCGGCTGCACGTCCTGCCGTACGTGGCATACGACGAGGTCGTCGCCTTCCTGTCGGGGGCCGACGCCGGCGTGATCCCGATCCACCGCTGGCAGAACCACGAGATCGCGCTGATCACCAAGTTCTTCGAGTACGCGCACGCCCGGCTGCCGCTGGTCGTCAGCGACGTGAAGACGATGGCCGAGACCGTGCGGCGCGTCGGCCACGGCGAGGTCTTCCCCGTGGGCGACCTGGAGGGCTTCGTCCGGGCCGTGCTCGCGGTGCTGTCCGACCCGCGGCGGTACCGGGCCGCCTACGACGCTCCCGGCCTGCTCGACGAATGGACGTGGGAGGCGCAGGCCGCCAAGCTCGACCGGCTCTACCGGCGCCTGCTGCCCGCGGCGGCGGAGCGGCCGGCGTGCGGCGAGGCGGATCTCGGCCGCCTCGCCGCCTCCCCCAACGGAACGACCTGAAGGAACATCCATGACAATCTGTGTGGTCGGCCTGGGCAAGATCGGTCTTCCCCTGGCCGCGCAGTTCGCCTCCAAGGGCCACCGCGTCGTCGGCACGGACATCGACCCTCGTGTCGTGGGCCTGGTGAACCAGGGCATCGAGCCGTTCCCGGGCGAGCGCGACCTGGACGTGGTGCTCAAGAGCGTCGTGGAGGCCGGGCTGCTGACCGCCACGGCCGACACCACGGCGGCGGTGGCCGCCTCCGAGGTCGTGGTGCTGGTCGTCCCGCTGTACGTGGACGCCGATGGGCGGCCCGACTTCGGCTCGCTGGACGCCGCGACCCGCGCCGTCGCCGCAGGGCTGCGGCCCGGCGCGCTGGTCTGCTACGAGACGACCCTGCCCGTCGGCACCACCAGGCACCGCTGGGCGCCCATGCTGGAAGAGGGCTCGGGCCTGACGACCGGGCGGCACTTCCACCTGGCCTTCAGCCCCGAGCGGGTGCTGACCGGGCGGGTCTTCGCCGACCTGCGCCGCTACCCCAAGCTCGTCGGCGGCGTCGACGAGTGGTCCACCAGGCGGGCGGTCGCCTTCTACGAGTCGGTGCTGGACTTCGACCCGCGCGAGGACCTGCCCAGGCCCAACGGCGTGTGGGACATGGGCTCGGCGGAGGCGGCCGAGCTGGCCAAGCTGGCCGAGACCACCTACCGGGATGTCAACATCGGGCTGGCCAACCAGTTCGCCCGGCACGCCCACGCTCTCGGCGTGGACGTCGCGAGGGTCATCGAGGCGTGCAACAGCCAGCCGTACAGCCACATCCACCAGCCGGGCATCGCGGTCGGCGGGCACTGCATCCCGGTCTACCCGCGCCTGTACCTGTGGAACGACCCCGCGGCCACCGTGGTCCGCGCCGCCCGCGAGGCCAACGAGGCCATGCCGGGCTACGCCGTCGACCTGCTGGCCTCCGTCTTCGGGAGCCTGGCGGGCGCGGGCGTGCTGGTGCTGGGGGCCGCCTACCGCGGCGGGGTGCGGGAGACCGCGTTCTCGGGGGTCTTCCCGCTGGTGGAGGAGCTGCGGGCGCGGGGGGCCGAGCCGTACGTCTCCGATCCCCTCTACAGCGCCGAGGAGCTGGCGGCGCTCGGGCTGCCGCCGCACCGCGGCGAGCCGGTCGCGGCGGCGGTCGTGCAGGCGGACCACCCCGAGTACCAGACGCTGGGCGCGGCGGACCTGCCCGGCGTGCGCGCGCTCGTGGACGGGCGGCGCGTCACCGACCCGGCCCGCTGGGAGGGCGTCGAGCGGGTCGTGATCGGCTCAGGCCTGTAGGTCGTGTAGGTCGTGTAGGTCGTGTTCGGCGAGCTCGCCCGGCCGGATCTCGCGGTAGAGCTCGCCGGTCTTGGGGCACTCCCACACGCCGGGGCTCTTCTCGCTCAGCCGTACGCCCGCGCGTCCCACCCAGCCGACCCGCCGCGCGGGCACGCCGGCGACGAGGGCGAACGCGGGCACGTCGCGGGTGACCACCGCGCCGGCGGCGACCATGGACCAGCGGCCCAGGACCACGGGCGCGACGCAGACGGCGCGGGCGCCGATCGAGGCGCCCTCCTCGGCCACCACGCCCACCGGCGTCCAGTCGGCGGCCTGCTTGCGGGTGCCGTCGGGCTGGACGGCGCGGGGGTGGTGGTCGTTGGTCAGCACGACGGCCGGCCCGACGAAGACGCCGTCGGCGAGCCTGGCCGGTTCGTAGACCAGCGCATAATTCTGGATTTTTACGTTGTTGCCGATTTTTACCCCGGGGCCGATATAGGCCCCCCGTCCGATGACACAGCCTTTCCCTATTTCGACATTTTCCCGGATTTGTGAGAGCTCCCAGGCCGTGGTGCCCTCCCCGACGACCGCCGACGCTGCGACCTGCACTGCGACCTGCGCTGAGAACTGCACTGCGATCTGCGCTGAGAACTGCGTTTCCGCCATCGTTTCCGCCATCGTTTCCGCCATCGCGAAACCTCCTCCTCGTGCGGCAGCACAGCAGTCTGTCGGCCCCGCCGGCGGAAAACCAAGCCTTTGCCGAAAACGGAGGGTTCGTTCCCGGCCGCGTCCCGGAACCTGGAAGGATACGGTTGCCCAGCCGATCGTGAGGAAGCGCCCCGCATGGAGTCATCGGAGATTCACCGTCTTGTCCAGCTCGAGGACGACCACTGGTGGTACCGCGAGCGGCGTGCCATCCTCGCCCGCGAGCTGAGGGGCCTTCCGCCCGGCCGGGCCGTCGACGTCGGCGCGGCGGGCGGGGGCAACACCCGGGTGCTGCTCCGGCACGGCTGGCGCGCGACCGCGGTCGACCACTCCGAGGCGGCCGTCCGGGTGGCGCGCGACCGCGGCCTGCCCGCCGTCCGGGCCGACGCCCGCGAGCTGCCCTTCCCCGACGGCCGCGTCGACCTGGTGACGGCCTTCGACGTGCTGGAGCACATCGAGGAGGACCACCTCGTCGCCGAGGAGCTGGCCAGGGTGCTCAGGCCCGGCGGGCGGGCGCTGGTGGCCGTGCCGTGCGACATGGCGCTGTGGTCGGCCCACGACGAGGCGGTCGGCCACGTCCGCCGCTACAGCCGTGACGGCCTGGTCCAGACGATCGCCAAGACGGGCCTGACGGTGGAGCGGGTCTGGAGCTGGAACGTGCTGCTGCGGCCCGTCGTCGCCCTGCGCAGGCGGCGGTCCGCCGGCAGCGACCTGGACCGGCTGCCGCGCGTGGTCAACTCGGCCCTGTCGGCCGTCGTGGCCGTCGAGCGCCGCCTGCCGGTCCGCGCCCTGCCCGGAGTGACCTTGTTCCTACGCGCTCGCAAACATTGAAACAATATGGCCGTGATTGCACACGGCTTGATGGCGCTCCTCCTCGCGGCCTCCCCCCTCCAGGCGGCCGCTCCCGCGAAGATCGACTGCGCGAAGGTCAAGTGCCTGGCGCTGACCTTCGACGACGGGCCGGGCCGGCAGACGGCCGAGCTGCTCGACACGCTCGCCAAGGCCAAGGTCAAGGCGACCTTCTTCCTCGTCGGCAAGCAGGTCGAGCAGCGGCCGGAGCTCGCCAGGCGGGCCCTGCGCGAGGGCCACGAGCTGGGCAATCACACCTACTCCCACCTGGAGCTGACCGCGCTGGCCGACTACCAGGTCAGCAACGAGCTGCGGGCCGCGCAGCAGGCCATCGAGGAGGCCACCGGCGCGGCGCCCAAGATCTTCCGCCCGCCGTACGGCAAGACCGACGACCGGATCCTGGCACTGGCCGGGGAGGCGGGCCTGGCGCAGGTGACGTGGACCGACACCACGCTCGACTGGAGCCTGCGCGACACCGAGAAGATCAAGAAGACGGTGCTGAAGCTGTCCGGCCGCGACGACGTGATCCTCATGCACGACACCGTCCCGCAGACGGTCAAGGCCGTGCCGGGGCTGATCAAGGAGCTGCGCAAGCGCGGCTTCCACCTGGTGACGGTGTCCACACTGGCGGGCAAGGGGAAGCTGGAGCCGGGCCAGTCCTACCCGTAACCGGGCGCCGATGAGGAAGGCGACTCTGGCGGCCTTCGGGGCGATCCAGGCCATCCTGCTGGCCTGGTGGGCCGCCTACCACCCCGGCCTGTTCAGCCGCGACTCGGTGCTGTACCTCAGCCACACGGTCGCCGGGCCGTGGGTCAGCGACCACTCGTGGGTCTACGACGCGCTGCTGTGGCTCAGCTTCACCGTGACCGGCGACCTGGCGGCCGTGACGTTGCTGCAGACCACGGCCATGGCGGCGGCGCTGGTGTTCCTGGCCGTGTCGCTGCGCCGCGTCGGCGCTCCCCCGCGCGCCACGCTCGCGCTGGCCGTGCTGCTGCCCCTGCTGCCTCCCGTGGGGGCCTTCACGGTCACGTTGTGGAAGGACGTGCCGTTCACGCTGTGCGTCATGACCGCCTGCGCGGTCGCGTGCCGTCCCATGACCGGCAGGACCGTCCTGGCCCTGGGCGCGCTGCTGCTGGGCGTGGGCCTGTTCCGGCCCAACGGCTTCATGGTGGCCGGGGTCGCGCTGGTGTTGCTGCTGATCGTGGTCAGGGGGCGGCGGGTACGGCTGGCGGCCGTCGGAGCGGCGGCCACCGCGCTGCCGATCCTGCTGACGGCCGTGGTGCTGCCGAAGGCCGGCATCCAGCCGCCCGCGCCGACCACCACCTACCAGACCGCGTTCGCCGACCTCGGGTACGTCTACCGCCGCCACCCGCTGTGGTTCGACCAGCGCGACCTGGCCGTCCTGACCCAGGTGGCGCCGCTCAGCCGGTGGTGGAAGGCCGGGGAGTGCGGCACGGTCAACGAGACGATCTGGCGCGCCGACTTCGACCGGACGGCCTCGGACCGGCTCTCGGGCGAGCTCATGGGCATCTGGCTGCGGCTGCTGCGCACGCATCCCGGCGAGCTGATCTCCGCCCGGCTCTGCCGCGGGGCCATCGCGTGGCGCATCTCGGCCTACACCGACCAGGGGCCCAGCGGGCTGACCTACCACTTCTCGCGCCGCCCCACCGCCGACAGCTATGTCGGCCCCGGCAAGATCGCCGACTTCCCCGGCCGGGCCGAGGTCTTCACCCTGCGGCCGCTGTGGCCCTGGCTGTACGGCGTGGCGGACGCATGGGTGGTGTGGACGTACTCGCTGGACTGGCTGCTGTGGCGAGGCGCCCTGTGGTGTTACGTGACCTACGCGGCACTGGGGCTGGCGGCCCTGGCCCGCCGGGACCGCGCCATGCTGGCCGCGGCGGCCGTCGTGGCGGGTCAGCAGATCAGCGTGCTGGTCAACAGCGCGGCGCAGGACTTCCGCTACATGGCGTCGCCGATCTACGTCGGCATGCTGATGCTGCCGTTGCTGGTGGTGAGCTTGTGGCGATTGGGGCGAAGCATCGCTCACCGTAATCGAGTTGACCCAGGCAGTGAGGCGACTATCATGGAGAGCGCGTAGCCCACTAGGGCTGCGAAGTGGGGCCGGGCTTCCCGCCGCATGACGGGCACCCGGTCTTCGCGTTGTCAGACGGCGGCATCCTCGCAGAGGCACACCTCGACCACCTTCTCCAGCGTCTTGAGATGCCGGTCGTCTCCGTAGACCAGGTGCGCCGCAGCGGCGCCGACCACGATGTCCGGCAGCCACAGCAAGGGCTGCGCGTCGGCTGAGGCATGCTCGAAGGTGAACCTCGCCGGCCTCCCGGCCAGCCCGCCGAGCACGCGCCTGTCCTTCAGGTTCTGCTGCTCCTGGCGACGGTCCAACACCAGGTGGCGGGTGTCGTCGGGCAGCTCGCAGGCGGCCCAGCTCAGCGCCCGTGCCCGTGCGGCCTCCTGCCGTCTGCTCGACTCAAAGCGACAGCCGTAGATTCGCGCCGCGATCGGCATGTCGGCGAGCACCCTACCGAGGGCGTCGCGAGTCGCCGCATCCTCCGAGTGCCAGTGCGGGCGCCGAGGCGCGGGTATGCACGAGGAGACCTCTCGCCGCACACAGTGCTCCAAAGCCGGCTCAGCGGACACGACAGCTATGAGGTAGAGCCCATGCCGGACGTGAATCGACTCGTCGATGTAGCCGAAGCGCGTGGGGGGGTCGCGAAGTCACGGAACGTCATTATTCCGCAACGTAGCGTCGGATCACTCCCATTCGATGGTGCCCGGCGGCTTGCTGGTGACATCCAGCACCACCCGGTTGACCTCCGGCACCTCGTTCGTGATGCGCGTCGAGATGCGCGACAACACGTCGTACGGAACGCGAGCCCAGTCGGCCGTCATCGCGTCCTCCGACGTCACCGGCCGCAGCACCACCGGATGCCCGTAGGTGCGCCCGTCGCCCTGCACGCCCACCGAGCGCACGTCGGCCAGCAGCACCACCGGGCACTGCCAGATCTCCCGGTCGAGGCCGGCGCGTGACAGCTCCTCGCGGGCGATCGCGTCGGCCTCCCGCAGGGTGTCGAGCCGTTCGCGGGTGACCGCGCCGACGATGCGGATGGCCAGGCCCGGGCCGGGGAACGGCTGGCGCCAGACCATGGCCGAGGGCAGGCCCAGCTCCTCGCCCGCGCGCCGTACCTCGTCCTTGAAGAGGGTCCGGAGCGGCTCGACCAGCGTGAACCGCAGGTCCTCCGGCAGGCCGCCGACGTTGTGGTGGGACTTGATGTTGGCCGTGCCGGTGCCGCCGCCGGACTCCACCACGTCGGGGTAGAGCGTGCCCTGGACCAGGAACTCCACCGGGCCGTCGGCCATGATGGCGCGCTGCTCGTCCTCGAAGACCCGGATGAACTCCCGGCCGATGATCTTGCGCTTCTCCTCCGGGTCGGTGACGCCGTCGAGGGCCTTGAGGAAGCGGTCGGCGGCCTCGACGACCCGCAGTTTGACGCCCGTGGCGGCGACGAAGTCGCGCTCGACCTGCTCGGCCTCGCCCTTGCGCAGCAGGCCGTGGTCGACGAAGACGCACGTCAGCCGGTCGCCGATGGCGCGCTGCACGATCGCGGCGGCCACCGCCGAGTCGACGCCGCCGGACAGCGCGCAGATCGCCCGCCCCTCGGGCCCGATCTGGCGGCGCACGGCCTCGACGGAGTCTTCGACGATGTTGAGCATCGTCCAGGTCGGACGGCACCCGGCGGCGTCGAGGAAGTGCTTGAGGACCGCCTGGCCGTGGTCGGAGTGGAGCACCTCGGGGTGGAACTGCACGCCGTACAGGCCCATCTCGGGGTGCTCGAAGGCGGCGACGGGGGTCTCGGCGGTGGAGGCGGTCACGGTGAAGCCGATCGGCGCGGCCGAGACGCTGTCGCCGTGGGACATCCACACCTTCTGCCTGGTGGGCAGCCCGGCGAACAGCACGCCCTCGCGGACGACCTCCAGCTGGGTGCCGCCGTACTCGGCCCGGCCGGTGCGGGCGACCTCGCCGCCCAGCGCCTGGGCCATGGCCTGGAAGCCGTAGCAGATGCCGAAGGTGGGCACGCCCGTGTCGAACAGCCCCTCGGGCACCGCGGGGGCGCCTTCGGCGTACACCGAGGAGGGGCCGCCGGACAGGATGATCGCCTTGGGCTTCTTGGCCAGCATCTCCTCGACGCTCATCGTCGAGGGGACGATCTCCGAGTAGACGTGGCACTCGCGCACCCGCCTGGCGATGAGCTGTGCGTACTGCGCACCGAAGTCGACCACGAGCACTGTGTCGAAATCAGACACCGAGAGGACCCCCAAGCAGGCGAAGTGCGGTGGGTCCAGTCTATCGGCGCCTTCCGATGCAGGCAGACGGGCCGCCGGGCCGGTACGGCTACCGCACGCCCTTGATCTTGACGACGGCGAAGGCGGCGATCAGGGAGATGACGATGCCGACGGCGAACAGGGCGGGGTAGCCGCCGAGCGAGACCACGAAGGCGGCCACGGCGGGCGCGGCGATCTGGGGACCGGCGTTGGCGATGTTCAGCACGCCCATGTCCTTGCCGACCTCCTGCCGGTTCGGCAGCACCTTGGTCACCAGGGCCAGGTCCACGGCCATGAAGACGCCGAAGACGACGCCGTGCACCACGTTGTAGACGAGCATGCCCTCGAAGGTCGGCATGACCAGGGGGATGGCCAGCGTCACGGCGGAGGCGACCCCGGAGATCAGCGCGAAGAGCTTGAACCTGCCCACGCGGTCCGACAGCGGGCCGATGACCAGGACGGCGGCGAGGGTGGCGACCTGCCCGATCAGGGAGAGGATGCCCATCTTGGCGATGACCTCCTCCCGGGGGATCTTGATGTAGTCCTCGAGCAGGAAGAGGTTGAAGGTGAAGATCACCATGTAGCCGAGCATGATGCCGAAGCGCCCCACGAACGCCCAGCGGAAGTCCGCGCTCCTCAGCGGGCGCATGAAGGCCCTCATGAACTCGCCGAGGTCGAACGGCTCGCGCGGCATCTCCAGCGACGACCTGTCCGGGGTGGCGAACACGATGAGCAGCGCGGCGACCGCGAGCACGACCATGACGACGTAGTAGGCGCCGCCGGCGGCGAGCTGGGGGAAGCCGATGAACATGAGCGAGCCGGCGACGGTCGCGATCGGGACGGCCAGGCCGACCAGTCCGGAGAAGGTGCCGTAGCGGTGCGGCGGCACGCGGTCGGGGAGGATGGCGGTGACGGCGGCCTGGTAGTCGTTCATGATCATCTGAACGACCGCCCAGCTCAGGCCGAGCATCAGGACGCCGGCGGCGTTGGCCTGCACGAGCAGGGCGATGATGCCGGCGGTGACGCACCCCAGGATCCACGGGCTGCGGCGGCCGAACCGCGAGCGGGTGCGGTCGGAGATCTGGCCGAAGATCGGGTTGGCGATCGTGGCCATCAGCGGGCCGATGGAGTTGGCCAGCCCGAGCGCGGCGACGTCGTTCATGCCGGTGATGCGCTGGACGTGGACGGGCAGGACGAACGCGCCCACGCCCATCCACAGGAAGAAGACGGCGGCGTTGGCCAGGGGCAGCGTGAGGTAGAGCGGGCCGAGCCGGTAGCCGGCGGCGGGCAGGACCCCGGGGGGAGCGCTCATGGAACAGACCTTTCCGGATTGGTGATACGTATCACCGATGAATGCTCTGGACTGTAGGCAGGCTCCACGGGGCTGACAAGAAGCGCGACCAAGTTGTTACCGGGCCGCGCTCACCGATCCGGCGTCGTCAGGCGCTGTCCCTGACCACGATGCGGGGCCGGTAGAGGTCGACGACCGCGCCCGGCCCGGCCTCGCGCTCGCCGCGCACGATCTCCTCCAGCAACGCCGCCAGCTCGCCCGGCGTGGCCGTGGGGTCGAAGTGGACGCTGGTCAGCCGCGGGCGCATGAGCGTGGCGATCGGCAGGTCGTCGGCGCCCACCACGGCCACGTCGTCCGGCACCCGCACGCCGGCGTCCTGCAGCGCGCTGATCAGCAGCATCGCGTACTCGTCGTTGTAGGCGAAGATCCCCTCGGGCAGGTCGGCCCTGGCCGCCACCCGGGCCGCCTCCTCCTCCGAGAAGGCCAGGTCGATCCGCTCGGCGCCGGGCGCCACCTGGCGGACTCCGCGCAGCCGCGCCTCGCCCATGAGGTCGATGCCCTCCTCGCGGGGGACGACCGCGCCCAGCCGGGACCGGCCGCCGCCGAGGAGGTGGCGCGCCGCGCAGGCGCCGACCGCCTCGTGGTCCAGCACGACGACCGGCACCAGGGGCGACGGCTTGTCGGCCAGGCCGATCACCACCCGCGTCCCCGACGAGGTCAGCAGGTCCACCGCCGCCTTGGTCAGGCGGGTGACGTCCACCAGGACGGCCGCGGGCCGCAGGGCCGCCCAGCTCTTGGCCGCCGGCACCCCCTTGAGGTGGCGCTCGCCGTACTGGACCAGCGTGAACCCGTGCCTGCCCAGCTCGTCGCCGAACCGGTCGAGGAAGTCCTGGAACAGGCGGCCGGTGCGGGCGGGCGCGAGGGGGACGAGCACCAGCCCGCTGCGGCCGGTGCGCAGCGTGCGGGCGCTGGCGTCGGGGACGTAACCCAGCCTGGCCGCCGCCTCGCGCACCCGCTCCCGCGTCTGCTCGCTGACGCGGGCGTTCGGGTTGTCGTTGAGCACGTAGGAGACCGTGGCCTGCGACACTCCGGCCGCGCGTGCCACGTCAACGCTGGTGGGCGGCCGGCGTTGGCTTTCTCGGGTCACTGTGAGATGCTACCAAGCGGTTATACGTATAAACGGAGGCGTCATGCAGTTGCACACCCGCGAGTGGGGCTCCGGCGACAGGCTCGCCGTCCTGATCCACGGCATCATGGCCGACTCCCGGTGCTGGTGGCGTGTGGGTCCCGCGCTGGCCGAGCGCGGCTACCGCGTCATCGCCGTCGACCTGCCCGGGCACGGCGAGAGCCCCCGGGCGGAGGCCTACCCGCCCGAGCTGTTCGCCTCCTCGGTGCTGGAGTCCGTCCCGGCCCGGCCCGATCTGGCCATCGGCCACTCGCTGGGCGGGCTCACCCTCGCCCTCGCGGTCGACCGGCTCCTGCCCGGCCGGGCGATCTACTCCGACCCGGCCTTCCGCCTGCCCGTGCTGGAGGGCGGCACGCCCATGACCGACACGTTCGCCTCCGCCTCGCAGTGGACGGCCGAGCAGATCGCCGCCATGCACCCGGGCTTCTCCGCCGAGGAGGTGGCCGTCGAGGTGGAGATGCTCCAGCGGTGGGACCCGCGCACCGCCCTGTCGCTCAGCGAGGCGGCGGGCGCCGACTTCACGCCGGCGCCCGTGGTGCCCTCGCTGGTCCAGCTGGCCGAGCCCAGCTTCCTGGTGCCGCCCGCCTTCGCCGCGGAGCTGGAGCAGAAGGGGTTCGAGGTGCGCGTCGTCGCGGGGGCCGAGCACACGATCCACCGGCACCTGTTCGAGGACTTCATGGCCGGGCTCGACGGCTGGATCTGATCCCCGCTAGGCGGCCGCCTCGGCCACGGCGTCCAGCAGGGCCTCCAGCGTCTTGTCGTCCGTGGCCGGGGCCATCACCGCGACCCGCAGGTGGCGCCTGCCGCCGATCTCGGCCGAGGTCAGGTGGAAGGCGCCCGCGGCCAGCAGCCGTTCGCGGATCGCGACCTGGTCGGCAGTGCCGTACCGGAAGCAGACGATGTTGCTCTCCGGCTCGTAGGGGAACTCGAAGCCGGGCCGCTGCCTGCCCAGCTCCCACAACCGGTGCGCGGCGCGGTACTGCCTGGCCACGTACTCCCCCAGGCCGCGCTCGCCGCGCCAGGCCAGGTTGAGGAAGATCTTCAGCCCCAGGGCGGCCTTCGTGCACTCCACGGTGCGGTGGATCAGGTCGAACCCCTGGTCGCCGTAGAAGAGGTAGCTGGCCTCCTGCTGGAAGGCGGCGTCCAGGTCGGCCTCGCGGCGCACCAGCACGGCGGCGGCCAGGGAGGAGGTCCGCAGCATCTTGTGGGCGTCCCAGATCACCGAGTCGGCCAGCTCGATGCCGTCGAGCAGGTGCCGGTGCTCGGGGCTGAGCAGCGCCGAGGCGCCGTGCGCGCCGTCGACGTGGAACCAGACGCCGCGCTCGCGGCACCACTCCCCGATCGCGCGCAGGTCGTCGTGCAGGCCGGTCGCCGTGGCGCACGCCCCGGCCACGAGCGCGACCGGCCGCAGGCCGGTGAGGTCCGGCAGCCGCGTGACGTCGATGCGCCCCAGCTCGTCGGTCTCCAGCGGCACGATGGAGCGCTGCCCCATGCCCAGGATCCCGGCGGCCCGCGCGACCGAGTAGTGGGCCGAGGGCGGCGCCAGGATCACCAGGTCGTCCGGCACCCCGTCGTCCCACGCCTCCGGTACGGCTCTCGCCCGCGCCGCCAGCAGCGCCGTGAGGTTGGCCAGCGAGCCGCCGTGGGTGAGCACGCCCCCGCCCTCCGGGAAGCCGACCTTGGCCAGCATCCACCGGAGCACCTCGAACTCCACGGTCGCCGCGGCGGCGCCCATCTCGTAGATCGCCATCGGGTTGTTGACGGCCCCGTGCACGAAGTCGGCCAGCGCGGCGGGGAAGTCCGGCGCGGCGCACTGGTGTCCCAGGTAGGCGGGGTGGTGCAGCCGCGTCCCCTCCTCCAGATAGGCATGCAGGAAGTCCTGGTAGGACTCGGGCGTCATGCCGCCCTCGGCGATCCAGCGCCGCAGGTCCAAGCGGCCGGCCAGCTCGCGCGGCGGTCGCCGCCGCAGCACCGGCGCCTCGCCGCGCTGGCTGTCGTCCACGTAACCGGCAAGCTCGGCGGCGGTGACCCCGGCCGCTTTGACGAACTCCTCAATGGTCCACATAGGCTCAATATCCGCCCGCGTAAGCGGCGCGACCACATCGACCGAATCGGACCCGCGAAAATGCCGCACAACGCCGAACTTGATTCGATCGACCTGGCGATTCTGGCCGAGTTGCAGAACGACGGACGGCTGGCCAACAAGGAGCTGGCCGACCGGGTCGGCGTGGCGCCCTCCACCGCCCTGGAACGGGTGCGCGCCCTGCGCCGCCGCGGCGTGATCACCGCCTTCCGCGCCCAGGTGGACCTGGCCAAGCTCGGGCGGTCGCTGGAGGCGCTGCTGGCCCTGCGCGTCCGCCCGCACACCACCCAGCTCGTCGACCCGCTGCGCGCCTTCGTCCTCGGCCTGCCGGAGACGATCACCATGTTCCACGTCGCGGGAGCCGAGGACTTCCTCGTCCACGTCGCGGTGCGGGACGCCGACCACCTGCGCCGGCTGACGCTGGAGAAGTACCTGGTCCGGCCGGAGATCGTGCACCTGACGACCACGCTGATCTTCAAGACCGAGCACCAGCCCGTCCAGCGGCCCGTGCCGGAATGATCACATCGACGACTCGGGATCGTCCGGCGGCAGGTGGCCGCGCAGCCGTTCGTCGAACCCGTCGTCGACATCACGGTAGGAGCGGTAGAGCGGCGGCATGCTCCAAGCCTGGCGGGTACGGCGGCGCAGCCGGCGCCGCCCGTGCGACCGCTCGGCGAGGAAGCGCACCGTGTCCGCGACCTCACCGGGGTCCGGCAGCACATCGCCGCACATGCAGGTCTGCCACTTCAGCAGCGTGGGACAGCGTGCGTCGCCCTGGACGAAGACCCCGAAGCGCCAACCGCACTCCTCGTCCCAGGCCAGCGCGTACTCCATCCCGCCCGGCAGGTACGGCTCGGCCAGCACGATGGTGGCCGACCTGGGCAGGAACTCGGTGATCCAGTGCGCGCTCGGCCGGATCTCCCTGCGCACCAACGCTATGTACACGTCGTGGATGTAGCCGACGTGCAGCTCACGCCACTCCACCACCCAGGTCCCCTTCGGGGTCACCACAGAACGGCGCCTTGGCGGCGACGCGGCGGTGGCGGCGGCACCCGGTTGGGCATGGCGTCCAGACAGGTCGTCTCGGTGATGGACATGGCGGTCTCCCTTCTGCGCGGCCTGCGGGCTCAGGGGTGTCGAACCAGGCCGCGAGTCACCGGCTTGTAGTCCGTCATGGGGATAGGGAAGGCGTCGCACCGAGCTGTCTTGCGTATTTCGCCGGCTCGTGGTCATCGCGACCTCCCAGCCTTATAGTGAGCTGGAGAAAGCCTGCGTGCAATATTGCATGCAGGCTTACTTCTCTAGCTCCAGTCGGGGAGTGGAGCGCCGAACGGCCGGGTATACAGACGGATTGGGACATCTCGCTAATGGAGCCGCAAGCTACGCCAATCCTGGTGCAACTCCTCGGTGCCGAGCTACGTCACCTGCGAGAACGCCGCGGCATGACCCTCGAGGAGGTGTGCGAGCCCCTCGGATGGAGCACCTCGAAGCTTTCCCGGGTGGAAACCGCCCGGGTTGTCGCGTCCCAGGAGGATGTCATCCGCCTCCTTGACGCCTATCAGGCTTCCTCTCTCGAACGCCGGCGCCTGCTGGCCCTCGCCCAGCACCAGACCAGGCGGCCGCGCCGGCGCTCGCGCCCTGGCGTGCACCCCGACGGCTTCGTCTCCTTTCTCGACGCCGAGGCGATCGCCGAGTCCGTCAACCAGTGGTCGCTCAACGTGGTGCCCGGGTTGCTCCAGACCGAGGCCTACGCCCGCCACCTGTTGACGAGCTGGAGGCTGATCGACCCCACCCTCACCCCCCGGGTCGTGGAGGACCGCCTCGCCACCCGGATGAAGCGCCAGGAACTCGTCAAGAGCCAACCCCCGCCCTGGTACACGATCATCCTTGACGAGAGCGTCCTTCTTCGCTCGTACGGCGGAGCCAGGATCATGAGCGAGCAACTGGACAAGCTTCTCAAAATATCAGAAGAAGACAATAACGTATCAATTCGGATATTTCCCCTTGCCCATGGTCACGTCCTTGCCGAGGAAAGCTTCATGCTGCTTAAACTGGGCGTGGGCGATCGGCGGGTGGTCTACCTGGAGCACGGGCCGAACTCCCAGGTCTTCCTGGACGACGAACCGGCTCATCTCTATCAACAGATGTTCCACGAACTAAGCAAGGGCACCCTCTCGGAAGCCGCGTCAAGAGACGTTATACTCAAGCATAGAAATTCCACACTCCGTGGATAGGATTCCCCCGTCACCGATCGAGGGCTAGACTCCAGCCGCACTGAGCTGCCACGCTATCTCGGGTGCAAAACAGCGAGCCGCCGTCCAACCTGCCGCCGTCGACCCTCTGGAAGAAGTCCAGCAGGTGCGCCCAGAACGGCAACTGCGTCGAAGTGATGACGCGACCTGACCACAGCGTCATTCTCCTACGCAACAGCACCAAACCCGACATTGTCCTGAAACTCACCTTGGACGACTACGCCCAGCTGATCGCCGCCATCAAACAAGCCTGACAGAACGGCGCCTCGCATATCCGGTTGAGCGGGCTTCGGCGACCATGCCACGCTCCCCCCATGGCACTTCGCATCACCACGCTGGCCGAGCGCCCCGAGCTCGCCGACGCCCTGTGGGACATGGCTCACAGCTGGCCGGAGTTCATGATGCACGACCCGCTGGCGGACCTGTACTACCCCGTCTGCGCACGGCACTACGCCGACTACGTCCTGGTCGCCGACGACGACGACGAGCCGGGCAAGCTGGTCGCGAGGGCCTGCTCGGTGCCGTTCACGATGCGTGACGAAGAGCTGCCCGACGACGGCTGGGACGGCGTGCTGTGCCGGGCGTGGCTGGCGCGCGAGCGCGGCGAGCGGATGGACCGGATCTCCGCGCTGGAGATCACCATCCGGTCCGACATGCTGGGCACCGGGCTGTCGGGGAAGATGCTCGCCGCCATGCGGGCCAACGCCGTACGGCTGGGCTTCACCGAGCTGGTCGCCCCGGTGCGGCCCAACCAGAAGCACCTGGAGCCGCGCACGCCCATAGGGGAGTACGCCTTCCGCACCCGCGAGGACGGCCTGCCGTACGACGCCTGGCTGCGGGTGCACGTCCGCGCGGGCGGGCGGGTGGTCAAGGTCGCGCCGCACTCGATGACGATCTCGGGGTCGCTGGCGGAGTGGCGGTCCTGGACCGGCCTGGCGTTCGACACGCCGGGACCGGTCGAGGTGCCCGGGGCGCTCTCCCCCGTGCACGTGGACCTCGATCAGGACCACGCCGTCTACGTCGAGCCCAACGTGTGGGTGAGCCACCCGCTCACGACAGGCTGATCCGCTCCCCCGGCTCCAGCAGGTGGAAGCCGGCGAACCCCGCGAAGGCCGGCGCCAGCGTCTCCCGGCCCTGGGTGAAGTGCTTCCAGTGCTCGAAATGCAGGGGGACGACGTCGCGGGCGCCCAGGATCCGCGCCGCCTCGGCCGCGGCGGCGCTGGACAGCGTCAGGTCCGCCTCCCCGAGCAGCTTGGTGCGGGCGGCCCCGGCGAACAGCACCGCGACGTCGACGCGGCCGATCCGCCCGGCGATCTCGCGCACCACGTCCAGGGAGGCGTTGTCGCCGCTGACGTAGGTGGTGGGCAGGCCCTCGCCGCGCAGCACGAAGCCGGTGACCTCGCCCGTCAGGTGCTCGGTGCCGTCGGGGCCGTGCTGGGCGGGCACGGCGGTGATCCGCACGCCCTCGACCTCGACCTCCTCCCACCTGGGCAGCGCCCGCACCGCGGCGATCCGCTCCGCGGCCGACCTGGTGGACAGGGTCAGCGGCGCCCGCTCCAGGAAGGCGCGCCCGGCCTTGTCCAGGTTGTCGGGGTGCTGGTCGTGCGACAGCAGCACCACGTCGGCCGCGTCGGGCACGAACGCGGGCCCCGCCGTCTTGGTCAGCGTGCGCCCGCCGCCCAGGGGATAGTCGCCGGGCTCGTCGAAGGTCGGGTCGGTGAGGAAGCGCACGCCGCCGAAGTCGATGGTCGCGGTCGGGCCGCCGATGTAGCGAATCTCCATGCCCTTGCTCAGCCGCCGGATGAGTCTGGATATTTCGCGATGTGCCGGTGATGGGCGTCACCGATGATCGAGACCACCACGCCCGTCTCGCCGCGGGCCCGCATCCGCTCGATGAGCCGGCACGCCGCCCGCAGCGCCGTACCCGACGACGGGCCCGCCGGGATCCCGGTCGCCTCCCAGATCCAGCGCGCCGCCGCGAAGCTCTCCGCGTCGGGCACGGGGATCACCAGCTCGACCAGCTCGGGCCGGAAGCCCGGCTCGACGCGCGGCCTGCCGATGCCCTCGATCCTGGACGGCATGCCGGTGGCGTAGTCGGGCGCGTCGAGGGTCCAGCCGGGGAAGTAGGCAGAGTTCTCCGGGTCGGCGACCGCCACCCAGATGCCGCGCCGCCTTCTGCGCCGCGTCGTAGATGGCCACCGGGGGCGTGACGAACCTGCACTCGGCGCCCAGCGCCTCCAGCGGCCGGGCGCGCTCCTCGGTGCGGGCGCCGGGCATCACGACGATGTACGGCAGGCCGAGCCGGCGCGCGAACCAGGCCTGCGCGAGGGCCGAGTTGCCGCCGGCCGCCTCGACCACGGTCGTGCCCTCGCTGATCAGGCCGTCGAGGATGGCCTGGCGGAACAGCGCCCTGGCGTGGCGGTGCCGCATGGTGCCGGTCGGGTGCCGGGATTCGTCCTTGAGCAGCAGGCGGATGCCGTCGTCGCCGGCCTCCAGGAAACGCTCGGGTGGCGGCGCCTCCAGCAGCGGGGTCGGCTCGCCCGGCCCCAGCAGCTCCAGCGCCTCGGCTGTCCAGCGGCTCACGCGACGCAGAACTCGTTGCCCTCGGGGTCGGCCATGGTCACCCAGGTGTGCGGCCCCTGCCGTCCCTCGTGGAGCACGCTCGCCCCCATCTCCACCAGCCGCTTCACCTCGGCCTCCCGCTTGTCGGCCCCCACCCGCACGTCGAGGTGCATGCGGTTCTTCCCCTGCTTGCCCTCGGGAACGAGCTGGAACAGCACCCGGGGAGCGCGCTCCAGCCCCTCCGGATGGCGGATGGCCGCGCCCTCCCTCCACACCAGCCGCCCCCGGTGGCGCGTGGTGTCGGCCTCGGAGGCGTGCCCTTCCGCGACCATGCGCTCGATGAACGCCTCGTCCTGGGGCTCGACCTCCCAGCCGAGCGCCTCGGCCCACCAGTCGGCCAGGGTGTGGGGGTCGCGGCAGTCCTGGACTATCTGCACGTCGTAAGCCATGCCCGCCACGGTAGCCACCCCCTACGACACTTTCACGATCGGCAGCCGGAGCGCGCCCGGAGCGGCCTGCGGCACCACCGGGGCGCGCGGCGCGACCGGCTCGATCCTCCGGTACGGCGAGCCGAGCGGCGGCCGGGGGTCGGGCTCGCCCGCGTTGGGCCAGAACGCCATGGCCCGCTCGGCCTGGGCGGTGATGGTGAGCGACGGGTTGACCCCGAGGTTGGCCGAGATCGCCGAGCCGTCGACGACGTGCAGCCCTTCATGCCCGTAGAGGCGGTGGTAGGGGTCGATCACCCCGGTGTCCGGCGAGTCGCCGATGGCGCAGCCGCCCAGGAAGTGCGCGGTGGCCGGGATGTCGAACAGATCCAGCCAGGTCCCGCCCGGCAGCCCGCCGATCTCCTCGGCCGCGTGCCGTACCGCCTCGTGACCGGCCGGGATCCACGTCGGGTTCGGCTCGCCGTGGCCCGGCTCGGCACGCAGGCCGAAGCGCGTGGCGCGCACGGTGATGGAGTTGTCCTTGGCCTGCATGACCAGGGCGATGACGGTGCGCTCCGACCAGTTGCGCAGGTTCAGCAGGCGCAGCGCGGTCAGCGGCCGCCGCGCCGCCTCCCGCAGGAACGCCCGCCAGCGCACCTGCCCGCCGTCGATCAGCAGGGTGCGCAGCAGGCCCATGGCGTTCGACCCGGTCCCGTAGCGCACCGGCTCGATGTGGGTGTCCGGCGAGGGGTGGATCGAGGAGGTGATCGCGACGCCCTCGTTGAGCCGCGGCCCGCCGGAGGTCAGCCGCTCGAACCCCAGCAGCGCCTCCGAGTTGGTTCTCGTCAGCCGGCCCAGCCGGTCGGAGATCCGCGGCAGGCTGCCGTCGGCCTTGAGCCTGTGCAGCAGCCGCTGCGTGCCGTACGTGCCCGCCGCGAAGACCACCTGCCGCGTGGCGAAGGTACGGCGGAGCAGCGGCGAGCCGGTCCTGCGCGCCGTGACCACGTAGCCGCCGCCGGGCCGCGGGCGCACCGAGGTGACCGTGGCCTCGGCATAGACCCGCACCCCGGCCTTCTCGGCGAGGTGGAGGTAGTTCTTGGTGAGCATGTTCTTGGCGCCGTGGCGGCAGCCGGTCATGCACTCGCCGCATTCGACGCAGCCCCGGCGGCGCGGCCCGGCGCCGCCGAAGTAGGGGTCGACGCCGTCGTCCCCGAAGTAGACCCCGACCGGGGCGAGGTGGAAGGTGTCCTCGCAGCCCATCTTGGCGGCGACCCTGCGCATGATCTCGTCGGCCGGGGTGAGCGTGGGGTTTACCACCACGCCGAGCATGCGCCTGGCCTGGTCGTAGTACGGCGCGAGCTCGGCCTTCCAGTCGGTGATCGAGGCCCACTGCGGGTCGCGGAAGAACGGCTCCAGCGGCTCGTACAGGGTGTTGGCGTAGACGAGGGAGCCGCCGCCCACCCCCGCGCCGGCCAGCACCATCACCTTGCCTCCGGTGGCGCCGCGCAGCACGTGGATGCGCTGGATGCCCTTCAGCCCGAGCCACGGGGCCCACAGGAAGTTCTTGACGTCCCAGGAGGTTGCGGGCAGCGTGGACTCGTCGAAACGGCGTCCCGCCTCCAGGACGGCGACCCGGTAGCCCTTCTCGGCCAGCCGCAGGGCGGAGACGCTTCCCCCGAATCCGGACCCGATGACGACCACGTCGAAGTCGGTCATCGCAGCAGCATAATGGGAGCCTATGTCGCAGTTCGCGCCCCTCAAGCAAGCGGATCCCGAGAGGCTCGGAGACTACGAGCTTCTCGGCCGGCTCGGGGAGGGCGGCCAGGGCGTGGTGTACCTGGCCACTGCTCCCGGCGGCGGCAAGGTGGCGGTCAAGTGGCTGCGCGCCGAGCTGGCCGGCGACGAGGTCAGCATCAGCCGGTTCCTGCGCGAGGTGCAGGTCGCCGAGCGGGTCGCGCCGTTCTGCACGGCCGCCGTGCTGGCCAAGGGCGTGGCGCAGGAGCGGCCCTACATCGTCAGCGAGTACATCGAGGGCCCGTCGCTGTACGCGATCGTGCAGGAGAAGGGGCCGCGCACCGGCAACGGGCTGCACCGGCTGGCCGTCGGCACCGCCACGGCGCTGGCCGCGATCCACCAGGCCGGGATCGTGCACCGGGACTTCAAGCCGGCCAACGTCCTGCTGGCGGCCGACGGGCCCAGGGTGATCGACTTCGGCATCGCCCGGGCGTTGAACGCCAACGCGACCATCACCAACATGCCGGTCGGGACCCCGTCGTACATGGCGCCCGAGCAGATCATGGGCGAGCTGGTGGGGCCGGCGGCGGACATGTTCTCGTGGGCGAACACCATGGTGTACGCGGCGACCGGCAAGGCGCCCTTCGGCAACGACACCATGCACGCCGTGATCAACCGGGTGCTGAACCACGAGCCCGACCTGGGGCGGCTCGACGGGCCGCTGCGCGAGGTGGTGGAGAGCTGCCTGGCCAAGGATCCGGCGGCGCGGCCGACCGCCGAGCAGGTGATCATGCGGCTGCTGCGGCATCCCACGCTGGGGTCGCCGATCCCGCTGCAGGAGGCGGCCGCGGCCGCGACCGGCCCGCCGCTGACGCCGATGCCCGGCCTGGCGCCGCCGCCGGGCCAACCGGCCGCCCCGCCGCCCACCACCCAGCCAGCGGCCGGACAACCGCCCTTCACTCAACCGCCCGTCGCCCCTGCACCTACCACCCAGCCGCCGCAGGGGCCTCCCGCCCGGCCGCCCCACGCCCCGGCTCAGCCGTACCGGAGACCCGGCGGGAAGCGGGGCAGGACCGGGCTGGTCGTCGGCGCGGCGGCGGCCTTCGCGGTCGTCCTGGCCGCGGGCCTGATCGTGATCACCGCGCCGTGGAAGCACCTCCCCTGGCAGCGCGCCGCCACCCCCGCCCCCACGCCCACCCGCCCGCAGTCCACCCACACCGCCACCCCCGCCGTCACGCCCGTGCGCCTGCCCGGCGGCGAGATCACCCTGTTCGAGTCCCCCTCCGACCCGGTCAGGCTCACCTCCTACGAGGTGCGCAAGGACGAGGAGTGGGTCGACTACGCCCGCGCCTCGCTCACCGGCCGGTTCGCCGCCTACCCCGGCCACTGGGAGTCCCTGGTCTCTCCCGACGGCCGCTACCTGGCCGGACGCGCCAGGAACTACACGCCGGACGGCTACGACCCCGTGATCGTCACGGACCGCGAGACCGGCGCCCGCTTCACCGTCAAGACCGTCAGGAAGCCGCTCGGCGCCAGCGTGCGCGCCTGGTCCAGGGACGGCAGGAGGATCCTCCTCAACGTCGAGCGCGACGTCGGCGGCGTCTGGTCCCACCTGGGCTTCGTCGTCGTCGACGTCAGGACCAGGAAGGCCACGGTCGTCAGGGTCAAGGACGCGCGCGGCCTGTCCGCCTTCGGCTGGGACGGCAGCCAGAACGGCGTCGTGAGCTGGGACGCCAGGGCGAGGGCGCTGCGGTTCTTCGACCTGCGCGGCACGCCCACCCGGGAGCTCAAGGGCCTGGGCGAGCTGCCTTCCGGCACCGACCGGCTGTTCTCCCCTTCAGGCCGGCAGTTCGCCACCACCTGCGACGACGGGGCCACCTGTATCTGGGACACCCGCTCCGGCGACCGGCTGCGGCGCTTCGCCTCCGACTGCGACAAGGTCATCGGCTGGTTCGACGAGCAGCACCTGTACTGCTGGGAGCTCGACAACGGCCGGGGCTACGAGGTGCAGGTGGTCGGCTTCGACGGCCGGCTGGTGCGCAGGCTGCTGCAGAGCGGCAAGGGCCTGAGCGTGAGCCCCGTCTTCACGCCGGCCCGATGAACCGGCCGACGTCCCCATGCGTGTAGGGGGCATGAAGTCCTCGTTGATCGGCGCGGTCGCCGCGCTGGCGCTGGCCTGTTCCGCGTGCACGTCCTCCAGCCAGCAGCCCTCGGCGGCGGGCCGCCCCGCCCGCCTGCCCGACGTCCGCCTCGTCGCCTACGACAGCTGCGAGGACCTGCTGGCGGGGCTGCGCGAGAAGGCGGCGCAGAACGTCGGCCCGTGGGGCTTCGGCGGCGGCCCGGTCATGGCCATGGAGCGCGCCGACACGATGGCGGTCCCGCAGGACTCCACTGCCAAGACCACGCCCGAGCACTCCACGACGAACGTTCACGAGGCCGGCGCCGACGAGCCGGACCTCGTCAAGACCGACGGCGACCGGGTCTTCACCGTCACGGGCGGCACCCTGCGGGTGGTCGACACCGCCACCAGGAAGGTCACCGTACAGCTGAAGCTCATGGGCGGCGAGACGCCCTACTACGGCGCGGGCGAGCTGCTGGTGCAGGGCGACCGGGCCCTGGTGGTGTTCCGCTCCGGCGGCGGCGTCCCCGTCCAGGACAAGCGCGACTTCGCCCCCATGCCGTCGCGACCGGTGTACGTGGTGGTCGGCCTGTCCGGCGAGCCCAGGGTGCTGGCGACGATCAAGCCCCAGGGCATGCACGTCGACGCCCGCCTGATCGGCTCGACCGTACGGCTGGTGACCCGCAGCCAGCCCTCCATCGTCTTCCCGCAGACCACCACGAACGCCTCCGAGGAGGAGCGCAAGAAGATCAACCAGACCGTGGTACGGCAGGCGCCCGTCGACGCCTGGCTGCCGAAGATCGAGATCACCGACGCTTCGGGCGCCTCCAGGACCGACACGGTCAAGTGCGAGCGGATCAGCCACCCCTCCGACTACACCGGCACCTCCATGCTGACCATGCACACCATCGACCTGTCCGGCGACGTGGCCGCCGCCGGCACCGACCCGATCGGCCTGGCAGCGGACGGCGACACGGTCTACAGCAACGGCACCGGCTTCTACGTGGCGAGCAACCCGCGCTGGTGGTTCCCCGTCCCGATCGACGTGGTCCGGCCGCAGGAGTCCTCGGCCACCCCGGCCGTGCCGCCGGAGGAGACCGAGGTGCACCGCTTCGACGTCAGCCGGCCGGGCGCGCCCCGCTACGTGGCCTCAGGCAAGGTGCCCGGGCGGCTGCTGAACCAGTACTCGCTGTCGGAGCACGACGGCCACCTGCGCGTGGCGACCACGCAGGCCACCTCGACCAGCAGCTCCAGCGGCGTCTACGTGTTCAGGGCCGACACCATGGCCAAGGTGGGCGAGGTCACCGGGCTCGGCAAGGGCGAGCGCATCTACTCGGTGCGGTTCATGGGCCCGGTCGGCTACGTGGTGACCTTCCGCCAGGTCGACCCCCTCTACACGCTCGACCTGCGCGACCCGGCCGCGCCGAGGGCGGTGGGCGAGCTCAAGATCACCGGCTACTCGGCCTACCTCCACCCGGCCGGGGAGGGCCGCCTGATCGGCGTCGGCCAGGAGGCCACCGAGGAGGGCAGGACCAGGGGGACACAGATCTCGCTGTTCGACGTCAGCGACCCGGCCGGCCCGCGGCGGCTGTCGCAGATGTTCCAGAAGGACTCCGGCTCCGAGGCCGAGTGGGACCCGCACGCCTTCCTGTACTGGCCCAAGACCGGGCTCACGGTGATCCCGCTGAACACCTGGGACAACGGCAGGGGCCTGGCACAGAGCGGCGCGCTGGTGCTGAAGGTCACCGACTCGGCCGTCACCAAGGTCGGGATGATCAAGCACCCGCGGATCAGGCAGGACCAGTACACCTACGAGCCGGCCATCCAGCGCTCGATGGTCATCGGCGAGTCGGTGTGGACGCTGTCGGAGAAGGGGCTGCAGGTCAACGACGCCACGACGCTGGCCGAGCAGGCGTTCGTCGAGCTGGGCTGATCGACCTGGGCTGATCGGCCCGGCTAGCTCCCGGGATCACCGGCCCGGCTGGGCTCCGGCGTCACCACGGGGACGATCTCGGGTGCGCCCAGCCGGATCGCGTCGGCCTCCTGGTCGGTGTCCTGCTCCTGGGAGCGCCGCTCGGCCTCCACACGCTTGGTGAAGTACTCCACCTCGCGCTTGACCTGCTCGTCGTCCCACTCCAGCGGGCCGGCGAGCAGCTCGGCCGCCTCCTGGGCGACGGCCGTGCCGCGGTGGAAGGTCTCGATGGAGATGTGCGTGCGCCGGGTGAGCACGTCGTTGAGGTGCCTGGCCCCCTCGTGGGTGGCCGCGTAGACGACCTCGGCGCGCAGGTAGTCGTCGGCCCCGCCGAGCGGGCGCGCCAGCGAAGGGTCCTCGGCGATCAGCTCCAGGATCTCGTGGATGAGCGAGCCGTACCGCTGCAGCAGATGCTCGATGCGGGCCACGTGCAGGCCCGACTCGTGCGCCAGCCGGTGGCGCGCGTTCCACAGCGCCTGGTAGCCCTCGGCGCCCACGAGCGGGACGCGGTCGGTGCACGACGGCGGCACGCGCTGGTCCAGGCCGTGGGCGACGGCGTCGACGGCGTCCTTGGCCATCACCCGGTAGGTCGTGTACTTGCCGCCGGCGATCATCACCAGCCCCGGCACCGGGTGGGCGACCACGTGCTCGCGCGACAGCCGGGAGGTCTCCTCCGACTCGCCCCACAGCAGCGGCCGGAGCCCGGCGTAGACGCCCTCCACGTCGTCGCGGGTCAGCGGCACCGACAGCACGGCGTTGACGTGGTCCAGCAGGTAGTCGATGTCCGCCCGCGAGGCCGCGGGGTGGGCCTTGTCCAGCGTCCACTCGGTGTCGGTGGTGCCGATGATCCAGTGGCGGCCCCACGGGATGACGAACAGCACCGACTTCTCGGTGCGCAGGATGATCCCGGTGAGGGAGTGGATGCGGTCGCGCGGCACGACCAGGTGGATGCCCTTGGAGGCGCGCACGTGGATCTGGCCGCGCCCGCCCACGAGCTCCTGGATGTCGTCGGTCCACACGCCGGTGGCGTTGACCACCTGCTGGGCGCGGATCTCCAGCTCCTCGCCGCCCTCCAGGTCGCGCACCCGGACCCCGGTGACGCGCTCGCCCTCGCGCAGGAAACCGACGACCTGCGCCCGCGGGGCGACGTGCGCGCCGTACGCGGCGGCCGTGCGGAGCATGGTCATGACGTAGCGGGCGTCGTCGACCTGGCAGTCCCAGTACTGGATCGCGCCGGTGAAGGCGGTCCGCTTGAGCGCCGGGGCCAGCCGCAGGGCGCGGCGGCGCGACAGGTGCCGGTGGCCAGGCACGCCGCGGGTCAGCCCGGCGGTGAAGCCCAGCGTGTCGTACAGCGCCACGCCCGCCCCCACATAGGGACGCTCCCAGCCGTAGTGGGTCATCGGGAACAGGAACGGCACGGGACGCACCAGGTGCGGCGCGATCCGCTGCAACAGCAGCGCCCGCTCCCGCAGCGCCTCGCGCACCAGCTCGAAGTTGAGCTGCTCCAGGTAGCGCAGCCCGCCGTGGATGAGCTTGGAGGACCTGGAGGAGGTGCCGGAGGCGAAGTCCCTGGCCTCCACGAGCCCCACGTCCAGCCCCCGGGTCGCGGCGTCGAGGGCGATGCCCGCCCCGACCACGCCGCCGCCGACCACCACCACGTCGAGCTCGCGTGCGGCCATCGCGGCGAGGGCCTCCGTGCGCTCGGTCGGCCCCAACCGGCTGCCCGTTCGCGCGGTCATCATCCCCCCTGGTACGGCTGTCGCCTTGCTTAGGACTACTTACCCTTTTCTACCGGCGCGCGGATCCGGTAACCGCGCCCGCCCGTTTCGCCCGCGCCATGCCCTAGGCACGGATGACCTTGACGCCCGCCTCGACGAAGCGCGCCGCGGTCTCCTCGGCCAGGCGCGCGTCGGTGACCAGCGTGTCGATCTCGGTGACAGGACAGATGCGGGCGAAGGCCCGCTGCCCCACCTTGGACGAGTCGGCGACCACCACGACGTGGCCGGCCCTGCCGATCAGCAGGTGGTTGACGCCGGCCTCGCCTTCGTGGTGCGCGGAGGCGCCGAGCTCGACGTCGAGCGCGTCGACGCCCAGGAAGGCCACGTCGAGCGTCACCTGCTCCAGGACGCCCGACGCCAGCGGCCCGATCAGCTCGTAGGACTGCTGCCTGGCCACGCCGCCGGTCACGACGATCTTCACGTGCTGCCGCACGACCAGCTCCGCGGCGATGTTGAGCGCGTTGGTGACGATCGTGAAGCCCGGTTCCAGCCGGGGGCTGGTGGCCAGCACGCGCGCCACCTCCGAGGTGGTGGTCCCGCCGTTCATGCCGACCACCATGCCGGGCGAGACCAGCTCGGCCGCGGCGGCGGCGATCCGGTGCTTCTCGTCGGCGTGGCGGGCGGGCTTGTACCGCAGCGGCAGGTCGTAGCTGACGCTCTGCGCGACGGCCCCGCCACGGGTGCGCATGAGCATCTGCTGCTGGGCGAGCTGGTCGAAGTCCCGCCTGATCGTCGCGGTGGAGACGCCCAGCTCGGAGGCGGCCTGCTCGACGGTGAGCCGCCCTTCGCGCGCGAGCAGTTCGAGTATCGCGTTCCACCGGTCGTAGCGGCCCATGGGGCAAGCCTAGCGAAACTCCCTCTGCCCAATACTGTTCATTTTTGATATAAAAGCTGCATGACTACGCACACCGAAGCCGAGATCGCGTCCCAGCCCGACTGCTGGCGCCGGGCCGCGGCCGACCCGCCCCTCCACGCGCTGCCCCAGCCAGGAGAGCGGGTCGCCGTGATCGGCTGCGGGACCTCGTGGTTCGTCGCCCAGGCGTACGCGGTGCTGCGGGAACGCGCCGGGCAGGGCGAGACCGACGCCTTCGCCGCCTCCGAGGCGCCGCTCGCCACGCGCTCCTACGACCGGGTCGTGGCGCTCAGCCGCTCGGGCACCACGACGGAGGTGCTCGACCTGC
This sequence comes from Thermoactinospora rubra, assembly GCF_002093975.1. Lineage (GTDB taxonomy): Bacteria > Actinomycetota > Actinomycetes > Streptosporangiales > Streptosporangiaceae > Nonomuraea > Nonomuraea rubra_A. The sequence continues at coordinate 113,161 of NZ_MSZZ01000023.1, forward strand.
TGCGCGGGGTCTCGGCGCGCACAACGGCGATCACCGCCGACCCCGAGACGCCGATCATGACGCTGGCCGACCAGGTCGTCGTGCTCGACTACGCCGACGAGAAGTCGGTGGTCCAGACCCGCTTCGCCACCACGCAGCTCGCGATGCTGCGCGCCGGCCTGGGCGAGGACCTGGCCCAGGCCGTCGCCGACGCCGAGGCGGCGCTCGCCGAGGAGCTGCCCGAGCAGCTGGTCGCGGCCGAGCAGTACACCTTCCTGGGCACCGGCTGGACGGCCGGCCTGGCGCAGGAGGCCGCGCTGAAGATGCGCGAGGCGTCGCGGTCGTGGACCGAGGCCTACCCGGCCATGGAGTACCGCCACGGCCCCATCAGCATTGCCGGCCCCGGCCGCGTCACCTGGATGCTGGGCGCCGCGCCCGGCGGGCTTCGTGAGCAGGTCGAGGCCACGGGAGGGACGTTCGTGGAGTCGTGCCTGGACCCCATGGCCGAGCTCGTCCGCGTCCAGCGGGTGGCCGTGGCGCGCGCCTTCGCCCGCGGGCTCGACCCCGACGAGCCCCTCCACCTCACGCGATCTGTGATTCTTTCTCCATGAGTCTCACACTGTCGGACGCCCGCATCGTCACCCCGGACGGCGTTCACGAGGGCTGGCTGACCATCGAGGACGGCCGGATCACGCACATCGGCCGCGGAGCAGCCCCCGGCCCCGGTCACAGCCTGGGCGGACGGCACGTCGTGCCGGGATTCGTGGACATCCACAACCACGGCGGCGCGGGCAGCTCCTTCCCCTCCGGCGACCAGGACGCCGCGCGGCGGGCCGTCGCGCTGCACGAACGGCACGGCACCACGGCGATGGTGGCCAGCCTGGTCACCGGCTCGCTGGAGGAGCTGACCGCGGCCACGGAGGCGCTGGCCGAGCTGTGCCAGGACGGGCTGCTGGCGGGCATCCACTTCGAGGGCCCCTACATCGCCAGGGCCCGCTGCGGCGCGCACAACCCGGCGCTGCTGCGCGACCCCTCGGTCGAGGAGGTCGACCGGTTGGTGAAGGCCGGTCACGGTCACGTGCGCATGCTCACCATCGCCGCCGAGCTGCCCGGCGCCCTGGACGTCATCCGCGCGGCCGTCGCCGGCGGCGTGGTGGTCGCACTCGGCCACAGCGACGCCACCTACGACCAGACCCGCGAGGGCATCGACGCGGGTGCCACCGTGGCCACCCACCTCTACAACGCCATGCCCCCGCTCGGCCACCGCGCGCCCGGCCCGGTCGCCGCGCTGCTGGAGGACCCCCGGGTGACCGTCGAGCTCATCAACGACGGCGTCCACGTGCATCCCGCGATGCTGCGCCTGGCCTACGCCGTCGCGGGCCGCTCCCGCACCGCGCTGATCACCGACGCCATGGCCGCCACCGGGCTGGGCGACGGCTCCTACATGCTCGGCTCGATGGAGGTCGAGGTCTCCGGCGGGGTCGCGCGGCTGGTGGAGGGCGGGTCGATCGCCGGCAGCACGCTCACCATGGACGTCGCCTTCCGCCGCACCGTCCAGGAGGTCGGCCTGTCGCTGCCCGAGGCGGCCGAGACCGCCTCGCTCACCCCCGCCCGCGTGCTGGGGCTGGACGGCGAGATCGGCTCCATCGCCGTCGGCAAGCGCGCCGACCTCGTCGTGCTGACCGACGAGCTGGAGGTCGCCGCCGTCATGAAGGGCGGCGTCTGGGTACGGGAGCCCGCGTGATCCTCACCGTGACGCTCAACGCCGCCCTCGACGTCACCTACGAGGTGCCCGGCGTCCAGTGGGGCGGCGTGAACCGCGTGCGGTCGGTCCACCGGCGCGCGGGCGGCAAGGGCGTCAACGTCGCCCGCGTGCTGGCCGCGCTGGGCCAGGAGGTCCTGGTCCACGGCTTCGCCGGCGGCCCCACCGGCCAGGCGATCCGCGCCGACCTGGCCGCCTCCGGCCTGCCGGAGGCCATGGCGCCGATCGCCGCCGACTCCCGCTCCACGCTGGTCGTCGCGGAGGGCTCCCGCACCACCCTCCTCAACGAGCCGGGACCGGCCGTGACGGCGTCGGAGATCGACGAGTTCCTGCGCGCCTTCGACGGGCCGGCCCGCGACGCCGACGTGGTCGTGCTGTCGGGGAGCCTGCCTCCCGGGGTGCCGGAGGACTTCTACGCCACGCTCACGGCGCGGGCCAGCGAGCGCGGCGCGCGGGTCATCGTGGACGCCGACGGGGCCGCCCTCAGGCACGCCGCCCCCGGCTCGCCCTGCGTCGTCAAGCCCAACGCCGAGGAGCTCGCCAGGGCGGTGGACCTGCCCGGCGACAGGCGGCTGTCCTCGCTCGCGGCCGGGGCCGAGGCGCTGCGCGCGCTCGGCGCGGCGTCGGTGGTGGTCTCGCTGGGCGAGGAGGGCCTGTTCGCCGCGACCGGTGAGGGCGCCTTCCGCGTCCGCCTGCCGTACCGGATCGAGGGCAACCCGACCGGCGCGGGCGACGCCCTGGTCGCCGGGCTGGCGCTGGGGCTGGCGGAGGGGACGGCGTGGCCGGACACCCTGCGGCGGGCCGCGGCCCTGGGCGCCGCCGCGGTGGCCGCCCCTGTCGCCGGCGACTTCGACCGCGGCGTCTACGCCGAGGTCCTTCCCAAGATCGTGATCGAGTAAGGAGATCGCCCATGCCCCTCGTCGGAACCGGTGAGATCGTCGCGAGCAGCCCGGGCGGGGTGGGCGCGTTCAACGTGATCCTGCTCGAACACGCCACCGCCATCGTGGCGGGCGCGCAGCGGGCGGGCCGGCCCGTCATCCTGCAGATCAGCGAGAACTGCGTGCGCTACCACGGCGCGCTGGAGCCGATCGCACTGGCCGCCATGGCGGTCGCGCGGCGGGCCGAGGTGCCCGTGGCGGTCCACCTGGACCACGCCACCGAGCGCTCGCTCGTTGAGGAGGCCGTGGCGCTGGGCATCGGCTCGGTGATGTACGACGCCTCCGCCCTGCCCGACGCCGACAACGTCGCCTCGACGGCCGAGGTGGCCGCCTGGTGCCACGAGCGCGGCGTGTGGGTGGAGGCCGAGCTGGGCGAGGTCGGCGGCAAGGACGGGGTGCACGCGCCGGGCGCCCGCACCAAGCCGCACGAGGCCGTGGACTACGTGGCCCGCACGGGCGTGGACGCGCTGGCCGTGGCCGTGGGCACCTCCCACGCGATGACGACCAAGGAGGCCGTGCTCGACCTGGAGCTGATCGCCGACCTGCACCGGGCCGTCCCGGTGCCGCTGGTCCTGCACGGCTCCTCCGGCGTGCCCGACGAGACCCTCCGGCAGGCCGTACGGCGGGGCATGAAGAAGATCAACATCGCCACGCACCTCAACAAGGCCTTCACCGGCGCGGTGCGCGACCACCTGGCCCGCGACGAGAAGGTCGTGGACCCGCGCAAGTACGTCGCCTCCGGCAGGGACGCCGTCGCCCGCGAGGTCGCCCACCTGCTGGAGGTGCTCAGCTGAGACCCGCAGCGCGGACGGCGGCCAGGCAGCGCTCGACGGCCGGGCGCGGGTCCAGCGCGTAGGAGCCGTCTCCGAACAGCTCGAACGTCACCAGCCCGCGGTAGTCCCTGCGCCGGAACTCGGCCAGGTAGCCCGCCAGCGGCAGCTCGCCGTCGCCCCACGCCAGGTGCCCGGCGGGCCGCCCGTCGATGAGGTGCACGTGCCGCACCCGGTCGCCGAGCACGTCGAAGTAGCCGGCCACGGTGTCCCCCGCCGTGGCCATGCCGACCGTGTCGAGCACCGCGCCCAGGGTCGGCACGCCCACCTCGCCAATCATCCTGGCCAGCGTGCGCACGTCGTTGACGAGGTTGGACTCCACCCGCTGGAGCGGTTCGAGCACGCACGAGACGCCCAGGCGGGCCGCGTAGGCGGCGATCTCCCCGATCGCGTCCACCGAGCGCCGCCACGCGGCCTCCACCGGCTCGTCCTCCGCGCCGCGCCCGGGCGTCAGCAGGAGCAGCCCGGCTTCGAGCTCCGCGCACAGCTCGGCGGCCCGGCGGAACATCGCGATGCCGGCGGCGCGCAGCCACGTCGCCGGGGAGGCGACGTTGACCGGGTAGGCCACCTGCTCGGGCGTCAGGCACGCGACGGCGAGCCCGCGTGCCGCGGCGGCGCGCCGTACGGCCCGGGCCTCGGCGTCGCTCACCCGCGGGATGTGGAAGTGCGGCGCGACGCCCCACAGCTCCAGGCGGGTACGGCCCAGCGCCGCGGCGTCGTCGAGGAAGCGCTCCAGGCTGTGGTGCTGGTAGGCGAAGTTCGACCCGGTGATCTGCTCGAGGTTCACTTTCCGATCCCGTCCGCGAGTCCCTTGACGATGTAGCGCTGGCCGAGGAAGAACAGCAGCACGACCGGCGCGGCGGCGATGACCATGCCCGCGAACACCACCGAGAAGTCGGTGCCGTGCTTGCTCATCAGGCTCATCAGCCCGACCGGCAGCGTCTGCACGCCCGAGCCGCTGGTGAACACCATCGCGAACAGGTACTCGTTCCACGCGAACAGCACGTGCAGCATGACCGTCGAGATGATGATCGGCTTGCACATGGGCAGGATGATCCGCCAGAACGCGGTCCACCGGCCCGCGCCGTCCACCTCGGCCGCCTCGTCCACCTCGCGCGGCAGGTCGATCATGTAGGCGCGGATGAGGAAGGTCGTGAACGGCACGCGGAAGGCGGTGTAGAGGATCAGCAGCGCCCAGAAGCTGTTGTAGAGCCCCATCGCCTGGAACATCTTCACCAGCGGCACCAGCGCCACGGTCGGGGCGAGCATGAGCCCGCCGAGGATCAGGCCGGTGATGGTCTTGTTGAGCGGGATCGCCACCCGGGTCAGCCCGTAGGCGGCCCACGCGCTGACGAGCACGGTGGCCACGGTGGAGGTCACCGTGACCAGCACGCTGGTGGTGAGGTAGTCGCTCACCCCCCGGTTCCACGCCTTGCGGTAGCTGTCGAGGCTCCAGTCCACCGGCAGCGCGAACGGGTCGCCGAACAGCTCGGCGTTGGACTTGAAGCCGTTGAGCACCATCCACAGCAGCGGATAGACCACCACCACGACCAGCGCGAGCAGGAACGCCCACATGAACACGCGCGCTATCGCGCCGAGGAAGCCCACGCGGGTCACCAGTCCACCTTTCTGCGGCGCGCCACCCACAGCTGGGCCAGCGCGAGGGCGAGCGTGACCACGAAGATCACCGTGGCGATGGCGGCGGCGTAGCCGAAGTCGTTGCGGACGAACCCGCTGCGGTACAGCCACGTGCCGAGCACCTGCGTGGAGTTGTCCGGCCCGCCGCTGGTCATCACCATGACCTCGTTGAACACCTGGAACGCGCCCGAGATCGTGACCACGGTCATCAGCCCGGTCATCTCGCGCACCAGCGGGATCGTCACGTGGATGAGGCGGCGCACCGGCCCGGCCCCGTCGATGGCCGCGGCGCCGTAGATCTCGCCGGGGATGCGCTGGATCGCCACCGCGAACAGCAGCGTGGAGTAGCCGAAGCCCTGCCACTGGCTCATCGCGATCACGGCGTGCATGGCCGTGCTCTCCTGGCCGAGCCAGGGCTGGGCGAGCCCGCCCAGCCCGGCCGCCTCCAGCGCGTTGTTGAGCAGGCCCAGGTTCGGCTCGTAGACGAAGTAGAACAGCAGGCCCGCCACGGTCAGCGAGATCGCCGACGGGACGAAGTAGACCGCCCGCAGCGCCCGCCGCCACCGCTCGCCGCGGACGCTCTCGATCAGCACGGCCAGCAGCAGCGCGCCGAAGACCTGGAAGACGATCGAGAGCACCGCGTACAGCACGTTGTTGCCGAACGAGCCCCAGAAGACCGGGTCGTCGACCAGCTTGCGGTAGTTGTCGAGCCCCACGTACTGCTGGGCGCCGCTGTAGATGTCCCACTCCAGCGTGCTGAAGCCGAAGTTCTGCGCCAGCGGCAGGTAGACGAAGACGCCGACGAGCACGAGGGCGGGCAGCACCCACGCCAGCCCGAGCGACCTGCGGAGGACCGTGCGCATGGCTCCTACTTGGCCGCCGAGGAGGCCTGGCGCACGCTCTCCAGCACCTGCTCGGCCGTCCTGGCCCCGGTGATCAGCGCCTCGCCGCCCGCGAGCCAGGCGTCGGCCACCTCGGGCACGGTGACGGTGTCGAGCCAGACCACCAGCCGCGGGGCCCGGTTGACCCGCTCGATCCCCTCGTAGACCGCCTTGCTGGAGGTCTGCTCGGTGACGGCGCCGACGACCGTGCTCGGCTGCCCGTACGGCGGAGCCGACAGCGTCTTGGCGTTCTCCAGCGTGGTGGCGACTTCATGAAGTCGATCGCCAGCGCGGCACGCGGCGACCTGGCGTTGATCAGGTAGCCCTCCGGCGCGCCCTCCAGCGCCTCGGGGTCGCCCGCCGCGCCCTGCGGCACCGGCAGCGGGAAGATGCCGAAGTCGCCGGGGTCGAGCGCCTTGTCCCCGACCGTGGTGTCGAACTCCAGGACCTCCTGGTAGTACATCGCGGCCTTGCCGCCGGAGAAGGCCTCCTGCGCCGAGGTGTACAGCACGCCGTTGGTGCCCGCCTTGGTGTCGGTGCACTGGTCGACCAGGGTCTTGAACTGCTTGAGCGCCGCCACGTAGCCGGGGTGGTCAAGCTTAGCCGTCGCGGGGTGGAAGTCGGCCTCCAGCGTGTCCTTCGGCACGTGGTAGGCGAACAGCTGCTGCAGGTAGTGCAGGGCGGGCCAGCCGTCCTTGTTGCCGAAGGCGATCGGCTCATAGCCGGCCTGGCGCAGCTTGGCGCAGCTCGCGAGCAGTTCCTCGAAGCTCTTGGGCACCTCGACCCCGGCCTTGGCGAAGGCCGCCTTGCTGTAGCCCATGAACTTGCCGTTGTTGTACAGCGGGATGCCGTAGTACTTGCCGTCGTAGGCGAAGGCCTCCAGCGAGCCGCGGCCGAAGGTCCTGCCCCACTCGGTGTCCGGGCCGATGACCTTGGTCAGGTCGGCGGCGCGCCCGCCGCGGACGAAGTTCTCCGCCCAGTTGCCGGTCCAGGTGAAGTAGATGTCGGGCAGGGCGTTGGAGGCGGTGAGCGTCTTGGTCTTGTCCTTGATGCTCTGGTCGGTCTCCTGGATCAGCTCGACCTGCACGCCCGGGTGCCGCTGCCGGTACTTGGCGGCCAGGTCCGCGAAGTAGGACTCCAGCGGCTCGCCGGCGAACTTGGTGAGGATGCTCAGCGTGCCGGAGAACTCCGGCTTGGCGGCGACGTCGGCGGCGGGTCCGCTCGCCGTGCCGCCGGCACCGCCCGCACAGCCGGCGGCCAGCAGCGCCGAGCATCCGGCCAGCGCGATCAACGCGCGAGTGCGCATGGGGGCTTCCTTTCTCGCGGCCTCGTTGCTGGGTGACTGTACAGCGGATCTGATACCGGTACCAGACTCATTTCCAAGATTGTTGTTTTCCCTTTTGCTTGACGGTTTGGCGTTCCTGTGTCAGCGTGATCCCCGTGTGATACCGGTATCAGTCCGGTTGCTTGAGAAAGGACGCGACGATGCTCGGCTTCAACGAGCCCGAATTCCTCGCCCAGACCGCGAGCGCGGTCGCCCTGCGCCCGCACATCGAGGCGCTCGCCGACCGCCTGGCGGACGACGGGCTCGACGCCCTCCTCCTGGTCGGCGCGGGCGGCACCTACGCCCAGATGTGGCCGTACGAGCACCTCGCCCGGCGGCTGTCCGGACTCGACGTGCGCGCCGCCATCGCCGCCGAGCTGGTGGTCTCCGGCGACCGGGCGCTGTCGTCCGGCGGGAGGACCGCGGCGGTCTTCACCTCGGTCTCCGGCACCACCGACGACAGCATCCGGGCCATCGAGTACTGCAAGGCCGCCGGCGCCCACACGGTCGGCTTCACCGGCCAGGCCGACTCGCCCGTCGCCCGGCTCGTGGACGAGGCGTTCCTGACCGAGCCCAAGACCTGGCCCTTCGACGTCCAGATGCTCTACCTCATGGGCCGCCTGCTGGAGCGCCGCGGCGAGTTCGCCGGCTACGGCAAGCTCGCCGACGAGCTGGCCGGCATCCCGCAGGTCCTCCTCGAGGTCGCCAGGCAGGCCGAGCCGATGGCCGCGGCCTTCGCCGAGGCGCACAAGGAGACCGACTACTACTTCCTCGTCGGCGGCGGCAACCTGTGGGGATTCACCTACCTGTACAGCATGTGCATCCTGGAGGAGATGCAGTGGCTGCGCACCACCCGCGTGCACAGCGCCGAGTTCTTCCACGGCTCGCTGGAGCTGCTGGAGCCCGACACCAGCGTGCTGGTCTTCCAGGGCGAGGACGAGACGCGCCCGCTCACCGACCGCGCCGAGGCCTTCGCCAAGCGCATCTCGCGCGACGTGACCGTGTTCGACACGCGCGACTATCCGCTGGAGGGCGTCAGCCCCGAGTTCCGCGGGCTGCTCGCGCCGCTCGTCCTCGACACCGTGATGGGCCGCGTCAGCAAGCACCTGGAGCGGGTCCGCGGCCACTCGCTGGAGCTGCGGCGCTACTACCGCGTCATGGACTACTGACGGGCTTGACTTCCTCCCCTCCCTGAAGGGAGGGGATTCCAACCGTCGCCGGTCGGCCTTCCTGCTTCACCGCCGGTCGCCCCGTCCGAGAGGACTCCCGTTGAGGTCTTACGCCAGCTCCACAGGCGTTTCAACTCTCCGCCAGCCCGGCGGCGAGCAGGTTCTTCGCGGCGTTGACGTCCCGATCGTGGAACGCGCCGCAGGCGCACGTCCAGGTGCGGATGTTCAGCGGCATCGCCTTCTGCAGCGTCCCGCAGGCCGAGCACAGCTTGGAGGAGGGGAACCAGCGGTCCACCGCCACCAGGGTGCGGCCGTACCAGGCCGCCTTGTACTCCAGCATCGAACGGAGTTCCCGCCAGCTCACATCCGAGATGGCGCGGGCCAGGCGGCCGTTCTTGACCATGGTGCGCACGGTGAGGTTTTCCACGGCGATCACTTGGTTCTCGCGAACAAGCCGTGTGGTGACCTTGTGCAAGTGGTCGCGCCGCCGGTCGGCGATCCGGGCGTAGATGTGGGCCACCCGCATCCGGGCCTTGGCCCGGTTGTTCGACCCCTTGGCCGTGCGGGCCAGCGCCCGCTGCGCCTTGGCCAACGCGCGCCGATCGCGACGCTCATGGCGCGGGTTGACGATCTTCTCGCCGGTCGAGAGCGTGGCCAAGGCTGTGATGCCCGCATCCACCCCCACCGCCTGCCGGGCCGGCGGCAGCAGGGCGATCTTCTCCTCCACCAGGAGGGAGACGAACCAGCGCCCCGCCGCGTCACGGGACACCGTCACGGTGGACGGCTCGGCCCCCTCCGGCAGGGGCCGCGACCACACGATGGCCAGCGGCGCCTCCATCTTCGCCAGCGTGAGCCGGCCCTCGCGCCAGCGGAACGCCGAGCGGGTGTACTCCGCCGACGCCCGCGACTTCTTGCGAGACTTGAAGGTGGGGTACTTGGCGCGGCGGGCAAAGAAGTTCGCGAAGGCCGCCTGCAGGTGCCGCAGCGCCTGCTGGAGTGGCACGGACGACACCTCGGCCAGGAACGCCAACTCCGGCGTCTTCTTCCATCGGGTGAGCGCTGCGGAGGACTCCACGTAGGAGACACGGCGCCCTTCCAGCGTGTAGGCGCGGGTGCGATCCTCCAGTGCCTTGTTGTAGACGTAGCGGACGCAACCGAAGGTCCGGGCAAGCTCTTCGGCCTGCTCCGGGGTCGGGTAGAAGCGGTACTTGTAGGCCCGCTTCACGATCTGCGCCACGCCTCACATTCTACCGCGCGATCAGTTAAGAGGCCTCCTGCTTCGGGAGACGGCGGTTCGCCTGACGGCGAATCGCCTGTCCCTGCCCTGCTCCGCAGGAGCCCGGTTCCTCCCCCGCCTGAAGACGGGGGTTTCCTCGGAGGCATTCGATGAGGGTTCTCGGCTTCGGCGACAACATCGTCGACCGCTTCGTCGACCGGGGCGTGGACTACCCCGGCGGCAACAGCGTCAACGTCGCCGTCTACGCCAGGCGCCTCGGCCTGGAGGCCGCCTACCTGGGCGTCTTCGGGTCCGACCCGCTCGGCGCCTTCCTGCGGGAGGCGATCGCGGCGCAGGGCGTCGCCGTCGACCGGTGCGTGGTGCGCTCCGGCGAGACCGGGGTGTCCACGCTGCGGGTCGACGACGGCGAGCGGATCTTCCTCGGCTGGAACGGCGGGGGCGTCACGGTGCGGGAGCCGCTCGTGCTGGACGACTCGCTGCTGGACTACGTCGCCGGCTTCTCCCTGGTCCATTCGAGCGTGTACTCCCGCAGCGAGAGCGAGCTGCCCAAGCTGGCGGCGCTGCCCACGCTGGTGAGCTTCGACCTGTCCAGCGAGGAGGACTACCGGACGCCCGGCTACCTCGACCTCGTGTGCCCGCACGCCGATCTCGTCCTGCTCTCCTGCTCGCACCTGGACGAGGCGGCGACCCGCGCCCTGCTGGCCGACGCGGTACGGCGGGGCGCCCGGCTCGCGTTGGCGACGCGCGGCGTCGAGGGGGCGATCGCCACCGACGGCGCCGTCACCGCCGCCACGCCCGCCCGGCCGGTCGGGCGCGGCCTTGTGGACACCATGGGGTGCGGTGACGCCTTCCTCGCGGGCTTCGCCGTCTCGTTGCTGCGTGACGGGTGGAGCGCGCGTGCCGTACCGGATGAGGCCATGCTCTCGCGGGCGCTGCGGGCGGGCGCCGGCGCGGCGCACGACCAGTGCTTCGTCGAGGGCGCCTTCGGACACGGCAGGCCGGCCGAGCCGCAGGCCGTAGCATGAGGCCAGCCGGCGCACGCGAGAAATGAGGGACACGCTCCATGCCTGCTGAGCGGGGCCAGGGTCCGGGACGGGGAGCCACCGACCGCGGCTCGGCCGGACGGCCGACGATCTCCGAGGTGGCGGCCGAGGCGGGGGTCGGCAGGGCGACCGCCGCCCGCACTCTCGGCGGCTACGGCTACGTCAGCCCCGAGCTGCGCGAGCGCGTGCTGGCGGCGGCCCGGAAGCTCGGCTACCGGACCAACGCCCTGGCGCGCAGCATGTCCACCGGCGTCACCCACACCATCGGGGTGATCGTCGCGGACATCGGCAACCCGTTCTTCGCCGGCGTCATGCGCGGCATCTCCGACACCTCGCGCGCCCGCGGCTTCGACACGCTGGTGCTGAGCACCTACGAGGCGCTGGAGGAGGAGGTGGCGGCCACCGACGTGCTCATCGACAAGCGCGTCGACGGCATGATCATCTCCTCGGCCGCGGTGGACAGGGGCGAGGTCGCGCACATCAGGGCCGCCATCGACCGGGGCGTGCCCGTCGTCCTGGTCGACCGGGCCGTGGCGGCGCTCGACCTCGACACCGTGGTCATCGACAACCGCGACGCGGCCCGCGAGGCCGTCGAGACGCTCGTCGAGGCGGGCCACCGGCGCATCGGCTTCGTGTGGGGGCCGCCCGCCGCCGAGCAGCCCGCGACCCGCCGGGGCCTGCTGGCCCGCACGTCGCGGAACCTGTGGACCGACGGCGAGCGCCTGCGCGGCTACCTCGACGCGCTGGACGACGCGCGCATCCCGTTCGACCCCGAGCTGGTCATGGTCGGCGAGAAGAGCGAGCGCCACGCGGCCCAGGAGGTCGCGCGCATGCTCGCCCTGCCCGACCGCATCACGGCGGTGTTCTGCACGGAGGCGGAGGCCGTCATCGGCGCCCTGCGCGCGATCCGCGCCGCGGGGCTGTCGTATCCCCGCGACGTCTCGATCATCGGTTTCGACGACAGCGCCTGGGCGGCGGTCATGGAGCCGCCGCTGACGATGATCGAGCAGCCGGTGCACGAGCTGGGGGCGACGGCCGCCCGCGTGCTGCTCGACGTGCTCGAAGGCGCCGAGCCCCGCCGGGAGATGCACACGCTGCGCTCGCGCCTCATCGTCCGCTCCTCCGTCGGCCCCGCCCCCGCCGGCTGAGCCGTTCTCACAGGAACTCGCAGGGACTCACAGGAACTCACAGGAAGCGGTCCACGGCGGCCTCCACGAGGGCGGCCGCCTGCTCCTCGGTGAGCACGTCGGGCAGCGTCAGCCGTTCCACGATGAGCCAGTTCAGGGCCAGGTAGAGCAGCAGGACCGAGGTCTCGTCGCCGGGCATGCCGGACTTGAGGTGGTTCGTGATGTTGAAGGAGACGTCGGCGCGCACCCGCTCGGTCAGGATCTTCTGCAGTTCCGGCCGCCGGGTGGCCTCCAGCCGCAGCTCCAGCAACGCGAGGTAGCCGGTGCGGAAGGCCGTGACGCGGTCGACGGTCTCCCTCAGCAGGCCCTTGACCGCCTCGCGGGTCTTCGGGCCCTCGGCGAGCCTGGCCATCGTGGCCGCGTCCGGCTCCAGGCGCTCGTAGAAGCGATAGCCGACCTGGGTGAGCAGGTCGTCGCGGTTGGCGAAGTAGTTGGACGCCGTGCCGGGGGGCACCGCCGCCTCGGCGTCGACGGCGCGGAACGTTAGCCCGCGCGCTCCCTCCCTGGCCAGCACCTCGATGGCCGCGTCGAGCAGCGCGCGCCGCCGTTCCGGATTCCTCCGCACTTGACACCACTCCATCTGTAGTACTACGGTCATAACCACTACAGACAGAGTACTACTAGCGAAGTGGAAAACGGTATGCGAAAGCTTGTGTACTACGTCGGCGTCTCCATCGACGGCTACATCGCCGGCCCCGGCCACGACATCTCGTTCTTCCCGCTGCCCGACGACATGCTCGCGTGGATCGGCGAGGAGTACCCGGAGACCCTGCCCACCCACGTCCGCCCGCACCTCGGCCTGGCGGACGCGCCCAACCGGCACTTCGACACGCTGGTGATGGGCCGCGGCACCTACGAGCCCGGTCTGGCCATCAACGTGACCAGCCCCTACGCCCACGTGAAGCAGTACGTCGTGTCGCGCACCCTCACCGGGATCGACGACCCCGCCGTGGAGTTCGTCAAGGACGACCCGCTCGGCCTCGTGCGCGAGCTCAAGCGGCAGGACGGCATGGACGTCTGGCTGGCCGGCGGCGGCAGGCTGGCCGCCGCGCTGCTGCCCGAGATCGACGAGCTGGTCGTCAAGAGCTACCCGGTCGTCGCCGCGAACGGCACCCGGGCCTTCGACGGCGACTTCCAGCCCACCCCCTTCACCCCGACCGCCACCAGGACCTTCAGCAACGGCGCTCAGGTCACCTGGTTCGCCCGCCGGTAGGTCAGCCGCACCGCTCCCGAGGCGTACGGCTTGGCCTCCTCCAGGGCGAACGCGAACTCGTCCCCCTCGAACAGCCGGCGCCCGGCGCCGACAGTGACCGGGCACACGATCAGGCCCAGCTCGTCCACCAGGTCGTTGCGCAGCATCCACCGCACGAGGGTGGGGCTGCCCACGACCTGGATCAACCCCTCCTCCCTCAGCTGGCCGATCTGGTCGGGCGCGACGAGCGTGGAGTTCTGCCAGTCGGCCTTCTCGAGCGTCGTGGACACCACGTACTTGCGCACGGAGTTCATGTGGGCGGCGTTGGGCAGGTCGGAGTGCGGCCAGGAGGCCGCGAACTCCTCGTAGGTGCGCCGCCCGAGCAGCATGCCGGCCTGCTGGGCCATCGACTCGGCCATCTCCTGCGCCGCGTCGGGGCTGAAGTACGGCTGCTGCCACGCCCCCGGGTTCTCCACGACGCCGTCGAGCGTGATGAACAGCCCTGCCGCGATCTTCCTCATGGTCCCCTCCTCAGCGGCTGCGTCAGCCGCCAGTGGTTGCCGAACGGATCACGGAAGGCGGCGTCGACGCCGTAGAAGCGCTCGTGCGGCGCCTCGACGAACTCCACGCTCTTGGCCCTGAGCTCCTCGTAGGTGGCCCGGCAGTCGTCGGTGAACAGCGCGCCGGTGCCCCACCCGCCCTTGGCGACCAGGGAGCGCACGATCTCGGCCGTCGCCTCGTCCATGACCGGCGGCGCGGGCACCGCGAGCATGACGCTGAGCTCGGGCTGCTCCGGCGGGCTGACCAGCACCCACCGCTGCCCTTCGGCCTCCATGTCGGCGGCGGTCTTGAACCCCAGCTTGCCGACGTAGAAGTCGAGGGCCACATCATGGTCGAACACCCAGACGCACACCAGGCCCAGAGCCGTGATCATGACTTTCCCTCCGTGTCCGACCACCGTAGGAAGGGGCGGTGGCCTATCGCTTCTCCAAAACGCTCCACTCTTTGGGTCCAAAACGCTCAACTCTTTGGGTCCAAAACGCCCATTCTTTGGGTCCAAAACACTCATCCTGTGGGCCTCGTCCACATCGACACCAGGCAGCTCGGCAGCGTCGCCAGCTCGGGCGGAACCGCTCTGGCCCGGTAGGCGCTCGGGCTCTCCCCCACGAAGCGCTTGAACTGCGTGCTGAACGACCCCACGCTGGTGAAACCCACCTCATGACACACCTGCGTGACGGTCAGCTCGCCCTCGCGCAGCAGCGCCTTGGCCCGCTCCAGCCGCCGGGTGAGCAGGTAGCGGTGCGGGGTCTCGCCGAAGGTGTGCTTGAAGGTCCGGGCGAAGTGCTGGGGCGACACCCGCGCGCTGCGGGCCAGCGCCGCGACGTCCAGCGGCTCGGCGTAGCACCGGTCCATCAGATCCCTCGCCCGCAGCAGGTGCCTGGCCAGCGGAACCCTCATAGTCGTCATTGAACCAGCCGGACCTCCCCTTCGTCTGGAGGGTGTGGCTTGGATGACTGTCCCGGCGCGGCTGCTCGCCGTCGTGGCGCTGGCCGCCGGCCTTGTCCTGGTTCCGGCGGGTACGGCATGCGCCTGCTCCTGCGCCGAGCTGACCGCGCGAGAAGCGGTCGGCAACGCCTCCAGCGTCTTCACCGGCACGGTGGTGGCGACACGGCAGGTCGCCGGCGATCCTCTCGGCCCGCGCCCGCCCATCGTCGTGACCTTCGAGGCCGACCAGATCTACAAGGGAGCCGCCAAGGCGCGCTTCGACGTGGCGACGAACGCCGACAGCGCGGCCTGCGGTTACGCCTTCCAGAAGGGCAGGCGCTACCTCGTCTTCGCCGCCCGCGGAGAGTCGGGGCTGTTCGCCGTGGATCCGGGGGTGGCGCTGCACACGTCGTTGTGCTCGGGCAACATGGCCCTGCGGGCGGGCAAGGGGCCGCTGAAGAAGGGCGACGGCCTGCCGGGCAGCGGCGAGACCGTCGACCGCGCGCTGCTCACCGCCCTCGGCACGCCGACCCCGGCCCCGCGCGCCACCCGGGCGCCATCGGCCTCCCGCACTCCGGCCACCTCGGGCTCCTCCGGCACCGCGACAACCCGCAGTGTCCCGGCCGGCTCCGGCACCCATGGCTCGGCGGCGCCCGGCACGGATGCTCCGGCGGACACCCGCCCCGTGTCGGCCGCCTCGCAGCTCACCGGGAACGCCGCGCTGCTGGGCGTGCTGGCCGCCGCGGCGATCGCCGGGGCGGCCTGGCTGGCCCTGCGCCTGCGCCGGCGCTGACCGCCCGCCGTACGCCGGGAAAGGTCAGCGCTGCGGCGGCGCCACGACCACCTCGACGCGCTGGAACTCCTTGATGTCGGAGTAGCCCGTCGAGGCCATCGTGCGCTTGAGCGCCCCCATGAGATTCATCGACCCGTCGGCGGCCGACGACGGCCCGTGCAGGATCTGCTCCAGGGTGCCGACGGTGCCGAAGTGCACCCGCTTGCCGCGCGGCAGCTCGGGGTGGTGCGCCTCCGACCCCCAGTGGAAGCCCCGCCCGGGCGCCTCCACGGCGCGGGCCAGCGGCGAGCCCACCATGACGGCGTCGGCGCCGCAGGCGATGGCCTTGGCGATGTCGCCGGAGGTGCCCATGCCGCCGTCGGCGATGACGTGGACGTAGCGCCCGCCCGACTCGTCCATGTAGTCGCGCCGGGCCGCGGCCACGTCGGAGATCGCGGTCGCCATGGGCACGGCTACGCCCAGCACGTTGCGCGTGGTGTGCGATGCGCCGCCGCCGAAGCCGACCAGCACGCCCGCCGCGCCCGTGCGCATCAGGTGCAGCGCCGCCGTGTAGGTGGCGCAGCCGCCGACGATGACCGGCACGTCGAGCTCATAGATGAACTGCTTGAGGTTCAGCGGCTCGGCCCGGCCGGAGACGTGCTCGGCCGAGACGGTGGTGCCGCGGATGACGAAGATGTCGACGCCCGCGTCGATGACGGCCTTGTGGTACTGGGCCGTGCGCTGCGGCGACAGCCGTACGGCGGTGGTCACGCCGGAGGCGCGGATCTCGGCGATGCGCCGGCCGATCAGCTCCTCCTTGATCGGCTCGCGGTAGATCTCCTGCAGCCGCCTGGTGGCGGCGGCGTCGTCGAGGGTGGAGCACTCCTCCAGCAGCGGCAGCGGGTCCTCGTAGCGGGTCCACAGGCCCTCGAGGTCGAGCGGGGCCAGGCCGCCGAGCTTGCCGATGGCGATGGCCGTGGCCGGCGACACCACGCTGTCCATGGGCGCCACGACGACGGGCAGTTCGAACCGGTAGGCGTCGATCTGCCAGGTGATCGAGACCTCTTCCGGGTCGCGGGTGCGGCGAGAGGGCACCAGGCCGATCTCGTCGAGCGCGTAGGCGCGGCGGCCGGTCTTGCCGCGGCCGATCTCCACCTGCTGCGTCATCTGGGCTTACCTTCCGTGGTAGTTCGGAGCCTCGACCGTCATCTGGATGTCGTGCGGGTGGCTCTCCTTCAGGCCGGCCGAGGTGATGGGCATCAGCTGCCCCTTCTCGTGCAGCTCGGCGATGGTGCGGCAGCCGGTGTACCACATGCCCTGGCGCAGGCCGCCGACGAGCTGGTGGACGACGGCGGCGACCGGGCCGCGGTAGGGCACCTGGCCCTCGATGCCCTCGGGGATGTACTTGTCCTCGCCGCTCTCGGCCTGGGCGTAGCGGTCTTTGCTGAAGGAGGAGCCGCCGCGCTCGCGGTTGCGCACCGCGCCGAGCGAGCCCATGCCGCGGTAGGACTTGAACTGCTTGCCGTTGATGAACAGCAGTTGCCCGGGCGACTCCTCGCAGCCGGCCAGCAGCGAGCCCAGCATGACGGTGTCGGCGCCCGCGGCGATGGCCTTGGCGATGTCGCCGGAGTATTGCAGGCCGCCGTCGCCGATCACCGGGACGTCCGCCTCGCGGCAGGCCTGCCAGGCCTCGTAGATGGCGGTGAGCTGCGGCGCGCCCACGCCCGCGACGACACGGGTGGTGCAGATGGAGCCGGGGCCCACGCCCACCTTCACGGCGTCGGCGCCCGCCTCGACGAGCATCTGGGCGCCCGCGCGGGTGGCGATGTTGCCGCCGATGACCTCGACCCTGCTGTTGGCCTTGATCTTGCCGATCATGTCGGCCAGGCCCTTGGAGTGGCCGTGGGCCACGTCGACCACGATCACGTCGACCCCGGCCTCGACGAGCGCCTTGGCCCGCGCCTCGCCGTCGGGGCCCACGCCGACGGCGGCGCCGACCATGAGCCGGCCGTCGGCGTCCTTGGTCGACAGGGGGTACTGCTCGCTCTTGGTGAAGTCTTTGACCGTGATGAGGCCGCGCAGCCTGCCCTCGGCGTCGACGAGCGGAAGCTTCTCGATCTTGTTCTTGCGCAGGAGGGCGAACGCCTCGTCGTTGGAGACCCCGACCGGCGCGGTCACCAGCGGCATCGGGGTCATGACCTCGCGGACCGGGCGGGAGTGGTCGGTCTCGAAGCGCATGTCGCGGTTGGTCACGATGCCGACCAGCCTGCCGTCGGCGTCGGTGACCGGCACGCCGGAGATCCGGTAGGTGGCGCACAGCTTCTCGACGTCGGCGAGGCAGTCGTCGGGGGTGCAGGTGACCGGGTTGGTGACCATCCCGGCCTCGGAGCGCTTGACCAGGTCCGCCTGGGTGGCCTGCTCCTCGATGGAGAGGTTGCGGTGGAGGATGCCGATGCCGCCCTGGCGGGCCATCGCGACCGCCATGCGGGCCTCGGTCACGGTGTCCATGGCCGCGGAGATCAGCGGGATGTTGAGGGTGATGCCGCGCGACAGCCGCGAGGTGGTGTCGGCCTCGCCGGGTTGCATGTCCGAATAGCCCGGCACGAGGAGCACGTCGTCGAAGGTGAGACCGGTGTCGGTGAACTTGGACATGGTGCGGACCCCTCCCCAGCGCGCTTGCGGCGATTCCCCAGTCTAGGGCCTGGCGCGGAATGGGCCGGAGCCGGCGAGCAGGCACGGGACGAGGCGCCGGGAAAGCATCGGAAAGCGCTGAGAGGGGCCGGAGGACGGCGACCCCCACGAACCGGTCCGCCGTCCTCACGGCGACATGCGCGCTGGGGGATCGGCCGGCCGGTGATCCGGCCGATCCCCCAGCCACCGGCATCCGCGCGGGGCGCGGGCTGCCATCGAACCCCCCTCCGCGTCCAGATGGCCACGCCCCGTCCGCGTTGACGATGCCGACGCTGGGTTAAGACTGCGTTACTCCGGGACACAAGACAATGGCACTTGGTGCAGTTGCACGAAGTTGCATCGGCCCGCCCGCGCAACCGCGATCATTCCTCGCAACCCACGGACAGCGCCGGAACGGCGGGTTATCCTCGCGACACGCCCGTTGGGCGCCGCCGCCCGCACGGCTCCGGCGCCCCTTCCCCCGACGGAGCCCGCGATGCCGAACGAGTCGATGTCATCGATGTCACCGGATCCTCTGGAGACGCTGGGCCTGGAGCCGACGCAGACCGCCCTGTACACCGCGGTGCTGCGGCTGCACAAGGCGACCGTCCACGACCTGGCCGCCGCGACGGACGATCCGGTGGAGAAGGTCGGCCGCCAGATGGACGAGCTGGTACGGCTGGGCATCGTGGACGAGCGGTCGGGCGAGTACCTGGCCAGGCATCCCGCCGCGGCGCTCGGCCGGCTGATCGCCGAGCGGCTGGACCGGCTGGCGGAGGAGAGCCGCAGGATCGACTCGGCGCTGGGGTCCATCCGCAACCTGATCGGCGCCTACGACGCGGGGCGCGACTACCAGGACGGTCGGTTCCCCGTCGAGGTGGTCAGCGGGGCCGACGTGCTGTACGAGAGCGTGGTGGGCATGGCGGTCCAGACGCCGCCCATGGAGATCGTCACGGTCATCCCCGACGCGCGCACCATGACCGACTTCGTTCGAAAATTTGCGGATTCTTGGCTTGATATGCAGAAGCGCGGGCTGCTGACGGTCCGCATGATCGTCCCGGTCGGCACGCTGCCCCTCCCGGGCGTCCGCGAGCAGCTCAGGCGGCTGGTCGACACCGGCGGCGAGGTCCGCACGCTGGTGCGGCCGCCGAGCTGGTTCCTCATCGCCGGCCAGGCCGCCGCCGGGCTGCCCGCGTACTGGGGCGGCAACCTGCCCGAGCAGGCCTACCACTTCTACCTGGTGCGCGCGCACATCGTCGTGGGCGTGCTGCGCTCGCTGTTCGAGGAGCTGTGGGGCCGGGCCGTACCCCAGGCATGGGGACGCAGGGGCGACGGCATGATGCAGGTCATCAGGCTCGCGGCGCAGGGCATGTGCGACGAGTCGATCGCCCGGCACCTGGGGGTGTCGGTGCGGACCGTGCGCGCCCGCTTCGCCGACGCGATGGCCGAGCTCGGGGCCCAGTCGCGGTTCCACGCGGGGGTGGAGGCGGCCCGCCGCGGCTGGCTGGGATGAGCCGGGCCCGGACTGGCGCTCATGTCCCCATCAGTCACTATCGTGGAAAGGTGCAGGAAGACGACCCCCGCGACCCCTTCGCGGACGATCCCGACGACCCCACCTCGGCGATGGGCGACATCGACGACCCCGTGCCGCTGACTCCGGAGGAGCGGGACGAGGCGATCACCGACCTGGCCGACGTGGAGGTCTTCCGCTCGCTGCTCGAACCGCAGGGCGTGCTGGGCCTGGTCCTGGACTGCCCCGAATGCGGCGAGCAGCACTACTTCGACTGGGAGCTGCTGCGGGGCAACCTGCGCCAGATGATCGAGAACGGCCGGGCGCAGGTGCACGAGCCCGCCTTCCACCCCGACCCCGCCGACTACGTGAGCTGGGAGTACGCGCGCGGCTACGCCGACGGCGTCATCGACACCGAGGAGCGCCGCTGAGCGGTCTCCGTGACGTCGGCCACGAGGGCGGCGAGCAGCCGTACCGCCGGATCGCCGCCGGCGACCTCGCCTCGTGACACGGCGGTGAGCAACTCGTCGGTGGCCTGAAGGTCGGGCTCCTCCGGCGTCAAGCCGACTCCAGCTCCACCATCTGCCGCAGTCTGGCCAGCGCGCGATGCTGGGCCACGCGAACCGCACCGGGTGACATGCCCAGCACATTACCGGTTTCCTCGGCCGACAGTCCCGACACCACCCGGAGCAGGAGCAATTCCCGTTGATTGGCGGGAAGCTTGGAAAGCAACCTTCGGGCGTGTTCGACCTCTATGTACCTTACGACCGTTTCTTCCGGTCCCGGCCCCTCGTCCGGCCCGTCCGGAAGGTCCTGGGTCGGTACGGCGGAGCGCACCGAACTCCGCAGCGCGTCGGCCACCTTGTGCGAGGCGATTCCGAAGACGAAGGACGCGAAGGGCCGACCCATGTCCCGATATCTCGGCAACGCGGACAGAACCGCGATGCAGACCTCCTGAGCCACGTCGTCTGCTATGTGGTACTGCCCGGCGACCCGCCCGAGCCTGGCACGGCAATAGCGCACCACCATCGGCCGGAGCTCCCCGAGCAGCGACTCGATCGCCCCCGGGTCTCCCTGGACGGCCAGGCTGGTCAGTTCCCGAAGCTCAGAGTCGTCCGCTCGTACCGGAAGTCTCGACGCGAGCCTTACCCCAATTTTGGCGTCGGCGACGCTTCCCTCGCTCACGATAGGCATGATGCCCGCGAGGGTCGGCCCTGTCGTCATAGCGAACGGCTACGGATTGGTCACATTGATGAGAAGATAACCCGCAGTAATCGGCCGACGACACTTCGCCTTTCGAAACTTCTTCATATTTCAGTTGATATGCGGAAATGGGGGTTATTCGTCAGAGGCCGTGACGAGCGCAGACGCTTTACGGCCGTGGCCGGTTTACGCGGGAAAGAAGTTTCCATCCTGATCGCAAGGATGAAGCCTTCATGCGGAGGGCCCGGGCCACGGAAGGGGCCCGGACGACGGAAGGGCCCGCCCCTGCCGGGACGGGCCCTTCGCGGTGAAGCCGACGGACGCCCCAGCGTCCGTAACCGGTGGCCGTGCTCAGTGGCCGTGGCCGTGACCGTGCCCGTGGCCGCCGGCGGCCGGGGCCTCCTCCTCGGGCTTGTCGACCACGAGGGCCTCGGTCGTGAGCAGCATGCCGGCGATGGACGCGGCGTTCTGCACGGCCGAGCGGGTGACCTTGACCGGGTCGATGACGCCCTGGGCGATCAGGTCGCCGTACTCGCCGGTCGCGGCGTTGAGGCCGTGGCCCACGGGCAGCTCGCTCATCTTGGCGGTGATGACGTAGCCCTCCAGGCCGGCGTTCTCGGCGATCCAGCGGGCCGGCTCGACCAGCGCGCGGCGCACGATGCCGACACCGGTCGCCTCGTCGCCGGCCAGGCCGAGGTCGTCGAGCTCCTTGGCGATGTGGACCAGCGCGGAGCCACCGCCGGAGACGATGCCCTCCTCGATCGCGGCGCGGGTCGCGGAGATCGCGTCCTCCAGGCGGTGCTTCTTCTCCTTCAGCTCCACCTCGGTGGCCGCGCCGACGCGCAGCACGCACACGCCGCCCGCGAGCTTGGCCAGCCGCTCCTGCAGCTTCTCGCGGTCCCAGTCGGAGTCGGTCTGCTCGATGGCCAGCCGGATCTCGCGGACGCGGTCCTCGATCGCCTTGGGGTCGCCGGCGCCGTCGACGATCGTCGCGGTGTCCTTGGTGACCACCACGCGCCGGGCCTGGCCCAGCACCTCCAGGCCGACGTGCTCCAGCTTCAGGCCCAGCTCCTCGCTGACGACGGTGCCGCCGGTGAGGATGGCCATGTCCTGCAGCATCGCCTTGCGGCGGTCGCCGAAGCCGGGGGCCTTGACGGCGCAGGAGGTGAAGGTGCCGCGGATCTTGTTGGTGACCAGGACGGCCAGGGCCTCGCCCTCGACGTCCTCGGCGACCACGAACAGCGGCTTCTTGGTCTGGGCGACCTTCTCCAGCAGCGGCAGGAAGTCCGCGATGGAGGAGATCTTGCCCTGGTGGAGCAGGACGTAGGCGTCCTCGAGGACGGCCTCCATCCGGTCGGGGTCGGTGACGAAGTACGCCGACAGGTAGCCCTTGTCGAACTGGAGGCCCTCGGTGAACTCCAGCTCCAGGCCCATGGCGTTGGACTCCTCGACGGTCAGCACGCCGTCCTTGCCGACCTTGTCGAACGCCTCGGCGATCAGCTCGCCGATCTTGGCGTCCTGCGCGGAGATCGTGGCGACGTTCGCGATCTCCTTCTTGTCCTCCACCTGGCGGGCGCTGGCCAGCAGCTTCTCGCTGACGGCCTTGGCGGCCTGGTCGATGCCCCGCTTGAGGGACAGCGGGTTGGCGCCGGCGGCGACGTTGCGCAGGCCCTCGCGGACCATGGCCTGGGCCAGGACGGTGGCGGTGGTGGTGCCGTCACCCGCGATGTCGTTGGTCTTGGTGGCCACTTCCTTGGCGAGCTGGGCGCCGAGGTTCTCGTAGCGGCCCTCGAGCTCGATCTCGCGGGCGATGGTGACGCCGTCGTTGGTGATCGTCGGCGCACCGAACTTCTTGTCGATGACCACGTTGCGACCGCGCGGGCCGAGGGTCACCTTCACGGCGTCCGCGAGCGCGTTCACGCCGCGCTCGAGCGCACGCCGCGCGTTCTCGTCGAACTCCAGAATCTTCGGCATTGATGAGTCCTCTCCTGCGTCGAAAGCCCCGGCCGCTCATACCAAGCGCCCGGGGCTCGACATTTCCGGCTTACTTCTCGATGATCGCGAGAACGTCACGGGCGGAGAGCACGAGGTACTCCTCGCCGCCGTACTTGACCTCGGTGCCGCCGTACTTGCTGTAGAGGACGATGTCGCCCTCCTTGACGTCGAGCGGAATCCGCTTGTCGCCGTCCTCGTCCCAGTTGCCGGGGCCGACAGCCAGGACCTTGCCCTCCTGCGGCTTCTCCTTGGCAGTGTCCGGGATGACAAGGCCGGAAGCGGTGGTCTGCTCGGCCTCAAGCGGCTGGACCACGATGCGGTCGCCGAGCGGCTTAACGGGAACCTTGGTGGCGGTCGTCACGATCGGACCTCCCCTTCAGATTGAATGATCTAGAAGAGGCGACCAGCGGCCTGCCGTCGCGGGTGTCAGACCTGCCTCGTCGCATGTTGGCACTCTCAAGGGGAGAGTGCCAACACGAAACATATGCAAGAGGGGCTTGACAGTCAACACGAACTGCCTCAGCGCAGGTACGAGCCTTCTGCCAGGCTGGACAACAGGCGACGGCGATCCTCCGCAAACTTCCGGTCTCACCCGGCGACACGGAGGCGTGAATGGGGGAACATCTCTAGAAGGTGTGCCATCGAACAGAATGTGGTCCGACGGACACCGTAAGCGATCAGCCGACGCTACAGTGAGTGATGTGACAGCCACGATGGAGCGCACCCGAGACGTTCTCGCGAACTGGCCCTACCCCCCCGAGGGCGGGTGGACGGCCGACGATCTCGATCTGCTGCCGCAGGACGGGCCCAACGGTGAGCTGGATCTGTTCAAGCGGGTCGAACTCGTCGACGGAGAACTCATTCTCATGTCCCCCCAGCGCCGGTTCCACGAACGTGTCATCGCCAACCTGCGTTACCTGTTGCGCGCACAGGCTCCGGACTCCCTCGCCGTCGCCACACAGATGGACATCAAGATCGCCCCCAGGCAGCGGCCCTGTCCCGATGTCCTGGTGATCGACGCAGCGGCCGACGACGACGGGGTGACCTGCTACCCGCCCTCCGCGGTTCGCCTCGTCGTCGAGGTCGTCTCCCCCGAGTCGGAGCATCGCGACTGGAAGCGGAAGCCGGACATCTTCGCCCAAGCCGGAATCCCCCACTTCTGGATCGTCGAGGAGGAGCACGGCAAGCCCGCCGTCCACACCTTCGAGCTCGAAGCGCACCGGGGCCAGTACGGCAGCACCGGCATCTTCCGCGGCAAGCTCGCCCTCGACCGCCCCTTCCCCGTCAACCTCGACCTCGCCGACCTGCTGCGCTGACCGCGACGTGCACTACCGTCGTGAGATGTGGACCTCGACGCGTTCCTCGGCCTGCTGACCCCGCGCGGGCAGAAGGCCCTCGCCGAGGCGGCCGAGCTGGTGGGCGCCGATCCCGTCGCCGCCGCCACGAGGCTCCGCCGTACCTATGACGCGAGCATCACCTCCGCCGCCCTCACCCAGGCGGCGCTGCGCGAGCGGGCCAAGGTGAAGTTCGGCGACGACGCGGCGCGCATGTACTTCACCCCGCACGGGCTCGAACAGGCCACCCACGGCGAGGTGGCCGCCCACCGGGTCCGCCGCCTCGCGAGCCTGCTGCCGGGCCTCGACGGCCTGCGCGTCGCCGACGTCTGCTGCGGCATCGGCGGCGACCTGATCACCCTCGCCCGCGCGGGCTGCGTCGTGGACGCGGCGGACCTCGACCCGCTGACCGTCGCCGTGGCCCGGGCCAACGCCGACGCGCTGGGCGTGGGCGAGCGGGTCCGCATCCGCGTGGCCGACGCCGCCGACGTCGACCCCTCGGCCTTCGACCTGCTGTTCGCCGATCCCGCGCGCCGCACGAGCCGCGGCCGGACCTTCGACCCCCTGGCGTACTCGCCCTCCTGGCCCGTCGTCGTCGACCTGCTGCGCCGGGCGCCCGCCGCGTGCGTCAAGGTCGCGCCCGGCCTGCCGTACGACCTCATCCCCGGCGGCGCCACCGCCGAGTGGGTCTCCCACCGGGGCGAGGTCAAGGAGGCCACGATCTGGACCGGCGCCCTCGGGTACGGCGGAGCCGGCCGTCTGGCCACGCTCCTGCCCGGCGGCCACACGCTGAGCCCGACCGGCGCCGTCGCCGCCGTCGGTCCCCTGGGCGCCTACCTCTACGAGCCGGACGGCGCCGCGATCCGCGCCCATCTGGTCGCCGAGGTGGCCGACCTGGTCGGCGGCCGGCTGGCCGATCCGCTGATCGCCTACATCAGCGGCGACGAGCCGGTCGACACCCCGTGGGCGGTGAGGTACGAGGTGCACGGGGCGTTCCCCTTCAACCTCAAGCGCCTGCGCAAGGAGCTCCGCGACCGCGAAATAGGAAATGTCACCATCAAGAAGCGCGGCTCGGCTCTCGATGTCGAGAAATTGCGCAGGGATCTTCGGCTTTCTGGTGAAAAATCAGCCACAATCGTGCTCACGCGAGTGATGGACCAGCCTTTCGCCTTGCTCTGCTCCCCATCCCGGCCTGCGTAAACGGGATAATCATCGTCTTTCATCGTCGGCCCAGAAACACCATGATCCAATGGCTATGCTGAACCCCGCCTCCCGTGGCCTGAGCCATTGCCATTCTCGCGGCACGAGGGGAGATGCCTAGACCCGGACCCAACCCACCGCCGCGCGCGGACGTCGTCGGCGGGCGAAGGAGCCATCGGTGGATCATTCCAACCACACCACCCTTCTCCAGGCAGGCAGCCAGACCGCCATCTCCGACCGCATGCGGGAGCTGCTCGCGCGCGCCGCCCAGGACCACGTCTACGAGCAGCGCACCCAGGGCGCGGTGCTCGACGAGATCCGCCAGCGCCTGGAAGGCATGGAGTGGCTGCTCCGCGAGGTCCGAGAGCGGGAGCTGGGAGGTCTGAGCGGCACGCTGGAGACGGTCAGCGGGCGGCTCGACGAGTTCGCCGCCCGCCCGCCCGGCTGGGCGGAGGGCCTGGCCCAGCACGTGGAGGCGGTGCGCGACCACGTCGACGCCGTCGGCGAGCGCGTCACGCCGCTCGGCGAGCTGCCCAGCCTGTGGGCCGACGTCAGCGCGGTCGGCGAGAACGTCGACGAGGTGCTCAAGCGCGTCCAGGTCCTGCTTGAGGGCACCGAGGGCCTGGCCAAGAGCATGGCGGACGTCGTGGGCAGGCTCGCCCAGCTCGGCTCGCACATGGAGGCGGCCGCCAACCGGTTCAGCCGCCTCGACAAGGCCGTGGCCGACCTGACGACCAGGGCCGACCGCATCGAGGGCGGCGTGCTCGACCTGTCGGAGCGGGTGGAGGAGAAGGTGGCCGAGGCCACCCAGCGGCTCGAAGGCCGCCTCACCGCCGCCACCGAGCTGCTGTCCACCACGGTCGACCAGGTCAGCGCCAGGGTCGACAGCGTCGAGGAGGTCGTCACCGCGCGCCTGGACGGGCTCGACGGCCGCGTCGAGCGGGTGGACGGCCGCCTGATCGGGGTGGACAACCGGCTCGGCAGCGTCGACAGCCGGATCGAGACCGCCGACGCTTTCCTGGCCGACATCGACACGCGCCTGGACGGCATGGACAAGCGCCTGAACGTCGTCGACGGGCACCTCGGGCGGCACGACGACCGGTTCGACTCGCTCGACGGGCGCATCGACAGCCGGTTCACCACGCTCGACGAGCGGATGACCATCGCGGACAACCGGCACGAGGCGCGCTTCACCGGCGTGGAGTCCCGGATCGGGGCCCTCGACGAGCGGCTCGGCGAGGTGGAGGAGCACCTGTGCGGCCGCCTCGACGCCGTCGACGCCCGGGCCGAGCAGGCCAGGGAGCAGCTGGAGGCGGTCGACGACCACGTCGAGGCCGTCAACCAGCGCATCGGCCAGCTGCCCGCGACGTTGGGGATCAGCCAGCAGGTGGGCGAGCTGCTCGACGGGGTCACCGTGGAGCACGTCAGGCGCCTGGACGCGCTGGACGAGCGGCTGGCCACGGCCGCCGCGACGCTGACGGAGATCGTGCGCGAGCGGCCGGACCGGGACGAGGTCAGCGAGACCGTCTCGGGCATCGTCGAGCCGGCGACCGGCGATCTCACCAAGCGGCTGAGCGCGCTGGAGGAGACCATGCTGGCGCTGGCCGAGGCGCTGCTGCGCCCGTCCCGCCCCAAGGACTGAGCCGAGGACCGAGCCCAGAGACTGGGACCCCATGGGCTGACCCACGGGCCGGGCCCGAGGACCGGATCCAGGGGCCGGGCCCGGCGGACTCACGCGGCGACCCCGGCTCCCTCGATGCGCAGCGCCTCCACCAGCCGCCGGTAGAGCTCGTCGGAGGCCAGCAGCTCCTCGTGCGTGCCGCGTGCGCGGATGTGCCCGCGGTCCACCACGACGATGGTGTCGGCGTCCATCACCGTCGACAGGCGGTGCGCGATCGTCACCACCGCCCCTTCGGCGGCGCGCCGCCGTACACAGTCGTGGACCGCCGCCTCGGTGAGCGCGTCGAGCTGGGCCGTCGCCTCGTCCAGCAGCAGCACCTCGGGTTCGCGCAGCAACGCCCGGGCGAGCGCGATCCGCTGGCGCTCGCCGCCTGAGACCGAGGCCGAGGTCAGCTCGGTGTCCAGCCCGTGCGGCAGGCCGTCCACCTTCGCGGCCAGCCGTACCTCCTCCAGGACCCGCCGCAGCTCCTCCTCGGAGGCGTCGGGGCGCGCGTAGAGGAGGTTGTCGCGGATGGTGCCGGGCACCACGGGGGCGTCCTGCTCGACGTAGGCGAGCCGGGCGCGGACCTCGTCCGGGGTCAGCTCGGCGTACGGCACGCCGTCGAGGAAGACCTCGCCCTCTCGAGGCCGCAGGAAGCACAGCAGCAGCGAGAACAGCGTCGTCTTCCCGGCTCCTGAGGGGCCGACGAGCGCCGTGTGCCCGCGACGCGGAATGGCCAGGTCGACGCCGCGAAGAGCGGGCTCGGCGTCCGGCCCGTAGGCGGCGGTGACGCCGCGCAGCTCCAGCACCGGCGCGCCGTCGGAGGCCCGGCGCGTAAGGGCCGAGACGCCGCCCCGCCGTACCTTCTCCACCTCCAGGGCGTCCACCTCGCGCATGCGCTCGGCGGCGGCCAGGCCGGACTGGAGGGCCGTGACGTTCTGGCTGAGCTCGGTGACGGGGTCCAGCAGGCCGAAGGAGTAGAGCAGGAACGCGATCAGGCTGGAGACCTCCAGGGCGCCGGAGGCGACCCGCCAGGCGCCGATGCCGAGCACGAGGATGATCGCGAGCTGCACTCCCGACCACGCGATGGTCCAGGCGAGCGCCTCCTTCTTGACGACGCGCACGCCGTGGGCGGCCGAGGTCCGCGCGTCGGCGATGATCCGTTCGGCCTGCCGGTCCTCGGCGCGGCTGGCCTTGACCGTCTTGATGGCGCGCAGCGCGCCCTCCAGGACCCCGCCCATCCGGCCCACGGAGTCCTGGGCCTGGGCCTGGCCGGTGGCGATGGCCGGCATGAGCGCGAGGAACAGGAAGGCGACGACGGCCACCGCGCCGAGCGTGACGCCCAGCAGGACCAGGTCGAGCACGCCCATCAGGACGAGCGTGCCGGCCAGCATGACCATGCCGTTGACGAGGCCGATCACGCTGGAGGTGGCGGCTTCGCGAAGCAGGACGGTGTCGGAGGTGACCCGGGCGACGAACTCGCCGGGCGGTCGCCTGGTGATGTCGGGGACGGTGGCGCGCAGCAGGCGGCGGATCATCGACTCGCGGGCGTCGAGCACGACCCGCTCGCCGACCGCGCCGAGCATGGCCCACTGCCGGTACCCGATGGCGGACCCGACGACCAGCAGCACGAGCAGGGCGGCCACCGGCTGGAGGAGGGAGCCCGAGGTGGCCAGGGCGTCCAGGACGGCCTTGGTGACCATGGGCGTGGCCAGGCCCATGGCCGAGCCGACCAGCGCCAGCAGCAGCCCCAGGGCCAGCGTTCTCCTGTGCGGGCGCGCGAACGACCACAGGACACGCAGCTTCGGAACATTCATGACCAAAAGTGGAACATATCTGTTCCATAGAAGTCAATCGAGTACCGTATTGGACATGGTCGATGAGAGCCGGACACGGGCCCGCACCAGGCGTGCCATCCTCGACGCCGCCGTCACCGTCCTGTCCAAGGACCAGGGGGCCTCGCTGTCCGACGTCGCCGCGGTGGCGGGGGTGGGGCGCACCACGGTTCACCGCTACTTCCCCGAGCGTTCCGACCTGCTGGAGGCCATCGGCGCCGACCTGCTGGAGAAGGTGGCGGCCGCCACCGCACGCGCCAAACTCGCGGAGGGACCCGCGCTGGAGGCGATCGACCGGCTCTGCCAGGAGTACTTCGAGCTCGGCGACGGCCTGATGCTGATGTTCGAGCTGCCGGAGATGATGAACTGGGCGGGCTGGGAGGAGGAGACCGAAGCCGACCGCGCCCTCACCCGCCTGGTGGAGCGCGGCCACGCCGAAGGCGACATCGACCCCGAACTCGACGCGCCCTGGGTGCAGCAGGTGCTGTGGTCCCTGCTCTACGCGGCCTGGTCGCACATCAGGGACGGCGCGCCCAAGCACGCGACCATGGCCCGGT
This sequence comes from Thermoactinospora rubra, assembly GCF_002093975.1. Taxonomy (GTDB): domain Bacteria; phylum Actinomycetota; class Actinomycetes; order Streptosporangiales; family Streptosporangiaceae; genus Nonomuraea; species Nonomuraea rubra_A. The sequence goes on from NZ_MSZZ01000023.1 coordinate 142,562, forward strand.
GCCTGCGGACGCTGCGCAAGGCCCTCGCGTCAGACGTGGACCGTCGTGATGGGCAGCGAGGAGTCGGCCGGGATCTCCAGCGATGAGGGCGTGACGCCGGCCGCCACCAGGTCGGCGCCCAGCGCGGCGACCATCGCCCCGTTGTCCGTGCAGAGCCCCGGGCGGGGCACGCGCAGCCGTACTCCGGCCGCGTCGCACCGCTCCTGGGCCAGGGCACGCAGCCGCGAGTTGGCCGCCACCCCGCCGCCGATCAGCAGGTCGTGCACGCCGTACTTCTTGCACGCCTGGAGCGCCTTGCGGGTGAGCACGTCGACGACGGCCTCCTGGAAGGACGCCGCCACGTCGGCGACGTTGACCGGCTCGTGCGCCTCCACCCACCGGGCGACGGCCGTCTTGAGCCCGGAGAAGGAGAAGTCGAGCGTGCCGTCGTCCATCTTGCCCCGCGGGAACGCGATGGCGTCGCCGGAGCCCTCGCGGGCGACCCTGTCGATGTGGGGTCCGCCGGGGAAGGGCAGCCCGAGCACCCGCGCGACCTTGTCGAACGCCTCCCCCGCCGCGTCGTCGACGGTCGACCCCAGCGAGATCACGTCGGAGGCGACGTCGGGGACGAGCAGCAGCGAGGAGTGCCCGCCCGAGACCAGCAGCGCGATGCACGGCTTGGGCAGCGGCCCGTGCTCCAGCTGGTCGACCGCCACGTGCGCGGCCAGGTGGTTCACGCCGTAGAGCGGCACGCCCAGCCCCAGCGAGTAGGCCTTCGCGGCGGCCACGCCCACCAGCAGCGCGCCCGCCAGTCCGGGACCGGCGGTGACCGCGACGGCGTCGACGTCGGACAGCTTCACGCCGGCCTGGGCGAGCGCCCGCTCGACGGTCGGCGTCATGGCCTCCAGGTGGGCGCGGGAGGCCACCTCGGGCACCACCCCGCCGAAGCGGGCGTGCTCGTCGACGCTGGAGGCGATGGTGTTGGCCAGCAGCGTGTGCCCCCGGACGAGCCCCACGCCGGTCTCGTCGCAGGAGGTCTCGATGCCGAGAACAAGCGGCTCGTCAGCCATCCAGTTTCCTCTTCATCACGATCGCGTCGGTGCCGTCGTCGTAGTAGCGGCGGCGGACGCCGATCTCCTGGAATCCGAACTTCTCATACATGGCGCGTGCCGGCGGGTTGTCCGCGCGCACCTCGAGGAACACCTCGACGGCGCCCCTGCGCGCGGCCTCGGCCAGCAGCTCGGTGAACATCGCGCGGCCGATGCCCTTGCCGCGGTGGGCGGCGAGCACGGCGATGGTCTGCACATCGGCCTGGTCGGCGGCGGCCGCCAGGCCGGCGTAGCCGACGATCCGGCCGTCCTCGACCGCCACCACGTAGTGGCGGCTGCGCGGCTGGTCGGCCAGCTCGCCGCGCATCATGCCCTCGCTCCAGGCGTCGAGCGGGAAGGTCTCCCGTTCGATGGCCATGACCGCGGGCAGATCCTCGAGCGTCATCTGCCGGAGGATCAAGGGGTCACCCTCTTGGGCGCGCCGGGCACCACCGCGTCCGGCCGCCGCAGGTAGATGGGACGCGGCCGGTCGAGCTGCGCGCCCGCCGCCATCCGCTCGGCCGCCAGGGCGGCCAGGAAACCCGCCAGCGGGTACGGCGGAGCCACCGGCCGGCCGAGGAGCTCGGGATACAGGCCGGGACCGACCACGGGCAGGCCGCCCGCCGGCACGTCGGCCGGCTTGTCGACGAAGGGGCCCTCGATCCGCGTGCGCGCGTCGGCGTAGCGGGCCCAGAACACCTCCTTGCGCCGGGCGTCGGTCGCGACGAGGAACTCCTTGGCCAGGCCGCTGCCGTAGGCGAGCACGTCGAGGGTGCAGACGCCGTACGCGGGCACGCCGAGGGCGGTGGACAGGCTCTGCGCGGTCATGAGGCCGACGCGCAGGCCGGTGTAGGGTCCGGGGCCGGTGCCGGAGATGATCGCGGTGACGTCGCGGAGCGTCGCTCCGGCCTCGCGCAGGACCTTGTCGATGGTGGGGGCGAGCAGCTCGCCGTGCCGCCGGGCGTCGACCGTGGTCGACTCGGCGAGCACGCGCCCGCCGTCGTGCACCGCGGCGGTGACGGCGGGCGTCGCGGTGTCGAAGGCCAAGACCAGCACGGACGTCAAGCCTAGTACCGCTCAGCCGTTCTCGAGCCGTTCTCTCAGCCACTCCAGCGCCACCACGCCCTGGGCGCGCTGGAAGGCCCGGACCGTCGGCAGGCCCGGCGGGTCGGGCCGGCGGCCCTGCCGGACGAAGTAGCCGGTTATCGCGGCCAGCACGGCGGTGATCGCGGGGTCGGGGTCGTCGAGCAGCTCGTGCGGCGGCGGCCCGCCCTGCATGCGCACCGACGGCAGCAGCGCCAGCAGGTCGACCCAGGGCGCGCCGAGGCAGGCGTGCGGCCAGTCGACGAAGAAGACGCCCTCCTCGGTGAGGAGGATGTTGTCGGCCCGCACGTCGGCGTGCAGCAGGGTGTCGCCCTTGGCCGCCTCCGCCCAGCCCGCCTCCAGCTCGGCCAGGCGCTCCAGGTTGGCCAGCGCCCACGGGTCCAGGCCGGTGGTGTCCTCCTCCAGCAGCCGCCGCCAGCCGGTGAAGCTCTCGGCCAGCTTCTCGCCGATCGGCGGGGCGTCGACCGGCGACGGGGTCAGCGCCGCCGACATCTCGCCGAGCGCCCGCAGCACGCGGTCGAGCTCGGCGCGGTCCCACGGCTGGCGGGGATGGCGGCCGTCGACGTCCTCGAAGACGAGCACCACCCAGCCGTCCTGCTCGAAGTGGGTCAGCAGCCGGGGCGCCGGGACCGCGTCCGGCAGCCGCGCGGCGATCCTGGCCTCGTCGCGGTATATCCCCACCGACTGCGGGTACGGCGCGGCCTCCAGGGCCTTGACGAAGGCGCGCCGCCCGTCTTGCAGGCCCAGCCGTACGGCTGCCGCGGGCGAGAAGCCGCCGTTCTGCGTCTCGGCCCCCGTCACGCGCGCGCCGAGGAAGTCCTCGACGCGGGCGCGCACTCCCCGCGGGACGTCCTCCCACGGCACTCGCACCCCGGACGCGGGCGGGTTGTTGCTCATGTCCCCATCATCCGGACGGCCGCAACGGGTTTTCCGTCACGCGGGGGAGGCGTAGACGATGACGTTGTCGACGTACTCGTTCCTGGCGTAGTCGAAGCGCCCGCCGCAGGTGACCAGCTTGAGCCCGTCCTCGACGTAGACCTTGGTCGCCGGGAAGCGGTCCTTGTGCACCTGCTCGACGGCGTCGACCTTGTACTCGGCCACCTTGCCGTCGCTGCGCTCGACCCGCACGACCTGGCCCTTGCGCAGCTGCCGCAGCTTGTAGAAGACCGCCGGCTCGGTCTTGGTGTCGACGTGGCCGATGATGACCGAGGCGCCCTTCTCGCCGGGGACGGCGCTGTGCTTGTACCAGCCGGCCACGCCGGGCTTGTCGTACGGCGGCAGCTCGACCTCGCCGTTCTTGGTGAGCCCCAGCTTGATCAGCGGCGCTTCGAGGTCCAGCGACGGGATGTCGATGCTCTTGGGCACCACGGCCGCCGTCGTCCGCTGCGGCTGGGTCTGCACGGTCCGGCCGAAGACGACCAGGACCAGCCCGGTCGCGGCCCCCGCGAGCACCACACGGGAGAAGCGGGCCATGGCTAGCCGGTACGGCGGCGCCTGATCACCAGGCCGATCCCGCCGGCGAGCGCGAGGCCGAGCACCACGCCCGCGGGACCGAACGGGAAGCCGCCGCCCTCGTCGAGCTCCTTGCCGTAGGTGCCGCCGCCGCCCGCCCTGGGCGCCTTCGTGGGCACGACGGTCCTCGTCGGCGTGGCGGTGGGCTCACGCCGCACGCGCAGGGTGGCCCGGCCGGTGTCGTTGGTGCCCTCGCACCTGACGTCCACGGTGTAGGTGCCGGGCCGGGCCGTACGGGCCACCTCCGCCTGGCCGCGCACCCACGGGACGGGCGCGGGCGTGGGGGTCGCGCCGCCGGTGGGCCGGGCGGTCGGGGTGGCGGGCGGCACCGGGTTGAGGGTGACGGCCGAGACGAAGGCGTCGGAGGTCGCGCGGCCGGTGTGGGCGGGCCCGCCGGTGGGGATCGGGCAGTTGGCCAGCACCCACACCTTGGCGGCCTCGCCCTCGGTGACCGTGTCGGGGTTGAGCTGGACCTCGATGTTCGCCCGCGGCGTCGTCGAGGTCGGGCTCGCGGTGGGCGACCCCGTGGCGGTCGGCGATCCTGTGGGGGAGGAGGCTTCCGCTGTGCAGCCCGCTAACCCGATCATGACGATGGCACTCGCAAACGCGACTTGCCTGACCCTGAGCACGGCCGCACCCCACTCTGCCAGTTTCCCCAAGCATCCACCGGTTTCCGGTGAATGCCTCCCGTTATGCCCATAATGAATCGCGCAAACCTTGATCCATATGGTGCCAGGGATACAGGCAGATGGCCGACCTTTTACCCTTGTGCCGGATCAGACGGCGTGTCGGCCCAGCGGGCGCCGACGCCGCGCAGCGTGACCTCCCGCGCCTCGCCCTCCTCCGGCCGGGTGATGTGCACCTCCAGCCGGTCCTCCGACAACCCCTCAACCAGGCCCTCACCCCACTCCACGACCGTCACCGACTCCTCCAGCGAGGCGTCCAGGTCGAGGTCGTCGACCTCCAGCTCGCCGCCGAGGCGGTAGGCGTCGACGTGGACCAGGGCCGGGCCGCCGCGCAGCGACGGGTGCACCCGCGCGATGACGAACGTGGGCGAGGTGATGGGCCCGCGCACCTTCAGCCCCTCGGCGATGCCCTGCACCAGGGTGGTCTTCCCGGCGCCCAGCGGCCCGGACAGCACCACCAGGTCGCCCGCGCGCAGCCGGGACGCCAGCCGTACGCCGAGCGCCCGCATCTCCTCGGCCGTCGATGATCTCATGTCTCCACCTGCTTGATCAGATCACGGAGTGCCTCGTTGACCACGGCGGGGCGTTCGAGCTGGATCAGGTGGGAGGTGTCGGGCACCACCGTCAGCCGCGCCTTCGGCAGCGCGGCGGCGATCGCCCTGCTGTGGTCGGGAGGGGTCAGCCAGTCGCCGTCCCCCACCATGATGGCCGTCGGCACGTCGTCGAGCACGCCGAGCGCCTGAAGCTTGTCGTGGTTCATCAGGGCCGGGTAGAAGTTCGCGATCACCTCGGTCGGCGTCGCCCTGATCATCGACTCCACGAAGTCCACCACCGTCGGGCTGACGTTGCGCGAGTCGCCGAAGCCGATGCGCCGGGTGATGAGGAAGGCGATGTCGCTGGCGGCGTGCCGGGTCCTGTCGATGAACGCGCCCCGGCGGCCCATCAGCGAGACCGTGGTGGGCGCGACCATGTGGACCGCCTTCGACAGCAGCGCCGGCAGGCCCAGCGTGATCTCCGCGAGCCTGCCCGCCGAGGTGGCGATGAGCGCCACGCCGCGGATCTTGTCGCCGAACAGCTCGGGATGCCGGTCGGCCAGCGCCATCACCGTCATGCCGCCCATCGAGTGCCCGACCAGCACGCACGGCCCGGGCACGAACGCCTCGATCACCTCGGCCAGGTCCTCGCCCAGCCGGTCGATCGTGCAGTCCTCGGCGGCGGCGCGCTGCGACAGCCCGTGGGAGCGCTGGTCCCACACCACGATCCTGTGCTGCTCGCGCAGCTCGCGGCGCTGGTAGTGCCAGGACTCCCGGTTGAGGCAGTAGCCGTGGCAGAACACGATCGTCAGCGGCGCGTCCTCCGGGCCGTCGATCTCCACGTGCAGCGCCAGCCCGTCGGAGGTGACCAGGGTCCGCTCGCGCCCGCGCAGCTCGCCGAACGGCTCGTCGGCGGCCGGGTCGGGGCGCAGCCGGATGCGGCCCACGGCCAGGCGCTTGGCCAGGGCCACCGCCGCCACCCCGGCGGAGGCCGCGCCGACGATCGCGCCGGCGACCCCGACCTTCCTGCGAGCTGTCGTCGTCATGTCTCCACCTGCGTGTAGATCCTCGGCACCCGCGCGCCGATCCTCGTCACGATCTCATGTGTGATGGTGCCGAGGTTATCCGCCCACTCCTGAGCGGTTGGCTCCCCCCTGTCGCCTGGGCCGAAGAGCACGACCTCGTCGCCCGCGCGCAGCGGGTCGTCACCCACGTCGATCATGAACTGGTCCATGCAGACCCGGCCCGCGATCGTGCGGCGGCGCCCGGCCGCCAGCACCTCGGCCCGGTTCGTCGCGTGGCGCAGGACGCCGTCGGCGTAGCCGAGCGGGACCAGGCCCAGCGTCGTCTCCTTGGCCGTGGTGTAGAGGTGGCCGTAGGAGACGCCCGAGCTCTCCGGCACGCGCTTGGCCAGCGCGATCTGCGCCACCAGCGTCATGGCCGGGCGCAGCCCGAAGTCGCCCAGCTCGGGGATGGGGCTCAGGCCGTACAGGGCGATGCCAGGGCGGACCAGGTCGTAGCGGGCGCGCGGCAGCGTCACGATGGCCGCGGAGTTGGCCATGTGGCGGATGATCCGCGAGTCGCCCAGGCCGGCCTGCTCGGCCTGCTTCAGCGCGCCATCGAAGCAGTCGAGCTGCAGCTCGATCGAGGGGTGGCCGGGGATGTCCGCGCAGGCGAAGTGCGACCACAGGCCGACGACGTCGACGACGCCCTCGGCGCGCAGCCTCGCCGCGGCGGCCAGCAGGCCGGGCCAGGCGGCCAGCGGCGCGCCGCCCCTGCTCATCCCCGTGTCGGCCTGGAGATGGACCTTGGCTGTCACGCCCGTGCGGCGGGCGGCGGCGGCGATGTCGGCGAGGGTCCGCTCCTCGCAGGCCGACAGCTCGACGTCCTGCCGCAGCGCCTCCTCCAGCGGCTCGCCGGGCGTGATGATCCACGACAGCACGGGCACGTCGATGCCCCCGGCCCGCAACTCCAGGGCCTCCCTGACGAACGCCGTGCCCAGCCTGGAGGCGCCGCCCTCGACGACGGCCCGCGCGGTGGGCACCAGGCCGTGCCCGTAGGCGTCGGCCTTCGCCGCACCCATCATCTCCGTGCCGCCCGCCCGCTCGCGGAGCAGGGCGACGTTGTGCCGGATCGCGGCCAGGTCGATGCGCGCCTCAGCGGGAAAGTGCATTCTCCCAGTCTGGCAGCTCAGCCGCGTGCCCGTCCCAGGCTCTTGACGACCCGGGGGATGGCGGCGGCCACGTCGGAGGCGACCAGCGGCGCGGACAGCCGGCCGGCCAGCCCGTGCAGGTAGGCCGCGCAGGAGGCCGCGTCGTAGCAGCTCAGCCCCTGTGCCAGCAGCGCGCCCGCCACGCCGGACAGCACGTCGCCCGTGCCGCCGGCGGCCAGCCAGGAGGTGCCGGTGGTGTTGACCCTGACCGGCCTGTCCTCCTCGGCCACGAGCGTGGTGGAGCCCTTGAGCAGCACCGTCGCGCCCAGCTCGGTGGCCGCGCGCCGCACGTGCTCCAGCCTGGCCGCCTCGACGCGCTCCCTGGACGTCCGCAGCAGCCTGGCCAGCTCCCCGGCGTGCGGGGTGAGCAGCAGCGGCGCGCCGCGCCGCAGCAGCGAGCGGTCCCGGGCCGCCAGCGTCAGCGCGTCGGCGTCGAGGAGCACCGGCACGTCACTCGCGAGCACCTGGCGGGCCAGCTCGTGCGCCCACTCGCCGGTGCCCAGGCCGGGGCCGAGCACCCACGCCTGCACCCGGCCGACGCCCTCGATCGAGGGCCGGTCCAGCTCGGTGATCACCGCTTCCGGCCAGTGGGCCCGCACCTGGGCCACCGGCGCCGCCGTCCCGGCGTAGCGGACCATCCCGGCGCCCGCCCGCAGCGCGCCGCCCACGGCCAGCACCGCGGCGCCCGTGTAGGCGTCGCTGCCGGCCGCGACGCCGACCACGCCCCTGCGGTACTTGTCCGACTCCACGCCCGGCACCGGCAGCAGGTCGTCCACGTCCGCGTCGGTGAGGGCGGCGACGTCCGGATCGGGCAGGTACGGCCCCAGCCCGATGTCGACCAGCTCGACCTGCCCGGCGTACCCGGCGCCCGGGTCGACCAGCAGCCCGGTCTTGTAGGCGCCCATCGTCACGGTGACCTGCGCCTCGACCGCCACGCCCGGGACCTGCCCGGTGCTGGCGTCCACACCGCTGGGCACGTCCACGGCCACGATCGGCGCGACCACCTCGCGCGCCAGCTTCGCGTACGGCTCCCGCAGCGGTCCCGTGCCGCCGATGCCGACGAGGCCGTCGATCACCAGGTCGGCGCCGGCGATCGCATCGGCCCCTGCGCCGGTCCCTGTGTCGGCCACGCGGCCGCCTGCGGCCAGGAACGCCGCCAGGCCCTCGGCGTGGGTCTTGCTCCCCGCGAGGATCGCCTCGACCCTGGCGCCGCGGCGCGCCAGCCGTACCCCGGCATACAGGGCGTCTCCCCCGTTGTCGCCGCTGCCCACCAGCAGCAGGACGCGGGAGCCGTACACCCGGCCCAGCATGCGGGCGCAGACGACGGCCAGCCCGGCCGCCGCGCGTTGCATGAGCTCGCCGGGCGGCAGCCGCGCCATGAGGGCGAGCTCGGCGGCCCGGATCTGGTCGGCGGTGTAGGCGGTGCGCATGCACCCGACGCTATCCCTCGGCGATCACGTAGGCCACCGCGACGCCCGCGTCGTGGCTGAGCGAGACGTGCCACCTCTTGACGCCCAGCCCGTAGGCGACGTCGGCGGCCTTCCCGCTGAGGTGGAGCTCCGGCTTGCCGCGCTCGTCGCAGCGGATCTCGGCGTCGTGGTGGCTCATCCCCGGCTCCCCGCCGAGCGCCTTGGCCACCGCCTCCTTGGCGGCGAACCTGGCGGCCAGCGAGGCGACGGCCAGGCCGCGTTCGTGCGGCGTGAACAGCCGCTCGGCCAGCGTGGGCGTGCGCTCCAGCGCCGCCTGCAACCTGGCGACGTCCACGACGTCCACGCCGATGCCGAGGATCACGTGCCCAGCGTAACCGTCAGAAGGCCCCGCGGTGCCACGGACCCCAGATGGCGAACGACACGCCCTGCCGCGACTGGATGTTGACGTACAGGGTGTGGCCGCCGGGGCCGAACGTGGACCCCGCGAACTCCGCACCCGAGTCGCCCGCGACGGGCACGAGCCGCGCGAAGTCGAAGATCTCCCCGCGTCTGGTGAGGCCGCGCAGGAAGTTGTCCCCGTCGCCGTCCTCGCACAGCACGAGCGTGCCGCGGTTGCTGACCGTGACGTTGTCGGGCAGGTCCAGCGTCACCGAGCCGGGCGACTCGTACACCAGCCGCAACGTCGAGCTCCACGTCTCGTACGCCCACACCTGGCCGCGCCCCTTGCCGAACCCCGACGGCGGGGTGTCCCCCGAAGCCGTGGCCCCGCCCTGGGTGGAGACGAAATACACGGTCCCGTGGTGGTAGACGGCGCCCTCCAGGCGCGAGAACAGCGCCGCGCCCTTGGCCCTGCCCTGCTTGCCGACGGCCTGGATCGCCTCGTCGTTGGACGGCTTGCCGGTGAACTCGGGGTCGGGGTCGTCGATGTCCACCCACGTCACCTTGTACGCGGCCCCGGCGGGCTGGCCGGCCGACAGGTCCTTGCCCGGCTGGTCCCGTACGGCGAGCATCTGGAGCCTGCCGCCGTCCAGGATGCGCCTGGCCGCCAGCGGGTTCCTGGGCGGCAGGTACCGGTAGAAGCCCGAGGGGAAGGCGAAGTTGTCCTCGGTGAGGTAGATCGCCCCCGAGGCGGGGTCGAAGGCCGCCGACTCGTGGGCGAAGCGCCCGGCCGCCCTGATGGGCCTGGCCGAGGCGGTGCCCCGGGACGGCACCTCGAAGATGTAGCCGTGCTTCTGGGTGAGCTTGGAGTTGTCGCCGCCGGAGAAGTCGTTGCCCACGTCGGGCCCGTTGACCGTCTCCTCGCAGGTCACCCAGGAGCCCCACGGCATGGGGCCGCCGGAGCAGTTCATCATCGTGCCGTTGAGCGACGGGCCGCTGCGCAGCACCTGGCCGTAGCGGGTGACCTGGAGCGTCGCGGTGCCGCCGCCGGCCGCGGGGTCGTAGGCGTCCTCCGGGTCGCCGAACGCGCCGACGGGCCCGTTGACCTCGTGGTTGCGCACCAGGATCGCGGTGCCGCGCGGCCCGCGGAAGGCGGCCATCCCGTCGTGCCTGCCCGGCACGGTGCTGCCGTCGGTGAAGGTCTCGCCCGCGGCGTTGAAGGAGCGGTACTTGAACCCCTCCGGCAGGTGCAGCCGGACCGCGCCGTCGCGCTCGTCGGGGACGGGCCTGAGCAGGCCGTAGCCCGATACCCGGACGACCTTGCCGGTGGCCCCGGCGCAGGCGACTCCCGCGAAGGGCCCGGCGACGCCGGCCGCGGCCAGCGCCGAGGCCCCGGTCAGGAAGCGGCGGCGATCCATCTGACGACCTCCCTGCGTGGTGTTCACTGCAAAGTAATGTCTCAGACATCTCCCGCTATATGTCAGAAATAGCCAATCATTCGGGCAGCACCTCCGCACCTGGACCGCCCGGACAGGCCCTTTCGCCAGGCGGTTAGGCTGCGTGCGTGAACAACGGCTACGTGGAACTGAGCAGGGAGCAGTGGAGCGAGCTTCGCAAGAACACGCCCTTGACTCTCACCGCGGAGGAGCTGGAAGCGCTGCGCGGGGTCGAGGACCCGATCGACCTGGCCGAGGTGACCGACATCTACCTCCCCCTCACGAGGTTGCTGAACCTGCACTTCACCGGGTCCAAGCAGCGCAGCCGCGCGCTCAACTCCTTCCTGGGCGAGCCCGAGCGGCGCATGCCGTACATCCTGGGCATCGCGGGCAGCGTCGCGGTGGGCAAGTCGACCACGGCGCGGCTGCTGCACACGCTGCTGGCGCGCTGGCCCGAGCACCCCAACGTCGCGCTGGTCACCACCGACAGCTTCCTGTACCCCAACGCGGTGCTGGAGGCGCGGGGGATCATGCACAGGAAGGGCTTCCCGGAAAGCTATGACCGGCGGGCGCTGGTGCGGTTCGTGGCCGAGGTGAAGGCGGGCGCGGCCGAGGTGCGGGCGCCGGTATACAGCCATCTGGAGTACGACATCGTCCCCGGCGCCACCCAAGTCGTGAAAAGTCCGGACATCTTGATTCTCGAAGGGCTCAACGTCCTCCAGCCCGCCCCGCCCACCAGCCTCGCGGTCAACGACTACTTCGACTTCTCCATCTACGTCGACGCCAGGGTCGAGGACATCAGGGAGTGGTACGTCGAGCGCTTCCACAAGCTGCGCCGCACCGCCTTCGAGGACCCCAAGTCCTACTTCAGGTTCATCGCCGACCTGCCCTACGACGAGGCGACCGAGTTCGCCAGGAACGTCTGGCGCGACATCAACGAGCGCAACCTGGTGGAGAACATCCTGCCCACCCGCGGGCGCGCGGGCCTGGTGCTGTACAAGGCCGCCGACCACTCCATCCGGCGGGTACGGCTGCGCCGCACCTGACCGCGCGCCGCAGCGGAGCCCCCGGCACAATGGCGGGGTGCTCCACATGAGACTGATCAGCCCGCCCGAGCGCACCAAGGAGGTGCTGGAGACGCTGGAGGACTGCACCGGCGTCACCAACATCGCCTTCCTGCGGGGCGCCGCCCGCCAGCCGGCCGGTGACCTGATCTTCTGCGACCTGGCCAGGGAGGCGGCCAACACGGTGATCGGCCGCCTCGAATGGCTCAGGGACGCCGGGTCGATCGCCGTCGAGCAGATCGACCTGTCGGTCTCGCGGGTGGCCGAGGAAGCCGAGGAGGAGGCGCCGGGCGAGAGCGACGACGCGGTGGTCTGGGAGGCGCTGGCCCAGCGGGTGGAGGGCGACTCGCGCATCACGTGGGCCTACCTGGCCTTCTTCGCGATCGCCGTGCAGATCGCGGGCATCGGCGTGCTGATGGACTCGCCCATCCTCATCGTGGGCGCGATGGTGCTCGGGCCGGAGTTCGGCGCGGTCGCGGGGATCTGCTTCGGCCTGATCCAGCGGAAGTGGGGGCTGATCGGCGACTCGGCGTGGGCCATCGCCGTGGGGTTCGCCGGCGCCATCGCCGTCACCTTCGCCTGCGCCTTCGTGTCGCGCCGGCTGGGGTGGATCGACTCGCGCATGCTGGAGATCAACGCCGAGGTGCAGTTCATCGTTTATCCCGATAAATGGTCTTTCATCGTGGCGATCCTCGCGGGGGCCGCCGGCGTGCTGTCGATCACCGCGGGCAAGTCCTCGGCGCTGGTCGGCGTGTTCATCTCGGTCACCACGATCCCGGCCGCGGGCTACGCCGCCGTGGCCATGGCGCTGAGCGAGTGGCAGGCGGTGGGCGGCGCGGCGGCCCAGCTCGGCGTCAACCTGGCGGGCATGGTCATCTCCGGGACGGCGACGCTGCTCATCCAGCGGACCTTCTGGCCGCAGGCCGGTCAGCCCGCCGGACGAACGAGCAAATCATCCGTGTGAACGAGGCCACGCACGCGACACGCCGGTAGTGTCCTGATCATGCACATCCTCGAGACCGAGGAACTGACCAAGCACTTCCCCGGCGTCACGGCCCTCGACCGGCTCACCGTCGCGGCCGGTTCCGGGGTGACCGGCCTGGTCGGCGCGAACGGCGCGGGCAAGTCCACCCTCATCAAGATCCTCCTGGGCCTCCAGCCGCCCACCTCGGGGCGCGCCCGGGTCCTCGACCTGGACCCCGCGACGGACGGCGCGAGGATCCGCACGCTCGTCGGCTACATGCCCGAACACGACTGCCTGCCGCCCGAGGTCTCGGCCACCGAGCTGGTGGTGCACCTGGCCCGGATGTCGGGCCTGCCCAAGGTCGCCGCACGCGAGCGCGCGGCCGACGTGCTCCGGCACGTGGGCCTGCTGGAGGAGCGCTACCGCCCGATCGGTGGCTACTCCACCGGCATGAAACAGCGCGTCAAGCTCGCCCAGGCGCTGGTGCACGACCCCCGCCTCGTCTTCCTGGACGAGCCCACCAACGGCCTGGACCCGCGCGGCCGCGAGGAGATGCTGACGCTCATCCGCCGCATCGGCACGGAGTTCGGCATCAGCGTCCTGGTCACCTCCCACCTGCTGGGCGAGCTGGAGCGCATCTGCGACCACGTCGTCGTCATCGACGCCGGGCGCCTGCTGCGCTCCAGCGCGATCACCGAGTTCACGCAGGCCACGCAGTCGCTCACGGTCGAGGTCGAGGAGGGCGCCGACGCGCTGGTCGCCCGGCTGACCGAGCTCGGCCAGAGCGTGAGCGTCCAGGGCCGCCTGCTGACGGTGAAGATGCTCGGCCCCGAGACCTACGACGCCGTCCGCGACGCCGTCGCCGGCCTGGAGCTGTGCCTCATCCGGCTCGAACAGGGCCGCCACCGCATCGAGGACGTCTTCAGGGAGCCTCTCGGAGAGGAGGTGGCCGGTGTCTGAGCCTGCCTCCGGCGTCATCCACGACATCGGGTACCGCCACTACGACGGTCCCCGGCTCGGCTCCTGGTACGCCACCCGGGCGCTGTTCGTCTACAGCTTGCGCGCCGCCTTCGGCTTCGGCCGCACGGCACGCGCCAAGATCATGCCGTTCGGCCTGGCGACCGTCATGCTGCTCCCGGCCGTGGTGTCGATCGCGATGATGGCCCTGCTGAAGGAGCGCGGCATGCCGTACCCGGGCTTCTTCGTCTACATGCAGGCCATCCTGTCGATCTTCGTGGCCTCGCAGTCACCCGCCCTCGTCGCGCCTGACCTGCGGCACCGGGTGCTGCCGCTGTACCTGTCCCGTCCGGTGGGCGTCCCGCAGTACGCCGGGGCGAAGCTGGCCGCGATGACGCTGGCGGTGTTCCTGGTGATCGGCGTGCCGCTCACGCTCGTGTACGCCGGGGAGCTGCTGATCGACCTGGAGGGGCCGCCGCAGACCGGGGAGTACCTGGCCGCGCTGACGACGGGGCTGTGCCTGGCGCTGCTGCTGTCGGCCTTCGGGCTGACCATCGCCTCCCTGACGCCGCGCCGCGGGCTGGGGGTGGCCTCGGTCATCGCGGTCTACCTGCTCCTGCTGGCCGTCTCGGGCGTGCTCGTGGGCACCTTCGAGTCGATCGGGAGCGGTACGGCCGCCGCCTGGTCGTACCTGATCAACCCGTTCTTCCTCCTCGACGCGGTCAGGGTCGCGCTGTTCGGCGGCGAGAGCGCGAGCGGGCAGTATCCCGACGGGCCCGGCCCCGTGCTGCTCACCGCGGCGCTGGTGGCGCTCGGCGTCGCGGCGCTGTTCCTGCGCTACCGGAAGGCGGCGGCGAAGTGAAGCTGGAGCTGACCCAGGTGTCCCGCTGGTACGGCAACGTCGTGGCCGTCAACGACGTCACCATGACGATCGGGCCCGGCGTCACGGGCCTGCTCGGGCCCAACGGCGCGGGCAAGTCGACGTTGCTGCACATCATGGCCGGGTTCCTGGCACCCTCGAACGGGACGGTCACCCTCGAGGGGCGGAAGGTCTGGAAAAATCACCATATTTACCGCGACATCGGCCTGGTTCCGGAGCGGGAGGGCCTGTATGGGTTCCTCACCGGATGGCAGCTCGTCCTGACGGCTGCGCGGCTCCACGGCCTGCCCGACCCCGGCGCCGCCACCCGCCGGGCGCTGGCGACCGTGGACATGGAACACGCCAAGGACCGGCGCGTGGAGACCTACTCCAAGGGCATGAAGCAGCGGGTCAAGGTGGCCGCCGCGCTCGTCCACGACCCCGCCGTGCTGCTGCTGGACGAGCCGTTCAACGGGATGGACCCGCGCCAGCGGCTGCACCTGATGGACCTCATCCGGCGGATGGGCGCCTCGGGCAGGACCATCCTGTTCAGCTCGCACATCCTGGAGGAGGTCGAGCGGGTCGCGCAGCACATCGAGGTGCTGGTCGCCGGGCGGCACGCCGCCTCGGGCGACTTCCGCGAGATCCGCCGGCTCATGACCGACCGGCCGCACCTGTTCAGGATCCGCTCCAGCGACGACCGCAGGCTCGCCGCGGCGCTGGTCGTGGACGGCAGCACGGGCGGCGTCACGCTGGGCGAGGACGGCCTGGAGGTGCAGGCGACCGACTTCCGGCGCTTCACCTGGCTGGTCGCTCGCGTGGCCCGCGCCGAGGGCATCCGCCTTCTGCAGGTCTCCCCCGCCGACGAGGACCTGGAAAGCGTGTTCTCCTACCTGATCACCCGGAGCTCCTAGATGAACGCAACCGTCGCGGGGATCACCTACCGGGCCGTGCTCGGCCGGCGGCGCATCCTGCTCCTGGTGCTGCTGCCCCTCGCCCTGCTGGGCCTGGCGCTGCTGCTGCGCCTGGTGGGCAGCGCCGACGAGCGTACGGCCGTGCTGCTGATGCAGAAGTTCGTGATCGGCACCATGCTGCCGCTGCTCGGCCTCATCGCGGGCACCGGCGTCATCGCCCCGGAGATCGACGACGGCACGGTCATCCACCTGCTGTCCAAACCGATCTCCCGGCCGGTGATCGCGGTGACCAAGTTCGCGGTGGCCGCCTCGCTGCTGGTGCTGTTCGCCGCGGTGCCTACCTACCTGGCCGCGTGGATCCTCATCCGCACCGAGTCGGGCGTCGCGCCCGGCTTCGCCCTCGGCGCCCTCGTCGCCGGAATCGCCTACTCGGCGGTCTTCCTCTTCCTCGGCGTGGTGACCAAGCACGCCGTGGCCATCGGCGTCGTCTACGCCCTCGTCTGGGAGGGCCTGGTCGGCAGCCTCGTGCCGGGGGCGCGCAAGTTCTCCATCCAGCAGTGGGCCCAGACCATCGCCGACCAGCTGGCCACCTCCCCCTTCGTCGAGACCGACGTCACGCTCGGCTTCGCCGTACCGGCCCTGGTGATCGTGACGGTCGGCGCGGTGCTGCTGACGGGCCGGCGGCTGCGAGCCTTCTCCCTGACCGGCGAGGACTAGGTAGCCCTTACTCATGACGGCCCCGCCGGTACGGCCGACAATCGCCACGTGATCGGAAAGCGGGACTGGGCGAAACCGGTGGCACGGGCGGCGCTCGGCGACCGGGTGGCCGTCGTCTGGGCGGGACGGCATCGCGGCCGGGCGCGTTACATCGTTGTGATGGGAATAGGGGCCGAGCTGTTCGACGCGCGGGCGTTCGCCGCCGCGTGGGAGGCGGTCGACCTGCCGGTGCCGGTGATGCTCCTGGCCGAGCTCGAAGGCTGGCCGTACACGCTGCGGGGCGCGGCGAACCCACACGACTTGGCCGTCGACGCGCTGCAGTGCACCGGCGAGCCGGTCGCCGTGCGCGGGCCGTACCGGTTGCCCGGGACGACGGCCGTGTCGTTCGTGCTGTCAGGGCACTTCGCCGGGCGGCGCCGCCGGTTGGGCCTGGTCACGCTGAACCCGGCGCCGCCCTCACCGCAGGAGGCGCGCCGGATCTTCCACTGGGAACTGGTCACCGGCGAGCTCGGCGACTTCGTGTGGGCCGCCGAACCGCCCGCACCCACGCCCGGCCCCCGGCTCAAGCTCCGGCACCCGAATGCGGCCTGGACCCCCTCGGAGTTCGGCGAGGCGGTGCTGCGCACCGCGACACGCTACGAGCACGCGGGGCTGACTCTGGTCTGGGTGGCGCCCCACGACCTGGGCTACACCTACGTCGTCCGCCGGGGCGACGAGCCCTACTCCATGAACCACTCCACCGGGTCCTGGCCGCCGCCGGACGCCTCGCTCGAGGAGAACGCCCTGGTGTGGGATGACATCCAGACCATGTCAGCCATGCGTTACGGCCAGGAGACGGTGGACGCCTTGGACCCGCGGGACGGTACGCAGCTGGTGCGAGCCTTCGAGCAGTTCGGCTACCACGTACGGCTGGCGCGGCCCACGAGCCCGGAGGAAGCCCTGCCGACGATCGCCCTCGGCATGCACCTCGCCTACAGCCTGGAGTCCATGCACATCCCGTACCCCGTGGAGTGGGTAACCACGACGTGCGCCGCCCTCGCCGGGAAGTTCGGGCTCGTCGACGAGCAGCGGCGTCTCCTGCGCCACGCCGCGATCTCGTGCGAGTCGATGGGGCTGGCCGAGGCCGCGCTCGCCCACTACCGGGAGGCACTGGACATAGCCGAGCCGTACGGCGACGCGGTCCTGGAGCGGAACCTGCACGTGAGCTACGCCACGACGTGCGCCGCCCTGTTCGCCGCCCATGAATTCGGAGAGCCGCTCGGCGAGACCGACCGAGAGCTGATCGCCGGCGCGCTGGATCACCTCGACCAAGCCGAACAGCTGGTCCTGGCGGAACCGGAGGAGCAGTCCGCGTGGGCCCGGATGGCGATCCCCGTCCACCACTGGCGGTTACGCGACTTGCTGGGCGAGCGTGAGAGGGCCGCAGAGGAGCTGCGACGGCTGGCCGACGATCCTGCCATGCGGGCACACGACCAGCTCTGCAAGAGCACGCTGGTGTTCTGGATGGCCGCGTTGCACAAGCAGGGCAGACCGCTGGACGAGGCGGTGGAGAGGGCCAAGGCCGAGCCGGGGAGGTGGGGAACCGACCGTTCCATCGTCCTCCACGCCTTCCTCGCCAGCCATTTCTTAGAAAACGGGGAATACGACAGGGCCTTCCTTGCGGCCGAGACGGCCCAGCACCTGCTGGTGCTCGAGGATGACCGCATCGCCCGCGTCCCGCTGCCCGGCGAAGCGTACGCGGGGCGGCGCAAGCTGGACGCGCTCGAGTTCATGTGCCGGGCGTTGGCTCTCATGCTCAAGCATGACGCTTTGAGCGACATGGCTGTGGGTGGACTTGTTCGCACACTGCGCTGGTACGTCGAGACGGCCAAGAGCCGATGGCTGACCCGCCGCCTCACCGCCGGACCGCCCGGCGCCGTTCTGGACGTCGACGAGCGGCTGAGCCAGTGGGCCGCGCAGATGCGCGAGGATCTCGCCGGTCACCCCGCCGCCCTCGAAGAGAGCCAGGCCGAGCGCCTTGCACGGTTCTCGACGAACGATCCAGTGCGGGAGCTGCGCTCCCACCTCCCGGAGGACAGCGCCCTCGTCTCGTTCTACGAGACACGCGAGTGCAGCTACCTGTTCTGCACCACCCACGACGCCACGCTGCTGATGAGCGTCCAGGTCACCCAACGTGACCTGGAAACGGCGGTGAGGTATCTGCAGGCCGGCTTCTCCGGGACGGCGCTGCATCCGCCGATCGACCCCGACCGGCCCTTCGACCTGGCCGAGCCGTACCTGCGACCGTTGCGAGACCTGCACCGCCAGATGGAAACGCTGGCGGCCATGCTGCGGCTCAGCTCGGCCGTGGTGATCGCCCCACACGGCGCCTGGCACAACATCCCGCTCCACGCCCTGCTGCTGCCCGAGCTGTGGAAGGCGGGGCACAGCCCGGCCCTGTGCTACGTGCCGAGCCTGGAGGCGGCCGTCACGCTGTTCCGGCGTCGCGGCGACGACCCCCGCCGGGCGGGTCTGCTCAGCCATCCGCTGCGGCCGGTGGAAGAGGGCGTCTTCGCCGACAGCCACCAGCGGATCGCGAACCGTCTGCACACCTTGGGGCTCGACGTGGACCAGGTGTTCTGCCGCGAGGCCACTCCAGCCGAGGCGCTGTCGATGCTGACCCGTGTCGACCTGATGCACATCCTGGCCCACGGCGGCTCGCCCACCGATCCGAGGGAGATCATGAACGCGGGGCTGAGACTCTCACCGGGCACCGGCACCGGCGGCTGGCTCTCGGCGGCGGAGCTCCCTGCCGCCACGATGGCAGGCGTCCACCTCACGCTCCAGGCCTGCTCGGTCGGCCGCGTCGTCACCGCCGCCAGCGACGAGCTGTGGGGCCCGGTCCGCTCGGCGCTGGCCGCCGGGGCCGACAGCGTCCTGGCCCCGATGTGGAACGCCGACCTGCACTCCTCGACCGTCCTGATCGACCGCTTCTACACGCTCTGGCTCGGCGACGGCCTGTCCAAGGCGCAGGCCTTCACCGAGGCCCAGCGCGAGATGTACTTTTCTTCCGATCACGACGCCTGGCGGCACCTCTACCACTGGGCGGCGTTCAAGCTGATGGGAGCCTGAGTGACCCTCGACGACCTCGACGACGCCCAGCTCGGCCAGGTCCTGCAGCACCTGGTCGCCCACTTCGACGACTCCGGTGACCTCCCGGTCACCGAGGAGGAGATCGCCGCCAGGACCGCCCGCGACCGTCGCTTCCTCGAGGAGCTCGCGCAGGCTCGGGGCGTGTCGCCGGACGGCTCCGCCGACCCTTCCCTCCGCGAGGTGATCGAGACCATCGCCGAGACGCTGCCCGAGACCCGCCCCACGATCGAGGAGGCCGCCGGCCGCATCCGCAGGGTCGGCACCCTGCCTCTGGCCGACGTGGCGCTGGACGTCCTCCTCATCGCCGCCGCGGCCGCGATCCTGCGGCCGAAAGGGTCGATCCACTTCAAGACCAAGGCGAGCGAGCTCAAGGTCAACATGGAGGCGGGCGGCGCCAAGGGGCTCGACGCCGTCCTCGCCTTGATCATGGAGTTCGTGAGCAGGAGGCAGTGAGCGCCTCCGGGGCTCAGGCGGGGAAGTCCTTGGGGTTGACCCCGCTGGTCTTGGCGTTGCCGCCGATGACGGGCTGGAGGGTCAGCGTCCAGATCGAGTAGCTGGTCGCGGTCGTCACGAACCGGAGCTTGTCGTCGAACCGCTGGTAGCTGGGGTTCCTGCCGAAACGGCCCTTGCTCACGCTGAAGCGCGTGCCCGTGGTGAAGTACACCCGGTAGGTGCCGTCGACGACCGTGTCCACCTTGGCCGTCGACTTGGCCCTGACGTAGACGCTGATCGCCTTCTTGGAGCCCTTCATCAGCGTGACGACGGCGTCGCGCTTGGTGCCGTTCTTCACCTTCAGCACGCCGTGTCCCCCGCTGATGCGGTCGTACAGGATGGTGCCGTTCGCCGGTCTCGCCAGAGCCTCGACCGTCTTGGCCTGGGCGGGAGCGATGAACGCGGCCGTCAGCAGGATCGCCGCGACCACGCCGCCCGCGATTGATCGCAAAGAAATCATTGGCCAAGGATCCCCAAGAAGGGATCAAGCCGTCAAACCGGATGATCGGGGTACGGCACGCGGGCCGTACCCCGTCAAACGCATGCGGCGCGGACCACGCCGGCCAGGCGTTCGGCCACCTGGGTGGCCTGCTCCTGCGACGCCGCCTCGACCATTACCCGGATCATGGGCTCGGTGCCGCTCGGCCGGATCAGCACGCGGCCGGACTCGCCGAGCTCCGCCTCCGCCTCGGCGACGGCCTTGGCCAGCTCGGGCGCGCCCGCCTTGGCCTTGTCGACGCCCTTGACGTTGATCAGGATCTGCGGCAGCGGGGTCATCACCGAGGCCAGCTCGGCCAGCGAGACGCCCGACTTGGCCACGACGGCGGCCAGGTGCAGCGAGGTCAGCAGGCCGTCGCCGGTCGTCGCGTGATCCAGCATGATCACGTGCCCGGACTGCTCGCCGCCCAGGTTGTAGCCGTCGGCCTTCATCCGCTCCAGCACGTAGCGGTCCCCCACCGCCGTCTCGACGACGGTGATCCCCGCCTCGCGCATCGCCAGCTTGAAGCCGAGGTTGGACATCACGGTCGCCACCACGGTGTCGCGCTTCAGCTCGCCGCGCGAGTGGAGGTCGAGCGCCAGGATCGCCATGATCTGGTCGCCGTCGACGACCTTGCCCTCGTGGGTCACGGCCAGGCACCGGTCGGCGTCGCCGTCGTAGGCCACGCCGAAGTCGGCGCCCCGCGAGACGACGACCTGCTGGAGCTTGGCCAGGTGGGTCGAGCCGCAGCTGTCGTTGATGTTGAGGCCGTCGGGACGCGCGCCGATCGCCTCGACCTCGGCCCCGGCCCTGACCATGGCCTCGGGTGCGACCATGTGGGCGGCGCCGTGCGCGCAGTCGACGACGACCCGCAGCCCCTCCAGGCGGTTGGGGATCGTCTCCAGCACGTGCGAGATGTAGCGGTCGGCCTCGCCGAAGGCGTCGCGGACGCGGCCGACCTTGGCCCCCTCGGGACGGTCCCACGGCTCGCGCAACCGCCGCTCGATCTCGTCCTCGACCGCGTCGGCCAGCTTGACGCCGCCGCGGGCCAGGAACTTCACGCCGTTGTCGGGCGCGGGGTTGTGCGAGGCCGTCAGCATCACGCCGAGGTCGGCCCCGAGCGCGGAAGTCAGGTAGGCCACCGCCGGGGTGGGCAGCACGCCCAGGCGCAGCACGTCGACCCCGGACGACGCGAGGCCGGCGACCACCGCGGCCTCCAGGAACTCTCCTGAAGCCCGGGGATCCCGGCCCACGACGGCAACCGGACGCTTGTGTCCGAATGCCCCTGCGTCGCCGAGGACGTGAGCCGCCGCGACCGACAGGTCCATGGCGAGCTCGGCCGTGAGGTCGCGCCCCGCGACCCCACGGACCCCGTCGGTGCCGAAAAGGCGCCCCAACTTAGCGCTTGCTGTACTGCGGAGCCTTGCGGGCCTTCTTGAGGCCGTACTTCTTCCGCTCCGTGGCGCGGGCGTCACGGGTGAGGAAGCCGGCCTTCTTCAGCGGCGGGCGGTTGACCTCGACGTCGAGGGCCGCCAGCGCGCGGGACAGGCCCATGCGCAGCGCGCCGGCCTGGCCGGTCACGCCGCCGCCGTCGATGCGGGCGATGACGTCGAAGGCACCCTCGGCGCCGAGCACCACGAAGGGCTCGTTGACGATCTGCTGGTGGACCTTGTTCGGGAAGTAGTTGTCAAGCGAACGACCGTTGATCGTCCACTTGCCGGTGCCCGGGGCGATGCGGACGCGGGCGACGGCCTCCTTGCGGCGGCCGGTGCCGTACGAGTGGCCGGTCGTCACGGGCCTGCGCACGGGAGCGTCGGCGATGGCAGCGGACTCGGTGGTGTACTCGGACGGGAACTCCTCGCTGGAGTAGTCCTCCAGCTCGGCCTCGACGGCCGTCTCGACACCGGTGGGCTCAGCCACGGTTCTCCTCAAATCCTTCGAACTACTACTGGGCGATCTGGGTGATCTCGAACGGCACGGGCTTCTGGGCCTGGTGCGGGTGCTCGGCACCGGCGTAGACCTTCAGCTTCTTGGCCATCTTCCGGCCGAGGGAGTTCTTGGGCAGCATGCCCTTCACGGCCTTCTCGACGGCCTTCTCCGGCCGCTTCTCCATGAGCTCGCCGTAGGTCACGGAGCGCAGACCGCCCGGGTAGCCCGAGTGGCGGTAGGCCTTCTTCTGCTCGAGCTTGTTGCCGCTGAGCGCGACCTTGTCGGCGTTGATGACGATGACGAAGTCACCGGTGTCGACGTGGGGCGCGAAGATCGGCTTGTGCTTGCCGCGGAGCAGGGCCGCGACATGGCTGGCCAGCCGGCCCAGCACGACATCGGTCGCGTCGATGACGTACCACTGACGCTGTACGTCTGCGGGCTTCGGTGAGTACGTGCGCACGGTCGTAAGCCTTATCTTGCGTCTGTCGGCACTGTCGGACCCACTGACGGGGCGGACAGCTCTTGGTCGGTCGGTGCGGGCACACGACGGCCCGGACCTTCCGTCTCCGCATGGATGGGAGATGACGCCGGACGCGCCGCGCATTGGTCACGCGGGACCTATGCACACAACGTCGATAGGCTACCGCCCCTGCTGGCAGTGGTCAAAACGAGGCGGGCGGCACCGGCCGGGGCTACCGATTCCATTTCGGTTCCCTCCAACCCCTTCTTTACCACTACCTTGCTTCCCTATCGTTGACTGCGGTATGTGGCAGCCCCCTCACACGCGGCACACCCGGCGGCGCGCGCGGCGCAGGAGCCGTCTGGGCCTGCTGAGCTGCATGCTGACCGTCCTGTTCGCGGGCGTGCTGATCGGGCGGCTGACCACCGCCGAGGACGACTCGGCCCCGCAGGTCTACCTCAACAGCACGGCCCCGCCCGCCGCCGCGCCGAGCGCCACCCCCACGACCAAGAAGCCGCAGCGGGCCGCCGACGCGATCCCGCGCGAGCGGGAACGGGCGCCCTCCGCCGGCCACGCGCCCACGGCCGGGCCCACGCCGGAAGGTCAGATCCGGGGCGAGACCAACCCCGATCACACCAGCGTGTACGGCACGCCGGACCTGACGGTCTCGCCCCAGATGGCCGCGCGCGTGGTGCAGCTGACCAACCGCGAGCGCAGGCGGCACGGCTGCGGCCCGCTGCGCGTCGACGCCCGGCTGACGCGCTCGGCCGAGGAGCACTCCCTGGAGATGGCCGCCTCCGGCCAGTTCGGCCACAGCTCGCCCGACGGCTCCTCCCCCTGGGACCGCATGGCGCGCGCCGGGTACTCCGCGGGCGCGGCCGAGAACATCGGCCGCGGCTACCCCACCGCCGAGGCCGCCGTCCAGGGCTGGATGGCCAGCCCCGACCATCGCAAGAACATCCTCAACTGCGCCATCGCCGCCATCGGCGTGGGCGTCGTCCCGGGAGGCGGCGGCCCGTGGTGGACCCAGGACTTCGGCTACTCGTGAGCCGCGAGAGGTTAATCTCTCCGCATGGGTTTTCCCAAGAAGAAGGAAACCGGCGCCGAGCCCGAGCCGGCGCAGCAGAGCCAGCGGCAGAGCCAGATGTGGAGCCCGTACGACGACGGTCCCCGCACCCGCGGGCCGTTCTGGTTCATCGTCGGCGGCGTCGTCGTGCTCGCCGCGCTCGTCGTGGCGCTCATGGTGATGTTCAACGCCGACCCGCCGGCCCCCGCGGCCACCGAGGCCCGGCCGACCTCCGACCCGCTGCCCACGGCCCCGCCCGGCAAGTACGGCTTCGCCGACCAGCGCAAGACCGACCCCGACCCGCTCACCGTCAAGGAGCTGTTCCCGTCCGCCAAGGTCGTGGTCGACGGGCGCCAGTACACCATGACCATCACGCGCAAGGACAAGAAGTGCGCGGACGCGGTGGTCGGCGAGAAGCTGCAGAAGGCGCTCAAGGACGGCAAGTGCACGCAGGTCATCCGCGCGAGCTTCCGCGACGCCAAGGGTGAGATCATCGGTACCGTCGGCGTGGCCAACCTGCTCGACACCAAGGCCGCCGACAAGGCCAGCAAGGCGGGCGGCAAGGGCGAGCGCCAGGACTACGTCAAGCCGCTGCCCGGCAAGGACAAGGTGACCAAGTTCCTCGGTTCCGGTGAGGCCGGGGCGCAGGTCTGGACCCACGGGCACTACGCGGTCATGATCTGGTTCCAGTTCAAGGACGGCCACAAGCCGGACAAGAAGGAGGGCAAGCGGCTCTTCCAGGCGGCCGACGACATCACCCAGAACACCGTGTTCAAGGCGCTCGACGGGCGTTCCCTCTCGGGGGCCGCGGGAGGCTAGACATTCGGGTGATGTGGGCACGAAAGGGATGACCGATTCGACCGGGAACACTCATACCGGCGTGACGATCTCCCGAGTCTCGCTACGCTCTCGCTTATGGACGAGCGCGACGTGACCGATCGCTCGGCCGCGCCGGCGACGCCCCCGCCGAGTTTCGGCAGGCTGCAGTCCCGGTCCGAGGCCGACCATCCCTCCGCGCTTCCCGAGTCCGGCCCCGGTCCCCAGGACCGTCCCTCCCCCTACCCGAGTGCCGAACCCGGCCCGGCCGAGCCGGACGCGACGGCCGGCAGGCAGGACCCACCGGCCGCAGGCGGCTCGCCCGAGCCCGCTGGGCTTTCCAATCCAGACGGCCCCGGTGCGCGTCCTGATCTCGCCCACCCCGGTGGGCGCCCTGAGCTGGCCCACGCTGGTGAGCGCCCGGACCTCGCGCGCCCCGGCGGGCCTTCTGAAACCACCGGCCCCGGCATGCCGTCCGAAGCCGTCCACCCTGGCGGGCCGTCTGAAGCCGCCAGCCCCGCCGGGCCGTCCGAAGCCGCGCACCCCGGGCAGCCGGTCCCGTTCCAGGGCGCGCCCGCACCCTTCCCGCAGCCGCCCGGTGCCCCTTCTCCGGCACCCCACCCCGCCGACCCTGGGCCCTTCCCGTACGGCGGAGCCGCCCCGTCGGCGCCTCCGGCGTCATGGCAGCGCGAGCCGGAGCCACGGTCGCCGTGGGCCCCCGGCGACAGCGGTGCGGCGCCCACCCCGCCCGGCGACACCGGCCCGGCCTGGACCCAGTTCAACGTCCAGTCGCCCGAGCCCGTCCGCCCGCCGATCCCCGTCTACCCCGGCCCGCCTCCCGGGCTGCCGGCTCCCGAGGACCCTCCAGCGGACCGCGACGCCACCACACCGGCCCAGGCCATGCCGAGGTTCCACCCCGCCTACGGCCACGACGACCCGAGCGGCGAGCCGGACCCCGAGCAGACCTACGACGCCCGCCGGCTCCGGCAGGAGCTGTGGCCGCATCGCGAGACGGCCGAGACGCTTCAGAGCCCGCATGCGGTCGAACCGCCCGCTACGTCACCTCAGACCCACAAGGCGGTCGGAAGTCCTGAGACGCCGCTTCAGACTCCCGAGGCCTTTCGAACTCCCGAGGAGCTCCAAGCTCCTGGGGCACGTCACGGCTCGGAGCACTCACAAAGCTCGGAGCCGCTGCAGGGTTCAGAGTCGTTTCAGAGCTCCCATGCGTTCCGGGGCACGGATGCGCTCCGGGGCACGGACGAGTTCCGGACACCCGAGCCGCCTCCCGCCCAGCCGCCTTCCGGGCCCAACTCCCCGGCCCCTGCCTTCCCGCCCGCGTCCCAGGTCGAGGCGCCGGGCAGGCCCGTCCCCGGTGACGTCCTCGACTCGCCCGCCGCGAGCGCCGAGCACGCGCCGCAGGAGGGCGTCACCTCGCCTGCCTCGCTCACGCCGCCAACCGGCGAGAACCTCACCGCGGACTTCACTCGGCCCACCGGCGAAGCGCCCACGCCCGCCACCGGGATGCCCGTTGCGGCCTTCCCGGCACCGAACCAGGCGGCATCGGACCAGTCGACGCCGAACCAGGACACCGCTCAGCCAGGCGAGCCCACCACCACCGAAACGGCCGGTCAGGACAACCCGCCCGCCTTCACGCCCCTGCACCCGTGGGAGGTGCCGGACGGCGACGCCGGGCCGTACGACTGGTTCGCCGACCCGCCCCTCGACGGCGAGCAGCCGCGACCGGAGCCGCAGGGGGGCTGGCAGCCTCCGCAGGGGTTCACGGCCGCGGCGGCCGGCATGCAGGTGTGGCCCGCCCCCGTCTCCGACAGCCCGGTGATGCCGCCCTGGCCCGCGGCGACCGGCGAGCCCCTGGACGGCGACCACGACAGCACGGCCCCCTCCGGGCAGGCCGCCTTCCCGGAGAGGCCGGAGCAGGCCGTGCCCACCGAGGAAGCGGAGAAAACGGAGGAATCCCCCTCCGCGGAAGCCGGGTCCGAGAGGACCGAACCTGACAGGCACGAGCCAGAGAGGGCCGAGACGCCGCAACCCGAACGGCCCGCGGAAGCGCCCGGCGCCGAGAGGCCCGGACCGGATCCCTCCACGGAGATCGCCGTCGCCCGGCAGGATCCCTCCACCGAGCACCCGTCCGACGCTCCGGCAGACCGTGGCGGCGCCTTCGACCCGTCCGTCACCGTCCCGGTCACGCGCCCCGCCGAGCCGGGCGACGTCCCCGTATGGCCCAGGCCCTTCCCCCACGAGGAGGCGCAGCAGGCTTCCGGCCCGATCGTCGTCAGCCCCGCCGCGCCGTGGCCCTCGGAGCAGCCCGGCCACGTACCGCAGCCGCCTCCTCCGCCGCAGCCGGGCAACGGCAGGAAGGCCCTGTTCGCCACGATCAGCGTGCTCGTGGTGGCGGGTGTCGCGACGGGCGGCTTCTTCGTGTACCGCTCGATGAACGCCTCCCCCGGCACGACCGGAGCCGTCGCCAGCGCGACTCCCACCGCGGCCGCCAGTCCCCCGCCCGAGACGGTCGCCTCCACCCCCGCGGCCAGCCCTCAGGCGGCGGTCCTCGATTCGGAGGAGACCGACCCTCGCGCCATGTCGCTGTCCGAGGCGTTCCCGGAGAAGAAGATCAAGATCGGCAAGACGGTCTACACTCGCGTCGCCACCTCGCTGTCCAAGGACTGCGAGAAGGCCGCGTCCGGCCCGTTCGCCGACGCGCTGCGCGAGGAAGGCTGTTCCAGGGTCCTGCGCGCCACCTACGTCGACGGCAAGCGCCGCTACGCCGTCACCACCGGCATCGCCGTCATGCCCACCAAGGACGCCGCCGCGAAGGCCGACAAGGCCAAGAACCTCGGCCGCAACCTGTGGTTCCGCGCCCTGCCGGGACCACAGGGCAGCGGCGCCGAACGGGTCGCCATCGCGGGCGGCTACGCGGCCGGCATGCTGTGGGGCCGCTACATCGTCTTCAGCTACGCCACCCACGCCGACGGCCACACGCCCACGGCCAAGGAGACGGCCCTGAGCAAGGTCAGCGGCGCGTTCCGCGACGAGACCTCCCGCGTCCTCGAGCGCCGCGCCACCGGCGGCTGACGCGCCCGCCTCGCCACTCCGCGGCCATGGCCTTGACGCTCAACGCGCCGACAACCCCGCCACCGCCGTACAACATGCGGACTCACGGGCCACGCGACCGGCACGCTGATTCCGGTGGCGAGCGCCAGCGGCGTTCGCCGATCGGTCTGGACGGCGCTCGGAGGCTGATCGGACCGGAATCCCAGCGAGAAGTAGCAGAACCTCGGAAGACCGAGCATTACGTGATGCAACTAGACGATCTTGAGGACTGTGCGCGGAGGGGGCTCAGCGCCCGGAATGGGCACCGGATGCGCGCCCTGAACCCGAGCCCGCCGACAGCGTTGCCCGCCACCTGGCCGGGGGCGGTGGTGCCAGTAGGGGCATCGCGCGGATGTCCGGGCCCTTCTTGAGAATCCGCGGTCCCGCGCATGGATCGCTTTCGCCGCCGGACGGCTCGATCCGATCCTCGCCCGCTTCGCCGGTTTGATCACTGTTTCTCCCGCAAGGCGCCATGCCATGATCGCAGGCATGACTGCCATGTCCCTGGGCCCCGCCTACAGTCGGCTCTGGACCGCGACGGCGCTGTCCAACTTCGGTGACGGCATCAGAAGCGCCGCGTTGCCCCTGCTCGCCGCCTCGATGAGCGGCGACCCCGTCATCGTGGCAGGGGTCGCGGTGGCGGGCCAGCTCCCCTGGCTGCTCCTGGGACTGGTCGCCGGAGCGCTGGTCGATCGGTTCGACCAGCGCCGCCTCGTCGTCCTGGTCGACTGCGGGCGCACGGCTCTGCTGGCGGCGCTGACGGTGGCCGTGCTGACCGGATCCGCCACCGTGGCCTGGATCTACGCGGTCGCCTTCGCCTGCGGCGTGGGTGAGACGTTGCGCGACACGGCCACCGCCACCCTGCTGCCTCCCCTCGTGAACGACGCCGACCTGGAACGCGCGAACGGCCGGCTGGTCAACGCGGAGGTGGCGGGCAACGAGCTGATCGGGCCACCGGTCGGGGGCTATCTGTTCGGCATCGCCATGGTCCTGCCCATCGCGGTGAACGGCGGCGCGCTGGCCCTCGCCGCGGCTTTGATCTTCAGCCTTCCCCGCGTCTTCGCCCCCGCCCCGAACCCGGGTTCGAAGGGCCGCATCTGGAGCGAAACCGTGGCGGGCCTGCGCTGGCTGGTCCGCTCACGCCGTATGTTCACGCTGTCGCTGCTGTCGGCCACGTTCGCCTTCGTGGACAGCATGTGGTTCGTCGTCCTGGTCCTCTTCGTCCAGCAGATACTTCAGCTGCCCGCCGCGATCTACGGTCTCCTGGTCGGCATCGGCGCCGTCGGCGGCCTGGTCGGCGGCTTCCTCGCCGCCCGCATCGTGCGCCTGCTCGGCCCGGCTCCGGCCCTCGCCGCCTGTCTCCTCGCGGCCGCCGGCGGCCAGCTCGTGCTCGGCTTGGCCTCGGAGGCCGTCCTGGTCGCTCTCGGGCTGGCTGCCACGAGCGCCGCCTTCGGCGTCTGGGCCGTCGTCGCCCGCACCCAGCGCCAGCGCGGCACTCCCCGCGGCCTGCTCGGGCGCGTCACCAGCGCCTCGACAACCATGGTGATGACCGCCTCGCCCCTGGGCGCGCTCTTCGGCGGTCTGATCGGCCGTGAGTACGGCCTGCGCGCGGCCATCCTGCTCGGCGTGCCCGCGCTGGTGGTCGCGGCGTGCGTGGCCTATGCGGTACTGCGGGAGCGGCGATGACCGGCCGGCTCGAGCGGGTGATGGGCGCTCCTCACAGCGTGCGGACGCGACGTGTCCTGGCGGCTTGGGCGGCCAGCTCGTCGTCGGCCGGGTAGACGACCTCCTCCAGGCACAGCCCCAGCGCCGGCGCCACGTGCACCGCGGAGTCCCGTACGGCTCGCGTCAGCACCTCCCCGGGCCACTCCACCGGCATCCGCCCCTCGCCCACGGCCAGCAGGCAGCCCACGAGGGCGCGGACCATCGAATGGCAGAATGCGTCGGCGACCACGGTCGCGACGAGGATCCCGTCCTCGCCCCTGACCCAGTCGAGCCGCCGCAGCTCGCGGATCGTGGTCGCGCCCTCCCGCTTCTTGCAGAAGGCGGCGAAGTCGTGCTCGCCCAGCAGGTGTACGGCGGCCGCGTTCAGCCGGTCGACGTCCAGGGGCCTGGGGTGCCAGAGCACCTCCTTGCGGCGCAGGGGATCCACGCCTCCCTGGGCGTCGCACACCCGGTACGCATACCGCCGGGACAGGGCCGAGAAGCGGGCGTCGAAGCCCTCTGGAGCGACGCTGACGCGGTGAACGCGGACGTCCAGGGGCAAGACTCCGGCCAGGCGCCGCAGGAGCGCTGCGAGCCGCTCGTCCATGTCCCGGGGAAGCGCCTCAGTGTCTTGGGGATGCGCCTCGTTGTCCTGAGAAGCCTCGGTGTCCTGGGGAAGCGCCTCGGGTGTGCCCGTCGGCTCCAGTCGCTCCTCACCGCCAAGCCGTACCTCGCCGCCGGGCCGCTCCGCCGTACCCCCCAAGGCCGCCGCGAAGCGCTCCGCGCGGCGGCGATGGCCGAGCACCTCGTCCAGCGCCGGAACCGGCACGTCCACGTGTGCCACCTGCCCACGAGCGTGCACGCCCGCGTCCGTGCGCCCCGCGACGGTGAGGTCCACGCCCTCCGGCAGGCGCAGGATCCGGCCGAGCGCCTCCTCCAGCACGCCCTGCACGGTACGCAGGCCCGGCTGGCGGGCCCAGCCGGAGAAGTCGGTGCCGTCGTAGCCGAGGTCGAGGCGGAGCCGTACCACGGACAATGTCATCAAACCTCCTTGGCGTGGAGAGCCCGGGCGCCTCGGCCCAGGGAAGCGAACACAGCGTGGCGGCACACGGGTCCGGTGGCGGGTGCCGGCGGGATGTGGAGCCTGCGTAAGCCCTCGGCTCGGGTTGGTCCCGAGAACAGTCCCGACGAAGCGGGAAGATCCGGCCTCAGCCGTAGGAGCAGATCGTATGACGAAGGCCCGGCGCCCCCGAGGGGACGCCGGGCCCAGGTGTCACCGCCTGCCGGATCAGGCCTCGTCCTTCTTGGCCTCCGGCTCGGAGGTCTCGGAGCCCTCAGCCTCGGAGGTCTCGGCGGCAGCCTCGGTGGCCTCCTCGTCCTTGGCCTCAGCCTTGGCCTCGGTCGCCTCCTCGGTCGCCTCCTCGGCGGCCTTGGTCTCGGCGGCGGCCGGAGCGGCGGCAGCGGCGGGCCGCGAGACGCGGGCCTGGTTCAGCGGCTCGGTCACCAGCTCGATGATCGCCATGGGCGCGTTGTCGCCCTTGCGCGGGCCGATCTTCGTGATGCGGGTGTAGCCGCCGGGACGGTCGGCGAACTGCGGAGCGATCTCGGAGAACAGCTTCTCCACCACCGCGACCTTGCTCTCCGGGTTCTTGTTGCCGCGGAAGTCCAGACGCGGTGCGCTGCCCTGGATGACGGCGAGAACCTGGCGGCGGTTGTGCTGGTCGCCCTTCTTGGCCTTGGTGATCAGGCGCTCGGCCAGCGGCCGCAGGCGCTTGGCCTTGGCCTCGGTGGTGCGGATCTTGCCGTGCTTGAACAGCTCGGTGGCCAGGTTGGCCAGGATGAGCCGCTCGTGCGCGGGGCTGCCGCCAAGACGTGCACCCTTGGTGGGCTTGGGCATGTCGTTCTCCTTGGAGTGTTAACCCGCCCCGGCCGTGTCAGGTACCGGAGTCGGGCCGCCAGATCCGAAGATCCGCGATGTCAGTACTGCTCGGTCTCCACGTAGGCGGAGTCGTCGTCGTCGCCGTAGCCGCCGCCGGCCACCGCGCTCGGGTCGAACCCGGGCGGGGAGTCCTTCAGGGCCAGGTTCATCTCGTGCAGCTTCTGCTTGACCTCTTCGATCGACTTGGCGCCGAAGTTGCGGATGTCGAGCAGGTCCTGCTCGCTGCGGGCGACGAGCTCGCCGACGGTGTGGATGCCCTCGCGCTTGAGGCAGTTGTAGGAGCGGACTGTGAGGTTCAGCTCCTCGATCGGCAGCGCCAGGTCGGCCGCCAGGGCGGCGTCGGTCGGCGACGGGCCGATGTCGATGCCCTCGGCCTCGACGTTGAGCTCGCGGGCCAGGCCGAAGAGCTCGACGAGGGTCTTGCCGGCGGAGGCCACCGCGTCGCGGGGCTTCATGGCCGGCTTGGTCTCCACGTCCAGGATGAGGCGGTCGAAGTCGGTGCGCTGCTCGACTCGGGTGGCCTCGACCTTGTAGGTGACCTTCAGGACCGGGGAGTAGATCGAGTCGATCGGGATGCGGCCGATCTCCTGGCCCGGCTGCTTGTTCTGGGCGGCGGAGACGTAGCCGCGACCGCGCTCGACGGTCAGCTCCATCTCCAGCTTGGCCTTGCCGTTGAGGGTGGCGATGCGCAGCTCGGGGTTGTGGACCTCGACGCCGGCCGGGGGCGCGATGTCGGCGGCGGTGACCTCGCCGGGGCCCTGCTTGCGCAGGTACATCACGACCGGCTCGTCGTGCTCGGAGGAGACGACCAGCTCCTTGAGGTTCAGGATGATGTCGGTGACATCCTCCTTCACGCCCGGAACGGTCGAGAACTCGTGGAGCACGCCCTCGATGCGGATGCTGGTGACGGCCGCGCCCGGGATGGACGACAGCAGGGTGCGCCTCAGCGAGTTGCCGATGGTGTAGCCGAAGCCCGGCTCCAGTGGCTCGATGACGAACCGGGAGCGGAACTCGTCGATCGACTCCTCGAGCAGAGTCGGGCGCTGAGCGATCAGCATGTGGGTTTCTCCCCTGGTGAGGAGCGACGCCCGCTATATGACGCCGCTCTGTTGACAGCCTGGGCGTCGTACGGCCGGGCCGGCCGTACGACGCCCGCGGTGAGCCCTTACTTGGAGTAGAGCTCGACGATGAGCTGCTCCTGGACCTGCGTGTCGATCTGCTGACGGACCGGCAGCTGGTGGACCAGGATGCGCATCTTGTCCGGCACGACGCCCAGCCAGGCCGGGATCTGCCGGTCGCCTGCGGTGGCGCGGGCCACCTCGTACGGCATCAGGTTACGCTTCTTCTCCGCGATCTCGATGATGTCGTGCTCGCGGACGCGGTAGGACGGGATGTTGACCTTCTTGCCGTTGACCAGCACGTGGCCGTGACGGACCTGCTGGCGGGCGGCGTCGCGCGACTGCGCGAAACCGGCGCGGTAGATCACGTTGTCGAGGCGGCTCTCCAGGATCTGGAGCAGGTTCTCGCCCGTCTTGCCGCCCTTGCGGTTGGCCTCCTCGTAGTAGTTGCGGAACTGCTTCTCGAGGACGCCGTAGATGCGGCGGGTCTTCTGCTTCTCACGGAGCTGGAGCTGGTACTCCGTCTCCTTCGGCCGGCCACGGCCGTGCTCGCCCGGCGGGTAGGGGCGGATCTCGATGGGGCACTTGGCGGACTCGCACTTGCTGCCCTTGAGGAAGAGCTTGGTCTTCTCCCGGCGGCAGAGCTTGCAGTCCGCACCCGTGTAACGAGCCATGTGTCAATCTCTCCTGGGTGTCAGACGCGGCGGCGCTTCGGCGGGCGGCAGCCGTTGTGCGGAACCGGGGTGACGTCCTGGATCGAGCCGACCTCGAGGCCGGTGGCCTGGAGGGAGCGGATCGCGGTCTCACGGCCGGAGCCGGGGCCCTTGACGAAGACGTCGACCTTGCGCATGCCGTGCTCCATGGCGCGGCGGGCGGCGTTCTCGGCAGCCATCTGCGCGGCGAACGGGGTGGACTTGCGGGAGCCCTTGAACCCGACGTGGCCGGCGCTGGCCCAGGAGATCACGTTCCCGTTGGGGTCGGTGATCGAGACGATCGTGTTGTTGAACGTGCTCTTGATGTGCGCGTGGCCGTGAGCGACGTTCTTCTTCTCCTTGCGGCGCACCTTCTTCGGGGCGCCCTGGCGGCTCTTAGGAGGCATATCTTGCCGTTACTCCTGAGGTCTTCGGTCCTGCGGCTGCGCGGACTACTTCTTACCGGGCTTCTTCTTGCCGGCGACGGTCTTCTTCTTGCCCTTGCGGGTGCGCGCGTTGGTCTGGGTGCGCTGACCGTGGACCGGGAGGCCCTTGCGGTGCCGGATGCCCTGGTAGCAACCGATTTCGATCTTGCGACGGATGTCGGCCTGGACCTCGCGGCGCAGGTCACCCTCGATCTTGTAGTTCGCCTCGATGTAGTCACGCATCGGGACGAGCTCGTTGTCGGTGAGCTGGTGCACGCGAAGGTCGCCGCTCACGCCCGTCGCCGCGAGGATCTCCTTGGCGCGGGTGCGGCCGATTCCGTAGATGTAGGTGAGAGCGATCTCCAGCCGCTTGTCGCGGGGGAGGTCGACGCCAACCAGGCGAGCCATGGCGGGCATTTCTCCTTCTGTGTGGCGGAGGTCC
Source organism: Thermoactinospora rubra (assembly GCF_002093975.1). GTDB lineage: Bacteria > Actinomycetota > Actinomycetes > Streptosporangiales > Streptosporangiaceae > Nonomuraea > Nonomuraea rubra_A. The sequence continues at coordinate 176,196 of NZ_MSZZ01000023.1, forward strand.
TACGCCCCACTCCCCTCCCCATGCCCGGGGTGAGGGCCCCGGCCTCCGACCGGGGGTGTCCACTGACGTGGGTGTGACGCGCGATATCAGTTGTTGTTTGCAGGCTTCTCATGCGTCGAGCCCGCCTCCCAATGGAGCGGACTCGCGAGAAGCCTTACGGCGACTAGCCCTGGCGCTGCTTGTGGCGCAGGTTGTCGCAGATCACCATGACGCGACCGTGCCGGCGGATCACCTTGCACTTGTCGCAGATCTTCTTGACGCTCGGCTTGACCTTCATAGTCCTTCGTGTCCTCAGACGTCTTTACTTGTATCGGTAGACGATCCGCCCACGACTGAGGTCGTAGGGGCTCAGCTCCACGACAACCCTGTCGTCGGGCAGGATCCGGATGTAGTGCATCCGCATCCGTCCGCTGATGTGGGCCAGGACCTTATGGCCGTTGTCAAGCTGCACCCGGAACATGGCGTTCGGGAGCGACTCGATAACAGTGCCCTCGATCTCGATGGCGCCGTCTTTCTTGGCCAAAATCCCTCGCGTTTCACTGATCGGTCGTCTGAGGCATCGGTCCACTAGCAGCCGCGACCACGCGCTTCATGTGAGAGCGACGGCTTGCCAAGGCCGCTGACGCGCGATGGTCATAGTGAGCCGACTAAGGAGTGTACGACACTCTGGCGGAAAACGCGAAACGCGGCGCCAGGTGTCCCGACACAACCATGTCCCAGGTTACCCCAGATCGCCTGCCGTATACGCCGGGACAGCATGAAGCGGCCCGCCGGTGGGTCCGGCGGGCCGCTCGGGAGAGAACCCGTGGATCAGTGGATCCCGTGGATCAGTAGATGCGGTGCTTGCCACCGCAGTTGTCGAACTTGCTGCCCCAGCAGGTCCAGGTGTAGATCTTCTTGATCCCCTTGTAGCCCCAGGTGCCGCCGCTCTTGTGGCCGCTCCAGCCGTACACCTTGGTGTGCCAGCCGCCGTCGCGGTAGTACTTGAACCACACGTAGGCCGGCTTGTGGGTGTCCTTGCTGTAGCCGTACCACTTCGTGTAGACCTTGCCGTGGCTCTTGAAGACCTTGCCGTAGGCGTAGGCGTCGTGGTTGCTCGAGTAGTACTTGCCCCAGAAGCCGGTGGAGGTCTGGGCCCCCGCGGTGGTCGCCTGGGCCGCGGCCGGGGCGACGGCCAGGCCGGTGGCGATGGAGGCGGTCAGGGCGGCGGCTGCGAAAATCTTGCGCATTTCGTGTCGGCCTTTCGTGGGTCGGTGTTGCCGGACACCGCTCACGCTAGGAAGGATCGACCGGCCCATCCGCGCAGGAATACACAGAGTGTACTTGTTCACACTCAGCGACGACGCGGCGAGAAGATGGTGCTGATCAGCAGGATCGCGCCCCACGGGCCCATGACCCACACCGGCCAGGGGTAGATGGCCTCGCCGGAGGACAGGCTGATGATCAGCCAGATCACCCAGTTCACGGCGCTGGCCGAGGCCCACGCCGCCCACGCGGCCCGCATGCCCGGGTGCAGGCCGCCCTTCTGGGCTGGTACGGCCGGCGTGCGCGCCGCCCGCTCGCGCAGGTCCACCTCCGGCAGGTCGGCCGTCACCTTCGCGAGCTCGCCGTAGGTCTTGCTCTGATAGACCTGCTCCAGGCGCTCGTTGAACTCCTCCACCGTGATGCGCCCCTGGGCGGTGTGCTCACGCAACACCGCGGCGACCCTGTCGCGATCCGCGTCGGAAGCGCGCATCTCGGGGCTCTGCGCCATCGTCACCACTCCCGGGGGATCAGGTCATCAGCTGCGCCAGGCGCTCCTTCCCGCCGTCGAGGGCGGTGAGCACCCAAGGTCCATTATGTGTCACCGCGACGCTGTGCTCGAAGTGCGCCGAGGGCTTGCCGTCGATGGTCACCACGGTCCAGTCGTCGGCCAGCACGCGGGTGCGCTGAGTGCCCAGGTTCACCATCGGCTCGATCGCCAGGCACATGCCCGGCTCCAGCACCGGGCCGCGGCCCGGCCGACCGTGGTTGGCCACCCACGGGTCCATGTGCATCTCCGTGCCGATGCCGTGCCCGCCGTACTCCTGGGGGATGCCGTAGCGGCCCTGCGAGCGGACGTACCTCTCGATCTCGTAGCCGATGTCGGACAGGTGGCGGCCCGCGGTCAGCACGGCGATGCCGCGCCACATCGCCTCCTCGGTGACGCGCATCAGCTCGGTGAGCGCCGGATCCACCTCGCCCACCGGCACCGTCACCGCCGAGTCGCCGTGCCAGCCGTCGAGGATGGCGCCGCAGTCGATGGAGATGATGTCGCCCTCGCGCAGCTTGCGTGCGCCCGTGGGGATGCCGTGGACGACCTCGTCGTTGACCGACGCGCAGATCGTGGCCGGGAAGCCCTGGTAGCCCTTGAAGGACGGGATCGCGCCCTCGTCCCTGATCGCCTTCTCGGCGATCGCGTCGAGGTCCAGCGGCGTCACCCCCGGCTCGACGGCCTGCTTGAGCAGCTCCAGGGTGCGCGCCACCACCAGACCAGCGGCCCGCATCTTCTCCAGCTGCTCAGGCGACTTGATCTGGATCCCATGCCTGTTCTTTTTGAACACCCTCGGCACCCCCCACTGGCCCTGATTTCCCTCACAATAGCGGCGAACGCGAAAAGGTCCCCCGCGAACGTCGCGGGAGACCTTTTCCGGACATCTCAGTCTCCGGGCCTCTCACCCCGCGAAGGGCCTGAGCGCCTCCATGGCCCGCCGGGTGACCTCCTCGACGGGGCCGGTCGCGTCGACGCCGACCAGGATCCCCTCATCGGCGTAGAACTCGATGAGCGGCGCGGTCTGCTGCTGGTAGACCTCCAGGCGGTGCCTGACGGTCTCCTCCTTGTCGTCGTCGCGCTGGAAGAGCTGACCCCCGCAAGCGTCGCACCTGTCGTCCTTCTTGTCGTCGAACTCGACGTGCCAGATGCGCCCGCACTGGCTGCAGGTCCGCCTGCCGGCCAGGCGGCGCACCACCTCGTCGTCGTCGACCACCAGGTTGAGGACGATGTCGAGCGTCTGCCCCCACTCCTTGAGCATGTCGCGCAGGACCTCGGCCTGCGGCACGTTCCTGGGGAAGCCGTCGAGCAGGAACCCGTCCTGCGCGTCCTCCTCCGAGAGCCGGTCGCGGACCATGGCGACAGTGACCTCGTCGGGCACGAGGTCGCCGCGGTCCATGTAGGACTTGGCGAGCTTGCCGAGCTCCGTGCCGCCCGAGACGTTGGCACGGAAGATGTCACCTGTCGAGATCTTCGGGATGGACAGGTTCGATGCTATGTACTGGGCCTGCGTCCCCTTACCCGCTCCGGGGGGCCCGACCAGAACCAACCGCACTATCGCAGGAAGCCTTCGTAGTTGCGCTGCTGGAGCTGGCTTTCGATCTGCTTCACCGTGTCAAGTCCGACGCCGACCATGATCAGGATGCTCGTCCCTCCGAACGGGAAGTTCTGGCTCGCGCCGGCGATCGACAGCGCGACGATCGGGACCATGGAGATCAGCCCCAGGTAGAGCGATCCCGGTGCGGTCAGTCGATTGAGCACGAAGCCCAGGTATTCGGCTGTCGGCCGGCCCGGGCGGATGCCCGGAATGAACCCACCGTACTTCTTCATGTTGTCGGCGACTTCAACGGGGTTGAAGGTAATGGTCACGTAGAAGTACGTGAAGAAGATGATCAGGGCGAAGAAGATGCTCATGTACCAGCCGCCGGTGCCCGTCGCCAGGTTCGTCGCGATCCACTGGACGATCGGGTTGGGGTTCTCCGTGTTCGCGAACAGCGAGGTGAGCAGCTGGGGCAGGTACAGCAGTGAAGAAGCGAAGATGACCGGGATGATGCCGGCCTGGTTGACCTTCAGCGGGATGTAGGTGGAGGTGCCGCCGTACATCCGGCGCCCGACCATCCGCTTGGCGTACTGCACGGGGATGCGGCGCTGCGCCTGCTCGACGAAGACCACCGCCGCCACCATGAAGACGCCCACGACCATCACGGCCACGAAGGTGAACGCGCTCCGCTGGAAGATGCTGGCCAGCTCCGACGGGAAGACGGCGACGACCTGCGTGAAGATCAGCAGCGACATGCCGTTGCCGACGCCGCGGTCGGTGATGAGCTCGCCCAGCCACATGATCACCGAGGTGCCGGCGGTCATGATGATCACCATCGTCACGATCAGGAAGACGTCGTTGGGATCCACCAGCACGTCGAGCGTGCAGCCTTGGAACAGCTGCCCGCTCCTGGCCAGGGCGATGAACGCCGTGGACTGGAGGACCGCCAGGCCGATCGTGAGATAACGGGTGTACTGGGTGATCTTCGCCTGCCCCGCCTGCCCTTCCTTCTTCAGGGCCTCCAGGCGTGGGATCACCACCACGAGGAGCTGCAGAATGATGCTCGCCGTGATGTACGGCATGATGCCCAGGGCGAACACCGACAGCTTCAGGAGCGCGCCGCCGCTGAACAGCTGCACCATCCCGTAGACGTTGCTGGCGTTGCCGCTGCGGACGACCTTGTAGCACTCTGCGATGTTTTCTACGTGGACACCCGGTGTCGGAAGAACCGAGCCGAGTCGGAACAGCGCGATGATGCCCAGCGTGAAGAGCAACTTCTTGCGCAGGTCCGGCGTCCGGAACGCCCGGGTAAACGCGGTCAGCACGGTCCCTCCTGCGCGCCTTTCAGGCGATATGAGTCTGCGATGGTGCGGGGATCTGCCATCTGATGTGATTGGTCAGACGAGCGGCAGAATACTGCCGTCTCGGCGAACTCTAACGCACTATGGGCGCGGGGGCCCATGGCCGGACCCCCGCGCCTTGTAATAGCTCGTTACAGCTCGGTGGCGGAACCACCGGCAGCGACGATCTTCTCCTTCGCGGACGCCGAGAAGGCGTGAGCCGTGACGTTCACCGCGACCGAGATCTCGCCGGTGCCAAGGATCTTGACCGGCTGGTTCTTGCGGACGGCGCCCTTGGCGACCAGCGCCTCGACGGTGACCTCGCCACCCTCGGGGAACAGCTCGCCGAGCCTGTCCAGGTTGACGACCTGGTAGGTCGTCTTGAACATGGCGTTGGAGAAGCCCTTGAGCTTCGGCAGACGCCTCTGCAGCGGCACCTGGCCACCCTCGAACCCGAGGTGGACCTTGGTGCGGGCGTGCGTGCCCTTGGTGCCGCGACCGGCGGTCTTGCCCTTGGACGCCTCGCCGCGGCCCTTGCGGACCTTCGGCTTGTTGGCGCCCGGGGCCGGACGCAGGTCGTGAATCTTCAGCGGAGCCCTGTCAGTGTTGGTGCTGTCAGTCATGCCTAGTCGACCTCTTCCACGTCGACGAGGTGCGTCACCTTGGCGACCATCCCGCGGATCTCGGGACGGTCCTCCTTGACGACGACGTCGCCGATTCGCTTCAGGCCAAGCGAACGCAGCGAGTCACGCTGGTCCTGCTTGCCACCGATCTTCGAACGGACCTGAGTGATCTTCAGTCGACCCATGACTAGCTCACCGCCTTGGCGGCAGCGGCGGCCTCGGCGAGACCCTCGGCGCGGGCCTTGAGCATCGCCGGCGGAGCGACGTCCTCCAGCGGGAGGCCGCGGCGGGCCGCGATCTCCTCGGGCTTGGACAGGCTCTTCAGCGCGGCCACCGTGGCGTGCACGATGTTGATCGGGTTGTCCGAGCCGAGCGACTTGGACAGCACGTCGTGGATGCCGGCGCACTCCAGCACCGCGCGGACCGGGCCACCGGCGATGACGCCGGTACCGGGCGAGGCGGGCCGCAGGAAGACGACGCCCGCCGCCTCCTCACCCTGCACGATGTGCGGGATGGTGCCCTGGATGCGGGGCACGCGGAAGAAGTGCTTCTTGGCCTCCTCCACGCCCTTGGCGATGGCCGCGGGGACTTCCTTGGCCTTGCCGTACCCGACGCCGACCAGGCCGTTGCCGTCGCCCACGACGACCAGGGCGGTGAAGCTGAAGCGCCGACCACCCTTCACGACCTTGGCCACTCGGTTGATCTTCACTACGCGCTCGATGTACGAGACGCCCTTGTCGGCGGCGCCACCGCGGCGATCGTCACGACGGTCCCGCCGCTCGCCACCGGTGCCGCCTCCGCGACGCGGGGTTGCAGCCATCAGTGGTTCCTCATCTCAGTAGCCATCAGTTGCGATCCTCGGGACCTCATCAGAACTCGAGCCCGCCTTCGCGGGCGCTGTCCGCCAGAGCCGCGATGCGGCCCGCGTAGCGGTTTCCGCCACGGTCGAACACGACCGCGGTGATCCCGGCTGCCTTGGCCCGCTGAGCGAGGAGCTCGCCGACCTTCTTGGCCTTCGCCGTCTTGTCGCCCTCGGCCGAACGCAGCGAGGGGTCCATGGTGGAGGCGCTCACCAGGGTGTGGCCCTTGGTGTCGTCCACGATCTGAACGAACATGTGCCGGGTCGAGCGGGTCACGACCAGGCGCGGACGCTCGGCCGTACCGAAGACCTTCTTGCGGACCCGGGCGTGCCGGCGGGCCCGCGAGACGGCGCGAGCAGCCGTGTGCTTGCTGAACGCGATCTTGCCAGCCATGCCTACTTACCAGCCTTTCCGACCTTGCGGCGGACCTGCTCGCCCTGGTACCGCACGCCCTTGCCCTTGTAGGGGTCGGGCTTGCGAATCTTGCGGATGTTCGCGGCGACCTCGCCGACCTTCTGCTTGTCGATGCCGTCGACGTGGAACAGCGTCGGCTTCTCGACCCGGAAGGTGATGCCCTCGGGGGCGTCCACGATCACGGGGTGGCTGAAGCCGAGCGCGAACTCCAGCTGGGTCGGGCCCTTGGCCTGGACGCGGTAACCGACACCCACGATCTCGAGCGTCTTGGTGTAGCCCTGCGTGACGCCGGTCACCATGTTGGCGATCAGCGTGCGGGACAGGCCGTGCAGGGCACGGACCTTGTTCTCGTCGTTGGGACGGGACACCGTGATGGCGCCGTCCTCCTGGGTCACGCTGATGGGCTCCGCCACCGTGTGGGTGAGCGTGCCCTTGGGACCCTTCACCTCGACCCTCTGACCGTCGATCTTGACCTCGACGCCGCCAGGCACGGGGATGGGCAGCCGTCCGATGCGCGACATGCTGTGTTCCTCCCCTCGTTACCAGACGTAGGCGAGGACTTCCCCGCCCACTCCGCGCTTGCCTGCCTGCTTGTCGGTCATGAGGCCGTGGGACGTCGAGATGATCGCGACGCCCAGCCCGCCCAGGACTCGAGGCAGGTTGTCCTTCTTCGCGTAGACCCGCAGGCCGGGCTTGGACACCCGGCGCAGGCCGGAAAGGGCCCGCTCGCGGCTCGGCCCGAACTTGAGCTCCACCACGAGCTGCTTGGCGGGCTTGGCCTCCTGGACGGACCAGGCCTGGATGTAGCCCTCCTGCTGGAGGATCTCGGCGATGTGCGCCTTGATCTTCGAATACGGCATGGTCACGGTGTCGTGGTATGCCGCGTTCGCGTTGCGCAGACGAGTCAGCATGTCTGCGATCGGGTCGGTCATCGTCATGGCCAACGGCCTTCCTCGCCGCGGTTTCCAGTCGGCCGAGCCGTGCTCTGCCGGTGGACCTGCAGCGTGGTCATGGGCCCTCTCGCCGAGGGCCCGCTGGACAAAACTCTATGGATACGGCTGGGCTTACCAGCTCGCCTTGGTGATGCCGGGCAGCTCGCCCCGGTGCGCCATCTCGCGGAAGCACACGCGGCACAGCCCGAACTTCTTGTAGACGGCGCGGGGACGGCCGCAGCGCGTGCAGCGCGTGTAGGCGCGCACGGCGAACTTGGGCTTGCGCGCCGCCTTGGCGATCATGGACTTCTTCGCCATGCTCAGGTCTCCTTGTTGCGATCCTCAGCCTCGCGGCTGTCTACGCTTCCTTGAACGGGAACCCGAGGTGCCTCAGCAGCGCCCGGCCCTGGTCGTCGTTCTTAGCGGTGGTCACGATCGTGATGTCCATGCCCCGCGGCCGGTCTACCTTGTCCTGGTCGACCTCGTGGAACATGACCTGCTCGGTCAGACCGAAGGTGTAGTTGCCGTTGCCGTCGAACTGCTTGGGCGACAGGCCGCGGAAGTCCCTGATGCGCGGCAGCGCCAGCGTCAGCAGCCGGTCGAGGAACTCCCACATGCGGTCGCCGCGCAGCGTCACGTGCGCGCCGATCGGCATGCCCTCACGCAGCTTGAACTGCGCGATGGACTTCTTGGCCCGGGCCACGGCCGGCTTCTGACCGGTGATCGCGGTCAGGTCGCGGACGGCGCCCTCGATGAGCTTGGAGTCACGAGCCGCCTCGCCGACGCCCATGTTGACCTTGATCTTGACCAGGCCGGGCACCTGCATGACGTTCTCGATGCCGAACTCCTCGCGGAGCTTGGCGATGATCTCCTCGCGGTACTTGGTCTTGAGGCGAGGCGTGGGACGCTCGGTGGTGGTCTCGACGGTCATCAGTTGTCCTCACCCTCCGAGTCGGCCTTCTTCTCGTCAGCCTTCTTGTCGGCGGGCTTGTCGGCCTTGTCTTCCTTGAGCTTCTTGACGTTGCTCACGTGGATGGGAGCCTCCATCCGCCGCACGCCGCCGGACTTGGCGCCGCGGGGGCCCTGGAAGTTCTCCTTGGCGTGCTTGGTCACCATGTTGACGCCCTCGACCACCACGCGCTCCTCGCGCGGGTAGGCGGCGATCACCCGGCCCTTGGCGCCCTTGTCCTTGCCGGCGATGACCTGGACGAGGTCGCCCTTCTTGACATGGAGGGTCTTGGCCATCACAGCACCTCCGGCGCGAGCGAGATGATGCGCATGAACTTCTTGTCACGCAGCTCACGGCCGACCGGACCGAAGATGCGGGTGCCGCGGGGGTCACCGCTGTCCTTGATGATGACGGCCGCGTTCTCGTCGAAGCGGATGTAGGAGCCGTCGGGACGGCGGCGCTCCTTGGTCGTGCGCACCACGACCGCCTTGACGACATCGCCCTTCTTCACACCGGTGGACCCGGGGAGGGCGTCCTTGACCGTGGCGACGATGACGTCGCCGATGCCCGCGTAGCGCCGACCCGAGCCGCCGAGCACGCGGATGCACAGGATCTCCTTGGCACCCGTGTTGTCGGCGACCTTGAGTCGCGACTCCTGCTGGATCACGTCTACTCCTGTAGGTCTCCGCCGGTTCTCTCACGCGAGAGCCTGGCGGAACTTCGCTGGTCTTGGTCCTCCGGCGACAACCTCACAGTCGGGTACGGCATGCCGTACCCGAAAGGAGAATCGCCCCGCAGGCGACAGGAGGCCCTCGCGGACCTCCCGTCCTTGGACACCGTCGTGGGGGGCAGCTGTCCGCCCCCCCACGAGGCGCGTAAGTATCCGAGTCAGTTTACCGTCGAGACAAACGTGCTCGTTACTTCGCCTTCTCGAGGATCTCCACCACGCGCCAGCGCTTGGTCGCCGACATCGGGCGGGTCTCCATCAGCAGCACGCGGTCCCCGACGCCGCAGGCGTTCTGCTCGTCGTGCGCCTTGTACTTCTTGGTCCGGCGGATGACCTTGCCGTACAGCGGGTGCTTGACGCGGTCCTCGACGGACACGACCACGGTCTTGTCCATCTTGTCGCTGACGACCAGGCCCTCGCGGGTCTTCCGGTAGTTGCGCCCGGTCTCCGGGTTCTCAGGCATCGCTCGACTCCTTCTCAACCGTCTGGATGATGCCGAGCTCGCGCTCACGCATGACGGTGTAGATGCGGGCGATCTCGCGGCGGACGGCGCGCAGCCGCCCGTGGCTCTCCAACTGACCGGTGGCCGCCTGGAAGCGGAGGTTGAACAGCTCCTCCTTGGCTTCCTTCAGCTTCTGGACCAGGGACTCCTGGTCCTCCTCACGCAGTTCAGCGGCGGTCAGACCCTTAGCCATCACGCCTCACCCACTTCTCGCTTAACGATCTTGCACTTCATGGGGAGCTTGTGGATCGCACGCTTCAGCGCCTCACGGGCGACCGGCTCGGCGACACCAGACAGCTCGAACATGACGCGACCGGGCTTGACGTTGGCGATCCACCACTCCGGAGAACCCTTGCCGGAACCCATACGGGTCTCGGCCGGCTTCTTGGTGAGCGGGCGGTCGGGGTAGATGTTGATCCACACCTTTCCGCCACGGCGGATGTGACGGGTCATGGCGATACGAGCGGACTCGATCTGGCGGTTGGTCACGTAAGCGTGCTCAAGCGCCTGAATGCCGAACTCGCCGAACACGACCCTCGTGCCGCCCTTGGCGGCACCGCTGCGGTCAGGCCGGTGCTGCTTGCGGTGCTTGACCCTGCGCGGGATCAGCATGGTCAGCTCCCTTCAGCACCCGGCTGCGCGGCCGGGCCGGTCTCGGGGGCGGCTCCGGGGGAGGCCGCCGCGGTGGACTCAGAACGGGGGGCGCGGCCCTGCCCGCCACGGCGCTCGCCGCGGCCGGCGCCACCGCGGCGCGGGCGCTCGGCGCCGCCGGCGCGGCGCTCGTCGCGACGCTGACCGGCGCGGGCGCCGGCGGCCGCCGCCTCGCGCTCGGCGCGGCTGGTGGGGGCCTCACCCTTGTAGATCCACACCTTCACGCCGATGCGGCCGAAGGTGGTGCGTGCCTCGTAGAAGCCGAAGTCGATGTCCGCCCGGAGCGTGTGCAGCGGCACGCGGCCCTCGCGGTAGAACTCCGATCGGGACATCTCAGCACCGCCCAGGCGACCGGAGCACTGGACACGGATGCCCTTGGCCCCGCTCTTCATGGCGGACTGCATCGCCTTGCGCATGGCACGGCGGAACGAAACACGGCTGGACAGCTGCTCGGCGACACCCTGGGCGACGAGCTGCGCGTCGATCTCGGGGTTCTTCACCTCGAGGATGTTGAGCTGAACCTGCTTCTTGGTCAGCTTCTCCAGGTCGCCACGGATACGGTCCGCCTCGGCGCCGCGACGGCCGATGACGATGCCGGGACGCGCGGTGTGGATGTCCACCTGGACGCGGTCCGTCGTGCGCTCGATCTCGACCTTGGAGATGCCGGCCCGCTCCATGCCCTTCTGCAGCATGCGGCGGATGGCAACGTCCTCTGCGACATACGACTTGTAGAGCTTGTCGGCGTACCACCGGCTCTTGAAGTCGGTCGTGATGCCGAGGCGGAACCCGTGCGGGTTAACCTTCTGGCCCACTAGCGGGTCCTTCCCTTCGGCTGCTTGCCCTGGCCCTCGGGCCGGGACTCGACGATCACGGTGATGTGGCTCGTCCGCTTGTTGATCCGGAAGGCACGACCCTGGGCGCGCGGCCGGAACCGCTTCAGCGTCGGGCCCTCGTCGACCCACGCGCGGCTCACGACGAGCGTCTGCGGGTCGAGGTCGAAGTTGTGCTCGGCGTTCGCCATGGCGCTGCTGAGCACCTTGTAGACGGGTTCGCTCGCCGCCTGGGGAGCGAACTGCAGCACGGCCTGCGCCTGCGAAGCGGGCAGCCCGCGAATGAGGTCCACCACGCGGCGGGCCTTCTGGGGCGTGACGCGGACGAACCGCGCCTGAGCCCTGGCTTCCATCGCTTACTCCTCTTGCTTCTTCTGAAAGGCGCTACCGCCGGCTGCGGCGGTCTTCCTTGACGTGGCTGCGGAACGTGCGCGTCGGCGCGAACTCACCGAGCTTGTGGCCGATCATGGCCTCGGTGATGAACACCGGGACGTGCTTGCGGCCATCGTGAACGGCGATCGTGTGCCCGATCATGGACGGCACGATCATGGAGCGCCGCGACCACGTCTTGATGACGTTCTTGGTGCCCTTCTCGTTCTGGGCGTCCACCTTCTTCTGAAGGTGCTCGTCCACGAAGGGACCCTTCTTCAGGCTACGTGGCATTTCGGCTGCTCCTACCGCTTCTTCCTCTTGCTCCGGCGACGGATGATCAGCCGGTCGCTGGCCTTGTTGGCACGGCGGGTACGGCCTTCGGGCTTGCCCTTCGGGTTCACCGGGTGGCGACCACCGGAGGTCTTGCCCTCACCACCACCGTGCGGGTGGTCGACGGGGTTCATCGCCACACCGCGGACGGTCGGGCGCTTGCCCTTCCACCGCATACGGCCGGCCTTGCCCCAGTTGATGTTGCCCTGCTCGGCGTTGCCGACCTGGCCGACCGTGGCGCGGCAGCGCACGTCGACCATGCGCATCTCGCCCGAGGGCATGCGCAGGGTGGCGTACTGGCCCTCCTTGGCGAGCAGCTGGATCTGCGCGCCGGCGGACCGGCCCAGCTTGGCGCCGCCGCCCGGCCGCAGCTCCACCGCGTGGATGAAGGTACCGGTCGGGATGTTGCGCAGCGGCAGGCAGTTGCCCGGCTTGATGTCGGCCGAGGGGCCGTTCTCGATGCGGTCGCCCTGCTTGATGCCGTTCGGCGCGATGATGTAGCGCTTCTCGCCGTCGGCGTAGTGCAGCAGCGCGATGTTGGCGGTGCGGTTGGGGTCGTACTCGATGTGTGCGACCTTCGCCGGAATGCCGTCCTTGTCATGCCTACGGAAGTCGATGATCCGGTAGGCGCGCTTGTGGCCGCCGCCCTGGTGGCGTGCGGTCACCCGGCCGTGCACGTTGCGGCCGCCCTTGCTGTGAAGGGGCGCAAGCAGCGACTTCTCCGGGGTGCTGCGCGTGATCTCGGCGAAGTCCGAGACGCTGGCGCCGCGACGACCCGGAGTCGTCGGCTTGTACTTACGGATGCCCATCTTTTTCGTTCATCCCTGTCTATTTGTCGCGCCTACGGCGCGACGTGCTCGGGGCGCTGGTCAGGCGCCCCTCGCAGAACCTTTACCGTCTTCTCAACGTCGTAGGCCGGGCCCCACCGGACTCAGCCGACCGCACCGAAGATGTCGATGCGGTCGCCCTCCGCCAGGCTCACGATCGCGCGCTTGGTGTCGGGCCGCTTGCCGTAGCCGGTGCGGGTGCGCTTGCGCTTGCCCTGCCGGTTGATCGTGTTGACCCCGGTGACCTTGACCCCGAAGATCTGCTCGACAGCGATCTTGATCGCGGTCTTGTTCGCGGTCTTCTTCACCAGGAACGTGTACTTGTTGTGCTCGTCGATCAGCCCGTAGCTCTTCTCAGAGACGACCGGCTTGATGATGATGTCACGCGGGTCGGCGATCTTCTCCATCAGGCGTCTTCCTTCCCGCCCTGGCTCAGCCGAGCCACGACCTGGTCGTACGCCTCCTGGGTGAAGACCACGTCGTCGCTGCAGAGCACGTCGTAGGTGTTGAGCTGCCCCGCGTCCAGCAGGTGGACCTCGGGGACGTTGCGCAGGCTCAGCCAGGTCAGCTCGTCGGCCTCGTCGACCACGACGAGCACCCGCGGAGCCTTGGTGACCTTGCGCAGGGCCTCCAGCGCCGCCTTGGTCTTCGGCGTCTCGCCGGTGACCAGGCTCTTCACCACGTGCACGCGACCGCCGGACGCGCGGTCCGACAGCGCGCCGCGGAGGGCGGCGGCCTTCATCTTCTTGGGGGTCCGCTGCGAGTAGTCGCGCGGCACCGGACCGTGGACGGTGCCACCGCCGGTGAACTGGGGCGCGCGGGTCGAACCCTGGCGGGCCCGGCCGGTGCCCTTCTGGCGGTAGGGCTTCTTGCCGCCGCCGCTGACCTCACCGCGGGTCTTGGTCTTGTGGGTGCCCTGCCGGCGAGCGGCGAGCTGGGCCACGACCACCTGGTGGATCAGCGGGACGTTGACCTTGGCGCCGAAGATGTCCTCCGGCAGGTCGACGGTGCCGGCCTTGGCGCCGCTGGCGTCGAGGACGTCGATGGTGCTCACTTGGCCGCCCCCTTCTTGGCAGCGGTGCGGACGAGGACCAGGCTGCCGTTGGGGCCGGGGATCGCGCCCTTGATCAGGAGCAGACCCTTCTCGGCGTCCACGGCGTGAACCTTGAGGCTCTGCACAGTCGTGCGGACGTTGCCCATCCGCCCCGCCATGCGCAGACCCTTGAAAACGCGGCCCGGCGTGGCGCAGCCGCCGATGGAACCCGGCGAACGGTGCTTGCGCTGCGTACCGTGCGAGGCACCCAGACCGCCGAAGCCGTGGCGCTTCATGACACCCGCGAAGCCCTTGCCCTTGGACTTGCCAGTCACGTCGACGTACTGGCCGGCTTCGAAGGTGTCGGCCAGCAGCTCCTGGCCCAGGGTGTACTCGCTCGCGTCGTCGGTGCGGATCTCCGCGAAGTAACGGCGCGGGGTGATGTTGTGCTTGCGCAGGTAGTCGCCGAGCGGCTTGTTGACCTTCCTGGGGTCGACCTGACCGTACCCGAGCTGGATGGCCGAGTAGCCGTCCTTCTCGGGGGTCCGGATACGGGTCACCACGCACGGACCGGCCTCGACGACGGTCACCGGGACGAGCCGGTTGTCCGCGTCGAAGACCTGGGTCATGCCGAGCTTCTTGCCCAGGACGCCCTTGATCGTCTTAGCCATGTCAGTGCGTTCCCTCAGAGCTTGATCGAAATGTCGACGCCGGCCGGAAGATCGAGCCGCATGAGCGAGTCGACCGTCTTGGGCGTCGGGTCGATGATGTCAATCAGCCGCTTGTGCGTGCGCATCTCGAAGTGCTCGCGGCTGTCCTTGTACTTGTGCGGCGAGCGGATGACGCAGTACACGTTCTTCTCGGTCGGCAGCGGCACCGGGCCCGCGACCTTCGCGCCAGTCCGCGTCACAGTCTCGACGATCTTCTTGGCCGAGCTGTCGATGACCTCGTGGTCATAGGCCTTGAGCCGAATGCGGATCTTCTGTCCCGCCATAGTGGCCTCGGTGTCCTTCGCTGTCGTCTGAACAAGTATCGAGCGGCCTGGTGCCGCGCTTATTTGTCGCGCCTGCGGCGCGACGTGCCCGGGGCGCTGATGAGGCGCCCCTCGCGTGACGGTTGCTCGCCGCACCTGGTGAACAACCCCTCTGCGGGAGTTGCTCGCCGCGCCTGGCGAACCGCCGTCACACAGTACGGCTGGTGCCCGGTCGTGGAGAGCGGCCGGCTCCTGGGAGCCGGCCGCCGTCCGGGCTACTTGAGGATCTTCGTCACGCGACCGGCGCCGACGGTGCGGCCACCCTCGCGGATCGCGAACTTCAGGCCCTCCTCCATGGCGATGGGCTGGATGAGCTCGACGCGCATCTCAGTGTTGTCGCCAGGCATGACCATCTCGACGCCCTCGGGGAGGTGGACGACGCCGGTCACGTCGGTGGTCCGGAAGTAGAACTGCGGACGGTAGTTGTTGAAGAACGGCGTGTGGCGGCCGCCCTCGTCCTTGTTCAGGATGTAGACCTGAGCCTCGAACTCGGTGTGCGGGGTCGTGGTGCCCGGCTTGATGACACACTGACCGCGCTCGACCTCCTCGCGCTTGATGCCACGCAGGAGCAGACCGACGTTGTCACCGGCCTGGCCCTCGTCGAGGAGCTTGCGGAACATCTCGACGCCGGTGACCGTGGTGGTGGTCTTCTCCGGCTTGATGCCGATGATGTCGACGGTCTCGTTGACCTTGATGACACCGCGCTCGATACGGCCGGTGACGACGGTGCCGCGACCGGTGATCGAGAAGACGTCCTCGATCGGCATCAGGAACGGCTTGTCGATCTCACGCTGCGGCTCGGGGACGTTCTCGTCCACGGCGTTCATGAGCTCGATGATGCTGTCGGCCCACTTCGGGTCGCCCTCGAGCGCCTTCAGCGCGGACACGCGCACGACCGGCACGTCGTCGCCGGGGAACTCCTGGGCGGACAGCAGCTCGCGGACCTCGAGCTCGACGAGCTCCAGGATCTCCTCGTCGTCGACCATGTCGGCCTTGTTCAGCGCCACGACGATGTAGGGGACGCCGACCTGGCGGGCCAGGAGGACGTGCTCCTTCGTCTGGGGCATCGGGCCGTCGGTCGCCGCGACCACCAGGATCGCGCCGTCCATCTGGGCGGCACCGGTGATCATGTTCTTGACGTAGTCGGCGTGACCGGGGCAGTCCACGTGAGCGTAGTGGCGCTTCTCGGTCTGGTACTCGACGTGCGCGATGGAGATGGTGATACCGCGGGCCTTCTCCTCCGGCGCCTTGTCGATCTTGTCGAACGGGGTCGCCTCGTTAAGCTCCGGGTAACGCTCGTGGAGCACCTTGGTGATCGCCGCGGTCAGAGTGGTCTTGCCGTGGTCGATGTGCCCAATGGTGCCGATGTTCACGTGCGGCTTAGTCCGCTCGAACTTGGCCTTAGCCACTGGTTCTCTCCTTAGAGAATCTGACTGACTTCGTCTTCAGCCGGGCCCGGGACTTCCCGAACCCCTTGACGGCGTGTCCCCGAGGGGCCACGCCCGGGAACCGGTGTCGCGGTCTGGTACGGCTGGGCCGTACCGGATCGCTCGGCCCCCATCGGGACCTTGGGCTATTCGCCCCGGGCCTTCGCGACGATCTCCTTGGCGATGCCCGGGGGCACCTCAGCGTAGGAGTCGAACTGCATGGTGTAGCTCGCGCGCCCCTGCGTCTTGCTACGCAGGTCACCCACGTAGCCGAACATCTCAGACAGCGGCACGAGCGCCCTGACGACGCGGGCGCCGGCCCGCTCGTCCATCGCCTGGATCTGCCCCCGGCGACTGTTGAGGTCGCCGATGACATCTCCCATGTACTCCTCGGGCGTGGTGACCTCGACGGACATCATGGGCTCGAGGAGCACGGGGTCCGCCTTCCTCGCGGCCTCCTTGAAGGCCATCGAGCCGGCGATCTTGAAGGCCATTTCGGAGGAGTCCACCTCGTGGTAGGCACCGTCCTGCAGGGTGACCTTCACCCCGACCATCGGGTAGCCGGCCAGCACGCCGAACTCGGCGGCTTCCTGGCAACCCGCATCGACCGACGGAATGTACTCGCGCGGGATGCGACCACCGGTCACGTTGTTGACGAACTCGTAGCCGTCGTTGCCCTCGCCCAGCGGCTCCAGGTCGATGATGACGCGACCGAACTGGCCGGAGCCGCCGGTCTGCTTCTTGTGGGTGTACTCGACCTTCTCCACCTTGCGGCGGATGGTCTCGCGGTAGGCGACCTGCGGGCGGCCGACGTTGGCCTCGACCTTGAACTCGCGGCGCATGCGGTCGACGATGATCTCCAGGTGGAGCTCGCCCATGCCGGAGATGATCGTCTGGCCGGTCTCCTCGTCGCGGTGGACGCGGAAGGACGGGTCCTCCTCGGCCAGCCGCTGGATCGCGGTCGACAGCTTCTCCTGGTCGCCCTTGGTCTTGGGCTCCACGGCCACGTTGATGACGGGCGCGGGGAACGTCATGGACTCCAGGACCACCGGGTCGTTCGGGTCGCACAGCGTGTGACCCGTCGTGGTGTCCTTCAGGCCCATGACGGCGACGATCTGACCGGCGCTCGCGCTCGGGCGCTCCTCGCGCTTGTTCGCGTGCATCTGGTAGATCTTGCCGATGCGCTCCCTCTTGCCCTTGACCGAGTTGAGCACCTGCTGGCCCGCCTCCAGCTGACCGGAGTAGATCCGCAGGTAGGTGAGCTTGCCCAGGTGCGGGTCACTCATGATCTTGAAGGCGAGGGCGGCGAACGGCTCGTTCGGGTCCGCGTGACGCTCGATGACCTTCTCCTCGTCGCCCACCGCGTGGCCCTTGAAGGCCGGGATGTCGGTCGGCGCGGGGAGGTAGGCGACGATCGCGTCGAGCAGGGGCTGCACGCCCTTGTTCTTGAACGCGGTGCCGCACAGGACCGGGTTGATGGAGCCGGAGATGGTCGCGCGGCGGATGGCCGCGACCAGCTGCTCCTCGGTCGGCTCCTGGGCCTCGAGGAACATCTCCATCAGCTCGTCGTCGTTCTCGGCGACGGTCTCGACCAGGCGGTCGTGCCACTCGCGGGCGATCTCGGCGTGGTCGGCCGGGATGTCGACGATGTCGTACATCTCGCCCTTGGGGGTGTCCTCGCTCCAGACCAGGGCCTTCATCCGGACCAGGTCGATGACGCCCTTGAAGCTGGCCTCGACGCCCAGCGGGAGCTGGACGACCGCCGGGGTGGCGTTGAGCCGGTTGACCATCATGTCGACGCAGCGGTGGAACTCCGCGCCGACGCGGTCCATCTTGTTCACGAAGCAGATACGCGGGACGTTGTAGCGGTCAGCCTGCCGCCACACCGTCTCGGACTGCGGCTCGACACCGGCCACACCGTCGAAGACGGTGACGGCACCGTCGAGGACGCGGAGGTTGCGCTCGACCTCGATGGTGAAGTCGACGTGGCCAGGGGTGTCGATGAGGTTGATCGTGTGACCGTTCCACTGGCAGGTCGTCGCGGCGGAGGTGATGGTGATGCCGCGCTCCTGCTCCTGCTCCATCCAGTCCATGGTGGCAGCGCCCTCATGGACCTCACCGATCTTGTAGTTGATGCCGGTGTAGAACAGGATGCGCTCGGTCGTGGTGGTCTTGCCCGCGTCAATATGGGCGATGATCCCAATATTGCGGACCTTGGCCAGGTCAAGAGCGGTCGTAGCGGCCACTTGTCTCGCGTCCTCGTCGTCTCGTGGATCCCGCCGGGGTCACCAGCGGTAGTGGGCGAAGGCCTTGTTTGACTCGGCCATCTTGTGCGTGTCCTCACGCTTCTTCACGCTCGCCCCGAGGCCGTTGCTGGCGTCGAGGAGCTCGTTCATCAGGCGCTCGGTCATGGTCTTCTCACGGCGGGCCCGGGAGTACTGCACCAGCCAGCGCAGCGCCAGGGTGGTGCTGCGGGAGGCGCGGACCTCGACCGGGACCTGGTAGGTCGCGCCACCGACACGGCGGCTGCGGACCTCGAGGGTGGGCTTGACGTTGTCGAGGGCGCGCTTGAGCGTGACGACCGGGTCGTTGCCGGTCTTCTCGCGGCAGCCCTCGAGGGCGCCGTAGACGATCGACTGGGCGATCGAGCGCTTGCCGTCGAGCAGCACCTTGTTGATCAGGGCGGTGACCAGCGGCGAGTTGTACACCGGGTCGGCCATCAGCTGACGGCGGCCGGGAGAACCCTTACGAGGCATTACTTCTTCTCCAACTTCGCGCCGTAACGGGAACGAGCCTGCTTGCGGTTCTTGACACCCTGGGTGTCGAGCGTGCCGCGGATGATCTTGTAGCGAACACCCGGCAGGTCCTTCACACGACCGCCACGCACGAGCACGATCGAGTGCTCCTGCAGGTTGTGGCCCACACCGGGGATGTAGGCGGTCACCTCGATGCCGTTGGTGAGGCGCACACGCGCCACCTTGCGCAGAGCCGAGTTCGGCTTCTTGGGCGTCGTGGTGTAGACGCGCTGGCAAACGCCGCGTCGCTGCGGACTCCCCTTCAGGGCAGGAGTCTTGGTCTTGGCGACCTTGTCCTGCCGGCCCTTTCGGACCAACTGCTGAATAGTGGGCACTGCCACTCCGTTTCGTGCCTTGGCCGGTACTACGTCATGTCCGGTCCGAGACCACCGATCGGGTTCGTCTCCCGTTCGCCGACCTCTCGCCAGTCGTCCATTTTGCAGGTGCTGCCGGTGTCATGACCTGCTATTTTCTCCCCCGCTTCGACCCACGCGGTCGGGCGTGTCGCGCTCTCCTCGAGCCACGCCCTGCGCGGTCTTTCGCGGGGGGAGGTCACGCCCCGCCCGGCGCCGCCTTCAGCGGTGCGAGCGCATGCGTGAGAGCCCATGAACCCACGGGCACGAAGGGCAAGACTACCTAGCCCAGCGCAGCACGTCAAAACAGCCGCAGCCAACGACCGCCCTCGAGGGGCGGCCGTACCTTCGTGTCGTGGTAGCGCGGCCGGTTGTGTCCCCGACCGCTATCAGACCCGGACCTAGTTTACCCGGAACCACGCGGCTTCCGACCACATTCGCCGCGCGCCGGGACTTCGTCAAGGGGTGATTCTCGTCATGGGAGCGCGTCGTGCCCCGGTTGCGGCGGCTGGGACACGTCGGGACGGTCTTGGCTGACGGTCGCCAGCAGATGGGCGACCAGGGGGTTCCGGTCGTGTGTCCGCCAGCCGACCGCGACCCTGGTGCGGGCGGCGCCGGGCTCGATCCCGCGGAAGGCGACCCCCTTGAGGCGGATGCGCCGGATGCTCGCCGGAGCCAGGGAGACGCCCAGGCCGGTCTCGACCAGGGCGCACACGGTCTGCCACTCCACCGCGTGCTGGGCCACCTGGGGTGTGAAACCCGCCGCGGCGCACAGGCCGACGATCTGGTCGTGCAGGCGAGGGCCGGCCGCGCGGGGCAGCAGCACGAAGGGCGAGCCCGCCAGCTGCGCCAGCCGTACGGTCCGCTGGGCGGCCAGCGGGTGGGCGGCCGGCAGCACGGCCACGAAGGGCTCGGTGAGGATGGTCCTGAAGCTGAGCTCGGCCTCGTCGGCGGGCGGTTCGCGCAGCAGGCCGATGTCGATGCTCTTGTCGCACAGGGCGGCCAGTTGCGGCGCGGTGGTCATCTCGCGGATGTCCAGGCGCACGCCGGGGAAGCGCTGCCGGAAGTCGCGCAGCAGGCCGGGCAGGACGGTCAAGGCCAGGGAGGCGGCGAAGCCGATCCGCAGGCGGCCCGCCCGGCCGCTGCCCGCGGCCCGGGCCGCGGCCAGGCCGTCCGCGAGGTCGGCGAGGGCTCGCCGGGCGGCGGGCAGCAGCTCGCGGCCCGCCGGAGTGAGGGTGACGCGCCCCGGCTCGCGGCTGAACAGCGCGTGCCCGACCTTGTCCTCCAAGCGGCGGATCTGCTGGCTCAACGGTGGCTGGGCGATGCCCAGGCGGGCGGCCGCGTGGCCGAAGTGGAGCTCCTCGGCGAGCACGACGAAGGCGTGCAGCTGCGCCAGGGGAAGCTCGGGCCGCTCCATACCTCTAGAGATATCAGGCGATGCCTGTGGCTGTATTAGACGTATCCGCGCAGGCCCCGTAGCGTGCGCCGCATGACGGAGCGACGCGCGATCCTCAGCGGCTCGGCCTTCGAGGAGCAGATCGGCTATGCCCGCGCTGTGGTCGACGGCGACCGGGTGCACGTGTCCGGGACGACCGGGTTCGACTACGCCACCATGACCATCTCCGACGACGTGGTGGAGCAGGCCGAGCAGTGCCTGCGCAACATCGGGGCGGCGCTGGCCGAAGCGGGGTGCGCCTTCGCCGACGTGGTGCGGGTGCGGTACCTGCTGCCCGACCGCGCCGACTTCGAGCCCTGCTGGCCGGTGCTACGCCGCTACTTCGGCGAGGTACGGCCGGCCGCCACGATGCTCGTGTGCGGTCTCGCCGATCCCCGCATGAAGATCGAGATCGAGGTGGACGCGCGGCGGGCCGCCGTACGACACCCGCGCGATCTGGGCTGAACCGCGCCTGAGGTCTGCTGCGGTTCTTGGCCTGATGCCCGAACTTAGTCACTAATCTTGACTGTCAATATTAGTGACTATATGGTCGTGGACCATGAGAGATGACATCGTTGTCGAAGGCATCGTGGCCGAAGGATTCGAACAGGTCCGTGCGGAGTTCGCGGCCGTCGTCGCCGCCGAGCCCGGGCTGGGCGCGCAGCTGGCCGTGTACCACCACGGCAGGCCGGTGGCCGACCTGTGGTCCGGCCTTCCACGCGACGCGCTGCTCGGCCTGTACTCCTCCGGCAAGGGCGCGGCCCACCTGGTGGTGGCGATGCTGGTCCAGGACGGCGTGCTCGATCTCGACCGCCCGGTGGCCGCCTACTGGCCCGAGTTCGCCGCCGAGGGCAAGGGCGGGCTCACCCTGCGCGACCTGCTGGCCCACCGTGCCGGCCTGATCGGGGTGGAGGGCGGTTTCGGTACGGCGGAGCTGGCCGACGACCGGCTGCTCGCAGAACGGCTGGCCGGACAGCGGCCCTATTGGCGGCCGGGAAGCGCGTATGGTTACCACGCCTTCGTGATCGGCGCGCTCACCGGCGAGGTCGTCCGGCGCGTGACCGGGCGGTCCATCCAGGAGCTCTACCGCGACCGGGTGCGCCTGCCGTACGGCCTGGACCTCTATCTGGGCCTCCCGGAGGACCAGGAGCCGCGGTACGTGCCGGTGCAGCCCGCCGAGGGCGTGCTCGACGCGGGCGCACCGGAGCCGGGCAGCCTCACCGGCATCGCCTTCAACCTCAACGCCACGCCGCCGACCGACCTGGTGGAGTTCGCCAACAGCCGCGCCGTACGCGCTCTCGGGCCGGCCTCTTCTGGCAGCGTCGGCAACGCCCGGGGGCTCGCGAAGATGTACGCCGCGGCCATCGGTGAGGTGGACGGGCGCCCGCCCCTCCTCGGCTCCGCCGTCCTGACCGAGTTCACCAAGCCGCACTCGCCCGGCCCGGACCTGGTGACCGGGGAGGAGGACCACTTCCTGCTGGGGTTCGAGGCCCAGGGGAAGCGGTACCCGGAGCTGGGGCCCGACGCGTTCGGGCACAGCGGCGCGGTGGGGGCGCAGTCGTTCGCCGACCCGCGCAGCGGCGTCGCCTACAGCTACACGCGGCGGCGGTTCGCGGTCGGTGGAGGCGGGGGCGCCGTGGAGAACCAGCGGCTGGTCGCGGCCGTGTTCCGGGCCCTGCGGGGGTGAGGCGGCGCATCCGGCGCTACCTCGGAGGTAATCGACGGGCGTCGGCGGAGCGCGAGAGGCTTGCGGCATGGCTACCGAGACCCGGGAAATCGTGGAAGAACTGCTGCGGCGGCTGGTGGAAGGCGATCACGACCGCACGGCGGACCTGTTCGCCGAGCCGGTCGACTGGCAGCTTTCCTGGCCGGACGAGGGACATCCGGCGGTGCCGTGGATCCGGCCCCGGGAGAAGCGGGCGGACGTGGCCGACCATTTCCGCTCGTTGGAGGCCCACCATGTGCCGGAGCTGAACGGCACGTCGGTGGACCGGATCCTCGTCGACGGGCCGGACGCCGTCGTGTTCGGCACGATCGCGCAGACCGTGAGGGAGAGCGGCGTTGCTTACACGTCGCCGTTCGCCCTGCGCCTCACGGTCGAGGACGGGCTGATCACCCGTTATCACATCTTTGAGGACAGCCTCACGGTGGCGCGAGCCCTCAGCGGCCGAAGCATCTGAGGCGTCTTGGGCCTGGGCGGGCCTTTCGTCTCGGCGGCATCTCCCGCTTCCGAGAGTGTGGGCCTTCGCTGCCGGCGCGCTTCGCGCGGTCGGCTTCGGGCGGTGTTGTGTGAGGGTTTGGCGCTTCTCGCGAGGGGCGGGGTCCTCGTCGTGGGGCGCTTCGCGCCTTGGGGCTCGGGCTGTGTTTTGCGGAGTGCGCCTGGCGGCGCACCCCACGCCCCGGGGCGAGGGGCTGGCGCCCCTCGCGCTCCTCGGCTCGCTGGCCACCTGGATCAGGACGGGTGTGCGGTGGGTGGAGCATGGTCAAGGCCGTCCTCTGGCCGGCACGGATCGGATGCGGCATCGCCGAAGGCATGGAAGGGACGGGAATTGCCGTCGAAGCCCGTCTCCTGAGCCGTCTGTGAGGGTGGTGGAGACGGATCGTCCTCCACCACCCTCGCCCGGTCACACCTGCGACAGGCTCATGCGCCGCCTGTCGAGATCGAGAACTGCGATCTTGACCGAGATCTCCGCTCCGGGCTCAGGCCGGCCCGCCCATGCCGATTGCGGGAGAAGTCCCTGGATTCCATCCGCGACCTCGACGAACGCGCCGAACGGCATGACCTGGGTCACCCTGCCGCGCAGGGTACCGCCCGCACTGTGGCGGCTCACGAACTCGGTCCACGCCGGCAACGGGACCTCGTGTTCCATGCTGGACATGTATTCACCTCCTTCCTCCACGACGTCTGCGGTGCGAGAGCGTGGAGGAAGGGCGGGCCCCTGGCCCGCCAGGTGATCACGATCCAGCCGGGCGCCTCTCTGTGTCACGGCATTCAGCCGACCCGGCAGTCACTTGATCAGGATACTTCCGGGTTCTTCACGAGTGCTACCGGAAACGGCGGCAGTGCCCCGGCCTTCAGGCCCGGGGTGAAGGCCCGCGAGGGATCGCCTTCAGGCGCGAGCGAGCCCGAGTGAAGCGGGCCAGCGCGCAAGGCACAGCTCGAAGGCGGCCATGCGCGAAGCGCGCCACCGGCGAAGGCCCGAACCTTCCAGCCCGGCAAAGCCCACGCCTCCAACCCGACCACCGCCAGGCGCAAGGCCCACGCCTTTCCGTCCGCCACGCCGTACACACGAAAGAGCGCCCGGGAGGAGAACCTCCCGGGCGCTCGCCGTGGGGTCAGCGTGAAGCCGGCCCCGTCAGCTCACCGGTCAACGGTTGTACTGGCCGAAGTCGTACTCCTCCAGCGGAACCGCCTCGCCGCTGCCCGTGCCGAAGGTGTAGTCCGCCGCCGAGCCGTCGTAGCCGCCGACGGTGTACATCGCCGCCTTGGCCTCCTCGGTCGGCTCCACCCGCACGTTGCGGTACTGCGGCATGCCCGTCCCGGCCGGGATGAGCTTACCGATGATGACGTTCTCCTTCAGGCCCAGGAGCGAGTCGGACTTGGCGTGGATGGCCGCGTCCGTCAGGACCCTGGTGGTCTCCTGGAAGGAGGCCGCCGACAGCCACGACTCGGTGGCGAGCGAGGCCTTGGTGATGCCCATGAGGACCGGACGGCCGGAGGCGGGCTGGCCGCCCTCGGCGACGGTCTCGCGGTTCATCTGCTCGAAGCGCGGACGCTCGACGAGCTCACCGGGCAGCAGGTCGGTGTCACCCGACTCCAGCACGTTCACGCGCTTGAGCATCTGCCGGACGATGATCTCGATGTGCTTGTCGTGGATCGACACACCCTGCGAGCGGTACACCTGCTGAACCTCGGCGACCAGGTGCAGCTGGACCGCACGCGGGCCGAGGATGCGCAGGACCTCGTTCGGGTTGACCGCACCGGCGACGAGCTGCTGGCCGACCTCGACGTGCTGCCCCTCGGAGACGAGCAGGCGCGCACGCATCGAGACCGGGTAGGCGACCTCGTCGGAACCGTCGTCGGGAACGATGACGATCTTGCGGGTCTTGTCGGTCTCGTCGATGCGGACCCGGCCGGAGGCCTCGGAGATCGGGGCGACACCCTTGGGGATGCGCGCCTCGAACAGCTCCGTGACACGGGGCAGACCGTGGGTGATGTCCGCGCCGGCCACACCACCGGTGTGGAAGGTCCGCATGGTCAGCTGCGTGCCCGGCTCACCGATCGACTGGGCGGCGATGATGCCGACCGCCTCGCCGACGTCGACGAGCTTGCCGGTGGCCAGCGAACGGCCGTAGCACATCGCACAGACACCGATCTTGGACTCGCAGACCAGCGCGCTGCGGGTGCGGATCGTCTCGACGCCCGCCTCGACCAGCTTGGTCACGTGGGCGTCGGTGATGTCCGTCCCGGCCGCCACGATGACCTTGCCGTCGACCACGACGTCCTCGGCCAGGATGCGGCCGTGCACGTTGGACTCGGCGTTCTCGGCCTTGACCAGGTTGCCCGCCGCGTCGCGCTCGCCGACGTGGAGCGGGACCGCCCGGTCGGTGCCGCAGTCGATCTCGCGGATGATGACGTCCTGCGCCACGTCCACCAGACGACGGGTCAGGTAACCCGAGTCGGCGGTGCGCAGCGCGGTGTCGGCCAGACCCTTCCGCTGGCCGTGGGTGGAGATGAAGTACTCCAGCACCGACAGGCCCTCGCGGAAGGAGGCCTTGATCGGCCGCGGGATCGTCTCACCCTTGGTGTTGGACACCAGGCCGCGGATGCCGGCAATCTGCCGTACCTGCATCTTGTTACCGCGGGCGCCGGAGTTGACCATCATCCAGACCGGGTTCGTCGCCGGGAACGCATTGACCATGTCGGTCTCGACGTCCGCGGTGGCGTGGGTCCAGATCTCGATGAGCTCCTGGCGGCGCTCCTCGTCGGTGATCAGGCCGCGCTCGTACTCGCGCTGGACCTTGTCGGCCCGGCGCTCGTAGTTCTCCATGATCTCGGCCTTGTTGGGCGGCGCGACGACGTCCTCGATGGCGATCGTGACGCCGGAGCGGGTCGCCCAGCGGAAGCCGGCGTCCTTGAGCGCGTCGAGCGCGGCGGCGACCTCGACCTTCTGGTACTTCTCCGCCAGCTCGTTGACGATCGTGGACAGCTGCTTCTTGCCGACCTGGAAGTTGACGAAGGGGTAGTCGTCCGGCAGCGTCTCGTTGAACAGGCAGCGGCCGAAGGTGGTCTCCAGCCGGATCGGGTCGCCCGGCTCCCAGCCCTCGGGCGCCACCCAGTCGCGGGGCGGCACGACGTCCTTGAGCCGGACCTGGATCTTGGCCTGGATGTCCAGCTCGCGGCGGTCGAAGGCCATCTGCGCCTCGGCCACCGAGCCGAAGACCCGGCCCTCGCCCTTGCCGCCCTCGGACATGGTGGTCAGCCAGTACAGGCCGATGACCATGTCCTGGGTGGGCATCGTCACGGGCTTGCCGTCGGCCGGCTTGAGGATGTTGTTGGTCGACAGCATCAGGATGCGCGCCTCGGCCTGGGCCTCGGCCGACAGCGGCAGGTGCACGGCCATCTGGTCGCCGTCGAAGTCCGCGTTGAACGCGGTGCAGACGAGCGGGTGGATCTGGATGGCCTTGCCCTCGACCAGCTGCGGCTCGAAGGCCTGGATGCCCAGGCGGTGCAGGGTGGGCGCACGGTTGAGCAGCACCGGGTGCTCGGTGATGACCTCCTCCAGGACGTCCCACACGACCGGCTTGGCCCGCTCCACCATCCGCTTGGCCGACTTGATGTTCTGCGCGTGGTTGAGGTCGACCAGGCGCTTCATCACGAACGGCTTGAACAGCTCCAGCGCCATCTGCTTGGGCAGGCCGCACTGGTGCAGCTTGAGCTGCGGGCCGACGACGATGACCGAACGGCCGGAGTAGTCGACTCGCTTGCCCAGCAGGTTCTGGCGGAAGCGGCCCTGCTTGCCCTTCAGCATGTCGCTGAGGGACTTCAGCGGGCGGTTGCCGGGACCGGTGACCGGGCGGCCGCGGCGGCCGTTGTCGAACAGCGAGTCGACGGCCTCCTGGAGCATCCGCTTCTCGTTGTTGACGATGATCTCGGGCGCGCCGAGGTCGAGCAGCCTCTTGAGGCGGTTGTTCCGGTTGATGACCCGGCGGTAGAGGTCGTTCAGGTCGGAGGTGGCGAAGCGGCCACCGTCGAGCTGCACCATCGGCCGCAGGTCCGGCGGGATGACCGGGATGCAGTCGAGCACCATGCCCATGGGCGTGTTGGTGGTGTTGAGGAACGCCGACACCACCTTCAGCCGCTTGAGCGCGCGGGCCTTCTTCTGGCCCTTGCCCGTGCGGATGGTCTCGCGCAGCGCCTCGGCCTCGGCCTCCAGGTCGAAGCTCTCCAGCCGCTCCTTGATGGCCTGGGCGCCCATGCCGCCGCGGAAGTAGCGGCCGAAGCGGTCGCGCATCTCGCGGTAGAGCAGTTCGTCGCCCTCGAGGTCCTGGACCTTGAGGTTCTTGAAGCGGGTCCAGACCTCCTCGAGGCGGTCGAGCTCGCGCTGGGCGCGGTCGCGGATCTGCCGCATCTCGCGCTCGGCGCCCTCGCGCACCTTGCGGCGCTGGTCGCCCTTGGCGCCGGAGGCCTCCAGCTCGGCCAGGTCGGCCTCGAGCTTCTTCTGGCGCGCCTCGATCTCGGCGTCGCGGCGCTGCTCGATGTGCTGCCGCTCGACGGAGACCTTGGCCTCCAGCGAGGGCAGGTCGCGCTCACGCATCTCGGTGTCGACATGCGTGATCATGTAGGCGGC
Source organism: Thermoactinospora rubra (assembly GCF_002093975.1). Classification (GTDB taxonomy): domain Bacteria; phylum Actinomycetota; class Actinomycetes; order Streptosporangiales; family Streptosporangiaceae; genus Nonomuraea; species Nonomuraea rubra_A. The sequence continues at coordinate 203,809 of NZ_MSZZ01000023.1, forward strand.
GAAGTAGATGACCTTCTCCAGGTCCTTCGGCGCCAGGTCCAGCAGGTAGCCCAGGCGCGAGGGCACGCCCTTGAAGTACCAGATGTGCGTGACCGGCGCGGCCAGCTCGATGTGGCCCATCCGCTCGCGGCGCACCTTGGCGCGGGTCACCTCGACGCCGCAGCGCTCACAGATGATGCCCTTGAAGCGGACGCGCTTGTACTTGCCGCAGTAGCACTCCCAGTCGCGGGTGGGGCCGAAGATCTTCTCGCAGAAGAGCCCGTCCTTCTCCGGCTTGAGAGTCCGGTAGTTGATGGTCTCCGGCTTCTTCACCTCGCCGTGCGACCACTGGCGGATGTCGTCGGCAGTGGCGAGGCCAATGCGTAGCTCGTCGAAGAAGTTGACGTCGAGCACTTAGTTTCCCCTTTTTGATCAGACCTCGTCGACCGACATCGCGCCCTCGTTCGGGCGGCGTGCCAGATCGATGCCGAGCTCCTCCGCGGCGCGGAAGACGTCCTCGTCGGTGTCGCGCATCTCGATGGACATGCCGCCGCTGGAGAGCACCTCGACGTTGAGGCACAGCGACTGCATCTCCTTGATGAGCACCTTGAAGGACTCGGGAATGCCGGGCTCGGGGATGTTCTCGCCCTTGACGATGGCCTCGTAGACCTTCACCCGGCCCAGCACGTCGTCGGACTTGATGGTCAGCAGCTCCTGCAGGGCGTAGGCGGCGCCGTAGGCCTCCAGCGCCCACACCTCCATCTCGCCGAAGCGCTGCCCGCCGAACTGCGCCTTACCGCCCAGCGGCTGCTGGGTGATCATCGAGTACGGGCCGGTCGACCGGGCGTGGATCTTGTCGTCCACCAGGTGCAGCAGCTTGAGGATGTAGATGTAGCCGACCGCGATCGGGTACGGGAACGGCTCGCCGGTGCGGCCGTCGAACAGCCGCGCCTTGCCCGACTCCATGACCAGGCGGTCGCCGTCGCGGTTGGGCAGGGTGTTGTTGAGCAGGCCGACGATCTCCTCCTCGTGGGCGCCGTCGAAGACCGGGGTGGCGACGTTGGTGCGCGGCTCGACCCGCTCGGCGTCGCGCTCCTTGAGGCGCTGGGCCCAGGCCTCCTCGATGCCGGAGATGTCCCAGCCCTGGGCGGCGATCCAGCCCAGATGCGTCTCCAG
>NZ_MSZZ01000024.1 GCF_002093975.1 Thermoactinospora rubra
CGTCCTGCAGAACTACGAGGTCGCGAGAGGATGAAAAAGGCTCATGGATCGCGTATGGATCGCGCAACCTGTCACAGGACGTCATCCTGCGGCGTAAGGCGGCAAGATCGAAAACCTGGTGCAACAAGAGAAAAGCCAGGTCAGACGGTGTCTGGCCTGGCTGCGATCTGGTGCTCCCGGCAGGATTCGAACCTGCGCACCCGGCTCCGGAGGCCGGTGCTCTATCCCCTGAGCTACGGGAGCGATGCCTGCATAAGGCTACCAGCATCCGCCCACCACTCGGGACCGAGATAATCCTCCGCCCCACATCCGCGGAAAACCGCACGGGAAGGCCGTCGCAGGAGCTAGCTTGGCGCCCGTGGGCGAGGTACTCGGCAAAGTTCTGGTCGTCGACGACGACGAAGTGATCCGTCAGCTGATCGCGGTCAATCTGACCCTCGAGGGGTTCGAGGTCGAGACGGCGACGGACGGGCAGGACTGCCTGGATCGGGTGCTCGACGTCAGGCCGGACGTCGTCACGCTGGATGTGATGATGCCGCGCCTGGACGGGTGGGTCACCGCGACCAGGCTGAGGACGGACGAGGAGACCAGGCACATCAAGGTGCTTCTGATCACCGCGAGGGCGCAGGAGGAGGACAAGAGGCGGGGGTTGGGCCTGGGGGTGGACGCCTACCTGACCAAGCCGTTCGATCCGGCCGAGCTGATCAGGATCGTCCGGGAGCTGGCCGCGGCCGGTGACCGGAGCGCGGGTCTCTCGTGAGGTCCGGAACCCTCGTGCGCTGCCGGTGAAGCCGTCGTCCGGCGCATGAAGGTCCTGCCGACGCCCACACATGGGTGCCTCGGCCACCCGTTAGACGAGACCGAGCCGGCGGCCTTCGGCGGCGGCCTGTGTGCGAGTCGAGACGCCGAGCTTGGCCAAGATGTTCGAGACGTGCACGCTCACCGTCTTCTGCGCGATGAACAGCCGCTCGGCGATCTCGCGGTTCTGCAGGCCCTCGGCGACCAGGGCGAGCACCTCCAGCTCCCGTGAGGTGAGGCCCGTCCCCGAAGCGCTCCGCTCCACGAAACGGGCGCGCCGCCCGAAGTCCTCCAGGGCTTCCAGCAACGGCGTGGCCCGCAGCCGCAGCGCCGTGTCACGGGCGTGGCCCCACTCGGCCTGGGCCGCGTCGCGGTCGCCGGTGGTGAGCAGCGCCTCGGCGAGCCGCCGGCGAGAGCGCGCGGCCTCGTAGACGAACCCGTAGTCGAAGGCTTGTACGGCGGAGCGCCACTTGCCGGGGTCGTAGCGGCCGTGCGCCCGCTCCCACTCGGCCTCGGCGCGCAGCATCCAGGCCCGCCCCTCCGGCCCCATCGTGATCGGCTGCCCGGTGGGCCCGGTGGTGAAGGCGTGGCGGGCCCTGGCCAGGAAGTCGTCGGCGTCGTCGGCGGTGCCGAGGTCGGCGAGCGCGGCCAGGCCGGTGGCGGCGATGCGGACCACGCCCGCGTCCGTGCGGTCGAGCACGTCCAGGACGGCGCGGATGTGCTCCAGCGCGGCGGCGGGCTCGCCGTTCCACAGGGCCCGCTCCGCCGCCAGGCCGCGCGAGATATAGGCGATGAAGCTGTCGCTCCAGAACGGCCGCAGCCAGCGCAGGCGGTCCTCGACCTGGGGAGCGCCCCTGGCGACCTCGAGGAAGAGCGCGTAGGAGGACAGCGTGGCCTCGGGGACCGTGCCGACTCGCATGGGGAACCCGGCGGCCACGGCGGCGGCCTGGTCCCACTCGCCGGCGACGTAGTGGATGAGCAAGCCCAGGAAGCGCAGGTCCGTGCCGTACGTGCTCCAGGTCAGCCCCGTCTCCCGGGCCCGGCGGATGCCGCGGTCGACCGCCTCGGCGGCGCAGGCCAGGTCGCCGGCGTCGAAGGCGATGCGGGCGCGGATGAACTGGGCGCGCAGGTCGATCGCCAGGTCGCCCGAGGGCTTCTCCAGCGCCGCGTTCAGCAGCTCCTGCGCCTCGGCGTGGCGGCCTTCGAGCTCGTCGAAGACGGCCAGGCTGATCAGCGCGCTCACCTCCGCGTCGCGGGCGCCCGCGGCCCGCGCGACCTCGAGCGCCTCCTGCGCGATGGTCCGCGCCTCCTCGTGGCGCGGGGTCCACCCCAGGCAGCGGGCCAGCGTCGCCAGCGCACGCGCCCGCATGACGTCGTCGCCGGCGGTTTCGACGGCTGCCTCCGCCGCCGCGATCGCGGCGTCGTTCTGGTCGATCTCGTAGAGGTAGTACGCCAGCCGTTCGTTGACCTCGGAGGTGGGCGGCAGGGCGCGCAGCCGGGTGACGGCGCGGTGGTTGTCGCCGGAGTCGGCGGCCGTGATCGCGCTGCGCAGCGCCAGCGTGAGGCGCTCCTCCCCCGCCAGGCGGGCCGGGTCGTCGACGCGGTCCCACAGGCTGAGGACCTGGTCGTAGTGCCGGTGGGCCTCCGCGGGCGCGCCGAGGCGCTCGGCCAGCCGGCCCGCTTCGGCGGAGGCCGCCAGGGCTCCCGCCAGGTCGTGGCTGGCGAGGTGGTGGTGCGCCAGCTCGGCGGGCGAGGTGAGCAGTTTGGCGAAGGCCGCGTGGAGCCGGGTGCGCTCGCCGGGCAGCAGGTCGGTGTAGACGGCCTCCTGGAGCAGGGCGTGGCGGAAGGCGTAGCCGTACCCGTCGACCCGCAGCAGCCCGCGTGAGACGATCTCGCGCACGGCCTGCTCGAACTCGCCCACGTCCAGGCCGGTGACCTCGCGCAGCAGCGAGTCCTCGACCCGGCGCCCGGCCACCGCCGCGGCGCGCAGGACCCGCTGGCCGGCCTCCGACAGCACCTCGACCCGGGACATGAGCAGGCTGGCCAGCCCGTCGGGCAGGGACTCGCCCTCGTTGGCCGCCGCCAGCAGCTCCTCGGCGTAGAACGGGTTGCCCTCCGCGCGGGCCACGACCTGGGACAGCACGGCCGGCCGTACCTCGCCCATGGAGGCCACGAAGTCGGACATCTCCGATGGGCCGAGCGGGCGCAGCTCCAGCACGCTCACCGTGGGCAGCCGCTGGAGCTCGGCCAGCACGGGCCGCAGCGGATGGCGCCGGTGCAGGTCGTCGGTGCGATAGGTGCCGACCACGCACACCTGCCCGGTCTGCACCATGCGGCTGAGGAAGACCAGCAGGTCGCGCGTGGAGCGGTCGGCCCAGTGCAGGTCCTCCAGCACCAGCACCACGGGCTGCACCTCGCCGAGCAGCTCCAGCAGCGACCCGAACAGCCGCTGCTGCGTCAGCCCGGAGGACGCGCCGCCGTCGAGCATCTCCCCGCGCAGGATCGGCCGCGCCTCCACCGCGCTCCGGATGGACGGCTCGCGCAGCGCGTCGATCAGCGGCAGGTACGGCAGGGCGTCGCCGAGCTCGGCGCACTGCCCGACCAGCACGGTGAAGCCCCGGCGGCGGGCCTCGGCGGTCAGCTCGGTCACGAGCCGGGTCTTGCCGATGCCCGCGTCGCCCCCGACCAGGGCCACGCCTGCGGTGCCGGCCGCGGCCGCCTCGAGCACGCGGACCAGCGCCTCCAGCTCGGAGCGTCGCCCGATCAGCACCCCGGTCACGCTTGCCACTATGCCATGCCCGGCCGACAGCCCCGCCGTCCAGAGGCCGGTCCCAGCAGCGGGTCCCAGGAACCGCGGATCGGCCCCGCCGGGGAAAGGGAGCCGGACGCCCCGCGCCGCATTGGTCCAGAGATTCGGGGTGGCATTGGACCTTATGTACGGACCAATGCCGAAATATTGTCCTAAGTATGATCTCCCTGACTACGCTCGCCCTGTTCACCGTCGCCGCTCTCGCGCTGGTCGTCATCCCGGGCCCGAACCACCTCTACATCGCCGCCCGCGGCCTGGCCCAGGGGCGAGCCGCGGGGGTGGCCAGCGCCCTCGGCGTCGAGGTCGGCACCCTCGTCCACATCGCCGCCGCCGCGACCGGACTGTCCATGATCGTCAGCCGGTCGGCGACCTTGTTCTCCATCGTCAAGTGGGTCGGCGTCGCCTACCTGGTCTACCTGGGCATCCGGGCGCTCACCGGCAAGGACGACGCCGCCGCCCACGCCGTCCGCCCGCAGCCCCTGCGCAAGGTCTTCCTCGAAGGCGTCCTGGTCAACGTCCTCAACCCCAAGGTCGCCCTCTTCTTCCTCGCCTTCCTGCCGCAGTTCGTGGACACCGGAGCCGGTTCCCCGGCGCTCCAGATCATGGTGCTCGGCGTGACCCTCATGCTGCTCGGGCTGCTGTCGGACATGATGTACGCCCTGGCCGCGGGCGCCCTGGGCACCCGCCTGGCCGCCAAGGCGCGGGCGCTGCGCTACGTCAGCGGCATCGTCTACCTCGGCCTGGGAGCGGTGACGGCGTTCGCGGGACGAAAGTAGCCGGGAAGCCCCGACGTGGTAGCCGGGAATCCCGCCCCGGTAGCCGGGAAGCCCCCGCCGCGCGACAATCGCGGCGTGCCGCTGCGCCTGCTGCTGTCGACGGTTGTCCTGGCCCTCCTCGCGCCCGCCTGCGGCGCCGCTCCCCCGCCCACCCGGCACCCGGCCGAGCCCGCGCTTGCCGTACTGCAGGAGATCAGATCGGGCCGCCAGGTCACGCTGACCCTCCGATCACCCGCCCTCCGGGGTACGGCCACGGCCGAGGTGCTGCTCCCCGCCGGATGGCGGCCCGGCACCCGCTGGCCGGTCCTGTATCTACTGGAGGGCTGCTGCCACACCCGGATCGAGTGGATCACCCTCGGCCGGGCCGGCGAGCTGACCGAGGACGCCGGCGTCATCGTGGTGATCCCGGAGGGCGGGCGCGCCGGGTTCTACTCCGACTGGGTCAACGGCCCGAAATGGGAGACCTTCCACCTCACCGAGCTGCGCCGGCTCATCGAGACCAGGTACGGCGCGACCGACCGCAGGGCGATCGCGGGGCTGTCCATGGGCGGCTTCGGCGCGCTGTCCTACGCGGCCCGCCATCCCGGCATGTTCCGGGCCGCTGCCTCGTTCTCCGGCCTGACCGACGTCTCCCGCGCCGACGCCGACTGGATCACCCGCCAGTCCGGCGAGAACTCCCACGACCTGTGGCGCGACCAGGACATCCCGCTGCGCAACCCCATGGCGCTCGTGGCCCGGCTCAGGGACATCCCGGTCTACGTCTCCTGCGGAAACGGCGAGAAAGGGCCGCTGGACCCCGAGGGAACGCCGAAGGACGAGGGCGAGGCGGTCATCGAGCGGCAGAACCGCGCCTTCGTCGCGGCCGCCCGCGCAGCCGGGGTCAAGGTCACCGCGAACCTCTACGGCCCGGGCACCCACAGCTGGCCGTACTGGACCAGAGAGCTGCGGCGGGCGCTTCCGCTCCTGCTCGGCGAACTCCGCTGAACACCCCTCAGATCAGCTCAGATCAGCGCCTCGGGAATCCGGTCCAGCACCGGGTACGGCATGAGCCCGTAGGCGTAGAAGTCGACCGCGTAGGCCCCGGCCGCCTTGGCCGCCCGCACCTTGGCGGCGAGCCGGTCGGCCGAGTCGCTGTCGGGGTATCCGGGCCGCAGCACCGCCCGCACCTCCCGGTCCTTGCCGACCGACCGCAGGTAGGCCCCCACGTCGTCGGCCACCCGGGCCGCGTCGCGGGCGTACGCCAGCACCGCGAAGGACGGCACCAGGTCCCCCAGCGCCACCAGGTCCACGCCGAACTGCCAGGCGTCGTGCGCGGCCAGCCCCGGGGTGGGCAGCCCGTCCCGGTAGCCCTTCACCGCGCCCGTGGAGTCGACGAACACCAGCCGCGACCCCTCGGCCGCCACCGCCTGCGCCACCTCCGACACCAGCGACGTCACCGTCTCGGACCGGGCGCGGGCGTAGGCGACCACCTCCGGCCCGGCGTAGGCGGTCAGCGCCGCCCGGGTGACCTCGCCCTGCGCGGGCGAGTCGCCGTCGAGCACCCCGCCCACGATCCTGGCGCACTCCTCACGCGCCCCCGTGGCGTTCACGCCCAGGTCGGCGGCGCGGCTCAGGCAGTAGTCGCAGAAGCACAGCGCCATCAGGTAGGCGTCCATCGGCCCCAGCGGCACGAACGAGCGCTCGGCCCTGAGCGGGCGGAAGTGCAGCGACTCGGCCACCACGCTGTCCACGCCGAGCCTGGCCACCGCCCTGGCCAGCGACACGGCGTACTGCCGTACGTCGGGGTGCCCGGGACACAGGTCGGTGGGATAGCCGCGGTCGCCGAAGCAGTTGCGCACGGTCACGTCGGGGTTGGCGGCGCCAAGGGTGCCGTTGCGCAGGAACACGGTCCAGCCGTGCAGCTTCAGCCCTCTGGTACGGCAGGCCTCGCGCAGCCCGTCGAACACGTCGGGGTACCCCTGCGGGGGTCTGAGCCGCTGCCCGGCGAACAGGTCGCCGGGCAGGGGGAAGTGGGCGCCGTCGTGGCGCACGGTCAGCTTGGACAGTCCGTGGGGCGTCACGTCGCGGGAGGCGTGGTGGACGGCGCCGACGGTCACCCCGGCCACGCCGTACCCGCGCACCCGGTCGAGCACCCTGTCGACGCCCTCGCCGCGCAGGTCCTCGGCGAAAACGAATACCGAACTGTCCAGTTTCTTTGCCTCCCTCCAGCCGGCGCTGTGTTTATCGGTCGCGCCCTCGCGAAACCTAATCGCCCTTGTGGGCGACGAAGTCGATCTCCACGAGGATGTCCATGAGGTCCGAGCCGACGGTCGTCCGCACCGGATACGGCTGGGTGAAGTACGACTTGTACACCTCGTTGTACTTGGCGAAGTCGCGCTTGAGGTGCTGCAGGTGCACGGTCGCCTTGATCACGTCGTCGTACCCCAGCCCGTGCGCGGCCAGGACGGCGCCGAGGTTCCTCATCACCTGGTGGGTCTGGGTCTCGATGTCGTCGCCGACCACCTCGCCCGTCTCGGGGTCGAGCGGCCCCATGCCGGAGGTGTAGACGAAGTCGCCGACCACGAGGCCCTGCGAGTAGGCGCCGACGGGCGGCGCGCCCTGGTCGGAGCGCAGTTCCTTCTTCACAACTCGATCCTTATCGTCTCGACAACCTGGTAGTCCCCGTCGATCAGCGGCATGGAACGCCACTTGTCGAAGGCCGTGCACGGGTGCGAGATGCCGAAGGCGACCAGCTCGCCCACTCGCAGGTCCCCGCGGACGATCGTGTGCTGGTCCAGCATCTTGACCACGGTCACGCCGGGCCGTCGCGGGACGGGCAGCCCCTCGTCGTAGGGCGCGTCGCGCTTGCCCATGCCCACGACGGCGAGCCCCGGCTCCGGGGTGGACAGCACGTGGGCCCAGATCTCCAGCGCGGGCTTCAGCTCGCCCTCGATCCGGTTGAACGGCGTGCGGTCGCGGTAGTAGCCGTCGTCGTGGGTGACGTAGGCGCCGCTGCGCAGCACGATCCTGGCCTGGGTGGCGACCAGCTCGCGGCCGATGACGTCGAACCACTGGCTGCCGCCGACGGTGAGGATCGGCTCGCGCACCCGCAGGTGCTCGACCGCCTCCTGCAGCCGCCGCAGGTAGCCGCGCACCTCCTCGGCCGTCTTCAGCGCCCCCTCATACCCGGCGACCCCGGCCACCTCGACGCCGTCGGCCGCCTGCACGTAGCCGACCAGGTCGAGCAGCTCCTCCAGGGTCCGGCACCCGGCCCTGCCGCCCGCGTGGCCCAGCTCCACCAGCACCCGGTACGGCCTGGCCCCCGGACGGGCCGGCAGCGCGTCGACGCTCTCCCTGGAGTCGACGAAGCTCAGCAGCTCGAAGCCGGGATCGGCGTCCAGCTCGCGCCGGATCCAGGCCAGCCCGGCGGGATCCATGACCTGGTTGGCGAGTATGATCCGCGAGGCGCCGAAGCCCCGTGCGGCCCTGGCCTGCCGCGGGGTGGCGACCGTCAGGCCCCAGGCGCCCGCGCGCAGCTGCCGCGTCGCGATCTCGCGTGACAGGTGGGTCTTGACGTGCGGGGCGAGCTCCAGCCCGTGGTCGCGGGCGAAGGCCGCCATCGTGGCGATGTTGTGCTCCAGCGCGTCGCGGTACAGCACCATCAGGGGAAACTCGTACGACCCGTCGAAGATCGACCCCACCGGACGAGCACCCCCCTTTGTCGCGTCCGACCTTATCCCCCGCCGGGCCGCAGCGCACGCCCGGCCCGGGCTCCTGTGAGCGCTCCCGCGGACAGCACGCGCTCCCCCGAGACGAACACCTCCCCCACGCCCGTCGCCGGGGTCCGCGGGGCGGCGTAGGTGGCCAGGTCGGCGACCGTGACCGGGTCGAACACGATCAGGTCGGCCACGCAGCCGGGCCGCACCAGCCCCCGGTCGTCCAGGCCGAACCGCCGCGCCGGGTGGGAGGCCAGGTGCACGACGGCCTGCTCCCAACTCCAGTCGCCCAGCTCGCGCACGTGGCGGCCGAGGAAGCGGGCGAAGGCGCCCCAGCCGCGGGGGTGCGGATGCCCGCCGACGTAGATGCCGTCCGAGCCGCCCGTGTGCGAAGGGTGGCGCAGGATCCGCCGGACCGACTCCTCGCCGGCCGGGCCCTCGTCGGGCCGGGCGGAGACGACGCCCGCCTCCAGCCGGGTGTCGATCAGCAGCCTGCGGCAGAACTCGGCGGGCTCCATCTGCGCCCGCTCGGCCGCGGCCACCATGCCCATGCCCTCGGCCCAGCCGTACCCGGGGGCGTGCGAGATCGTCAGTCGCGGCCACAGGCCGGCCAGCGTGGGCCACCAGTCGTCGAGCCGGTCGGACTCCAGCACCTCCAGCGCCCGGTCGACCTCGGCGGCGGGCACCGACTCCGGCAGCACCACCATCGCCAGGATCGTGCTGCCGCGCAGGTAGGGGTAGGTGTCGAAGGTCAGGTCGACATCGCGGGCGAGGGCGTCCTCCACCAGCGGCAGCAGCACGTCGGCCGGGCCGTGCAGGTGGGAGACGTGCATGGCGGCGCCGGAGCGCCGGGCGATCTCGACGACCTCGGCCATCCCGATCCCGGCCCGCTCGCCGTAGGCCCGCATGTGGGTCACGTACGGCAGGCGCCCCAGCGGCGCGCACAGGGCGGCCAGCTCGGCGGCGGTGGCGTGGCGGCCGGGCAGGTACTCCAGCCCGCTGGACAGCCCGGCCGCGCCGTCGGCCAGCCCCTGCTCCACCAGGCGCAGCATGCGGCGCAGCTCCTCGGGGGAGGGCGCCTGCGGGGAGGGGCCCATGACCTCGTACCGGACCGTGCCGTGCGGGATCAGGTAGGCCGTGTTGAGCGCCGTGGCCCGGTCGTAGGCGGCGAGCAGGTCGCCCACGGTCAGCGGCGCGTCGCGCGGCGGCGAGCCGTTGACCGCGGCGAAGTAGCGGGCCGCGTAGGCGACGGTCCGCGCCGAACCGGGCGCGAACGACAGCCCGTCCTGGCCGAGCACGAAGGTGGTCACGCCCTGCCGGAGCGCGGCGAGCTGCACCCGCGGGTCGAAGACGGCGGCGTCGCCGTGCGCGTGGCAGTCGATGAACCCGGGGGCAACGAACCGGCCTGCGGCCTGCACCTCCACCGCCGCCTCTGCGCCTTCCAGGCGGCCCAGCGCCGCGATCCGGTCGCCGCTGATCGCCACGTCCGCCCGGAACGCCGGGGCGCCCGTGCCGTCGAGCACCCGGCCGCCCCTGATGATCACATCGAAAGCCACCCCTGGATTAAACCCGACTAGGACCGGCCCGGGGGCGGCGGGCAGTTCACGCGCGGCCCGAGCGGCCTGCGCGCCAGCAGCTCCTGCGCCCGCGCCCTGGCCAGGTTCCAGGAGTTCCACGACAGGGGCCGGTCCAGCTCGTTGACCGCGTACACGTCGGCCAGCACGCAGCTGCGCTGCGGCTCCGGCAGCCGGTCCAGCTCGGGTACGGCTTCCGCGCCCAGGTCGCCCAGGTAGTCGGAGTCCATCCGGGACACGCCGCGCTCCTCCAGCTGGGACCTGGCCACCAGGAGGTCGGGGTTGACCGCCGCGAAGGCGAACAGCCCCAACCCCGACACCAGCACGATCGTGCGGGGCAGCCAGCCCGTCTCCCGTCCGGCCAGCCGTACCGCTCCGGCGATCAGGACCAGCGCGAACACCGCGGCCAGCCACCAGATCGTGGCCTGCACCGAGATGCGCAGCCGGGACAGGCCGTAGGCCTCGGTGTACAGGCCCATGCGGTGCAGGGCCGAGAACAGGATGACCATCGTCAGCGCGCACAGCGTGCCCAGCTCTGCCGCCAGCAGCCAGCGGGACCGGCCGCCGGCGCGCACGACCGCGCCGGTCACGGCGACGATGGCGAGCACGATCACGCTGACGAACACCAGCTGGAAGAAGCCCTGCCTGGCGTACTCGGCGTAGGTCAGCCCGGCCGTGCGCAGCACCCGCTCGTCGCCGCCGAACAGCACCCTGATCTGCAGGGCGACGAAGGCGGCGAACAGCAGGTTGAGCGCGGTCAGCGGGACCAGCCACAGGCTGGGGTTGACGGCGACCTTGACCGACGGGCTGACCGGGTCCACCACGGGCTGCAGCGCCACCAGCACGACCGCGGCCAGCGTCCCGCCCGTCACCGCGAAGACCACCAGCCGCAGCGGCACCGACTGGGCCCACTCCGGCGTGGCGAGGAGCCGCTCGACGTAGGAGGCGAACACGGCGTCCGCGGAGGCGAACAGGCCGCCGAAGACCAGCAGCAGGACCGCGGTGATGCCCAGCGCGCCGACCATGGGCAGGATGCGCTTCCTGGCCACCAGGCGCTTGAGCGGCGCGGCCAGGAACCACGGCAGCGGCAGGAACGCCAGCAGCACCGAGGCGCCGCCCCTGATGACGCCGAGCCACCCGGCGCCCGCGCCGGAGGCGGCCAGCGAGCCGAGGCCGAAGCCGCCGACGAGCGTGATCATGACGAGCCAGTCGGCGTCGCGCCAGGCGGTCACCGAGATGAGCGCCGCGGCGACCAGGCCGTAGGCGATCGTCCAGGGGGTCATGCGCTTGAGGGCCGCGGGGACCGTGGCCGCGGCGATCACCAGGGCGACGAGCACCAGGCCCAGACCCGGCTGGGCGTACGGCAGCGCCACCGCGCCGAAGATCCCGGCCCCCGCCACGGTCGGCAGCAGCCAGCTCGGGGTCTCGGGGACGTCGGGGCGCGGGAAGAGCGGCGGGGGGACGTAGGCGGGCACGCCGTACGGCGGAGCCGGTTGGGCGGGCACGCCGTACGGCGGAGCCGGTTGGGCGGGGACGGCGGCGCGCGCCCGGCTCGCCGCGCCCAGGGCGACGCCGAGCGCGCCGCCGCCGGAGGTGACGAGGACGAGCGTGGCGAGCGCGGCCCCGTCGCCGATCACGACGGTGACGAAGACGGCGGCGAACAGGGCGGCGATGAAGCCGACGGCCAGGCCGACGATCCCGCCGACGACCAGCCTGCCGATGCCGGACGGCTCGGCCTGCGCCGCCGTCGCACCGCCGGGCGCGCCGGGCGCGTGCGCGCCCACCGGCAGGCGCGCGGGCATCGAGGCCGGCGGCACCCCGGGACCGTGCCCGTACGGCATGCCGCTCCCGTGCGGGACGCCGCCTCCGTACGGGACGCCGCCACCGGAAGCGTGGGCGCCCGCGATGCCCGCAGCCTGCCCGGCGGGGCCCTCCGCGGCGTGCGTGCTGAGGACACCGGCGCCATGCGTGGCGGGGACCCCCGCGGCAGGACCGGTCGGCGGCCCGGTCGCCGGTCCGGCGCCCGCGACGGAACCGGCGAACGGGCCCGCGCCCGGAGACGCGCCCGCGGCGGAACCGGCAAGCGGCGCGGAACCGGCGAGCGGTCCTGCGCCCGCCGCGGCGGGCGTGGCGGGCCCGCGCCCCTCGGCAGGCTCGCCGCCTACCGCCTCCCGCGCGGTGTCCAGCGCTTCCCCGATCTGCTCGCCGCCGGAGGACGCGGCGGCCGACGGCTCCTCGACGGGCCGCCCCTCGTCTCCCGAACCCTCACGCTCTAACGGCGCATCCGCCATCGCGACCCTCCCCGGTAGTTCGACGACCATGCGGCACCCCGCGCCGTCGCCGATGCGAACGGAGCCGCCGTGCAGCTCCACGATCTCCTTGACGATCGCCAGCCCCAGCCCCGCGCCCCCGGCGTCGGCGGCGCGGGCCGCGTCCAGCCGCGAGAAGCGCTCGAACACCTTGGACCTGGCCTCCGCCGGAATCCCCGGACCCTGGTCGGTCACGGAGATCTCCACCCCGTTCCCCCTGCCGGCCGCCGCCACCGTGACCACCCCGCCGGCCGGGCTGTGCCGTACCGCGTTGTCCAGCAGGTTGGCCAGCACCTGGGCCAGCAGGTCGGGGTCGGCGCGCACCGCCAGCCCGGCCTGCACCGCCTGGGCGATGCGGACGTCCTCCCGTGCCGGCCCGGCCTCGCTGACCACCTGCTCCACCAGCGGGCCCAGCTCGACCGCCTCCGGCTCGATCAGCCGGGCCCCGGAGTCCAGGCGCGACAGGTCGAGCAGTTGCGTGACGAGCCGCCCCAGCCGCTCGGTCTGCGCCAGCGCCGTCCGCAGGGTCTCGGGCGGCGAGACGCCGTCCACCACGTTCTCCAGGACGGCGCGCAGGCCCGTGATGGGCGTGCGCAGCTCGTGGCTGACGTTCGCGACCAGCTCGCGCCGCTGCCGGTCCACCTCGCCCAGGTCCGCCGCCATCGCGTTGAAGGCCCTGGCCAGCTCGCCGACCTCGTCGCGCGAGGTGGCGCTCACCCGCAGGTCGTAGTGGCCCTTGGCAACCGTCTGGGCGGCCGAGGCCATCTCGCGCAGCGGCTTGGTCATCCCCCGCGCGAGCACCTGGACCATGATGAGCGCCAGCGCGACGGCCACGACGATCCGCCACTCGCGCGACAGCGCCGCCGCGAACTCGTAGACCGCGATCGCCGTCGCCACCGCCAGCACGATGAGCAGGCCCAGCTTGACCTTGATCCGGCCGAGGAAGTCCAGCGGCCTCATGGCTGTGTTGATTGTCGCGCCTCCGGCGCGACGTGCTCGGGGCGCTCAGAAGGCCCGCTCTTCCCTCGTCGCGGCTCGGGCGCCGGACGCCCTCCCCGCTCCTCAGTCCAGAGCGGGCCGCGCCCCGTGCGCGCCAGGGCGTAGCCGACGCCGTGGACGGTGCGCACCACGTCGGGGCCGAGCTTCCTGCGCAGCGCGCGCACGTGGCTGTCGACCGTCCTGGTGGCCGCGGCCTCCGAGAAGCCCCACACGTCCGACAGCAGCCGGTCCCGCTCGAAGACCTGGCCCGGCCGCTCGGCCAGGCGGCGCAGCAGGTCGAACTCGGTCCTGGTGAGCTGCGCCTCCACGCCGTCGACGAACACCCGGCGAGCGGCCGTGTCGATCTCGATCGATCCCACCCGCAGCACCGTGTCCTCGGCGGCGAGCTGGGCCGCCCGGTCCACCCGGCGCAGCAGCGCGTGGATCCTCGCGACCAGCTCGCGCATGCTGAAGGGCTTGGTGAGGTAGTCGTCCGCGCCGACGCCCAGCCCGACCAGCAGGTCGGTCTCCTCGCCGAGGGCGGTGAGCATCAGCACCGGGACCGGACGGGCCGCCTGCATGCGGCGGCACACCTCCAGCCCGTCCAGCCCGGGCAGCAGCCGGTCGAGGATCACCAGGTCCGGTTCGGCCCTGCCGTACTCGACCAGGGCCTTCTGGCCGTCGGCCGCGACCCTGACGTCGAAGCCCTCGGCCGCCAGCCGGTCCCGTACGGCCAGCGCGATCGTCCCGTCATCCTCAACCACGAGAACCCGTTTCACGACTGGCAGCCTAGAAGCGGGCTGTGCAGAAAGGCATTCCCCGGTTGTGCACATCCTGTGCAGACTTGGGCGGGTGGATGTCGCTTCCTACCTTCACCGCCTGGGCCGTCCCGACCTCCTCGGCGCGCCGCCCACCCTCGAGACGCTCCACGCGGTCCACACCGCGCACGTGGAGCGCGTGCCGTACGAGTGCCTGGAGATCTGGCTGGGCCGCCCGACGACCGTCGACCCGCTGGAGTCGGCCGGGCGGATCCTGCGGGGGCGCGGCGGCTACTGCTACCACCTCAACGGGGCGCTCTCCGCCCTGCTGGCCGCCATGGGCTTCGAGGTCGCGCGGCACGTGGGCGGGGTGCAGAACCACCGCTCCCGGCCGGGCGTCACCGGCAACCACCTGCCGCTGACGGTGACGCTGCCGGAGGGCGCCTGGCTGGTCGACGTGGGCCTCGGCGACGGGCCGCACGAGCCGCTGCCCCTGGTGGCGGGGCGCCACCGGCAGGGGCCCTTCGAGTACGGCCTGCGCCCCTCGGAGGTCGCGCCGGGCGGCTGGCGGCTGGACCACGACCCGGCGGGGGCCTTCGCGGGCATGGACTTCGGCCTGGAGCCGACCGACATGACGGCCTTCACCGACATGCACCGGCACCTGTCCACCTCGCCGGAGTCCGGCTTCGTGCAGGCGGCGGTCGTCTACCGGCGCGACGCCTCGGGCGTGGACTGCATGCGGGGGCTGGTGCTCAGCCGGATCGGCAACGCCTCGACGTCCACGACGATGGAGCGGCCCGAGGACTACTACGCCGCGCTCGCCGACGTCTTCGGCCTCACGCTGGACGACGTGCCGCCGGAGGCCAGGGACAAGCTGTGGGCCCGGCTCGCGCGGGCCCACGAGCGGTGGCTAGCGGGCGGCTGAGGCGGCGATCACCTCCTTCAGCACCTCCTCCACCGGCGTCGGCGCGATGCCGAAGACCTCCTCGGTCTCGGAGGAGTCGACGAGGTAGGGGTGGCCGGGGGTGTGCAGCACCTCGTGGAACTCCAGCCAGAACGGCGCGGTCAGGCCGAGCAGGGCCAGGTCGCGCTCGGTCATCTGCTCCAGCCTCGGCGTGGGCGCTCCCGCCAGCTCCGCCAGCCGCGCCGCCAGCTCGCGGACCGACAGCGTCACCGTCGGCGCGTGCCAGGCACGGCCGAAGGACCCTCTCGTCCCGGGCGGCGGCCACCAGCGTGCGGGCGGTGTCGCGGATGGCCGAGTAGGCGTGCGGCACGTCCAGCTCCTGCGGCACCACGGCGACCGTCCCGGCCAGCACGTACGGCTGGACCATCAGGGAGAACACCGAGTAGGCGTCCACGCCGTAGAACTGCGCGGCGCGCACCTCCGTCACCCGGGCGCCCGAGGCGGCGGCCTCCTTCCACAGCCGGGCCCGCACGCGGCCTTTGCGCCCGGTCGCCCTCAGCGGCAGGTCCGGCGTGATCGGCCCATCCACCAGGCCGTAGCCGTACAGGTTGCCGAGCATCACGTAGTCGGCCCCGGTGCGCCGCACCGCCGTGAGCAGCGAGGCGGCCAGTGCGGGGAACTCCTCGGGCCAGCGGTGGTACGGCGGGGCCGCACAGTTGATCAGGGTGGACGCGCCGTCGAGGATCGAGGTGAGCGCGTCGGCGTCGGAGGCGTCGGCGGCGATCCTCTCGACGAGGGGATGGTCGGGGCCGGCTCCGCGACGGCTGACGATCTTCACTCTCTCGCCCTCTTCGGCGAACAGCAGCGCGGCGGCCTGGCCGGTGGCACCGGCACCCGTGATAACGCGAAAGGTCATGCTCCAAGGCTCTTGAGCGGGAGCCATGTGGGACAGTGGCCTGAACGCCAATCATCCGGAGGATCTGGCCAATGCATCACGTCGCGGTCATCGTCGTCGAACCCGTCCTCAGCTTCGACATCTCGATTCCGCACATGGTGTTCGAGAGCGTGGACGGGCCCGGCTACGAGGTCCGGGTCTGCACGGCGCGGCCCGGCACGGTCCCGACGGTCGGCGGTCCCGCCATCCACGTCCCCGACGGGCTGGAGCGGGCGGCCGGGGCGGACACCGTGATGGTCGTCGGCAGCGGCGGCGAGGAGGCCCCTGCCGAGGTGCTGGAGGCGCTGCGGGACGCCCATGCGGCCGGTGCGCGCATCGCATCGTTGTGCACGGGCGCGTTCGTGCTGGCCCAGGCCGGACTGCTCGACGGGCGCGGCGCCACCACGCACTGGGGGTTGACCGGGGTCCTGGCCGAGCGGTACCCGAAGGTCGACGTCCGGCCGGGCGTGCTCTACGTCGAGGACGACGGGGTCTTCACGTCCGCGGGCGCGGCGGCGGGCATCGACCTGTGCCTGCACCTGGTCCGGCTGGATTACGGCGCCGCGGTGGCGAACGCGGCGGCGCGCATGGCGGTCGTCTCCCCGGTACGGCCCGGCGGGCAGGCGCAGTTCATCGAGACGCCCCTGCCGCCGGAGCGCGGCACGTCGCTGGCCGTCACCCGGGCCTGGGCGCTGGCGCACCTGGACGAGCCGCTCACCCTGGCCGACCTGGCCCGGCACGCCGCGACCAGCGTCCGGACCCTGACTCGCCGCTTCCAGGCGGAGACGGGCCTGAGCCCGCTGCAGTGGCTGCTGCACCAGCGGGTCAACCGGGCGCGGGAGTTGCTGGAGACGACGAGCCTGGCGATGGACGAGGTGGCGCGGCGTAGCGGGCTGGGCGGCGCCGACTCGCTCCGCAAGCACCTCCGGTCGCGCGTCGGCCTGACTCCTACGGCGTACCGCGCCTCCTTTCGCCGCACCTGACCGTCACGCCAGGCGACGGGCTCCGAGGCCGGTGTTATGGTGCTATGTCATGAAGTTGGCCGGGCGCTATCGGCTGCTGAACCCCCTCGGCGAGGGTGCCGTACGGCTGGCCTTCGACGAGGAGCTCCACCGGGACGTGGTCGTCAAGGAGCTTCGGGTTCCCGCCGACCAACTCCAGAGCGCGGTGCGGGACGCGCGCACCGCCGCCACGGTGCGTCACCCCTGCCTGGTGACGGTGTTCGACGTCCTCGACGACGGCTGGCTCGTCATGGAGTTCGTCTCCGGGTGCTCGCTCGATCGCGCCGTCGCCTCCCGGCATCCGCTGCCCCTCGTGCAGGCGGCGCGCGCCGGGGTCCAGGTGCTGGAGGCGCTG
This sequence comes from Thermoactinospora rubra, assembly GCF_002093975.1. Classification (GTDB taxonomy): domain Bacteria; phylum Actinomycetota; class Actinomycetes; order Streptosporangiales; family Streptosporangiaceae; genus Nonomuraea; species Nonomuraea rubra_A. The sequence continues at coordinate 16,892 of NZ_MSZZ01000024.1, forward strand.
TCGGCCGTCCATGCCGCGGGCCTCGTCCACGGGAGGGTCAACCCGGGCAACGTCATGCTGACGACGACCGGGCGCGCGGTGCTCATGGGCCTGTGCGGGCCCCGCCCGGCCCTGCCGCCGTCGGCGGACCTGTGGTCGCTGGCCGCGAGCCTGCACTTCGCGGTGGAGGGACGGCCGCCGGGGCACGAGCCGGCCCCCGCGGCGGACCCGCTGCGCGCCCTCATCCGCGACCTGCTCGACGGCCGGGTGCCGGTCGAGGTGGCGCGGGAGGCGCTGGCCGGGCTCGCGTCGGGCCGTCCCGCGGCGCCCGCCGTACCGCCACCGGCTCCACCGCCTCCACCGGCCGTCCCCCAGCCCATGGCCGGGCCGCAGCCGTCCGCCGAGGAGGGCAGGTCCGGCCTGCGGCGCATCTTCGGCCGCAAGCGCGCGACGGCCCCCGAACCCGCGCCGGCCCCGCAACCGATCCAGCAGCCACACCCCGTCCAGCAGCCGCAACCCGCGCCGGCACCGGCACAATCCGTCCAGCAGCCCACCCCGGAACCGCAACCGATGCCGGAACCGCAGTCCGCGCCTGTACCGGCACCGGGACCAGTACCGGCGCCGCCATCCGCCCAGCAGCCCGCGCCGCAGCCGCTGCCTCCGGCCGAGCTGCGGCTCGACGCCCGCGTCGCCGCCCAGGGGCCGCTTCCCCCGCGCGAGGTCGCGGCCCTCGGCCTCTGCCTCCTGGACGAGCTGGTGGCGCTCCACCAGCGCGGCGCCCACCACGGCGACGTACGCCCCGGCACGGTGGTCCTCCACCCCGGGGGACGCGCGAGCCTGGCCCCCCGTACCCCGATCACCGGCTTGTCGCCGTTCACCGCCCCGGAGGGCAACCTCGGCCCGGCCTCCGACCTGTGGTCCCTCGGCGCCACCCTCTACATGGCCGTCGAGGGCCGCCCCCCGGCCCCGGGAGCGCCGCTCGCCCACGCCGACGCCCTCGCTCCCGTGCTGTTCCGCCTGCTGTCCGGCGACCCGGCCCAGCGTCCCGCGCCCGACGCCCTGCGCGAGGAGCTCAAGGCCGTCGCGGAAGCCTAGGTGCCGGATGAGATATATCTCGGTCAGGAACCGAGCCGCCGCCCTCGCGCGTTGCAGAATGGAAAGGGCCCGCGTCCCTAGGAGTTGAGATGTCGCCAGTCCAGAAGTACGCGATCGGCGCAGGCGCCGCCGTTCTGTTGTCCCTGATCGTCTTCGGATGGGGGTGGATCACCACCCTGGTCGTGCTCGGCGTGGTCGCGGCCCCGGTCATCGGCTACTTCATGCTCGACCCGTCGCAGCGCGAGCGCCTGCGCAGAGCCCGCAGGCGCCAGATCGGCCGCTGACGACGAGCGGGGATCCGGGCTCGGGTCCCCGCTTCGCACGTCAGAGCACGTCAGAGCACGTCAGACGGTGGCGTGCACGGACCTGGTGACCCTGCGCTCGACGTAGAACGACAGGAACGGCACGGTGCCGCCGAGCATGACGCCGAGCATGCGCGGCCAGCTCCAGCGCGCCTTCATGCCCAGGTTCATGGTCGCGACCAGGTACACCATGTAGAGGAAGCCGTGGACCTGCGCGACGATCAGCGACGGCCACCAGGTCACCCCGACGATGTACTTCAGCACCATGCCGACGCACAGGATCAGGAGCATCACGCCGACGACGTAGGCGAGCGCTCGGAAGAGCTTGAGGGCCGACTCCACTGTTCTCCTCTTGCCGTTCGTACGGCGTCGCGCACGAAATGGAACCACATGAACACGGCGAATCCGGCGAAGATCCACCAGTTGAGCGCGTAGGCGAGGTTGCGCCAGGTCAGCTCGCCGCCGGTCTGCGGGGGCGGGATGCGCACGCCGGACCCGTCGGCGACCACGAAGCCGTTGCGCACCTTCTCCCCGGGCCACAGGTTGATCAGCTCGGCGGTCGAGACGGTCGCCACCTGGCCTGACGGCAGCGCGGCGTACCGCCGTACGCCGTCGGTGGCCTCCGACGGCCGGACGCGGCCGGTGACGGCGACCTGGCCGGGCGGTACGGCGGGCGCCGCCTCGGGCGTGGCCGTCCAGGCCCGCACGACCGGCACGAGCGTGCCGTCGGCGAGCCGGAGCGGGGTGAGCACCCAGTATCCGGCCCCGCGTGCGGCCCGCCCGCCCATCGCGTCGACGTCGGGCCTGCGGTCGGCCACGAGCAGCTGCTTGCCGCCGTCGTAGACGCCGGAGGCGGTCACCCTGCGGCCGAGCGCCTCCCCGTCGAGCTGGGCGCCGAACTTGACCAGCTGGTCGACGGCGACCGGCGCGGGGTCGGCGGCGGCCCGCGGCCGGCCGGAGTCCTCGAACACGCCGAGCTGCCAGCGTCCCAGCAGGATGAAGGCGATGAGGACCCCGATCGCCACGATGTGCAGCCCCAAGAGGCGGGGGGCGAGGAGGGTCCTGAGCATGGATCCACGGTATCCCCCGACCAGCGTGGTCTCTCCGGCAGCCCGCCACACCGATAGCAGCAAAAGGTACAAATCCACCAGCGTGGTGGGCTACCTTGTCACCCATGTCTGACCAGCATCTCGACCCCGCGGGGAACACCCAGCAGTTCCGCGCGTACGCCAAGCGCGTGGAGAACGAAGCGAGCCAGGAGCCCAAGCGCTCCCCGGTCCTGCCCATCGTCGCGGTCGTCCTGGCCGTGGCGATCATCGGCGTCGTCGCGTACCTGCTCCTGCGCTGACGCCCGCCTCCGCCGCCGGCCGTACCGCATGCGGAGGCCGGACGGCTGGCGCACGCCCGCACCCGGCCACGCAGCGGCGCGGGGCGGTCACAGCCGGGTGTGAGGGGTCTCACTCTGGACCGGGCCACGCGGGGGCGATTACATTGGACTCAGCGTCCAATAGGAGGGCTCGTGGAGACCACCACCAGGTCGGGCATAGTGATCATCGGCTCCGGCTTCTCCGGCATCGGCATGGCCGTCAAGCTCAAGGAAGCCGGGTACCACGACTTCGTCATCCTGGAGAAGGCCGCCGACCTCGGCGGCACCTGGCGCGACAACGTCTATCCCGGCTGCGCCTGCGACGTGCCCTCGCACATGTACTCCTTCTCCTTCGAGCTGAACCCCTCCTGGTCGCGGATGTTCTCCCCGCGCCAGGAGATCTGGGAGTACATGCGGGCCTGCGTGGACAAGTACGGCGTCGGGCCGCATCTGCGGTACGGCCGGCACGTCGTCGGCCTGGAGTGGGACGACGACGCGCGGGAGTGGGAGGTCACGACGGAGGACGGGGGCGTGTGGCGGGCCAACGCGGTGGTGTCCGGCATCGGCGCCCTCCATATCCCGAAATTTCCGGAGATCCCGGGGCGTGACTCCTTCGCCGGCCCCTCCTTCCACTCCGCCGAGTGGGACCACTCGGTGGACCTGTCCGGCAAGCGCGTCGCCGTCATCGGCACGGGCGCCTCGGCCATCCAGTTCGTCCCGCGGATCGCGCCCGAGGTCGCCCACCTCACCGTCTTCCAGCGCACGCCCCCGTGGATCCAGCCCAAGCCCGATTTCGCCTTTCCACCGGCGGTCAAGCGCGCCCTCGCCCTCCCCGGCGCGGCCAGGACCCTGCGCACCGGCATCTACTGGCTGCTGGAGACCCGCGCGCTCGGCTTCGCCGTCGACCCGCGGCTGATGAAGGTCCACGAGCGCCTGGCCCTGCGCCACCTCGAACGCCAGGTCCCCGATCCGGAGCTGCGCGCCAAGCTCACCCCCGACTACACCATCGGCTGCAAGCGCATCCTCATCTCCAGCGACTACTATCCGGCCCTGACCAGGCCCAACGTCACGCTGGAGACCTCCGGCATCGCCTCGATCACCGAGAACTCGATCGTCACCGCCTCGGGCGAGGAGATCCCGGTCGACGTCATCATCTACGGCACCGGCTTCAAGGTCGTCGACGCCCTGCAGGACCAGCGCATCATCGGCCGCGGCGGGCTGAAGATCCAGGAGGCCTGGCGCGAGGGCGTCGAGGCATACTACGGCGTGGCCACCGCGGGCTTCCCCAACCTGTTCTTCCTCCTCGGGCCCAACACCGGCCTGGGGCACAACTCGGTCGTCTTCATGATCGAGTCGCAGGTGCACTACGTCCTGGAGTGCCTGCGCCTGCTGTCCAGGACCAAGGCCCGGGCGCTCGACGTCCGCCCGCAGCACCAGCGCTCCTACAACGACCGCCTCCAGGAGCGGCTGCGCCGGCTGGTGTGGAACGAGGGCGGCTGCCGGTCGTGGTACCTGGACGAGCACGGGGTCAACCGCACGATCTGGCCGGGCTTCACCTTCGAGTACTGGGCCAGGACCCGCCGGATCGACCCCGCGGCGTTCGAGTTGATCTACTGACTCCGCCGGGTACGGCGGGCCGCCGCGGCGGCCGAGCGGAAGTCGGCGAGGGCCGCATCGAGCGAGCTCCGGTCGCGGGCCTGCCAGCTGAGCCGCGGCGCCAGGGCCGGGCGCGCGTGGAGGCGCGCCCGGACGCGGCGGGCGAGCACGGCGAGGTCGCGGACGTGGCCGGGCAGCCGGTCCATGACCGCCGCCGGGGTGGAAGCCGGCCGGACATAGGCGGATAAGTCGGGAAGGTCGGCACGTGGCTCGTCGAGCGAGCACAAGGTGTCGAAGCGGGCGGCGTCGGCGTCCCGCACGGTCAGCGGCGGGCGGCCGGGAGCGAACAGCGCGCGCAGCGTCGCGGGCACCGAGGCGTGCTCCATGACCGTGGCGCACACCGTGCCGCGCGGGATGAGCGGCGAGACCACCACGGCCGGCACCCGCCCGCCCGACCAGCTGAAGTCGAAGGCGGCGCTCTTCTTGTGCGCGAGGAAGCGCAGGATCCGGCCGAGCAGCCCGGTGCGCGAGCCGGGATCGCGCAGGCCGCGGGCGGGCGGCACGTGGTCGTACAGCCCGCCGTGCTCGTCGTAGGTGATGAGCAGGACGGTCCTGGCGAAAAGATCCGGGTTGCCGCGTAAGGACTCGTAGACGGAGGCGATGAGCGCCTCGGCCCGCGCGAAGTCGGTGTCGTCGCCGGGCCGCCAGGAGGAGGCGACGTTGTTGCCGGGATGCTGGCTGTTGCTCGGCCGGTCGGTCAGCCGTACCGGCGGGCGGTGGTTGGGCTCGACGAAACAGTAGGCGGGCAGGTCGCCGGCCGCGGCGTGGGCGGCGAAGTCGTCGAAGGGATGCCAGTTGGCGAGCCGGCCGGCGGAGGTCCACAGGTTGCTGAAGGCCCACGCCTGCGGGACGTCGTCGTGGTAGATCCGCCAGCCGTGCCCCGCCTCCTCCAGCAGCTCGAAGACCGTGGGATCGGTGTAGAAGCGGGGATGGATGGAGGTCTCCCCGTCGGAGGTGGCCGCGTGCAGGTAGTTGCGGTTCGGCCAGGTCTCCCCCGGCACCGAGCAGAACCACCGCGTGCACACGGCGAACTCCAGCGCCAGCGTCGCCAGCACGGGCACGTTCGCCGGGTCCTGGCACAGCATCACCCGGGGGCCCACGCCGGAGACCGGCGTGGGCCGCACGAACAGCCGGTAGCCCAGCTCGATCAGCGGCCCCAGCAGCCCGCCGAAGCGCGGGTGCGCCAGCCCTCGCGCCTTGCGCTCGTAGGAGGTGACGAAGCCCTGGTTGCCGCCGGAGAACTGCTCCACGGCCGCGTCGTGGGAGTGGTCGGGGTCGCCCGGCACCACGGGCGTGGCGCCGGGCGCCGCCGCGACGGGCGGGCCGCCGTCCCAGCCGGGATTGGTGTACGGCCCGCCGCGCAGCAGCCCGTCGAAGTCGCCGGAGGGATGCCGCAGGAACCCGAGCATGTGGTCGAAGGACCGGTTCTCCAGCATCAGCACGACGACGTGCTCGATCCGTGGCGCCACACCGCACTCATCCCCCGCCCGTGCGGCGGGCAACCGGCGTCACGGCACGGGATGCACCACCAGCGCGCTCCCTCCCCCGCGGCGCGTGGGCTCGGCCACCGCCTGGATGCGGCCGCGGCCCAGGAACTCCAGCCCGGTCGCCGCGCCGATCTCGGGGTTCTCGGCGAAGACGTGGCCGCGTGCCTCCAGCTCGGCCCGGTGCAGCCGCAGGAACTCCGGCTCGGCCTGCGTCGCCGCCGTGTTGCGCTGGGTGGCGCGCGGGGCGGCCAGCGCCTCGGGCAGGCTCATGCCGAGCTCGTAGCGGTTGACCAGGATCTGCAGCACGGTCGTGATGATCGTCGAGCCGCCCGGGGTGCCGACGGCCAGCACCGGGCGCCCGTCCTTGACCACGATCGTCGGCGCCATCGACGAGCGCGGCCGCTTGCCGGGTCCGGGCAGGTTGGGGTCGCCGGGGGCCGGGCCGAAGGTGAAGTCGGTCAGCTCGTTGTTGAGCAGCAGCCCGCGTCCCGGCACGACGATGCCGTTGCCGCCGGTGGACTCGATGGTGAGGTTGTAGGCGACCACGGTGCCCCAGCGGTCGGCCACGACCAGGTGGGTGGTCTCCGGGCCCTCCGTGGTGACCTCGGGCGCCGCGCCCGCCGGGGAGGGGCAGCCGGAGTAGGAGCCGTCGGGCTCGCCGGGCGGGGCCGGGTGCGGCATCGCCCGCTCGCCGACCAGGCAGGAGCGCTCCTTGGCGAACCCGTCGGACAGCAGCTCCTCCAGCGGCACGCCGGGGACGTCGCCGACGTACTTGTTGCGGTCGGCGAAGGCCAGCCGGGAGGCCTCCAGGTACTCGTGCAGGCCGACCTTGGGCAGCGCCTCCAGGATGTTGAGCGCCTCCCCCACGGTCGAGCCGCCCGAGGAGGGCGGGGCCATGCCGTACACCTGCAGGCCCTTGTAGTCGACGCGGGTCGGCTCGCGCATCAGGGCGCGGTAGGCGCGCAGGTCGGACAGCTCCATGAGGCCCGGACGGACGTTGCGCGTCGCGCCGGGCGTGACGGGCGGGTTCTTGACGGTGGCGACGATCTCCGCGCCGAGCCGCCCGCCGTACAGCCAGCCGGGGCCGTGCTTGGCCAGCTGGCGGTAGGTCTCGGCCAGCTCGGGGTTCCTGAACACCGAGCCGACCGGCGGCGGGGCGCCGCCCGGCAGGTACAGCTTGGCGGTGGAGGCGATGTCCTTGAAGCGGGCGGCGTTGGCCGCGGTCTGGTTGTGGAAGGTCTGGTCGACCACGAAGCCCTTCTCGGCCACCTCGATGGCGGGCTTGAGGGCCTGCTTGAGCGAGAGCGTGCCGAAGCGGCGCAGCGCCAGGTCCCACTGGGCGACCGCGCCCGGGACCCCGGCGGACAGGCCGCTGGTGACGGCCTCCTCGAACGGGATGCCCTCCAGGGAGGTGGCGGTCATCGCCCGCGGCGCGGTCTCGCGGCCGTCGATCGTGTGGACCTTGCCCCGCTTGTAGATCACCATGAAGCCGCCGCCGGCCGCGCCCGCCGAGTAGGGCTCGGTGACGCCCAGTACCGCGCCCGCGGCCACCGCCGCGTCGACGGCGTTGCCGCCCCTGCGCAGCACGGCGACGGCGGCCTTGCTCGCGTCGTGGTCGACCGTGGCGACCGCGCCGCCGTACCCCTCCTGCACCGGGACCTTGCCCACGTCGGGGTGGGCCTGGACGGAGGGAGCGGCGAGCGCCGCGGCGAGGATGAGTCGGATCATGCATCCACCATCGCCCAGCTACGCCTTCCGGGGTAGTCCCACCTGCCACACCGGGCGGATGCCGGGCCGGGGCGCGCTGGCATAGCGTGAGGCCGTGAAGACCAAGGACCTTTTCACGGCGCTGATCGTGGCCACCGTGCAGGTGGTCCTCTCCATGGGCGCCGCCTGGGGTCAGCGCAGCTGGCGGGAGCCGCTGGACGCCTACGCCTACGCCCTGCTGCTGGCCGGGCCGGTCATGCTGGTGGCGCGCCGCCGCTTCCCGGTCGCCTCGGCCGTGGTGACGCTGCTGGCGACCTACGCCTTCGTCGTGGGCGGCTACCCCATGGGCCCGGTCTTCCTCAGCCCGGTCATCATGCTGGTCGCCCTGCTGCTGGACGGCCGCCGCCCGATCGCGTGGGGCATGGCGGGGGTGACGCTGGCGTTCTTCCTCGGCTACTCCTGGACGCTGGGCCGGCACGACGTCTTCCACACCATGGCCGTGACCGCCTTCATCCTGCTGGTCATGCTGGGCGGGGAGCTGGCCGGGATCGTGCGCGAGCGCCGCCGGGAAGCCCACCGCGCCCGGGAGGAGGAGGCCCGGCGGCAGGCCAGCGAGGAGCGCCTGACCATGGCCCAGGAGCTGCACGACGTCCTCGCGCACAACATCTCGCTCATCCACGTGCAGGCCTCCACCGCGCTGCACCTCATCGACGAGCACCCCGAGCAGGCGCGCACCGCCCTGGCGACGATCAAGAGCGCCTCCAAGAACGTGCTGGGCGAGATGCGCTCGGTGCTGAACGTGCTGCGCGAGGGCGCCCCCCGTGCCCCCACCTCGGGGCTGTACCACCTGGACGAGCTGGTCCAACGCTCCGGCCTGGACGTCACGCTCAAGCGCGTGGGCTCCCGGCCGCTCCCCGCCGGGGTCGAGCGGGCCGCCTACCGCATCGTCCAGGAAGCGCTCACCAACGTCACCAAGCACGCTCCCGGTGCGAAGGTGACCGTCCGCCTGGAGTACGCTCCGCGCGAGCTTCTGGTCCAGGTGACCGACACGGGCGGCACCAAGCCGCCCATGCTGGCCGGCGAGAGCGGCGGCAACGGCATCCCCGGCATGCGGGAGCGGGCGGCGGCCCTGGGCGGCGACTTCACCGCCGGGCCCTTCGACGGAGGCTTCCGCGTCGAGGCGCGGTTCCCACTGGAGGATTCATGATCAAGGTGTTGCTCGCCGACGACCAGGCGCTCGTGCGGGCCGGCTTCAGGGCGCTGCTGGACGCCCAGCCCGACATGACCGTGGTGGCCGAGGCCTCCGACGGGGCCGAGGCCGTACGGCTGGCCCGCGAGCACCGGCCCGACGTGGTGCTGATGGACATCCGCATGCCCGGCACCGACGGGCTGACCGCCACCCGGCAGATGCCTCCCGGGCCGCGCGTCATCATCCTGACCACCTTCGAGCTGGACGAGTACGTCTTCGAGGCGCTGCGCGGCGGCGCCAGCGGCTTCCTGGTCAAGGACACCGAGCCGGCCGAGCTCATCCAGGCCGTCCGCGTCGTGGCCACCGGCGACGCGCTGCTGTCGCCCAGCGTCACCCGGCGGCTGATCGCGGAGTACGCCTCGCGGGCCAAGGAGCCGGTGGCCGCCGACCGGCTCGACCAGCTCACCGAACGCGAGCGCGAGGTGCTGGCGCTGGTGGCGACCGGGATGACCAACGACGAGATCGCGGCCAAGCTGTTCATGTCCCCGGCCACCGCCAAGACACACGTCAGCCGGACGATGATGAAGCTCCACGCCCGCGACCGCGCCCAGCTGGTGGTCATCGCCTACGAGAGCGGGCTGGTGAAGCCGGGCTGGCTCTGACTCCTCCCGGGGGTGTACGGCACGGCGCGACCGGCGGCCGATTCGCCCGGCGCCCGCGCCGCCCACCCTGGAAGCACAGGCACAAGGAGGAGAACATGCACGCACACTGGGGTTTCTGGCCGATCGTCCCGCTGTTCTGGGTGGCCGTGGCGGCGCTGGCCGCCTTCGCCGTCACGCGGTGGCGCAGGGGGCCGCGGGGGCCTTGGAGGGCGCCGAGCCGTACGGCTCCCGCGTCCCCGACCGCCTCGGCCGAGCAGATCCTCGCCGAGCGGTACGCCCGCGGGGAACTGAGCGACGAGGAGTACTTCGAGAAGGTCTCCGTGCTCAAGAACGCCTCGGGTTGATCCCGGCGCAAGGTGAGCAAACTGTCGCTGGTAGTAGTCGAAGCCGGAAGCTACCGTCACGCGCATGACGCGGTGGCTCTCCGGCTTCGGCTTTCCTGCGATCGGTCTCCTCCCGCTCCGTCTCCTCCATCTCCTCCCGCTCCGCCTTCTCCCGCCCGGTCCCGGCTCTCGCGATCCCCGCTGACGAGTGGAGGCCCTCACGCTCTTCGCCGGCGGGCTGGCCGCGGGGCTCGTGGCCGGTCTCGCCTCGTGCACGGCCGTGCAGGGCGGCCTGCTCGCCGGCCTGGCGCAGCCCCCCTGCGAGCATCGGCCTGACCAGCAGGCCGGCCAGCGGACAGGCCGACCGGCTGACCAGCGGGCAGACCGGTCGGCGGACCGGCAGGCGCCAGGCCGGTCGGCGGACCGGTGGGCGGTGGGCCGCTTCCTGGCCGGCCGGTTCTGCTCGCACGTGCTGGCCGGGGCGCTGCTGGGCCTGCTCGGCTCGGCCGTCAGCCTGCCGCCGGCCGCCCGCGCGGTCACCATGGTCGTGGCCGGGTGCGCCGTGGCGGGCTTCGGCGTCCGCCTCATGCGCCGCCGCCCCGCGTGCCGGCCCCGGCCGCCCGCCCGCCTGGGCGCGTTCCTGCTCGGCGCGGCCACCATCCTCGTCCCGTGCGGCGTCACGCTGGGCGTGGAGCTGACGGCCGTCTCCAGCGGCACGGCGCTGGGCGGGGCCGCGGCGATGGCCGGGTTCGCGCTGGGCACCGCGCCCGCCCTCGCGCTGCTCGGGCTGCTGCTGCGCGGGCTCTCCCGGACCTGGCTGGCCCTGGCGGCGGGGGCAGCGGCGGTGGCGGTGGGCGTGTGGACCGTCGGCTCGGGGCTGGGCCTGGGCGGCTGGCTGCCCCGGCCGGACGCCCCCGCGGCGGCGGCCCCGAGCGGCAGGATCACCGTCCACGCCACGCGCGACGGCTACCGGCCCGGCATCGTGACCGCACCCGCCGGGGTCCCGGTCGAGCTGGTCTTCGCCGTGGCCGAGGCGGGCTGCACCGGCACCGTGGCGATCGACGGGCGCGACGTGCGGCTGCCGGCCACCGTACGGCTGCCGCCGCGCCCTCCGGGCACGTTGCGCTACTCCTGCTCCATGGGCATGTACCAGGGCTTCGTCAGGTTCGTCGCCGCGAACTGACACGGACTCGCCAATTACGCTCCGCTGTCTTCTGGTTACATGTCACCCTGTCCTACACAGGAGGGGCCCATGTCGTGGTGGCACAGCGAGCAAGAGGTGGCGGCGCCGGCCGTACCCGCTCCGCGCCCGGGGGAGGAGCCCGAGCTGCTGGTCGCGGCGCAGCAGGGTGACGCGCAGGCCGCGCACCGGCTCGGCAGGCTCTACGCCGGGCGCGGCGACCGGTCCGCGGCCCGGCACTGGTGGGAGCGGGCGGCGGCGGCCGGCAACGTCGACAGCGCCTTCAACCTGGGCGTCTGGCACGAGAAGCACGGCACCGTGGACGAGGCCGTGACGTGGTACGAGCTGGCGGCCGGGATGGGCGACGGCGAGGCGGCGCTGAACCTGGCCACGATCCTGCTGGAACAGCGGGGCGACCTGGCCTCGGCGCGCGGCTGGTACGAGCGGGCCGCGCACGGCGGCTGCCGCCCGGCCATGCGGCGCCTGGCGCTCATCTGCGAGGACGCCGGCGAGGAGCCGGTCGCCCGCGAGTGGCACCGCCGCGCCGCCACGGCCGGCGACACCGACTCCGCCCACGACCTGGGCTTTTTGGCCTACGCGGCGGGCGAGGAGACCGAGACGGTCACGTGGTGGGAGCACGCCGCCCGCGGCGGCCACGCCGAGGCCGCCTACCACCTCGGGCTGCTGCTGCAGGCCAACCGGGACCCGGAGGGGGCCGAGGCCTACCACCGGCTCGCGGCCAAGAGCGAGCATCCCGGCGCCGCCTCCCGGCTCGGCGCGCTGGCGCTGTCGCGGCGCGACCTGCGCACGGCGCTGGCCTGGTTCGAGCGGGCGGCGGCGGCCGGGCGGCTGGAGGACCAGCGCATGGCCGGCTTCGTCTGCGTGGAGCTGAACGACCCGGCGGGTGCGAGCCACTGGTTCGGCAGGGCGGCGGCGGCCGGCGACGCCGAGTCGGCCTTCAACTTCGGGCTGCTGCTCATCGCCGAGAACGGCGACATCGCGGGCGGCCAGCACTGGTTCCGCCAGGCCGCGCTGGCCGGCCACCACCGGGCGGCCCTGGAGCTGGGCGGCCTGCTGTCGGCCACCGGGCAGGCCGGCGAGGCCCAGCGGTGGCTGTCCGACCCGCCCCCGCCGTCCTGGAACCGGATGGTGGAGCCGGAGCTGACCGCGCGGGCCGAGCTGGCCGCGGCGGCCACCGGCAGGCGCGGCGACGTGCCGCTGCGGGTCGGCGACCTGACCGAGATCCTCGGCACGTGGGACCTGGTGACGCGACCCCTGCGCGACCACGGCGACGCGGTGGCCTGGCTGGCCGAGCGCAGCGGGCTGCACGCCACCGCGATCGAGCACCTGGCCTCGGTGCGCTCCACGCTGCTGCGTCCCGGCTCGGCGCCGTGGCCCGGCCACGGCGAGGTCGAGCGCGTGCTGGCGACCGTGAGGATGCTGCGGCTAGTCCTTCTGGCCTAGGTGGAACAGGTGGCCCTCGTCGTCCTTGAACACCGCCGACCAGCCGCACACCGATACGAGAACCGTCGTTTCACCGGCAGAGCAATACAGAATGCGGTAGTGTCGTCACCGTCAGGTACCGCTGGGCGGGCGGGAACGGGGCCGCAAGGCTCGAAAGCCTGTGGAGACCCGGTAAGGCCACCTCGGTGGCATAGGTCGGTGAAGCAGGAAGCCGCGGAAGTGCCGTCGACGCGGTACAAGCCGAATCTTCGGCGTGAACGCCGAAGGGCGCGTCAATACCGGCTGACCCCGCTCGGGCAGCCCGGTGCTCACCCTGCTGGGGATATGCAAGGGGGTACGGCCCGGCCGTACCCCTTTCTGCGAAAAGAGACGTCAGAGCACGTCGGACACCGGCGTGTACGGCAGGCCGAGCGCCTGCGCCACCGGCTCGTTGGTGATCAGCCCGTCGTGCGTGTTGAGGCCCGGCGCCAGGGCGGCGTCGGCCCTGAGCGCCTCCCGCCAGCCCAGGTCGGCCAGCCGCACCGCGTAGGGCAGCGTCGCGTTGGTCAGCGCGTAGGTCGAGGTGTTGGCCACCGAGCCCGGCATGTTCGCCACGCAGTAGAAGATCGACTCGTGGACCTTGTAGGTCGGGTCCGCGTGCGTGGTCGGCCGGGAGTCCTCGAAGCAGCCGCCCTGGTCGATGGCGATGTCGACGAGCACCGAGCCCGGCTTCATGCGCGAGACCAGGTCGTTGGAGACCAGCGTCGGGGCCTTGGCGCCGGGGATGAGCACCGCGCCGATGACCAGGTCCGCCTGGAGCACCTCGCGCTCGATCGCGTAGGAGGTCGACACCAGCGTCTTGAGCCGCCCCTGGTAGATCGCGTCGATGTGGCGCAGGCGGTCGATGTTGGTGTCGAGCACGGTGACGTCCGCGCCCATGCCGACCGCGATCTGCGCGGCGTTGAGGCCCGACACGCCGCCGCCGATGACCACGACCTTGGCCGGGGCCACGCCGGGCACGCCGCCGGGCAGCACGCCGCGGCCGCCGTTGAAGCGCATGAGGTTGTAGGCGCCGACCTGCGGGGCGAGGCGGCCCGCGACCTCCGACATGGGCGCGAGCAGCGGCAGCGCGTTGCCGACCTGGACGGTCTCGTAGGCGATGGCGGTGACCTTGTTGCGCAGCAGCGCCTCGGCGCACTCCCTGCCCGCCGCGAGGTGGAGGTAGGTGAACAGCACCTGGCCCTCCCGCATGCGGTGGAACTCCTCGGCGATGGGCTCCTTGACCTTGAGGATCATCTCCGCCTCGCCCCACACGGCGTCGGCGCTGTCGACGATCTTGGCGCCGGCGGCGAGGTACTCCTCGTCCGTGATGTGCGAGCCGAGACCGGCGCCCCGCTGGACGAACACCTCGTGGCCGTGCCGTGCCAGCTCGTGGACGCCCGCGGGGGTGGCGGCCACCCGGTACTCGTGGTTCTTGACCTCGGCGGGGACGCCGATCTTCATCTTCGCATCCTTTCCGGATATCGCCCGGTACGGCCTGCCGTACCGGAGGGAGTGATCAGAGGAGCTTCCATGCCTCGGTGAGCACGCCGCGGAGGATCGACTCGATCTCGTCGAACTCCTTCGGCCCGGCGATCAGCGGCGGCGACAGCTGGATGACGGGGTCGCCGCGGTCGTCGGCCCGGCAGTACAGGCCCGCGTCGAAGAGCGCGTGGCTGAGGAACCCCCGGATCAGCCGCTCGGACTCCTCGGCGTCGAAGGTCTCCTTGGTGTCGCGGTCCTTGACCAGCTCGATGCCCCAGAAGTAGCCCGAGCCGCGCACGTCGCCGACGATCGGCAGGTCCTTGAGCCTGTCCAGCGTGGCCTTGAAGACCGGCTCGTTGCGCTGGACGTGGCCGAGCAGGTCCTCGCGCTCGAAGATGTCGAGGTTGGCCAGCGCGACCGCGGCCGACACGGGGTGGCCGCCGAAGGTGTAGCCGTGGGCGAACATCTCACCCTCGCCCTTGAACGGCTCGAACAGCCGCTCGTGCGCGATCATCGCGCCGATCGGCGAGTAGCCGCTGGTCATGCCCTTGGCACAGGTGATGATGTCGGGCACGTAGTCGAACTTCTGCCCGCCGAACATCGTGCCCAGCCGGCCGAAGGCGCAGATGACCTCGTCGGAGACGAGCAGCACGTCGTACTCGTCGCAGATCTCGCGCAGCCGCTGGAAGTAGCCGGGCGGCGGCGGGAAGCAGCCGCCGGCGTTCTGCACCGGCTCGGCGAAGACGGCGGCCACCGTGTCGGGGCCCTCCATCTCGATCGCACGGGCGACGCGGTCGGCGGCCCAGATGCCGTACTCCTCCGGGGTCATCCCCGCGATGCCGGAGATCTCCTCGGCCCGGTAGTAGTTGGTGTTCGGGACGGCGACGCGGCCCGGCACCAGCGGCTCGAACATCTGCTTGAAGGCCGGGACGCCGGTGATGGACAGCGCGCCCTGCGGCGTGCCGTGGTAGGCGATCTGGCGGCTGATGACCTTGTGCTTGAGCGGCTTGCCGGTCATCTTGAAGTACTGCTTGGCCAGCTTCCACGCCGTCTCCACGGCCTCGCCGCCGCCGGTGGTGAAGAACACGCGGTTCAGCTCGCCGGGCGTGAGCTGGGCCAGGCGCTGGGCCAGCTCGGCGGCCTTGGGGTGCGCGTAGGACCACAGCGGGAAGAAGGCCAGCTCCCGGGCCTGCTTCGCGGCGGCCTCGGCCAGCTCGGCGCGGCCGTGGCCCACCTGGACGACGAAGAGCCCGGCCAGGCCGTCGAGGTAACGCCGGCCTTGGGAGTCGTAGACGTAGGAGCCCTCGCCCCTGACGATCATGGGGATGTCGGACTTTTCGTAGGCGCCGTGCCTGGTGAAGTGCAACCACAGATGATCTTGTGCAGCTCGCTGCGTGGGGTCTGGGTGCGTCATGGCTATCTTCCCTCGTGTCGAACTTCCCACAGTCTGCATGGTGATCCGAGACTTGCCAAGCGAATCGGTGGCAACACTGTGCAAGAAATCCGAGATCCGCAAATCCGCCATGTAACCACGACGAAATCCGCAGGAGCATTTCACCGGCGAGTCACCTACCGCACTCGGCATGCTCCAATGAGATGATTCGAACGCAACGACCAGATCGACCGGGGGAGTAAGTCCGGTGACTCCAGACCACATCGAGCGCGCTGTCGCCGCCGGGATGCCCCAGGCGGTGGAGGAGCTCAAGCGCCTTGTCTCCATCCCGTCCGTGGCCTTTCCCGGGCACCCCGAAGAGCCCGTCCTGGCGGCGGCGGCGGTGACCGAGGAACTGCTGCGCTCGGCGGGCCTGACCCACGTCCAGCAGATCCCCGTGGAGAACAGCTTCCCGGCCGTGTACGGCGAGGCCCCGGCCCCGCCCGGCGCGCCCACCGTGCTGCTGTACGCCCACTACGACGTCCAGCCGCCCGGCGACCTGTCCTCCTGGCGGACCCCGCCCTTCGAGCCCACGATCGTCAACAACCAGATGTTCGGCAGGGGCGCGGCGGACGACAAGTCGGGCGTCATCGCGCACGTGCTGGCCCTTCGCGCCTTCCAGGGGCAGTTCCCCGTCGGCGTCAAGGTCATCGTCGAGGGCCAGGAGGAGTACGCCGGCGAGCGCCTGGAGGCCTTCGTCGAGCGCAACCCCGAGCTGCTGCGCGCCGACGCCATCGTCGTGGCCGACTGCGGCAACCCCAAGCTGGGCGACCCGGCCGTCACGACCTCGCTGCGCGGCATGAGCGCCTTCACCGTCGAGGTGCGCACGCTGCGCGAGGCCGTCCACAGCGGCTCCTTCGGCGGCGCGGCGCCCGACGCGCTGGCCGCGCTCATGCGCATGCTCAGCGGCCTGCACGACGAGCACGGCGACATCCGCGTGCCCGGCCTGCCGCGCGGCTCGTTCCTCGGCCAGGGGCCCACGGAGGAGGAGTTCCGCGCCAGCGCGGGCGTCCTCAACGGCGTCTCGCTCGTCGGCTCCGGCTCGCTCGCCGACCGCCTGTGGGCCTCCTACGCGATCACCGTCACGGGGCTGGACGTGCCGTCCGTCTCCGGCGCCGTCAACGCGGTCCAGCCGGTCGCGCGGGCCCGCGTCACCGTCCGCGTCCCTCCGGCCGGCGACCCCAAGATCGCCGCCGAGTCGGTGATGGAGTTCCTCCAGCAGATCGCGCCCTGGGGCGCGCAGGTCATGTTCTCCGACCTCGTCATCGGCTCGGGCTTCCAGGCCGACTCCGGCGGCAAGGCCCGCACGGCGCTCAACCGGGCGATGGAGCGGGCGTACGGCAGGGCCCCCCGCGATGTCGGCCAGGGCGGCTCCATCCCGCTGGTCAACACGCTGCTCCGGCAGTTCCCGCTGGCGGAGATCCTGCTGTTCGGCGCCGAGGACGAGGGGTGCGCGGCCCACGCGCCCAACGAGCGGCTGGACCTGGAGGAGCTGCGCCGCACAGCGACGACGGAGGCGCTGTTCCTGCTGGAGCTCGGGCAGACGGCGACCGTCTGAGGCCCCTGGCGCGTCCCGGGTGACAGGCGTGTGGCCTTCGCCCGGGAACGCTCCTGACTCCACGTGTCAGAGCGCGTCCCCTCGGTCATGGGCGTGCGAGTGGGCCTCCTGCAGCGACCGGCCGGCCAGGCGGGCGGCGACCAGGCCGCCGAAGGTGGGGCACTGCAGGATGTCCTGCCGGCCGCAGCGCAGGGCGTGTTCGACGGCCTCGCGGGCAGCCCGGGCTTTGGCGATCTGCTCGTCGAGGTCGGCCAGCTTGCGCCGGGCGAGCCTCCGCCACCCATCGGGCGACTCGGCGCGGCGCGCCAGCTCGCCGACGGTCAGCAAGCGCTCGGACATCTTGCCTTCAAGCGTACTTGAAGGTGTTGGCTGTCAGCCGTGGACACGAAAACCATGACGGTGAAGCAGGCCGTCCTGAGGTGGAGCATCGGCCAGTTCCACCACCCCCGCGGCGTGCCGGGGCGGGTGGCCGGCTGGGTGATGGCGCACCGCTCCTCCAACCGCCGGCGCAACAGCTGGGTCGCCGATCTGCTCGACGTGCGGCCCGATGAGAAGGTCCTGGAGATCGGCTTCGGCCCCGGCCTCGCCGTCGCCGAGCTGAGCCGCCGGGTCGGCCCCTCGGGGCACGTCTACGGCGTCGACCACTCCGAGGTAATGGTCCGGCAGGCGGCCAGGCGCAACGCCGCCGCCATCCGGGCCGGGCGCGTCACGCTCATCCAGGGCACCGTCGAACGGCTGCCGCCCGCCCTCGACGGCCCCTTCGACGCCGTCTTCGCCGTCAACGCCCTCGGGTTCTGGAAGGAGCCCGTCACGCGGCTCCAAGAGCTGCGCCGGCGGCTCGCGCCCGGCGGGCGCATCGCCATCGCCTCCCAGCCGCGCTGCCCGGGAGCCACGAGGAGCACCTCACTCGACGCCGCCCGTAAGATCACAGACCTGCTCCGGGCCGCCGGCTTCGCGCAGCCGAGAACCGAGATCCTCGACCTCGATCCTCCCGTGGTCTGCGTCCTCGCCGCCAACCAGGACCCGGGCGCGCCAGGGCCGTCGTGATCGGCGCTGCTGGGAAAAGCGGTGGACAGCGTCGGTAACGTGCTGGGCATGGGAGTCATCGACCTCGACCGGTTCGTCGCCGACGGGTTCGCCAAGGTAGAGGCAGTGGTGCCGCGCCAGGTCGGTGACGCGGCCAGGGCGCTGCTGTGGAAGCGGATCGGCCTGTCCCCCGACGATCCGTCCGGGTGGACGCAGCCGGTGGTGTGGACGGCGGACCTGACCGGCGAGGGACCGTTCGGACAGATCATGGCCAGCCCGCGGCTGCACGCGGCGCTGGACGCCGTCGCCGGTCCGGGCGGATGGGTGCCGCGCGGCAGCGTCGGCAACATCCCCGTTCGCTTCCCGCGGATGGCGCCGGCCGACGACCGGGGCTGGCACATCGACCTCAACACCGAGCTGCCCGACGGCACCTGGGGAGTGAGCGGCCGTCCGGGCACGCTCCTGCTGCTGGTGCTGTTCTCCGACGTCGGCCCGGACGACGCGCCGACCCGGGTGCGGGCCGGGTCCCAGCGTGACATGGCCAAGGTGCTGGACGAGCGGGTGATCGACCCGATGCGGAACGGGCCGCTCTTCGACGAGACGGGCCGTGACCGTCCAGTGGCGCTGGCGACGGGACAGCCGGGGGACGCCTACCTGCTGCATCCGTTCACCGTCCATGCCGCCCAGGAGCACCGGGGCACCGAGCCGCGGTTCATGGCGCAGCTGCCGATCCCGCTGGTCAAACCGCTGGCGCCGGGCGACGACACGCCGCTGGCGCGGGCCGCGGGCTGGTGAGGCGGTCCCGCAGCGTCGATCAGCCTTTCGCCTTCTCGCCCGACGCGGTGAGCGCGTACCACTCGGCGCCGAACTCCTCCTTGTCGTGCCCGGTGAGGTCCCCGGGCTTGGTGTCGTCGTGGTAGTAGTACAGCGGCCAGTCGCCGTACACGACCTGGGTGCTGCCGTCCCTGCGCTTGACGGTCTTGACGAGCGACTCCTTGGCGCCCTCGCCGGCCTGGGGCTCGCCCTCCGTCAGGTAGGGCGGCCACTCCTCGGCGCATTCGCCGTAGCAGGTGGACTCGCCGTTCCTGTCCTTCTCGAACAGGTACAGCGTGCGGCCGTCGCCGTCCACGAGGATCTTGCCGACCTTGGAGTCCGCGACGCGGACCACCGCGCCGGAGGCGGGCGGGGTCGAGTTCGCCGCGGGATTCGTGGTGGCCGCCGGAGCGGGCGAGGCGGCCTGCTGAGGCGCGCCGCCGCATCCCGTGACCAGGACGAAGGCGGCTGCCGGTATCAGATATCTCCTCATACCCCGGACACGGCGTCGATCAGGCCCCGGTTCAGTCGGGTAAGATCCCTGTCGTGACTGCCGGGTCGGCCAAGGGCCACGAGCGAGTGAGGCACCCGGCCATCGCGTGAGCGCCCGGCGGGCGAGAGGCCCGCCGCTTCTTCCGCGTCGATCTCTTCCGTCCATCGACGAAGCCCAGCGCAGAAGACAACGCCGAAGAAGAAAGCCACGCATGCCCAACGACTTCAACCAGCAGATCATCGAGGAGTTCCGCGCGGGCGGCGGTCGCGTCGGCGGCCCCTTCGAGGGGGCCAGGCTGCTCCTGCTGACCACCACCGGCCCGCGCACCGGAGCCCGGCACACCGTTCCCCTCGCCTACCTGCCCGACGGCGACCGCGTCCTGGTCATCGCCTCGGCGGGCGGCGCGCCACGGCACCCGGACTGGTACCGCAACCTCGTCGCCGACCCCCGCGTGACCGTCGAGGACGGCGTGTTCACCTACGAGGCCGACGCCGTCGTCCTGGAGGGCGCCGAGCGCGACGAGGCGTTCGCCCGCGCCGTCGAAGCCGATCCCGGGTGGGCCGAATACCAGCGCAGGGCCGGCCGCGCCCTGCCGGTGGTGGCGCTGCGCGCGGTTCCCGGACCGCCCAGGCCCAACGCGCCGACCTGGGGCGCGGCGCTCAAGCTCGTCCACGACGCCTTCCGCCGGGAGATCGGCCTGATCAGGAAGGAGGTCGCGGCGTCGGGCGCCGGGCTCGGGGCCCAGCTCCGGGTGAACTGCCTGACGCTCTGCGGGGGCCTGCACCACCACCACACCGCCGAGGACGCGGGGATGTTCCCCGGCCTGGCGGCGAGCCACCCCGAGCTCGCGCCCGTCGTCGAACGGCTCGGCGCCGAGCACGAGAAGATCGCCGCCCTGCTCGAGGACCTGCGGCGAGCCGTGTCGTCGGAGACGGCGGCCCCGCAGGCGGTGCTCGCCGAGGTGGAACGGCTGGCCGGCGAGCTCGAACGCCACCTCGACTACGAGGAGGAGCAGCTGATCCCCCTCCTGGACGCCGCCACCCCCTCCTGAGCCGTGCCGTGCCGCCCGGGGCCGCACTCCCCCGCCCCGGCTCAGCCGTACCCCTGCCGAGGCTCGGGGCGATCGTGGAGGAGGTCGTGGGCGGCCTGGGCGAACGCGCGGACGCGGGCGGTGGCCGCGTCGGCTCGCCACAGCAGCCCCCACTCCAGCGGCGGGGCGTCGTCGAAGGGCACGTAGGTGACGTCCGGGCGCATGTAATAGCGCCTGGCCTGCGCGCCGACGGGCAGGACGCCGTGACCGGCGCCGACCAGGGTGAGCAGCTCGTTGAACGTCGAGGCCGAGGGGCCCGGCCGGATCGGCCGCCCGGCGGGGGTGGTGCGCGGGGTGAGGTCCTCCCGCAGGGAGTCCGGCAGCGAGCCGGGCAGCTGGAGCAGCGTCACCCTGGCCAGGTCCTCCAGGCAGACCCGGTCTCGGCGGGCGAAGGGATGCCGGGACGGCACGGCCAGCATTCGCGCCTCCGACACCAGGACCGGCCCGGTGGCGATGCCGGGTTCGCGGACGGGGAAGATCGTCAGGGCGATGTCGATCTCGCCGTCGTGCAGCCAGGGCATGAGGTCGGCCAGCCGCGTTTCGCGGAGCTCGGCCTCGCAGCCGGGATGGCGCCGCCGCAGCAGCTCGGCGGCCGAGGCGAGCAGCTGCCCGCCCGCGGCGCCGACGAAGGCGGCCCGCAGCGTTCCCGTCACGCCACGGCCGACGGCGGCGGCCTGCTCGACCGCGGCGGCGATCTGGTCCCAGGCGGGCCGTACCCCGTCGTACAGCTGCCGGCCCACCGCGGTCAGCTCCACCCGCCGGCTGGTGCGGTCGAACAGGGGCACCCCGACGCGGCGCTCCAGCTTGGCGATGGTCTGGCTGATCCGGGCGGTGGACACGCGCAGCCGTTCGGCGGTCCGGCCGAAGTGCAGCTCCTCGGCGAGGGTGAGGAAGGCCTCCAGCTCGTGTCGCTCCAGCATGACGCTCCGACCGTTAATCCTGGCTTCACGATTGTTGCACAGGACCGCGTTGATCGGCTCACGGCCGCGGCCGAGAGTGGAACCGCTTGACCGCCATGGGATCGCATGAGGAGCACCCACATGTTCGTCACCCGCGAGTACGCTCTGTCCGCCCCCGCCGCCGACACGGCCGCGGTCGTCCGCGAGCTGCGGGACCGCGCCGAGATCGTCGACGCGCTGTACCGGTTCGGGCTGGGCCAGGACCTGAAGGACAAGGATCTGCTCGCCTCCGCCTTCGCCGCCGACGCCGAGCTCGACTTCCGTCCCGCGGCCGCCAGGTGGGGCGGCCGGCCGCCGGTGATGTCCGGCCGGGACACGATCGCCACCACCATCCTCGCCCTGTTCTCCGGCCGGGTCGACACCACGCACCAGGTGACCAATCCCCGCGTCGTCGTGGACGGCGACAGCGCGCGCCTGACGGCCCTGGTGGAGGCGCAGCACCTGTTCACCGCCGACCACGGCACCTTCGCCCTGCTGAAGAACCTCTACGACGTCGACCTCGTCCGCGACGGGCGGCGGTGGACGATCCACCGCATGCGCATCGACAACGTCTGGTACACCGGCGATCCCACGGCTGTCTTCACCGGCTGACGCCCGGGCCGGCGCGTGGTCGCGGGGACGGCTCCTGTATTCTGATTTGTACTGACTGGTCAGTTCAAATCGGAGGAGGAGACCGCACCGGTGATCGTCGCGAAGGAGCTCGCCGTCGAAGGGGCATATCAGGGGGTCTGTCTCGAAGCGGGCCCGGGCACGCTCACCGCCGTGGCCGGCCCGTCCGGCAGCGGCCGTACCAGCCTCCTGCTGACCCTCGCCGGCCGGATGAAGCCCACCGGCGGCACCCTCGCCGTCGCCGGCCACACCAGGCGCGGCGCCATCCGCAAGGTCGTCGCGCCCGCCCTCGTGGACGGGATGACCGACCTCGACAGGGCCCTGACCGTGCACGAGCACCTGCGCGAGCGGCGGCGCAAGCCGTACGGCCAGGCCCTGGAGACGGTGGGCCTGGCCGTCGCCCCGGGCACCCGGGCGGGCGAGCTGGACCGCGAGCAGCAGGTACGGCTGGGCCTGGCGATGGCGCTGCTGGACGAGCCGCGCGTGATCGTGGCCGACAACGTGGACGCCGGACTGCCGCGGCAAGCCCGGCAGGCGGTCTGGCGGCTCCTGCAGCGCCTCGCCGCGCGGGGCACGACGGTCGTCGCCTCCTGCGTGCACCCCGAGGGCCCCTGCGACCACCTCGTGGAGCTGTGATGAGAGAACTCCGGCGGTTCACCCGCTCGCGCCTGACCCGGCTCGCGCTGGCCGCGGTGGTGCTGCTGCCGCTGCTGTACGCGGGCCTGTACCTGTGGTCCTTCTGGGACCCCCAGGGCCACCTGGACCGCGTGCCCGTGGCGCTGGTCATGGAGGACAGGCCCTCGGGCGGCCTGCACGCCGGGCGCGACCTGGCCGAGGAGCTGCACGAGCGCAAGGTGTTCGACTGGCACGACGTGACCGCCCGCGAGGCGGCCGACGGGGTGCGCGACGGCAGCTTCTACCTGTCCCTGACCATCCCGGCCGACTTCAGCCGGCGGCTGCGCAGGCCGCCCGCCCATCTCGGCGTCGAGGTGGACACCGGCCGCTCCTACATCATGGGCTCGATCTCCGACGCCGTCTTCGGCGAGGTGCGCGCGGCGGCGGCCAGGACTGCCATCGGCGAGTACTTCGACCAGGTCTTCCTGTCCTTCGGCGACATCCACGACAAGACGGTCGAGGCCGCCGACGGAGCGAGCCGGCTGCACGACGGCACCCGCAGGGCCGACGACGGCGCGGCCAGGCTGAACCAGGGGCTGGGCAGCGCCGAGTCCGGCGTCCGGCAGCTCAGCACCGGCCTCGGCTCGGCCAACTCGGCGACCGCCAGGCTGGCCGACGGCTCGTCCAAGGTCACCGCAGGGCTGGCCACCCTGGAGGAGAAGACCGGCGAGCTGCGCGACGGCCTGGCCAGGCTGCGGCGGGAGGGCACCCGCGAGCTGGCGCGGGGCAGCCGGGAGGCGTACGAGCAGGTGCACGCCGAGTCGGGCAAGGTCAACCAGCTGGCCGACAGGTACGTGCCCCTGCTGAACGAGTACGGCCCGCAGGTGGCGGAGGCGGCCGAGGGTGTGGCGGACGCGGCCGACGCGGTCGTCGGCGGGCTGGAGGAGCTGTCGGGCCGGGTCGGCGGCGACGCCCAGCAGGCCGCGCACAAGGCACGGGCCGCCCTCGACTCCCTCCCGCCCGACGCCGACCCGCGGACCCGCGAGCTGCTGCGGGCGGCCGCGGATGCCGCCGAGCGGGCCGCGAGCCAGGCCGCCACGCTCGACCAGCGGCTCGGCGGCGCCTCCGAGCTGCCCGGCCGGGCGCGCGAGCTGGCGCGCGTGGCCCGCCGGCTCGCCGCGATCGCGCCCGAGCTGGGTCCCCGCCTGGAGGAGGTCAGGGACAAGGTCAACCAGCTCGACGCGGGCCTCGCCCGGCTCGCCGAGGGCGCGGCCACCGTCGACGCCAAGCTGGGCCAGGCGGCGCAGGGCGCGACCAAGCTGGCGGACGGCGTGGGCAAGCTCCACGACGGCTCAGCCCAGGTGAGCGACGGGCTGGGCCGGCTGGGCGGCGGCCTGGTCAGGCTGAGCGACGGCGCGACCCGGCTGCGCGCGGGCGTGGACCGGCTGCACGACGGCGCGGGAAGCCTGGACAGGGGCCTGGACCGGCTGGCCGACGGCTCCAAGGACCTGGCCGACGGGCTGTCCGACGGCGCGGGCCGGATCCCCGACTACGACAAGCGGGAACGGCAGGAGCGCGCCGCCGACATGAGCGATCCGGTACGGCTGGCCAAGGACGTGGACAACGCGGTGCCCAACTACGGCACCGGTTTCGCCCCGTTCTTCGTCCCGCTGGCGCTGTGGGTCGGCGCGATGATCGCCTACATGGTGCTCCGCCCGCTCAACCCCCGCCTGCTGGCCGGAACCCGCCCGGCGCTGAGCGTCGCCCTGGCGGGCTGGCTGCCCGCCGTGGCGCTGGGCTTCGCGCAGGTCGGCGTGCTGCTCGCGGTCCTGCGCTTCGGCCTGGGGCTGGAGGCGGCGCACTGGGCCGGCGTGGCCGGGCTGCTGCTGCTGACCACCGCTGCGTTCCTGGCGCTGGTGCAGGCCGTCAACGCGCTGCTCGGACCGCCCGGGCGGGTGGCGGCGCTGGCGCTGCTCATGCTCCAGTTGACCTCGGCGGCCGGGACGTACCCGATCGAGACCTCGCCCGGGTTCTTCCGGACGATCTCGCCTTGGCTGCCGATGAGCTGGGTGGTGGCGGCGCTGCGCAGGCTGGTGAGCGGTGGCGACCTGGCCGTGGTGTGGCAGGCTTGCGGCGTGCTGACCGCGTTCCTCATCCTCGGCCTGTCGCTCACGGTGCTCGCCGTGACGCGCGGCCGTACCTGGACCCCGCGCCGCCTGCACCCGGAGCTGTCGCTGTGAGCAGGCAGCAGACCCGGCTGAAGGTGTTCGCCGCGGCCATCGAGCTGATGGCCGAGCAGGGCTACACCGCCACCACGGTCGAGGCCATCGCCGAGCGCGCCGGGGTGGCCAAGGGCACCGTCTTCTACAACTTCGGCAGCAAGGAGCGGCTGTTCGCGCAGCTGCTCGACTACGGCATCGACCTGCTCGCCCAGGCCATGGCGGAGGCGGCGCCCGAGGGGCTGGACGCGGTCGTGCTGGCGCAGCTGCGGTTCTTCGCCCGCTACGGGCCGTTCGCCCGCGTGCTGCTCGGCGAGATGTGGCGGACGGCGTGGCAGGCGGCGGTGACCCGGCTCCGGGAGGAGGCGATCGGGGTCTACGTCCAGGTGCTGCGCGGCAAGGTGCCCGACGCGCAGCTGGGCACGGCGGCCACCGCGCTGTTCGGCATGGTGCTCACGGTGTCGATCGAGCGGGCGGCCCTCCATCCGGACCGCCCGGTGGAGCAGGTCCACGCCACGCTGGTGGACCTGCTGCACAGCCGCGTCACCGCGTCCTGATCACCTCCGAGACGCTGCCCAGCCCTTCCGCGCCATGGCCTGCCTCGACCGCCCGCCGGAAGAGATCCTTCAGCGCCGCCGGGAAGGAGGCGTCCAGCCCCGCCTGCCGTACCGCCTCCACGACGTGCTCCATGCCGACGGCCTGCATGCGCAGGTTGTTCAGCTCGCCCGGGTAGACGCCCTTCTCCAGCTCCCCGGCCAGCTCGGTGACGAACCCCATCGGCCCGTCGTCGGCCATCGCGGCGAGCATCTCGATGGCGTACGGCCGCAGCCGCTCGGCACCGCCCACGAGCGCCGCGCCGTACATGAAGGAGGTCAGCGTGGTCCAGAAGACGAGCAGCAACGCCTGGTAGTAGGCCATGGCCAGCCCGTGGTCCGCGCCCACGTACCGCACCTCGCCCAGCGCGCGCAGCGTGCCGGCGTGGGCCTGAAGCGGCTCCTCGGGGCCGCTGTAGAAGGCGTAGGCGGCCGGCGTGCCGATGCCGGGCGGCGGCACCATGATGCCGCCGGCGACCAGCTCGCCGCCCCTCTCCCGCACCCAGCCCGCCGCCTCGCGCAGCGTGGCCGGGGTGTCGGAGCTGAGGTTCACCAGCACCTTGCCGGTCAGGTCGGCCGAGCCGAGGCTGTCGTACATCGCCTGGTAGTCGAGCTGGCTGAACACCACGAGGTCGCTCGCCGCCACGGCCTCGGCGGCGGTGGCCGCGCCCGCCGCGCCCCTGGCCACGAGCGGCCCGGCCTTGGCGGCCGTACGGTTCCACACGGTCACGGAATGGCCCTCGTCCAGGAACCGGGCGGCCATCGCCGACCCCATCGCGCCCAGCCCGATCACGGTCACGTTCTTCGTCATGCCACCAGGCTGGCGCGACCGGCTACGGGAACCCTACGGAACCGCTACGGCTAGCCTGGTGGCGTGCGTTTCGGGGTGCTGGGGCCGCTCGCGGTGTGGACGGACGACGGCGCCCCGGTCGCGGTCCACGACACCAAGGTCCGGGCGCTGCTGGCCGACCTGCTGCTCCACGCGCCGCGTCCCGTCTCGGCGGACCGCCTGGTCGAGGACCTGTGGGAGGACCGCCCGCCACGCAACCCCACGGGCACCCTGCAGGCCAGGGTCTCCCAGCTCAGGACCGCCCTGGGCGACCGCTCGCTGGTCATCCGGCACCCGGCCGGCTACGCCGTCGCGGCCGATCGGCTCGACCTGCGGGATTTCGACGCGCTGCTGGCGCGGGCCCGCGACGACCGCGACGACCGCGCCAAGGCCGCGCTGCTGGCCGACGCGCTGGCGCTGTGGCGCGGCGACGCGCTGGCCGACCTGGCCGACTTCGCCTTCGCGCGGACCGCGGCCGCCGCGCTGGAGGAGCGGCGCCTGACGGCGCTGGAGGACTGGGCCGAGGTACGGCTGGGCCTCGGCGAGCACGCCGAGACGGCCGCGGAGCTCGACGACGCGGTGCGGCGCCACCCGTTGCGCGAGCGGCTGCGCGCCCTCCACCTCAAGGCCCTCTACCGGACCGGACGGCAGGCCGAGGCACTGGCCGGCTACCGGGCGTTCCGCGAGCTGCTGGCCGAGGAGCTGGGCGTCGACCCCGGGCCCGAGCTGGCCGCGCTGCACCAGGCGATCCTGCGGCACGACCCGGCGCTCGCCGTACCGCAGGCCCGGCCGGCGAGCAACCTCCCGGCCCCGGCCACCGGGCTCGTGGGGCGGGAACGCGAGACGCGGCGGGTGTGCTCGCTGCTGGAGGCCCATCGCCTGGTGACGCTCACCGGACCCGGCGGGGTGGGCAAGACCCGGCTGGCGCTGGAGGCGGCGGGCCGCGCCAGGGACGGCGCCTGGTCCGCGGAGCTGCAGGACGGCGCCTGGTTCGTGGAGCTGGCCGCCTGCCGCGGCGCCGCCGAGGTGGCCGCGACCGTCTCCGCGGCCCTCGACCTGCCCGACGACGTCCCGCTGGCGCGGGCGCTGCGGGGCAGGCGGATGCTGCTGGTGCTCGACAACTGCGAGCAGGTCGTGGAGGAGGTGGCCGGGCTGGTCCAGGAGCTGCTGGCGGCTTCGCCGTACCTGCGGATCCTGGCCACGAGCCGGCAGTCGCTCGCGGTGCCCGCGGAGGCGCTGGCCGAGGTGCCGCCGCTGGACCCGGACGCCGCGGCCGAGCTGTTCCGCGCCCGGGCTCTGGCCGCCGGGGCGTCGCTCGGTGCGGAGGACGCCGAGGCGGTGGCGGCCGTCTGCCGGCGGCTCGACGGGCTGCCGCTCGCGCTGGAGCTGGCCGCCACGAGGGTCAGGACGCTGGGCGTGCGGGAGCTGGTGGCACGGCTGGACGACCGGTTTTCCGCTCTGGGCGTGGAGCTGCGCGGCGTCCCGGCCCGGCAGCGCACGCTGCGCGCGATGATCGACTGGAGTTGGGATCTGCTCACCGAGCCCGAACGGGTGATGCTGCGGCGGCTGGCCGTCCACGCCGACGGGTGCACGCTGGAGGCGGCCGAGGCGGTGTCCGGACCGGCCGACGTCCTGGCCAGGCTGGTGGACAAGTCGCTGGTCGTGGCCACCCAGGGACCGCGGTACCGGCTGCTGGAGTCCATCGCCGCCTACGCCGCCGGCCGGCTGGCCGAGTCCGGCGAGGAGGAGGCGGTCCGCGAGCGGCACCGGCGCCACTACCTGGAGCTGGCGGAACGGGCCGAGCCGCTGTTGCGCGGGCCGGACCAGCGCGAGTGGCTGGCCCGGCTGGACGCCGAGTCGGCCAACCTGCGCCTGGCGCTGGACGGCGCGCCGCCGCCCGTCGCACGGCGGCTGGTCACCGCGCTGGCCTGGTACTGGCACCTGCGCGGGCGGCTGGCGGAGGGCCGGGCGCACCTGGCCGCCGCGGCGGGCGACGACCCCACGGCCCGGGCGTGGCTGGCCGGGTTCGCCGCCGCCCTGGGCGAACCCGGCGTCGAGCCGGAGGAGGGCGCCCACCCGCGTGCCGCCTGGTTCCTCGGGTACGTGCGCTGGGCCTACGGCGACCTGGCCGCCAACGAGCGGCGCATCCTGCGCGCGCTGGCGGCCGCGGAGGCGATCGGCGACACGTGGACCGTCGCGGCGGCGCTCGCCGTCCGCTCCCGCCTGGCCCTGGGACGCGGCGACCTGGAGACGGCCCGCCGGGACGGCGAGCGCGGCCTGGCCCTGTTCCGCGAGCTGGGCGACGCCTGGGGCCAGGTCGAGGCCGGCGAGGCGCTGGGCTCCCTGGCGGAGACGACCGGCGACTACGAGCGTGCCGCCGAGCTGCGTGCCGAAGGGCTCCACCTGGCCGAACGGCTGGGCCTGTGGCCGCAGGTGGCCTTCGCGCTCGCCCGGCTGGGCCGTACGGCGATGCTGACCGGAGACCTGGACCGCGCCCAGGACCTGCACGAGCGGGCCGTACGGCTGGCCGCCGCGCAGTCCCACCGGTCGGCGCTGGAGTTCGCCGAGGTGGGGCTGGGCATGGTGGCCCGGCGGCGGGGGCGGCTGGAGGAGGCCGAGCGCCGGCTCGGCGCCTGGCTTGGCTGGCTCGGCGAGGTGCGCGGCACCGCCGGGACCGCGTTCGTGCTGGCCGAGCTGGGCTTCGTCGCCGAGCAGCGCGGGGACGCCGAGACGGCCCTGGCGTTGCAGCAACAGGGCTATGAGGCGGCACGCGCCACCGGCGATCCCCGGGCGGTCGCGCTGGCGCTGGAAGGGCTGGCCGGGGCCCGCTCGCTGGCCGGTCGCGCGAGCGAGGCCGCCGCGTTGCTGGCCGAGGCGGCGGCGCTGCGGGAGTCGGTGGGCGCCCCGCTGCCGCCGGGCGAGCGCGCCGACGTCGATCGGATCCGTCAGCGGATCGGCAGGTCGTAGACGCGGCGCACGCTGCTGCCGGTCTTGCCGATATCGGCGCCGTAGATGTGGATGGACACGCCCGTCTCGTCGCTGGTGTTGACGACCGCGTGGATGTCGCCGGGCGGGGCGAAGCCGCTGACGTCGCCCGGCCGGTTGTCGGCCCGGCCGATCTCCACCAGGTGGTCGCCCATGTCACGGTAGAGCGTCTCGTGCTCGTTGCCGCTGACCACGCCGAAGGCGCACCACGCGAGGTGGTCGTGGATCGCCGTCCGCTGCCCGGGCCGCCAGACCACCGCCACGATGGAGAACTCCTCCTGCGTGTGCAGGGGGAAGGAGTGGTAGCTGCCGGGCATGCCCTCACGCTCCCGCGGGGTGAGGATGTCGAGTCCCGGAAGGTTCGCGCGCAGCATGTCGGCCACGGCCACGGCGGTCCGCCGCGGCGGCAGCCGCCTCGCCACGATCTCCCGGACGCCCTCGATCAGGACGTCCAGGCCGGGCCGGATGGTTGTCGTCACCGTGATGCTCATACCTCCACGGTCCACCCGACCCCACCTATAGGTCCAACAGAAGTATTTAGGGTTATCTATAGACATGCTCGATGTATCCCGGCTGCGCGTCCTGGTCGCCGTCGCCCGCCACGGTTCGGTGACGGCCGCGGCGCGCGAGCTGCACTACGCCCAGCCCTCCGTCAGCCACCACCTGGCCCGGCTGGAGGCCGAGACGGGCGCCAAGCTCATCCAGCGGGTCGGCCGCGGCATCCGCCTCACCGAAGCCGGGCGGCTCCTCGCCGAACGCGCCGCCGAGATCATCGCCCGGCTCGACGCCGCCTCCGAGGAGCTGGCCGCCCACGTCGGCCTGCGTTCCGGCCGGGTACGGCTGGCCGCCTTCCCCTCGGCGCTGGGCACCTTCATCCCGGCGGCGGCCCGCCACCTGACGGCCGCGCATCCCGGCCTGCACCTGCAGCTCACCGAGACCGAACCGCCCGAAGCCCTGCGCCTGCTCCACGCGGGCCGGGTCGACGTCGCGGTGATCTTCCGCTACGACGACACGGCGCCGGAGGACGGCGACATCCGGATGATCCACCTGCTCGACGACCCGAGCTACCTGATCTCCCCGTGGCCGCTCGCGAGCGGGGAGCTGGCGCCTCACGCGGAGGCGCGGTGGATCGCGGGCTGCGACAGGTGCCGCAGCCACCTGCTGGACATGTGCGCCCGGGAGGGCTTCCACCCGCGCATCGGGTTCACCAGCGACGACATCGTGGCCGTCCAGGCGCTGGTGGCCGCGGGGATCGGGCTCACGGTGCTGCCGGGCCTGGCGTTGCGGGCGCACCGGCATCCGGACGTGGGGGTGGCGCGCATCCCGGGGTCGACGCGGCACGTGTTCGCGGCGGTGTACGGCGAGCCGCCGGACCAGCCGGGAACCGCGGCGCTGCTGGCCGCCCTGCGTGAGGCCGTGTCGTCCCTCGCTCACTCTTTCGAGGAATCGGCCGTGAGATGACGGTGTGTGACGATATCTTTACGGCATGTTGACTAATGTCTATGTGGACGGCTTCAACCTGTACTACGGCTGTCTCAAGGACACGCGCTACAAGTGGCTCGATCTCGGAGCTCTGACCCAGCGGCTGTTGCCGCACAACCACATCCATCGCATCCGGTACTACACCGCTCGGGTCATCCCCCGTCCCGACAACCCTGGACAGCACCAGCGCCAGGACTTCTATCTCCGAGCACTCGCGACGATCCCCAACCTCAGCATTCACCTGGGGCCGTTTCCAGGTACAATCCGTCCGCATGCGCCTGGCGCATCCGCCGGCCAACGGTCCGTCCACCGTGGAGGTGATCAAGACGGAGGAGAAGAGCACCGATGTCAACCTCGCAACCGACCTCCTCCTGGACGCCTTCCGCAACGACTGCCAGGTGGCTGTGATCATCTCCAACGATGCCGACTTGGCCGGGCCGATTCGAGCAGTCCGGCACGAACTCGGTCTGAAGGTGGGCATCGTGAACCCGACGCGCCGCCACCACAGCCCCTACCTGCTGGCCACGCAGCCGACCTTCTTGAGGAAGATCCGCGAAAGCGCGCTTCAGGCTTCGCAGTTCCCGGAGAAGCTGACCGACGAGCACGGCGACTTCTGCAGGCCGCAAGGGTGGTAAAAAGTGCAAGGCCTCGTCCGACGGACGAGGCCTGCGCCCGGCTGGGAACGTGTCCCGCCGAGGGTCTCTGAGATCAGTAAACAGTATCCCCGCGTGACTGTCAAATCACCTGCGGTAAACAGGTTGACGCCCTTCTTACGATGGCCCCATGCCCGACCTCGGAATGCTCGCCCTCTTCTGCGCCGCCACCCTCGGTCTCCTCCTCGTCCCCGGGCCCGCGGTCGTCTACATCGTCACCCGCAGCGTCGTCCAGGGGCGGGTCGCCGGGCTGGTGTCGGTGGCGGGCATCCACCTCGGCTCGATGGTGCACGTCCTGGCCGCCACGCTGGGCCTGAGCGCCATCCTCGCGGCCTCCGCGACGGCGTTCACGATCGTCAAGTGGGCCGGCGTCGCCTACCTGCTCTTCCTCGGCGTCCGGGCGTTGCTGCGCAAGGAGGCCACCGAGGAGGTCGAGCTGACGGCGCACAGCAGGAAGCGCCTGTTCTGGGAGGGGTTCGTGGTCAACGTGCTGAACCCCAAGACCGCGATCTTCTTCCTGGCGTTCCTGCCGCAGTTCGTGGACACCGCCTCGCCGGTGGCGCCGCAGATCCTCGTCCTGGGCGCGATCTTCACCGTGTTCGGCATGACGACCGACAGCGCCTACGCCCTGGCCGCCTCCGCGCTGGCCGGGAAGCTGCGCGGCTCGGCGCGGGCCCGCAGGCGGCTGGACGTCGGCAGCGGGCTGGTGTACCTGGGCCTGGGCGCCTACCTGGCCGCGAGCAAGAACTAGCCGCCGGCTGCCGCCTGCGCCGTCTGCCTGGCCCACCGGTAGTCGGCCTTGCCCGCCAGCGAGCGCACCATCTCCGCCACGAAGGCGTACGTCCGCGGCACCTTGTACCCCGACAGCCGCCCCCGGCAGTAGGCGTCCAGCTCCTCGGCCGTCACGCTCTCCCCCGGGCGCGGCTCGACGACGGCGGCCACCCTGCTCCCCCAGCGCTCGTCCGGGATCCCGGTCACCACGGCGTCGAAGACCTTGGGATGCCCCTTGAGCACGGCCTCGACCTCCTCGGGGAAGACCTTCTCCCCGCCGGTGTTGATGCACTGCGAGCCGCGCCCGAACACGGTGATCGTGCCGTCCGGTTCCACGGTGGCCAGGTCGCCGGTCAGCAGCCAGCGCGTCCCGTCCGCGTCGGTGACGAACGTCTTGGCCGTCTTGCCGGGGTCGTTGTAGTAGCCGAAGGCGATGTGCCCGCTCTTGGCGACCGTGCCCAGCTCGCCGGGCCGTACCGGCTGGAGCTTGTCGTCCAGCACCGCCAGCCGCGCGGTGGCGTTGGGCTGGTACCGCAGCCCGTTCTCCGGCCGCGACCCGGCCACGCCCGAGGCCGTGTACCCCGACTCGGTCGACCCGAAGTTGTCCAGGATCATCACGTTGGGAAGTAATTCCTGCAGCCGGTCGCGGACCGCGCCCGACAGGATCGCGCCCGTGGAGCTGATGACGAACAGCGACGACACGTCATAGGAACCCGCCGCCAGCGCCTCGGCCATCGGACGGGCCATCGCGTCGCCCGTGATGTTCATCGTGAACACCCGCTCCCGCTCGACGGTCCGCCAGACCTCGGCGGCGTCGAACTTGCGCACGTAGACGATCGTCGCGCCCATCCACCACGCGATGAACGTGGCCATCTGCGCGGCGCCGTGCATGAGCGGCGCCACCGCCATCATGATCATCGGGTTGGCCTTGGCCGCCTCGTCGATCACCTCCTGCGGCGTCGCGCGCGGCTCGCCGTACGGGTTGCCCCCGCCAAAGGCCATGAACAGGTCCTCCACGTGCCACATCGCGCCCTTCGGCATGCCGGTGGTGCCGCCGGTGTAGATGATGTACACATCCTGCCCCGACCGCTTCGGGAAGCCGCGCGTGGCGGGCATGCCCTCCAAGGCCCGCCGGTACGGCACGGCCGCCGGGATCCCCGGCTCCCCGCCGACCGCGACGAGGTGCCGCAGCTCGGGCGCGTCCGGGGCGACGGCGGCCACGCGGCGCTCGAACTCCACGTCGTACAGCAGCGCGACGATGTCGGAGTCGGTGTAGAGGTAGCGCAGCTCGTCCTCGACGTAGCGGTAGTTGACGTTGACGGGGACCGCGCGGATCTTCAACGCGGCCAGCATGGCGGCCACGTACTCGATGCCGTTGTAGAGCTGGATCCCCACGTGCCTGCCCGGCTCGACGCCCTGCTCCAGCAGGTGGTGGGCGAGCCGGTTGGCGTGCGCGTCCAGCTCGGCGAAGGTCAGGCGCTCGGCGCCGCAGACGACCGCCACCCGGTCGCCGATCGCGTCGGCGAGGCCCTCGAACAGGTCGGCGTGGTTGAACTCCATCAGGGTTTCTCGCTTCCGACGATCCACATCGCGAAGAACTGCGCGCCCCCGCCGTAGGCGTGCCCGAGAGCCCGCCTGGCCCCGTCCACCTGGTGCTCCCCCGCCATCCCCCGCACCTGCAGCGCCGCCTCGGCGAACCTGATCAGCCCGGACGCGCCGATCGGGTTGCTGGACAGCACGCCGCCGGAGGCGTTCCACGGGATGTCGCCGTCCAGGGCCGTCGCGCCCGACTCGGTCAGCTTCCAGCCCTCGCCCTCGGCGGCGAAGCCGAGGTTCTCCAGCCACATCGGCTCATACCAGGAGAACGGCACGTACACCTCGGCCACGTCGATGTCGCGCCGGGGGTCGGCGATGCCGGCCTGGCCGTACACGTCGGCGGCGCAGTCCTTGCCGGCCTGCGGGTTCACGGTGTCCCGGCCGGCGCGGAAGATCGGCTCGGACCGCATCGCCGTACCGTGGACCCACGCCGGGGTGCCCGTGACCGCCTGCTCCGAGGCCAGGACCATCGCGCAGGCGCCGTCGCTGGACGGGCAGGTCTCCAGGTAGCGGATCGGCTCCCACAGCATCGGGGTCGACTCGACCATCTCGCGGCTGATGCCGTGGATCTTGAGGTGGGCGTAGGGGTTCTTCAGCGCGTTGAGCCGGTCCTTGACGGCGACCAGCGTGCCGATGTGGGCGGGGGCGCCGCTGCGGCGGATGTACTCGCGGATGTGCGGGGCGAAGTAGCCGCCCGCGCCGACCACCAGCGAGGCGTTGAACGGCAGGTGCGTCGACAGGGCCCAGGTGGCGTTGGACTCCGACTGCTTCTCGAAGGCGACCACCAGGACCCGGTCGTGCACGCCGCCCTGGATCAGGCTCGCCCCCACCAGCGCCGTCGACCCGCCGACGCTGCCGGCCGTGTGCACGCGCATCATCGGCTTGCCCGCCGCGCCCAGGGCGTCCGCGAGGTACGCCTCGGGCATCATCACGCCTTCGAACAGGTCGGGCGCCTTGCCGACGACGACGGCGTCGATGTCGGCGAACGTCAGGCCGGCGTCCTCCAGGGCGCGCAGGGCGGCCTCGCGCACCAGCCCGGCGATGGAGACGTCCTGGCGTTTGGTGGTGTACTTCGTCTGCCCGACGCCGATCACCGCGCAGCGGTTACCCACGGTTCCTCACCCTCACGACCCTCATGGCGTTCGTGTGCATGTCAGGCCTCCAGGACGGCGACGAGGTTGTGCTGGAGGCAGGGGCCGCCGGCGGCGTGCGCGACGGTGCGGGAGGCGGAGCCGTCGAGGATGCGGCGGGCGGCCTCGCCGATGCGGATGAGGCCGGTGGCCATGACCGGGTTGGCCGCCAGCGGGCCGCCGGAGGGGTTGACGACCGTGTCGGCGGGAAGCTCCAGCGCCTCGCGGAGGATGATCTCCTCGTGGCTGAACTGCGCGTGCAGCTCCGCCACCTCCACGGGGCCCTTGCCGACCCCCGCCGCTCGTGCGGCATCGGCGGCGGAGGCCGACCGGGCAAGATCCCGCATACCCAGGTAGTGAGGCTCTATGCGATGCGCGATGCCTCTGATGAAGGCGGGGCGCGTGGCGAGTTCCCCGGCGCGGTCGCCGGCCGCCAGCACCACCGCCGCCGCCCCGTCCGTCACCGGCGCGACGTCGTGCGCCTTGAGCGGCTCGACGAGGAAGCCGCCGTCCTCGTCGGCGGGCAGGTCCAGCGCGTAGGGGTTCTCCCGGCCTGCGGTACGGCTGCGCCGTACGATCCGGTCGAGCTCGTCGCGGGAGGCGCCGAGGGCCGACGCCTGGAGCGCCGCGTAGGAGAGCTGGTCCAGCCCGAGCGGCGCCAGGTAGTACGGGTCCAACTGGAGCGTCATGATGGCGCGCAGGTCGCCCATCGACGACTTGCCGAAGCCGTAGACCAGCGCCGTGTCCGCGTCGCCGTGCTGGAGGCGCACCCAGGCCTCGTACAGCGCCCAGGCCGCGTCCATCTCGACGTGCGACTCGGAGATCGGCGGCCACGCGCCGAGCGCGTCGAGCGCCGAGACGAAGGAGAAGGGCGCCCCCGCGAGGTAGTCGCAGGATCCCGAGCAGGTGAAGTCGAAGCGCCGCAGCCCGGTCTGGGCGCGCACCTCCTCGAGGACGGGCAGGATGAGCTCCGGCTCGCTCGCGCCGGTGTCGTGGCCGGTGTGCCGGGTCTGGGCGAAGGCGACGACGGCCACGTCCCTTACCTGTCGCATCTACAGCTCCACATCCGGCTCGCCCGTCGGGGTGAACCACTTGACGCTGGACATCGACGGCGTGCGTTCCTCGGCGGGCGCCCACTCGGCCCTGACGCGCATGCCCTGCCGTACCTCGTGGGCGGGGACGCCGCCGACGAGCGCGATCATGGGGATGTCGGCGCCGTCGAGGAGGATGTAGGCGGAGATGAAGGGCACCTCGGGGGCGCGGGGGTCGGGGAGGTTGTTGATCGCGAAGGT
Source organism: Thermoactinospora rubra (assembly GCF_002093975.1). Classification (GTDB taxonomy): domain Bacteria; phylum Actinomycetota; class Actinomycetes; order Streptosporangiales; family Streptosporangiaceae; genus Nonomuraea; species Nonomuraea rubra_A. The sequence goes on from NZ_MSZZ01000024.1 coordinate 52,950, forward strand.
GGTGACCGTGCCGGTGCCGGGCAGCTCCACCTCCTCGCCGATCACGTTGCCGCATTCCGGGCAGGAGACGCGGATGGGAACGTACACCTTGTCGCAGGCGGCGCACCGGCCGCCGCGGAAGACGCCGTCCCTGATCCCTTCCAGGAAGCGGGTGAGGGAGGCGCTCGCGCGGATCCTGTACTCGGCCCGGGTCGGCGAGACGATCATCGTGACCTCGGGGACGAAGCACGCGATGTCGGTGATGCCGCCCTCCCGGTCGGTCTTCCAGCGCGGCCGCACGCGCAGCCCGGGGCGCATCGCCTTGGGATTGCCCGCGTCCACGGCGTGCACGAGGGCGGTGTCCGCGCCGTCCATCCTGATCAGCGCCCACGCGAACGGCCGGTCGAGCGGGTGCTCCTTGCGCGGCTCGTGCACCCAGGCCCAGGCCGTCACCGTGCCCGCCGGACCGACCTCGACCCACTCGCCGGTGACGGGCTCGCCGGTGGCCGGGTCGTACTCCAGGGGCGGCACCAGCACCCGGCCGCCGGCGGTCTTGACGCCGACGACGCGGCCGTCGCGCAGCTCGGTGAGGAAGCGCCCGATCACCGGTCCGGTCGAGCGGGTGTAGCCGCCGGGGAACTCCAGCACGTGGTCGGCGACGAGGGGCTCACTGGTCATCGGCTCTCCAGCGGGTCAGATGGCACTCAGATGGCACGGTCGCGCCCGGCCCAGTACGGGTCGCGGAGCTTGCGCTTGAGGAGCTTGCCGTTGGGCTCGCGCGGCATCTCGTCGATGAAGTCGATCGACTTGGGCCACTTCATCCGCGCCAGCCGTCCCTCCAGGGAGGCCAGGATCTCGCGGGCCAGCTCGGGTCCGGGCGCGACGCCGGGGGCGGGCTCGACGACGGCCTTGATCTGCTCGCCCCACTCCTCGTCGGGGATGCCGAAGACGGCCACGTCCGCGACCTTGGGGTGGACCATGATCTCGTTCTCGATCTCGGCGGGGTAGATGTTCGTCCCGCCGGAGATGATCATGTCGGCCTTGCGGTCGCACAGGTAGAGGAAGCCGTCCTCGTCGAGGTAGCCGATGTCGCCGACGGTGAAGTAGTCGTCCAGGCGGGACGCCTCGGTCTTGGCCCTGTCGCCCTTGTACTCGAAGGAGACGCCCATCATCTTCATGTAGATGGTCCCGGGCGTGCCGGTGGGGACGGGTTTGAGGTCGTCGTCCACGATGAGGATCTCGCTGATCGGCCAGGCCTTGCCGACCGTGCCGGGGTGCGCCTTCCAGTCCTCGGGCGTGGCCAGCGTGCCGCCGCCCTCGGTGGCCGCGTAGTACTCGTAGACGACGTCACCCCACCAGTCGAGCATCGCCTGCTTGACGGGGATGGGGCATGGCGCGGCCGCGTGGATCATCCACTTGAGGGAGGATAAATCGTATTTGTCACGGATGGATGGCGGCAGCGCCAGCAGCCGCTTGAAGTGCGTGGGCACCATGTGGGAGCTGGTCACGCGGTACCGCTCGCACAGCCGCAGCGTCTCCTCCGCGTCCCACTTGTCCATGTAGACGAGCGTGTGGCCCATGTGCAGGGCCGTACCGCCGAACTGGGTGACCGCGGTGTGGTAGTTGGGCGAGGTGACCAGGTGCGCGTTGGGCTGCCCTGGCGTGATGCCGAACAGCGTGAGCAGGAAGGTCATCAGCTCGGCTCCGTCGTCGGGGTCGAGCCCGCTGAGCCTGCGCCTGACGCCCTTCGGCTTGCCGGTCGTGCCCGAGGTGTAGTGCATGGTGGCGCCTGCCGTACGGTCCGGCGGCAGGGCGGTGGGGCGGCCGTCGGTCAGGTCGGAGAACGGGCGGAAGCCGGGCACGGAACCGGGCTCAGTACAGAAGGCGAAGCGCCGGGACGGCTCGATCGCCTCCGCGGCCCGCGTCCCTTCGGTGGCGTAGCGCTCGTGCACGAAGAACGCCCTGGCCTCGCTGTCGGCGACGATGTAGGCGATCTCCGGCCCGGTCAGGTGCCAGTTGACGGGCGTGTAGTACCAGCCCGCCTGGAGCGCGGCCAGGTACAGCACCAGCCCGTCGACCCCGTTGGGCACCAGGCCGCAGATGCCGTCGCCGGGCCGCAGGCCGAGCTCGCGCAGGCCGTACACGAGCTGGTTGGCCCGGGCGAGCAGGTCGCCGGCGCGGTGCTCCGTGCCGTCGGGGTCCACGGCGGCGATCCAGCCGGGATCCGCCTGCGCCAGCCTCCAGAAGCCGAGCGTGCCCATCGGAACTCCCTCGCAGGTCGTTGCGTCGGCGATCGGAGCGAATCACGTTCCCCGGGCCGCGACAAGCTCCGTCCAGGCAAATGAGAACCTGTTCTCATTTGCCTTGGCGGCAGCGTAACCCGGCCCGGAATACCTAGCAAGCGCTTGATCCATGCGGTTAAGCTGGCCGCCATGGAGCTGCTGCCGATCAGTACCCCGCACTGCCGCATCGAGCGCGACGGGCACGTCGTGGTCGTGACCATGAACAGGCCGGAGGCGCGCAACGCCCTGTCCACCGACATGCTGGTCGGCCTGGCCTCCGCCTGGGCCTACGTGTCGCAGGAGCCGCAGGTCCGGGTGGCGATCCTGACCGGCGCCGGGGGCACGTTCTGCGCGGGCGCCGACCTGAAGGCCATGGGCCGGCCCTCCGACGACCCCGAGGTCCAGGAGCGGGCCGCCAGGATGCCGGACTTCCACTGGAACGGCCTGCTGCGCGGGATCCCGCCCACGAAGCCCGTCGTGTGCGCGGTCGAGGGGTACGCCGTCGCGGGCGGCACCGAGCTGCTGATCGGCACGGACCTGCGGGTGGTGGCGGAGTCGGCCACGCTCGGGCTGTTCGAGGCCAAGCGGGCGCTGTTCCCCATGGGCGGCGCCGCGATCCGCCTGCCGCGCCAGATCCCCTACTGCCACGCCATGGACATCCTGCTCACCGGCCGCCCGATCACCGCCGCGGAGGCGCTGTCGATGGGGCTGGTCAACCGGGTCGTGCCCGACGGCCGGGCGCTGGCCGTCGCACGCGAGATCGCCGACGACGTCGCGGCCTCCGGACCGCTGGCCGTCCAGGCGATCCTGCGCACCTACCGCGACACGCTGGGCCTGCCGGAGGCCGAGGCGCTGAAGGTCTCCGACGAGTACGGCTGGCCCGTCATCGGCTCGCAGGACGCCAGGGAGGGCGCGCTGGCGTTCAAGGAGAAGCGCCCGCCGGCCTACCACGGCCGGTGAGGGAGCGCGGCGTGCCGTGGCGGGGGCGGCACGCCGCGGCGCTCCTCACTCGCCCGTCAGCCGGCCCAGCCGCTCCATCGTCTCGGCGTACTCGGAGACCATCTCGAACACCACGTCCTTGGCCGACTTGACCTGGTTCATGGTCCCGATGATCTGCCCGGCCGGGAAGGTGGCCAGCTCGGCGGCCTCCGAGCGCCCGATGCGCCGCAGCGCGTCGGAGACGAGCATGAACTGCAGCGGCATCGGCAGCGTGCCCGGCGACCCGGGCGACTCCCAGGCGTCGGTCCACTCGTTCTTGAGCAGCCGGGCGGGCTTGCCGGTCCACGACCGCGACCGGACGGTGTCGCGCGAGGTGGCCTGCAGGATGCGCCGCCTGGCCAGCTCGGGGGTGTCGGCCTCCTCGACCGTGAGCCAGATCGACCCCGTCCACACCCCTTCGGCGCCCAGCGCCATGCCGGCCGCCATCTGCCGCCCGTCGCCGATGCCGCCGGCGGCCAGGACGGGCACGTCGACCGCGTCGACGACCTGCGGGACCAGCACCATGGTGGTGATCTCGCCGGTGTGCCCGCCGGCCTCGGTGCCCTGGGCCACGACGATGTCCACGCCGACCTCCACCTGCTTGATCGCGTGCCGCGGGGTGGAGGCGAGCGCTGCGACCTTGACGCCGTGCTCGTGGGCGAGCTTGACGACGTCGGCGGGGGGCGGCCCGAGAGCGTTGGCCAGCAGCGCGATCGGGTGCCGCAGCGCCACCTCGACCTGGGGCCGGGCGGTGACGTCCGTCCAGCCCAGCAGGACCTTGCCCGGCTCGCCGCCGCTCAGCGGGGGCACGCCGTGCCGTTCGAGCAGGTCCTCGACGAACCTGCGGTGCCCCTCGGGGATCATCGCCTGGAGCCGCCCGACCAGGTCCTCGGCGCCGAACTCGGCCCCGGCGTAGGAGGCGGGCATGACGACGTCCACGCCGTACGGCCTGCCGTCCACGTGCTCGTCGATCCACTTGAGCTCGACCTCGAGCTCCTCCGGCGTGAAGTAGAGCGCTCCCAGCACGCCCATGCCCCCGGCGCGGCTGACCGCGGCGACCACGTCGCGGCAATGGCTGAAGGCGAAGATCGGGAACTCGATACCCAACATGTCCGTGACGCGCGTCCGCATGGGCCGACAATACGTCCACGCCACGCGAAACTGCAACGTGTTCTATCTCTAGAACATTTCGTCTGTACTGGTCGGTAACATCAGGGAGAACGTGTTCTAAAACAAAAGGCCCGCCTCGCGGCGGGCCCTCTCGCGGCGACGGATCAGCCGGTACGGCGGCGCCCCAGCACCAGCCCGGCCAGCACGAGCACCACGCCCACGATCAGCAGGACCAGCGGGATGACGTTGGTGAGCAGGTTGATCTGGCTCTTGCCCTCCTGGGCGGCGTTGGCCAGGTCGGAGACGGTCTTGTCGGTCATCACGGCGGTGGCCACGAACGCCTTGGACCGCTCGACGCCGTCCTGGGTCTTGAGCACCTCGTTGCGCTGCTGCTCCTGCTTGACCGGCGAGCCCGTCACCGGCTCGATCCAGTAGGTGTTCTTGCCCTCGTACCAGCGGTCCACCTGCAGGTCGCCGGTGGCGCCCGGCACCTTGAGCACCTCGGCGGGGATGGTCAGCGTCTGGGTCTTGGTGGGCGGCACGACCTGCTCGAAGACGTAGACGTCCAGGCCGTTGACCTTCTCCTCGCGCACGAACGTGGCGTCCAGCGCCTTGCGGGCGGTGGAGTTGAACACCTTGTAGGTCTTCTTCTCCACGTTGAAGGGGAACTTGTAGATCTGCCCCTCCAGCTGCACGGGCTCCTTGCCCACGTTGACGCCGCAGCAGTTGATCCCCTCGCCGGTCACCCGGCTGAAGGCGCTGCGCCGCTCGGACAGGTCGATCAGGCGCCGGTTGTTGGTGCGGTCGTTGACCACGGTGGCCTCGTCCCACACCACCCGGTCGGCGGTCGCCTCCTTCACGTCGCCGCGCGTGGTGACGATGATGTCGAGATCCGCGGTGAGAACCTTGAGGTCCTGCCGGGAGAAGTACTGCGCCCCCTTGGCTTCGAGCCTGCTGACGCTGAACTGGTGCGGCTTCACCCCCGACGCGATGATCTTGTCTGCCGCCCAGAACTTCACGAGCGGGGCGAGCGCGATGAAGAAAGCCCCCGCTCCGATCAGAACGAGCGTGACAATTCGGCTCATCAAGGCCTCCGCGTCTAGAACATGTTGTGATGTTTCGCATCAAAGTAGGCCAGGGCATGATCGACGTCACCGGCCGGTATGGAGACGCAACCAAATTGATAGAAACAGGTTCTATCGTGGGTTTCCCTATGCAGACACGCCCCGGCCTGACACGTTCCATCCGCCTGTTCCGCGCGTTCCGCACCGAGCAGGACGACCCCGGCGGCTACTACAGCGTCCTGGCCGCGGACACCGCCGCCCAGCTGCTGTCCTACACCCCTCTCGACAAGGCCGTGGTGCTCGACGTGGGCGGCGGGCCCGGCTACTTCATCAGGGAGTTCGCGCGCCACGGCGCCCGGGGCGTGTGCGTGGACGTCAACGCGGGCGAGCTGGCCGGCGGCGGCATCCTGGGCAGCGCGCTGGAGCTGCCCTTCGCCGACGCCAGCGTCGACGTCTGCTTCTCCTCCAACGTGCTGGAGCACGTGCCGGACCCCTGGCGGATGGCCGAGGAGATGGTGCGGGTGACCAAGCCGGGCGGCGTGGTCTTCCTCGCCTACACCAACTGGCTGTCCCCCTGGGGCGGCCACGAGACCTCGCCCTGGCACTACCTGGGCGGCGAGCGGGCCGCGCGCAGATACCAGGCCAGGCACGGCAGGCCGCCGAAGAACCGCTACCGGCACTCGCTGTTCCCCGTCTCCGTCGCCGCCGGGCTGCGCTGGGCCCGGCGGGCCCGCGACGCCGAGCTGGTCGACGCGCTGCCCCGCTACCTGCCATGGTGGTGGCGCCCGGTGCTGAAGGTGCCCGTCCTCAGGGAGTTCGCCACATGGAACCTGGTCCTGGTCCTGCGCAGGAAGTGAGCCCCGTGCGAGAAGCCGGCAGGGACGCCGCCCTCGACGGGATACGCGGCCTGGCCGCGCTGGGCGTCTGCGTGCTGCACGTCGCCGGCAACACCGGCACGATGTACACCGACGGCATGGTCGCCTGGATGACCTCGCGGCTCGGCCTGGCCGTACCGATCTTCTTCCTGCTGTCCGGGCTGCTGCTCTACCGGCCGTGGGCGCGGGCCGCGCTGGAGGGCGCCGAGCCCCCGGGCACGGGCCGCTACCTGCTGCGCCGCATGCTCCGCGTGATGCCGGCCTACTGTCTGGTCACCGGCCTGGTGCTGTGGGCGTGGAGCTCGCTGGACGCGGGCGGCCGGCTGCGCTGGATGCTCATGCTGCAGAACTACGTCGAGGACGGCGAGCAGCCCGAGGGGCTCTACCAGATGTGGACCATGCCCATCGAGCTGGCCTTCTACGTGTCGCTGCCCGTGCTGGCCTGGGCGCTGGGCCGCTTCGCCCGGGGCGACGCCCGCCGCCTGCTGGCCGGCATCGCCGTCCTGCCGGTGATCTCGGTGGCCACCGTGCTGTTCAGCCACTGGTACGGCGAGCCGCGCACGGCCCTGTGGCTGCCGCACCACCTGATCTACTTCGGCGCCGGGATGGCGCTGGCGGTGCTGTCGGTCACGCTGAAGGACCGCCGCGTCGTCGACGCGCTGGCGCCGCAGGCCCTGGTCACCGCCTTCCTGCTGTTCTGCGTGCTGTCCACCGAGCTGGCCGGGCCGCGGCAGCTGGAGCTGCCCACGCTGGCGCAGTCGCTGTGGCGGATGGGGCTGGAGGCGGCCATCGCCGTGCTGGTCGTGGCGCCGTTCGCGCTGGCCGGCGACCGCACGCGGCTGCCGCACCGGCTGCTGGCCAACCCGGTCACGGCCTACTTCGGCCGCATCTCCTACAGCTTCTTCCTCTGGCACGCGGCGGTCATCGCGTTCTACTACAAGGCGACCGGCACCGCGCGCTTCGACGGCAGCTTCCTGCTGGTCTTCGCCTTCGCGTTCACCTTCACCACGCTGGCCAGCGCGGTCACCTACCACCTGGTCGAGCTGCCGGCGCTGCGGCTCGTCCGGCCCCGGCCGGGACGCGCTCGGGAACCGGAAGCGGCCGCGGCGGCGACTCCTCCGTGACCAGCGAGCCGAACAGCGCCCCCAGCGCCGCGCACGCGGCCAGCTGCGGCACCGAGTCGTAGAAGATCGTGAAGGTGGACTCGGGGACGCCGTGCTCGGCCATGAGCTGGGCGGCCGCCAGCGCGAGGGTGGCCGCCCCGAAGGCCAGGCCCGGCACCCACGGCGAGTCCAGGTGCCTGAGCCGTCCACGTCCCCACACGACGGCGGCCAGCGCGGCGGGCACGACCGCCATCCCGGCCCAGCCCGCCGCCCAGAAGCCGAAGGCCAGGCTCACGGCGATCGTGGCCGGCAGGCGCCAGCGGCCGGCCCGCGAGCTGCCCGCGGGCGCGGTCTCCAGCACGTGTTCCGGCCGCGGGCCGCGCATGACCAGGGCCAGCACCATGAGGATCGCGATGCCGACCAGGCCGGCGACGAGCGCGAAGCCGTACGCCCGGTCGGGCGAGTACTCCAGCCGCACGACGCCGTCGGTCCCGGCGGGCAGCTCCCAGCCCTGCTTCCATCCGTCGATGCGCACCGGCGGCAGCGTCACGCCGTCGAGGGTGGCCTGCCAGCCCGCGTTGAAGTTCTCGTTGACCACGAGGTAGGCCGCCTCTGGCGCGGTGACCTGCACCTCGCGGACCGACGGCGTCCAGGTGCCGCGGGCGGCCGCCGGTTCGCCCGCGCGCGGCGCCTCGGGGACCTCCCCGACGAGCAGGCTCTGCAGGGCGTAGGGGTCCCAGCCCGCCACCCTGACGCGGTTGGCGCCCTCGCGCAGGTCGGTCCCGCCGCAGGCGGTGAAGCGGACGGGGCGGCGCTCCAGCAGGTCGGTCATGGTGCCCTCGACCTTGGTGGGCACCGGGTGGCCGTTGACCTCCAGCCGCGGGCCGAGCCCGCAGCGCAGCCGCAGCGGGACGTCCTTGGGCCGGACGGCCGGGTCGACGCCCGGGATGAACAGCTCGGTGACCTGGAGCCGCCTGGAGGCCGGCAGGAAGCGGATCTGGATCTTCCTGGTGAGCATCGGCCGGAACGTCAGGCGGCCGCCCGCGTCCGCCCGGCCGCTGCGCACCTGTCCCTTGTCGCCCGTGATGACGAGGTCGAGGGGCTGCTTGTCGCCGCCGGGCCGGGCCACCTGGATCCGCGAGACCTTCAGCGGCCGCTTCCAGTCGATCGTCAGCGTGGGCTCGGCGTCCAGCGGCGCCGCGATCCAGGTGGTGGAGTCGTCGCCGTCGAAGGCCGAGCGGGGCGCGGCCACGGGCTCCTCGCCCGCCTGGGAGGAGCCGACGACCTCGGGCAGGTCGCCGCCGAAGCTGGTGTAGCGCTCGACCAGGGCCGCGTCGCGCAGCACCGCCAGGCCGGACACGTCGGCGTGGCGGGCCTCGGCGGCGATGAAGGTGCGGTCGAAGCCCGCGCCCTCCTCGTCGGGGCGGGCCAGGACGGGGTTGCAGATCCAGCGCGACTGGTTGCGCATGCAGGCGGGGCGGCCGTCCAGGCCGCGGTCCATGACGTAGGCGTCGCCCTGGGCGGCGGGCAGGTCGATGGTACGGCCGGGCAGCAGCGACGGGATCTTGATCTCCGCGATGCCCACGCGCTGGCCGAAGTCGGGCTCGCCGGCCGCGTCGAGGATCCTGACGCGCAGCCAGCTTGAGGGGCCGCGAGGCGTGGCGAGGGACTCGGCGGCGCCCGTCTTGCCGAGGTCGTGCTCGACCGTGCCCTGCTCGGTGTCGACGGCGATCCTGGTGACGGGCGGGCCCAGCATCTCGTTGGCGACGAAGCTGATCTGAATCTGCGACAGCTCCAGAGGGCCGGAGAAGTCCATCCGCAGCCACTCGGTGTCAACCGGTTCCCAGCCGCTGCTCTCCCACGCCGTGGTGAGGTCGCCGTCCAGCGCCGCCCACGGGTTGGCGGCGGGCGAGCTCACCCCGGCCAGCACCTCGGCGTCGGCGGCCGAGGTGGAGGCGGTGACGGCGGCGACGCCCTCGTAGCGGGCGGTGGCGGTGTTCTCCAGCCAGCCATCCTCCAGCAGGTCCAGCTCCCGCACGCCGGTGAAGTCGGCGCGCCGGTCGGCCGGCAGCGTCTGCGTCCAGTTGGTCCTGATCTCCCCGAAGTGGCGCTCGCGCAGCCGCAGCGCGTCGCTGACCACGGTGGGCGCCTGGCGTTGCGCGCCGTCGTCGTTGACGAGCACCGGCCGGTCGCCGAGCACGCCGAGGTCGCCCATGGACAGCAGCGAGTCGGGTCCGCCCCGCACGCGGAGGGCCGCGTCGGCGGGCGCCACGCTCACCACGTCGGTGCTGTCCTGCACCTCATACAGCTCCAGGGCGGGGAAGGGCCAGTCGACCGAGTTGACCACGTCGTCGGTGAAGCCGTCGCCCACCTCGCCGCCGAAGGACCGGACGCGCACGATGCCGGGCGACTCGCGCAGCGCCTCGTGGACACGCGCGGGCCAGGCGCCCTGCAGGGTGACGCGGAGCAGGTCGTTGCGCACCAGGAGGTAGTGGATGCCCATCCGGCGCAGCAGCCGGGTGAGCCCGGCCGAGCCGTGCCCGGCGGCCAGGCGCTGGTCGACGACGTCGAGCAGCCGGCTCAGGCCGACCGATCCGGCGGCGGTCACCTGGCGGGCGGTCCAGCGGGCGGCGAAGAGAGACTGCATGGGGTCGTCGATCGGGCGGCCCCACACGTACTCGCCGAACTTGGCTCCCGGCACGACGAGCACGCCGTCGTCCCCGGCGTTGGCGTTGATCCAGGCGGCCGCCTCCCTCCAGTACGGCGGGACGTCCTCGAAGTCGCCGGGCGCGGCCACGCCGCGGTCGAGGACGGGCAGCAGGAGCGCGGCGAAGGCCACCGCCGTCACGGCCTTGACCAGGGGCAGCCGCAGGCGCACCGAGCACAGCAGGTGGGCGAGCCCCATCGCGAGGGCGAGCCGGACGAGCGGGTCGAACTTGCGCAGGTTGCGCAGCGGCGCCAGCGGGCCGTCCAGCAGCCACCTGACCGGCTCGGCGACGATGGGCTCCAGCACGCTCATGTGGCCGGCGACCAGCGCGGCCAGGCCCACGAGGAACAGCACGGTGAGGAAGCCGCGCGAGGGCAGGTCGCGGCGGGCCAGGCCGACCAGGCCGAGGGCGGCCAGCACGCCGGTCACCACGATCATCGTCCAGCCGGTGGCGATCGTGTAGCCGACGGGCTGGACCGGTACGCCGCCGACGGCCAGGTAGCGCACCCAGTCGGAGGCCCCGCGCAGCACGTTGGTCAGCGAGGTGACCTGCGTGGTGGCCGAGGCGGTCTCGGTGTAGGGCAGGAAGGAGAAGGCGTAGCGGCCCGCGAGCAGCAGCGGCAGCGACCAGAACAGCGTCGCCACCGCCACGGCGGCCGTCCACAGGCCGAGCATGCGCCAGCGCGGCACGGGCTTGGGCCGGGTGAGGATGTACAGCACCGGCGCGACGAGCACGGCGCCCACGGCGACCGCGTTGACTCCCCCGCACAGCGCCACGGCCACGCCCGAGCGGACCGCCGCCCGGCCGCGCTGCCCGGTCTCGGCCGCGGTCAGCAGCGGCAGCAGGATCCAGGGCAGCATCGCCGCCGGCAGGAACTCGATGGAGATCTCCCCGATGATCGACAGCGCCCGGGGGGCCAGCGCGTAGGCGAGCGCGCCGACGATCCGCGTGCCGGGGGTGCCGATCTCCAGCCGCCGGGCCAGGCGCTCCACGCCGAGGAAGGCGACGCACAGCACCAGCGTGATCCACAGCCGCTGGGTGATCCACGCGGGCAGTCCGGCCAGGTGCCCGGCGGCGAAGAACGGGCCCATCGGGAACAGGTAGCCGGACACCTGGTTCTGCAGCTGGCCGAAGTGCTGGACGTCCCACAGGTGGGCGGCCCGCTCCAGGAAGCGGATCGGGTCGAGCGCGAGATCGATCTTGGTGTCGGAGATGAGGTGGCCCGGCCGAGTGGTGAAGGACAGCACGCCGAAGGCGAAGCAGCAGATCGCCAGCCACAACCGGTGCCGGTGACGCTCAGTCACGGATCAGCCTCACGAACAGTCGAGCACTGTGGTCCCAGGAGAATCGAGCCGCCCATTCCCGACATTTCATGGAATGGGAGTCATCAAGTTCGTCGAGCGCGACGTCGATCGCCTTGGCCAGGTCCCCGCCCTCCGGCACCAGCCAGCCCGTCTCGCCGTGCCGTACGGCGTCGCGCAGCCCGTCCACGTCGAAGGCCACGGTCGGCACGCCGAGCGCGGCGGCCTCCAGGACGACCAGGCCCCAGCCCTCGCCCTGGGAGGCGTTCACGTGCAGCCACGAGCGGGCGACCAGCCGTTCCTTGTCCTCGTCTGGCAGGTAGCCGTGCAGCGTGACGCCCTCCGGCAGCCGGGCGCGCAGCCGGGCCTCCTCCGGCCCGCGGCCGACGATGTCCAGCCGTACCTCCGGCCGGCGTGCCCGCAGCTCCTCGAAGGCGTCCAGCAGCAGGTCCAGCCGCTTGTGGGCGACGAGCCTGCCGACGCACACCAGCCGCGGCTCGGGGCTGCGCGGCTCCTGGACCCGGCCGGTGACCGACAGCCCGTTGGGCACCACGTGGACGGGACCGGTCCAGCGCAGCCGCTCGCGCATGGCCCGCACGGTGGACTCGGAGACCGCCACACAGGCGTGCCGCCGGTAGCTCCAGCGCGAGACGGGCCCTTCGAGGAAGCGCCCGACCGCCGCCAGCCACGGCGGCATGTGCACGCCGAACTGCCGGTCGTGCACGTGGTGCACGACCATGAGGACTTTGGTACGGCGGGGCAGCACCCACGGCGAGAAGTGGGGGATGCCGTTCTGGCAGTCGATCACCACGTCGAAGCGCCGCCCGCGCCGGGCCAGCCAGCCCAGCACGAGCGGGTAGACGGTGTAGGTGCCGCCCATGCGGGAGACGCGCACGCCGTCGACGGTCTGCGTCCTGCTCTGCCCGGGCGCCCGCGCGGTCACGTAGTCCACGCGGGCGCCCCAGGCGGCCAGCCGCGTGGCCAGCTCCCAGGCATAGGCCTCCGCACCGCCGGCGGCGGGATGCCACGGATCCCGCCAGTTCACCACGGCGATGCGCAGGTCATGCAGATCGTACAGATCGTGCGGGTCAGCGGAGGTCACAGGTATCCGACGGTCTTGAGGGGCGAGGTCTGGGCGACGGGGGACACGGCGAGCGCCTCGTGCCAGGAGCGGTCGGCGCGCAGGCGCAGCCAGATCCGGCCGAGCTCCAGGAGGATCCCGGCGCCGTGCCGGGCCACCGAGAAGCGCGAGCCGGGCATGTCGCGCCAGCGGACCGGGATCTCCAGCACCCGCGCGCCCAGGGCGGTGCACCGCGCCAGCAGCTCGACGTCGAAGGCGAACCCGGTGGTGCCCAGCCGCCTCGCGGCCGCCCTGGCCAGGGAGCCGTCGAAGAACTTGAACCCGCACTGGGTGTCGCTGACGTCGCGCACGATGGCCCTGGCCAGGGCGCGGAAGCCGACGGCCCCCAGCTCCCTGACGGCGCTGTGCCGGTTGGCCACGTCCGAGAAGACGTGGGCACGCGAGCCGACGACGACGCGCTCACCGGACAGCAGCAGGCCGACCACCACGTCCAGCGCGGCCAGGTCGGTCGCCATGTCGGCGTCGCAGAACCCGACCAGCGGAGCGGTTGTCTCCAGCAGCCCGGCGCGGACGGCGGCGCCCTTGCCGCGGATGCGGCACTCCAGCAGCCGGACCGGGACCGGACCCCGCCACTGCCGCACGATGGCGGCGGTGTTGTCGGTGCTGGCGTTGTCGACGACGATGACTGAGGTCGGGAACGGCATTCGGGCAAGCTTCGCGCACAGCTGCATCAAGCCCCCGGGGAGACGCCCTTCCTCGTTGTAGGCAGGAACGACGATCTCTAGCAGTGGTGGTCGGCTCGTCCTCTCGTCCCCTTGGCGAGAGACCGGCATGACTACCCGGCTACCGGTCGCCGTAGTTGTACAGCGGCTGGTTGACCGGAGTGCTCGTGGCTCCCGTGAGGGATACCGTGGCGACCGTCGTCACGAGGGCGGCCACGGCGACACCGATGATCGCTGCTAAGAGGATCTTGATCACGGGGGGTTCCTCCTCGAGCGGCGGCTAGGTCGGGACCGTCCCGAGACTAGAACCAATTCTCGCTACTCGGAAGTAGCTCTACAAAATCTTAATAAATCCGCTGTTCACGATGTTGGTCACGAAACTTACCCATATCACGTTCTAGGTACGGCCGAGCCGATACAACCGGATCTCCGGGGTGTCGACCAGCAGCTTTGCTCCGGTCAGCCACGCCTGCAAGGACGGTGAGCCGATCTCCGCGTCCACCACGACGTACCGGATGCCCTCGGCCGCCAGCCCCGTCCACGGTCCCCGCAGCAGCCCGCCCACGCGCCGCGCCCGGGGATCCTCGCTCGCGACGACGATCCCGCCCACCCGCACCGCGTCGTTGACCACCACCTCCCGTCCCGGCACGGCGAAGAACCGCTGCGCCGGGTCCAGCACCGCCCGCATGCCGTTCCACGGGAAGCGCCGGTAGGACTCGAACGGCAGCACCAGCACGTCGCCCGGCTCCCGGTCGGCCGCCAGCACCGCCCGCGCCGCATGCCAGCCGTCCGGGTACGGCACCGCCGCCAGCGCCCCGAAGGCCCCCCACGCGAGCGTCGGCAGGACCGCCGGCGGCACGCCCACCAGCACGGGCGCCGCCGCCCGCACCCGAGAGGCCGCCAGCCCCGCGCCCACGGCGGCCAGCAGCGCCAGCGGCGCCACGAACTGCTGGGCGTCCCGCAGGACCGCGAACCCGGCCCACAGGCCCACCAGCCACTTCAGCGCCTCCGGCGCCACGGCCCCGAGGCAGGCGATCGCGAAGCCCGCCGCCGCCGCGACCGTCAGGCCCACGCGGAAGGGCAGCTCGGCCCGCACCAGCCAGAAGGCCGCCACGCCGGTCACGACGACCGCCAGCCTGGCCACGGCCGCGACCGGCACGTCGTAGCCGACGGGGACCGCGTGGGCGTTCCAGATCCCGCCGAGCGCCAGCAGGCTCCCCACCGCGCCGAACGGGCTGTCGGCGCGCGCCGCGAACGCCTCCACGCCCGCCGGGTCGCCCACCAGCCCCTCGGGCCGCAGCATCGTGGGCACCAGCCAGGGGAGGCTGAAGGCCAGCAGCAACAGCCCGGTCCGCCACGCCCGGCGCGTGAGGAGCGCGATCGGCAGGACCGTGAGCGCCGAGATCGCCATCGCCGCGAAGCCCCCGGCCGCCGCCGGGAGGAGCGCCACGGCCGTCCGCCGGCCCGCGCAGACCGCCCTGACCGCCCACGGCAGCCCCGCGTAGCCCAGCAGCAGCGCCCACTGCCCCATGAGCAGCCGCTCGGCCACGTAGGGGTTCCAGACGTAGCAGGCCCCGGCCACCAGGCGAGGCGCGAGCCCCGCCGGCACCAGCCCCGCCGTACCGGAACAGCCCAGGACGAACACGGCCAGCAGCACGAGCTTCTGCACCAGCCAGGCCGGCAGCGCCATGGACAGCAGCGTCACGACCGCATCGCTGGGCACCGCCCGCGCCGCGCCGCCCGAAAGCCCGAAGGTGAAGCGTGTGAACGCCGGGTCCGGGACGAACACCATGTCCTGCACGAGCACGTACCCCGGGCGCAGGGCCGGGCCGAGCGCCAGCAGGCCCAGCGCGAGCCCCAGCAGCGCCGGCGCGACGTGCCGGCCGCGCAGCCGTCGCCCCAGGTCGGTGAGCACGTGACGCATTCGGATATGACATCACAACGGCACAACGCCCGTTTCACCCCGATCGTCCCGGCCACTACGCTCGGTCCAGCGACGAGGAGGGATGAGACAGCGTGGCCATCAGCACGGCGCCGAGGCAGTCGCCGCCGCGGACCTGGCGGCGCGAGGAGTCGGTGCTGGCGATCGGGCTCGTCATGATCGCCGTTCAGCTGGTGTGGCGGTACGACCTCATCCGGCGCACCTACTTCCGCCAGGACGACTTCCACTACATCGTGCGGGGCCTGGAGAACAGCCTGTCCTGGGACTTCCTCATGTGGGTCGACACCGGGCACCTGTCCCCCGGCCGGCTGGCCCTGTCCTGGGCGGCGGCCCGGGCCGGCGGGTACAACGAGGCGTTCGTCCACGCCGTGACCATCGGCCTGCAGGCCGCCGCCGGGCTGGCGCTGCTGCGGCTGCTGCGCACGATGTTCGGCGCCCGCCCGGCCATCCTCGTGCCGCTGGCCTTCTTCCTGCTCACGCCGATGATCGTCCCGGCGCTGGGGTGGTGGGTGGCGATGCTGCTGGTGCTGCCCCTGCAGGTGGCCGTGCCGATGGCGCTCCACGCCCACGTGCTGTACCTGCGCGACGGCCGCTTCCGCCACGTGCTGGCCGCGAGCGCCTGGACGCTGTTCGGGCTGGCCTTCTACGTCAAGGCGGCGCTGATCCCCTTCCTGCTGCTGGCGGTCACCGCCTTCTGGTTCACCCGCGGGCCGTGGTGGAGCGCGCTGGGCCGCCACTGGCGCGCCTGGCTGACATACGGGGCGATGCTGGCGGCCTACCTCGTGGTGTACTTCGTCCAGCTCTACGGCTCGGTGCAGCTCAACGACGGCAAGCAGACGCCGCAGCTGCCCGACCCGGGGCTCGCCGCCGAGTTCGCCTGGCTGCTGACCTCCCGGTCGCTGATCCCCTCGGCGCTGGGCGGCCCGTGGAAGTGGATGCCGGTCGGCGAGGACTACGCCATGGCGGCGCCCCCGACGGGCCTGCTGTACGCCTCCCTCGCGGTCGCGGCGGTGGTGGTGGCTGCCGGCCTCTTCTACCGGCGCCGCGCCTGGGCGGCCTGGCTGGTGGCGGCGCTCTACTTCGTCGCCGCCGACATCGTGCCCATCCTGCTCGGCAGGGTCTCGATGTCGGGCTCCCTCGCCGGGCACGAGCTGCGCTACGTCGCCGACGCCGCCGTGATCCTGGCCATCGCCCTGGCCCTGGTGCTCATCCCCCTCCCCGAGGAGGAAAGGCCCTGGCTGCGCCCGCTGCCCGACCGGGGCGTCACGGGGTTCCTGGCGGGGTCGCTGGCGGGCGCGTTCGCGCTCGGCTCGCTGTGGTCCGCCGAGGGCTACGGCGACCGCTCGCTGGGCGCCACCGCCAAGAGCTACGTGGAGACCGCCAGGGTCGCGCTGCGCAGCGTGCCCAAGGGCGCGGTGATCGTCGACCAGGACGTGCCGCCCCACATCATGCAGCCGGCGTTCTTCTACCGCTACGCCAAGGCCTCGGTCATGCTGCGGCCGGTCACGCCGCCCGGCATCAGGTGGGTCCAGCGGCTCGACGGGACGCTGCCGGGCGCGCTCATCTTCGACAAGGAAGGCCGGCTGCGGCCGGTGGACGTCGGCGGCACCGAGTCCACCACGCCCGCGCCGAACACCTGCCGGAAGCTGCCCCCGGGCCGCGAGGTGGCCTTCCCCCTGCCCGCCTCGCTCCCGCAGGGCGGCTGGACCATCCGGATCGCCTACCTCAACGGCACGCCAGGCCGGGTGTCGGTCGCCTTCGGCCAGGCCGTCAAGGAGGTCGCGGCCGACGCGGGGCTGACCGCCACCTTCACCTCCCTCGACGGCCGGGGCGACCAGGTACGGCTGCGCGCGGTCGAGGGCTCCGGCCTGTGCGTCGGCAAGGTCGTCGTCGGCCTCCCGCAACCCGCCCGGGCCGGAACCCCCATCCCGCTCCAGCCGGTCAAGCCCTAGTCCCGCGGCAGCCCCAGCAGGCGCTCGCCGATGATGTTGAGCTGCACCTCGGTGGTGCCGCCGTAGATGGTCATCGCCCGGGTGGCCAGCACGGCGCGGTTCCAGTAGCCCGCGTCGCCCAGCTTCATGTCGGCCGCGACCACCGCGGCCGGGCCGAGCAGGTTCACCGCGCACTCGGCCACGTGCTGGGCGTGCGAGGTGGACAGCAGCTTGCGCACCGAGGCGTCGGCGCCGGGCTCGGTCCCGGCCAGCTGCTTGAGCGTGACCCGCAGCGCCAGGGCGTTGATCGAGTGGCCCTCGCAGACCACCGAGGCCAGCTCCAGCCGCTCGGCCGGGGTCAGCTCGCGATCCAGCCGCGAGATGAGCCCCAGCAGGTCGGGCACCGACGAGCCGGTGCCGCCCGAGCCGGACGACAGCGACACGCGCTCGTTGGACAGCGTGTTGCGCGCCACCCGCCAGCCGTCGTTGACCTCGCCGACCACCAGCTCGTCGGGCACGAACACGTCGTCCAGGAAGACCTCGTTGAACAGGTTCTCGCCCGTCATCTCGGTCAGCGGGCGGACGGTCACGCCCGGCGCCTTCATGTCGACCAGGAAGTAGGTGATGCCGTCGTGCTTGGGCTTGCTCGGGTCGGTGCGGGCGATGCAGATGCCCCACTCGGCGACGTGCGCGACCGAGGTCCAGATCTTCTGCCCGTTGAGCTTCCAGCCGCCCTCCACGCGGGTGGCCTTCATCTGCACGTTGGCCAGGTCGGAGCCGGCGTTCGGCTCGGAGAACAGCTGGCACCACATCATCTCGCCGCTGAGCGTCTTGGGCAGGAAGCGCTGCTGCTGCTCCGGCGTGCCGTACACGGCGATCGAGGGCACCACCCACGCGCCGATGATCATCTGGGGCAGCCTGACCTTGGCGGCCCTGAGCTCCTGGTGGATGAGGACCTGCTCCAGCGGCTTGGCGTCGCGGCCCCACGGCCTGGGCAGGTGCGGCATCACGAAGCCCTGGTCGGCCAGCGCCCGCTTCTGCTCCCTGCCCTCCAGCTCGGCGATCTCGGCGATCTCGGCCCGGATCCGCTCGCGCAGCTCCTCGGCCTCCTCGGGCAGGTCGATCTCCATATCGCGGGTCACGCCCTGCAGCGCGAGCTCCGCCACGGCCTCGGACCACTCGGCGGAGGAGCCCAGCACGGCGCGGAGGGTGAGCGCGCGGCGGTAGTACAGGTGGACGTCGTGCTCGAAGGTGTAGCCGATGCCGCCGAAGGTCTGGATGGCGTCCTTGGCGCACTGCACGGCCGCGTCGGGAGCCATGACGCCCGCCACGGCGGCGGCGAACTCCAGCTCCCTGCCCTCGGCGCGGGTGGCGTCCCACACCGTGGCGCGCGCCTGCTCCAGCGCCACGAGCATGCGGGCGAGCTTGTGCTTGACGCCCTGGAACTGCCCGATCGGGCGGCCGAACTGCTCGCGCACCTTGGCGTAGTCGGCGGCGGCGCGCACGCACCACGAGGCCAGGCCCACGGCCTCGGCGCCCAGCAGGACGGCCGCCAGGTTCCGCACGTCGAGCCGCTCGACGCCCTCCAGGACCCGCTCCTCCGGTACGGCTACCGCGTCCAGCTCGGCCTTGGCGGCGCCGCGCGTCAGGTCCAGCGTCTTGATGGGCGTCACCGTGACGGCCGAGGCGTCGACCGCGACCCACTCCTCGCCCTCGCCCGTGCTGACCGGCAGGACGAGCACGTCGGCCAGGTCGCCGCCGACAATCGGCTCCGCCGTACCGGAGACGACCAGGACGCCGTCGTCGCCGCGGGCGCCGGTCAGCGAGGCGGTCAGGGCCACCGCGCCGGTGAGCGTGCCGTCGGCCAGGCCGGGCAGCAGCTCGTGCCGCTTGGAGGCGTGGATCACCGCGCCGGCCAGGACGGTCGGCACGTACGGCCCCGGCGTGACCCGCTCGGCCAGCGCCTCGACGGCCACGGCCGCCTCCAGCAGGCCGTAGCCCGAGCCGCCGGACTCCTCGGGCAGGTGCAGGCCCAGCAGCCCCTGCTCGGCCAGGCCGTTCCAGAACGCCGGGCGTCCCTCGGCCTGCTCGCGCGGCTTGACGTGCCGTTCGGCCCAGCCCGCCACTGACTCGCGAAGCGCCTCGTGCTCTTCGCTCAACCCGATCGCCATGCGCATCCTCCATTCGAACCCTAGAAGGATATTCTAGAGGATGCTTCTAAGAGGTTCGTAGCCCCTTCACGAGCGTGTTGAGGTCCCGCCAGCGCTCCCGGTGCTTGTCGGTGATCGTGGCCAGGAGCATCGCGGGCTTCTCCTTGCCCACGTCGACGACGGCGACCAGGCCGCGGGAGGAGCCTCCGGCGTACGAGACGGCGAAGCCCATGATCCAGCCCCTGGCCTGCGGCGCCGGCTGCGAGGCGATGAACTCCAGCGTGCTGCCCTGCGGATGCTGGGTGCGCAGCGCCCACGCGGCGGTCCGCCGGGCGATGTCGCGGTAGTCGGCGTCGGACCGCGGCGGCTCGACGTCGAGCGGCACCATCGCCGAGGCGATGACGGTCTGCGGCACGGCGACCTCGCCGATGCGCTGCGCGACGGAGAACGGGGCGTAGTCCCGGGCCTTCCACGGCTTGCCGAGACGCGGGTAGACCAGCCCGGTGCGCTCGTCGGCGACCCTCCCCACGACCTTGGCGGCCTTGCCGGGCTGGCGGGCCAGCGGCGTGTCGGGGATCTCCGTCGGCGTGGGCGAGTTGGGCGCGGGCCGCGGCTCCGGCTGGTCGCCGGAGAACAGCAGGAAGACGCCGACGATCGCCAGCACGGTGGCCACAGCCGCGCCCGCGAGATAGACCACGCGCATGGGCAGGTCGCCGATGCCCCGCCGCGGCGGAGGCGGCGGAGGCGGGACGGTTATGCGCCTGAAGGGTGTGGTCGGAGCCTCGTGGGACGGCTGATAAGGATCGTAGTCGCCCATATGTCCGAGCCTAGTCACCCTTTCATCCACAGAACGTTGTTCTGTATGGTCCGGGTCATGAGGGGCTTCTACGAGATCGCCGCCGCCGACCCGGGCCGCCCCGCGCTGCCCGAGGCCGGCCTGACGTACGGCGAGCTGCTGGCTAGGGTCAACCAGGTGTCGCACGGGCTCATCGCGCGAGGCGTACGGCGCGGCGACGCGGTGGTGAGCGTGCTGCGCAACGGCCCGGACGCGATCACCGTCATGCTGGCCACTTACCAGATCGGGGCCTACCACGTGCCGGTCAACTGGCACTTCACCCAGGACGAGATCGACTACATCGTCGGCGACTGCCGGGCCAGGGTCGTCATCACCGGCGACCTCGGCGACCTCGGCGAGGGCCGGCCGGCCACCCCGCCGGAGCGGCGGTGGGCGGGGTCCATGATGCTCTACACCTCCGGCACGACGGGCAGGCCCAAGGGAGTGCGGCGGCGCCTGCTGGACCTGACGCCCGAGGAACTGCACCCCATCCTCGTGCGCAAGAGCTACCGGCACTTCCGCCTGCCCTTCGGCGGGGTGCACCTGGTGTGCTCCCAGCTCTACCACTCCGCCCCGTACGGCCAGGCCATGATGGCGCTGCACCACGGGCATTCGATCGTCGCGCCGGAGAAGTTCGACCCGGTGGCCACCCTGGAGCTGATCGAGCGCCACCGCGTGACCAACGCCTTCATGGTGCCCACGATGTTCCACCGGCTGCTGGCCGTACCGGATCGGGAGAAGTACGACCTGTCCAGCCTCACGCACCTCTACCACGGCGCGGCCCCCTGCCCGCCCGCGACCAAGAAGGCCATGATCGACTGGCTGGGGCCCGTCCTGTGGGAGTACTACGGCTCCACCGAGGCGGCCGTCGCCACGATGGTGTCGTCGCAGGAGTGGCTGGCCAAGCCGGGGACCGTCGGCAGGGCGCTGGACGGCATGCGGTTCGTCATCGTCGGCGAGGACGGCCGCGAGCAGCCGCCGGGCGAGCCCGGCCTGGTCTACATCGGCGGCGTCAACCGCTTCGAGTACCTCGGCGACCCGGAGAAGACCGCCGCCTCCATGCGCGGGGACGCCTACACCCCCGGGGACATCGGCTACCTCGACGCCGACGGCTACCTGTTCCTGCTCGACCGGCGCACCGACCTGATCATCTCGGGCGGGGTGAACATCTACTCCGCCGAGGTGGAGGCGGTGCTGGTCGAGCACCCCGCGGTCGCCGACGTCGCCGTGATCGGCGTGCCGGACCCCGAGTGGGGGCACAAGGTCGTCGCGCTCGTCCAGCCGGTCCCCGGCGTGGAGCCGGGTCCCGAGCTGACCGAATCGCTGCTCGCCCACTGCTCGGCCAAGCTGGCCCGGCTCAAGCACCCGCGGGTCGTCGAGTACCGGGAGAGCCTGCCGCGCACCCCCACCGGCAAGCTGAGCCGGACGAGCCTGCGGCAGCAGTACCTCTCCCCCGACCGGCCCTAGGCGAAGCGGCGTATCTTTCGGCCCGAGCCGGGAAGTACCGGCGCATGAGGACGACACTCGCCGGTCTCTGCGTGGCTCTCCTGCTCGCAGGATGCTCTTCCGCCGCCCCGTCGGCCGTCTCCGGCCCGACCTCGGCGCCGCCCTCCTCCCCGCCGGCCGCCGCCGCGTCGGACGCCCTGGCCCTGGAGAGGGCCTTCGAGCGGGTCATCACCCAGGTGCTGCCGTCCATCGTGCAGATCAACACCCGGGTGGGCCTCGGCTCGGGCATCGTCTACGACGCCAAGGGCCACATCGTCACCAACGCCCACGTGGTCGGCCAGGCGCGGGAGATGGAGGTCACGCTGGCCACCGGCGGCGCGCCCCGGCCCGCCAGGCTCGTCTTCTCCTTCCCGCAGGGCGACCTGGCGGTCATCAAGGTGGAGGACGCGGGCGGGCTCAGGCCCGCCAGGTTCGGCGACTCCTCCAAGCTCCGCGTCGGGCAGATCGTCCTGGCCATGGGCAACCCGCTCGGCCTGACCGGAAGCGTGACGAACGGGATCGTCTCCGCCACGGGCCGCACGGTGTCGGAACCCCAGCCCGGCGGCGTGATCGCCAACGCCATCCAGACCTCGGCCGCCATCAACCCCGGCAACAGCGGCGGCGCCCTGGTCAACCTGGCGGGCGAGGTGATCGGCATCCCGACGCTCGCGGCGACGAACCCGGAGCTGGGCGGCGGCGCGGCCCCCGGCATCGGCTTCGCCATCCCCAGCAACACCGCCACCGACGTCGCCAACCAGATCATCGAGCACGGCAAGGTCGTCAACACCCGCCGCGCCGCCCTGGGCATCCGCGGGAACACGGTCATCGGCGGCAACGGCAGCCCGTCCGGCGTGCTGGTCTTCGGCGTCGTCCCCGGCGGCGCGGCGGCCAAGGCGGGCATCCAGCCGGGCGAGGTCATCGTGTCCGTCGACGGTACGGCGACGCCCACCATGGCGGCCCTGGCCGAGGCGCTCGCCCGCTTCCAGCCGGGCGACCAGGCGAAGGTCGAGGTGATCCGCCTGGACGGCTCCCGCGAGACGGTCACGGTGACGCTGGGCGAGCTGCAGGCGGAGTGAGGCGCCATCCGGGCCCGGCCGCGCGTGGCCTGGATGGCGCCCGACCGATCCAGCCGAGCTGGCCGAGCTAGCCCAGCTGGCCGCGGATGGCGCCGTCCGGGAACTCCGCGTTGTGGACGTTGGTGTAGCACCGGCTCGGGTTCCGGACGATGGCCCGCAGCTCGTCGCGGGTCAGCGTGGTGGCGGCGTTGCCGGTGGTCTGGCGCCCACGCCGTCCGGGTCGCCGGGACCGGGAACCTCCTAGGCCCCGGTCATCTCGACGAACCGGTCGGACGTGGGATGGGTCTCGGTTGCGCCAGCCGTACCGGGCAGGATCGCCGTTGCCGCGGCGAGTGCCGGAATCACGATGCTTGCCTTGATCACGGCAAGCCTCCTTGATAACTGTCAGTAGTGGCGTATTACTGTGCGCAGTGTTTCCGGGGTGTGCCGAATCCAAGCCGCACCGTCATCACCGGGATCGTCAAGGAGGCGACATGACCGACGACGACCTTGCGCCGCCCGACACGCCGAGCCTGGAGGCGTGGATCTTCCAGCTCCTCCAGCTGACGGGACCTCGCTCCAGCGGTGAGGCGGCCACCCGGCCCCCGGCCGTGGACGACCGCGTCAGCGGTGCAACCGCGGAGCAAGGTCCATGAAAGGGACATCGTCGTATGCTGCCGCATGAAAAGGAGCATTACGGTCGGCTTTGCCGGACTTATCATGCTGGGCGGCGCCTCCACCGGTTCCGCCGCCCATGCCGCTTATACCGCTCAGACCGCTCATAACGCCAAGACGGCCGACGTCTACCGGAACTACGCCGACCTGGCCGCGCACGAGACCGAGGGCGAGGACTACCGGCGCGTCTGGCGCCTGCCCAAGGAAGCCCTGCCCAAGAAAGTCAAGGTGGCGCACATCGCCATCCACGGCGGCGCGATCGAGGCGCCCACGACCCAGCTGGCCGGCCACGCGGCAGGCCGCAGGCACGCCTTCTACTCCTTCGAGGGCGTCAAACCCTCGGGCAACGGCGATCTGCACCTCACGTCCACCCACTTCGACGAGCCGCGAGCGCGCAAGCTGGTGGCCTCGGTGGACTACACCGTCTCCTGGCACGGCGCCGCCGGCACCAAGGCGACCACCTACGTCGGCGGCCGTGACACGAAGCTGGCCAAGAAGATCGCCACCGCACTGCGCGCCGCCGGGTTCACCGTCGCGGCGTCGGCGTCCGAAGAGCTCGACGCCGACAGCCCCGCCAACATCGCCAACAGGAACCGCAGGGGCATGGGCGTGCAGCTCGAGCTGAGCCGCGGGCAGCGGGAGCAGTTCTTCGCGCGGGGTGATCTCAGCCGCGCCTGGATCGAGGACCCGGCCCACCGCACCAGGGCCTTCTACCGCTACGTCGCAGCCGTCAACAGCGCGCTGTCCTGACCTGCCCGGGCCTCAGGTCCGGGACGGCACGCGGCTGGGGGCGCGGACGACCTCGGTGTATCCACCCTGCGGGGAACGCACGACGACCCCGGTCTCGACCCCGTGCGTGAGCAGCTGGGACTCCTGCCACCGCAGCGCCAGGCAGACGCGGCGCGTCACCTCGAAGGCCACGACGGGCCCCACGACGACGGCGACGCGGAAGAACCAGGTGACCGCGAAGAGGGACAGGTCGAAGTGGTGGGCGAGCTGGTCGTTGGCGGCCGCGGCCCACAGCAGGCCGTAGAAGGCGATGCCGGCCGCCCCGAGCCCGGTGCGGGTGGCGGCGTCGCGGGGGCGGTCCAGGGTGTGGTGGAGGCCGCGGTCGCCGGTCAGCCTGCGCTCGATCAGCGGGTAGGCGGCCAGGAGGGTGAAGAAGCCGCCCGGCACGACCAGCGCGGGAATCAGGACCGACAACGTCAGCGGATGGCCCGCGATCACCGGCTCCCACCCGGGCATGATGCGGATGGCGCCGTCCAGGAAGCCCATGTACCAGTCGGGGACCGCGCCCGCGCCGATGGTCCCGGGCCGGCTCGGGCCGTACAGCCAGATGGGGTTGATCTCGGCGACGGTCCCCAGCAGCGTGAGCACCCCGGCCGTGACGGCGAACAGCGCGAAGGAGGCCGGCCGGGACACGCGGGCCGCGCCCGGGTAGTGCGTGCGGCCGTGCCGCCGCAGCAGCCACCTCCTGGCGGCGAACAGCCCGGCCATGACCAGCGGCAGCACCAGCACGTGCACCCAGTAGAACAGCGGGATGACCCGCTCACCCGGTACGGCGTCGCCGAACAGCAGGCCGGTCAGATAGCTGCCGACGAGCGGGACGGACTGGGTGATGCCCTGGATCAGCCCCAGGCTGCCGCCCGAGAGCATGTCGTCGGGCAGGACGCCGCCCGTGACGCCCGCGGCCATGCCCAGGACGAGCAGGCCGACCCAGATGAGCCAGTTCAGCCCCCGGGGGCGGCGGAAGGCTCCGGTGAAGAACAGGCGCAGCAGGTGCAGGCAGACCGCGGCGACGAAGACCAGCGTGGCCCAGTGGTGGACCTGCCGCAGCAGCAGGCCGCCGCGCACCTCCAGGCTGATCTCCATGGTGGAGGCGAAGGCGCGGCTGACCGGCACGTCACGCAGCGGGGTGTACACGCCGTCGTAGCCGGCCAGGGACATGTCAGGGTCGTAGAACACCGTCAACCCGGCCCCGGTGACGAAGAGCACCACCAGGGAGTACAACGCGATCTCCCCGAACAGGAACGACCAATGATCCGTGCGTGACCTCATGCCCACAAGACGCCCGCCGGGCGGCGGATGTGACAGGTCGGCATGCGCGAAACCGGAGCGGTTCGCTTTCGGCGCGCTTCGCCCGTGTGCTCACAGAACGGCCCTGCCTGATCCCGGTCGGAGATCCAGGCCCTGGAGGAGGGCCCTGAGCCCGAACTCGAAGACCCTGTCGAGGTCGAAGTCGTAGCCGGCCGGGCCGAGCGCCCTGATCAGCTTGGCGAACTGCGGCGCCCGGCCGGAGGCGACGAAGCCGTTCATCGCCGCGGCCTGGGTGCCGGTCCACTGGTCGTCCGTCAGCCCGGTGGCTGACACCGCCTGTGCCTCGCGTTCCAGGTGGACGGCGAGGCCCTGCACGTAGCCGTAGATCAGCACCTCGATGGTGAGCATGGCGTCGGCGTCGAGGCCGAGGCCGTCGAGGGCGCCGAGCAGGCGCTCGCCGTACGCGAGCAACCCGGGGAGGGGCAGCGGACGGCTGAGCGGGGCCAGATGGGCGAGCCAGGGATGGCGGCGGTAGGTCCGCCACAGCGCCCTGGCGACGGCCGCCAGCCGCTCCCGCCTGGCGGCCTCGTCCAGGGGCGCCGGCTCCCGGGCCGGGCAGCGCTCCTCCCCGTAGGCGAGGTCGGCCATGGTGCGCAGCAGTTCGTCCCTGCCGCGCACGTGGCGGTGTATCGCCACCTGGGCGACGCCGAGCCGCGAGGCCACGGCCCGTACGGTCACCGCGCCCAGCCCCTCGGCGTCGGCGATCGCGATCGCCTCGCGCACGATCCGCTCGCGGGTCAGCTCGGCCGGCCCGGCACGCCTGCGCCGCCTGCTCAGCGTCGCCGCCACCACGGTCCCCGACCTGGGTCTGGCCTCCACCAGCCCCTCCTCCTTCAGGACGGCGAGCGCCCGCACCGCCGTCGCGAGCGCCACGCCGAAGTCGCGTGCGACGGCCCGCGTGGAGGGCGCCTTGTCGCCCGGGGCGAGCTCGCCCGCCTGGATGCGGCGGCGCAGCTCGGCCGCGATGCGGAGGTAGGGAGGTTCCATTGGCATCTGTCCTAGAACAGTCAGGGGCGGCAGGGCCGGGTCTGTTCTAGCACAGGTGGGCCTGTTGCGCCTGGCCGGGCTATCCATGACCCATGACTTCCGTACTGATCTCCGGCGCGGGCGTGGCAGGTCCCGCCCTCGCGTTCTTCCTTCGCCGCCACGGCTTCACCGTCACCGTCGTCGAGCGCGGACCCGCGATCCGGCCGGGCGGCCAGGCGATCGACGTCCGCGGCGTTGCCCTCACCGTCGCGGACCGCCTGGGCATCCTGGCCGGCCTGCGGCTCCGCCGTACGACCATGAAGGGCATGAACATGGTCGACGGCTCGGGAGCGGAACTGTGGCGGTCGACCGAGATGGCCCTGTCAAGCGGCCGCCTCGACACAGACGACGTGGAGGTCCTCCGCGAGGACCTCGTCCGCCTGGTCTACGACCGCACGCGAGACGACGTCGAGTACCTCTTCGGCGACTCCGTCGCCTCGCTCGCGCAGGACGGGCGCGGGGTGCGCGTCGCCTTCGAGCGGTCGGCGCCGCGCGACTTCGACCTGGTGGTCGGCGCCGACGGCCTCCACTCGGCCGTGCGCCGCCTCGCCTTCGGCCCCGAGGAGCGGTTCGTCCGCCACCTGGGGCAGTACGTCGCGGTCTACTCCATGGAGAACCTCTTCGGCCTGGAGGACTGGCAGAAGTGGTTCACCGACGGGCCGGTGGGCGGCGTCGTCTACCCGGTGCGCGGCAACGCCGAGCTGCGTGTCACGATCGGCTTCGAGTCGCCCCAGCCGATCGCCTACGACTACCGCGACGTCGAGGCGCAGAAGCGGCTCGTCGCCGAGCACTGCGCCCGCACCGGCTGGGAGGTGCCGCGCCTGCTGGAGGCGATGTGGCGGGCGCCGGACTTCTATTTCGACTCGATGGCCCAGGTGCGGATGGACGCCTGGACGTCCGGCCGGGTGACGCTGCTCGGCGACGCGGGCTACTGCGCCTCGCCGCTGTCCGGCCAGGGGACCAGCCTGGCGCTCGTGGGCGCGTACGTGCTCGCGGCGGAGCTGGCGGCGGCCGATGACGTGGAGGGGGGCCTGGCCGCGTACGAGAGGCGGATGCGGCCCTTCGCCGAGGCCAACCAGGCCATCGTCGAGGACAACCGCAGGCATATGGAGCAGGACCCGCAGGCCGTGAGCCCGGTCGACCGCGTCAAGAACGCGATCGAGCTCCCCTGACACCCGCGCCTCCCGGCACAAACACAAAGGGCGGCCGGATCGGCGAGATCGCCGACCGACCGCCCTGCGGACGACCTGCCGCGCAAAGCGCGGAACGTCGGTGGAGGTAGCGGGAATCGAACCCGCGTCCTTCAACCCCAAATCAAGGCTTCTCCGGGCGCAGCCTGCTGGTCGCTTTTCTCAGCCCCGGCGCTCACGCAGGCAAGTCGCCGACAGGCTCAGCCACTGTGAGATTTCCCGGCAGCCCCCGTGGCCGGGGCTACCGGTTGAGCCTTCTAGTCGATGCCAGATCCTGAGCCGAAGGCGCTCTCAGGCTGACAGCGGGTCGCTGCGATCAGGCAGCGAGAGCCAGGGAGTCCTGGCTAACCGCAGTGCGCTTAGAGTTGGCACTTATTTGTCGCGGTCACAGGATTAACGAGGTTATGTCCGCCGTCCTCGGCCCGCTTCCCCTGACTTGCAAGGTCAAAGTCGAGACCAGTCACCCCCTGTGGAGTTGTCAACACGCCTCACGAGGA
Organism: Thermoactinospora rubra; assembly: GCF_002093975.1. Classification (GTDB taxonomy): domain Bacteria; phylum Actinomycetota; class Actinomycetes; order Streptosporangiales; family Streptosporangiaceae; genus Nonomuraea; species Nonomuraea rubra_A. The sequence continues at coordinate 81,036 of NZ_MSZZ01000024.1, forward strand.
GGTGCGCAGCAAGACCATATTTTCCCAACACCGATGACGCCAACTCCATTCCCGCCCACGACATGACTCCGCACCGTACGGCCGGGAATGACGGCGCCCCCTCCGAACGCCTTGGTCGCCGCAAAGCAGCCCCGCCGTGGCGCCAGCCGTACACCACGACCGTGCAGCGGCACCCACCAACGCCGGCAGCACCCAAGACAGCAACCCCTGAGGGGTGCCTCGGGCGTTCACGCCCGAGGCTGCGAGGGACGCGGCTCGGTCTGGACTGAGGAGCGGTGAGGGCGCCCAGCGCCCGAGCCGCGACGAGGGAAGACCGAGCCTTCCCGGCGTCCCGAGCACCGGCCGGAGCCGGCCCTGACACCCGAAGACTCGGCCGGCCTCCAGCCGCTCCCGCCCGAGCTGGTCTTCCCCAAGCACCTGCTGGACCGTTACGAGGCCAGGATCCTCGACCCCGCGACGGCCGAGCTGGACGCGGGCGAGACGCCGCCCGACTCCGCGGTCTACCGGGCGAGGGTGCTGCTCATCCCGGCCCGGCTGCTCGACGCCGACGGCCCGCAGCCCATCATCAAGGAGGCCCTGGAGACCGTGGGCATGGCCGTCGTGGCGCACGACGGCCGGGGAGCCGGCGACGCCGGGCTCCGCTGGCGCGCCGTCCCCACCGGCCATCCCGCACCCGGCCCGTCCAGATCACTCTCCTGGACCTGCCGGGAGTAGCCCCACGAGACCTCCGCTGACGACCGGCCACCTGCGGACAACGGGTCTGGCCGGCCCTCCGGCCTGTCCGAGAAGGGAGCCGGGGTGGACCCGCGTACGAGACGCACCCCGGCTCAGCCGGAGGTCGTGGCGGTCAGAAGTCGTCGGGCGTTCTGAGACGCTCGCGAATCCAGACGCCGGCCTCCTTGAGGCGGCTCGTTCCGGCGAACGGGCCGTTCGGGCAGGTGCCGCCGGTGAAGACGGCGCCGGACAGGTGGTCGTCGGAGTAGTTCCAGTTCACCCAGCTGATCTTCTTCTGGGCCATCAGGTCGAGGTACCGCTGCGACATCGTGAAGTCGTTGCCGCCCCCGCCCGACGCGGTCTGGGTGCCGAACTCCGACACGAAGACGGGGATCCGGTCCGCCGCCCGGGAGAGCGTGGCGAGGTACTGGTCGCCGTGCGAGGCCGCGTAGAAGTGGAAGGTGTACATGATGTTGGAAGCGTTGACCGGGTTGTTGACGACCTCGGTCTCGTTGCCGCCCTCGGACACGCCGAGCGACGACCAGGCGCGGGTGCCGACCAGGATCGGGGCGTCGGGGTCATGCTGGCGGATCACCGGGATGATCTGGTGCGCGTAGTCGCGGATCCTCGACCAGGACACGCCGCTGGGCTCGTTGGCGATCTCGTAGATGACGTTCTTCTTGGCGTTGTGCCGCTGCGTGATCTCGGTGAAGAACGTCCTCGCCCGGTCGAGGTTGTACATCGGGTCGCCGGGGGTCAGCATGTGCCAGTCGACGATCGCGTACATCCCACGCGCGGTGGCCATCTCGATCAGGTTGTGGACCCGATCGGTGAACATCCGCGGGTTGGTCTCGTAGCCGCCCTCTTGGATGTACATGGAGATGCGGAAGACGTCGGCCTTCCAGTCGGTGGCGAGCGCGTCGAGGGAGGCGGTGTTGAGGCACTGGTAATACCACTGGAGGCCGTGGCTGCTCATGCCGCGTAGCTGGATCTGCTTGCCGTGCTCGTTGCAGAGCTTGAGGCCGCACACCCGCAGCTGGCCGTTGGCCTGGACCGGGGTGCCGCCCCCGCCGCCGGGCTGGGTCGTGGCGGTCACGCTGTTGCTGGCCGCCGAGCGGTTGCCGGCCGCGTCCACGGCCTTGACCGTGTAGGTGTAGCCGGTCGAGGCGGCCAGGCCGCCGTCGGTGTGCGAGGTGCCCGACACCGTCGCCACCAGGCTGGAGCCGCGGAACACCTCATAGCCGGTGACGCCCGCGTTGTCGGTGGAGGCGTTCCACGCGAGGCTCACGCTGGAGGAGGTCGTGCCGGTCACGCGAAGGTTGCCGGGGGCGCTGGGCGGCGTGGTGTCGCCACCCGGACTCTGGCCGTAGACCTCGAATTCCCACAGGGAGTAGCCGTAGGGGGTGCCGCGCTGCGTGCCGTACATCCGGACATAACGGCCGGACCCGGACACCGTCACATCGTCGGTCCCGCCGTCGCCGGAGGACGTCGAGAAGATGTCGGTCCAGGTCGAGCCGTCCGCCGAGGTCTGGATCCGGTAGGCCATGCCGTACGCGGCCTCCCAGGTCAGCTTCACGCGCGTGATGGTCGCGGTGGAGCCGAGGTCGACGCGGAGCCACTCGGGATCGTGTCCTTCGGCGCTCGCCCAGCGCGTCGACGTGGTGCCGTCCACGGCCTTGGCCGCCTCGAACCCGGCGGCCTCGATCGAGGACGCGGTCGCGGGCTTGCCGCGGGACAGCAGCGTCTCCGAGCTGTCCGCCGGCGTCGTGGCGGTGACGCTGTTGCCGGCGGCCGACCGGTTGCCCGCCGCGTCCTTGGCCTTCACGGTGTAGGTGTAGCCGGTGGAGGCGGTCAGGCCGCCGTCGGTGTGCGAGGTGCCCGTCACCGTCGCCACCAGGGTGGACCCGCGATAGAGCTCGTAGCCCGTGACCCCGACGTTGTCGGTGGAGGCGTTCCACGCGAGGCTCACGCTGGAGGACGTCGTCCCGGTCACCCGCAGGTTCCCCGGTGCGTCGGGCGCTGTCGTGTCGCCGCCGCCCGAGCCGAGAGGCTTCCACAGCGACGCCGTGTTCGGCGGCTCCCAGCCGGGTTGCGAGGTGTGCGCCTGCAGGCACTCGTAATCGGTGCCGTTGTGGGTCACGCGGTCGCCCACGGCGTACGGCACTCCCGCCTGCCAGGCCGGATAGGCGACCGTGGCCGAGGCGCCGCCGATCGCGTGGGCACCGGTTCCCGGCGTGATGAGCATGCCTAAGGACAGGACCGTTGCCGCGATCAGCTTCCCGAAGGTTCTTCCCTTCATCGTCCTTCTTCCTGTTGGGGGTGAGGATCACGGTCAGGGCACCCCGTGGTCACCCGTCACCTTGATCATGCCTGGAGCTGGGACCAGCCCCGCCACCAGGGGTGTCGCCGAGGCCAGGAGGGCCGATGGGGCTCGGAGGTCCGCTTTGCAGGCAACGCCTGTAGTTAAGAAAATTTCCTAACTTTGGTGCGGAGCGTAGGTGCCCGCCGGTCCGCGTGCAAGACCCAAACTCGACCGGCCGCGCCCATGCAGGCCAATGTCACAGCTTGGTCGCCGCTCTTGACCCTCCGGTGATGACTTCGTAGCTTCGAGGCAAGTTAGGAAGATTTACTAACTATTGATCGAAGGTGTCGTAAGCGTTTTGACCTGACCTAGGAGGATCCGGTGAGAAAACCGCTCGCGGCAGGCTTAGCCCTGGCCGCCCTGACCATGGGGAGCCCCGCCCTGGCCGTGCCGACGCCCGCCGGCTTCGTCCGGGTCGACCAGGTGGGCTTCGCGCCCGGCGAGGCCAAGCACGCCTCCTTCATGTCCGAGACGTCCGCCGCCGGCGCCCGATTCGTGGTCGTCGACCGTCGTGGCCACGTGGTCCTCCAGGGTACGGCCGGCCGCGATCTGGGGCCGTGGAACGCCAGGCATCCCCACGTCTACGACCTGGACCTGAGCTCGCTCCGTCGACCGGGCAGCTACCGGATCAAGGTGGGCGCCGCCACGTCGGCCGAGTTCGAGGTGGCGCCGCCCCAGGCGTTCGCCCGGCACGCGGCCAAGGTGATCACCTTCTTCGGGCGCCAGCGCGACGGCGCCGACGCCCTGCGCGAGCCCAGCCACCTCAACGACCGGGCGGCCTCCGTCTACGAATGGCCGGTTTTCAGCGGCCTCGGCACCGACCAGATCAAGGGCGAGCTGACCAGGATCGGCGGGCCGGTCGACGTGGAAGGCGGCTGGTTCGACGCGGGCGACTACCTGAAGTTCACGCACATCCTGGCGTACGTCGACACGCTCCTCTGGGCAGCCAAGCGGGATGGCAATCACGATCCCCGCCTCTGCCACGAAGCCACCCACGGCCTGAAATATCTGGACAAGATGTGGGATGAGGCGTCCAAGACGCTCTACATCCAGGTGGGCATCGGAGCGGGTAACGCCGAGGGCACGTTCGTCGGCGACCACGACATCTGGCGCCTGCCCGAGGCCGACGACCACGACACCGCCCCCGGCCACCAGTTCATCCGCCATCGCCCCGTCTTCCGCGCCGCTCCCCCCGGTGAGCCCATCAGCCCCAACCTGGCGGGCCGTACGGCTGCCGCCTTCGCGCTGGCCGCCCAGGTCGAGCCTTCCCGCGCCCGGGCCCGACGCCTGCTGGAGCAAGCCGCCTCCATCTACGCCATGGCCAAGACCACGGACGTGGGCGAGTTGGTCACCTCGCTCCCGCACGCCTTCTATCCGGAGAGCGTGTGGCGCGACGACATGGAGCTGGGCGGGGCCGAGCTAGCACTCGCGGCATTGCGCCTGGGCGACCCCCGGGCCTCGCAGTGGCTGTCCCAGGCGGCTCACTGGGCCTCGCAGTACATGGAGCACGAGGCCGGTGACACCCTGAACCTCTACGACGTCAGCGCCCTGGCCCACGCGGACCTCGCGCGGGCGCTGCGGAAGGCGCGCGCCACCGGCCTGGCCGTCACCGAGGCGGACCTGATCGGCGGCCTCAAGGCCCAGCTGGAAACAGGGGCCCGGCGTGCGTCGGCGGACCCCTTCCGCGCCGGCGCGCACTACGACCAGTTCGACTCCGTGCCCCACGCCTTCGGGCTGGCCGCCACGGCCCGGCTGTACCGGGACCTCACCGGGGACCGCTCCTACGATCCCTTCGGCACCGCGCAGCGCAACTGGGCGCTGGGCGGCAACGCCTGGGGCGTCTCCTTCGTCGCGGGGGTCGGCGACAACCCCATCCAGTGCCCGCACCACCAGATCGCCAACCTCACCGGCGAACCCGCCGTGGGCGCGGTGGTCAACGGTCCGAACAGCTCCTCGCTGTTCGACGACGGCCTGGGCGGCCACTTCGAGGAGATGACCAGGTGCCCGGCCGACGGCGTCGACCGCTACGAGCCGTTCACCGGACGCGGCAGCCGCTTCGTGGACGACGTGCGCTCCTGGCAGGCCTCCGAACCGGCCGACGACTTCGCCGCGATCGCCCTCTACGCGCTCACCTTGCACTCGCGCTAACGTGAGCTGCTGGGATGTCGGACCGCCCATGACGTGAGGTGACGTGAAGACCCCGATGCCCGGAACACCGAGCCTGCTGCGCGCGATCAACGACCATGCCGCGCTGCGGGTCCTGCTGGAGCGCGGCCCGCTGACCCGCCCGCAGATCGGCGAGCTCACCGGGCTGTCGAAGCCGACAGCGTTCCAGTTGCTCGCCCGCCTGCAGGCGGCGGGGCTGGTGATCCGCGACGGGGTCAGGTCCGGGCAGCCTGGCCGGGTGGCGGAGACCTACCGCATCAACCCGGCCGCCGCCTACGTCGCCGCCCTCGACGTCACGCCCGAGGGCATTGCGGCCCGGGTGGCCGACATCACCGGCGCCACCGTGGGCGAGCACGAGCTGCCCACGCCCCGCCGGCCCGCGGACAGGCTCGTCGAGCGCCTCCAGGCCGCCCTCGAGGGGGCGGCCGCCCCAGGGCCGCTGCGCCGCGTGGTCATCGGCGTGCAGGGAGCGCTCGACCCGACCACGGGCGAGCTGGGCTACGCCACCGCCGGCGACATGCCGGGCTGGCAGATCCCCAACCTGGTGTCCACGCTCAGCGAGGAGCTCGGCGTGGCGGTCGACGTCGAGAACAACGTCAACCTCGCCGCGCTGGCCGAGCAAGCGCACGGTGTGGCGGCCGGCTGCTCCGACTTCGTCCTGCTGTGGGCCGACGAGGGGCTCGGCGCGGCGCTCGTCATCAACGGCCGGCTGCATCGCGGCGTCACCGGAGGCGCGGGTGAGGTGGGCTACATGCCCACCCCCGGCGCCCCGACGGCTCGCGACACCGGGCCGCTGGCCAACCACGGCTACCAGGCGCTGGTCGGCGGCCCCGCCGTACGCGACCTGCTCCGGTCGTACGGCGTGCGCAGCCACGACTTCCAGCGGGCGGTCGCCACGGCGGTCCGGCTGGCCGAGCAGGGATCCGGCGCCAGGGCGGACGACGCGCGAGCGGGGCTGCGTGTCGTGGCCGCCCGGCTGGCGCTCGGCCTGGCCTCCATCACATCGGTCGTCGATCCCGGGCTCATCGTCCTGGCGGGTGGCGTGCCCCAGGCCGGCGGCGAGCTGTTGCGGGATCTCGTCGAACGCGAGCTCTACGCGCTCACCATCCCGCGGCCGCAGGTCCGCCTGTCGGCCGTCGAAGGCAACCCGGTGCTCGCCGGCGCCCTGAGCCTCGCCCTCACCACGGTTCGCGACGAGATCTTCGGCGCCGCGCTGTAGCGCGACCCTTCTTTGGAGCGGTCCTTTTCGCATGACCGGGCCGCTGACAGAAGGCAGCCCTGCTGTAAAGAGCGATTGTTCCCGAAACCAGGGGACGATCTTTGATAAGGATCGGCTTCGACACCGTGGGAACTCACGCCTCATTGTTATGCCGCGGCACAGTCAACGGCCGCGAAAGGCACCCCCCCGAAGACAGGCAGGCCCCATGGTCAGACGCTCCCTCGCCGTCGTCACGCTCTCCTTCGCGACCTTATCCGGATTAACGCTACCCGCATACGCGGTGACGCTTGAGCAAAAACTCGCCGCGCTTTCCAGCTTCACCCAGCCCACCTCGGCCAGCTTCTCCAGCTGGCGCTCGGCCTGGGAGAACCAGGCGGCGTGGGCCGATTACGCCTTCGACTGGTCGACCGACCTGTGCAGCAGCAGCCCCGACCAGCCACTCGGCTTCGACTTCAGAATGCCGTGCCGGCGCCACGACTTCGGATACCGCAACTACAAGGCCGTGAACCGGTTCCCGGAGAACAAGGCGCGCGTGGACGACGCTTTCTACTTCGACATGCGCCAGGTCTGCGCCAGATACTCCGGCGCCTCCAGATCCACGTGCAACAGCGTTGCGTGGACCTACTACCAGGCGGTCAGGCAATTCGGCGACCTCAACGTCAGCGAGGCCGAGATCGAGCAGATCCGCCAAACGGCCGAACAATCCCACGAGAACACGGACGCCTGACCGATCCGGCACGAACCACGGTCCTCTCGGTGTTGCGAGAGGACCGTGACGCGCGTCGCGACACGGCCGGCGCGTCCACGACGCCGGCGGCGGACACGAAACCGCCCCTGGCCCGCCGATGTCTCGGCGGGCCAGGGGCGGTCTGATGTGGTGGAGGTGGCGGGAATCGAACCCGCGTCCTTCAACCCCAAATCAGGGCTTCTCCGGGCGCAGCCTGCTGGTCGCTTTTCTCAGCCCCGGCGCTCACGCAGGCAAGTCGCCGACAGGCTCAGCCACTGTGAGATTTCCCGGCAGCCCCCGTGGCCGGGGCTACCGGTTGAGCCTTCTAGTCGATGCCAGATCCTGAGCCGAAGGCGCTCTCAGGCTGACAGCGGGTCGCTGCGATCAGGCAGCGAGAGCCAGGGAGTCCTGGCTAACCGCAGTGCGCTTAGAGTTGGCACTTATTTGTCGCGGTCACAGGATTAACGAGGTTATGTCCGCCGTCCTCGGCCCGCTTCCCCTGACTTGCAAGGTCAAAGTCGAGACCAGTCACCCCCTGTGGAGTTATCAACACGCCTCACGAAGAGGCGCGCAGCAAGAACCATACTTTCCCAACACCGATGACGCCAACTCCATTCCCGCCCACGACATGACTCCGCACCGTACGGCCGGCTGACCCTTCCGACCGTCCCCGGTGGCCGCGAAGCCGTCTTGGCCGTACACCACCTCGCCCCGGCCGAGGCCAGCACAAAGGACAGAGCAGTGGTACCCCACCAACCAACGCCTGCAAACGCCGGCAGAACCCAAGACAGCAACCACTGAGGGGTGCCGAGGGCGGTCAACGCCCGAGGCCGCGAGGGGCGCGGCTCGGTCTGGACTGAGGAGCGGTGAGGGCGCCCAGCGCCCGAGCCGCGACGAGGGAAGACCGAGCCTTCCCGGCGCCCCGAGCACCGTCGCGCCGCCAGGCGCGACAAATCAACAGAGACGAATCCCCCGGGGATGCGGCGAACCGCGCACATCCCCGGGGGCCGACCGGCAGGGTCGAGCCGGTCCGGACGCCAGGGCTTCCCCCGAGATGAAGCCCTGGCCCTCACGGTGACTGGAACCCGCAACCCCCCGAGCGGTCCAGTCACTAGGTAAGACGCCCGAGAAGCCCACGAAGGTTGCTTACCGTTACAGAAATCTTACGAAACGTCACGCACGGCCGAGAAGAACCGTCCCGCGATGGCCGAAGGGTCGGTCTTCTCCGCCAGGACGGCCACCGCCACGCCGCCCTGCCAGCCGACGAACCACGACAGGTCCTTGCCGGGTACGTCGGCGCGGATGCCGTGGACGCCCGGCGTGGCGCCCGCGGCGCGTGCCGTACCGGACACGACTCCCGCCCGCATCATGGCCTTCAGCGCCGCGTGGACCTGCGGGTCGAGGGTCTGCGGCTGCGCGGGGGCCGGGCTGGCGGGCTTGGTGACCAGCACGGGCGGGTGCCAGGTGCCGTCGGCGACCGCCGCGGCGACCAGCGCCATGGACAGGGGACTGACCTCGACGTTCTGCCCCGCGATGGCCATGGCCTTGTCGGCGTCGCCGGACAGCGCGGGCCACGAGCCGCTGAACGACCGCAGCGGCAGGGTCCACGGTCCCTCGATGCCGAAGATCTGCGCGCTCTTGGTCAGGTCGGCGGCCTTGACGCGGCGGGCGAGCGCGGCGAGCGCGGTGACGCAGCCGCTGGCGAAGCCGTTGAGGAAGGTCTCGGTGGTGGGCGGCAGGCCCGCGTACCGGAACCGCGCGCCGCCCACGGTCCGCTCGGGCACGCACCGCACCTTGAGCCCCAGCTGGACCCCGGCCTTGATCAGCGCGTCGGTGGCGACGATGGACATCGCGGTCCCGGCGGGGAAGCGCCCGCCCAGCCCGTGCTTGTCCTGCGCCATGCCTTCGGAGGCCACGGCCCGGATGTGGCCGTTGGCCGCGTCGACGGCGACCAGGACGCTGGACTGCGTGCCCGTGACGGCCGTCTGGGCCGCCTGCTGCAGGGCCGAGTCGATCGTGGTGTGCACCTCGACGGCGTCGCGCTGGCCCGCGAGCTCGTGGAGCTGGGCCACCTGGCGGCCGGTCTGGAGGTCGAGGGTGATCACCCGGGTGACGGTGGAGCCGGTCAGGTAGTCCTGGTAGGCCTTCTGCAGGCCGGTGCGGCCGATGGAGTCGCCGGCGCGCTGGGGGCCGCCCAGCCGCTGCTCGCCCTCGGCCGTCAGCGTGCTCACCGTGCCGATGATCTGCTTGGGGTCGGCGGGGGCGAACGGGTGCTTCTGCGGGTCGATCTCGATGCCCTCGATGGCCTTCAGCCGCGCCTCCAGCTGGGCGTAGCGCAGGCGGCCCAGCGTCACGAGCGGGACGAAGTCGGAGGGCGGCGCCGACCTGATCTTGCTGAGCAGCCGGTCGGAGGCGTAGCCGGTGAGCGCGGACAGCTGGGCGGCCACCTCCTCGGCGCGGTCGCCGAGCCGGCTGGGCACCACGCCCGCGACGTACAGGGTGGTGTCCTGCTGCAGGGCCGCCCCGTCGCGGTCGACGATCGGGCGCCGCGACAGGGGCTTGACCTGCACCGCGAAGCGCTGGCCCGGCTGCAGCCTGGGGTGGAGCACCGACGGCGACCAGCGCACCTTCCACACGCCGTCGACCAGCCGCAGCGGGAGCGTGCCGTCGTAGACCCACAGCGGGTTGTTCTCGCCCAGGTCGACCTCGGCGGTGAAGTCCGCGCGGGCCTGGCCGCCGCTGCGCGCCACGTTCTTGATCTTGAATCGGAACGACGTGGCGTCCAGGTCGAGCTTGGCGTCCGCCAGGGCCTTCGCCACGGCCTTGGGGTCGGCGTCGGTACGGCCGGCCGCCAGCGCGTAGTCCTCTTCCTTCCAGCCGACGAGGAAGTCGCGGATGGCGTCGTGCGGCGAGGGCTCCTCGAAGCAGGCGGTCAGCGTCATGCTCGCGACCGCGAGAGTCACGGTCGCGGAGACGACCCGCTTCAAGCGCCTCGTGCTCATCGGGTGCGGTACCGCAGAGCGCGCGCCATCTCCCGCTTGGCCTGCTGCTCGGCCAGGCTCTGCCGCTTGTCCCAGTCCTTCTTGCCGCGGCCCAGGCCGATCTCGATCTTCGCCTTGCCGTCCTTGAAGTACAGCGACAGCGGCACGATCGTCAGCCCGCCCTCCTTGAGCTTGGCGGCGAGCTTGTCGATCTCCTTGCGGTGCAGCAGGAGCTTGCGCTTGCGGCGGGCGGCGTGGTTGGTCCACGTCCCCTGGGCGTACTCGGGGATGTGGACGTTGATCAGCCACGCTTCGCCGCCTTCGACCGTGGCGTAGCCGTCGGTCAGCGTGGCCCTCCCCTGGCGCAACGACTTGACCTCCGTGCCCTGGAGCACGAGGCCCGCCTCGAACGTGTCGGAGATGTGGTAGTCGTGCCGGGCACGCTTGTTCTGGGCGATGAGCTTCCGCCCGGTTTCACGTGGCATACCTCGACCTTACCGGCGTCGCGTCACACCCGCAGGTAGCGGCGGAGCGTGACGAAGGAGGCCAGCACACAGATCAACACGCCCGCCACCAGCGACCCGAGGATCGCCGACGCCACGGTGTCCCACTGCAGCTGCGAGCCGATGGCCAGGTAGGCCTGGAACCTGTCGAAGATCACGATCTTGGCGACGATGAGCATGACGGAGGACACGACGCCGCCGACCAGCCCGGCGATCATGCCCTCCATCACGAAGGGGAGCTGGATGTAGACGTTGGACGCGCCCACCAGCCGCATGATCGCGGTCTCGCGTCTGCGGTTGTAGGCCGACAGCCGCACGGTGTTGGCGATCAGCAGGATCGAGGCGATCACCACGATGATGGCCAGCGCGAAGGCGGCCAGCTGGAGGGAGTCGAGCAGGCCGAAGAAGTCGTCGAGCAGGTCCCGGTGGTTCTTGACCGACGAGACGCCCGGCTGGCCCTCGGCCGCCTTCACCACGACGTCGGAGTTATCCGGGTTCGCGAGCTTCACCCGGAAGGACGTGGGCATGTCCTCGACCCGCGTGACCTCGCGCAGGGTCTTCTCGACGGCCTGGTTCTCCTGGAAGCGGCGGTAGGCCGCCTCCTGGCCCTCGTAGATGACCTCGGTCACGCCCGGGGTGCTCTTGAGCCGCTCCTGCAGCGCGGTGACCTGGTCGGGGGTGATCGCCTTGCCCTTGCAGTCGGAGTCGGCGGAGTTCTTGGTGCACATGAACACCGAGACCTCCACCTTGTCATCCCAGAAGTCCTTCATGGTATTGACCTGAGCCCAGATCAACAGGCCGACGCCGAACATGGCCATGCCGACCGCCACGGTGACGATCACCGCGATGGTCATGGTCAGATTTCGGCGAAGGCCGATCCAGACCTCGGAGAGGATGAAATTCGCCCGCATGTTCGTCCTGCAGCTCCCTCTATCTTTGGACGCTCAGTACGCCTGGCCGTACACGCCGCGCGACTGATCACGGACGATCTTGCCGTCCTCCAGCTCCACGACACGCTTGCGCATGGAGTCGACGATGGCCGCGTCGTGCGTGGCCATGACGACCGTGGTGCCGGTCCTGTTGATGCGATCGAGCACCTTCATGATGCCGATGCTGGTGGCCGGGTCGATGTTTCCCGTCGGCTCGTCGGCCAGCAGGATCATCGGACGGTTGACGAACGCGCGCGCCATGGCGACGCGCTGCTGCTCGCCACCGGACAGCTCCTCGGGCATCCGGTGCGCCTTGCCCTCCAGGCCGACCAGTTCGATGACCTCCGGCACGACCTTGCGGATGAACCGCCTGGGCTTGCCGATGACCTCCAGCGCGAACGCCACGTTCTCGTAGACGTTCTTGTTGGGCAGCAGCCGGAAGTCCTGGAACACGCAGCCGATGCGGCGGCGCAGGTGAGGCACCTTGAAGTTGGACAGCCTGGACAGGTCCTTGCCGGCCACGTGGATGGTCCCGGAGTTGGGCTTCTCCTCCTTGAGGATGAGCCTCAGGAAGGTGGACTTGCCCGACCCCGAGGGGCCGACGAGGAACACGAACTCGCTCTTGTCGATGTCTACGGAGACATGGTCCAGCGCGGGCCTGTTCTGATTCGCGTAGACCTTGGTGACGTTGTCGAAATGGATCACGAGAGCATCACGGCGTACCAGTCTAGGGGCCAAGCTGGAGGGGAGGGTGGCACATGCCCACTTCCCACCGCTCACCTATCGGGGGCGTCTATCTTTACTGTTGATCGACGTTCCGATGGGCTGGAGGACAGTCTAGGGGGAAGACTGGCATGGAAGGTCCATAACGGAAACAAAACGATTGAGCGCTTAGACTGGGGAGCAGTATGAGTTGCGAACACCTTGTCTGCGCACAGTGCGCCCACCCTGTCATCGAGGGCCGTTGCTCGGTCTGCCGCGCCAGCCGGGAGCGCATGCACCAGCACGGCTTCGGCGCGCTGTCACCGGCTCTCGTCGCCGCGGTCCTGCTGGCGGCGCTGCTCCTCACCCTGGCGCTGCGGCACCTCGTGTACGGCTGACGCGGCCTCGCGAGCGCCGGCCCCCGCGCCGCGGGGGCCTTCGCCATGAGCTCCCTGTGACCCACGGCGGGTCGCGGACGAACCCGCCTACTCGGCCCCCGCCTCCTGGCGGCGCATCCAGCGGATCTCGCTCTCGATGAACTCGTCGATCTCCCCGTCGAGGACGGCCGCCGGATTGCCCGCCTCGGTGCCGGTGCGCAGGTCCTTGACGATCTGGTAGGGGTGCAGCACGTAGTTGCGGATCTGCGTGCCCCAGGACGTCGTCGTCGCGCCCCGCAGCTCGTTCATCTTCTCCGCCTCCTCCTGCCGCTTGCGCTCCAGCAGCTTGGCCTGCAGCACGGCCATGGCGGTGGCGCGGTTCTGCAGCTGGGAGCGCTCGTTCTGGCAGGAGACCACGATGCCGGTCGGCAGGTGGGTGATGCGGACGGCCGAGTCGGTGGTGTTGACGCCCTGGCCGCCGGGCCCGCTGGAGCGGTAGACGTCGACGCGGATCTCGTCCTCGTTGATCTCGATGTGGTCGGTCTGCTCGACCACCGGCACGACGTCCACGCCGGCGAAGGAGGTCTGGCGGCGGCCCTGGTTGTCGAACGGGCTGATGCGGACCAGCCGGTGGGTGCCGTGCTCGCCGCGGAGCGTGCCGTAGGCGTAGGGGGCCTTGACGGTGAAGGTCGCCGACTTGATGCCGGCCTCCTCGGCGTAGGAGGTCTCGTAGACCTCCGTCGGGTAGCCCTTGCGCTCGGCCCACCGCAGGTACATGCGCAGCAGCATCTGCGCCCAGTCGGCCGCGTCGACGCCGCCGGCCTGCGAGTTGATCGTGATCAGCGCCTCGCGCGAGTCGTACTCGCCCGACAGCAGCGTGCGGACCTCCAGCGCGTTGACCTCGGAGCGCAGCGCGGCCAGCTCCTTGTCGGCCTCGGCGCGGGTGTCGGGGTCGTCCTCCTCGGCCGCCAGCTCGTACAGCACGGCCAGGTCGTCGAGGCGGCGCTGCAGCCCCTCCACGCGGTTGAGCTCGCCCTGCAGGTGGGACAGCTTGCTGGTGACCTTCTGCGCCTGCTCGGGGTCGTCCCACAGATCCGGCGCAGCGACCTGCGTCTCGAGCTCGGCGATCTGCTTGCGCATCGAGTCGAGGTCGAGCACGTCCTTGATGCTCGCCATGGTGTTCGCGAGCTCTGTGATCTCTTCTGCCGGATCGTTGACTGCCACGTCTACCAAGGGTACGGCACGCAATACCATGTCGAGGTGCGTGCATACGGTCGGCGGCGGTTCCTCGCCCTCGCCCTCGGCCTCGTGGCCGGGGCGGCGGGCTGCACCAGCCAGCCGGCCCCCCGCTCCACGCAGGTGGCGGCGCGGTCCACGGTCACGCCCAGCCCCACTCCCAGCGAGCCGCCCATCACCCCCTCGAAGGCGCGGGCCGCGTTCGCCGCGTACGTCGCCACCGATGACCGGGTCCGCGGCGCGGGCGACCTCAGCTGGGCGCTGGACACCGTCACGGGCGGGCGCCACGACCTGACGAAGGCGGAGTACGAGTCCACCGGCGGCGAGCCGCGCCGTCCCGCGTGGGGCGAGCCCACGGTGCTGGTGCCCCGGCTGGCGGCCGGGGACCGCAACCCGTGGTTCTCGGTGGTCGTCGAGCGCGACGGCACGCCCGCCATCCTGACGTTCGTCCGGGCCGGCGAGGATTGGCGGCTGAGCTCGGCGGCGGCGCTCGCCAGGGACCGGCGCCTCCCCGCGGTCAAGCTCGACGCCGACGGCTACGCCGAGCCGCTGGCCAGCGGCGACCAGAGCGTGGCGATCAGCCCGAAGTTCATGGCGCCGCTGCACGCCACGATCGCCGAGGCCGGACCCCAGGGCATCGCCGCCGGGCTGATCGCGCCGGGGCCGTTCACCACCGAGGTGGCCGAGCAGATCGCCGAGGACCGGGAGCGGTGGAAGGGCACCGGCTACGACTACGACTCGATCTTCTCCACCGGCGAGCTGCCCGTCTACGCCCTGCGCACCGAGGACGGCGGCGCGCTCGTCCAGTACTCCCTGTCCCGGCAGACCACGATCACCCCGGTGACCGACTCGGCCGCGTCGACGCCGATCGGGGTGCCCAAGGCGGCGCAGTGGGCGGTCGGCCGGTCTTACGTGTCGGTGGCGCAGCTGGAGCCGCTGAAGGTCTTCGAGATGCACCAGTACGCGACAGCCGTACCGCCCGCGGGCGCGAGCCAGCCGGCCGTCGTGGTCGCCCACGACGGCGCGGTGACCCGCGCCACCGCCCCAGGCTGAGAGGCGGCTAGGCCTCGGTGCGCGGCAGGCTGCTGGAGGCCACCAGCGTGCGGATGGCCCGCAGCGCCACCGACAGCGTCGCCAGGTCGAAGGTGTCGCTCTCCCAGATCTCCGACAGCGTCTGCCGGGCCCGGCCGACGGCCGCCGAGTTGGCCTCCGTCCAGCGGGCCAGGCGCTCCTCCGGCGACAGCCCCGAGGCGCTGTGGGCCAGCACGTCCCGCGTGAGCGAGGCGTGGGCGGCGTACAGGTCGTCGCGCAGCGCCGAGCGGGCCATGGAGTTCCAGCGGTTGTCCCTCGGCAGCGCGATGACGCGCTCGCGGAGCCGGGCCAGCTGGAGCCGGTCGGCCAGGTCGAAGTAGACCTCGGCCACCTCCCCCACCGGGCGGCCGGTCATGGCGGCCACCTCGACCAGGTCGAAGGTGGAGTAGGCGGGCACCATGGCGGCGGCGCGCTCGGCCAGCTCCAGGGGCACCCCGCGGGCGGCGAAGGAGTCTCTGCGCTCCTCGAAGGCGGCCAGGTCGGGCCCGGTGAGCAGCTTCGGCAGGTGCGCGAGGAGGCCGTTGACGCCCTTGACGAAGAAGCTCACCGACCCGGCGATGTCCAGCGGCGGGCGCCGGTTGGTCAGCAGCCAGCGGGTGCCCCGCTCGGCCAGCTTCCTGGCCTCCAGCAGCATCGAGATCTGCGTGGCGGTCTCGACCTTGTTGTCCAGCTCCTCCACCGCGCGGAAGAAGCTGGGCAGGTCGAACACCTCGCGGGTGACCAGCCAGGCCTTGGCGATGTCGGCGGCGGAGGCGCCGGTCTCCTCGCCCAGGCGGAACATGAACGTCGTCCCGGTGGAGTTGACCAGCTCGTTGGTCACGCAGGTGGTGATGATCTCGCGGCGCAGCGGGTGGCGGTCCATGTAGGCGCGGAACCGGTCGCGCAGCGCCGACGGGAAGTACGACACCAGCCAGCCGGCCAGGTAGGGGTCGTCGGGCAGGTCGGAGTTCAGCAGCTCGGCGTCGACCATGAGCTTGGTGTAGGCGAGCAGGACGCAGAACTCCGGCGCGGTCAGGCCCAGCCTGGCCTGGCGCCGCTCGGCCAGCGTCTTGTCCGACGGCAGGAACTCCAGCTCGCGGTTGACGAGCCCGTCGCGCTCCAGCTTGCGCAGGTAGCGCGCGTGGATGTGGAGCATGTCCACGGCCTGGGCGCGGGCCGCCGCCAGAACGACGTTCTGCGCGTAGTTGTCGCGCAGCACCAGCTGGGCGACCTCGTCGGTCATCTCCATGAAGACCTGGTTGCGCTGCTTGTCGGTCAGCTCGCCGTCGCGCACCACCTGGTCCAGCAGGATCTTGATGTTGACCTCGTGGTCGGAGGTGTCCACGCCGGCGGAGTTGTCGATGAAGTCGGTGTTGACCAGGCCGCCGTTGAGGGCGAACTCGATGCGGCCCAGCTGGGTGAGCCCCAGGTTGCCGCCCTCGCCGATCACCTTGCAGCGCAGCTCGTTGCCGTTGACCCGCACGGCGTCGTTGGCCTTGTCGCCCACGTCGGCGTGCGACTCCGACGACGCCTTGACGTAGGTGCCGATGCCGCCGTTCCACAGCAGGTCCACGGGGGCCTTGAGGATGGCGCTGATGAGCTCGTTGGGCGTCATGGCGGTGACGCCGGTGTCGATGCCCAGCACCTGGCGCATCTGCGGCGAGATCGGGACGGACTTGGCCGTGCGCGGCCACACCCCGCCGCCGGGCGAGATCAGCGCCGGGTCGTAGTCGGCCCACGAGCTGCGCGGCAGCTCGAACAGCCGTCTGCGCTCGGCGTAGGAGGCGGCGGCGTCGGGCGTGGGGTCGACGAAAACGTGCCGGTGGTCGAAGGCGGCCACGAGCCGGATGTGCTCCGACAGGAGCATGCCGTTGCCGAAGACGTCGCCGGACATGTCGCCGATGCCCACCACCGTGAAGTCGGTGGTCTGCACGTCCTTGCCCATGGTGCGGAAGTGGTACTTGACCGACTCCCAGGCGCCGCGCGCCGTGATGCCCATCGCCTTGTGGTCGTAGCCGACCGAGCCGCCGGAGGCGAAGGCGTCGCCCAGCCAGAAGCCGTACTCCTTGGCCACGCTGTTGGCGATGTCGGAGAAGGTGGCCGTGCCCTTGTCGGCCGCCACGACCAGGTAGGGGTCGTCGCCGTCGTGCCGTACCACGTCAGGAGGCGGCACCACGGCGCCGTCGACGAGGTTGTCGGTGACGTCCAGCAGGCCGCAGATGAACATCCGATAGCAGGCCACGCCCTCGGCGAGCAGGTCCTCCCGGTTGCCCGACCGCGGCGGCCGCTTGACGACGAAGCCGCCCTTGGAGCCGGTGGGCACGATGACGGTGTTCTTCACCATCTGCGCCTTGACCAGGCCGAGGATCTCGGTCCTGAAGTCCTCCATGCGGTCCGACCAGCGCAGCCCGCCCCGGGCGACCTTGCCGAAGCGCAGGTGGACGCCCTCGACCCGCGTCGAGTAGACGAAGATCTCGTACTGCGGCCGCGGCAGCGGCAGCACGCTGATGGCCTGCGGGTCCACCTTCAGCGAGATGTACGGCTTGCGCCGCCCCTCCGCGTCGCGCTGGAAGTAGTTGGTGCGCAGCGTGGCCTGGATCATCTCCAGGTAGGCGCGCAGGATGCGGTCCTCGTCCAGCGAGGCGACCTCGTCCAGGGCGCCGAGGATCTCCTCCCTGAGCGCCGCGCTGAGGTCGTTGCGCGTCTCCTCGGGCCGCTTGGGGTCCAGGCGCGCCTCGAACAGGCTCACCAGCAGCCGCGCCAGCCGTACGTTGCCCAGCAGCACGCGCTCCATGTAGCGCTCGCTGAAGGTGGCGCCGGCCTGGCGCAGGTACTTGGCGTAGACCCGCAGGATCTCCACCTGCTCCCAGTTCAGCCCGGCCTTGAGGATGAGGGCGTTGAAGTTGTCGGCCGCCACGCGGCCCCGCCACAGCGCCTCCAGGCCGTCCTGGAACAGCCGCTTGAAGTCGTGGCGGTCGACTTCGGGCGAGGGGGTGTAGTGGAGGCCGAAGTCGTAGATCCAGGCGTTCTTGGTGGCCGGGTCCTGGTCGCGGTCGATCTCGTAGGGCCGCTCGTCGACGACCTCCACGCCCAGCCGCTGAATCAGCGGCAGCGCCTTGGACAGGGAGATGGGCGAGCCGAGCTTGTAGATCTTCAGGCGCCGCTCCCCCTCGGCGGCGTCGTAGGGCTCGTAGAGGTTGATGCCGACCACGTCGTCGGGCTGGTCGGCGAGGGACTCCAGCC
Organism: Thermoactinospora rubra; assembly: GCF_002093975.1. Lineage (GTDB taxonomy): Bacteria > Actinomycetota > Actinomycetes > Streptosporangiales > Streptosporangiaceae > Nonomuraea > Nonomuraea rubra_A. The sequence goes on from NZ_MSZZ01000024.1 coordinate 99,266, forward strand.
GCTTGAGGTCCATCACGGCGACCTTGGGCGGGAAGTCGGCCTTGTAGCCCTCGGGGAAGGCGGCCTGGTAGCGGCGGGTCAGCGCGGGCGCCTCCTCCTCGGAGGTCATCTCGCGGATCGCGTCGGCCAGGTCGTCCTCCCAGGCGCGGGCGATGGTGGCCAGGCGAGCCTCCAGCTCCTCCACGTCGACGCTGGGCGGGGGCAGCGGCCTGCCGCGCTCGCCGCGGACCACGACGTGCAGCCGGGCCAGGACCGACTCGCCGATCATCGCGCTGTAGTCGAGCGTGGTGCCGCCGAGGGCCTTCAGCAGCAGGTCCTGCATCTTCAGCCGGACCTTGGTGGTGTAGCGGTCGCGCGGCAGGTAGATCAGGCAGGAGATGAACCTGCCGTAGTCGTCGCGGCGCAGGAACAGCTTGACCTGCTTGCGCTCGCGCAGCCGCAGCACGCCGAGCGCGACCGGCACCAGCTGCTCCACCGAGGTCTGGAAGAGCTCGTCCCTGGGGAACGTCTCCATGATCTCGATGAGGTCCTTGCCGTCGTGCGAGTCGGGGTCCAGCCCGGCCTGCTCCAGGACCTCGGCGAGCTTGCGGCGCACGACCGGGATGCGGGAGATCGACTCGTTGTAGGCGACGTGGGTGAACAGGCCGAGGAAGCGCCGCTCGCCGATGACCTCGCCCTCGGGCGAGAACATCTTGACCCCGATGTAGTCCAGGTAGGCCGGGCGGTGCACGGTGGCACGCGAGTTGGCCTTGGTGATGATCAGCAGGTGCTTCTCCCGCGCCTTGGCGCGCAGCTCGGCGGGCATCGACGAGAAGCTCTCGGAACTGATCTTGTCGTCGCGCAGGATGCCCAGCGCGGCGCCCGGCACGGCCCGGAGCGTCTCCCCCTCCTCGGAGCGCTCCAAGCGGTACTCCTTGTAGCCCAGGAACGTGAAGTGCCCGTCGGCCAGCCAGCGCAGCAGCTCCAGGCTGTCCTCGACCTCGGCGGGCTCCAGCGGCGGCGGGTTCTCCGCCAGGTCGTCGGCGGTCTGGACCGCCAGCCTGCGCATCTTCCTGAAGTCCTCGACCGCGTGCCGCACGTCGGCGAGCACGCGCTGCAGGTCGTTCTCCAGCTCCTTGAGCACGGCCGGATCGTTCTGCCGGTCGATCTCGATGTGCATCCACGACTCGCTCAGCAGCTGGCCGGTCACGTCCTCCTGGCCGCGGCCCAGCAGGCGCCCGGTCATGTCGCGGCGGACCTTCATCTGGGGGTGGACGATCAGGTGGACGCCGATGTCGTGGCGGGCCAGCTCCATGGTCACCGAGTCGACCAGGAACGGCATGTCGTCGGTGACCACCTCGACGACGGAGTGCCCGGGGTCCCAGCCGTACTCGTCGACCGTGGGCGTGTAGGCGCGGACCACGGGCCTGCCCTGCGGGCGCACCTCCGCCAGGTGCTTGTGCGACATCGCCGGGCCGTACACGTCCACGGGGTTGCGCTCGAGCAGGTCCTCGGGTGCGACGTGCCGGTAGTAGGTCCGCAGGAACGCCAAGGCCTCCTCGGTCGTCACGTCCCCGCATTGCTCCGCGGCGCGCCGGAGCAATTCGTCCTTGGCCTCGTCAAGCGGCATGTCGCTCTCACTCCTTTGTGAGGTTTTGCCATGTTTTGTGGTGAATTACAGCCAGGCCCTTAGTTCCCACAGGAGGGGGAAGTAGTGCAGGCGCGCGCGATCCCGCAGGTAGGGAGCGCCGGTCGAGCCGCCCGTGCCGGACTTGGTGCCGATCTGCCGCTCGACCATCTGCACGTGGCGCATGCGCCACAGCGCGGCGGTCTCGTCGTGCGTCAGCAGATCCTCGGCCAGCTGCCACAGGTCGTCGTACGTCCCGCGGTCCCGGGCCACGGCCAGCAGGGAGCCCATGATCTCCTGGTCGGAGGTGCCGAGGCCACGCTGGGCGAGAGCGGTGAGATAAGCATCCCACAATGTGGGCTCGTCCATGCGGCGACACAGCCGGGCGACCTCCTCCTCGGTCGCGTCGCGCAGGCCGGTCAGGTATCGCGGGTCCTTCAGGCCGGACAGGAACTCCAGCTCGCGGAACTGGACGGACTGGAAGCCGCTGGCGGGCGCCAGCTTCGACCGGAACTCCAGGAAGTCCTGAGGCGTCATCGTCTCCAGGACCTCCACCTGCTCGATCAGCACCCGCTCCACCGCGTGCACGCGCCGGAACAGGTGCCGGGCACGCCACAGCTCACCCTTGAGCATGGCGTCGCGCGCGGCCTCGAGCTCGTGCAGCAGCAGCTTGAACCACAGCTCGTAGACCTGGTGGATGGTGATGAACAGCAGCTCGTCGGGTGCCTCCGACTGCGGCACCTGCTGCTTGAGCAGCTCGGGAATCCGGAGGTAGGCGCCGTACGACAGGCGGCCGCCCTCTTCGCCGAACTGCCTGTCGGGTGGCATCTGGCTCACTGCCACCGGAGGCTCCTCCCCGAAAGACTTACCGGGCCGTTCCGATATCACCCGAAAAGCCGCTAATCGTCAACGTGGGAGGACTGTCGCTTGAGCTCGTCCAGCGCTCCGGGGACCTCGGCGAGGTCCTTGAGCTCCTGCTGGCACCGGGCGCAGCCGTCGAGGTGGCGCTCGAACGCCTCGAGGTCCTCTTCGTCGAGGACGCCCAGGACGTAGGCGGCCACCTCCTCATGCATCAGCCGGCTGCCCCCTTCTCGCGCAGCAGTTCACGGAGGGCTCGGATCGCGTAGTAGAGCCGAGACTTCACCGTGCCCGGCGGGATCCCCAGAGTCTCCGCCGCCTCCTTTATCGTACGGTCCCGTAGGTAAGTCTGTTCAATTACTTCCCGGTGTTCATCCGATAGTTGCCGAAGGGCCTCGGCGACCACGATGGCCGACAGGGCCCGCTCGGAGGTGTCGGGCACGGCGATGCTGTCGGCCTCCGGCGGCTCCACCTCCGTGGGCCGGGCGCTGCGGCGGCGCCGTCCGTCGATCACGATGCGGCGGGCCACCGTGAGCAGCCAGGCCCACAGCAGTCCCGGCTCCCATCGCAGCCGCGCGGAGTTGCGCCAGGCCCTGACCAGGGTCTCCTGGACGACGTCCTCGGCCCACTGCAGGTCGTTGCCGGTCGACCGGCGCACGTGGCGCAGCAGCGGGCCACCGAACTGCTGATAGAGCAGCGCGATGCGTTGCTCCTCTTCCTTGGAGTGAGCTAACACGGCGCACATCTTTACACCTTCGTTATCGCATCGGTAGTCACTCCGATAACTCCAGTCATTTCTGACTATCTCGCCACATCGGGTGAACCGCTCCCCAGGGGTCCGCGTACCTCGGGGCATGCGAAGAGGTTTCGCCGACGTCGCCGGCACGGCTGTCATGCTCGGCGGCTTCGCCGCGGCGGCCGCCGTCACGGTGGTGCTCGTCCTGCCGACCGCGGGCGCCGACGTAGCCACGGGCTCGCTCTCCGCCGCCGACCGCGACCTGCTGATCAAGGTACGGCAGGCGGGCCTGTGGGAGATCCCCACCGGCCAGCAGGCCCAGCAGCGCGCGCTGAGCCAGCGCGTCAAGGAGGTCGGCATGCACCTGGTCGAGGATCACACCAAGCTCGACAAGGAGGTCGTCGCGCTGGCGGCCAGGCTGAACGTGGCCCTGCCCAGCCAGCCCAGCGCCGACCAGCAGCGCTGGATGGCGCAGCTGTCGAGCGTGAGCGGCGCCGACTACGACAGGGACTTCGCCAACCTGCTCAGGGCCGCGCACGGCAAGGTCTTCGCCGTGGTGGCCCAGGTCCGGGCGGGCACGCGCAACGACGAGATCCGCGCGTTCGCCACCAAGGCGAACGCGGTCGTGCTCAAGCACATGACGCTGCTGGAGTCCACGGGGCTCGTCGACTACCACACGCTGCCCGAACCACCCACACCCTCGTCCGTTCCAGGAGGGACACGATGAGAAGATCCAATCGCGCGACCGCGGTCATCTCGACGCTGGCCTTCGTGGCCGGCGGCCTGGTGGCCGTCGGCACCACGGGAGCCGTCACGGTCGTCGGCGCCGCTCCGGCTCTGGCCGACCACTGCCTGCCCGGCGACCACAACGCCGCCGAGCAGAACCAGCAGAACCAGCAGGACCAGCGGAACCGGCAACAGCAACAGCAGAACAACCAGAACCAGCAAGATCAACAAGACCAGCAGAGTCAACAGGGCCAGCAGGGCCAGGACGGCCAGCAGGACCAGCAGAACCAGCAGGACCAGCAAGGTCAGGACGGCCAGCAGAACCAGCAGGACCAGCAAGGTCAGGACGGCCAGCAGAACCAGCAGGACCAGCAAGGTCAGCAAGGTCAGCAGAACCAGCAGGACCAGCAAGGTCAGCAAGGTCAGCAAGGCCAGGCCGACCCGATCCAGGAGCCGACCGACGAGCCGACCGAGGAGCCCGGCGGGTCGCCCTCGCCCACCGCGACCCAGGAGCAGAACGAGTGCGCCGACCTCGGGCCCTTCCCCGAGGACTTCATCGACATCCGCCGGGTGCCGCCGGGCGGCGACGTCCTCGGCCGCTCCCGCGGCAGCTTCATCTCCCGCTGCGGCACCAACGCCAACGGCCACAACAACCCCGACAACTTCATCGTGGCCCCCGGCGTCCGCAACGGCGCCCACCACCTGCACGACTACGTGGGCAACCTGTCGACCGACGCCTTCTCCACCGACGAGTCGCTGGCCGCCGCCGGAACCACGTGCCGCCTGGGCGACAAGTCCACCTACTTCTGGCCCGTCCTGCGCGACCGGCGCGTGGACGACAACATCGGCGACCCCGACGGCAACGTCGGCCGGGTCCTGCGTCCACGCCAGGCGATCATGCTGTTCCGCGGCAGCGGCCGGGTCACCGCGATGCCCCGGTTCCTTCGCATGATCACCGGTGACGCCAAGGCGGCCACGAACGGCGGCGCGAACGCCAACGCCAAGTGGACCTGCACCGGCTTCACCAACCGGATCACCACCAAGTACCCGCTGTGCCCGCGCGGCAGCCAGGTCGTGCGCATCCTCGACTTCCCCAGCTGCTGGGACGGGCGCAACACCGACAGCGCCAACCACCGCACCCACGTGGTGTTCCCGCAGGGCGGGTCGTGCCCCCAGGGCTTCAGGGCGATCCCGCAGCTCAGGATGATCCTGACGTACTCGGTCGCGCCCGGCCTGTCCTACGCCCTCGACGCCTTCCCCGAGCAGAAGCACAACCCGATCACCGACCACGCCGACTTCGCCAACGTCATGCCGGACCGGCTCATGAACTTCGTCGTGTCCTGCATCAACCGCGGCCGCCGCTGCTGAGATCGCTCCTTTCCGGGTCCTTTCCGAGCCGCACCCTCACGCGAACCCAGGGAGGGATCACTTGCTTCACCGACGACAACCCCGGCACGCTCCCCTCGCGACCGGGCTCGACACCAGGAACGTCCGCATCGGCATGATCGCGTCCATCACCGCGCTGCTGCTGTCGGTCTTCGCGCTGACGCGCTCGCGGAAGGGCGCCGAGCTGCTGGCCTTCCTCGACTTCTACGTCGGCGTCTTCGCGCTCGTCACGCTGACCCTCACGGTCGCGCTGGGCCTGCTGGCCAGCGAGCGCGTGTTCCTCCCGGCGGCGGGCCGCGTCCGCGCCCAGTTCGCCCACCGCGCCGCGGCCGCCGCCGGGATGGTCTTCCTCGCCGTCCACGTCATCATGAAGCTCGGCTCGCCCGCCGGGCTCTACGTCCAGCTGGGCGTCGTGGCCGCCGCGCTGATGGCGGCCGTGGCCGTGAGCGGCCTGCTGCGCGGCAGGTTCGCGGGTACGGCACGGCCGTGGCTGTGGCGGGTGATGCACGGCGCCTCCTACCTCGCCTGGCCGCTGTCCATCCTCCACGGCCTGACCGCTGGCCGTACCCCTGCCGGATGGGTGGCCTGGTCCTACGTCGCCTGCCTGGCCGCCGTCGGCGCCGCCCTGCTGGTGCGCGCCTGGGCCGAGTTGATGCGGCCGCCGGCCGTACCGGAGAACGTCGAGGCTCCGGAGGCCGGTGCGGCCGCCGAGCCGGCGCCCGCGGCCGATCCTGTCATCGACATGGCGCGGTACCGGAGGGCCGGATGATTCCCCACAGGGTGCCGCCGGTGCTGCGGCTGGGACCTGCCAGGCTCACCGCCGGGCTGGACCACACCAGGCGGCTGGACCTGCCGGCGCACCGCACGGTCCACGGCACTCCTCCCACGCTCGACCTGGAGCAGCTGATCGCCATGGCCGACGAGGTGGACCTGCGCGGGCGCGGCGGCGCCCACTTCCCCTTCGCCCGCAAGCTGCGCGCGGTCGCCGAGGCGGCCAGGGCGCGGGAGAGCGTGGTGCTGGTCAACGCCACCGAGGGCGAGCCAGCCAGCTCCAAAGACGCCATGCTGCTCGTGCGCACGCCCCACCTCGTGATCGACGGCGCGCTGCTGGCCGCGGACGCGCTGCGCGCCCGCGAGGTGGTCATCGCCGTCCCCGAGGACAGCGTGTCGCACGCCTCGGTCACGGCCGCCGTCGAGGAGCGGCGGGCCGCGGCGGTGGCGGGCGCGGCGGAGAGCCGCCTGCGCGTCAGGGTCGTGGGGCTGCCGGAACGCTTCATCACCGGCGAGGGCGGCGCGCTGGTGCGGGGCGTCAACGGCCTGGCCGCGGTCCCACCCGGGCGCAAGCGGCGCGCCGCCGTCGAGGGCGTGGACGGGCTGCCCACGCTGCTGTCCAACGCCGAGACCTTCGCGCAGGCCGCCGTCCTGGCCGAACTGGGGCCCGCGACGTACGCCGGCGTCGGCACCGCCCGTGAGCCCGGCACGCTGCTGCTGACCGTGGGCGGCACGGCCGTGGTCGAGGCGGCCGTCGGCATGCCGCTGACGAGCGTGCTCGACCTGTGCGGGGCCGAGCTGGGCGAGGGCGTGCTCATCGGCGGCTACCACGGCGCCTGGCTCGACGCGCGGACCGCGGCCGGGGTGGAGCTGTCCCGCGAGGGCGTCGCGCTGGCCGGGGGCACGCTCGGCGCGGGCATCATCGTGCCCGTCGGCGAGTCGACGTGCCCGCTGGGCGAGCTGGCCAGGGTCACCGCGTACCTGGCCGGCCAGTCCTCCGGCCAGTGCGGCCCGTGCCGGCTGGGCCTGCCGGAGGCGGCGCGCGCCGTCTCGGGCCTGTGCTCGGGTCAGGGGTCCGTCGACGCGGTACGGCGGGCGGTGCGCGCCGTGGAGCGCCGCGGCGCGTGCTTCCACCCCGACGGCACGGCCAGGTTCGTGCTGTCGGCGCTGGAGGTGTTCGCCGACCACGTCACCACGCACCTGGAGCACGGCCCCTGCGGCCGCCCGGTGCGCGGCGTGCTGCCCCTGCCGGAGGCCGAGGCCGAGCCGTCCTACCACCTGGACATCGACTGGACGCGCTGCGAGGGGCACGGGCTGTGCGCGCACCTGCTGCCGGAGTTCGTCGACCTGGACGCCTTCGGCTACCCGTCGTTCCGGGAGATCCCCGGGTGGATGGTCAAGGACGCGCGCAGGGCGGTGGAGATGTGCCCGGCGCTGGCCCTGCGGCTGGCCGACACCGGGTGAGCCGCCGGCACGGATCCCCTTTTGCCGGGAAGTGATTTGTCGGGAAGTGACACGACTGTGACGAACCGGAGTCGCCGCCCGCCCGTCTCACCAGGTGTGGACCGACGCCAGTTCCTGCAGGCCGCCGCGGCGGTGCCGTTGCTCGCCGCGGCCCCGCCGCCGGACTGGGCGAGGCTGCGTCGCGCGCTGAAGGGCACGCTGGTGCTCCCCGGCGACAGGGCGTACGGCACGGCCCGCCGCCTGTTCAACCCGTCCTTCGACCGGGTCAGGCCGGGCGGCGTGGCCTACTGCGAGAACCCCGCCGACGTGGCCGCGTGCCTGTCCTTCGCCCGCGCCGCCGGGGTGCCGGTGCACGTCCGGTCGGGCGGCCACTCCTACGCCGGCTGGTCGACCGGTCCCGGCCTGGTCGTCGACGTGGCCCGGATGAACGACGTCGGCTACCGCGACGGGCGGGCGGTGGTGGGCGCGGGCGCCAGGCTCGTCGACGTCTACGAGCGGCTGGCCGCCCATGGCGCCAGCATCCCGGCCGGCACCTGCCCCACGGTGGGCATCGCGGGCCTGACGCTGGGCGGCGGGATCGGCGTGGTGTCCAGGAAGTACGGCCTGACGTGCGACGCGCTGGAGTCGGTGCGGATCGTCACCGCCGACGGGCGGCTGCTGACCTGCGACGCCCACCACCACGCGGGCCTGTACTGGGCGGCACGCGGCGGCGGGGGCGGCAACGTGGGCGTCGCGGTCTCCTTCACGTTCCTGACCCACCGGGCCGGCCGCGTCACCGTGTTCTTCGCCGGCTGGCCCTGGTCCAAGGCGGGGGCCGTGCTGCGCGCCTGGCAGTCCTGGGCCGTGGAGGCGCCCGACGAGCTGTGGTCCACGCTGCACCTGTCCCGCGACCGGGGTGAGCTCACCGTCGAGCTCGCGGGCGTCTACCTGGGCCGGTCCGACGCCTTGCGCCGGCTGCTCCGGCCGCTGACCTCCCGCGTGGCGCCGTCGTGGGTGTCGGCGAGGGACACCTCGCACCTGCGGGCCATGATGACCATGGCGGGCTGCTCGGGGCTCACGCCGTCCCAGTGCCACCTGCCCGGGCAGACCCGCGACGGGCGGCTGTCCCGCGCGGCGTTCGTCGCCACCTCCCACGTCGCCTACCGCCCTCTGTCCGCCGAGGGCGTCCGCGCGCTCGTCGACCAGGTCGCCCGCCGCGGCAGCCACATGGTGCTGCTCGACGCCATGGGCGGGGCGATCGCCCGGGTCCCGGCCGGCGCGACCGCCTTCCCGCACCGGCAGGCGCTGTTCAGCGTGCAGTACTACGCCTCCGGCTCGGACCGCTCCTGGATCCGCGGCGCCCGCGCCGCCATGCGGCCGCACCTGGGCGAGCACGCCTACGTCAACTACATCGACCCCGACATCGCCTCCTGGCGCGAGGCCTACTACGGCCCCAACGCCGCCCGCCTGGCCCAGGTGAAGGCCGCCTACGACCCCGGCCGGGTATTTCGGTTGCCCCAGGGTTTCTGACGCCGGGAGCATGGGGAGATGCGGCACTTCCCATTGTTTTCTCTCCGGATCACCACGCCCCGGCTGGAACTGCGCTTCCCGACCTTGGAGGACCTCGACGACCTGGCGGAGCGCGCCGCCGAAGGTGTCCACGACGAGGGGGTCATGCCATTCCTGATGCCCTGGACGGACACCACGCCGGACAAGCGGGCCCTGTCCACGATCCGGTACCACTTCGGCAAGTGGGCCGAGATCACGCCCGAGAAGTGGACCTGCCCCTTCGTGGTGATCGGCGACGGACAGGTGGCCGGTACCCAGGAGGTGTGGGCCACCGACTTCGCCGTCACTCGCGAGGTGGCCACCGGTTCCTGGCTGGGCAGGCGGTTCCAGGGCCAGGGCATCGGCACCGAGATGCGGGCGGCCGTGCTGCAGTTCGCCTTCGAGGGGCTCGGCGCGGACCACGCCGTCTCCGGCGCCTTCGAGGACAACCACGCCTCCCTGGCGGTCAGCCGCAAGCTCGGCTACCGGGACGACGGCGTCGAGCTGTACAACCGCCAGGGCAGGCGGGCCACGTCGCGGCGGCTGCGGCTGGCCAGGGAGGACTGGACGCCCAGGCCGGACATCGAGATCCACGGGCTGGAGCCCTGCCTGCCGCTGCTGGGCGTCACCCCGCCGGAGAGCGCTTCGTGAAGTAGCGCAGCACGTCGGGGTTGGCCATCGCGTCCGGGTTGGCGGCCTCCTCCACCGGGGTGCCGAGCAGGATCTTCCGCACCGGCACCTCCAGCTTCTTGCCCGACAGCGTGCGGGGGATGCCCGGCACCTCGATGATCTCGTCCGGCACGTGCCGCGGCGACAGCTCCTCGCGCAGCGCCTTGCGCAGGGCGCCGGCGAGGTCGTCGGTCAGCCGGGCGCCCTCCGCCAGCGTCACGTACAGCAGCAGCCGCCCCTCCTGGCCGAGCTGCCCGGTGTCGATCACCAGGCTGTCGGCCACCTCGGGGAAGCGCTCGACCACCCGGTAGAACTCGCTGGTGCCCATCCGCACGCCGCCGCGGTTCAGCGTCGAGTCGGACCGGCCGTAGATCACGCAGGAACCGTCCTCGTTGATCTTGATCCAGTCGCCGTGCCGCCAGACGCCCGGATAGACGTCGAAGTAGCTGTCGCGGTAGCGGGAGCCGTCGGGGTCGTTCCAGAACATCACCGGCATGGAGGGCATGGGCCTGGTGATGACCAGCTCCCCCACCTCGCCGACGACCGGCTTGCCCGCGGCGTCGAACGCCCGCACCCGCGCGCCCAGCGACCGGCACGGGATGACCCCGGCGCGCACCGGGTGGAGCGGCGTCCAGCCGACGAAGCCGGTGCACACGTCCGTGCCGCCGGAGAACGACCCCACGGGCACCCCGGGCAGCGTCTCGGCCAGCCAGGCGAACCCCTCGGGCGGCAGCGGCGAGCCGGTGGAGCCGATGCCCTTGACCCGCAGCCCCTCCGGCCGTGCGCCGCTCTTCATCGACGACAGGATGTACGGCGCGCCGACGCCGAAGTAGGTGACGCCCTCCTCGGCGGCCAGCCGCCACAGGTCGTTGGGCGCGCCGTCGTAGAGGACCGGGACGGCGCCCACCAGCAGGCCGCCGATGAGGTAGTTCCACATCATCCAGCCCGTGGTGGTGTACCAGAAGAACACATCGCCCTCGCCCAGGTCCTGGTGGAAGGTCAGGGCCTTCAGGTGCTCCAGCACGACGCCGCCGTGGCCGTGGACGATCGGCTTGGGCAGGCCGGTGGTGCCGCTGGAGTACAGGATCCACAGCGGGTGGCCGAACGGCACGCGCTCGAACTCCAGCGGGCCCTCCTCCGAGCGCAGGCCCTCCCAGCCGAGGACCTCCCCCCGCGGCATCGCCGCCGCGTGGCCGGGCTCGGGCACGGCCTGCTGCGGCGGGCGGCCCTCGTCGGCGGCCGTCAGGTAGGGGATCCAGACCGTGGCGCGCAGGGACGGCAGGGCCTCGGCGATGTCGCTGACGGCCTTGGAGCGGTCGAAGCTCTTGCCGTTGTAGCGGTAGCCGTCCACGGCGATGAGCACCTTGGGCTCGATCTGCCGGAAGCGGTCGACCACGCTGGGCACGCCGAAGTCGGGCGAGCTGGCCGACCAGATCGCGCCCAGGGACGCGGTGGCCAGGAAGGCGATGAGGGCCTGGGGGATGTTGGGCAGGTAGGCGGCCACGCGGTCGCCGCGGCGGACGCCGAGCCGTACCAGACCGGCCCTGACCCTGGCCACCTCCTCCCGCAGCTGGGCGAAGGTGAGCTCCTGACGGGCGCCGCTCTCGGAGCGGAAGACGACCGCGGTGCCCTCGGTGCGGCGGAAGACGTTCTCGGCGTAGTTGAGCGACGCGCCGGTGAACCATTCGACCGCGGGCATCGTCCCAGTGATGACGGGCCCGTCACCACGTTCGCCGATCACCCCGAAGTAGTCCCAGATGGAGGTCCAGAACCCCTCGAGGTCGTCGACGGACCACTGCCACGCCGCGTCGTAGTCGGCGAATCCGCGAGACTCGAGATAGCGAGTGATCCTGGCTCGGGAGACGACCTCCTGGGTCGGCTCCCAGAGCAGCGCACCTTCAGCAACCATAGCCCCATCCTGGCGTCGAGCCCGCCCCAAGTCATCATCGGGGCACACACATCGGGCTACCCACGCAGGTGGTCCACAGCCATACGCGCGGCGGTGCCGATGACCGCGTCGGCCCGCGGCTGGTTGACCGCGGAGGAGAACGACCTGGTGAAGACCGCGACGGCGTACCGGCCGCCGTCGGGGTACTCCACCACGCCCACCTCGTTGCGCAGCGTCGGCAGCGTGCCGGTCTTGCCCGCGACCTCGACGTCGTCGTACGGGAAGCCCGAGGCCAGGCGGTGCGGCCAGACCTGCAGCCCCAGCACCGAGCGCATCCAGGCGCACCGTTCTGGCGAGGCGGCCTGGTCCCGCCAGATGAGCGCGAGCAGGCGGGTGCATTCGCGGGGCGTGCCGCGGCTGGTGCGCGCGGGATCGAGCACGCGCAGCCGGGCCAGGTCGTCGGGGTCCACGACGGGCCATTCCCTCCCGGCGTCCTGCCGCATGCTGCGGAACAGGTCCGCGGCGCCGCCGACCAGCCGGGTGCGCTCCAGCCCGAACCGGTCCAGCATGGCGTTGACGGCGTCGAGCCCCACGCGGCGAAGCAGCGCGTCGGCGGCGGTGTTGTCGCTCACCGCGATCATCAGGTAGGCCAGGTCCCGCAGGGACAGGGTGGCCTCGTCGAGCATGGCCGACAGCCCCGTCGGGCCGAAGACGCGCTCGCCGGGGCCGACCGTGACCGGCTCGGTCCAGTCCAGCGCGCCGGCGTCGGCCTGGCGGGCGAACTCCACCAGCAGCGGCAGCTTGAACACCGACGCGAGCACCACGGGCCGGTCGGCGCCGTGCCCGACCTCGGCCCCGGTGTCGAGGTCGACGGCGTGCAGCCAGCCCTCCACCCCGGCGGCGCCGAACTCCTTCGCGAAGTCGATCATGCCAGGAGCCCCGGCCTGCGGCTGACCCGCCGTCCCGGGGCCGCGCCCTCGTCGCGCATTCCCGCCCTCTCCTTCAAGGCTCCCGCGGCCGCCGCCGCGAACCGGGTGACCAGCGGCGTGTCCGTGCGCCAGGCGACGGCGACGCGCCAGGCCAGCGGCGAGCCGAGCAGGGGCCGCCAGACCACGCCGGGCACCTGCGCCGGCCCGCCGAACGCCACCGCGGACCCGGCTACCACCAGCCCCAGGCCGAGGCCCTGGTGCACCCGGGCGGGCAGGAAGCCGCGCCTGCGGCACTCGGCCAGGGTCTCGGCGACCAGGCCGTCCTCGGGCAGCATGACGAGCTCGCGCCCGGCCAGGTCGGTCAGGTGCACCTCGCCCAGCCTGGCCAGGGGATCGCCCTCGGGCAGCAGGACGCCGGGAGTCTGCACCAGCGCCGGGCCGGACCGCAAGCCGGGCGCGGCGACCGGCTGCCGCAGCAGGCCCGCGTCGAGCGTCCCCTCGGCGAGGGCGGCGACCTGGTCGGCCGTCCACAGCTCGACCGGCGCGAGCCGTACGTCGGGATCGCTCTCGCGGAAGGCGGCCACCAGCGCGGCCACGACGGTGGCGGCCAGGTCGGGCGGGACGCCCACGCGCAGCACGGTCCCCTGGCCTTGCCTGGCCAGCTCGTGCAGGCGGTCGACGCGGGCGACGATCTCGCGGGCCTCGGCGAGCAGCAGCCGTCCGGTCTCGGTGAGGCGCACCTGGCGGGCCGAGCGGTCGAACAGGCGCGTGCCGAGCTCCTCCTCCAGGCGCTTGATCCGCTGGCTGAGCGGCGGCTGGGCCATGCCCAGGCGGATCGCGGCGTTACCGAAGTGGAGTTCCTCGGCCACGACCACGAAGTAGCGGAGGTGCCGCACGAGGTCCACGACCTCGTATTATATCGCTTTTCATATTGGTCCTTCCTCGATATCGGTATTGGACAGCACGGGCGGGCGTCTGGTGGGCTCAAGGCCATGACGATCGACCAGCTGTCCCAGCTCAGGAGCCATCGGCCGGTACGGCGGCGCTGGCCCCTCGTCGTCGCGGCCGTCCTGGTCCCGGCCCTGGTCGCCGCGGCGGTGATCTGGGTGACGCGCACGCGGGGCTCGGCGGCGCAGACCGCGCGGGACTATCTGGCGGCCTGGCAGCGGCGCGACTACCCGGCCATGCGCCGGCTCGTCGCCGACCCGCCGGCCGACTTCGAGCGGTGGCACAGGAACGTGGAGGCCGGGCTCAAGCTGACGCGCGTGGCCGCCGAGCTGCGCGAGACCGGCGAGGGCCGGGCGCGGTTCCACGCCACGCTCAGCGGGCGGGGCCCCGACCTGGCCTACGACGGGCGGCTCCGGCTGGTGGAGCGGGACCGCGAGTGGAAGGTCGCCTGGAGCCCGGCGGCCATCCACCCGGAGCTGGCGCCGGGACGCCGGCTCACCCTGGTCACCGCCCGGGAGGAGGCCGTGCCGGTGCTGGCCGCCGACGGCACGCGGATCGACACGCCCGGCACCCCGGGCTCCATCCAGCAGATCGTCGCCTCGCTCAAAGCGCGGCACGGGGACCGCCTGACCGTGCCCGGCGTCTCGCGGATCGTCCTGTCCGAGGGCGACAGGGCCGTCAGGACCCTCGCCGAGCGGGCCGCCGCCCGGCGCGAGCCGTTCAGGACCACGTTGGACCTGCGCCACCACCGCGCGGGCGCGGCGGCGCTGGAACGCACCCGCAAGCCCGCCGCGCTGGTGGCGATGCGCGCCTCGACCGGCGAGGTGCTGGCCGTGGTCAACAACCGCGGCGGGTTCGACCGGGCGCTCATGGGCAAGTACCCGCCCGGCTCCACCTTCAAGGTCGTCACCGCCTCGGCGCTCGTGGCCGCCGGGATGCGCCCCGGGCAGATCGTCCGGTGCCCGGCCGAGCAGAACATCGGCGGCTTCACGTTCCACAACGCGCATTTCCACGACTTCGGCAGCCTGCCGTTCCGCGATGCCTTCGCGCACTCGTGCAACACCACCTTCGGCGCGCAGGCCGTCGCCAGGCTGGGCGCGCGGCGGCTGGCCAAGGTCGCGGGCGACTTCGGCTTCGGCGTGCCGATCGACCCGGGCGTGCCCGCCGTACGCGCCGACTTCCCCGCGCCCAAGGACGACACCGACCTGGCCTCGGCGTCGATCGGCCAGGGGCGGGTGCTGGCCAGCCCGCTCAACATGGCGGGCGTCGCCGCGGCGATCGCGGGCGGCGTGTGGCGCTCGCCCCGGCTGGTGCCCGCCGGCCTGGTGCCCACGCAGGAGCGCGCGCTGGAGCCCGCCGTGGTCGAGGCGCTGCGCGAGCTGATGCCCGCCGTCGTCAGCGAGGGGACGGCGCACGCCGTACGGTTCCCGCCCGGCACGGCCGGCAAGACGGGGACGGCGGAGTACGGCTCGGGCGAGGAGCCCCCGACGCACTCGTGGTTCATCGGCTACCGCGGCGACCTGGCGTTCGCGGTCGTGGTGGAGGGCGGCGGCGAGGGTGCCGCGGTCGCCGCGCCCATCGCCGCCGGCTTCCTCGCCCGCCTCTCGTGACGCCCCTCCTCGCCGGGGCGCGGGCGTCAGCCGGCCTTGCGGTCGACGGGAGAGGTGAGGGCGGCCACGGCCGCGACGACCTCCGAGGTGTTGGACAGGTCGGCCAGGACGATGTCCGCGCCCGCCTCGCGCAGCTCGGCGGCGGTCGAGCGGCCGGTCGCGACGCCGATCACGGCGGCGCCGCCGATCCTGGCCGCCTGGACGTCGCGGGTGGAGTCGCCGACGACCACCGTGTTGGCCGCCGTGAACGGCACGCCGTGGCGCCGCCCGGCCCGGCTCTGCGCCACCTGCAGCAGCGTGGCCTTGGGGTACACCTCCTCGCCGTAGCCGCCGAGCTCGAAGTCGACGTGCTCGTGCAGCCCGAAGGCGCGCAGCTTGTGCACCGCATTGCTCTTGATCGTGCCGGTCAGCACCGACTGGACGACCCCCTCCAGCCGGGCCACGGCCGCCAGCGCCTCCTTCGCGCCGGGCAGGACGCGGCCCGTCGCGGCCAGCCGGTCACGCCGGTTCGCGAAGGCCACGGCGAGCGCCGACAGGAAGCGCGGCAGGTGGTCGTCCTCGGCCCGCACCCCGTTGAGCGCGAGCGTCTCGAACACGATCTCCGAGTCGGGGCGGCCCATCGCGGGCGCCAGCTTGACCAGCGGACGCCCGGTGACGACGCGGAACGCCTCGGCGTAGGCCTCCCGGGTGACGATGGCGACGTCGACCAGCGTCAGGTCGACGTTCCACAGGACAAGGCGGCGGTTCACCCGCACAAGCGTACGGCCGGCGCCGCCCCTACGCCCGCCCGCCGGGCGATTCAGGCATAGTTGAGCGCCTCGGCGAGCGTGTCGACGACCGGGAAGCCGGTCCGCTCCAGGGCGGCCCTGGTCGTCATGCCGCCGGTGTAGAGGACCGCCCTCGCGCCGACGTGCCGCGCCGCGACGCCGTCGTCCACGCTGTCGCCGATGACGAGCACCTGCTCGGGCCGGACCGGCATGGCGGCGATGTGGGCCGCCAGGTGCTCCGACTTCCCGCCGCCCGTCGGGCCGCGCAGCCCGTCGACCCTCAGCAGGTGACGGTGCAGGCCGAAGGACTCCACCAGCGGCGCCACGTGGTCGTGCGGCGCCATCGAGCACAGCGACTGCGTGCCGGTCCATTCCTCGATCAGCGCCCGCGCCCCCTCGGCCAGCCCGCAGGCCGCCATGAGCCGGTAGTAGCCGGTGTGGAAGGCCTCGTCGAGACGCTCCCACTCGCCTTCGTCGAGCGCCCGGCCCAGCAGGCGCTCGTAGGTCAGCCAGACCGGCCGGGTGTAGACCGCGCGGAAGCCCTCGGCGTCGAGCGGGGGCAGGCCGTAGGGGGCGAACACCTCGTTGGTGGCCCCCACGATGGCCTCGATGTCGTGGAAGAGCGTGCCGTTCCAGTCCCAGACGATGTGCTTGGTCATGGCGTTCACAGGGTAGACCGGCCCGTGCTTCAGCGGCAGGCCCTGCCGGTGATGCCGGAGGCGTGGTTGACGCGGCCGATCCCGTCGCGGACGGTGGCCTTGGCCCAGGCGCAGATCCGCTTCGCGTGGACCATGTCGCCCCAGTGGTGGCCGCCGTTGCCGGCCTTGAAGGTGAAGGAGACGCTCTTGCCCTTCCTGGACACCGTGATCGTGCCGGTGGCGCGCTTGGAGACCCAGACCTCGCCCCAGTTCGTGCCGCAGGAGGTGGAGTAGTAGAGCTTGAGCACGCCCAGGGGCTCGCCCAGCTCGTTGCGCAGCGTCGCGCTCTTGCCGGTGTAGAGCTTGGAGTCGGCGCAGCCGGTGCGGTAGGGGTCCTTGCCGTCGAGGGAGTGGGCGGCGGCGGGGGCGGCGGGCAGCAGGAGCAGCGAGGCGGCGCCGGCCACGGCGGCGAGGGCGGGTCCGATCTTCATCGGGCGATCTTAACCCTCGGCGAGGATGTCGGGGATCTCCTGGGTGGCGTACCACATCAGCTCGTGGGCCTCGGCGCCGTCGACCGTGAAGCGGGCGTCCTCGTCGCCCCCGTCGGCCCGCGGCAGGGCGGCGACCGCCTGCTCGACGTCGGGGCCGGCCAGCTGGTCGTCGACGTGCACGGCGGCCACCTTGGCCATCGGGACCGCGGCGAGCAGCCGTACCCTCGCCCGGTCCTCCAGGTTGGGGCTGAGCTGCAGGGCGTCGTCGGGCACGTCGGCGGCGACCACGACGCGGCGGGCGGGCGCGGGCACGCCGTCGGCGCGGTCGGCGGCCAGCATGCGCAGCGAGGCGCGGGCGGCCTCGGTGAGCGCGACGTACTCCAGCTCCTCGGTGTCGCCCGAGGCGTACCACTCGACCAGGGCGGGCGTCACCGCGTAGCCGGTCAGGGGGGCGGGGCCGAGCTCGCCGGCCTCGACCGCGCGGGCCAGGGCCGGGATCGTGCACGGCAGGTAGACACGCATGGCGTCCATCATGCCCGGCGCAGCGGGCGCTGGAGCAGCGACTCAAGCTCGGCGATGGTCGTGTCGGCGTCGCGGTGGTGGATGCCCCTGATGCCCAGCTCGGCGGCGGCCCGGATGTTGGGCTCGATGTCGTCGATGAAGACGCACTCCTCGGCGGCCAGGCCGAGCAGGTCGAGCGCGTGGCGGAAGATCTCCGGCTCGGGCTTGCGCATGCCGACCTCGCCCGAGATCACCACGGCGTCGAACAGCTCGTCCCAGTCCTCGCGGGGGTAGGCGTTGCCCCAGGAGTTGGACACCAGGCAGGTCTTAATCCCGTGCCGCCGCAGCTCCCGCAGCACCTCGTGCATGGCGTCGTCCCTGGCGAAGCCCGCGAACATCCGCGCCAGCAGCCCCTCGGCCTCCGGCGCCACCCCGTCGAGGGTCAGCAGCCTGGCCGCGAGGTCGCGCTCGAAGGCCACGACGTCCATCTCGCCCCGCTCCAGCGCGTGGATGGCGCTGCGGGCGGCGCTCGTGCCGTACGCCTCCTCCACCAGCTCCCGCATGACCTGCCGGTAGTGGGCGTCGTCGATGCGGTCCGCCTCGATCCAGTGGGCGATCGCCTCGCGCATCGGGAGCGTCAGCACGCCGCCCCAGTCGATCAGGACTCCCTTGATCATGGACCCCTTGAGCATGGTCACAGCCTAGGGCCCGCGCTCACCGGCTCTCGCGCTGGATGTGCGCGGCCAGCTCGCGGTGCTCGGCCGAGCGGACCGTCTTGGTCGCCTCGGCGGCCGAGGCGACCGGGGCGCGGTGCAGGATGCCGTGGGTACGGCGCAGCTCCAGCAGCCGCGTGACGGACTGGTCGAGCCGCTCGCGGGAGATCCGGCCCGACTTGACCGCCGCCAGCACGGCCCTGTACGCCTTGCCGAGGTCGGGCGGCATGAGCAGCAGGTCGGCGCCCGCCAGGACGGCCCGGACGGCCACCTCGCCGTCGCCGTACTTCGTCCTGACGCCCTTCATGTTGAGGGCGTCGGTCGAGATCACCCCGGTGAAGCCCAGCTTCTCCCGCAGCAGGCCGGTGAGGATGGGCTTGGACAGCGTCGCCGGGTCGCCCGAGGGGTCCAGGGCGGGCATGACGATGTGGGCGCTCATGACGGCGTCCACGCCGGCCTCGACGGCCGCCTTGAAGGGCGGCGCGTCCAGCTTCTCCCACTGGGCGCGGCTGTGCCGGATGACCGGCAGGCCGGTGTGGCTGTCGACCGTGGTGTCCCCGTGCCCGGGGAAGTGCTTGGCGGTGCTGGCCACGCCGGCGTCCCGGAAGCCCTTGACGGCGGCGGCGACCATCGTGGCCACCTTGCCGGGGTCGTTCCCGTAGGCCCGCTTGCCGATGACCGGGTTGCGCGGGTTGACGTTGACGTCGGCCACGGGGGCGAAGTCGAGGTTGACGCCCAGGGCCCGCAGCTCCTCGCCGGTGGCCTTGGCGGCGGCGCGCGACAGGGACGGGTCGCCGGTGGCGCCGATCACCGAGGCGCCCGGCAGTTTGGTCATCACCGCGCCCATCCGCGAGACCAGCCCGTTCTCCTGGTCGGTGCCGATCAGCAGCGGGACCTTCCCGGCGGCCTTCTGCAGGCCGTTGGTGAGCGACACCACCTGGGGGACGCTCTTGACGTGCTCGGGGAACAGGATGACCCCGCCCAGGCGGTACTTCCTGACCAGCCGGGCGTCGGCGGTGGCGGGCATGAACAGCAGGCCGACCTTCTCCTCCAGGCTCAGCCCGGCCAGCACCTGGGCCACCTCGTCGCGGGAGGGCTGGGCGGAGGGCGACTGGCTCGCCCGCGCCAGGGGGGCGGTGGCGGGCGACGCCGGGACGGGCGCCGCTCCGGCGCATCCCGCCACAATGATCGCGAATGCCAGCGAACCTGCCACGCGAAGAACCATGCGTTCCAAACTATCCGCGCCGGGCGGGTGCCCGGATCGCCGAGCCATCCGCGCCGGGCGGGTCGCGCGGGTCACAGCCCGAGATCGGCCAGCCCGGGCAGCTCCCGGCGGGCCGCCTGCCTGGCCCGCGCCGCCGTGGCCGCCGCCCGTGCCGCCCGCGCCGCCGTACGGCACTGCTCCAGGGTGTGCGCGGCCAGGGCGGCCCGTACGGCGGGCAGCGCGGCGGGGGCGGCCGAGAGCGAGGCCGCGCCCAGGCCGGCCAGCACGCACGCCATCGCCGGGTCGGCCGCGGCCTCGCCGCACACCCCGCACGGCCGGTCGTGCCCGGTCATGGCCAGCGCGACGAGGTCGAGCAGCGCGGGCTGCCAGTGGTCGTGCAGCGCGCGCAGCGCCGCCACCTGCCGGTCGGCCGCGAAGGCGTACTGGGCCAGGTCGTTGGTGCCGACCGAGAAGAAGTCGGCGGCCGGGGCCAGGTCGGCGGCGCGCAGCGCGGCGGCCGGGATCTCGATCATCACGCCCGCCGAGGACAGCCCGGCGGTACGGCAGGCCGCCGCGAACCACTCGGCCTCCTCCACGGTGGCCACCATCGGCGCCATGACCTGGAGCCGGGCGTTCGTCCCCGCGGCGGCGGCCGCGAGCGCCCGCAGCTGGGCGGCCAGTACGGCCGGATGCCGGCCGGACAGCCGCACGCCCCGCTGCCCCAGCGCCGGGTTCGGCTCGCGCCCGGGCGGCAGGAAGGCCAGCGCCTTGTCGGCGCCCGCGTCGAGCGTGCGCACGACGACCGGGCGGCCGGGGAAGGCCCGCAGCACCTCCCGGTAGGCCTTCTCCTGCTCCTGCTCGCTGGGCGCGGCGCGCCGGTCGAGGTAGAGGAACTCCGTCCGGTACAGCCCGACGCCCTCGGCCCCGGCGGCCAGCGCGGCCTCCACGTCGCCGGGCCCGCCGACGTTGGCCAGCAGCGGCACCGGATGCCCGTCCAGCGTCCGGCCGGGACCGGCGGCCACGAGGGCGGTCCCGCGCTTCCGCGCCCGGGCCGTCACGCGCGCCACCGTGCCGTCGTCCGGCTCCACCACCACCTCCCCGGAGGACCCGTCGACCAGGACCCTCGCCCCGGCGGGGATCGCGGCGGCGCCCTCCAGGGCCACGACCGCCGGGACGCCCATCGCCCTGGCCAGGATCGCGGTGTGGCTGGTCGGCCCGCCCTCCTCGGTCACGAACCCGGCCACGGCCTCCCTCGTCAGCAGCGCCGTGTCGGCGGGCGCCAGATCCCGGGCCACCAGCACGTACGGCTCGGCCGCCCCGACCGGCAGGACGGGCAGGGCGTGACCGGTCAGGAAGGCGACCACCCGGTCCCTCACGTCCTCCAGGTCCGCGGCCCGCTCCCCGAGGTAGCCGCCCGCCGCCCGCAGCAGGTCGCGGTACTTGCCGAACGCCTCGAAGACCGCCCTCGCCGCGACCGTGCCGGCGTCGATCAGCGCGGCGACGTCCGCGGCCAGTACCGGGTCCCTGGCCATCATGGCCTGGGCCGCCAGCACCTGCCCGGCCTCGCCCCCGGCGCGCTCGCCGCGGGCCTCCAGGTCGGCGGCCACCGCCTCCAGCGCCCGCGCGGCCCGCTCCCGTTCCGTACCGGCCTCGCCCGCGTGGCGCTGCCCGGCGGGCGGCTCGGGCACGTCCCCGCCGAACAGGTACGCCGGGCCGTACCCGACCCCCGGGCTGACGCCGAGGCCGGTGAGGCGCCCGGCGGCGCCGCCGCTCATGGCGCCGACGCGATGGCGGCCAGCTCGTCCACGAGTTCCTCCGCCCCCTCGCCCTCGGCCCGGATCACGATCTCCTCGCCCTGGCGCACGTCCAGCGCCATCACCGCCAGGATGCTCTTGGCGTTGACCGGGTCGCCCTTGGTCTTGGCCACCGTCACGTCGATCGGCGCCTTGGCCGCGGCCTGCACGAAGGTCGCCGCGGGACGGGCGTGCAGGCCCACCTTCGCCATGACGGTCACCTTGCGCTCAGCCATCGTCGGGCTCCTCCACCTACGTCACACGGATTCCAGAAGGCGCGGCCGCCTCCAGCCACGCCCACGCACCTCATACCCCCGGCCGGGACGCTGCGTCACGCCCCGCCGGGGTCACGCCCATCGGAACAGCTCGTCACCGACGTGGACCTCGCCGACCGCCACGGCGGTGACCTCCTCCGCGCCCGCGTCGAGCGCCACCACCGGGCAGACCGGAGAACGCCCGCTCGCCTCCACGGTCGCCGGATCCCACGCCACCACCGGCTGGCCCGCGCTGACCCTGTCGCCCTCCGCGGCCAGCAGCTGGAACCCCTCGCCCCGCAGCTGGACCGTGTCGATGCCGAGGTGGACCAGCACGCCCCTGCCGTCGTCGGCGACGATGACGTAGGCGTGCGGGTGGAGCTTCACGATCCTGCCGTCGATGGGCGCGACGGCCTTGCCCGGGCCGCGCAACGGGTCGATCGCCGTGCCCGGGCCGACCAGCCCGGCGGAGAAGACCGGGTCCGGCACGGCGGCCAGCCCCACGGCCGAGCCTTCGACCGGGGCGAGCACGGTGGTCATCGGGCCTGGCCTTCGGTGTCGTCAGCCAACTCAGCCAATTCAGCTCTCTTCCGCCAGGAGCCCCCGGGCTTTAGCCCTGGGGAGGAATGGCGTACGGCCCGCACGTTTGTTCGACGTACGGTCGACTTCACAGCGTGAAATTCGTTGTGCAGGTGCGACTGTTCCCCACGCACGCCCAGCACGTCATCAAGAAAGTCGCCGACGCCTACACCACCGTCCGTGCTCAGGTGAAGGCCAAGTTGCGCGACCCGCTCACCAAACCGATCGGATTCCGCAAGGACGCGGCGCAGCCGTTCGACGACCGGTGCTTGTCCTGGCAGATCCCCGACCGGGCGATCTCCATCTGGACCGTCCACGGCAGGATGAAGGGCATCCGATTCGGCTGCTCCGACGAGCAGGCCCGGCTGCTGGCGGCCTACCGCAAGGGCGAATCCGACCTTGTTCGCCGAGATGGCATGTGGCTGCTCATCGCCACCTGCGACGTCCCCGACACCGATGTGACCGAGCCGGGCGGGTTCCTCGGCGTGGATCTCGGCATCGCGAGTATCGCCACCACCAGCGACGGAACCCGACACTCCGGGAAAGCGGTCAACGCCGTCCGGCACCGCAACCGCGAGCTGCACCGGAGATTGCAGGCCAAGCGCACCAAGTCCGCCAAGCGGCTGCTGAAACGAAGCCGCCGCACAGAGGCCCGGTTCGCCCGGGATCTCAACCACGTGATGTCCAAGCGCATCGTGACCGAGGCTGCACGCACCGGGCGCGGCATCGCACTCGAAGACCTGAGTGGGATCCGCGACCGGGTACGGCTCCGCAAGCCCCAGCGGGCCACGCTGCACACCTGGAGCTTCCACCAGCTGGGAAGCTTCATCGCCTACAAGGCGGCCCGCGCCGGTGTCGCCCTGGTCCACGTCGACCCGGCCTACACCTCTCAGGGGTGTTCGGCGTGCGGGCACGTGGACAAACGCAACCGACCAGACCAGGAAACGTTCTGCTGTACGTCGTGCGGCTTCGCTGAGCATGCCGACGTCAACACAGCCCGCAATATCGCCGCGCGCGGTGTCGCGGGCTGGGCTGCCGTCATGCAGCCGGACGCGGCCTGAACCCTCACCACCAGTGAGCGGCGAGGAGCTGCAAGCCCCCGGATTTATCCGTGGGGTCATGACCCAATGATGTCCTCGATGTCGCTGGCGATGGTGTCGGCCTCGGGGCCCACCACCACCTGGACGACGTTGCCCGTGGCCATCACGCCGTGCGCGCCCGCGGCCCGCAGCGCGGTCTGGTCCACCTTGGAGGCGTCGTGCACCTCGGTGCGCAGCCTCGTGATGCAGGGCTCGATCTCGATGATGTTGTCAGCACCGCCGAGACCCGCGATGATCGCGTTGGCGTCAGCCGCCATCGGGTCCTCCCTTTCGCGCGCCTCTGATCAGGCTAGACGACTTCGGACGATCGGCACCTCCAGGACTTCCCTCACCCGCCGACCCCGACCTTCCCGCTCGGGGTGGTGCGGGAACGGGAGGGAAGTGCCCGGGGGTGGGGCGGGAATCCCGGTGGGGAGGGAGGAAGAGAGGTCCACCGGGGCGTCAGTCGGTCTGGGTGACCTTGTTGAGGCCGCGGGGGGCGTCGGGGTCGATGCCCAGGCGGCGGGCCAGGGCCTCGGTGAGCAGTTGGCCCGGCACGATCAGCCCCATGGGCGCCACCCATTCTGGCAGGTCGGGGCCGTTGAGCGCGGCCGTGCCCGCGGAGGCGAGAGCCGTACCGCCGCCGATGGTGTAGGCGGCGGCGCCCGCGCCGACCACGCGCTCGGCCAGCGCCACCGTGCCGGGCAGCGTGGGGCTGTTCTCGGCGGCGACCAGCAGCGCCGGGGTCTCCGCGTCGACCACGGCGATCGGGCCGTGCAGCAGGTCGGCGTACGACAGGCCCATGGCGTGCAGGTAGCAGGCCTCCTTGAGCTTGAGCGCGGTCTCCAGAGCCGTCGAGAACGCCATGCCGCGCCCGGAGACCACCACGCCCGGCTTGTCGGCCAGGCCCTCCACGACCGTCTCCAGGTCGCCGGGGTCGGCGATGAGCTTGTCCACCGCGTCGGGCACCTTCGCCAGGTCGTCCGCGTCCACGTCCGCGCCCAGCCCCAGCGCCAGGACCGCCAGCGCGGCCAGCTGGGTGGTGTAGGTCTTGGTCGCCGGGACGGCCTTCTCGACGCCCGCCTCGGTGCACAGCGCCAGGTCGGCCGCCTGGGCGAGCGGGCTGTCCGGACCGCCGTTGGTCACGCCGACCGTGGCGGCGCCGCAGTCCTTGGCCCAGACCAGCGTCTCCACGATCTCCTCGGTGCGGCCCGACTGCGAGATGGCCACCGCGAGCACGCCGTTCAGGTCGATCTTGCGCTTGTAGGTGGTGGCGATGGAGGGAGCGGCCAGGGCGGCGAGCCGCCCCGCGTGCGATTCGACCAGGTAACGACCGTAGACTGCGGCGTTGTCCGAGGTGCCGCGGGCGATGAACAGCAGCTGGCGGGTCCGCTCCGCCAGGGCCCGGATCTCCCCGGTCCGGGGCAGCAGGGCGTCCAGCGTCGCCCGTAGCGCCGCCGGTTGCTCGGCGATCTCTGTCCGCATCCTGGTCGTCATGTCGCTCCCATCGCTATAGTTGTCGCCATCTGGTCTAGTCCGGACTAGACCAGTACGAACCATAGCCCATGTGCCATGTCGGATCGAAGGGAGGCCCTGTGGCGCACATCGATCCCGACAGCCCGGTCCCCAAGTACTTCCAGCTGCGGGAGATCCTGCTCGACCTCATCGAGAGCAACGAGCTGAGCATCGGTGCCGCCATACCGTCGGAGCGCGACCTGTGCCAGCGCTTCGGTCTGTCCAGGATGACGGTACGGCAGGCGGTCGACCACCTGGTCTCGGAGGGTCGGCTGCACCGGGTGCCGGGCAAGGGCACCTTCGTCGCGCGGCCGAAGATCGAGCTCGCGCTGCAGCTGACCTCCTTCACCGAGGACATGCGGGCCCGCGGGATGGTGCCGGGGGCGCGGGACCTGGACCGCAGGATCGTGCGCGCCAGCGCCCACCTGGCCAAGGAGCTCGGCATCCAGCCGGGCGACGAGGTGCACTTCATCGAACGGCTCCGCACCGCCGACGGGGAGCCGCTGTCGATCGAGCGGGCGCACATCCCGGTCTCGCTGGCCCCGGACCTCGACAAGCAGGACTTGACGGATAAATCACTGTACGAGCTGCTGGAGCGCCGCTACGGCATCGTCTTCGACGCCGGCGAGCTGACCATCGACGGCGGCATCGCCGACCCGAGCGACGCCGACCTGCTCAAGCTCGACCGCGGCGGCGCCGTGCTGCTGCTCCAGCGCCGCTCCTTCTGCGGCGGGGTCTGCGCCGAGCTCGGCGTGTCCACCTATCGCGCCGACCGCTACCAGCTGCGTACCGTCCTGGAGATGCCCGCCCGGCGCGGGTGAGGCTCCGCCGTACCGCCTGACCCGGCGCGGGTGACGCCCCGCCGTACCACCCCCTGCGAGGACCCACGGTGAACGAGACGACAGCAGCCCCACCCTCGCCGTTCGCCCGCCTGATGGCCGTCCTGCAGCGCCTGGGCCGCTCGCTCATGCTGCCCATCGCCGCCCTGCCGGCCGCCGCCCTGCTCATGCGCTTCGGCCAGCCCGACATGCTCGGCGCCAACGGCCCGGAGCCGGGCGGGCTGGCCGACGTCGCGGGCCTGGCGTGGCTGAACGACGTCGCCGAGGTCCTGGCCGCGGCCGGGGGCGCGCTGCTGGAGAACCTCCCGCTGCTGTTCGCCGTGGGCGTGGCCATCGGCTTCGCCAGGAAGGCCGACGGCTCCACCGCCCTCAGCGCCGTGGTGGGCTACCTCGTCTTCGACCGCGTCACCCGCACGATGTTCCTCGGCTCGGGCATCAGGGAGCAGGTCCTCACGCGCACCGACACGATGGAGGAGGTCGTCAACTACGGCGTCCAGAACCCCACAAGGGTGCTGGGCGGCATCCTGATCGGCCTGGTCACGGCGCTGCTGTGGCAGCGCTTCCACCGCATCAAGCTGCCCGCGTGGCTGGCCTTCTTCGGCGGGCGGCGGTTCGTCCCGATCGTGACCTCCATCGCCTCGCTCGTGCTCGGCGTGCTGATCGGGTGGATCTGGCCGGTGCTCGGCGAGTGGATCGGCCAGGCGGGCAAGCTGCTGGCCGACGCGGGCGCGGCCGGCACCGGGATCTACGGCGTGCTCAACCGGCTGCTCATCCCGCTCGGGCTGCACCACTTCGTCAACTCGATCGTCTGGTACCTGGTCCCCGAGTGCACCGTCGGCGGCAAGGAGCTGGGCGGCGACTGGAACTGCTACTTCGCGGGCGACCCGCACGCCGGGGAGTTCATGGCCGGGTTCTTCCCCGTCATGATGTTCGCCCTGCCCGCCGCCGCGCTGGCCATGTGGCGGGCCGCGCCCCCGCATCGGCGGCCCGCCGTGGGCGGCATCATGCTGTCGGCCGGGCTGGCGTCGTTCGTCACGGGCATCACTGAGCCCATCGAGTTCGCCTTCGTCTTCGTGGCGCCCGTGCTGTTCGCGGTGCACGCCCTGCTCACCGGGGCCGCCATGGCGATCACCACGCTCATCGACGGGCAGCTGGGCTTCGGCTTCTCCGCGGGGCTGATCGACCTGCTGCTGAACGCCAGCAAGGCCAACACCCGCAACCTGCCGGGCATCCTGGCCCTCGGACTGGTCTACGGGGTCGTGTACTACGTGGTCTTCAGCTTCCTCATCCGGCGGCTGAACATCATGACGCCGGGGCGGGAGCCGGATCCCGACGTGGACTCCGGGGAGGCGGCGAGGCCCCCGGCGGCGGGAGCGCCGGGGGCCTGAGGAACCGGGTTAGACAGGCCGGTTCAGACCTGCTGCCACAACGCCGGGACGTTCGGCGGCTCCCAGCCGGGCTGGGAGGTGTGCGCCTGGAGGCAGCGGTAGGTGGCTCCGCCGTACGTGACCTGGGCGCCCACGGCGTACGCGGTCCACGGGGCCCACGTGCCGCCCGGCGGGTTGCTGCTCGTCGGGGTCGGCGACGGCGTCGGGCCGGGGCCGCCGGAGGCGACCAGCGACAGCCCGTAGGCGGAGAGGATCTCGTTGACCGGCTGGTAGTACGTCGTGCCGCCGCTGGAGCAGTTGCCCGAGCCGCCGGAGGTGACGCCCTGCGCCTGGCTGCCGGAGAAGTACGAGCCGCCCGAGTCGCCCGGCTCGGCGCACACCGTGGTCCGCGTGACGCCCGTGACGGTGCCCTGCGGGTAGGTGACGCTGGTGTTGTGCTGCTGGATCGTGCCGCAGTGGTACTGCGTGGTCGAGCCCGACCGGCACACCGACGCGCCGGGGACGGCCTGCTGCGAGCCGGTGATGGTGATCAGGCCCTGGCTGTAGGCGTTGACGTAGCGGGTGGGCGTCCACTGGCTGTTGACCTCGACCCAGGCGTAGTCGTTGCCCGGGAAGGACGAGCCGCGGAAGGTGCCCTGCGCCACGCGGTTGTAGCCGCTGGTCGACTGGCCGACCGTGCCGCAGTGTCCGGCGGTCACGAAGCCGCCCTGGCTGCCGGGCTTGGTGACGGCGAAGCCGACCGAGCAGCGCCCGCCGCCGCCCATGTAGTAGGCGTCGCCGCCCCGCACGTCGTAGAGGGGGACGGGGCGCTCGCCCGACTGCTGGATCTGCACCAGGGCCTGGTCGACGCCGCCGGCGGCGACGACCCGCCGGGCGGCGGCCGGGTCCTGGGCGAGGACGACGAGCTTGTTGGCCTGGACGTCCACGTACCAGGCCGGGACCGAGCGCGGCATCCGCTTGGCGAGCTGGTCCAGCCGCGCCTTGGCGGCCTCGAGCGCGGCCAGCGGCTGGGAGACGAGCACGGGCGTGCCGCCCAGGTCGCGGATGGTGGCCTGCTTGGCGGCGTCGCTGGTGGCGACCATGAGCGTGGAGGTGGGGCCGGTGACCCACAGGCCGCCGTAGGCCGCGCCGAGCGCGTTCCTGAACAACGGCTCCACGTTCGCGGCCGCGGTCTCGTTGACTAAGCGTTCCTGGGCCTGCTCTGCGGTGATGCCGAGATCGCGGCTGAGCGCCTGGACCAGCTTCTCGTCGGGATCCGCCGCGGCCTCCGCCTGCTGGCGGGCCTGGGCGTAGGGGGTGGGGGGTTCGCCCGCGGTGGCCGCGAACGCGACCGCCGGGACGGCGGCGAGGACGAGGGCGATGGCCGCGCTCGTCCCCGCGACGTGCTTGCGGAGCATGAACATCTCTCCTCGGATCAGGGGGTGCGCCGCAAACGTAACGGGGGCGCCGCCGCCGGCGGCCATATCAGCGGGTTCCCCATCCGGTGTTATGGCCTGCCGGTGTTCGCGGAGTTCGCGCAGGTGGGAGCCGCTTTCTCCGGTACGGCCGGGCGATTGGGGGCGGCCATAACACTTGGCCAGAGCGCGGCGTTATACCGCCGGGATTCGGGACATGCCGCGGTTGGAGGGCCGTGGACCGAATAGCGGGGTCGTGGCGGGATCTTCGGCGCGAATCGGTGCGGAACTCCCGCGCCGCCCGAGAAAGTCGCGGCGCGGTGTATCCGGGGGCCGGGCCGAAAACTCTTAGCAGTGACGTCCGCTCGGCGGTGAGATCCGCTCAGCGGTGAGATCCGCTCCGCAAGGACCTCCGCTCAGCAGGGACGTCCCCTCAGCAAGAACTTCCGCTCAGCGGTGACTTCCGCTCCCCTTCCCATGGAGGTGTCATGTCGTCCCGACTCCCTCGCTTCTCCCGCCCCGCCGGGCCCGCCGTCCAGGGCTCCCTGGCGTTGAGCGACGCCCTGGCCCTGACCGACGAGGCGGCGGTCCGCCCCCTGGTGTGGGGCGCGCCGGGCGCGGTGCCGGACGAGCGCTCGCTGCGCCACCTCGGCCAGGCGCTCGCCGAGGTCCTCGCCGGCCGCCGCCCTCCCTCCTCGGTCGCCGACCGCCTCACCGACCGCGCCTACCGTGACCTGCTGCGCGCGGGCAGGATGATCGCCGCCACCCGCCCGCCCTTCGTCGGCACCCCGCACGTCAAGGAACCGGCGGACGGCGCGCTGGAGCTGTGCATGCTCGTCCACTGCGGCGACCGCAGCCGCGTCCTCGCCCTGCGCCTGGAGCGTCGCGGCGTCCAGTGGCTGTGCACCGACTTCGAGACGGCTTGAGGGGTACGGCCCGGCGGCCTCGGAAGAGGCTCCGGCGCTCAAAAAGCATGGCCTTCGGCCTAACCCCGGCGCTTCGCGCTCATCGGCCTCAGGCTGTGCTCAGCGGGGTGCGCCTGGCGGCGCACCCCGCACAGCACGACACATGAGTGACCGACACCCACACAGCAGGGCGCCCGTGAGCAGCCAAGCACCGTGGGCGGCCGGGCACCAGAGCGTAACGCGCCCGCATTGGCCAACGCCAAGGGGCCACGAGCCCCCAACCACCGCCAAGAGCCCACCCACCACGCACGCCAACAGCCAGACACCAGCACGCAGCCCGCAGCACACCGACATCGGCCAACACCAAGAACCGCCAGCCTCAACACCCCAGGAGCCCACCACGCACGCCGCCGTAGAGACTCCGCCTCACAAAAGCTCCCTGCCATCCCCAAGCACACCCGGCGGAATCGCCTCCACAGACCTGGGCGTTGCCGCGACACGCCCAGCCGAGCCACGTTCTCTGCAGCGTCCGCCAAGCGCCCACCGAAGCCGAGCTCGAAGCCGAAACCGATCCGATCCGCCCGCCAGGCCGTACCGGAACCGCGCGACCCGGTCCGCGCCGCCGTACCACCAAAAAACACCAAGCGAAGGCCCCGCACCGGGACGGTCGGTGCGGGGCCTCGCGGCGGCGTCAGGCCTGCTGCGCGTGCTTGGGGTCGCCGTGGCAGCGCTTGTACTTCTTGCCCGACCCGCACGGGCACGGGGCGTTGCGCTCGACGTTGCCGTAGGCGGCGCGCTGCTCCGGCGTGGTGCGGACGCGGGTGTGCTCGACCTCGCCCTGCTCGCCGGGCGCGATGTACTCCAGCTCGGAGGGGCGCTCAGGCCCGCGCAGGCCGCGCGCGATGATGGAGCGCGTCTCCGCCAGCACCGCGTCCTCTTCCTCCACGATCGGGCTGGTCTGCACCTCAACCTCGAGGTTGAACAGGTACCCGACGGCGTCCTCCTTGATGCCGTCGAGCATCGCGGTGAACATCTCGTAGCCCTCGCGCTGGTACTCGATCTGCGGGTCCTTCTGGGCGTAGGCCCGCATGCCGATGCCCTCGCGCAGGTAGTCCATCTCGTAGAGGTGCTCGCGCCACTTGCGGTCGAGCACCGAGAGGATCACGCGGCGCTCCAGCTCGCGCATGGCCTCGGAGCCGAGCTCCTCCTCGCGGCGGTCGTAGGCGCGCAGCGCGTCCTCCTTGACCCGCTCGCGGATGAGGTCGGCGGTGAGCTCCTCGCGGCTGCCCGCCTCCTCGACGAGGTCCTCGACGGTGACCTGGATCGGGAACAGCTCGCCGAACGCCTTCCACAGCTTGTCCAGGTCCCACTCCTCGGCGAAGCCCTCGGAAGTGGCGCCGTCGACGTAGCCGTCGATCACATCGCCGATGAAGCCCCGCACCTGCTCGTGCAGGTCGGCGCCCTCCAGCACGCGCCTGCGCTCGGCGTAGATCACCTTGCGCTGGCGGTTCATGACCTCGTCGTACTTGAGGACTTCCTTGCGGATCTCGAAGTTCTGCTGCTCGACCTGGTGCTGGGCGGAGGCGACGGCCTTGGTGACGATGCCGGACTCGATGGGCTGGTCGTCGGGGATGTTCATACGCTGCATGATCATGTCGACCCTGGCGGAGTTGAACAGCCGCATGAGGTCGTCCTCGAGCGACAGGTAGAAGCGGGACTCGCCGGGGTCGCCCTGGCGGCCGGAGCGGCCGCGCAGCTGGTTGTCGATGCGGCGCGACTCGTGGCGCTCGGTGCCCAGCACATACAGGCCGCCGAGGGCGACGACCTCCTCGTGCTCGGCCTTGACGGCGGCCTCCATCTTGGCCAGCGCCTCGGGCCAGGCCTTCTCGTACTCCTCCGGGGTCTCGATCGGGTCCAGGCCGCGCGCCTTCAGCTCCATGTCGGCGCGGAACTCGGGGTTGCCGCCGAGCATGATGTCGGTGCCTCGACCGGCCATGTTGGTGGCGACGGTGACGGCGTGCTTGCGCCCGGCCTCGGCGATGATCGCGGCCTCACGGGCGTGGTTCTTGGCGTTGAGCACCTCGTGCGGGACGCCGCGCCGCTTGAGCATCCTCGACAGCCGCTCGGACTTCTCCACCGAGGTGGTGCCGACCAGGACGGGCTGGCCCATGTTGTAGCGCTCGACGATGTCCTCGACCACCGCCTGGAACTTGGCGTCCTCGGTGCGGTAGATCAGGTCGGGCATGTCCTTGCGGATCATCGGCTTGTTGGTGGGGATGGGCACCACGCCGAGCTTGTAGGTCTGGTGGAACTCGTTGGCCTCTGTGGCCGCGGTGCCGGTCATGCCCGCGAGCTTCTCGTAGAGGCGGAAGTAGTTCTGCAGGGTGACGGTGGCCAGGGTCTGGTTCTCGTCCTTGATCGGCACGCCCTCCTTGGCCTCGATGGCCTGGTGCATGCCCTCGTTGTAGCGGCGGCCGTGCAGGATGCGGCCGGTGAACTCGTCGACGATGAGGACCTCGCCGTTGGCGACGATGTAGTCCTTGTCGCGCTTGAACAGCTCCTTGGCCTTCAGCGCGTTGTTGAGGAAGCCGACGAGGTGGGTGTTCTCCGGCTTGTAGAGGTTGTCGATGCCCAGCCAGTCTTCGACCTTGGCCACGCCCGACTCCAGGATGCCGACCGTGCGCTTCTTCTCGTCGACCACGTAGTCGCCGGTGGGCTCCTCGCCGGGGTTCTTGGGCTCCTGACCCCTGCGCAGCCTCGGGACGATCTTGGCGAACTCCTGGTACCACTTGCCGGACTGCTCGCCGGGGCCCGAGATGATCAGCGGCGTGCGGGCCTCGTCGATGAGGATGGAGTCGACCTCGTCGACGATGGCGTAGTAGTGGCCGCGCTGCACGCACTCCTCGATCGACCAGGCCATGTTGTCGCGCAGGTAGTCGAAGCCGAA
This sequence comes from Thermoactinospora rubra, assembly GCF_002093975.1. Taxonomy (GTDB): domain Bacteria; phylum Actinomycetota; class Actinomycetes; order Streptosporangiales; family Streptosporangiaceae; genus Nonomuraea; species Nonomuraea rubra_A. The sequence goes on from NZ_MSZZ01000024.1 coordinate 131,391, forward strand.
CTCGTTGTTGGTGCCGTAGGTGATGTCGGCCTGGTACTGCTTGCGCCGCTCGTCGGGCGACTGCCCCGACAGGATGCAGCCGACCTCCAGGCCGAGGAAGCGGTGGATGCGGCCCATCTTCTCGGCGTCGCGCTGGGCGAGGTAGTCGTTGACCGTGACGACGTGCACGCCCCTGCCCGTCAGGGCGTTGAGGTAGCTGGGCATGACACAGGTCAGGGTCTTGCCCTCACCGGTCTTCATCTCGGAGATGTTGCCGAAGTGCAGGTTGGCGGCGCCCATGATCTGCACGTCGTAGGGGCGCTGGCCCAGGACGCGGCGCGAGGCCTCGCGTACGGTCGCGAAGGCCTCGGGAAGCAGGTCGTCGAGGGACTCGCCGTCCGCGTGCCGCTGCTTGAACTCGTCGGTCATGGCCCGCAGCTCGGCGTCGGTCATGCTCCTGAAGTCGTCCTCGATGGAGTTGACCTGATCGGCGATGCGCTTGAGCTTCCGCAGAATCTTGCCCTCGCCGGCGCGAAGGATCTTGTCCAGAATGGCTGCCACTTGATTAAAGCTCCTCGCAGGTCTACCCCGGCGGCGCCGCCAGGAGGAGAGGCCGAGACATACTTCCCCGTAGCCATCGTAGGCCGTTCCGCCACCTGACACAGCCACCGCGATGAGCGGCCCTCCTCCCCCTTCTGGAAGAATGCCGAGGAGTAGGGCGCAAGAGCACGGAAAGCCAGCCAGGAGGCCGCTGGCAAAGAAAGGATTGCCATATGGTCGAGGGGCAGAAGAAGGAGCAGACCGAGAACCTGGGCAGCCACGGCGGGCGCGCCTCTTCCTGGCTCGCGGTGACGATCATGCTGATCGGCTTCACCGTGGGCGGGTTCGGTCTGACCCAGTCCAACTGGCTGATCGTCTGGATCGGCGTCGGCATCACGGTCCTCGGGGGGATCCTCGCCCTCGTCTTCAACATCTTCACCGACGTCGTGATCGACGCGCCGCGCGAGGGGATGACGGTCGAAGACCACCGATGAGCCCGTCGTTGTCGGTGTGCCCCGCTAGCATTCGCCGACATGACGGACTTGACGGCCGCTGAGGCCCGCCGATTGGTGCTGCGCGCCCAGGGCTTCGTCGGCGCCGACGCCCGCAAGGGCGGTGTCGCCGCCATGCTGCGACGGCTGGGCGCGGTGCAGCTCGACACCGTCTCGGTGCTGGCCCGCTCGCACGAGCTGGTCGCCTACGCCCGGCTGGGCGCCGTCGGCAGGCGGGCCGTCGAGCGGGCCTACTGGCACGACCCGGCCCGCAGTTTCGAGTACTGGTGCCACGCCGCCTGCATCCTGCCCATCGAGCACTGGCCGCTGTACGGCTTCCGCCGCCGCGGCTTCCGCGCCCGGGGGCTACGCTGGCACACCGTGCCGCCGGACGTCGACAAGCTGCTGGAGCGCGTACGGCAGAGCGGCCCCGTGACGACGTCCGACGTGGGCGGCGCACGCAACGGCGGCCCCTGGTGGGACTGGTCCGACTCCAAGATCGGCCTGGAGTGGCTGCTCGACATCGGCGAGCTGGTCTGCACCCGCCGGGTGGGCTGGCGCAGGGTCTACGACCTGGCCGAGCGGGCCGTGCCCGCCGAGCTGCTGGGCCAGGACCTGCCCGACGAGGAGTGCATCCGGCGGCTCGCGGGCGTCGCCGGGCGCTCGCTGGGCGTGGCCACCAGGGGCGACCTGGTCGACTTTTTACGGGTGCGCAACCAGCACGCGGCGATGCTGGACGAGGCGCTGCTGAGCGGCGGGTCCGGGCTGGTCCCGGTGACGGTGGCCGGCTGGCCGCCGGGCCGGAAGGGCGGCCCCAACGCATGGGCCGACCCGGCTCTGCTGGCCTCCGACGTGCGCGGCCGGCACCGCACGACCCTGGTCTCCCCCTTCGACTCGCTCATCTGGCACCGCGGGCGCACCGAGCGGGTCTTCGGCTTCACCTACACGCTGGAGCTCTACGTTCCCAAGGCCAAGCGCGTCCACGGCTACTTCACCATGCCGGTGCTGGCGGGCGGCCGCCTCATCGGCCGGGTGGACCCGGCCCGGGAGGGGTCGACGCTGGTGGCGCGGCAGGTGCACCTGGAGCCGGGCGTCGACGGGCGCAAGGCGGTGGAGGCGGTGCGCGAGGCCCTGTGGTCGGCGGCGGCGTGGGTGGGGTGCGACTCGGTGCGGGTGGAGCGGAGCGACCCGCCGCACCTGGCCGCGGAGCTGGCGCGTGAGCCCGCGTGAGCCCGGCGGCGCCGGCCGGAGGAGCCCCGCGAGCCCGGCCGCGCCCGCCCGCGAGCCCGCATGACGCCGATCGTGCTGCTGGGCGGCGCGTCCGGCACGGGCAAGACGCGGGTGTCCTATCCGCTGGCCCGCCGCCTGGGCGTCCCGCTCGTCGAGGTCGACGACATCGTCGAGGCGTTGCAGGCGATGACCACGCCCGAGCAGGCGCCGCTGCTGCACTACTGGCGCGTCGACCCGCGGGCGCGCACCCTGGGCCCGGAGGAGATCGTGCGGGTGCAGATCGCGGTGGCCGAGGCGCTGACCCCCGCGATCGTGGCGGTCGTCGCCAACCACCTGGACACCGGCACACCGGTCGTGGTCGAGGGCGACTACCTGCTGCCCGCCGTGGCCCTCCGGCCGGAGTTCGGCGGCCGGGTGCGGGCGGTGGTGCTGCACGAGCCGGACGAGGAGCGGCTCGCGGCCAACTACCGCGCCCGGGAGCCCGAGGCGGGCGACCAGGCGGGCCGGGCCAGGGTGAGCCGCCTGTACGGCGACTGGCTGGCCGGCCAGGCCCGCTCGCTGGGCGTCCCGGTGGTGGCCGCCCGCCCGTGGCACGACGTGCTCGACCGGGTGACGGCCGCCCTCGGATGCGGGTGACCTGCCGAATCGTCTCGCGTGTCGTGGGTAGGGGACGCCCATGGCGAAACTCATGGACCGCGTGCGCTCCTTCCTTCGCAGCCCGCAGGGCCGGCGGACCGTCGAGAAGGCCAAGCGCATCGCGAACGACCCCGGCAACCAGGCCAAGGCGCGCCGTTTCCTGGAGCGCCTGCGCACCCGCCGGCACTGATCGCCGAAAGGCGAAGGCCGCAGAAGGGAAAGGCCACCGAAAGGAAAAGCCACCAAGGAAAGGGCGCGGAAAGGCGAAGGCTCGGTTCACCGGGCGACACCGTCCGGTGAACCGAGCCAGGCGCAGGCGTGGGCGCTGCCGTACCCCCTAGAGCGGCAGGACCCCGTGCGGCCTCAGGTGATCTCGAGCATCCGTTCGCGCACCGCGTAGACCACGGCCTCCATCCGGGAGTGCAGCTGGAGCTTGTCCAGGATGTTGCGGACGTGGTTCTTCACGGTGTTCTCGGAGATGAACAGCTGCTTGGCGATCTCGCGGTTGTTCATGCCCTTGGCGACCAGGCGCAGGACCTCCATCTCGCGCTCGGTCAGCCGGGGGACGGGCAGCTGCGGCGGCCGTTCGGCCTCCTTGCGGCTCATCGCGGCGAACTCGTTGATGAGCTTGGCCGCCATGGCCGGGTTGATGAGCGACTGGCCGCCGTGGACGCCGCGCACGGCGTCGGGCACCTCGTCGAGCTGGACGTCCTTCAGCAGGTAGCCGGTCGCTCCCGCCTTGATGGCCTCGAAGAGATCCTCCTCCTCGTCGCTCACGGTCAGCATGATGATGCGGGTGCTCGGAACGGAGGCCTTGATGCCGCGCGTGGCCTCGATCCCGCCGCGCCTGGGCATGCGCACGTCCATCAGGACCACGTCGGGGAGGAGGCGGTCGGCCAGTTCGACCGCCTCCTGTCCGTCGCCCGCCTCGCCGATCACCTCGATGTCGGCTTCCGCCGTCAGCGTCATCGCGAGGCTCCGCCGGATCAGCTCGTGATCGTCGACGATCAGGACCCTGATCGGCTCACGCGCCTTGTCGGATTCCCTCACGCGGCCGCCTCCGAAGAACGCGGGCACGCGCGCCCGCCGCTTCGCTCGCGGAACTCGCTCATGTCTCCTCCTCGTGGGGGGCCAGAGCCGTTGAACCGCCATCATGGCACGGGTTTTGCGGTTCTTGGGTGGTCGAGAGGATCTTCTTGACGGGCGGGCCGGGCGGGCTCAGGGCTCGACGAGCCGCAACACCCCGTAGTTGTAGCCGCGCCGCCTGTACACGACGCTCGGATGCCCGCTTTCCTTGTCGCGGAAGAGGTAGAAGTCGTGGCCGACCAGCTCCATCTCCAGGAGCGCCTGGTCGATGGTCATGGGTTCGGCCTTGTGGAACTTCTCGCGCACGATGAGGGGGCCCTCGCCCTCCATCTCGATCGGCACGACGTCGTCGTACTGCTTCTCGTCCGGAGCGTAGTCCTCGGGCTCCGGCTCGGCCTTGCGGGGGGCTGCTGACTCGGGCACGAGCTGGGCCTTGTCGGGCGGCCCGGCCAGGAGTGAGGCGGACAGCTCGCCGATGGACGGCGTGGCGTGGCTGCCGTGGTGGACCTTGCGGCGGTCGGCGAGTTTGCGAAGGCGGCTCTCCAGCTTGTCGAGGGCCATGTCGAGCGCGGCGAAGCGATCGTCGGCGGAGGCCTCGGCCCGGATGGCCGGACCGCGGCAGTGGATGGTGAGCTCCACACGCTCGCGCTGGTCGGCGAGGCGTGGGTTGCGTTCCTTGGACACCTCCACGTCCACTCGGATGAGCTTGTTGTTCAGACGCTCGATCCTGGCCAGCTTGGTCGTCACGTGGTCTCGGAACCGATCACTCACTCCTGTGTGCCGGCCCTTGACGATGATGTCCATGCAACAACCCCCCTTCGTCTAGCGACTGCGGAAGAGCGCCCGACGACGCGCCTTGCCCAGCAAGGGACTTCCTCTCCTTTACCGTTACCCTCCTGTTGCCCAGATGCAACCTTCAGGCGCGGTGTCATCAGGAGACTCATGAGCACCCGTTCGGCCGACCTGGTCTTCGACCCCACATCCGCCTGCTGAGGGTTTCGCAGCTCTGGCGCCACTACCGCCCTTCTCTTCTGACGGGGGACATCTGGACCCCCGGGAAGGCAGGACTTACCCCTAAGCCGCACCGTGATCGGTCGACGAAGAGTCGCCTTACGTGGGCCGTTTCGCCTGCGGCTGGCATCGGCTAGCAGAGCCGGGACTGCCGGCTCTGCGCAACCACGGACCCGAACGGGTGCCATGTCAGAACGCTATCCGCATCGGCGGGGAATGTCAGCCTGGCGATCGAGCGAACGATCACTTTGCGTGAGGTCGGTGCGCGTTACGGCCTGCACCTCGTGCCCGGTTTCGGGGGATTCGCTCCCGGCGACGCCCTGCGGTCCAGCATGGTGAGCTGGAGAACCGGGCTTGACCGGATAGGCAGGTATGGCGCGTGGGTGAGCCGCGAAAGAAGATCTTCTTTTACCGACGGTCACCGTCGGGAATTTCGCGACCTCCGGCGTGTCGCCGCCACCGTGACGGCGAGCGGGACCGCCACGCCCGCCGCCCGCAGGGCCCTGGCGGCTTCCGCGATGGTGGCCCCTGTCGTGACCACGTCGTCCACGAGCACGGCCCTGGCGGCGCCGACAGGATGGGCCACGCGCAGCGAGCCGTGGAGGTTGGCCGCCCGGCGGGCCGCGGTGAGCCCGGCCTGGTCGCCGACCGGCCTGGCCTGGGCGAGCACCGGCCGCGCCGCCACCGCCCGGCCCGTACGGCACAGCAGCCCGGCCGCCCGCGCGGCGAGCTCGCCCACCGGATCGTGGCCGCGGCTTCGCAGGGTACGGCTCGCGCTCGGCACCGGCACGAGGACGAGAGGCGCCTTGGAGGTGATGGGGCGTCCAGAGGCCACGGCCCGGTCGGCGGCTATAGGCGAGCCGAGGGCCGTGAGCGGGCTGAGGGCCGCGGGTGGGCTGACGCCCGTGGACGAGCCGAGGGCCGTGGGTGAGTGCAGCGCCTCGGCCAGCGTGAAGGCCAGCGCCTCGGCCAGGGGTGCGGCCAGGCTGGTGCGGCCGCGCTCCTTGTAGGCGAGGATGGCCCGCTTGACCGGTCCGGCGTAGTCGGCCGCCGACCAGCACACCGGCAGGCCGGGCGGGCACGGCTCCGGCATCCGGCGGGCCGGAGCCGGGCACAGGCACGCCTCGCACAGCGCCACGCCGCGCAGGCCGCAGCCGCCGACGCAGGTCTGCGGCGCCAGCAGGTCGAGCAAGGCGGTCAGCACGGTGGACCAGTGTGCCGGACAGGACCGACAGTCGCGCCGTAAAACCGGAGGCCGTCCCAGGCAAGGCCAACAGCGGCACCGCCAGGACCGGCAGTCGCGCCGGGCAAGGGCGACAGCCCCTCAAGGGAGCCGCTATGGCCGCTCCGACAGGAAGGCCGGATAGGCGGGCAGGCCCTCCTTGATGTTCCCCAGCGGCTCCAGCTTCTGGGTGGAGTCGAGCTCCAGCACCCGCGTGTCGGTGCCGACGAGCGTGCGCCCGCCGAAGGAGGCGATGGAGTTGGCGTCCTTGATGGTCCCGCCGACGTTCTGCATGGGCCCGGTCACCAGGTGGACGCGGGTGATCGCCTGGTCGGTCAGCACGAGCAGCTGCTCGACGTTCTCCCAGGCCACATCGACGATCTCCTCCCTGTCCTTGCTGGCCTTGGCCTCCAGGAGCTTGCGGAAGTTGCCGACCTGCCCCGGGAGGATCGTGCCGACCTGCACGGACTGGCCCTGCCCCGCGTCGCGGGCGATGATCGCCAGCCGTACGCCGTCGCGGGCGAACTTGATCCGCTCGACCGTCTCGCCGGTCAGCGTCGGCGCGGGGATCTGGGTGGGCTGCTGCCCGCCGCCCTGGGGGTCGAAGCGCAGGAAGGTCTGGCGTGCCGGGTCGTAGGTCCACAGCGTGCCGTCGGGCCGCCAGGCGGGCGAGACCAGGCCGGTGCCCCGGATCCACAGCCGCCACTGGCTGTCCTGGTGGACCCAGATCCCGTCGGAGCCCGACACGGCGATCCGCGCGCCGTCGGCGGAGACCGCGGGGTCCTTGAAGTCGGGACGCGGCTGCATCCCGCGCGGGACCCAGTCGGAGAACTCCTTGCGCGGCTCCTGTTCGCGCAGCACGGCGCCGTCGCGCAGCACGTAGGCGTTGGCGAGCAGGGGCTGGGGCTGGGACGGCTGGTAGTCGCTCGGGCTGATCGTGAGCGGGCTGGTGCCGTAGAACGGTTCGCCGTCGTGGAGGACCTCGATGACGCGGCCGTTGACCTGGTTGCGCAGGCTGGCCCCGAGCTGGACCTTCAGCCCCTCGGGGTTGCCGATGCGGTCGGGGTCGAAGGCGCCGCCCAGGTCGACCACGACGGCCTCGCCGCGTTTCTGCACCGACAGCACGCGGGTCCCGGGAGGCAGCGCGCTGTGGACGGCGTCGCGCAGCGCCTCGCTGGGCCCCTGCGCCAGGCGGGCGACGATGCCCTCGGCCAGGTTCTCGGTCGGCTTGCGGCGGATCTTCACCAGGTCGAGGACCGGGTTGTCGTTGTTGTCCAGGTAGTAGAGCTTGGCGTCCTCGTAGGAGCGCTCGACGTCGGCCGCGGTCAGCAGCAGCCCGTCGAAGCTGAGCCCTGAGACCACATACCCCTGGTCGCGCGTCTTGTCGAGGGTGACCCAGCGGCTGAACGGCGAAGGGGCCGTCATGGGGACGTAGCGGCCGTCGGCCCGGATCTCGGCGATGATGTTGCCGGAGATCTGGACGCGCGCCTCGGCGTCGGGCGGGCCGGACAGCTTGACCTCGAGCTGGTCCAGCACCGACACGGGCACGTGCGGGTTCCAGTCTTTGCGCGCCTGCGGGGTGAGGTACCTCCACAGGGTCTTGTCCTGCCCCTCGTCCGCGTAGGCGGCCATCGCGGCCTGCATGCCCATGACGACCTGGTCGGGCCGCCACTCCGGACGCGGCTTCGTGGGCACCAGGCGCTGGAACGACCCGCCGAGCGCGGCCCCCGCGTCGGCGGCGTCCGGCGCGATGGGCGCGCTGCTCAGCGGGATGACCGAGCAGCCCGCCCCGCCGACCGCCACGCAGACGGCCAGGGCCACGGCGGTCATCCGGCTACTCCGCATGGACGACCCCCTCGTCCGAGGGCGCGGGGCCGGGGGCGGGACCGGCGGCGGGGCTGGAGGTGGCCGGCGCCAGGACGGGCGTGATGTGCCCGCGCCAGGTGCGGCGGATCTGGATCTCCGGCGGCTCCAGCGGCAGCGGCGAGCCCTTCAGCTCCACGCTGGAGTCGCGCGGCAGCGTCAGGCGGAACTGCGAGCCCTCGCCGGGCTGCCCCCACGCCTGCAGCCAGCCGCCGTGGAGGGTGGCGTCCTCGCGGGAGATGGCCAGGCCCAGCCCGGTGCCGCCGATGGTCCTGGCCCGCGAGGGGTCGGCGCGCCAGAACCGGTCGAAGACCATGTTCTCCTCGCCGGGCTTCAACCCCACCCCGTGGTCCCGTACGGCTACCGCCACGGCGTCGCGGTCGGCGCCCACGGTGACCACGATGTCCTTGCCCTCGCCGTGCTCGATGGCGTTGAAGAGCAGGTTGCGCAGGATCCGCTCCACGCGCCGGGCGTCGATCTCGGCCATGCACGGCTCGTTGGGCAGGCGCAGGTCGAAGCGGGTGGAGTGGCGCTCGGCCAGGGCGACGGAGTCGTCGACGGCGCGCAGCACGACGTCGCGGATGTCGGTCTGCTCCAGGTCGAGCGTGGCGGCGCCCGCGTCGTAGCGGCTGATCTCCAGCAGGTCGGCCAGCATCGACTCGAACCGCTCCAACTGGGCCTGCATGAGCTCGGCCGAGCGGGCGACCATGGGGTCGAAGTCCTCGCGGGCGTCGTAGATGAGGTCGGCCGCCATGCGGACCGTCGTCAGCGGGGTGCGCAGCTCGTGGGAGACGTCGGAGACGAACTGGCGCTGGACCTGCGACAGCTCCTCCAGCTGGTGGATCTTCAGCGCCAGGTTGGCGGCCATCTCGTTGAAGGAGGTGGCCAGGCGGGCCAGGTCGTCCTCGCCGCGCACCTTCAGCCGCTCGTCGAGCTGCCCGGCGGCCAGGCGTTCGGCGGCCTGCCGCGCCAGCCGTACCGGGACCACGACCTGGCGGGTGACCAGCGAGGCGATGGCGGCCAGGAGCAGCACCAGGCCCAGGCCGACCAGGACGAGCACCTGGCGCACCGCGGACAGGGTGTCCTCCTCCGCGGTGAGCGGGGAGAAGTGGTAGACCTGGCGGCCCTCCTCCAGGACCACGCCGGTGACGACCGAGATCTGGGTGCCGCCGCGCTCGTAGGGGACGGCGGCGATGATGCTCTTGCGCGTGGGCTCGCCCACCAGGGTCTTCTCGGCGAAGGCGTCCATGGCCGCGCGCAGTTGCGGGGGGATGCTCTGCTCGCTGACGGCGCCGGCGATGCGGGAGCCCTCGGGGTGCTCGGGGTTGAGGATGATCAGGTCGTAGCGGCGGTTCTCGTCCTCCACCGGGGAGACGGCCTTGATGGCCTGGTCGATGGCCGGCGTGTGGATCTGCCCTGGCTTGGGCGCGTCGTCCTGGTCCTCCTGGGAGAGCAGGATGTTCCTGATGGTGGCCGTGTCGTTGCGCGCGTCGCTGATCACGGAGGCCCGGCGCGGGTCGACGACCGAGTCGCTGATCTCCTGGAACAGGAAGTAGCCCAGGACGGCGACCACGGTCATCGAGATGGCCAGCGTGCTGGTGACCACCCGCATCTGCAGCGAGCTGCGCCACAGATGCCGCACCCTGCGCGCGGCACGCCTGGCCCGCCGCCGGACTCCTCCGAGAATCTGGCGGAATGTCCGTCTACGGGCCGTTGCGGCGGGAGTCATCTCAGGGAACTACCGGCAGGTCACGCCGGGCCGGCTTTGTAGCCGACGCCGCGGACGGTGACCACGATCTCGGGGTGCTCGGGGTCCTTCTCGATCTTGGCGCGGAGCCGCTGGACGTGCACGTTGACCAGGCGGGTGTCGGCCGCGTGCCGGTACCCCCACACCTGCTCCAGCAGCACCTCGCGGGTGAAGACCTGGCGCGGCTTGCGCGCCAGGGCGACGAGCAGGTCGAACTCCAGCGGCGTGAGGTTGATGGTCTCCTCGCCGCGCTTGACGGAGTGGCCCGCCACGTCGATGGTGATGTCGCCGATCTGGAGGATCTCCGGGGTCGGCTCGTCGGTGCGGCGCAGCCGCGCGCGCACCCTCGCGATGAGCTCCTTGGGCTTGAACGGCTTGACGATGTAGTCGTCGGCGCCCGACTCCAGGCCCAGCACCACGTCGATGGTGTCGCTCTTGGCCGTCAGCATCACGATGGGCACGCCGGACTCGGCCCTGATGCGGCGGCAGACGTCGATGCCGTCGGCCCCGGGCAGCATGAGGTCCAGGAGCACCAGATCGGGACGGGTCTCGCGGAACGCATCGAGGGCCTTGTCGCCGTCGGAGACAAAGGAGGGCTCGAAGCCTTCTCCGCGCAACACGATGCCGAGCATCTCGGCGAGAGCGGCGTCATCGTCGACGACCAGCACGCGACCTTTCATGGCCCCTCATTCGGTTCTACGCATTGTGGGACATACAGCACGATGCAGGAAAGGGTACCCTTGCCTGCCATCTGGATGTGACGTGAGACCGTCAAAAGTCGAATCCTACGACCCTCTCCGACGTCCCGCGTTCTCCCCCGCAATCATCAGTCTGCGTTAAGCGGCGACGATTAGACCATCCCTACGCCCGGCTTGCAGAGAAACATCCTGGAATGCCCTCCCAATAGCGCGTCTCGTCGCCGCTGCGTGCCAGGATTGGGGGTATGTCAGACGGTCACGAGAGGCCCCCCGGCTGGGCGGCCGAGCAGCCTCCGCCGTACGGAGCCCCCGCGTCCTCTCCTTGGGCCGCCCCCGGCCGTGAGCCCGGCGAGCAGCCGCCGCCCCCGCCGCAGGCTCCGCCGTACGGCCAGCCGTATGGCCAGCCGTATGGTCAGCCGCAGCAGCCGTACGGCCAGCAGCCCTACGGCCCGCCCGGTCAGGCGCCGGGCCAGCCGGCGCCCGGCTACGGCTACGCGCCGCCGCCTCCGGCGCTGCGTCCCGGCATCATCCCTCTCCGGCCGCTGACGCTCGGCGACATCCTCGACGGCACCATCAAGCTGATCCGCTCCAACCCCAAGGCCATGCTGGGCCTGTCGGCGATCACCGCGCTGCTCGTGGCGATCCCGGTCGCGGTCACCCAGGCCGTCTTCGTCGGGTCCGTGGGCGGCGTGCTGTCCGACCCCGCCTCGGCCACCGCGGAGGACGTGCAGCGCCTCGACTCCGGCGTCTTCGCCACCTACGGCGGCGCGCTCGTCTCGCAGCTGATCGGCATCGTGGCCGTCACGCTCCTCACCGGGGTGATCACCAGGATCCTCGGCCGGGCCGTGTTCGGCGGCCGGATCACCGCGGGCGAGGCGTGGCGGCTGCTGAAGGGCCGGTGGCCGGCCATGTTCGGCGTGGTGGGCATCCTGACCGCGCTGCTGCTCGCGCCGCTGCTGATCGTCGTGCCGCTCACCGTCGCGCTGCTCGCGGGAGTCGGCCAGGCCCAGCAGGCGGGCGTGCTGTTCGCCCTCATCGTCCTGGTCGGCCTGCCGTACATCGCCTACTCGCTGTTCCTCACCGCCCGCTTCTCCTTCGCCACCCCGGCCGTCGTGCTGGAGGGGCGCGGCCCGATCGACGCCATGCGGCGCTCGTGGCGGCTGGTGACCGGCGACTTCTGGCGGGTGCTCGGCATCCTGTTGGTCACCGCGCTGCTGGCCGGCTTCATCAGCGGGGTCGTCAGCGTGCCGTTCACCATCGCCGGCATGATGATCGGGATGTTCGGCGGCGGGACGACCGGCGCGTCGATCGTCACGGCCGTCCTCATCGCGGTCGGCACGATGGTGGGAGGCATGATCTCCTACCCCGTCCAGGCGGGCGTCGCCGGGCTCCTCTACACCGACCGCCGGATGCGCAGCGAGGCGTTCGACCTGGTGCTGCAGACCGCCGCGCTCGAACAGCAGCGGCAGGGCTGGGTCCACGCCTCCGCCGACGACCTCTGGCACCCGTCGAACGCCGCCAGGTCGTGACAGCGCCACCGATCGGACGCGAGGAGGCCGGGCGCGAGGCCGCCGGAGAGCTCCTCAAGCCCGGCTACGAGCACGAATCGCCGGTCGACGAGTTGTGGCGGCGGCTGCAGCAGTTCCTGGGCGACCTGATGGACGCCGCGGGCGCCGGCGGCCAGGTGGGCGGGCTGGTGGCGGCGGCGCTCATCCTGCTGATCGTCGTGGCGGCGGTCTTCCTGGTCGCCTGGGCCCTGCGCAAGACGTCCAGGGCCAGGGCCGCGGGCCCCGAGGTGCTGTTCGGGGAGCGGCTGCTCACGGCGGCCGAGCACAGGGCCAACGCCGAGCGCCTGGCCGCCGAGGGCAGCTGGGCGCAGGCGATCAGGGAACGGCTGCGCGCCATCGTGCGCGACCTGGAGGAGCGCGCGATCGTCGACCGGCTCCAGGGCCGCACCGCCGACGAGCTGGCCGCCGAGGCCGGGCGGGCGCTGCCGGAGTTCGCGGCCGAGCTCGCCACGGCCGCGCGGATCTTCGACGACGTGACCTATGGCGACGTGCCGGGCACGGCCGACGCCTACGGGGTGCTGGCCGGGCTCGACGACCGGCTGCGGGTGGCCAGGCCGGTGCCGCTCGGGGCGGGCGCCGCTCCGCCCGGCGGCGGCCCGGGTCCGCTCGGGACAGGCTCGGTCCCGCCCGGGGCAGGCTCCGGGGGATCCTTGGGGGGAGGCACGGCATGAGCGACCTGCTCGCCCCGCAACGGCAACCAGGCGACACGACGGCTCCGCAGCAGCCCTCCACGGCGGTGTCGGCCACGCCCCGGACCCTCTGGCGGGCCGCGCGCGCCCCGCTGGCCGTGGCCCTCCTGCTCGTGGTCGTCGCCGCGGCCACAGTGCTCCTCGGCGGGCAGGGACGCCCCGGCCGCTACCTCGACCCCGACGACGGCTCGCTGGCCGGCGGCAGGGCGCTGGCCGCGCTGCTGCGCGCCCACGGCGTCACCGTGGACCGGGTCGACTCCGCCGACCGGGCCGCCGCGCTGGCCTCCGGCGACCGGCTCCTGCTCGTCACCGACGCCTTCCCGCTCACGCCGTCCGAGGTCGGGCGGCTCGCCGACCTGCCCGGCGACCTGCTGATCGTCGGCGACACCGGCTACCTGCACGTCCTCGCGCCCGAGGTCAGGGCCAACCGGGAGCGGGTGCGCGAGCGGTCCCGCGAGCCGCGCTGCGACCTGCCGGGCGCCCAGGCGGCGGGCAGCGCCCACATCGGCGGCCTCACCTTCTCCGGGCCCCGGGGCGCGGTCGGCTGCTACCCGGCCGACGACAAGCCCACGCTCCTGCGCTACGCCTCCGGCGGCCGGACCGTGACGGTCGTGGGCAGCAGCGGCTTCATGACCAACCAGCGGCTCGACGAGGACGGCAACGCCGCGCTGGCGCTCAACCTGCTGCGCGGCAAGCAGGCGGTGACCTGGCTGGTACGGCCCGCGCCCGAGGAGGGCGAGAGCCAGGACGACGAGACCCTGGCCGGGCCGGAGGGCAAGTCGTTCCACGAGCTGATGCCCGACAACGTCGGGTGGGGCGTGTGGATGGCGCTCATCGCGCTGCTGCTGACGATCCTGTGGCGCGGCAGGCGGCTCGGCCCGGTGGTCGCCGAACGGCTCCCGGTCGTGGTGCGCGCCGCGGAGACCGTCGAGGGCCGGGGCCGCCTCTACCGCGCCCGCCGGGCGCGCGGCACCGCCGCCGAGGCGCTGCGCGCGGGCGCTCTCGACCGGATCGTGCCCCGGCTCGGGCTGACCGCTGACGCCGGTCCCGACGCCGTCGTGTCGGCGATAGCCGTACGGACCGGGCAGGACCCGCGGCAGATCGGCGCCGCCCTGTACGGCCCGCCGCCCGCCGACGACGCGGGCCTCGTCGGACTGGCCGGGTACCTTGACTTCCTCGAGAAGGGAATCCAGTGAACGTTGAGGAGACCACGCGCGTCGCCGGCCGGGGCGACGCGGCCAGGGAGGCGCTGGGCGCGCTGCGCGCCGAGGTCGCCAAGGCCGTCGTCGGCCAGGACGCGGTCGTGACAGGGCTGGTCATCGCGCTGCTGTGCCGGGGGCACGTGCTGCTCGAAGGCGTGCCGGGCGTGGCCAAGACCCTCATGGTGCGCACCTTGGCGGCGGCGCTGTCGCTGGACTTCAAGCGGGTGCAGTTCACGCCCGACCTGATGCCGGGCGACGTCACCGGGTCGCTCATCTACGACGCCAAGACGGCCGAGTTCGAGTTCCGCGAGGGTCCGGTCTTCACCAACCTGCTGCTGGCCGACGAGATCAACCGCACGCCGCCCAAGACCCAGGCCGCGCTGCTGGAGGCGATGGAGGAGCGCCAGGTCAGCATCGAGGGCGGGGCCCGGCCGCTGCCGGAGCCGTTCGTGGTGTGCGCGACGCAGAACCCCGTGGAGTACGAAGGCACCTACCAGCTGCCCGAGGCGCAACTTGACCGCTTCCTGCTCAAGCTCACGGTGCCGCTGCCGCCGCGGGAGCACGAGATCGCGGTGCTGGAGCGGCACGCGCACGGCTTCGACCCCCGCGACCTGTCGCACGTCAAGGCGGTGGCGACGGCCGAGGACCTGGCCGCGGCCCGCGAGGCGGTCGCCAGGACGCACGTGGCGCCCGAGGTGCTCGGCTACGTCGTCGACGTCTGCCGTGCCACGCGGCAGTCGCCGTCGCTCCAGCTGGGCGTCTCCCCGCGTGGCGCCACCGCGCTGCTGGCCTCCTCCCGGGCCTGGGCGTGGCTGTCCGGCCGGTCGTACGTGACCCCCGACGACGTCAAGGCGCTGGCGCGGCCCACGCTGCGGCATCGGGTGCAGCTGCGGCCGGAGGCGGAGCTGGAGGGCGCGACCGCCGACGGGCTGCTGGACGGCATCCTGGCCTCGGTCCCGGTGCCGCGATGACCTCGCCGCTCGTTCCCACCGGCGGTACGGCGGGTCACGCGCGAGGCGGGGTGGTGAGATGGCGCTGAGCGGGCGGGCCGCGCTGGTGGCGGCGCTGGGCGTCGTGGTCGTGCTGATCGCGCCGCAGCCCGGCCCCGCGCTGGCCGGGGTGTGCCTGCTGCTGGCCGCGGGTGTCCTGGTCGACCTGCTGTTCGCGGGAGCCGTACGGCCCCTGCGCTTCCACCGCTCCGGCGACACGCTGATCCGGCTGGGCCAGACCGCCACGCTCCAGATCGTCGTGGAGAACCCCGGCAGGCGGCGGGTGCGCGGCGAGCTGCGCGACGCCTGGCCCCCGTCCGCGGGAGCCGTCCCGCGCTCGCAGCCGGTCGACGTCCCGCCCGGCGAGCGCCGCCGCTACACCGTCACGCTCGCCCCGGCGCGGCGCGGCGACCGGGAGTCCGTCGCGGTCGCCGTGCGCTCGCGCGGCCCGCTGGGCCTGGCCTCCAGGCAGGGCACCCACCGGGCGCCGTGGTCGGTGCGGGTGCTGCCGCCGTTCCTGTCGCGCAAGCACCTCCCCTCGCGCCTGGCCCGCCTGCGCGAGCTGGAGGGCCAGCACCCCGCCCTGGTCCGCGGGCAGGGCACCGAGTTCGACTCGCTGCGCGAGTACGTCGTCGGCGACGACGTGCGCTCCATCGACTGGCGCGCGACCGCCCGCCGCCACGACGTCGTGGTCCGCACCTGGCGGCCCGAGCGCGACCGGCGGGTGCTGATCGTCCTCGACACCGGCCGCACCTCGGCGGGCCGGGTCGGCGTCGCCCCCATCCCGCTGGCCGGGGCGGTCCCCCGGCGCGGCCTGCTCACCCCGTCGATCCCCGGGCAGAGCCGGCCGGGGGCCGTTTCCCGGACGCAGGACGAGGCGCTGCCGGCCCCCGGCTGGCCGCGCCTGGACTGGTCGATGGACGCCGCCCTGCTGCTCGCCGCGCTGGCCGCCCGCGCCGGCGACCGGGTCGACTTCCTCGCCTACGACCGCGCGGTGCGCGCCTGGGTCTCCGGAGCCTCCCGCACCGAGCTGCTGCCCGCCCTGGTCAACGTCATGGCGCCGATCGAGGCGGAGCTGATCGAGGCCGACGCCGCCGGGATGGTGGCCGCGGTGCTCTCCCGCGCCCGCCACCGCTGCCTGGTGGTCCTGCTCACGGACCTGAACGCCGCCGCGCTGGACGAGGGCCTGATGCCCGTGCTCCCCCAGCTGTCCTCGCGCCACCTCGTGCTGGTCGCGGGCGTGTCGGACCCGCTGGTGGCCGCGATGGCGGCCCGCAAGGGGACGGCCGAGCAGGTCTACGACGCCGCGGCGGCGGAGCGCGCCATGGCCGACCGGAGGCGGATCACCGCCCGGCTGCGGCGGCACGGCGTCGAGGTGGTCGACGCGGCCCCCGACGAGATCGCCCCGGCGCTGGCCGACGCCTACCTGGCCCTCAAGGCCGCAGGACGGCTGTAGCGGGTCAGGCCGTGGTGGGCGCGATGTCGGGGGCGCGCTCGATGTCGCCGGTCTCCCTGGCCCGCATGGCGCGCCGCCCGAGCACGACGACATACGCCAGGAACCCGATCTCGGCCAGCACCCCGATGGCGATCCGCGCCCACGTCGGCAGCCCGGACGGGGTGACGAGCGCCTCGATCAGCCCGGAGACGAACAGCACCGCCACCAGCCCGAGCGCCACCGCGACGACGGCCCTGCCCTGCTCGGCCAGCGCCTCCAGCCTGCCGCGCGGCCCGGGGTCGACGACGGTCCAGCCCAGGCGCATCCCGGCGCCCGCCGCCAGGAACACCGCGGTCAGCTCCAGCAGGCCGTGCGGGGTGATGAGGCCGAAGAAGATGTCGAGCTTGCCGCGCGAGGCCATGAGCCCTCCGGCCACCGCGACGTTCTCGGCGTTGGTGTAGAGGAAGTACGGGATCGGCAGGCCCATGAAGATCGCCGAGATGATCATGAGCATGGAGACCCAGGCGTTGTTGATCCAGACGCGGCTGGCGAAGGAGGCCGCCGGGTTCTCCGAGTAGTAGTCCGCGAAGTCGTGCTCGACCAGCTGCGTGATCTCCTCCTCCGAGGCGATCGACGCCTGGACCTCGGGACTGCCCGCGACCCACGCGCCCATCACCCAGGAGACCGCCAGGAACGCCAGCGCCGCGCCCAGCCACCACCACCGGGCCCGGTAGGCCACCACGGGGAAGGACACGGTGAAGAACCTCAGCAGCTCCCGCCAGGCCGGGGTGTGGGCGCCCGTGACCGCCGACCTCGCGCGGGCCACCAGCGCCGACAGCCGCCCCACCAGCAGCGCGTCGGCGTGCCCCGAGCGCACGATGGACAGGTGCGTGGACACCCGCTGGTAGAGGGCCACCAGCTCGTCGACCTCCGGCCCGGTCAGCTTCGAGCGGTGCTTGATGAGGTGCTCGAGACGGTCCCAGGCCTGGCGGTGCGCCGCGACGAAAGCATCGATGTCCACGCCGACATTCTGACGCACTAGGCTCCCGGTATGTCCGAGGTAGTCACCGGTGACGCCGTCGTCCTCGAGGTACGGGTGGCCCAGCTGCCGACCCGGGCCCTGGCCGTCCTCATCGACCTGCTCGTGCAGTGGACCGTCCTCATCGGCGTGTTCGTCCTGCTGTCGATGTTCGCCTCGGTGAGCGACCCGGCGCTGTTCGCGGCGGCGAACATCCTGCTGGTGGTGCTGGTGACCGTGGGCTACCCGGTCGCGATCGAGACCCTCACCCGGGGGCGCAGCCTCGGCAAGATGGCGCTCGGCCTGCGCGTGGTCAGCGACGACGGCAGCCCCGAGCGGTTCCGCCAGGCGCTGTTTCGCGGGCTGGCGGGCTTCGTGGAGTTCTGGATCTTCTACGGCGCGCCGGCGCTGATCTGCTCGCTGGTGTCGCAGCAGGGCAAGCGGCTCGGCGACGTCTTCGCGGGCACGATCGTGATCTCCGAGCGGGGGCCGCGCGACACCTCGACGGTCATCCAGATGCCGCCCCAGCTGGCGCAGTGGGCGAGCACGCTGGAGCTGTCGCAGCTGCCCGACGACGTCGCCGCCGCGGCCAGGCAGTACCTGCTGCGCTGGCACGAGCTGAGCCCGGCGGTCCAGCACGAGATGGGCACGCGCATCGCCAACCAGGTCGCCTCCCGCATCGCGCCGCCTCCGCCGCCCGGCGTGCCGCCGCACGCCTACCTCAGCGCCGTCCTGGCCGAGCGCCGCCGCCGGGCCCAGGTACGGCTGGCGCGCCAGGCCGGGACGGGCCACCCCGCGCCGCCTCCCCCTCGACCGGCGTACGCGCCCGCCTATCCGGCCGTCCCTCCGCCCGCTCCCCCGCCTGCTCCTCTGGCGGCCTATCCGATGGCTCCTCCGCCCGCTCCGTTCGCGCCGCCGGCCCAGCCGTACCGGAACAAGCAGGAACCGGAGGCCACCCCGGGCGGCTTCGCCCCGCCGGTCTGAGCCCGTCCGTGGGGCCGGTGCCGCCTTTTGGACCTTTGTGGCACAGTGTGCGCATGCGGACGCTCATCGCCGGGATCCTCCTGGTACTGGCCGGGTGCAGCGGCACCGGCGCGGCGCCCCGGCCGTCCTCCACGGTCCCGGTGATCGCGCCCGGCAAGCCCGGGGAGGCGGCCAGGACGCTGTCACCCGGCGAGGCGGCGACCGCCGTGCCCTCCCCCACGGCCAACGCCGCGGACGTCAAGTACGTCCAGGACATGGTCGTCCACCACCGCCAGGCCCTCGACATGTGCGTGCTGGCCCCTTCGAGGGCGAGCTTCGAGCGGGTCAAGGCCATCGCGTCGCGCATCAAGGACACGCAGGCGCCCGAGATCGAGTACCTCGCCACCTGGCTGCGCGAGCAGGGCCAGCGCGTGCCCGGCCACCACGCCGCCCACACCGGGATGCCCGGCATGGCCACCCCCGAGCAGATGGAGGCCCTCAAGGCCGCCTCTGGCGCCGCCTTCGACCGGCTCTTCCTGGAGCTGATGATCAGGCATCACGAGGGCGCGGTCCGGATGTCCGCCGACGTCCTGCGGGACGGCTCGCACACCGCCATCCGGGAGCTGGCCAACGAGATCGGCGCAAGCCAGGGCGCGGAGATCGGCAGGATGCGCCGGATCCTCCGGGAACTGTGACCCTTCGAGGCTCGTGAGGAGGCGCCGGGCCCGCGGGCCCGGCGCCTCAGGGGATCAGGACCCGCCCGGCACGCCGTTGCCGCGCTCGGGGTAGGCGCCCTGGGTCTGCACGTTCAGCAGGTCGAGCTTGACGCTGCCGGCCTGGTTCACCCGTGGGTCGACGACGCGGAAGACGTCGAACCCGCGGTAGATCTCGCTGCCGTAGACGTAACCGTTGTAGTAGTACGCCGACCAGTAGCCGCCCAGCACGAGCTGGGTGTCGGAGATCGGCGCGCGGTCGAAGAAGGCGATCTCCCTGGGGTTCGCCGAGTCGGTGAAGTCCCAGACCGACACGCCGCCCTGGTACCACGCCTGGACCATGATGTCGCGCCCCTTGACCGGGATCAGCGAGCCGTTGTGGGCCACGCAGTTCTCGGTGGCGGTCTGCAGGCGAGAAATCTTGTAGTAGCTGCGGAAGACGAGCCTGCGGTCGACGATGTCGTAGACCGCGTCGGCGCCGCGGGTCGGTCCCTCGGCGGCCGTGCAGCGGGCGCGGGTGCCGCCGCCGAGCTCGTCGGTGAAGACGACCTTGGTGCCGGCGTTGTTGAACGTCGCCGAGTGCCAGAACGCGAAGTTCGCGTCGGTCACACGGTCGATCACCCTGGGCTGCTCGCGGTCGGAGATGTCCAGCAGCACGCCGTCACCCATGCAGGCCCCGGCGGCCAGGTCGAGCGCGGGGTAGGCGGTGATGTCGTGGCAGCCGGTGGTGGCCGCGGCGTTCTGCTGGTCGGGCGGGAACAGCACCGGGGTGGCGACGACCGCGGCGGCGGCCGGATCGTCCAGCGGCACCTTCACGATCGAGATCTTGTCGTGCGGCGGGCGGCAGTCGGGGAAGGAGTCGGAGGGCGCGTAGGAGGAGACGTAGACGTAGAAGGCCTCGCCCTGCTTGTCCGGCACTAGCGTGTGCGTGTGGGAACCGCAGTCGGTCTCGACCGACTTGACGTAGCGAGGGTTGGCCTTGTCGCTGACGTCGAAGATGCGCAGCCCCTCCCAGGAGGACGGCTCGCGCGCCGACTGGGGCTTGCTGGCGCAGGAGTCGTCGCTGCGGGACTCGTCGACCGAGGTCACGAGGATGTCGCCCAGGATCGTCACGTCCATCTGGCCGCCGGGGCACAGCACGGAGCTGACGAGCCTGGGCCGCTTGGGATGTTTGATGTCGTAGACGGCGAACCCGTTGAAGTTCCCGACGTAGGCGTAGTCGCCCTGGAAGGCGATGTCACTGTTGATCGTCGCGGCGGGGGCGAGGTCGAGGTGGGCTTCGAGCCGGATGTTGTTGCTTTTGACGTAGTCGTCGGGGGCGGCGCCGGCCGGGGCTGACACCATCGTCAGCACGACGCCGGTCGCGAGGAGGACGCGGGCGGATAAGCCTCGCAGGGACATTTTGGGCCTCCGTCTGTCGCAAGGAGTGCCCGGATTATCTACAAAAGGAGGCTAGGATCCAACACGCCACGAGTGGAGGTACTCCTCCTGTTCCGGGGTGAGCGTGTCGATCTCGGTCCCCGCCGCGGCCAGCTTGAGCCTGGCCACCTCCACGTCGATCTCCTCCGGCACCTCGTAGACGCCCGGCGCCAGCCGTAGGCGCTCCCTGGCCAGCCACGCCACCGACAGCGCCTGGGCCGAGAACGACATGTCCATCACGGCGGCGGGATGGCCCTCGGCGGCCGTCAGGTTCACCAGGCGGCCCTCGGCCAGCAGGAGCAGGCGGCGGCCGTCGGCCAGGACGTACTCGTCGGTGTTCGGCCGCACGCCGCGGTGCACCTCGACCGCGAGGCTCTCCAGCGCCCTGACGTCGATCTCCACGTCGAAGTGCCCGGCGTTGGCCAGGATGGCGCCGTCCTTCATGACCTCCAGGTGCTCGGCGCGGATCACGTCGCGGTTGCCGGTGACCGTGACGAACACCTCGCCGATCCTCGCGGCCCGCTCCATCGGCTGGACGTCGTAGCCCTGCAGCAGCGCGTCGAGCGCCTTCACCGGGTCGATCTCGGTGACGACGACGCGGGCGCCCATGCCCTTGGCGCGCTCGGCGACGCCCCGGCCGCAGTACCCGAACCCGGCGACGACGACCACGCGCCCGGCGAGCATGGTGTTGGTGGCGCGCATGATGCCGTCGAACGTCGACTGGCCGGTGCCGTACCGGTTGTCGAACATCCGCTTCGTCCGCGTGTCGTTGACGGCCACCACGGGGAAGCCCAGGGCGCCCTCGGCGTGCATCTGGCGCAGGCGGATGATGCCGGTCGTGGTCTCCTCGCAGCCGCCGGAGACGTTGGCGAGCAGGTCGGTGCGCTCGGTGTGGAGGGTGTTGACCAGGTCGCAGCCGTCGTCGAGGACGAGGTCGGGGGCGATGTCGAGCGCCTGGTGGATGTGGCGGTAGTACGTGGCCCGGTCCACGCCGGCCTTGGCGTGGACGGCGATGCCGCTGCTCGTCAGGGCTTCGGCGACGTCGTCCTGGGTGGACAGGGGGTTGGAGGCGGCCAGGGCGATCTCGGCGCCCCCGGCGCGCAGGGCCTCCATGAGCACGGCGGTCTCGGCGGTGACGTGGAGGCAGGCGGCGATCCTCAGCCCGTCGAGCGGCCGCTCCCGCGCGAACCGCTCCCCGATGGCGGTGAGCACGGGCATCGCCCGCGCCGCCCAGCCGATCCGCTCCACGAATGCCCTCTTTCGGGTTGTTTGGTGGGTTTTGTGCTGTACGGCTGGCGCCACCTTGGCGCCACTCGCCGACGTGGGTGCGCGCCGGTCGATACCACGCTACGCAGTCGGACGGGGTGCTCGCCGTGACGACGTGTCGTTGGGCGATCGCCGGGGTCGGGTGGCTGGGCGCCGTCCACCCGGCGCCGGGCCCCGCCGTCCACCGTCCCGCCGACCCGGCGCCCGGGACGTGCTCGCTGCAGTCCTAGGACGGCCATGGCGCAGCGCGCCGCGGAAACCGGCGGTTCCCCCGACAGCAGCCGCCCCAAGGCCGGCCCTGGGGCGGTCGGGGTGCGAGCGGAAAGCCCGGTCGAGCGGGCGGGGAGGCGTACCGGTCAGTAGCGGTAGTGGTCCGGCTTGTAGGGGCCCTCGACCGACACGCCGATGTACTCCGCCTGCTCCTTGGTCAGCTGCGTGAGCTTGACGCCCAGGGCGTCCAGGTGGAGGCGCGCGACCTTCTCGTCCAGGTGCTTGGGCAGCGTGTAGACGCCGATCGGGTACTCGTCCGTCTTGGTGAACAGCTCGATCTGCGCGATCACCTGGTTGGTGAAGGAGTTGGACATCACGAACGACGGGTGGCCGGTCGCGCAGCCGAGGTTCATCAGGCGGCCCTCGGCGAGCACGATGATCGAGTGGCCGTCGGGGAAGACCCACTCGTCGACCTGCGGCTTGATGTTGACCTTCTTGATGCCGGGGACGCGGGCCAGCCCGGCCATGTCGATCTCGTTGTCGAAGTGGCCGATGTTGGAGACGATCGCCTGGTGCTTCATCTTCGCCATGTGCTCGGCGGTGATGATGTTGAAGTTGCCGGTGGCGGTGACGAAGATGTCGGCCTTGTCGACGACCTCCTCCAGGGTGGTGACCTGGAAGCCGTCCATGGCCGCCTGCAGCGCGCAGATCGGGTCGATCTCGGTGACGATGACGCGGGCGCCCTGGCCGCGCAGCGCGTCGGCGCAGCCCTTGCCGACGTCGCCGTAGCCGCACACGACGGCGACCTTGCCGCCGATCAGCACGTCGGTGGCGCGGTTGAGGCCGTCGATGACGCTGTGGCGGCAGCCGTACTTGTTGTCGAACTTCGACTTGGTGACCGAGTCGTTGACGTTGATCGCCGGGAAGAGGAGGGTGCCGTTCTTGTACATCTCGTACAGGCGGTGGACGCCGGTGGTCGTCTCCTCGGTGACGCCCTTGATCCGCTCGGCGATCTTCGTCCACTTCTTGTCCGGCCCCACGGTACGGCGGAGCAGCTCCAGGATGACCTTCCACTCCTCGGGGTCGTCCTCGGAGGCGGTCGGCACGGCGCCGGCCTTCTCGTACTCCGCGCCCTTGTGCACCAGCAGCGTGGCGTCGCCGCCGTCGTCGAGGATCATGTTGGGCCCGTCGCCGCCCGGCCAGGTGAGGGCCTGCTCGGTGCACCACCAGTACTCCTCCAGCGTCTCGCCCTTCCAGGCGAACACCGGGACGCCCCGCGGGTTGTCCGGCGTGCCGTCGGGGCCGACGACGACCGCGGCGGCGGCGTGGTCCTGGGTGGAGAAGATGTTGCACGACACCCAGCGGACCTCCGCGCCGAGCGCGACGAGCGTCTCGATGAGCACGGCGGTCTGGATGGTCATGTGCAGGGAGCCCATGATCTTGGCGCCGCGGAGGGGCTGGGAGGCCGCGTACTCCTTGCGGACGGCCATGAGGCCGGGCATCTCGTGCTCGGCGAGCCTGATCTCCTTGCGGCCGAACTCGGCCAGCGACAGGTCGGCGACCTTGAAGTCCATCTGTTTCCCCTCGCGTCATGAAGCTCGCGGCATGAACGGTGTCGCGGACGAGTCTAGGCGGCGCCGCGAGACGGCCGCATCCCGAGGACGGGGAATCTTCCATAAGAATGTAAGGATGCGTATCACCGAAGCCGCCAAGCGGCTGGGCATGTCGCCGCGGATGCTCCGCTACCGCGAGTCCCTGGGCCTCCTGCCGCCGGTCCGCGAGACCGGGGCGCACCGCCGGTTCGGCCCGGAGGAGCTGGCGGCCGTGGCGCAGGAGGTGGAGCTGGAGCGGCGGCTGGACATCTCGCCCGCCGAGCTGGCGTTCGGCCTTCGGGTGCTGAGCGACCCGGCGGTGGCGCAGGCCGTAAGGGACCTGGGCCTGCGGATCGGGCGGCTGCAGGCCCCGCGGCGGGCGCTGGACTTCGAGAAGGAGAAGGCGCTGCGGTTGCTGCGCCCTGTTCACTCGCGGCCGGTTCAAGATGTTCTAGCCAGGAATCCTGGTTCCTCAGGGCCGGGAGGAATGGCTTCCCGGCCTGCGCCCGGATCCTAGTCCTGGCGCTTCTGGTTCTCGATGTATTCACGGATGATCTCCAGGGGTGCCCCGCCGCAGGATCCGGCGAAGTACGACGGCGACCACAGATGCCCGTGCATGATGTGTCGGTTGATCCGGCCGGTGAACTCCTTGCGCAGATAGTGCGCAGAGACGCCCTTGAGCCGGTTGACCAGGGTCGAGATCGGGAGCTTCGGCGGGTAGTGCACGAGCAGGTGTACGTGGTCATCCGCGCCGTTGAATTCCCGCAGGGTCGCACCGAGCCGGGTGCACACGTCCCGCATGACTTCCTCGCAGCGGGTGAGCATCGCGTCGTTGAGCACGTCACGCCGGTACCTGGTGACGAAGACAAGATGGACGTGAAGGTTATAGACGACGCTGCGACCTCGTCTGACATCGGGATCTGGTTCCCATCTTGGCGACATAGATAAGATGATAGGCTGCGGGCATGAAACTGGCCGTGCAGGTAAAGCTGCTCCCCGACGCCGCCACCGAGGCGGCACTGCGGGAGACGCTGAACCTGTGCAACCGTGCCGCGAACTTCGCCTCCCGCCGCGCATTCGACACCAGGGTGAAGGGCAAGTTCGCTCTCCAGCGGCTCGTATACGGCGAACTGAAGGAAATGGGCCTGTCCGCACAGCCCGCGATCCACGTGGCCCGCAAGACAGCCGGTGCCTACGCCACGCTGAAGGCGAGCCTGGAGGCCGGGAACTACGGTCCCGAGGGATCGAAGCGACGTACGGCCGTCGAGTCGAAGCCGATCCGGTTCCGCAAGGACGCCGCCCAGCCGTTCGATGACCGGTGCCTGTCCTGGCAGCTCGACGCCAAGACCGTGTCCATCTGGACCGTGCGCGGGCCGTTCCGGGCGTATCCCGTTCGCCTGCTCCCAGGCCCAGCTCGACATGCTGCGCCGATATCGGCAAGGCGAGAGTGACCTTGTGTACCGGGGCGGGAGCTGGTACCTGTACGCCACCTGCGACATCCCCGAGCCCGACCCGATCGAGCCGGACGGCTTCCTCGGGGTGGATCTGGGCATCGCCAACATCGCCACCACCGACGACGGCACCGTCCACGTGGGCAAGCACCTGAACCAAGTCCGGCACCGCAACCGCCGCCTGCGCCGCCGCCTCCAGGCCAAGGGCACCAAGTCCGCCAAGCGGCTCCTACGCAAGCTGTCCGGCCGGGAAGCACGCTTCGCGGCCGATACCAACCACCGCATCTCCAAGCAGATCGTGACCGAGGCGCAACGCACCTGTCGCGGCATCGCCCTTGAAGACCTGGGCGGCATCCGTGAGAGGGTACGGCTCCGCAAGCCCCAGCGGGTCACGCTGCACTTGTGGGCATTCCATCAGCTAGGGATGTTCCTCGCCTATAAAGCGGCCCGCGCCGGGGTGCCGGTGGTCTACGTGGACCCCCGATACACCTCGCAGAGGTGCTCGGCATGCGGCCACATCGACAAGAAGAACCGGCCGGAACAGGCCACCTTCCGCTGCACGTCGTGCGGCTTCGCTGAGCACGCCGACATCAATGCAGCCCGCAACATCGCCTCGCGCGGTGCCGCGGGCTGGGCAGTGAGTCACGCTGCCGACGACGCGGCCTGACCCGTGCGCTCCATGCACGGTGAGGAGCTGCAAGCTCGGTCCTTCAGGGCCGGGAAGTTGACTCGAAAGAGTGACGACGCCCCGGGGGACGGCCCGGCAGGCTGCGGAATCATGAAAGTCTTCCTCGCCGTCGCGGCCAAAGCCCGGGGAGCGGCCGAACGGGCGACCCAGACCGCCATGGAGGCGATCGAGGCGGCCTTCCCCGTGCCGCAGGACACCGTCACCCGCCAGGAGTGGCACGCGCCCGGTGTGGCGCTGCTGGCCTGGTCCAACGAGCCCGGCAGGCCGCTGGTCGGCTCGGCGGGCCTGAGCGGTTACCTCGCCGACCCGGCCGACCTGCCCGAGGCCCTGGCGGGGCGGCTGGACCTGGGCGGCTGCTATTCGGTCTTCGCCGCCACCCCCCAGGGCGTCACCGCCGTCACCGGGCCGACCGGCGCCGACCCGGTCTACTACGCCGAGACGCCCGAGCTGCACGTGGTGGGCAGCCGGGCGCTGCTGGTCCACCTGGTGGCCACCGGCGGCCGGGTCGAGCTGGACCCGCTCGCGCTGCAGGCCATGGTCGGCCCCGGCTACTTCCTGTCCGACGAGACCCCCTACCGGGGCGTCCACGCCCTGCCGCCCGCCACCCGCCTGACCACCGAAGGGCCGCTTAGACGGCTGGAGGAGGTGCCGCTGCCCGGTCGCGGCGACGTGGCCTCCGCCCTGGTGGCCGCGGTCGAGCCGCTGCGTGCCGTCGCCGAGCCGGTACGGCTGACGCTGACGGGAGGCAGGGACAGCCGCCTGGTCGCCGTCCTGCTGAAGACGGCCGGGGTGCCGTTCGTCGCCGTCACCTACGGCGCCGACGACCACCCCGACGTGGTGCTCGCCCGCCAGGTCGCCCGGCGGCTCGGCGTCGAGCACCAGGTGGTGCCGCCCAAGCCCGCCGCCGCCCAGGACCCACGGGAGCGGACCCTGGAGGTGCTGCGGGCCTGCGAGGGCATGACCTCGGCGTACGAGAACATCGCCCGCTACGCGCCCTTCCAGCCGCGCCCGTCGCTGGGCGGCCAGGGCGGCGAGATCCTGCGCGGCGGCTTCCTGGCCGGGCTGGGCACCCTGGACGGCGACGCCGTCGCCAGGCGGCTGCGCTCGATGTTCCTGGGCCACGAGAAGCTGCTCGTCCCCGAGGCGGCCGAGCACGCCAGGACGCTGGCCAAACCGTGGCTGGAGCGGGCCACCCCTGACACGCTCGACCACCTCTACCTCCGCTATCGGGTCGGCCGCTGGCACGCCGCCTCCCGTGCGGGCGCGCAGCGCGGGGGCCTGCGCGTCCAGCCGTTCCTCGACCACCGGGTGGTGGCCGCCGCGCTGGCGCTCGACCCGGTGTGGCGGCGCTCGGAGCGCCTGGTCCACGAGCTGCTGCGGCAGTACGCGCCCGGCCTGGCCGGCCTCCCGCTGGAGGGGCGGCCCTGGCGCTTCGAGGCCGAGGCCACCAAGGCCAAGGCCGTGCCCAAGCCGCCGGACTGGCGTGCGGAAGCCGCCGCGGGGCTCAAGCCGGCGCTCCCGCGCTCGCCCGGCCTGGCGCGGATCGTCCGGCTCGACCGGGCGGCCCTGGACGCCGCCAAGCCCGCCCCGGTCTGGAACCTGTACACGGTCGCCAGCCTGCTCGACGTGGTTCACTGAGGAACGGCCATGAGACTGCTGAACAGAACGCTCCCGCTCGCCGACGTGGCGACCGCCGTGGCGCTGGCGCTGGTGGGGCTCCTCCAGCTCCTGTCCCTCGACGGCCTGGCCTACCACTGGCCGCTGGCCGTGCTCGGCGTGCTGGCCGCCACCCTGCCGCAGGCGTTCCGCCACACCGACCCGCTGCCCTCGGCGCTCGTCCCTCTGGGGGGCGTGGTCCTGCTGGTGGCCTCCGGCATCGGCACGGACGGCCTGCTGCTGGGCGTGCTCGGCTCGGGCGTGCTGAGCCTGTACACGCTGCTGCGCCTGCTGGAGCGCCGGCTGGCCTGGCTGGCGGGCGGGCTGCTCGCCGCCGCGTTCCTGGGCGCGTGCGTGATGATGCTGGCGGGCTACGTGTTCCTCGGCCGCTCGCCGGGGCAGGAGGTGATCCTGCTGTCCGCGGCGGCGGGCGGGACCGTCGCCATCGTCACCCTGGCCGCCGACCTGCGGCGCACCCGCAACGAGGTGCGGCAGGTCAGGGCCGACAACACCGAGGCGCTGCGCCACCAGGCGGCGATGGCCGAGCGCGCCAGGATCGCCCGCGAGATGCACGACGTCGTGGCGCACTCCATCTCCATGATCGCCGTCCAGGCGGAGGCCGCGCCGTACACCCTCAAGGACCTGGGCGAGGACGCCAGGGCGGAGTTCGCGGAGATCGCCGCCAACGCCCGCACCACGCTGGCGGAGATGCGCCGCCTGCTGGGCGTGCTGCGCGCCGACGTCAAGGACGCGCCGGAGACCGCGCCACAGCCGGGGGTGGAACGGCTGCCGGAGCTGATCGAGCAGCACGACGGCCCGGTGGACCTGGACGTGGTCGGCGAGCCCAGGCCGCTGCCGCAGGCGGTGGACGTGTCCGCCTACCGGATCGTCCAGGAGTGCCTGGCCAACGCCGCCAAGCACGCCCCGGGCTCGCGCGTGTCGATCGAACTGGCCTACCGCCCGGCCATGCTGGTGCTGCGCGTGGCCGACGACGGCCCCGAGGCGAGCATCGGCGAGGGCGGGCACGGCCTGATCGGCATGCGCGAGCGGGCTTTGAGCCTGGGCGGCTGGTTCTCCGCCGAGCCGATCACCGGCGGCGGTTTCCTGGTGAAGGCAGGGCTGCCGACCGAATGACGACCGTCCTCGTCGCCGACGACCAGCCGACCGTACGGCGGGCCTTCACCGCCGTGCTGTCGGCCGCCCCCGACCTGACCGTGGTGGGCGCCGCCGCCGACGGCCTGGAGGCGGTACGGCTGGCGCGGCAGCACGTCCCGGATGTCGCGCTGATGGACATCAGGATGCCCGAGCTGAACGGCATCGAGGCGGTGCGGCGCATCGCCGGGGCGGGCCTGCCCACCCGCGCCATCATGATCACGACGTTCGACCTGGACGACTACGTCTACGACGCGCTCGCCGCGGGCGCCAGCGGCTTCCTGCTCAAGGACGTCACCGCCGCCGAGCTGACCGCGGCGGTGCGGGTGGTGGCCAAGGGCGACGCGCTGCTCGCGCCCCGGATCACCAGGCGGCTGATCGCCGAGTTCGCCAGGCGGCGCCCGGCCCCGCCGCCCGCCGACCTGACGCCGCGCGAGGCGCAGGTGCTGCGCCTGGTCGCCAGGGGCCTGTCGAACGCGGAGATCGCCGCCGAGCTGGTGGTGACGGAGCACACGGTCAAGACGCACGTGGCGCGGATGCTGACCAAGCTGGGCCTGCGCGACCGGGCGCAGGCCATCGTCTACGCCTACGAGACCGGCTTGGTGCTGCGGAACAGGTCGGGCTCCAGGTAGATGACGCGGGCGATCGGCACGGCGGCCCGGATGCGCTGCTCGGCCTCGTCGATGCCGCGCGCCACCTCGGCCGCGGTGTCGTCGTGCGCGACTGCAATCTTGGCGGCGACGAGCAGCTCCTCGGGGCCGAGGTGGAGCGTCTTCATGTGGATGATGCGCTCGACCTCGGGCGCGCTCTGCAGCGCGCTGCGGATCTGCTCCTCGGTGGCCGGGTCGGCGCCCTCGCCGATCAGCAGCGACTTGGTCTCGATGGCCAGCACGACCGCGATGACGGCCAGCAGCGCGCCGATCATGATGGTGCCGATGGCGTCCCAGACCGGGTCGCCGGTCACGGCCGTCATGGACACGCCGAACAGCGCGAAGATCAGGCCGAGCAGGGCGCCGAGGTCCTCCAGCAGGATCACCGGCAGCTCCGGCGACTTGGCCCGGCGCACGAACGCCACCCACGACTGGTTGCCGCGCACCGCGTTGGACTCCTTGATCGCGGTGCGGAACGACAGCGACTCGGCGATGATCGCGAAGACCAGCACACCGATCGCCCACCCCAGGGAGCTGGTCTCGTGCGGGTGCGTCAGCTTGCTGACGCCCTCGTAGAGGGAGAAGGCCGCGCCGATGGTGAACAGCACGACCGCCACGATGAACGAGTAGAAGTACCGCTCGCGGCCGTAGCCGAAGGGGTGCTCGGGGGTGCTGGCCCGCTGCGCCCGCTTGCCGCCGAACAGCAGCAGCACCTGGTTGCCCGAGTCGGCGACCGAGTGGATGCCCTCCGCCAGCATGGCCGAGGACCCGGTGAAGGCCGCGGCCACGAACTTGGCCGTCGCGATGGCAAGGTTCGCCGCCAGTGCCGCGATGATCGCTTTGGTGCCGCCACTCGCGCTCAACGGTCCACTCCAGTCATCAGATCGTTCCGGTCCAGAGGATCCTATTGGGAAATTCTGGACTTCATCTCCGCCACAGCCGACACCGGGGTGGGGTCCAGGCCGTAGCCGAGGGCCAGGTAGACGCTGGCGTAGTCGACGAGCTCGATCAACGTGGCCAGGCGCTCCAGCGGGTGCTCGCCCTCGGCCGTCACCTCGGAGACCGGCACGCCGCGGTCCTGCGCGAGCCGTACCGACAGCACCCTGCGCTGTTCGAGCTCGGCGTCCTCGGCGACGTCGCGCAGCACGACCAGGCGGACCGACGGGGTCGCCTCGTCGGCGAAGACGTCGCGCTCGGCGAGCGGGCCGTCGAAGGCGGCGACCAGGTCGAACAGCCCGCCGTGGAGGGCGGGGTACTTGGCGTTCTTGCCGAGCTGGGTGGCCATCCGGTGGGCCGCCACGGCCGCCACGGGCGAGGAGCCCCAGATGAGCGGGACGGTCCCCGCCAGCTCCATGGCCAGCGACTTGCCGGCGTTGACGAACGACTCGCTGGCGGGCCGGCATCGGAAGGCGACGTCCTCCAGCAACCCGGCCATCCGCTCGAACACCTCGGCCTCGGCCCTGAGCAGCCCGAGCGAGGCCGCGGCCACCAGCGGCGGCACGGCCAGCAGCCACAGGTTGGAGCGGGACGGGCCGTGCGTGGGCACCGGCACGAAGGTCCCCGAGCTCTGCGCGGCGACGGACTCCAGCGGCGAGCCCTTCCTGGCCACGGCGATCAGGTGGCAGCCGCGCCGCGCCGCCTCGGCCGCCGCGGACAGCGTCTCGCGGCTGTGGCCGGACCCGGAGACGGCGAACACCAGGTCGGCCGCGCCCACCCAGCCGGGCAGCCGGTGGGAGCTCACGGTCACGACGGGTACGGCGGCGCCCGGCCCGCACGCGGCCCCGAGGATGTCGCCGACCAGGCCGGGCGCCCCCATCCCGACCACCACGATCGCCCGCGGGCGGTCCTTGACGGAGTCGAGGCCGCACTCCAGCGCGATCCGGTGCGCCGTGCGGACGTGGGCGGCCGCCGAGGCTACGGCGGGCAGCATGCCCCCGGGATCGGCGTCGGCCAGGTGGGCCTGGTCGTCGAGGAGGTCGGGCTCGAACCTCATCCGCGGCTCCTCCCGGTCCCCCGGCTCAAGGCTTCCTGGCCTCGTCCACCAGCAGGACGGGGATGTCGTCGCGGACCGGGTAGATCAGGCCGCAGGAGGTGCAGGCCAGCTCGTCGTGCTCGGCGTCGGCGCGCAGCGGCGACTTGCACGCCGGGCAGGCCAGGATCTCCAGCAGCCAGTCGTCGATCTTCACTTGATCACTCCTAGAACCTCGTCCCTGATCGTGGTCATGGTCCGCTCGTCCTCCGCCTCGGCGTTGAGCCTCAGCAACGGCTCGGTGTTGGACGGGCGCAGGTTGAACCACCAGCCCGCCCCGGTGACCGTCAGGCCGTCGAGCTCGTCGACCTCACCCCTGCCCGCGAACGCCCGCCGTACGCGGGCCATGGCGCCGGCGACGTCGGGCACCGAGCTGTTGATCTCGCCGGAGGCGTGGTAGCGGGTGTAGGCGGCCACCACCTCCGACAGCGGCCGGTCCTGCCCGCCCAGCGCGGCCAGCACGTGGAGCGCGGCCAGCATGCCGGAGTCGGCGTACCAGAAGTCGCGGAAGTAGTAGTGGGCCGAGTGCTCGCCGCCGAAGACCGCGCCGGTGCGGGCCATCTCGGCCTTGATGAAGGAGTGGCCGACGCGGGTGCGGACCGGCCGCCCGCCGTGCTCGGCCACGATCTCCGGCACGGCCCGCGAGGTGATCAGGTTGTGGATGATGACGCTGCCGGGATGCTTGGCCAGCTCGCGCGTGGCCACCAGCGCGGTGATGGCGGACGGGGAGACGGACTCGCCCCGCTCGTCGACCACCCAGCAGCGGTCGGCGTCGCCGTCGAAGGCCAGGCCGATGTCGGCGCGGCTGTCGATGACGGCCTTCTGCAGGTCGCGCAGGTTCTCCGGCTCCAGCGGGTTGGCCTCGTGGTGGGGGAAGGTGCCGTCGAGCTCGAAGTAGAGCGGGACGAGCTCCAGCGGCAGGCCCTCGAAGACGGCGGGGACCGTGTGGCCGGCCATGGCGTTGCCCGCGTCGACGACCACCTTGAGCGGGCGGATCGCGTGGAGGTCGACGAGCGTGCGCAGGTGGGCGGCGTAGCCGCGCAGCAGGTCCTTGCGGACGACCGTGCCGGTGGCCGGGCCGACGTCGGCGATGCGGGCGGCACGATCGCGTATCTCGGTCAGGCCGGTGTCGGCCCCCACGGGCACGGCACCGGCGTGGCACATCTTCATGCCGTTGTAGCGGGCCGGGTTGTGGCTCGCCGTGAACATCACGCCCGGCAGCTCCATGCTGCCGCTGGCGTAGTAGAGCAGGTCCGTGGAGGCCAGGCCCGCGTCGACCACGTGCGCGCCCCTGGCGAGCGCGCCCCGGACGAACGCCTGCGCCAACGGCTCGGACGACACGCGCATGTCGCGCGCGACCACGAGCGATCGCGCGCCGGTCACCTCGACGAAGGCGGCGCCCACGGCGGCGGCGACGGGCTCGTCGAGCTCGTCGGGCACCACGCCGCGAACGTCGTATGCCTTGAAGATCCTGGCGAGGTCGCCCACTCGTCAGCTCCGCCCCTTGGTGATGGTTTCCCCAGAGCCAGAGCCTATCGGTCTCGGTGCTGCTGGGCCGAACGCAGAACCCGCAGGTGCCCGCGCCTGCCGACCTCGACGCCCTGGCCCACCGGCTCGGTCCCCGACGGGGCCGGACGGGCGGCCTCGCGGACGGCGTTGGCGAGCGCCTCCAGGTCGTCCGAGCTGGGCGCCGCGCCGTCGGTGGGCAGGCGGACCACCTCCCACCCGCGCGGCGCGGTCAGTCGCTCGGCATGTTCGGCGCACAGGTCGTAGCAGTGTGGCTCCGCGTACGTCGCCAGGGGGCCGAGCACAGCGGTCGAGTCGGCGTAAACGTACGTGAGCGTGAAGACGGCAGGCTGACGGCAAGCAGTGCGGGAACAGCGGCGGACGGGGCTCACGGAGGGACCGTATCCGGTCAGCGACCCGGGCGCCACTATCTCGCCGCTCCTAACGAGCGTGTCGCCACAATTCGGACAGCTGTCGGGCCCTGCTTCTAAACTGGAGCCGTGACTGACAAGCGCGGCGGGCGCCGCCGCGACCGGCACGGACGGGGTCTGCGCGGACCGCTGGCCCCCTCGTGGGTGCCGATGGCAAGATCCCGTGGCGAGCGCTTCGACGACCTCGTGCTCGACGCGGTCGAGCGGCTGCGCCCGCAGTGGGGCAAGCAGCTGGCCGCGGTGGAGTTCGCGGTGGAGGAGGTGCCTCCCGCCAGGGAGCTGGGCGACGGTCCCGGCCACGTCGACGCCATCCCGTTCGGGCGCGCCGAGGCGGCGCACGGCCGCCGTCCCGCGGCCGTGGTGATCTACCGCCGCCCGCTGGAGGCGCGCGCCCGCGACCGCGACACGCTCGGGGCGCTGATCCACGACACGGTCGTCGAGCAGGTGGCCAGCCTGCTCGGCCTGTCGCCCGAGACGGTCGACCCCGGCTACGACGAGGGCGCCTGACCGCGACAGGCCCGGCAACGGAAAGCCCGGCTGTGACCAGGGCGCGCCCGAACGCGAAAAGAGGGCCACGACGTGGCCCTCGACCGCCTCACACCGCCTGGCGCTTGAGCCTGCGCCGCTCCCGCTCCGACAGCCCGCCCCAGATGCCGAAGCGCTCGTCGTGCTCGAGCGCGTACTCCAGGCACTCGGCGCGCACCTCGCAGGCGCGGCAAACTTTCTTCGCCTCGCGTGTGGAACCGCCCTTCTCCGGGAAGAACGCCTCCGGGTCGGTCTGGGCGCACAGGGCCCGCTCCTGCCACCCGAGCTCTTCGCCGTCAAACTCGTCATGTGCGATGACCAGATCGGCCAATGCGCACCTCCCTGCCGCCCGCCCCCACTGGAGCCCCCCTTTTGAACGCCTCCCTAATACCCACCCTGGAGGCGTAACAACATGGCTGTAATTACACGCGCGTGTCCCACGCGACGTCAAGCGGCATGCCGGTATCCGGGGAAAGACCAGCTCGCCCCGGTGTGTTAGCGATGTGTACCCGGACCTGGGGTCCATGACACTGCCTAGACGTTGTCAACGCCGGCAGCGGTCGGGAACGTACCAGGGCGGGATTGACTCCCGCCTCGGGCTCACCTTCTCTCTAGCACCGCTTCAGCCTTCCTTTACCCGAGCCCGGCGCCGGCGAGGTGTTCATCTGCGGGGATCCGGGGTGTAGATGGCGGTGGGGTCGATGGGGTCGTCTCCCTGCTGGCGGGCCGCCGGGCCGCCGAGCGCGTCCCCCTGGTAGGCGGACTGGTCCATGCGGATGGTGGACTCCGCCGGCGAGGGCGACTGCGGGGCGCTGGCGGGCGGGCTCTGCGGGTGGCCGAACGGGTCGTCGTACGGCTGGGCCGCGTGGCCGGGCGTGTAGTCGGGCACGCGCAGCTGGTGGTGCGCGCCCGAGGCGGACTGCTGGTAGGACTCGGCCTGCTGGTAGGCGTCCAGGAGCTGCTGCGAGC
Organism: Thermoactinospora rubra; assembly: GCF_002093975.1. Taxonomy (GTDB): domain Bacteria; phylum Actinomycetota; class Actinomycetes; order Streptosporangiales; family Streptosporangiaceae; genus Nonomuraea; species Nonomuraea rubra_A. The sequence goes on from NZ_MSZZ01000024.1 coordinate 166,015, forward strand.
GGGGGTCGACGGGCGGGTCGGGCTCGCCGAGCGTCTGGGCGTACTCGCGGCCGGAGAATCCGGTGAACGGCTGGCCGCCCTGCTGGTCGAACGGCGAGGGCTGGGCGTAGTAGGGCTGCTGCTGGTCGGCCGCCGGGGGGTACGGCAGGCTCGGCTCGGTCTGGGCGGGGGTGTAGGAGCCGGGCTGCGCGTGGCTGGGGGTGTAGGGCGCGGACGGCTGGGCGTCGGCCGGGGTGTAGGGGGGTGGGGTGTACTCGCCGGCGAGCGGGGAGCGGGCGTCGGGCAGTGTCCCGGCGGGCTGGTAGCCGAGATCCGGGGAGGTCGACGCGGGCTGGTAACCCAGGTCCGGAGACGTCGACGCGGGCTGGTAACCCGCGTCAGGCGAGGCCGACGCCGGCTGGTAACCCAGATCCGGGGAGGTCGAGGCGGGCTGATAGCCGACGTCCGGGCTCGTCGACGCGGGCTGGTAGCCGCTGTCCTGCGGCGGGGTCGCGGGCTGGTGAAGCGGATCCGGCTGCGCGACGGGCTGCGGCTGGACGGGATGCGGCTGAGCGGGCTGAGGCTGAGCGGACGGCAGCTGGTGGCCGGCGGACTGGGGCTGCGGCTGGTAGCCCTGGAAGGCACCACTCTGCGGCTGCTCCACGACCGGAGCGGGCAGCGCGGCCCTCGGCTGGGCGAAGTCCGTCGCCGGCGCCTGGGCCTGAGGCTGCGGCGGCTGGTAGGGGACCGGTTGCGGCTCCGGCTGGCCGTACATCGGCGGCTGCTGGCCGAACGGCGCCTGCCCCGGGGCCTGCTGGGCGTGTGCCATCTGCGGCTGCGCCTGGGCCGGTTGCCCGCCGAAGGCCGGGCCCTGGCCGCCGAAGGGCGCGGGCCCACCCATCGGCTGCTCGGCCTGCTGGCCGTACGGCTGGGCGGCGTGCTGACCGGCGAACGGCGCGGCGGCCTGCTGGCCGAAGCCCTCCTGCGCGTAGGACGGCGGCGGCGTGTACCCGGAGGCCGCGCCGTACCCGGGAGCGGCCGTGCGCTCGCCCATCACCTGCGGGCGCAGGTACAGCACAGCCAGCACCGCCAGCGCCACCCCGGCCAGGCCGGACAGCAGCAGCCAGATCGAGCTGATCACGCTGCCGCCGTCGAACAGGCGCAGCACCACGCCCAGGGCCCCGAGCACGACCGCGAGCACCAGCTCGGCGGCGGCGATCGTGGCGACGAGCTTGGCGCGCGGCGTCGCCGGGCCCGCCTTGGTGACCAGGAGGACGGCCGCCACCAGCAGCGCGGTCAGGACGGGGGTGGCCAGGCCCGCCAGGTGCGCGCCCGCGCGTTCGGCGAAGGACATGCCGGAACCCGCGAAGGTTTCGAGCACCGCACCCAGGATGCTCACCGCTCCCCACGCGATGACGATCCAGGCCGCCGGTTCTCGCAGCCCGTTGGCGTTCCCTTTAGTCACAGCTACCCCCAAACAGACCTTTGGTCCGTCTGGAGTGTGCCACATGCGCGACTCTGACGGCGGGAGTCCCAACAACCGCAACTATCACAATTCGCCAAATCTCCTGTCGAATCCGCTCACGCGCGGCGGGCAGGGGCGTCGGCGAACAGTGACCCCCATGGGTGACAGACTGGGCCGCATGCGTATCGTCTCCCTGGCCGGCGGCATCGGCGGCGCACGCTTCCTGCGAGGACTGCGCGCCGCCGCCCCCGACGCGGACATCACCGTGATCGTCAACACCGGCGACGACATCACCCTGTTCGGCCTGCGGGTCTGCCCCGACCTCGACACCGTCATGTACACCCTCGGCGGCGGGATCAACGAGGAGCAGGGCTGGGGACGCGAGAAGGAGACGCACGTCGTCAAGGAGGAACTGGCCGCGTACGGCGTGGAGCCGCAGTGGTTCGGCCTGGGCGACCGCGACTTCGCCACCCACATCGTGCGCTCCCAGATGCTGGCCGCCGGCTACCCGCTCTCCCAGGTCACCGAGGCGCTGTGCACGCGCTGGCAGCCCGGGGTGCGTCTGCTGCCCATGAGCGACGACCGCTGCGAGACGCATGTGGTCATCACCGAGGAACCCGGAGGCGGAGTCGAAGCGGACACTGACGGGAGCAAAGCGGACGTCAGGGTGCAAGGTTCGACGGAGCCGACCAATAAGCGCCGCCGCCGCGCGATCCACTTCCAGGAGTGGTGGGTCAGGCTGCGCGCGTCCGTGCCCGCCGAGTCGTTCGCGCTGATCGGGATCGACACCGCCCGGCCCGCCCCCGGCGTGCTCGAGGCGATCGCCGAGGCCGACGTGGTGCTCCTGCCGCCCTCCAACCCCGTGGTCAGCATCGGCACGATCCTCCAGGTGCCCGGCATCCGCGACGCGCTGCTGGCCAAGACGGTGGTCGGCGTCTCCCCCATCATCGGCGGCGCTCCGGTGCGCGGGATGGCCGACGCCTGCCTGACCGCGATCGGGGTGGAGACCAGCGCCCAGGCGGTGCTGGAGCTGTACGGCGCCGACCTGCTCGACGGCTGGCTCGTGGCGCCCGAGGACGCCGGCGTCGCGCTCGAGGGCGTCCGGGTGGCGGCCAGGCCGCTGCTCATGCACGACGTCGACGCCGCCGCCGCCATCGCCCGCGCGGCCCTGGACCTGGCGCTGGACCTGGCGCGATGATCGAGATCTTCGGCGTCCCCGGGCTCCCCGAGGTCGTCCCGGGCGACGACGTCGCCGCCCTGCTCCGGGACGCCGACCTGCGCGAGGGCGACATCGTCGTGGTCACCTCGAAGATCGTCAGCAAGGCGGAGGGCCGGATCAGGCGGGCCACCGACCGCACAGCCGCGATCATGGAGGAGACCGAGCGGGTCGTGGCCAGGCGCGGCGACACCGTCATCTCCCAGACCCGGCACGGGTTCGTGATGGCGGCGGCGGGCGTGGACGCCTCCAACACCGAGCCGGGGACCGTGCTGCTGTTGCCCGAGGACCCCGACGCCTCGGCGCGGCGGATCAGGAAGGGCCTCGGCGGGCACGTCGGCGTGATCATCACCGACACGTTCGGCCGCCCCTGGCGGCACGGCCTGACCGACGTGGCCATCGGCGCCGCGGGCGTGGTCACGCTCGAGGACTTCCGCGGGCGCGCCGACACGCACGGCAACCCGCTCAACGTCACCGTCACCGCCCTGGCCGACGAGATCGCCGCGGCGGCCGAGCTGGTCAAGGGCAAGCTGTCCGGCGTCCCCGTCGCGGTCGTGCGGGGCCTGGCCCACCTGGTGACCCCCGACGACGGCCCCGGCGTCCGCCCGCTCATCCGCCCCGCCGACGAGGACCTCTTCCGGTACGGCTCCCGCGACGTCGTCCACGCCCGCCGCACGGTCACGGCCTTCGCCGACCGCCCCGTGAACCCGGCGGCGGTACGGCGGGCGGTCGCCGCCGCCATGGCCGCTCCCGCGCCCGAGCGGATCCGGTTCGTGTTGGCGGAATCTGCCGAAGCTCGCGCGAAGCTCCCCGGCCGCCCGCCCTACGCGGTCGTGCCCTGCCTCCTGGGCGAGGAGAGCGCCCAGGCCCTGCTGGCGGCGGGCGCGAGCGTGGAGAACCTCCTCATCCAGCTGGCCGTCGAGGGCCTCGGCTCGGCCTGGACCTTCCCCGAGCTGCCCCTGGCCGGCCTGCTCGGCCTGCCCGAGGGCTGGCGGCCGCTCGGCGTCGTGGCGGTCGGCCACCCCGCGGCTCCCCCGCCGGGCCGCCCGCCGTACGACGTCGACCGCGATGTCGACGAGGTCGTCGTCCTACGTTGACCCGCAGGTCGGGTGGCACAGCCGCCGGGCCAGGGCGGACAGGAACACGTCGATGATCTCCTCGGGGCGCTGGGCGACGTGCAGCGAGCCGTTGGTGGCGGCGGTGATCTGGCCGAGCGCGTCGCGGTCGACCCCGTCGCCGAAGGCGACGACGATGATCTGCACCGGCCGGTCCGGGTCCCACTCCTCGCGCAGCCGGTCCGTCAGCTCCCGCAGCCCGATCCCGCCGCCGTCGTCGCGTCCCGACGTCACCACGAGCAGGGCGTTGTTCATGTCCTCCGCGTAGCGTTCGGTCATCTCGCGGAAGCCGTCCAGCACGGCCCGGTAGAGGTGGCTGTCCTCGCCCTCCCGGGCGCGCAGGTCGGTGGCGAGCTGGGCGAGCGTGCTGCGCCGGATGACCTGGCCGGTCTCCGGTTCGGTGATCGGCCCGACGGTCACGCGCGGGCGGGTGCGCTCGGCGAACTCCCACATGCCCATGTGGGTGGAGTCGGGGAACAGCTGCAGGCCCAGGCGGGCGGCGGCCAGCGCGACCGACAGGCGGGTGCCGTCCTTCAGCCGCTCGGCCATGTGGCGGGAGGTCTCGGCGAGCACGAGCATGTTGGTGGGCGGCGCGAGCCTGCTCCAGGCGCGCAGGCCCTCGTCGATGTCCTCGGGCGAGATCTCCTGCCGGATCTTGGGCGCCTGGGTGGGCACGCCGGTCGCCGGGGAGATCGGCCCTTGCGAGCCGTCGGCCGACCGGAAGCCGGCCCGCCGGAAGACGCCCTGCGCCACCGGGCCGCGCAGCCAGTCGCCGAACGCCCCGGCCGCCTCGGCGACGGCCCGGTCGGTCGCGGTCACGGCGTAGGAGTAGTCGAGGTTGATGGTGCCCTCGCGCGGGTGCAGGGCCACCACGGGGTCCGGGGAGGGCCGGCGGTTGTGCTCCCACACCGACTGCTCGGGCACGATCACCACGGGCCGCCGCCAGAACGTGCGGTCGTCCACGGCCGCGAGCATGCTGCGGTAGTCCGGCGCCGCCCCCGCCTGCGCCCAGCGCACGAACGCGGTCAGCGACTTGTCGGCGTCCGGCCCGGTGCCGACCACGTCCCTCGCGGCGGCCACCGTCGCGATCCCCGCCCCGGCCAGCGACGGGTCGGGCACGCGGACGACGTCGGGCTCGTTCTCGTTGGGCTGGACGCGCCCGCGCACGGTGGCGGGGAAGACCATGCGCCAGTTCATCTCGGTGCGGCCGACCGCGAACTTGTCGGCCAGGGAGGAGCGGGTGGCGAAGACCAGCGGCGAGGTGGCCACGACGGTCCGGCGCTGCACGGCCGCCCGGCGCAGCCACGCCGAGGAGTCGGCGATCCATGCGTCGGGCCGCACCGGCAGCACGCCCGCCCGCTCCCCCAGCAGCGTGCGCAGCACGGTGGCCGGCGGCTGTTCGGTGACCTGGACGAGGGCGCAGCGGTTGATCTCGTTGTACTGCCTGGCCGCCTCCATCACCGCGGGAGCGACGTCCACGGCGGCGGCGACACTCACTAGAACGGGTTCTCGCGTCGGGCACTGGCCGCCCCCGCCGCGCACGAGTAAGACGACGGTCGCCGACGCTCCGGCGACGACCGCGAGCCCGGCCAGCATGCCCCGCCAAAACGCGGATCTACGTCGGCTTTCGCCCGTGAGCGGGACACGGTGTCGACCCACCCGCACTGACCACCCTTCTGCGAGTCAACCACCCCCGTGACATTGACCAGAGCATAGAGAACCGCTTACAACGAAACCACCCTGAGAACGGATCTGCACACTCCGTCGCTGGCCGCGGAGGCCGCCAGGCGCTCCTGGCTCGGCACGCCGTACTCGGTGGTGCGCTGCCGTACGGGCCGTCCGGTGGCCGACGCCATGGCGCGCAGCTCGCTGATGGTCTTGTAGGAGCCGTTCTCCGAGCCGGCCATGCGGCTGATCGTCTCCTCCATCAGCGTGCCGCCCAGGTCGTTCACGCCGCCCTGGAGCACCTGGCGGCACAGGTCGTCCCTGAGCTTGACCCAGGAGCACTGGATGTTGTCGATCGCGCCGTGCAGCAGGATCCGGGCCAGGGCGTGGACGGCGCGGTTCTCCCGCGCCGTGGGGCCGGGGCGGGCGACGCCGGCCAGGTAGATGGGGGCGCTGTGGTGCACGAACGGCAGCAGCACGAACTCGGTGAACCCGCCCGTCTCCTCCTGGATGCTCCTGATCAGCTTGATGTGCCTGACCCAGTGCAGGTGGGTGTCGACGTGGCCGTACATCATCGTCGAGGTCGTCGGGATGCCGACCCGGTGGGCGGTGGTGATCACGTCGATCCAGTCGCGGGTGGGCAGCTTGCCCTTGGTCAGCACCCAGCGGACGTCGTCGTCGAGGATCTCGGCGGCGGTGCCGGGCAGCGAGTCGACGCCCGCCTCCTTGGCGGCGAGCAGCCAGTCCTCGATGGACATGTTCGTACGGCCGGCGCCGTTGATCACCTCCATCGGGGAGAAGGCGTGGACGTGCATGTCCGGCGTCTCGCGCTTGACCGCGCGGGCGATGTCGAAGTACGCGGTGCCGGGCAGGTCGGGGTGGATGCCGCCCTGCATGCACACCTCGGTGGCGCCGGCGTCCCAGGCCTCCCTGGCGCGGGCGGCGACCTGGTCGAGGCTGAGGGTGTAGGCGTCGGCGTCGGTGCGGCGCTGGGCGAAGGCGCAGAAGCGGCAGCCGGTGTAGCAGACGTTGGTGAAGTTGATGTTGCGGTTGACGACGTAGGTGATGTCGTCGCCGACGGCCTCGCGGCGCAGGTGGTCGGCGATGCGGGCCAGCTCGTCGAGGGCCTCGCCGTCGGCGCCGAGGAGCGCGAGCGCCTCGGCCTCGGTGAGGCGGGCGGGGTCGGCTTCGGCTTTGCGGAGGGCTTTGTGGACGTCGGCCTGCTCGCCGCCGGCCGGCGCCGGGCCGGCCGGGTGCAGGCGGTCGCGCAGGGCGTTCCAGTCGCCGTAGACGCTGTCGAAGTCGGCGCGGCGGTCGGTGGAGCGGCCCGTGGTGTCCACCGTGACGTGCAGGTCGACCCGGCCCGAGGGGGCGAAGCCGCCGTCGGGTTCCTGCCAGGGCAGGCCGCGCGGGACGGCGTCCTCCCGGGCCAGCCCCGTGTCCGGGTCGGCGAGCGCCGCGACGTGGCCCGCCAGCCGCGGGTCGAGCCAGGGCTCGCCCCCCAGGACGTACTCCGGGTAGATGGTCAGCCGCTCCCGCAGCGTGAAGCCCGCCGCGGCCGTACGGGAGGCCAGCTCGTCGATCTGCGGCCAGGGACGCTCCGGGTTCACGTGGTCGGGGGTGAGCGGGGAGACGCCGCCCCAGTCGTCGATGCCCGCGCGGATCATCAGCGAGTACTCGGCGTCCACGAGGTTCGGCGGCGCCTGGAGCCGCACGCGGGGGCCGAGGACCAGGCGCGCGACGGCGATGGTGGCCGCCAGATCCTCCAGGTCGGCGTCCGGCATGCCGCGCATCGCCGTGTCGGGCTTGGCGCGGAAGTTCTGGACGATGACCTCCTGGACGCCGCCGTACTCCCGCGCCACCCGGCGGATCGCGAAGATCGACTCGGCGCGCTCCTGGAGCGTCTCCCCGATCCCGATCAGGATGCCCGTGGTGAACGGCACCGCCACCCGCCCGGCGTCCTCCAGGACGCGCAGCCGTACCGCGGGGTCCTTGTCGGGCGAGCCGTAGTGCGGGGCGCCCTTCTCGGTGAACAGCCGCGTGGCGGTGGTCTCCAGCATCATCCCCATCGAGGGCGCGACGGGCTTGAGGCGCTGCAGGTCGCGCCACGACATCACGCCGGGGTTCAGGTGCGGCAGCAGCCCGGTCTCCTCCAGCACGCGGATCGCCATGGCGCGCACGTAGGAGAGCGTGTCGTCGTAGCCGTGCGCGTCCAGCCACTCGCGCGCCTGCCGCCAGCGGTCCTCGGGCCGGTCGCCCAGCGTGAACAGCGCCTCCTTGCAACCCATGGCGGCCCCGTCCCGGGCGATCCGGAGCACCTGGTCGGGGCTGAGGAAGGCGGACTCCAGCCTGCCGGGCGCGGTGGCGAAGGTGCAGTAGCCGCAGCGGTCCCGGCACAGTCTCGTCAGCGGGATGAACACCTTCTTGCTGTAGGTGATGATCCCCTCCCTGCCGACCGCGCGCAGGCCCGCGTCGCGGACGCGGGTGGCGTGCTCCAGCAGGGCTTCCAGGTGCTCGCCGCGGGCGTGCAGGAGGACGGCCGCCTCGGTGACGTCGAGGGCCTTGCCGTCGCGGGCGCGGGCGAGGGCGCGCCGGAGCGCGGAGTCACTGACCACAGTCATAGCGGCACATTACGGCCATGCCCCGGGTCGTCCCCAGGCCGGGTCAGAAGGACCGGTAGTCGCGCACCGGCATGCGCGGCCCGCGGGCGGGCGGCCGCAGGCCGGTGAGCCCGATGAGCAGCGTGGCCCGGTGCCGGTGTCCCGCGTACGGCGCCAGCAGCTCCAGCATGCCCGCGTCGTCGGTCTTCCTGCCGGTCAGCACGTAGCCGACGATCTTGGCCAGGTGGTAGTCGCCGACGCTGACCGCGTCGGGGTCGCCGAAGGCACGCTGCCGTACCTCGGCCGAGGTCCACACGCCGATCCCGGGCAGCGTCCGCAGCAGCCGGTCGGCCTCCGCGCTGGTCGCCGCCGCCTCCAGCTTGGCGGCGTGCCAGGCCGCCGTGGCGATCGTCTTGGCCCGTACGGCTTCCGCCCCCGACCGGTGCCAGTCCCAGGCCGGGATCTGCCGCCACACCGGCGGCTCGGGCACCACGCGCATGCCCTGCGGCGCCGGGCCCGGCGCGGGCTCCCCGTAGCGGTGCAGCAGCCAGCGCCAGGCCCGCCGCGCCTCGCGCAGCGTGACCTTCTGCTCCAGCACGGCCGGCACGAGCGCCTCCATCACGCGGCCGGTCCTGCCGATCCTGAGCCCCGTGTGCCGCCGCGCCACGTCGGCCAGCACCTCGTGCCTGACGGTGAAGCCCGAGTCGTCGTCGTCCGCGCCGAGCAGGGACGGCAGCGTGTCCAGCAGCCACCCGGCGCCGGGCCCCCACGCCTGACCGTGCACGAGGCCCGCCTGGACCGAGACGCGCAGCGTCCCCGGCCCGTCGGGGGTCCTGGACGTCTTCCAGATCGCCCCGTCCGGGGTGCGCTGCCACGTGGGGTCGCCGCCGCCGCGCCGGTGCGGCGCCAGCACCAGCCCGACGTCCAGGGGACGTCCTGGACGCCACGCCCGTTCCTTCACCCCGCCACGGTATATCCGGCGGACTGCACACGGCTCCCAGCTGGGCAAGGTAGCCTCAAGGCCCGTGGACAGCACTGGAGCCCCCGTGGAAGAAGCGCCGTACGTCACCATCGTCCTGCCCTGCTACAACGAGCAGGATCATGTCGTCGACGAGGTCGAGCGCATCTGCAGGACGATGGACTCCAGCGGCTACACCTACGAGCTGGTCGCCGTCGACGACTGCTCCACCGACCAGACCCTGGCCCGGCTGCAGGAGGCCGCGCCGCGCTTCCCCCACCTGAAGATCCGGGCCTTCCACCGCAACGGCGGCTCGGGCACGGTGCGCCGCATCGGCACGCAGGAGGCGCGCGGCGAGATCGTCGTGTGGACCGACGCCGACATGACCTACCCCAACGAGCGCATCCCCGAGCTGGTGCAGATCCTGGAGAAGGATCCGACCGTCGACCAGGTCGTGGGCGCCCGCACCAGCGAGGAGGGCTCGCACAAGATCCTGCGCGTGCCCGCCAAGTGGGTGATCAGGAAGATCGCCGAACGGCTGGCCGGGCAGAAGATCCCCGACCTCAACTCGGGCATGCGCGCGTTCAGGAAGTCCGTGGCCAAGCCGTACCTGCGGCTGCTGCCGCCCGGCTTCTCCTGCGTGACGACGATCACACTGTCGTTCCTGATGAACCAGCACGACATCCACTACCTGCCCATCGAGTACGCCAAGCGGGCGGGCAAATCGAAGTTCAGCTTCGTGTCCGACGCCTACCGCTACATCCTGCAGGTGCTGCGGATGATCATGTACTTCAACCCGCTCAAGGTGCTGATGCCGCTGGCGCTGTGGCTGATCGGCATCGGGTTCGTCAAGGGCGTCTTCGACATGGTCAGGGACCTGTTCTACATCCGCGCGAACACCGTCATGATCTTCCTGACCGGGTTGATCATCGCCTCCGTGGCGCTGCTGGCCGACCTCATCGTCCGGTCGAGGGGCGAATAGTGCGGATCGCGGTCGTCGGGCCCACCTACCCCTACAAGGGCGGCGGCGCGCAGCACACCACCGAGCTGGCGCACCGGCTCGCCGCCGCGGGACACGACGTGGTCATCGAGTCGTGGCGGGCGCAGTACCCCTCCTTCCTCTACCCGGGACAGCAGACGATCTCCGAGCCGGAGGGCGAGCCGTACCCTCGCACGCGCCGCCTGCTCGACTGGCGCAACCCGCTCGGCTGGGCGGCCTGCGGGCGCCGGCTCAGGCCGGCCGACCTGGTGGTGCTCGCCGTCCTCAGCCCCGTGCAGGTGCCCGCCTACCTCGGCATCCTGTACGGCCTGCGCCGCCGGGCGCGCACGGTCGCGCTGTGCCACAACGTCCTGCCGCACGAGCGCAAGCCGTACGACAGGCCGCTGATGAAGGCGCTGCTGGGCCGCGTCGACGCGGTGCTGGCCCACTCCGAGCAGCAGGCGGAGCTGGCGCGCGGGCTCACCGCCCTCCCGGTCCGGGTGGCCGCGCTGCCGCCGCACCTGCCCTCCACCGGCGGCAGGCCGTCGGCCGCGGTGCACCGCAGGCTGCTGTTCTTCGGCATCGTCCGCCCCTACAAGGGCCTGGACCTGCTGCTGAGGGCGCTGCCCGAGAGCGTGTCGCTGACCGTGGCCGGAGAGTTCTGGGGCGGCCTGGAGGAGACCAGGCGGCTGATCGCCGAGCTCGGCATCGGCGACCGCGTGGAGCTGCGGCCCGGCTACGTGGCCGCCGAGGAGGTGCCGGAGCTGTTCGCCCGCGCCGACGCGCTCGTCCTGCCCTACCGCAGCGCCACCGCCAGCCAGAACGTGTGGCTGGCGCACGAGCACGGCGTCCCGGTCATCGCCACGCGCGTGGGCGCGCTGGCCGACCACGTGACCGACGGCGTCGACGGGCTGCTCGTCGAGCCGGGCGACGTGGCCGCGCTGCGCGAGGCCATCGAGCGCTTCTACCGGCCGGGCGAGCCCGAGCGGCTGCGCTCAGGAGTCAAGGCTGTGGACCCCGACCCCTTCTGGCGCGTCTACCTCGACGCGCTTGGGGCGGCGGGCTAGCAGGAAGAAGCCGCCCGCGGCGATCAGCTCCGACAGCGTGAACACCAGCCGCGAGACGATCCCCGTCACCAGGGCGAGGCCGGGGCCGACCAGCGGGCCGAGCACCACGGCCAGCGCCCCCTCCCTGACCCCCACCCCGGCGGGGATGACGAAGGTGAGCAGCCCGGCGACCCAGGCGAAGGCGTAGGCGCCGGTGGAGACCGGGTAGCCGGTGCCGGCCAGCAGCACGATGTGCACGCCGTACACGAGCCAGCCGAGCGCCGTCCACCCCACGGCCAGCAGCAGGCTGCGCCCGGGCAGCACGGTCTCCAGCGGCTCCCGCCGCGCCAGGCGCAGGGCGAGGTTCAGTCCCCAGGTCAGCACCCTGGGGTGCAGGCAGACGGCGATCACCGGGATGAGCAGCAGCACGTACCAGGCCTCGGCGAACGCCTCGCGGGCGGTGGCGGCGGCGATGGACAGCGCCACGCCCAGGCTGATGACCAGGCCCAGGGAGATGCAGGCGAAGGTACGGCGGGGCGGGCTGCCGTGGTGGCGGCCCAGCTCCATCATCGCGGCGTAGGCCCACACCGAGCCGGGGACGTACTTGCCGAGCTGGCCGAGGAACAGGATGCGCCCGGCCACCGCCAGGGGCAGCCGCGTGCCGAGCCCGGCGAGGATCTCGCGCCAGGCCAGCAGCATGCAGAACTGGCCGGCCAGGACCGCGGCGAGGGCCCCCGCGACCGACCACGGCGACAGCCTGGCCAGCGCCGCGGTGGTGTCGGCCCAGTTCCTGGCCACGCCGTAGCCCAGGAAGCCCAGGGCGACCAGTCCGAGCGCGACTCGTACGGCGGGGCTGGAGAGGACGCGGCTGAGCACCCGCTCAGGCTAGTCTGGCGAGTCGTGGTGAGACAACGGCAGCTGGAGTACTCCGAGATCCAGGCGGCGATGCTCGACGAGGCCAAGCGCAGGCGCAAGGCCGCCAAGATCATCGCGGTGCTGGAGCACTTCCGCGGGCCGCTGAAGGGGCTGACCGTGGGCGACGTCGGCTGCTCGGCGGGGTTCATCGCCGACGAGCTCGCCAAGGCCGGGGCCGCGCGCACGCTGGGCGTCGACATCGACGTGCCGGGCCTGCGCAGGGCCGCCTCGCGCTTCGGCGAGCGGGTGGGGTTCGTCTGCGGCGACGGCACCGCCCTGCCGTTCCCCGACGGGTCGATCGACGTGCTGGTGTTCAACCACATCTACGAGCACGTGGTCGACCCCGACGCGGTGGTGGCCGAGATGCGACGGGTGCTGGCCGACGACGGCGTGCTCTACCTGGGGCTCGGCAACCGGCTGGGCGTCATGGAGCCGCACTACAAGCTGCCGTTCCTGTCCTACCTGCCGCCGGCGCTGGCGGACCGCTACGTGCGGGCCTTCGGGCGGGCGGACCACTACTACGAGCGGTTCCGCACCCGGCGGGGGCTGCGCCGGATGCTGCGCGCCTTCCACGTGTGGGACTACACGCTCCCGGTGCTGGCCACGCCCGACGCCTTCGCGGGCGGCGAGCTGTTCCCCGGCGTCGCCGGCAGGCTCGCGCGCGCCGTGCTCTCGCGGGCTCCGCGTCCGCTGCTGCGTGCCCTGCTGCCCCTGGTGCCCACCTACATCTGGGTGGCCACCAAGACCCCGAGCCGCCCGCGCGGCCCCGCCCTCCCCCAGCCCCCGGAACGGGTCCGCCCGCTGTGACCCCCACCGAGACGACGCCTGGAGACGCTCCCGTCCGGCGCGGGCGGGCACTCAGGAAGGTCCTGCGCGTCGCGTTCCTCCTGCTCGCCCTCGGCTTCGGCGCCTGGGCCGTGGTCTCCCAGTGGGACGCCGTCCGCGCCGGGTTCGCCCGCCTGTCCTGGCCGATGGTCGCCGCCTCCCTGGCCGCCGTCGTCGCGGCGCTCCTGGGCGGCATGCTCACCTGGCGCTCCCTGCTGGCCGACCTCGGCTCCCCGCTGCCCCTGCGCCCCGCCGCCAAGGTCTTCTTCGTCGGCCAGCTCGGCAAGTACATCCCCGGCGCCCTCTGGCCGGTGATCGCCCAGATGGAGATGGGCCGCGACCTCGGCGTCCCCCGCTCCCGCAGCGCGGCCGCCTTCTTCCTGACCATGCCGATCCAGCTCGCCAGCGGCCTGCTGGTCACGCTGGTGACGCTCGGCTGGGACCGCTACGGCTGGGTGCTGCTGCTGATCCCCGTGCTCCTGGTCCTCCTGGAGCCCAAGGTGATCAACGCGCTCATCGGCTTCGGCCTGCGCAAGCTCAGGCGCCCGCCGCTGGAGCGCCCGCTGAGCCGCCGCGGCATGCTCACCGCCCTCGCCTGGGCCCTGGCCGGCTGGGCCGCCTACGGCCTGCACCTGTACCTCATCGCCCCGGCCGCCGACCCGATCTTCTGCGTCGGCGCCTTCGCGCTGTCCTGGTGCCTGGGCATCATGACCTTCGTCGCCCCCGCCGGCGCGGGGGTCCGCGAGGTGGCGATGGTCGCCGTCCTGGTCCCGGTGCTCGACCGCGGCTCGGCCATCGCGGTCGCCCTCGTCTCCCGCATCGTCATCGTGCTGGGCGACGTCCTGTGCGCCGGAGCCGCGGGCCTGGCCGCACGACACCGGCGCGTGTGATTCACGCCACATGGGGGAGGCTCGGGCATAGGGTAAAGGGTGATGCAAGGTCTTGAGGGGAGAGATCTGCCTGATGCCACGGGTGCTCATCGACGCGGCAGCGGTCCCCGCCGACCGCGGTGCGCTGATCCGCTACGTCGACGGTCTCGTCGGAGCGCTCCACAGGAAGGGCGCCGACCTGATCGTGGTGTGCCAGCGGACCGACGTCGCCCGCTACACCCGGCTCGCGCCGGCCGCCCGGATCATCCCCGGCCCGCCGTCCCTCGCGAACCGTTCCACCAGGCTCGCGTGGGAGCAGTCCAGCCTGCCCGTGCTCGCGCAGCAGGCCGGGGCCGAGGTGATCCACGGACCCTACTACTCCATGCCGCTGCGCTCGGGGCTGCCGACCGTGGTGACCGTGCACGACGTCACCTGGTTCACCGACCCGGCCAGGCACGACCCGGACAAGGCCACCTTCGTCCGCGCGGCGACGCGGCACGCGGCCCGGCACGCCAACCGGATCATCGTGCCGTCCAAGGCCACCAGAGACGAGCTGGTGCGGGTGCTGGCCGCCGACCCCACCCGCATCGACGTCGCCTACCACGGGGTCGACCAGGCCGTCTTCCACCCCCCGTCGGAGCAGGAGGTACGGCGGGCGGCCAACCGGTGCGGCCTGCACGGCCGGCCGTACGTGGCCTTCCTGGGGGCGCTGGAGCCGCGCAAGAACGTTCCGAACCTCATCCGGGGCTTCGCCAAGGCGGTCGAGGGCATGCCCGACCCGCCGGCGCTGGTGCTCGGCGGCGGGGTCCACCAGGACGACGTCGACGCGGCGTGCAAGGAGACGGAGGCCGTGGTCAAGGTCGTCCGGCCGGGCTACCTGTCCAACGGGGAGATCGCCGGCTTCCTCGGCGGCGCGCAGGTCGTGGCCTTCCCGTCGGTGGGCGAGGGGTTCGGGCTGCCGGTGCTGGAGGCCATGGCGTGCGGCGCTCCCGTGCTGACGACCCACCGCGCCTCGCTGCCCGAGGTCGGCGGCGACGCGGTCGCCTACACCGAGCCCGACGCGCCGAGCATCGCGGTGGCGCTGCGCCAGCTGCTCGACTCGCCGGAGCGGCGACGCCAGCTGAGCGAGGCGGGCCTGGCCAGGGCTCGGGAGTTCACCTGGGACGCCTCGGCGCAGGCGCACCTCGGCTCCTACCAGCGCGCGGTGGAATAGACTCCCCCGGGTGATGGAGAGCTCTTCGCCGGACCTTGAGGCGATCCTCTTGGTGGGAGGTCAGGGCACCCGGCTGCGCCCGCTGACCCTCGGCACGCCCAAGCCGCTCCTGCCCACCGCCGGCGTCCCCTTCCTGGCCCACCAGCTGGCCAAGGCCAGGGCGTACGGCGTGCGCAGGATCGTCTTCGCCACCTCCTACCGCGCCTCGATGTTCGAGCCGGTCTTCGGCGACGGCTCCGACTTCGGCCTGGAGCTGGTCTACATCACCGAGGAGACCCCGCTCGGCACCGGCGGCGCGATACGCAACGCCGGCCGGGCGCTGACCTGCGGGCCGGACGACCCCGTGCTGGTGCTCAACGGCGACATCCTGTCCGGCCACGACATCGGCGCGCAGGTGCGGCTGCACCTGGACCGCTCGGCCGCTGTAACGCTCCACCTGACCGAGGTCGACGACCCCTCCAGGTTCGGCTGCGTCCCCACCGACGACTCGGGCCGGGTGACCGCGTTCCTGGAGAAGACCCCCAACCCCGTGACGAACCGGATCAACGCGGGCTGCTACGTGTTCACCCGCTCGGTCATCGACTCCATCCCGGCCGGCCAGGTCGTGTCGGTCGAGCGGGAGACCTTCCCCGGCCTCATCGCCGAGGACCGGCCGGTGCTCGCCTACATCGACCGCACCTACTGGCTCGACGTCGGCACCCCGGCCGCCTACGTCCAGGGCTCGCGCGACCTGGTGCTGGGCAGGCTCGCCTCGCCGGCGATGCCCGGCTCCCCGGGCGAGTACCTGGCGCTGCCGGGCGCGATGGTCTCGCCCGAGGCCAAGGTGCACGGCGGCACCGCGGTGGGGGCGCGCAGCGTCGTCGAGGCGGGCGCCGGCGTGGTGGGCAGCGTGCTGCTCGACGACTGCGTGATCGAGGCGGGCGCCACGGTGGTGGACTCCGTGATCGGCAACGGCGCCCGCGTCTGCCCCGGCGCGGTGGTGCGCGACGCGGTGATCGGCGACCGGGCGGTCGTCGGGCCGGGCAACGAGCTGCAGGCGGGCATCCGCATCTGGCCCGGGGTGGAGCTGGGCGAGTGCGCGGTCCGCTACTCCAGCGACATCTGACACCCTCAAGGCGGCGCGCGCCGGAGTGACGCTCGGCGGAGCCTCCGTCACGGAGCTTCTCGACGAAGGGCGCCGGTGGACGCCGCTCGTCGTGGACGTGTCGGCTACGGCTGTGGACGGCACATCCACACCGTGACACCCAAACGCCACGTGCCACTCGGCGGCTTGGTGAGGTAGCGCCCGTCCTGCCGGGTGGCCAGCGCCATGACCTGCTGCGGCGTGCCGTACGGCGAGAGCTGCCAGGCCTCGGCGGCCAGCAGCACCGGCACCCGGCCCGCCGAGCGGACCCTGCCGATCAGGCGGGTGACCTCCTCGCGCGGCGGCACGTCCGCTCCCTCCCGCCTGCGGACCTTCGCGGCCGGGACGCCGCACATCCCTCGCACCACCTGGGTGAGGCGGTCGCCCGTCACCCGCTCGACGATCAGCACCGAGGCGTTCGCGGGGATGCGCGCGCACATCGCGCGCACGGCCGCCGGCTCGCCCCGCCCGACCGGGGTGAACGCGGTCCCGATCGAGGTCACCGCGCCCGGCACGAGGATCAGCGTCACCCCCAGCGCGGCCAGCGCCTTCTGGTGGCGCGTGCCGTACCCCATCCGGCGCGCCTTGTCGCGCGCCCAGGCCAGCCCCCAGACGGCCAGCGCGATCAGGCCGGGGACGACCACGGGCACCAGGCGGCGGGAGGCCCAGGGATGGTCGGGGGTGATCTCGGGACGCAGCAGCGTGGTCACGGTGGTCCAGCCGACGACGGCCAGCGGGAGCAGCCACTCGAAGGACGCCCCGTCGCGCAGCAGGCGCCGGACCAGCACCGCTGCCGCCACCGTGGCGAGCACGACGACCGGGACGCCGACGTACCAGACGACCCAGTAGAGCGAGTCCTCGAAGTACAGGCGCCTGCCGTCCACGGGGAGCCCGTTGGCGCGCTGGATCTGCTCGATGAAGTCGGCGGTGAGCACGTCCTCGGGCGTAACCGGCTCGCGGTGGACCTGCTGCACCCATGGGCGTACGGCGAAGCCGGCCATGAGCAGGACGACCCCGGCGGCGGCCAGCTCCGGCAGCCGTTTCGGCGGTCGCAGCCGGGCCAGGCGCGGCGCGAGGGCGGTGCCGAGGACGGTGAGCGCCAGCACGGCGGCGCAGATCCACAGCAGCGGGACGACCGAGCGCGACAGGTAGCTCAGGTACGGCCCGGCCAGCAGGTAGGCGGCCAGGAAGCCGAGGCCCGCGCCCAGCGTGAGGCCGCCCAGCAGCGCGATCCCCGTGCCCGGCCCGGATCGGCGCACCCGGCCCAGGGCCAGCAGCAGCCCCGCGTAGGCAAGGACGGGCAGCACGTCGCGCAGGCCGTCCACGCGCACGAGCACGGCCAGGCCGAACACCAGCCCCGCCAGGGCCACGCGGGTGCGGTCCCGGGCGTCGTGGAGCAGCGCCAGCCCGCCCAGCAGCAGGATCAGCGACGGGATCTCGCTGAAGGTGGTGCGCGAGGTGTACAGGACCGGCAGGCTGACGGCGAAGGCCGCGGCGGCGGGCACCGCCCAGCGGGCCCCGGCCAGCCGTGCGACCACGCCGGCCACGACGAGGACGGCCAGGGCGCCGAGCACGGCGGGGCTCACCAGCAGGCCGCCCAGCCACTGCCCGGCCGCGAACAGCAGGGGCGGGCCCGGCATGAACTGGGGCACGACGCCCTCGGGCCGCTCGAAGAAGCCGACGCTGCCGAAGACCAGCGCGGGGTCGGGGCCGCCGAAGGCGTCCTCCTGGCGGGGGATGGGCAGGCCGCCGTGCTCGGCGATCCAGATGGCGTACTGGGCGTAGGTCGCGGGGTCGCGCCTGACGATGAGCTGCTCGCTGTGGAGGAGCGCGTTGAACAGGCCCGAGCCGGCGGCGACGGCGAAGACGGCGGCGACCTGGCCGGCGGTGGCGTCCAGCGTTTCCGGCATATCGGGCTTGCCCGGCGTGCGGCGCAGGGCGGCCCAGGCCAGCAGGGCGATCGCCGCCAGGCCCAGCGCGAAGGCGGGCAGCGGCCGGAAGGCGCCGAGCAGGAGCAGGGGCAGCCCGGCGAGCAGCCAGCCCGCCACGGCGAGCGCGGGAAGGACGGAGGACACGGCGAGCACCCGGCCCGCCGAGGGCCTTCGCATGGGGTCCAGGAGTGCCATCGGTGGTCGGGAGCGTATCCAATGCGCGCAGGGCGTGCGGCGCCGGCGTCCGAACCGGTGGAGGCGGCGGGTAGGGTGCCCGCGAAAGGGTCGCGAGACGGCTGCGGCGGAGGGGGGCGTGCCGGTGATGCGTTGGGCCCACGCGCCGTCAGGACGGCGAACCGGCGCGTCCGGCCGGGTGGGCGTGCTGTCGTGGGCGCGGCGGCACGGCTGGTTCGTGGCGCTGTTCGCGGTGGCGGCGGCGTTGCGGGCGACGGCGATGCTCGGCTACCGCCCCGCCCTGTGGTTCCCCGACTCCTACACCTACATCGTCACGGTCATGCGCCCGCGCCCCGACCTGGTGCGCCCGGCGGGCTACTCCATGTTCGTCAAGCTCCTGGAGCCCTTCCACAGCTTCGCCGTCGTCGCGGCGACGCAGCACCTGCTCGGCCTGGGCGTCGGCGCGCTGGTCTACTGGATCGCCGCCCGCAGCGCGCCCCGGTGGATCGCCGTCCTGGCGGCTGCCCCGGTGCTCCTGGACGCCTACCAAATCCAGCTGGAACACCTGCTGGTCTCCGACGTGCTGTTCATGGCCCTGGTGGTGGCCGCGACGGTGCTCGCGATGCGCGCCGAGCCCCCGGCGGTCGCCATCGGCCTGCTGCTGGCCGCCGCCTCCCTGACGCGGACGGTCGGCCTGCCGCTCGTCGCGCTCGTGGCCGCGTGGCTGCTGCTGCGCCGCCACCGGCGCAAGGCCCTGGCCATGCTCGCCGCCGCCGTCCTGCCCGTCGTCGCCTACGGCGCCTGGTTCTACGCCACCTACCACCGCGTGGGCATCATCGGCGCGGACGGCGCGTTCCTCTACGCCCGCACCATGGCCTTCGCCGACTGCGCCCGGATGCGCCCGCCCGCCGACCTGGCCGTGCTGTGCGACGCCCGCCCGCCCGGGCGGCGCCCTCCCTCCCAGGACTATGTCTGGAGCGCCGACTCCCCCCTGGTCAAGCTGCCTGGGATCACCTTCACCGCCGCCAACGACGGCCTGGCCCGCCGCTTCGCCCTGCTGGCGATCCGCTCGCAGCCGCTGGACTACGCCGGTGCGACGCTGAGCGAGCTGGCCAGGACCTTCACCTGGGACCGGCCGGTCTACCCGGACGCGGAGGTCTACGCCGCCTACGAGTTCCCCGACCGCGCGCCGCCCCCGCCGGTGCGCTACCCGGCGCAGGTGGGGGCCGACTTCGCCCGGCAGTACGAGCGGGGCGACATCACGACCGCGGTGGCCGAGCCGTACGCGGGATGGCTACGGGCCTACCAGGACCTCGCCCGCCTGCCCGGCACGCTCCTGCTGGCCGTCCTCCTGGTCCCGCCCGCGCTGACCGTGCTGACGGCGGTCCGACGGCGGTACGGCAGGCGCGCCGGCGCCCCGGCGACCGGCGGCGCCTGGCTGCTCCCCTGGGCCGTGGCCTGGGCACTCCTGGTCATTCCGCCCGCGGTCGCCCAGTTCGACTACCGGTACGTGCTGCCCGCCGTACCCCTGGCCTGCCTGGCCGCAGCGCTCAGCAGCCAACCTGCAAGCATGCTGAAAGACGTTCATGTTTTTATTCCAGGAGATGTCCGGGTCTGAGTATGCTCTCTGCCGGGAACATCACGCCCGGGTCACGGTCGATCTTTTCCGACCGTGGCAACAGGCACGCCGGAGATGACCTAATCTCGTGGCGCGAGGACCTAGCGACCGAGCCAGCGTGAGACGGCCTGGCGATCTTCGGACGAGGAGGCCGTGTGCGACGCGGAGGAAAGGCCGTGGAGGGCGTATGAGTGGTTACCGAGGCGTGTCCGTCCAGGACCGCCGCGTCGCGCCCACGGAGCCGACCGGTCGCCCCTCGCGCCGGGCGGGCAGCCAGCCGCCGCCCGCCGACCCGCCGCCCCGCTCGCGCCGCGCCAAGAAGCCCGAGGGCCCCGACAAGATGCGGATCCTGGCCTGGGTCAGCATCGGGCTCACCGTCGTCCTCACCGGCGGCTCCCTGACCGGCTACGCGGCCTTCCGCAGCGCCTTCGGCGACATCAACCAGAACGACGCGGCCAAGGACATCGTCGGCGAGCGGCCCAAGAACCTCACCGGCGCCCTCAACGTCCTCATCGTCGGCTCCGACACCCGTGAGGGCGACAACGCCAAGTACGGCCAGCAGGCCGCCAGGCTGGGCGCCGCGTTCGGCAAGCGCACCGACACCATCCTGCTGCTGCACATCTCCCCCAACCGGGACAAGGCGCAGATCATCAGCTTCCCGCGCGACTCGATGGTGCAGATCCCCGAGTGCAAGAACGAGCAGACCAAGCAGCTCATGCCCGGCCGGCTCGACATGATCAACTCGGCCTACAACACCGGCGGCATCGCCTGCACGATCGACACCATCGAGTCGCTCACCCAGATCCGCGTCGACCACCACGTCGAGGTCGACTTCGCGGGCTTCAAGAACATCGTCAACGCCCTGGGCGGCGTGGAGATGTGCTTCAGCAAGCCGATCAATGACAAGAACTCCAAGTTCCACATCACCGCCGGCACCCACAAGCTCAACGGCGAGCAGGCGCTGGCCTACATGCGGCTGCGCAACTACGGCCTGGGCAGCGACCTGGACCGCATCAAGCGCCAGCAGAAGCTGCTCAGCAAGATGGTGCAGCAGGCCACCAGCACCAACCTGCTGACCGACGTGCCGAAGCTGCTCAGCCTCGTCAACGCCGCGGCCAAGTCGGTGTCGATGGACAAGGACCTGGCCGGCGATCCGCAGAAGATCATCGACATCGCCACCAGCGCCAAGTCGCTCACCGCCAGCGGCGTCAAGTTCATCACCGTCCCGGTCGAGGCCTTCCCCGCCGACCCCAACCGGGTCCAGTGGCGGCAGCCGGACGCCACCACGCTCTTCCAGCAGATCGCCCAGGACGTCGAGGTCACCCAGCCCAGCGCGTCGCCCACGGTGACGGTCAAGCCGCAGCAGGTCCGCATCCAGGTGCTCAACGGCACCGCCAAGCAGGGCGAGGCACAGAAGGTCGCCGACGAGCTGACCAAGTGGGGCTTCAAGGTCGTCGGCGTCGGCAACGCGCCGCCCACGGCCACCACGACGGTGCTGTACTCCGCCAAGTCGCCCGCCGACGCCGACTACGCCAAGCTGGCGGCGGCCAAGATGAGCGGCACCGTCAACGCCGGGCCGAAGAAGGTCAAGCCGGTCAACCTCAAGCCGTACACGCCCACGCCGGGCGTGAGCGCGCCGGAGGCCACCGCCTCCCCCGGCAAGGTCGGCCCGATCGTCCAGGTCGTCATCGGCGAGGACTACCGCGGCGTGCGCGTCCCGCCGGTGGTCTCCAAGGCCATCGAGCAGAACACGGTGTCGGCGGACCAGAAGAACATCTGCACGTGACCTCAGAGTTCACTGTGGAACCGCCGTTCCCGGGTCACCGGGCTTTCCGGATCGGTAAGGTGGATCCCGGCCGTCGCCGCGCCGACGCGCCGGACCCCGACCCGTCGAGAAGAGCCTTCCCCCACGTGACCGACATCCGCTACTCCCCACCCCTCCAGCAGGCGCCCTCCGCCGACGCGGAGGCCGGACCGGGCCCGAGGGCGCCGGAGCGGCGGTTGTGGGGCGGCGAGCCGCGGGAGCGCGGCACGCTGTGGCCGGAGCCGCCGGGCGCGCGCGTCCAGGAGGAGGCCGAGGAGGCCGCCGAGCCGAAGCCGCAGCGCAAGCGCGAGCCGTACCTCGACAACGTCAAGTTCCTGCTCATCGCCCTGGTGGTGGTCGGTCACTCGCTGGTGCCGACGCTGGCCGCCGACGCCTCCAGGTCGCTGTACATCTTCATCTACACCTTCCACATGCCGCTGTTCGTGATCATCAGCGGTTACCTGTCGCGCAACTTCTGGAACTCCAACGCCAAGACCAACAAGCTGGTCGACACCTTCGTCGTGCCGTACGTGATCGTCGAGGTGGGCTACGCGGCGCTGCGCACGGCGCTGGGCCAGAAGTGGAGCCTGACGATCATCGACCCGGCGTGGCTGAACTGGTACCTCATCGCGCTGCTGTTCTGGCGGCTGTCGACGCCGGTGTGGAAGCGGATGAGGTTCCCCATCCCGGTGTCGATCGCCATCTACCTGTTCGCCGGGTTCTCCCAGATCTCCGGCGACTTCAGCATGGACCGGTTCTTCGGCCTGCTGCCGTTCTTCGTCATCGGTCTGTCGCTGCAGCCGCACCACTTCGAGTGGCTGAACAAGCGCTGGATCAAGGCCGTGTCGGTGGTCGTGCTGCTCGCCGCCGCGGCCGTGGCGATGGTCTACTCCAAGACCAAGCTGACGCTGCAGCCGTTCTACTTCAAGCACAGCTACGCCGACATGGACCTGTCGTGGTGGATGGGGCTGGGCCTGCGCACCGGGCTGTTGGTGGCGTCGCTGGCGATGTGCTTCGCCTTCCTGGCGCTCGTCCCGCGCGGCGAGACCTGGTACACCGACCTCGGCACCCGCACGCTGTACTGCTACCTGCTGCACGGCGTCGTCGTCCTGCCCGCCAAGGAGCTCGGCTGGCTGGACCAGCCGTGGCTGTTCGGCCCGCTGGGCGCCCTGGCGATCGCCACCAGCGCCTTCGCGGTGGCCATCCTGCTGTGCCTGCCGGAGACCCGCACGGTGTTCAAGTGGATCATCGAGCCGCGGCTGACGTGGCTGTACCGTCGCCCCTCGGAAGCGAAGCCGACCGTCGGAAGTTAAGCGGCAGTTCGACGGGCCGTCACCCCGATGACGGGGTGGGCGCTCAGCATCGTCGTATGCGGGTATGCGTCGCGACAATTCACCATCACCCCGAGGACGCCCGGATCATGCACAGGCAGATCGCGGCGCTCCTCGACGCGGGCCACGAGGTGACCTACATCGCACCCTTCACCTTCCACAACGTGACGCCCACCGCCCGCGTGACCGCCGTCGACGTGCCACGCGGCCGGGAGATCAGCAGGGGGCTCAGCCGGGTGCGCGCCGCCCTGCGCCGCGCCTGCCGGGACGCCGACCTGCTGCTCGTCCACGACCTCGACCTGCTGCGCGTGCTGCCGTACCGCCGCCCGCCCGTGGTGTGGGACATGCGGGAGACGCCCGCCGGCCCGCTGGCCAGGGCCACCGCCGCCCGCGCCGCCCGCCGCCACCTGGTCCTCGGCTCCGAGTACGGCACCGCCGCCCACGCCGTCGTGCCGGAGACCACCCTGGTGCCGCCCACGCCGCCGTCCCCGCCGGGCGACACCCGGGTGGTCCACATCGGGCGGCTGTCGGCCGAACGCGGCGTGGCGGAGCTGGTCGCCCTCGCCGAGCGGCTGGCCCCGCACGGCGTCCGGCTGGACCTCATCGGCGGCGCCGACCGCGAGGCGCGTCCCCTGCTGCGCGACGCGCAACGGGCCGGGCTGCTCGACTGGTACGGCTACGTGCCCAACCGCCACGCGCTGCGCATGGCCGAGGGCGCGCTGGCCGGGCTCTCGCTCACCACCCTGCCGGGCGTGCCCACCAAGATCCTCGACTACATGGGCCGCGGCGTCCCGGTCGTCACCACGCCCCCGGGCGCCGAGCCCGTCCGGCGAGCCGGCTGCGGCATCGTCGTGCCCCTCGACGTGGAGGCGGTCCTCAACGCGGTCCTGGACCTCAAGGAGCAGCCGGCGACGCGGATGGCCATGGGCGAGCGCGGCCACCGGGAGGCCCGCCTGCGCCACCACTGGCCCGACCACGCCCCCGCCTTCGTCGCGCGGCTCGAACGCCACGCCACGGTCACCACCCTCTCGCTGGCCGTCCAGCCCCAGGGTTGATGTACTTGGGTCATGGCTTCGCATCTGATCCAGGGCCGCGAGATCCGCATGCCCGTCGAGGTGCGGGAAGCGACCGTCTGCACGGCCATGTTCCCGGTGCGGGCGGACGCCGCCCGGGCCGTGCTCGCCTATGCCGGAGTGGACGTGGCCGAGATCTTCCCCGGCACCGCCGTCTGCACGCTGGTGTTCGTCGACTACCGGGACGGCGACCTGGACACCTACCACGAGTTCGGGGTGACGTTCCTGGTCCGGCCCCCGGGGTCCGCCGGCGGGCCCGGGCTGCGCAACCTGCGCGACGCCGGCGCGTTCGTCCACTGGCTGCCCGTCGACCAGGGGTTCACCCTGGAGGCCGGGCGCGGCATCTGGGGGTTCCCCAAGGAGCTGGCGGACATCGACCTGCGGCTGGCCTCGCCGTACAAGCGGTGCACCGTCCGCAAGGACGGGCGGATGGTGCTCGACCTGCTCATCAAGCCGGGGATGCCGGTGCCCGGGGTGCCGGTGCCGTTGACGGCCTACACGCACCTGGACGGGGTGACGCGGCGCGTCCCGGCCCGGGCTCGCGTGGGCGGCGTCCGGGTACGGCCCGGCGGGGCGCTCATCCGGCTGGGGAACCACCCGGTCGCCAAGGAGCTCAGCGAGCTGGGGCTGCCCAAGCGGGCGCTGCTGTCGAGCTCGGCCTCCCGGGTGTCGATGTCGTTCGGGGAGGCGGAGGCGGTCTGACCGCCCGGGCTCCTAGACGATCGGGGGGCGGCCCAGCTTGACCATGCGCCAGGCCGTACGCCAGGCCATGGGCCTGCGCTCTCCCGCGGGGGTGCGCAGCCCCTCCAGGAAGCCGCCGAACCAGGCCTTCAACGCCGGCCCCGAGCGCTCCCGCAGCAGCGTCAGCACCACCCAGTCCAGCAGGTACAGGACCGCCAGCGGCCACGGCAGGTTGCGCCGGGCCAGCCACACCCGGTTGCGCGCGTTGAGCCGGTAGAACTCCGGGTGGCGCGTGGGCGGCACCTGCGGGTGGTACATCACCGTCTCGGCGTCGTACTCGATGCGGTAGCCCTCGCCCAGCAGCCGCCAGGCCAGGTCGGTCTCCTCGTGCGCGTAGAAGAACCGCTCCGGCAGCCCACCCACCTGCAGGAACGCCGAGCGGCGCACCGCGGAGGCCCCGCCCAGGAACGTCGTCACCGGCGAGGACCGCTCCGGGTCCCCGGCACGCAGGCGCGGCACGTGGCGCCGCTGCGACCCGCTGCCGTCGGGGTCCATCACCCGGAACGACAGCACCGCGAGATCCGGCTCGGTGGCGAAGCGGTCGCGCACGTGCGCGGCGACCTTCTGGTTGGCATACCACCCGTCGTCGTCGAGGAACAGCACGACGTCGCCCGAGCACTCCTCGACGCCGCGGTTGCGGCCCGCGGGGATGCCGACGTTGCGCTCCAGCCGCACCTTCTTGACGGTGGCGGCCGAGCCCTCCGGTGGCGTCGCCGTCACCTCGGGCACGTCCACCCCCTGGCCCACGATCACAACCTCGACGTCGCCGTCGATCTGGTTGAGCGCGGACTCGACCGCCCGGTTCAGTTCGGCGACCCGGTTGCCCATGGTGAGGATGACGCACGAGATCTTCAACGCTTCATCGCCTTGACGCGTTGAGAGCACGGGCGTGACATTCTTTCATGATCACCGAGTCTGCTGGTTCTGGCTAGGTTTTCCTGATGGACAAGCGTATCTGGTTTACCGGTGAACACCCACCAAACCACACGTGTCCGATCAGTACGACGGGTGAGCGGGCCGTACGGTTCCTGTCATGCCAGCCGCCTGGAGGCCAGGATGCTCACCAGATGCAGCACGACCTGGACGGCGGCGGCGACCGCGCAGGCCACGGTCAGCACCCGCGTCGCGGTGAGGTCGCCCACCACCATATCGACGACGGCGGCGATCAGGGCGAGAATCGACAGTTCGACGGCCTGGACGATCCGGTGGAACTTCGTCGCGGCCAGGATCCGGCGGGCCAGCCCCAGCAGGCCGGAGCGGAACTGCCCGGCCGAGGCCTCGGTGGCGGCCGTCAGGCCGGAGCGGGCGCGCGCCACGTCGACCAGGTCCGTCTCGGCCTTGATGAGGATCGCGCCGAGCGCGGCGGCGAAGCCGAGCACGGTGTACCAGTCGGGCGCCGTGGCCGAGGCGCGGAAGCCCAGGCCGATGAGCAGGGCCGCCTCGGCGAAGTAGTGGCCCACCCGATCGAGGTAGACGCCCGTGAGCGAGGTCCGGCCGGTCCAGCGGGCCAGCTCGCCGTCGGAGCAGTCGAGCAGCAGGTACAGCTGCACCAGCAGGAACGCGCCGAGCGCGGCCAGCGGCCCGTCGAAGCCGAGCACGACCCCGGCCAGCACGCCGGTGAGCATCATGAGCCCGGTGGTCTGGTTGGGCGTGATCGGCGTCTTGGCCAGCAGCCAGGTGAGGTAGATGGACACCCTGCGCATGTAGAGCAGGCCCGCCCAGTGCTCGCCGCTCCTGCGGTCCAGCGTGCCTGCGGGCTGGGCGACCGCGCGCAGCTCAGCGACCGACGGACTGGACATAGTCCTCCACCCGCTCCCGAACCTCCGACTCCGACAGGCGCAGGTGCTCCAGGATGGTGTAGCGGCCGGGGCGCGTGGCCGGCGCGTACACCACGGCCTGGGTGAACTGCTCGACGGTCAGGCCGACGTCGGTCGGCAGCACGGGCAGCCTGTGCCGGCGCAGGCACTCCACGACCTGGTTGAGGCGGGCGGTGTCCTGCCGGAGGAAGAAGCAGAAGGCGGCGCCGATGCCGGCGAGCTCGCCGTGGTTGGAGGTGCCGGGGAAGAGCTGGTCCACGGCATGCAGGATCTCATGGTCCCCGCCGCTGGAGGGACGCGAGGACCCGGCGATCACCATCGACATCCCCGACAGGATGAGCGCCTCGGCCAGCACGGTCAGGAAGGCGTCGGACTCGATCGAGTCGCGCCTGCCGATCAGCGCCTCGGCGGCGGTGCGGGCCATCGAGCAGGCCAGCCCGTCGATGGGCTCGCCCCGCTCGACGTTGCCGAGCTGCCAGTCCTCGATCGCCGACAGGTTGCTGACCACGTCGCCGATGCCGGCGCGCACCAGCGGCTCGGGGGCGGCGTGGACGAAGTCGAGGTCGACGAGGATGGCCAGCGGCATGGGCACGCCGAAGGAGCCCTTGCCGCCCTCGTAGGTCAGTGAGGCGGTGGGCGAGCAGATGCCGTCGTGCGACAGGTTGGTCGCCACGGCCACCATGGGGATGCCGGCCAGCGAGGCGGCGTACTTGGTGGCGTCGATGGTCCGGCCGCCGCCCACCCCCACGACCACCTCGTAGGTGCCCTTGCGCAGGTCGGCGCCGAGCGAGACGGCCGCCTCGACCGAGCCGTCGGCGACGCGGAAGACCTCGGCGTCGCGCAGCGTCGGCGCGATCAGACCCTCGATGTGGTCGCCCTGCCCGGGGCCGACCGCCACGGCGACCCGTCCCGAGGTGGCCACCCTGCTGTCGGACAGCAGCGCGCCGAGATCGGCGACCGCGCCCCGCCGTACCTCCATGTACAGCGGGGCGGGGAGCATCCTGGCCAGGATCGGCATCTACGCCCCTCTCAGTAACGGACGGCGATGTCGCGTGCCTTGGCGAGGTCGTCGTGGTTGTCGACCTCGACCCACTCGACCGCGCCGATCGGCGCCACGTGGATCCGCTCCCCGCGGTCGATCAGCTCCTGGTAGCCGTCCTCGTAGTAGAGCTGGGGATCGCGCTCGAAGGTGGTCTTGAGCGCGTCGGCCAGCCGCTCGGCCGCGCCGGGCCGGATGAGCGTGGCGCCGATGTACTCACCGTACGCCTCGGCCGGGTCCATCAGCTTGGTGATGCGGCGGACGGCGCCGTCCTCGAGCGTGACCTTCATCTCCTCCTCGGCCAGCTTCTTGACGTCGTCGACCGCGAGCAGGATGTCGCTGGTGGCCGGGGCCGACAGGAGGGTCTGCTCGACCGACACGGGGTGCACGGTGTCGCCGTTGACCAGCAGCGCGCCCTGGGAGAAGTACTCCCTGGCGCACCACAGGCTGTAGGCGTTGTTCCACTCCTCGGCCTTGTCGTTGTGCACCAGCTCCAGACGCACGCCGTGGCGCTGCTCCAGGTCTTTCTTCCGGTCGTGTACGGCCTGCGCCGCGTAGCCGACGATGACCACGACGTCACGCAGGCCGACCGCCGCCAGGTTGCGGAGCGAGATGTCCATGATCGTCGTGTCGCCGTCGACCGGCACGAGCGCCTTGGGCAGCGTGTCGGTGTACGGCCGCAGGCGACGTCCGGCTCCGGCGGCCAGCACCATTCCCAGCAACGTGCACTCCTCGGTCGAAGGTCAGTATGTGGCACCCAAAGGGTAGTTGCCAGACGCGCCTGATCGGGTAATCGGGCGGGTCACTCACCTTCGGCGGTCTCGGTTCCCGAGCGGGGCGCCGCCAGCCAGCAGGTGGCGCTCTCCCAGCAGAAGAAGCCCCACAGGTACAGCGCCAGGAGGGCGTAGCCGGCGGCGGGCCAGCCGGCCACCACGCCCAGGGAGACGGCGATGAGGCGGCCGTCCCAGCCGAGCCCGAAGGTGGACAGCCAGGGCGGCGGGTAGACCCGTTGCCGTATCCGGTAGACCAGGTCGTAGTGGTGGAAGGCGAGCGCGCCGAGCAACGCGAAGATCAGCACGGGCGGGACGTGGTGCGCGAAGCCCACGGCGGCGACGCAGACGTACTCGATCAGCCGCAGCATGGGCGGGGCCAGCCAGTCCAGGCGGCCGTCGTGCGGGTGGGAGCTGCCCGGCCCGGCCAGCAGCAGCGTGACGGCGAAGGCGAGGACGGCCCAGTCGTCGGAGCCGGCCACGCCGATCGCCACGAGGATGGCGATGACGAAGGCGGCCACCACCAGCGGCGGCAGCGGCGGCAGCTGCCCGGCCACGAGCGCGCCCATGCCGCGCGAGAGCGGGCCGTCGTCCCGGTAGGCGACGACCCTGCTGCGGGGTACGGGCGTCATGTGCACGGAGATCATGCCGTGGCCCTCTCCACGCGGCCGGTCAGCTGGTAGAGCGTCGCGACCGCGCCCCAGCCCAGCAGCGCCAGGAACGTCACCCGGGCGTTGAACAGCGCGGCGGTGACCGCGATCACGGCCATGCGCTCCCCGATGGGCAGGGTGATCATCTTCTTCGCCCAGCGCAGGACCGAGCCGCGCTCCAGCCGTCCGGCCAGCGCGCGGATGCCCTGCGGCCCCCGGTCCGACGGCTCCATCAGCGAGCGGGGCGGGCGGCCGCGGGCCGCGCCCACCCGGGCGGCGTCGCGCACGGCACCGGAGAAGGAGAAGTCGACGCAGTGCCGCACGACCTGCATGATCATCGCCGCGACGGCCAGGTGCCAGATGCCGTCGGGGTTGCCGAGCCCGGCCGCGTAGCCGGCGGCGAGCCCGACGTAGACCAGGTACTCCTTGAGCCGGTCGGCCATGCCGTCGGCCCAGGCGCCCAAGGGGGTGAACGTGCGGGTGTAGCGGGCCAGCTGCCCGTCGACGCAGTCCAGCACGAACGACAGGTACACCAGCGCCGCGCCGAGCACCTGCGCCCACCGCTCGCCGTAGGAGAACCACACGGCGGCCAGGACGGCCAGGCCGCACGAGATGCCCGTGACCGTGTTCGGCGCCAGCTTGAGCCGGGCCGCGAGCCGTACCAGCAGCGGCGACCAGGAGGACACGAAGTGGGTGGCGAAGAAGCCGTCGTCGGCCTTCACGGCGGCTTCGAGCCGCACCTTGGCCTCGTCGACCTCGGCGAGCCTGGCCATGGCCGAGTCGGCGGAGGACTGGCCGGTCACGCGGTCGCAGCGCAGCGGGCCGGCGAGCGTGGCGCGGACCCGGACGCCGGCCCGCACCAGGCCCACGAGCAGCAGGTCGATGGCCTCGACGGGGCTGACCGGGCCGAGCCGTCCCGCGGCGACCAGGTCGGCCAGCTCGTCGGCGATGTCGGCCAGCGTGCCCAGGTGGGCCTGGCCGACCTGCAGGACGCCGAGGAAGGTGGCGTTGGCCTCCGGCACGGTGTGGAAGGAGCTGCCCGCGGCGACGACCTTGGCCACCTCCAGCCGGACGGGCGGGCGCAGCGGGCCGGGCGGCCGGTCGGTGGAGACCAGCGCCGCCGTGCCGCGGGCGGGGTGCTCCAGCAGCATCGCGAGGGCCTCGGTGTGGGCCACGATGTCGGCCGGGAGCACGACGACCGGGCCCTGCGACAGCCGTACGAGCTTGGCCACCGTGCGCAGGTCGTCGGCCAGGCCGTTCCCGGCGGGGACGACGTGGAGATCCCGCACCCTGCCCCCGATCTGGCTCTTGAGCCGGTCGAGCAGGGTGCCGTCGGCGCAGGGGAGCCTGCAGGCCGGGGTGGTGGCGAGGAGCACCGCGGCGGCGGTGGTGGTCTCGCGGGTGAGCGATGGTGGTGGCTGTGGTGGCTGTGGTGGCTGTGGTGGCTGTGGCGGCTGTGGCGGCGACTCTGGCACGGCGCAGGTCTCCTCCCGTCGTGTGGGAGCGCGTGGACACAGCGTAGCCATGGGGTGGCCGAAATGACCGTTACCCTCGCCGTATGACCGCCGAATCGCATGTCGTCCCTTTGCGTTCCGTGGCCGTGGTCCTCGCCGGTGGGGTGGGGCAGCGCATGGGCCTCGACACGCCGAAACAGTTGATCAAGCTGGCCGGGAAGACGATCCTGGAGCGCTCGCTCGGCCTGTTCGAGCGCGCTCCGGAGATCGACGAGATCATGCTGCTCATGACCCCCGGGTACGTCGCCGAGGCCGAGGAGATCGTGGCCAAGGCCGGGTTCGGCAAGGTCAGCCGGGTCCTTCCGGGCGGGGCGTCGCGGCCGGAGACCACGTGGCGGGCGGTGCGGGCGCTGGGCGAGGAGGAGTGCAACGTGCTGCTGCACGACGCGGTGCGCCCGCTGCTGGATCCGGCGATCATCAGCGCGTGCGTGGCCGCCCTGCGCGTCCACCGGGCGGTCAACGTGGCGATCCCCAGCTCCGACACGATCCTGGTGGCGGGACCGGATGAGGTGATCAGGGAGATCCCCGACCGGTCCACGCTGCGGCGCAGCCAGACCCCGCAGTGCTTCCGCCTGTCGGTGATCCGCGAGGCCTACGAGCGGGCCTTCGCCGACCCGGGCTTCGCGGGGCGGCCCGCGACCGACGACTGCGGGGTGGTGCTGCGCTACCTGCCGGACGTGCCGATCCACCTGGTGCCGGGCAGCGAGCACAACATCAAGGTGACCCATCCGGTCGACGTGCACATCGCCGAGACGCTGCTGCGGCTGCGCGAGGCTACCGCGGCGGGCGGGCCAGCCGGCGAGGGCTGGTGAGGAAGCCCAGGCCCCAGGAGATGTGCATGGTGGCGTAGACCAGCGGCAGCCGTGCCTTCACCGGGAACGGCAGGCCGCTGCCGGTCAGGACCGAGCCGGCGAGGATGGCCGCCGCATACCCGCCGGGGATGAGCAGTCCCAGCGGGAACCACGGCGAGACCAGCAGGCCGGCGAGCATCGCCAGCACGGCGGCCGGCGGCGCCAGGTAACGCAGGTTGATCGTGCCCTCGTGGGTGCGGGCCACCACCCGGCGCCAGCGGCCGTAGTGGAAGTATTGCTTGGCCAGCGCCTTGACGTTGGGCCGCGGCCGGTAGGAGACCCGCATGCGCGGCTGGAACCACACCAGGCCGCCGCTCTGGCGGATGCGGTGGTTCATCTCCCAGTCCTGGGCGCGCTGGAAGTGCTCGTCGTACCCGCCGACCCGCTGCAGCGCGGTGCGGCGGAAGACGCCCAGGTAGACGGTGTCGGCGGGGCCCGCCGTACCGCCCACGTGGAAGGCGGCGGCGCCCACGCCGATCTTGGAGGTCATCGCCCGGGCGACGGCCTGCTCGAACGGCGTGACGCCCTCGGCGGCCATGACGCCGCCCACGTTGTCCGCGCCGGTCTCCTCCAGGGTCTCGACGGCGATCCGCAGGTAGTCTTTGGGCAGCATCGCGTGGCCGTCGACCCTGGCGACGATGCCGTTGCGCGAGGCGGCGATGGCGGCGTTGAGCGCGTTGGGGGTGCGGCCGGTGGGGTTGGGCACCACGATGACCCGCGGGTCGCGTCGCGCGATCGCGTCGGCGACCTCCTGGGTGCGGTCGTGCGAGGGGCCCACGGCCAGCACCACCTCGATCTCGCCCGGGTAGTCCTGGCTGAGCACCTGGGTGACGGCCTCCTCCAGGTGCCGCTCCTCGTTGAGCACGGGCATGATCACGGATACGGCGGGCCACAGGCCCGTCCGCGTCGGCGGCGAGTCGGGGAAGTGCTTCATGGCGGGGCTCACGCTACCGGAAACGGGCGTGCCCCCTCGACGCCTTGGCCGACGCCGGGGGCCCGGCGACACGCGATCGCGTTGCGCGGCACGGCGGGGCGAAGGTCAGTAGAGTGAGGCACGTGGAGGACGCCGGGGTTCACGTGGGCGGAGACGCCTACGGAGGCGTCACCCTACCGCCGCGCCCGCGCCGCGTGCCCGCGCGCAGGCGGCGGCGCAACCTGATCGTCTCGGGCCTGCTGTCCGGCATCGTGCTGACCGCCTCCGGCGCGGTCTGGGCCACCTCGACCTACGGCCTGGGCGGCTTCGGCACGGTCGAGGCCGGGGCGTCCGGCGTCCAGTCCAGCGGCGCGATGAACATCCTGCTCGTCGGCGTCGACAAGCGCGACGACCTCTCCCGCGGCGACCAGCGCAATCTGCGCCTGGGCCGGGAGGCCGGCCAGCGCACCGACACCATGATGGTGATCCGGCTGTCCGCCGACCACCGCAAGATCACCGTGGTGAGCCTGCCGCGCGACACGTGGACCACCATTCCGGGCAAGGGCCAGCACAAGATCAACTCCGCCTACCAGCTGGGCGGGCCCAAGCTGACCGTCCAGACCGTGCAGCAGCTCACCGGGCTGCCGATCAACCTCTACGTCGAGGTCAACGTCCTGGGCTTCATCGACGTGGTCGACTCGCTCAAGGGCGGCATCACGGTCTGCACGCCTGTGCCGATCGACGACCAGAAGATCGACTTCCACCTGCCCGCCGGCACCCACCAGCTGGACGGCGTCAAGGCGCTGTTCTACGCCCGCACCCGCGCCACCTCGCGCGCCGACTTCGACCGCATCGACCGCCAGCAGCAGGTCATGTCCGCGCTGTTGGACAGGGTGCTCAGCCCGCAGACGCTCACCGACCCCGCGGCGCTCGGCAGGTTCATCAAGAGCGTGCAGGCCAGCGTCAAGATCGATCCGCGGCAGGACCTCAACAGCCTGGTCACCCAGCTGCGCGACACCAAGCTCGACGACGTCCGGTTCGTCACCCTGCCGGTCTCGGACGTCGACTACCGCACGTCCACAGGCGAGTCGGCGGTGCTGCTGGACAGGGCGGCGGCGCGCGATCTGTTCCGCCGCATCGCCGCCGACGAGGACCTCACCGCGCCGCCCAAGCCGTCCCCGTCGGTCTCGGCCTCGCCCTCCCCGACCGCGACCCCCGTGCCGCCGGAGCGCGTGGTGGTGCGCGTGCTCAACGGCACCATGATCACCGGCCTGGGCGCGAGGACCCGCGCCGATCTCATCGCCGCGGGGTTCAAGGTGCCGCAGCCGTCGGGCGACACGGCACGCAAGGACTTCACCAAGACGGTCATCCGGTACGGCCCGGGCCGGGAGGACTCCGCGCGGACGCTCGCCGCGGCGATTCCGGGCGCCGACCTTCGCCAGACGGATGTGAAAGGCATCGAGCTCGTCCTTGGGACAGACCAGCTCAAAGTGCGCAAACCACAGGCCAAGGCGTCGCCGTCCGCCAGCCCCTCCGCGAGCGCCCCGACAACCAGGACAGCGACGCAAAACATCTGCCAAAAGTAGGCATAGGCGGCGCCGTCCCGGGCAGCTTTCTGACATGGTTGTCAAGCCCCGGCGGGAAAGCTCCTGCACCGTCCTGCAGATCGTCGGCGACCTCGACTCCATCGGCGCCCCCCGGCTGCGCGCGGCTGTGGACCAGGCGTTCGGCTCTGACGAGCGACCACACATCGTGCTCGACCTGACCCAGGTTCCCTTCTGCGACTCCGTGGGGCTCGGGGTGCTGGTGACGACGCTCAACCGGGTACGGCAGGCGCACGGCCGGCTGGTGCTCGTGCTGGGACCGGGAATGATCTCGAACCTGCTGACGATCACGAACCTGGACGGCTACTTCGACACGGCGCCGTCGGTGCCGGAGGCGCTGGCGACCGCGGCCTGACCCGCACGCCCCCGGGCTATGATCGGTGGCGTTCGAGGGTCACCCGTCCCGCGGAGGCTTGTTGTTCGAGGAGTTTCCCGAGCCTGCCCGCTCGCAGCTGGTCGCGGCGAGCGAAGAGGGCAGGACCCGTCCCGAGTGGTGCTTCGCGGACGGCCCGGCCCGGGTGTGCTTCTGGGCGCCCTACCGGGGCGCGGACCCGGTGGTGACCTGGCACTTCGAGCCCGGTCCCGATCCGCGGCACGGCGGGGCCCTGCTCCGGCGCGGCCTGGCGGCGCTCGGGCTGCGCAAGATGATCCACGACATCGCGCTCAAGCCGGGGCTCACGCCGCATGTGGATCGCTCCACCGAGCACGCCGCCCTTCTCGAGGCGGGGTTCGTGCTGGAGGTCGAGCGGCTGATGCTGGAGTGGCGGGCCGGGAGCGACATCCCCGAGGAGTCGGGGCGGCTCACCTACCGCCCGGCCCGCGAGCTCGGCGAGGCGGCGCTCCTCGACCTGCTCGTGCGCATCTCCGAGGGTTCCCTCGACCACGACACGCGGATGGAGGTGGCCACCCGGGGCGCGGAGCACGAGGCCAAGGCGATGTACGACGACCTGGTCCACCGCGGGGGCAAGCCCGGCTGGTTCGTGGTCGGATACGCGGGCTCCTCCCCCGTCGGGCTGGTGGCCCCCGACGACCACTCGATCGCCTACATCGGCGTCCTCCCCGAGCACCGGGGCCGCGGATACGTCCACGACCTGCTGGCCCGCGGCACGCGCACGCTCGCCGAGGCGGGCCTGGAGCGCATCGTGGCGGCCACCGACGCGGCGAACACGCCTGCCGCGAACGCCTTCCTCCGCGCCGGCTACGCCGAGGTGGGACGCCTGTACCGGTACTACTGGAGGTCGCCGTGAGGCTCGGCGTGATGGCCTACCGGGACCTGCCGCCCGAGCGGCTGGTCTCCTTCGCCCGGGACGTGGAGGCGATGCCGCAGATCGCCGACCTGTGGGTGGTGGAGGACCTGGGCTGGGCCGGCGCCGTCTCCTCGGCCGCCACGGCCTTGGCGGTGACCTCCCGCCTGCGCGTGGGCATCGGCATCATGCCCGCGCCGCTGCGCAATCCCGCCCTGCTGGCCATGGAGCTGGGCACGCTCGCGCGGCTCCACCCCGGGCGGCTGGCGGCTGGCCTGGGCCACGGCGTCCGCTCCTGGATGCGCCAGGTCGGCGCCGCGCCCCGCTCGCCGCTGTCCCTGCTGGAGGAGACGCTGACGGCGGCCCGCGGGCTGCTGAAGGGCGAGCGCGTCACCCTGCACGGGCGGGAGGCGCGGCTGGAGGACGTCGGGCTCGTCCATCCGCCCTCGATCCCGCCGCCCCTGCTCGCGGGCGTCGAGGGACCCCGGTCGCTGGCGCTGTCCGGCCGCCTGGCCGACGGCACGATCCTGCACGAGAGCTTCGGCCCCCGCCAGGTCGCGACCGCCCTCACCCACATCGCGCCGCCGCCCGGGCACGAGCTCGTGGTGTTCACGTACCTGCACCTCGGGGAGCCGCCGGGGGCCATCGTGGACGCCGTGGCGGAGTTCCAGGGCGTCGAGCCGGGGGAGGCGGCCATGGCGGCCGGCTCCGCCGTACGGGCCGCGGACCATGTGCGCGCGCTGGCGGAGGCGGGGGCGGCCACGGTGGTGCTGCGGCCGCCGGTCTGCGAGGACCCGCTGCGTCACGTGAGCGAACTGCTAGGCGCCCTGTAGCGCCCGGCTGCCCCTTTCGGCCGAATGGCGGAGGCGGCTCGGCACTATGGCCGATGGCCTGCCTCCCCGGCCACGCGACGATCGGTTCCGTGAAGCGAATGGTGATCGTGCTGGCGGGACTGGCCACGCTGACGGGATGCGGGATCGAGCTGGACACGGACCCGGTGCCCTCGTCGAGGACGTTCGCGCACGCGGGCGGCGAGCTGACCGTCGAGGCGGACCTGGGCAAGCTGCGGATCGAGCCGGGCGCGGCGGCGCAGGTCCAGGTCGAGCGCCGGCTACGGGGCAAGGCGGCGCGGGACGGGAACAACTCGTGGGAGCTCAAGGACGGGGTGCTGCGCCTGCACGCGCGGTGCGAGATGGTCGTCGGCGACTGCGGGGCCGACTACACGGTCCGCGTGCCGCCGGACGTGGAGCTGACCGTCCGGGGCGGGGACGACCCGGTGAGCGTCGTACGGCTGAGCGGCAGGGTCACGGTCACGACGACCGGCGGCGCGATCAGAACCTCGGGGCTGGCCGGGCCGCTGGAGGCGCGCACGGCCGAGGGCTCGATCAGCGCCGTGCGAACCAGGTCGGGCGAGGTCGTGGCGCGCACCCGGGACGGCGGGATCACGCTGGCGTTCGCCGCGCCGCCGACCAGGGTCGAGGCGATCTCCGAGACCGGCCCGGTGCGCGCCGAGCTGCCGGAGGCGGACTATCGGATCACCGCCGACAGCGAGACCGGCAAGGCGCGGTCGGAGCTCCGGGACGCCGGCCCGCGCAGCCGGCGCGCCGTCGTGGCCAGGAGCGTCGACGGCGACGTCCGCCTCACCCGCTCCCCGTGACCCGGGGCCGCTCTGCCGTGCGGTCCTTGTCCGTCCCCTGCCCGCGGCGGAGCACTCCGCGCACCGCCGTGATCACGGCCGTGCCCACCGCCCCCACCAGCGGCTCGCGCTCCTCCTCGGCGGTCGGCCCGGAATCGGGCAACGCCGGCTCCACGCACCTGGCCCGGCACGCCTCCAGCTGCGCCGCGAAGGCCAGCCCCAAAAACAGCGCGATCGAGCTCAGGAACGCCCACAGCAGCAGGGCCATGACCGCGGTCAGCGGGCCGTACGTGCTCCCGAAGGTGCCGCTCCGGCCGGTGTAGAGGGCCAGGCCCAGCGTGAACAGCATCCACAGGGCCAGCGTCACGAACGCGCCGAACGCGAGCCAGGTGTGCCCCGGCTGCCGGCGCCGGGGCGCGGCGCGGAACAGCACCGACGTCGAGGCCAGCGCCAGCAGGAAGCCGGTGGGCCAGCGCACCAGGTCGAACCCGGTCCGCAGGTCCGGCGTCCAGCCGTACACCTGGGCGAGCGCGTCCCCGACGGCCGCGCCGCCCACCATCATCGTGAACCCGCCGACCATCAGCGCGCCCGCCGTCAGGGCCAGCACGACGGCTCTGCCGTACTTACGGTGGAAGGGCCGGTCCCGCTCCATGCCGTAGATGCGGTTCGCGCCCCGCTCGACCTGCGCCATGGTGCTGACGAGCGACACCAGCGCGGTGGCCAGGCCCAGCCACAGCGCCACGGCGTCGCGCTTCCTGACGCCCCCGCCGAGCACGTCCATCACGGCCTGCCCGCCCTCGCCCGGCGACAGCTTGGCCAGGGCCAGCTGCAGCACCTGGCCCAGATGCTCCTGGTGGGCCACCGAGGCGAGCCCGACCAGGGCGATCGCGCCGGGAATGATCGACAGGCACATCTGGAACGCCAGGGCCCGGGAGTGGCTCATGCCGTCGCCGTACCGGAAGCGGACGAAGGAGTCGTGGGCGAGGCGGCGCAGGCCGTACTCGCGCAGGGTGGTCCAGGCGTCGTCGGCGGACAGCTCTTCGCCGCTCATGGTGCGCGTCTGCGGGACTAAGGTCGCGGAACCCACGGGGCAAAACTACCCATTTCTCCCAGGCAGTCGCTGGCCCGGATGGCGCTGAGCATCGGACCGGTCATCCCCAGATGATCTATGCTGGGCGCTCCCCCTCTACAGTGAGGCGACTCCTTTGCACCCGTTACGACGGATGATTCCCCCGCACTGGCAGGTCGCGGTGTTCGGCCTGGCAGCCTTGGCGGCCCCGGCATTGCGTACCGCCTGGTGGTACATCCCGGAAGGACCGACCTTCACCGCCGAGGGCTTTGTCTGCCCCTTGAGCGCGGAGCCGTATGACGGCCTGCCGGACGTCGACTGGCTGATCGAGATCAATTGGCGGACCATGTCAGCCGAGCTGGACGGCTGGCCGACCGTGGCGATGGCGCTCGGCCTCCTCGCGGACTGAACCGCGCCGAGTTTCGTGGAGGCCGGGTTAGCTGGCTGGGG
>NZ_MSZZ01000025.1 GCF_002093975.1 Thermoactinospora rubra
AGGTACACCCCTTCCCGTCAGATCCACAGGTTTCGATCATTGCTCAGCCGACACCCGAAGACATCTCACAGGGTTTGGCCGAGATCGAACGCCACCTCGCCTCACAGCTCCCACCCGCGCCGCCATCCCCAGCCGCCGAGGAGACCAAGCGCGTCCAGCGCTTGCGCGCCGCGGTGGCCGAGGCGCACCTGCTGGCCCAGCTGCAAGAGGACGACACGCCGCTACTGGTCGAGACCCCCAAGGTCCGCAAGCGGTGCAAGGCCACCCAGCAGGCCGCAGGGCTGCACGCGCTGGCCCAGAATCCGGAGATGCGCGCCTGGCAGGCTGCGGATGCGTCGCCTGCTGGTTACGGGCTTCATGATTTCCCTGGCGCTGGAGCTGGCGCAGGCCTGGCCCATCGCAGGCGTCCAGCACTTCGCCGCTGACGGTGCGGCCCCCTGGTCGCCAGGCTGGATCTTCGCCTGGCTGGTGGAGCCGTTTCTGTCCCTAGCCCTGCTCATGATCGTGGGTCCCGCGCTTACCTAGGCACCCAGGCCAGCCACTCAACAACCACACGCTGGTGCGGATTGAGGGGCTGTTCCTGGGGCTCACGCTCGGCATGAACGCCTGGCCCTACCTGCCGTGGTCGCTGCCCGAAGGCACCCCGTCCTCCTCCCGGCTGGTGCTGCACACGCTGGGGCCGATCGTGGCGGTGGCCATCGTCGCCGCCCTGCCGATCGTCCTGGCCGCCTTCGCCCGCTCGGACCACGGCACCGGCCGCCCCGCCACGGACACGGCGGGCACCGCCGCCGGTACCCCTACTGGCCCGTCGTACAGGCCAAAGACCGTCACTGTGGAGGCGTTAACCGCCCGCGCCCAGCGCCTCATCGCCGCGTTGGACCTGCGCGCCGGGCTGCAGCTGTACGACCTCAAGGGCACTGGCGACCTGTCCCCGCTGGAGGGGTGCGCGCACCGCTACCGCGCCGGGGACGACGATGAGGACATCGAGTACGCCATGGTCGGCATGCGCGGCCTGCGCGAGGAGATGCGCCGCCGTACCAAGGTGATCTGCAACCTGCCCCGCGACATCTGCCCGGCGAACATGGCCGTTGCCGTCATCCCAGCGCCGAACGGGAGGGAGCGACACCAGGCGGCCCGTGAGCGCGGCATGCACGCGCTCAGGCACTTCTACGCCTCGGTGCTCCTGGATGCGGGAGAGAACATCAAGGCGCTCAGTCAGTACCTCGGGCACAGCGATCCCGGCTTCACACTCCGGGTCTACACCCATCTCATGCCAAGTAGTGACGGACGCACCCGGAGAGCTGTGGACAGGGTCTATGAGGCCGCCGATTCACGGTCGGACGGCCCACAGACGGCCCAGGAGTGATCAAAAGGCGTGGGGCCAGCGACTCGCCGCCGATGGCCCCACGCCTGCCCTACCCGTGAAATCCTCGCTGACCTGCGGTTACAGCACCGGCAGGTAGCGGCCCAGCTCGAACTCGGTGACCTGCCGCCGGTACTCCCGCCACTCACTCCGCTTGTTGCGCAGGAAGAAGTCGAAGACGTGCTCGCCCAGCGTCTCGGCCACGAGCTCGCTCTGCTCCATGATGCCGATCGCCTCGTCCAGCGACTGGGGCAGCGGCCTGATGCCCAGCGCGCGCCGTTCGGAGCTCGTCAGCGCCCACACGTTGTCCTCGGCGGGAGGCGGCAGCTCGTACCCCTCCGCGATGCCCTTCAGGCCCGCCGCCAGGATCACCGCGAAGGCGAGGTAGGGGTTGCAGGCCGAGTCGAGCGAGCGGAACTCGATGCGCGTGGATCCGCCCTTGTGCGGCTTGTACATGGGCACCCGCACCAGCGCCGAGCGGTTGTTGTGCCCCCAGCAGACGTACGAGGGCGCCTCCCCGCCCTGGCCCGCGATCGCCTCCGCGCCGCCCCACAGCCGCTTGTAGGAGTTGACCCACTGGTTGGTGATCGCGGTGATCTCGGCCGCGTGGCGCAGGAGCCCGGCGATGAAGGACCGGCCGGTCTTGGACAGCTGGTACTCGGCGCCCGGCTCGTGGAAGGCGTTGCGGTCGCCCTCGAACAGCGACATGTGCGTGTGCATGCCCGAGCCGGGGAAGTCGGTGAACGGCTTGGGCATGAAGGACGCCCAGATGCCCTGCTCCAGCGCGACCTCCTTCATGACCAGCCGGAAGGTCATGATGTTGTCGGCCGTGGTGAGCGCGTCGGCGTAGCGCAGGTCGATCTCCTGCTGGCCGGGGGCGCCCTCGTGGTGGCTGAACTCCACTGAGATGCCCATGGACTCCAGCATCATGATCGCCTGGCGGCGGAAGTCGTGTCCGGCGCTGTGCGGCGTGTGGTCGAAGTAGCCGCCGGAGTCGATCGGCTCGGGCTTCTCC
The DNA here is from genome assembly GCF_002093975.1 of Thermoactinospora rubra. Lineage (GTDB taxonomy): Bacteria > Actinomycetota > Actinomycetes > Streptosporangiales > Streptosporangiaceae > Nonomuraea > Nonomuraea rubra_A. The sequence goes on from NZ_MSZZ01000025.1 coordinate 2,379, forward strand.
CCCGCCTCGGGCCGGCTCTTGAGCAGGAAGAACTCGATCTCGGGGTGGGTGTAGAAGGTGAAGCCCATGTCCGCGGCCTTGGCCAGGGCGCGCTTGAGCACCCAGCGCGGGTCGGCGTGGGAGGGCGAGCCGTCCGGCATGAGGATGTCGCAGAAGATGCGCGCCGCGCCGGGGGACTCGCTGCGCCAGGGCAGGATCTGGAAGGTCGAGGGGTCGGGCTTGGCGAGCATGTCGGACTCGTAGACGCGGGCGAACCCCTCGATGGCCGAGCCGTCGAAGCCGATGCCCTCGGCGAAGGCGCCTTCGAGCTCGGCCGGGGCGATCGCCACCGACTTGAGGAAGCCGAGCACGTCCGTGAACCACAACCGGATGAACCGGATGTCCCGCTCCTCGAGCGTGCGGAGCACGAACTCCTGCTGGCGGTCCAACGGCACTCCTTCGAAGACTTCCCCAGCTTTCTCTGCCAGGCATACCCAGCATGCACTATCCGTGTTTCGGACACGTTACCGGCAAGAACGGCGGCGCGGACGACACGGGGTGCCTCGCTGACAAACCGTCACCGGCCGTCCTACTGTGATCACGCGAAGTCTCGGGGGAGGCGGCATGGCTATCGATCTGCGCGAGCACAAGCTGGATCGGGCGTTCGGCCATCTGGACGTGGGAGGCGGCGGCGAGATCGACCGGGAGGACCTGCTGGGGCTGGGGGCCAGGCTCCTGGTGGGCTTCGGCGAGTCCCCGACCTCGCTGACCGGCCGCCGGCTCGTCGACGGCCTCGACGGCATCTGGGCGGCCCTGACGCGGGCGCTGGACCGCGACGCCGACGCCCGGCTGACCGCGGCGGACTTCCGCGCCGGGATGACGGCGGCGTTCGTGGCGGGCGAACTGTTCCAGCCGGTCTTCCACCCGGCCGCCGAGGCGGTCGCCGACCTGTGCGACCACGACCGCGACGGCCGGGTCGGCCCCCGGGAGTTCCGCGTGATGCTCAGCGCGTTCGGCGTCGCCTACGACGAGGTGGACGAGGCGTTCGACCGGCTCGACCGCGACCGCGACGGCACGCTGACCGTCTCGGAGCTGGTCGCGGCGGCGCGCGAGTACTACACCGGCGACGACCCGCACGCGGCGGGAAACTGGCTGTTCGGCCCCCTGTGGGAAACGAGTTGCCTGTGAGGTCCGTGCTGAGGTCGCTGTCGTCGCTCCTGCCCCGCTCCCGCGTGCCGGCCCGGAGCGCCGCCGAGCAGTTGCTGCCGCTCACCGAGCGGGTGCCGATGCTGGCCGCGCCGTGCCGCATGCACCCGTCGGTGTACGCGGTGGAGGCGGCGGTCCTGGACTGGGCCCGGCGCACGGGGCTGCGCGCCGATCCGGGCGCCGGCTTCCACCGCCTGGCCGCCCGGGCGTTCGCCGAGTTCGACGCGGCCGCCGCCGCGCTGTTCGCGCAATGGCTGACGTGGCTGTTCCAGCTGGACGACGAGCTGGACGAGGGGCCGTGCCGCCTGGAGCTGTTCCAGGGCTTCCTCCGCGGTACGGCGGGGCATCCGCTGGAGGCGGCCTTCGCCGACCTGTGGCGGGTGACCAGCGCGAGGATGAGCGACCACTGGCGCTCCCGGTTCGCGGGGCACCTGAAGAACCAGCACGACGCATGCCGTGCCGAGGCGGAGAACCGGCTCACCGGCCGCGTCCCCACGCTGAGCGAGTACCCTGCGCTGCGCAGGGGCACGGTCGGGCCGTACCTGTACGACCTGGTCGAGCCGTGCCTGCGGGTGGAGGTGCCGGCCTGGCTGCGCACCAGCGAGCCGTGGCAGGAGCTGGTCGAGGCGTGCGCCGACGTCACGGCCTGGTGCAACGACGTGGCCAGCCGGCCCAAGGAGCACGGCGACCCGCACAACATGGTGGTGCTGGCGATCCGGGAGTACGGGCTGGACGAGCAGGCCGCGACGGCCTGGGTGCTGGACCGGATCGCCGAGCGGTGCGAGGACATGGGCGCGGCGGCCAGGACGCTGCCGCTGGGCGACGTGGACGCGAAGACCGCCAGGGACGTGAGCAAGGTGGCGTGCGCCTACCTGGCCGCGCCGCGCGCGCACCTGGACTGGCTGCTGGAGTCCAGCCGCTACGCCTGACCCACGAGCGAGTCGCCGATCGGGGTGCGCCGGTAGAGCACCTGCTTGCCCACCCGCAGCCCGACGGCCAGGCCGCTGTCGGCCAGCACACCCAGGTGCTGGCTGACCGCGCCCGGGGTGATGTCCATGCGGCGGGCCAGCGCCGAGGTGGTGGCGGGCTCGCCCAGGGCCAGGAGGATCCGGGCCCGGCTGCGGCCGATGAGCGCGGCCAGGGCGTCGGGCGCGGGCGGCGGTCCCTGCTCCCACAGCGTGCCCACGCCGTGGACGGGATAGACGAGCATCGACTGGTAGGGGGCGGACATGACGGCCACCGCCGGCCAGTAGAAGGCGCTGGGCACCAGCACCAGCCCCTCGCCGTGCGGCCGGTCGATCTCGCACCAGGGCCTGTCGATGAGCAGCCGCGTCCCGGTCCAGGTGACGGCCGGGTCCAGCGAGGCGAACAGGGCGTGCGCGCCGCCCTCGGCCAGCCGGCGGGAACGGCGCAGCACGTCGCGTTCCAGCAGCGTGTACACGCGCGGCCAGTACTCGGCCAGGCACGCCTGCCAGTACGCCTCCAGGGCGTCGGCGACCCGCTGGATGCCCGCCTCGGGGTCGGCCCTCAGCCGGTCGAGCGCCGGGTCCTCCCCCAGCCTGCGCACCTCTTCCAGTACGCGCGCCGGGTCGGCCTGCCGTACCCGCTCCAGCTCGGCCGGGAAGTCGGGCAGCGGGGTGTCGGGCGGCGGGGTGATGAAGTCGGCGATGTAGCCCTCGGGCGGCACCAGCGCGAACAGCTCCCTCATGTCCAGCCCGGCCAGGCGGGGCCGCGCGGCCCTGACCCACGGCAGGTGTACGGCCTGGCGGGCCGGGTCGCGGAGCGTGCGCAGGCTCGCCACGAGTTCCCAGATCGGCGAGAAGGCGAAGCGCAGCCGCGCCAGGTCCTCCGGCGCCAGCTCCCACTCGATCCCCATACCTTTTAGTGTGCCCTAAAACGATCGCGGGACGGGCGGGGGTGTCCGGACACTAGCGTCATGAAGACGACTCCTGTGCCTCCTGTCCCCCGCCGCGCGACCGGCTCCGTGGCCGGCTCCATGACCAGCTCTGTGACCAGCTCTGTGACCAGCTCTGTGACCGGTTTCGTGGCCGGCAAGGTGGGCGGGCTGCCCCGGCCGTTCTGGGCGCTGTGGGGCGGCACGCTGGTCAACCGCCTGGGCACCATGGTGCTGCCGTTCATCGGCGTCTACCTGACCCAGGCGCGCGGGCTGTCGCCGGCCGCCTCGGGCGCGGTGATGGCCGTCTTCGGCGCGGGATCGCTGGCGTCGCAGCTGGTGGCCGGGGTGCTGACCGACCGGATCGGCCGCCGCGCCACGCTGTCCGGCGGCATGCTGGCGACGGGCGCCACCCTGCTCGCGCTCGGCTACAGCTCCTCCCTGCCGGCCATTCTCGCCGCGATGTTCGTGCTGGGGCTGGTGGTGGACGCCTACCGGCCCGCGTCCAACGCCCTGGTGGCCGACCTGGTCTCGCCCGAGGACCGTCCCCGGGCGTACGGGTTGCTGTTCTGGGCCGTCAACCTGGGCTACGCGGTGGGCATGACGGCCGGGGGCCGCCTGGCCGAGCTGGGTTTCACGTGGCTGTTCTGGATCGACGCGGTCTCCAGCGTGGTCTTCGCCGTGCTGGTGTGGCGGGCCGTGCCGGAGACCAGGCCGGAGCGGGGCGGTGACGGCAAGGGCCTGGCCGTGGTGCTGCGCGACCGCCTCATGGTGGCCTTCACGCTGGTCGTGCTGGGCAACGCCCTGGTCTACCTGCAGACCGTGACCATGCTGCCGGTCGCCATGGCCGGGGCGGGGCTCACCACGGGACAGTTCGGGCTGGCCATGGCCCTCAACGGCGTGCTCATCGTGGTCGTGCAGCCGCTGGTGTCGGACTGGCTCGGCCGGCGCGACCTGGCCAGGACGATGGCGCTGGGTCTGGCCGTCATGGGCGTGGGCTTCGGGCTGACCGCCTTCGTCACCACCACCGCGGGCCTGGCGTTCACCATCGCCGTCTGGACGGCCGGGGAGATCGTCACGGCAGGCATCGCCGGGACGGTCGTGGCCGTGCTGGCGCCGCCGCACCTGCGCGGCCGGTACGCGGGCCTGTTCGGCTTCGCCTGGGCGGCGGCCTCGGTGCTGGCGCCCCTCCTCGGCGGCGCGCTGCTGGAGGTGGGCAGGCACGCGCTGTGGTTCAGCGTGGGCGCGGCCGGGCTGCTGTCCGCGGCGGGCATGCTGGCCCTGGGCCCCGCCATCCGGAAGAGGGCCGCGTCGAGCGGCATGTGACTGCTTTCGGCGAGCGCCCGTCGCTGGAGGCCGTCCCGCCACGTTTATCGTCACATAGACGATAAGAAACGGGGGGCACTAGGCTGAGGACATGGCACAGCTGCGCATCGCCCTGGCACAGACCAACCCCGTCGTGGGAGACCTGACCGCCAACGCCCACAAGCTGATCGAATGGACCCGCCGCGCCGCCGACCGGGGCGCGCACCTGGCCGTCTTCACCGAGATGTTCCTCACCGGCTATCCAGTGGAGGACCTGGTGCTGCGCTCGTCGTTCGTGGAGGCGTCGATCGCCGCGCTGGAGCGGACGGCCGCCAGGCTGGCCGAGGAGGGCCTGGGCGGGTTGCCCGTGGTCGTCGGCTACGTCGACCGCGCGGGGCTGGAGCCGAGGGTGGGCCAGCCCAAAGGGGCGCCGCTCGACGCGGCGGCGGTGCTGTTCGGCGGGAAGGTCGTCGCCCGCACGGCCAAGCACCACCTGCCCAACTACGGCGTCTTCGACGAGTACCGCTACTTCATCCGCGGCGACCGGCTGCCCATCTTCCGCCTGCACGGCGTGGACGTGGCGCTCGCGGTGTGCGAGGACCTGTGGCAGGACGGCGGGCCGGTCGCCGTGGTCGGCCAGGCGGGCGCCGGGCTGCTGGTGGTGCCCAACGCCTCGCCGTACGAGAGGAACAAGGACGACGTCCGGCTGGAGCTGTGCGCGCGCCGTGCCCGCGAGGCCGGCTGCGCCCTCGCCTACGTCAACCAGGTCGGCGGGCAGGACGAGCTGGTCTTCGACGGCGACTCGATCGTCGTGGACGCCTCCGGCGAGCTGGTGGCGCGGGCCGGGCAGTTCCGCGAGGAGCTGCTGGTGGTCGACCTGGACCTGCCCCGGGGCACCGCGGCGCCGGGAACGGCCGAGCACGACGCGGGCGACGGCTCGGTCATCACGGTCGAGCGGCTCGTGCTGTCGGAGGACCCGCTGCCGCCCTACGAGCCGGAGCCGCCCGTGATCGCGCCGCGCCTGGACGACGTGGGCGAGGTCTACGCGGCGCTGGTGCTGGGCGTGCGCGACTACGTGGCCAAGAACGGCTTCCAGTCGGTCATCCTGGGCCTGTCGGGCGGCATCGACTCGGCGCTCACCGCCACGATCGCCTCCGACGCGATCGGCCCGTCGCGGGTCAACGTCGTGCTGATGCCCTCGCGCTACTCCTCCGAGCACTCGATCGCCGACGCCGAGGAGCTGGTGCGCCGCCAGGGCGTCACCTCCCGGATCGTCCCGATCGCCGACATCGTCAACGCCTTCGAGAAGGAGATCGAGCTGTCGGGGCTGGCGGCCGAGAACCTCCAGGCGCGCGTGCGGGGCATGATCCTCATGGGACTGTCCAACCAGCACGGCCACCTGGTGCTCACCACCGGCAACAAGAGCGAGCTGGCGACCGGCTACTCCACCCTCTACGGCGACTCGGCGGGCGGCTTCGCGCCGATCAAGGACGTGCCCAAGACGATGGTGTGGGAGCTGGCGCGCTGGCGCAACGCCCACTCCTACGACTGGTTCCTGCTGGACGCCGAGCGACCCGTGCCCGAGAACTCCATCACCAAGGAGCCCAGCGCCGAGCTGCGGCCCGACCAGCGCGACACCGACTCGCTGCCGCCGTACGAGGTGCTCGACCGGCTGCTGGACGACTACGTCGAAAAGGACATGGGCTCGGCCGAGCTCATCGCCGCCGGGCACGACCCGGCGCTGGTCGCGCGGGTGATCAGGATGGTGGACCTGGCCGAGTACAAGCGGCGCCAGTACCCGCCGGGGCCGAAGATCACGCCGAAGAACTTCGGCCGCGACCGCCGCCTGCCGATCACCAACGGCTGGCGCGAGCAGCCGCCCTCGTGACGCCGCTCACGCGGGCCCGTCACGCGAGCAGCAGGCTGATGCCGCCGATCGTGTAGCACAGCATCAGCGCGAACAGCGGCAGCTGCCCCGCCACGGCCCTGGCCGGGGGCAGCAGCCGCACCGACCGGTCGTGCGCCGCCACCACGCCCGCGACGTGCCCGGCCACGATCGCGGCCACCTGGACCGTGGCGATCACGCCCGGGGACACCGCTTCGGCGTTGACCCGGACCTCCAGGCCCAGGGCGAGGATCACCGCCCGCTGCCCCTCGACGGCCAGCAGCGAGAAGTAGTGGGCGACGAGGTAGCCGGCGGCGACGGGCACCAGGGAGTGGGCGAAGCGGGGCCGCAGGCCGCGCGTGCGGCCGATCAGCCCGGCCAGGGCGAGGCAGGCACTGTAGAGGAGCGCCACCAGGACGATCGCCGCGAGCAGGCCCAGCGTGCCCAAGGCGGTGCCCGGGCCCGACTGCAGGACCCGGATCCAGGCCGGGACGGTGGACAGCCCGTCGTAGCCCGTGCCGCCGAGCAGCACGCACACCGTGGCCACCAGGCCGGGCGCGGGCGCGATGGCGTCCAGGCCGTCGAAGGGGTTGCGCAGCACGATCCGGCCGTCCGCGCGCCGCCCGACCGGTGCCAGGTGGCCGATGAGCGTCGAGTACACCTCGAAGGGGTCGCCGCGCTCCAGCCAGGCGTGGCCGTACCGCAGGACGCCCGCGAGCTGGACCCCGCCGTACAGGACGAGGAAGGCCAGCAGCGTCGCCGGGGCGGCCGGTTCGGGGGCGACCAGTTCCATCCACGTGAAGGCCAGCAGGCCCGCCGCTGCGGGCCAGTACCCCAGGCGGGGCGGCAGCGGGGCGCGGGGCCGGTCGGGCAGCAGCCGGAAGGGGTTCAGCAGCCGCCAGACCGGGCCCAGCAGCAGCGAGGCGGGCACGAGGCCGACCCAGAAGAGCACATAGATCAGGTACGGCGCGGCGTTGCCCTCCGCCGGTCCGGCCAGGAGCCAGGCGACGGTGTACAGCAGGGCGGCGAGGGTCAGGACGCGCAGGGGCGTGGCGGGCGGGCGGACCGGCAGGGGGCGGCCTGCCCGGTCGCCGCGGAAGCGCGGATCCGCCCACAGCAGGCCCAGGGCCAGGAAGGAGACCACGAGCGCGGCGAACGCGCCGGCGTAGGCGTAGAAGAGCGGGATGGGCAGGTCGGAGCGCTCGCCGACGCCGTGGGCGAGGACGCCCGTCACCGCACGGCCACCTGGGTGAGCACGAGCTTGGCCCGGTGCGTCTCGACGGCGAACACGCCGGTCAGGCCGGCGGTGAAGCGCACGGTCACGGGCTTGCCGGCGGGCAGGCCGGCCTTGATGTCGTAGCCGTGGACGTGCAGCTCGTCGGGCGTGTCGCTGGTGACGGTGATGGTCACCGGGCTGCCCTCGGCGACCTCCAGCCAGCCGGGGGGCGGGGACACCCGGCCGCGCGTGATCGTGATCTCGGCGTGCGCCTGGCCGGGCGCGGGCGTCGCGGGGCCGGTGACCACGTCGTGGGCGGTGCCGGGGCGGTGGTGGGTGGTCGACTGCGGGCCGCAGGCGGCCAGGCACAGGCAGGCGGCGACGCACAGGCAGGCGACCTGGGACAGGCGGGCGGCCAGGCGCAGGCGGACTGCGAGGCACAGGCGGGCCCCGAGCGTGAGGGTCCTTCTCACGCCAGGACCTTCGGCGCGTGGCGTTCCTCGCCCCGGGTACGGCTGGGCCGCGGGGCCAGGACGACGACCGCCCACAGCACCCAGATCCCGGTCAGCAGGCCGCGGATCCAGCCGGGGCTCAGCGGGATCGCGGGGATGAGGTGAACGAGTCGGTCGGCGGCGTCGGCGAGGCCGAGCAGGCCGATGACGGCGGTGAACCAGCCGAAGACGGGGCGGGCGCGCCTGAGCAGCAGGCCGAGGGCGAGCATCCAGGCGCCCAGGCCGAGGACCGCGAGCCCGGCGAGGACCGGGGCGTCGGCGACGGCGGCGACGACGTCGAGCGCGAGACCGAGGAGACCGGCGGCGGTGGCGGCCAGGAGGATGATGCTGTGGCGCCTGGCGGGCGCCTGGTCGTGGAGACCGGGCGTGGGGTCGCGCACGTCGGACTCGGCGCCGCTTACACCGGGCGCGTCGGGCAGGGTGCCGCTCACGCCAAGCGTCGCGTTGCGCACGTCGGGCCTGCCGAGCACGTTGGACCTGCTACGTACCTCGGACTTCGTGCGCGCGTTGGACCTGGCGCGCATGTTGAGCAGGGTGCCGTGCCGGGCTCTGGCGGCGAAGAGGATCGCCAGCAGGCCGAGGACGATCGAGCCGCCCAGCGCCAGCTGGGCCTCCAGCTTGCCCAGGCCGGAGGCGCCGAACCAGTCGCACCCGGCGGGCAGGCGCGCCTCGGCGGCGCTGAAGTCGGCGCACAGGTACAGCTTGGCGAGCTTCACCGGCTCGGCCAGCAGGCGGCTGGAGCCGCCCGACAACGCCGGCGCGCGGTCCCCGCACACCGGCAGCACGGCCGGGGTGGAGCGGCCCGTGTCGCCCTGGAAGCAGTTGCCCGTGCCCTGGCCGTCCCACCAGACGTCCAGGCCGTTGCCTGCGAACCGGTTGCCCTCGTAGCGGTTGTGGTTGGAGGTGTCGGCCTGCTTGGCGAGATCGTCCTCGCCGCGGATGACCGCCGGGACGCCGAAGAGCTGGAACGCCGCGCGCCTGTGCCCGGTGACCTCGTTGTTCGCGAAGACGTTGTAGTTGCCGCCCGCGACCAGGATCCCCGTGCCGGACGGCACGCCGACCTGCGGGCACACCACGCCGCGCTCGTAGCCGCGCTCGGCCGGGGGCTTGCGGCACGTGCCGTCACGCAGGTAGCGGTAGTAGTCGGCGTTGTTGTCGTAGATCTTGTTGTTCTCGAAGCGGGCGTGGTTCTGCGGCAGTCCGGGATGGCCGGGCCACAGGCTGTCCATCGTGGCGCCGACCATGTTGGCGTAGAACTCGTTGTCGTGGACGTACATCGAGTCGCCCGCCGTGCCGGAGTAGCCCAGGGCGTTGTGGTGTGACTTGCAGCGGCGGATCTCGATGGCGTAGCGGGTGACGTCGTGGCCGCGGCCCTCGTTGATGTTGGAGGCGCTGCCCGGGTAGAGGCCGCCGTCGCCGTTGCCGTAGGCCTCGCAGTCGGTGTAGAGGCCGTGGTCGCTGGCGAAGGTGAGGAAGCCGTACTCGTCGGTCCAGCGGCCGAGCACCCGGTCGATGACGAAGCCGTCGGTCTCGAGGATGTAGACGGCGTTGAAGGTCGTCCGTTGCGCCGTGAAGTTCCGGAAATAAATGCCGTCGGCGCGGTCGGCCCGGATGGCGTTGAGCTTGCGGTACTCCGCGTCGATCACCACGTCCAGCGGATCGGCCCCGGTGCCCTCGATCTGGAGGTCCTTCTTGCCGAGGACGGCGACCAGGTTCTGGTTGTGGGGGCACTGCTGTTGCTGCTCGTAGGAGAGGATCTGGTAGCCCCAGACCGACCAGCGGGCCGGGAGGGCGGCGCAGGCGCCGGACGGCGCGGCCTGGCTCGGCTCCTCGCGGTAGAGGCCCGGCAGGATGCCGATCGTCATGCCCGGCCTGTCCACCTTGTCGACGGCTTCCTGGAGGTGGCGGAAACCATCCTGTTGGCATTTCTCAAATAATCGGATATTTCGCGTTTTGAGGTCTTCAGGGAAGCCCGCGATGCGCCGCCGGAAGTCGGCCAGATCGCTCTTGCAAACCAGGAGGTCGGGCTCGGCCGTGCGGTAGGCGGGCACGCTGCCGGTGCCGTCGGGGAGGGTGACCTCGCGCTCCTCGTGCGCGAAGGCGGCGCTCGCGGGGAGCAGGAGTCCCGCTGTCAGCGCCAGGAGGACCGCGAACCTGCGCGAGGGGGGCATGGCCGCGAGACTAGAACATGGCTCACGTTCTGCCTAGAGAGATGTTCTGCCCAGGACTGTCTTCTGCCCAGTGATCGTCTTCTGCCGGGAATCGTCTACCATCCGGCGATCGCGTTCTGCCGGGATTGCCTTCGGGCAGACGTTCCGGGCCACCCGCAAGCCCTTCCTCAGGGAGGCGCTCCACGCATGACCACCCAGGCGCCTGGCCGGGCGCCGTTGCGGCGGCCGGCCCCGCGCGGCCGGTGAGCGTCACCCTGGAGTGCCGCCGGCCACGGTCGGCGGGTGGGCGCAACCCGGCTCCGCCGTACAGGAAAAACACCCCCACCGGCGGGAGAGAGCGGCTATCGGGCTGCGATGCCCTCCAGGACCATGTCCACGATGCGCTCGGACAGGTCTTCGGCCAGCGGCTCCCCCTGGTGCCACTTGGTGTGCACGATCATCGCGCCCGTCAGCGTCTGCATCGCCAGCTCGACGTCCAGGTCGGCGCGCAGCTCGCCGTTGGCCTTGCCGCGTTCGAGGACCGCGCGCACGGCGTTCCTGCGCGGTTCGATGGCGATCTTGCGGAACTTCGCGAACAGCTGCGGATGCCGGTCCGACTCGCTCATCGCGATGTTCATCACGCACCGCCGGCGAACGTGGCCCGCCTCGGTGCGCATGACCTCCAGGAGCGTGACGAGGTCGTCGCGCACCGACTCCCCCGCCAGCTCCGGCACCGGGGCCTTGAGCGTCGCCAGCGCGTCGACGACCAGGTCCTCCTTGTTCGACCAGCGGCGGTAGATCGTCGTCTTGCCGACTCCCGCCCTGGAGGCGATCGCCTCGATCGACAGCTCGGAGACGCCCATGCCCTCGCCCAGGAGGTCGAGGGTCGCCTCCAGGATGGCCTTCTCGGCCTTCTCACTCCGCGGACGGCCCGCCGGGCGGGCCGTCGTCGTCGACATGCTCATCGCGGCCTCACACTACAGCCGGTTCCTTGGTCTCGTGCTGCTGCGGTACGGCACGCGCCTTCCCGGGCATCCACCTGGCCACCGCCGCGGCGCCCAGCAGGGTGATGACCGCGGAGGCCAGGGCGGTGATGTGCATGCCATGGATGAAGGCGTCGAACGCGGGCTTGAGCAGGGCCTGGCCCTGGGCGCCCATCGCCTGCGCCACGCCCACGGTGCCCATGATCGACTCGCCGGCCACGTGCTGCAGGTTCTCCGGCAGTCCGGCCAGGGCCGGGGCGACCTCGCCGCGGTAGGACGAGGAGAGCACCGAGCCGAGGACGGCCACGCCCAGCGCGCCGGCGACCTGCCGGACGGTGTTGCTCATCGCCGAGCCCACGCCCGCCTTCTCCCGGGGCAGCGACTCCATGATCGCGGTGGTGGCGGGCGGCATGAGGTTGGCCATCGCGGCGCCTTGGACGAAGAAGACGACCTCCATCAGCAGCACGGGCGTGTCGCGGTCGAACAGGGCATAGGCGCCCAGCGCCGCCGTCACGATCAGCATGCTCACCGTGGCGGTGGCCTTGGCGCCGAAGCGCTCGTTGACGCGCTGGCTGAGCGGCGCAAAGATCAGCTGGGCGGCGGCGAACGGGATCATCAGCGCGCCCGCCTCGACCGGGCTGAACCCCTTGACGATCTGGATGTAGAACGTCAGGAAGAACATCCCGCCCATCATGGCGAAGAAGACGATGCCGACCAGGCCGATGGCCGTGCTGAAGCGGACGTTGCGGAAGTTCGACACGTCGAAGGCGGGGTGGTCGATGCGCCGCTCCCACCAGATGAACGCCGCCAGCACCGCCAGGCCGAACAGCGTCGGCGCGAGCACCTCGACGTCGGCGACCGTGGCCAGCTCACCGCCCCGGATGATGCCGTAGACCACGGCGACCAGGCCCACGATCGACAGCAGCACGCCGACCGGGTCGAGCCTGGACGGCTTCGGGTCGCGCGACTCCGGCACGACGGCGCCGATGAGGACCATGCTCAGCAGCACGATCGGCACGTTGATCAGGAAGACCGAGCCCCACCAGAAGTGCTCGATCAGGAAACCGCCGGTGATCGGGCCGATCGCCACGGCCAGGCCGACGCCGCCGGCCCACACGCCGATCGCCTTGCCGCGCTCACGGGGCGGGAAGACGTTGGAGATGATCGCCAGCGTGGCCGGCATGATGGCCGCGCCGCCGATGCCCATCAAAGCCCTGGCCAGGATGAGCTGCATCGGGGTCTGGGCGTAGGCGCTGGCCAGCGAGGCCAGGCCGAACAACACCATGCCGATGAACAACATCCGCTTGCGGCCGGTCCTGTCGCCGATCACGCCGAACGTGAACAGCAGACCGGCGAACACCAGCGTGTAGGAGTTGATCGCCCACTCCAGCTCGCTCTGCGTCGCCCCCAGGCCTTGCACGGGGTCGGCGATGGTCTTCATCGCGACGTTCAGGATCGTGTTGTCCAGCACGACGGCCAGGAGGCTGAACACCAGCACGCCGAGGATGGCCCATCGGCGTGGGTGTCCCGTGTCCGCTGTCGCTGTGGCTTGTTCCGACATGTCGGTTCTCATTTCGATACGTTCAAGTTTCGCAACGCCTACGTTTCGCAACGTCACCGTATCGTATGGCATTCCGATACGCAACGGTTGCGTTTCATAACTTTTCCCACATGCTCCGCGTGCTCCATGTGCTCGTTGTGCGACCGGGCAGCGCTCGCAGGTGCGTCTGGGCCGCCGCCCGCAACGCACCCGCCGCACACATGCAGGCCCACGGGAGGGGCCGCTGACGGCGGACAGGCCGCCGTCAGCTCACCGCCGCACGCCTGCAGGACCCGAAACGCCGCCCCGCCTCACGCCTGCAGGACCCGAAACGCCGCCCCGCCTCACGCCTGCAGGACCCGAAACGCCGCCCCGCCTCACGCCTGCAGGACCCGAAACGCCGCCCCGCCTCACGCCTGCGCGATCCGAGGAACCGCCGTAGGCCACGCATGCCCTGCGACCACCTCGCCGCCGCACACCGACAGCCCTGCCTCACGCTTGCGCAACCCGAGAAGCCGCCGTAGACGACGCGCAGGTTCGACGGCCGCGCGGGCGGGACCGAGAGGGCCGTGCCGTCCGGCCGCTCCGCGAGTGGCCGGACGCCGTCGGCCTCAGGACGTCGCCTCCCGTCCCGGACGCCCGCGCATCGGCCCAGCTCAAACCCTCTCCTCCTCGCGGACGGCCTCCTCCGCGGTCGCCTGCGACGTTCGCGAGCCGCGCCGCCAGAACGGCACGGCCAGCGCCACCAGCGCCAGGCCCGCCGCGCCCGCGACCACGAAGGCCCACGACGGGCCGAAGGAGTCGATGATCGCGCCCGCGATGGGGGCGGAGGCGGCGCCGCCGACGAGCAGGGCGGTGCCGTGGAACCCCATGGCCTCGCCACGAGCCCCCGCGGGCACCCAGCGGCTGAGCACCTCGACCGTCGACGACAGCGCCGGAGCGCAGAACAGCCCGGCCGGAACCAGCGCCACGACCACCCACCGCCAGTCGGCCGCCAGCAGGCCCACGGGAACGGTGAGCACGCCCATGACCGCGATCAGCACCAGCGGCGAGAAGCCACGCGGCAGCGCCCCGTAGACGAAGCCGCCCACCAGCGAGTACACGCACCACAGCGCGATCGCCAGCCCGATCCACGCCGTCGCGCCGGAGCGCTCCATGCTGGCCACGAGCGCCAGCTCGGTGGCGGTGAGCACGAAGGTGGCCGCGGCGGCCGTGCCCAGCAGCGCGACGAATGCGGCCGTGAACCACGTGCGGCGGCTGACCGCGGCCTGCGGCTCGGCGAGCTCCTCGGCCGAGCGGGTCGGCGGGTCGAGCAGGATCAGGCCGACGCCCGCGCCGGTCATGCCGGCGGCGACGATCGCCATCGTCCAGGTGCTGCCGAGGGCGGTGACCCCCGCGACGGCCAGCGCGGGGCCGGCCATGTAGGACAGCTCCACCAGCATCGAGTCGAGCGAGAAGGCGATGCGGCGCTGCTCGACGGGCGCCATGGCGGCCAGGCACTGCCGTACGACGCTGAAGACCGGCAGCGCGAACAGGCCCGCGAGGGCCGCGGCGGGCACCAGGGCCGGGTAGGGCAGCGACCACGCCGTGCTCCAGAACAGGGCCTGGGCCAGCGTGGTGGCCAGGAGGACGGGACGCAGGCCGTAGCGGTCGACGAACCTGCCCGACAGGGGCGCGCCGACGGCCATGCCGATGGTGCTGGCCATGCCGACCACGCCCGCGGCGGTGAAGCCGAGGCCCAGCCCCCTCGGGGAGACCACGTGCAGGGTCAGGCACATCGCGGTCGCCGTGGAGGGAATGCGCGCGAGCAGTCCCACCAGCAGAAGGGTCCGGATGCCCGGCAGCCGCAACAGGCGCCGGTAAGGTTCGAGAGCCATGGTGATTGCTTACCTCCGCCCTCCATTGTCTCGGCAGCCACCGACACTTTCGCCACTGGATTACCGGCTCACCGGGGGCTGTTGGAGTGGGTGGGACGCGTGCAATCATCAGGAACGTCCGGGTACGCCACAGGGGCGCCTCGAGACTCATCCGGAGGGATACTTATGTCCTCTACCAGCCAGTCGACCGCGCTGTACGGCGGCAAGGCGGGACGCAGGATCACCGTCCGCGACATCGCGGCGGCCAAGGAGCGCGGCGAGAAGTGGCCCATGGTCACCGCCTACGACGCCATGACCGCGCGCGTGTTCGACGAGGCCGGGATCCCGGTCATGCTCGTCGGCGACTCGGCGGCCATGGTGGTCTACGGCTACGACTCCACCCTGCCCGTCACGGTCGACGACCTGCTCCCCCTCACCGCCGCGGTGGTCCGCGGCTCCTCACGCGCGATGGTGGTCGCCGACCTGCCCTTCGGCTCCTACCAGTCCTCCCCGCAGCA
The DNA here is from genome assembly GCF_002093975.1 of Thermoactinospora rubra. Lineage (GTDB taxonomy): Bacteria > Actinomycetota > Actinomycetes > Streptosporangiales > Streptosporangiaceae > Nonomuraea > Nonomuraea rubra_A. Next base: position 17,423 of record NZ_MSZZ01000025.1, read on the forward strand.
GGCGCTGGAGACCGCCGCGCGGTTCATGAAGGAGGCGGGCGCCCACGCGGTCAAGCTGGAAGGCGGCCGCAGGGTCCTCCCCCAGGTCGAGGCGCTGGTCTCGGCGGGTATCCCGGTCATGGCGCACCTGGGGCTGACGCCGCAGTCGGTCAACGTGTTCGGCGGCTACCGCGTGCAGGGTCGCGGCCAGGCGGGCGAGGAGCTCATGGCCGACGCCAAGGACCTGCAGGCCGCGGGGGCCTTCTCCGTGGTGCTGGAGTGCGTGCCCGCCGACCTGGCCGAGCGGGTGACCACCTCGCTGGCGATCCCCACCATCGGCATCGGCGCGGGACCGGCCACCGACGCGCAGGTCCTGGTCTGGCAGGACCTCATGGGGCTCACCCCGCACCCGGCGAAGTTCGTCAAGCAGTACTTCAACCTCCACGAGGCGATGGACCGCGCGGTGCGCGCCTTCGCCGAGGAGGTCGTGTCCGGGGCCTTCCCCACCCCCGCGCACAGCTATAGCTGACAACGCGGGGGCGGGGCTCTAGAGTGCTAGTCGAGACCGGGCAGGTATGGTCTGTCCGGTCTCATCACTTCTTCGGGGGAAGACGGTCGAGGATCTCGCGCAGCAGCACCGAGTGCTCGCGGAGTATGACGGAGTGCTCCTGCTGCGTCTTCTCGATCCTGCGCACGCGTGTCTTGATCTCTTTAACCTCGCCGCGCGTGTCCCTGATCGTCTGGGCCAGCGCCTCCGCCTGCCCTGGCCCCGCCCAGGTCTCCAGCACGCAGACGCGCCTCTCGAGGTCCTCGATCTTTTCGTTGGTAGCGGTCATGCGCCCATCGTATTCTCAGGCACTCATGAGCCTCTAGTTACTCATGAGGATCAATTGGTTACTCACGAGGATCGATCAACCGCTTGACAGCGTCGCCGGATCCGTGTTCGCCCCGCAGATCACCACCGCCACCCTTTCCCCCTGCTCGGGCACATACGCCCCGCTCAGCAGCGCCGCGAACGCCGCCGCGCCCGAGTGCTCCGCCGCGATCCGGTGCTGCGCCCACAGCGTACGGCGCGCCGCCACGATGGCCTCGTCGCTCACCAGCACGCTCCGCACGCCCGCGCCCGACAGGATCCGGTAGGCGATCTCCCCCACCCGCGAGGCCCCGAGCGCGTCGGCGGCCACGCCGCTCACCTCGACCGGCACCGGCCTGCCGGCGGCCAGGGCGGCGTGCAGGGTCGGGATGCGTTCCGGCTCCACGACGACGAGGCGGGTCCCCGAGCCGGTCACGCCGAGCGCGATCCCGCTCGCCAGCCCGCCGCCGCCCACCGCCACCAGGACGGTGTCCGCTCCCCCGGTCTGCTCCAGCAGCTCCGGCCCGAGCGTGCCCTGCCCGGCCACCACCTCGGGCTGGTCGTAGGCGTGGACCTCCAGCGCGCCGGTCTCCGCGGCGCGCTTGGCGGCGGCCTCGGCCGCCTCGGCGTAGATGGCCCCGGTCTGGGTGATCTCCGCGCCGAGCGCCCGCAGCCCGGCGACCTTGACCGGGCTCGTCACCTCGGGCACGAAGATCTCCGCCCGCACGCCGAGCGCCCGCGCGGCGTAGGCGACGGCCAGCCCGTGGTTGCCCCCGCTGGCCGCGATCACCCCGGCCTCCGGCAGCGTGGCCGACAGGATCCGGTTGAACGCCCCGCGCACCTTGAACGACCCGGAGTGCTGCAGCTGCTCCAGCTTGAGCGCCACACCCGGCGCGATCTCCAGCACCGGCGTGCGCAGGACGTGCCCGCGGATCCTCTCGGCGGCGGCGAGCACGTCCTCGTGGGTGACGCTCATTCACAACTCCCGGTCGATCATCCGTTTGAGCTCGGCGATGCGCTCCTCGTCGCGCCGGTAGAACACCCACTGCCTGACGCGCTTGCCGACGACGAGGCCGGCCGCTTCGAGGATCTTCAGGTGTCCCGTGGCGCTGGGCTGGCTCATGCCGAGCTTGCCGGCGATGAAGATCGAGCACACTCCGTCGTCCACCAGGTCGCCGTGGACCTGGGGCGGGAAGTGCGCCACCGGGTCCTTGAGCCAGTGGAGGATCCGGAGCCGGGGTTCGCTGGCCAGCGCCCGCATCGTCGCGACGGGAAGCACTTAGGAAGTTTCCTAAGTTCCTAAGTGTCCTGTCAACCGCCGAGCGCTCGCTCGATGTCCTCCCACAGGTCCTCGGGATGCTCGATGCCGACCGCCAGCCGTACGGTGCCCGGGGAGATCCCCGTGCGGGCCAGCTCCTCGTCCGACAGCGCCCGGTGCGAGGTGCTGGCCGGGTGCAGCACCAGCGTCTCGACCCCGCCCAGCGAGGGCGCCAGCAGCGCCAGCCGTAGCGAGCTCATGAAGGCCTCGGCGGCGGCCCGCCCGCCGGCCAGGTCGAAGGACAGCACGCCGCCGAAGTCGGACAGCAGCTTGGCGGCCACGTCGTGGGAGGGGTGCGTGGGCAGGCCGGGCCAGTACACGGCGCTGACGGCGGGGTGCTCGGCGAGGCGCGTGGCGATCAGGCGGGCGTTGGCGCAGTGGCGCTCCATGCGCAGGCCGAGCGTCTGCATGCCGCGCAGCGTCAGCCAGGCGGCGAACGGATCGACCGAGGAGCCCAGCTCGATGGCGAAGTGCCAGACCTTGCGGTAGAGCGCGTCGTCGGCGAAGACGGCGACGCCGCCGATGACGTCGGCGTGGCCGGACAGGTACTTGGTGACCGAGTGCACCACGATGTCGGCGCCGTGGGACAGCGGCCGGCACAGCAGCGGCGTGGCGAAGGTGTTGTCGACCACGGAGACCAGCCCGAGGTCGCGGGCGGCGGCGCACATGGCGGGCAGGTCAGCCACCTGGCAGGTGGGGTTGGCGATGGTCTCGAGGTAGACGAGCCTGGTCGAGGGCGTGACGGCGGCGCGCAGGGCGGCGGGGTCGTCCTCGGGCACGTAGGTGACCGTGACGCCGAAGCGCGCGACCAGGTCGTTGATCATGGCCGCGGTGCCGCCGTAGAGGGCCTTCTGCGCGATCAGGTGGTCGCCGGGCCGCAGCAGGCCGAGCAGCACCGAGTTGATCGCCCCCATGCCCGATCCGGTGGCCAGCGCGGCGACGCCGCCCTCCAGCTCGGCGACGGTCTGCTCGAAGGCCCGCACGGTCGGGTTGGAGTAGCGGGCGTAGACGAACGCGCCGTCGGGACGGGTCATGCCGTCGGCGAAGACCGCCGGGTCGTCGAAGGAGAAGCCCGAGGTCTGGTAGAGCGGCACCGCGATGGGGACGCTGCCCTCGACGACGGGCCGGGACGGGTGGACGGCTCGAGTTTCTGGACGCATACGGCAAGCATGTCCGGTTTTCGCCGTGGCCGGCAGATCCAATGCGGCAGAATTGGTCCATGACTGAGGCCAATGATGGGGGCGCCGCCACGCTCGACGGGCTGGACGACCTGCTGGGCCGGTGGGCCTCCGGGCGCGGGCCGCTGTATCTGCTGCTGGCCGCCCGCCTGCGGGACCTCATCGACGACGGCGTGCTGGCTCCCGGCACCCTCCTGCCGCCCGACCGCGCGCTGGCCCGGCGCCTGGCCGTGGCCCGTGGCACCGTCGTGGCCGCCTACGACCTGCTGCAGCAGGAGGGCCGGGTCGTGCGGCGGCAGGGCAGCGGCACGCGCGTGGCCGCCTCCGGCGGGGCCGTCCCGCCCAAGGACGTGATCCCCAACCCGCTGCTCATGCACATCCTGCACCCGCCGGACGGCGTGCGGCTGCTGACCTGCGCCGCCCCGGTCGAGCCGCCGCCCGTGCTGGCGGAGGCCTACCACCACGCCGCGCGCACGCTGGCCGCCACCGGCCACGACCTCGGCTACCAGCCCGCCGGCCATCCGGCGCTGCGCGAGGCCGTCGCCGCCGCCTATCGCCGCCGCGGCCTGCCCACGTCCGCCGAGGAGATCATGGTGACGACGGGCGCGCAGCAGGCGCTCACCCTGCTCACCGCCCTGCTGGCCGGCCCGGGCGACACCGTGCTGACCGAGTCGCCCACCTACCCGGGCGCGCTGGAGGTCTTCCGCCACGCCGCCGCCGTCGTCAGGCCGGTCGACACCGACCCGCTCCTGCCCGACCTCGCGGCGGCGCTGCGCGAGCGCCCCGCCCTGCTGTATGTGGTGCCCACGGCCAGCAACCCCGGCGGGTCCGTCATGGACGTCGCGACACGCAGGAGGATCGCCGAGCTGGCCGCCGCGCACGACGTCCCGGTGATCGACGACGAGGTCTGCGCCGAGCTGTGCTTCTCCGGCGAGGTGCCCCCTCCCCTGGCCGCCTACGACCCGCGCGCGATCACGATCGCCTCGCTCAGCAAGGTCGTCTGGGGCGGCCTGCGCCTGGGCTGGATCCGCGCCTCCGCGCCGCTGGTCGCCCGCCTGGCCCGCCTGCGCGCCATCCACGACCTGGGCGGCGAGGTGGCCTCCCAGCTGGCCGCCGCGTGGCTGCTGGACCGCATGGAGGAGGTACGGCGCGACCGCACGGACACGCTGCGGGCCCGGCACGACCACCTGTGCGCCGAGCTGCGCGCCCACCTGCCGGAGTGGGAGTTCCGCGAGGCGCTCGGCGGCCAGACGCTGTGGGTGCGCCTGCCGCGCGGCGACGCCGACTCCTTCGCCCAGGTCGCGCTGCGCCACGGCGTGGCGGTGGCGCCGGGGCGCTCGTTCGACCCGCTCGGCGGCCACGCCGACCACCTGCGCCTGCACTTCCTGTTCACGCCCGAGGAGCTCAGTTCTTGCGTGCGCGGCCTGGCCGCCGCCTGGGCCGCCTACGACGGCAGCACGGCGCGCGCCGCGAGCCACGCTTTGATCGTCTGACGCGGGGAAGCTAACCCGCGTGACCTTCGTCCTCCTCCACAGCCCGCTGCTGGGCCCGGCCTCCTGGGAACCCGTGGCGGCGCTGCTCCCCGAAGCGGTGGTCCCCGACCTGCGCGGAGTCGCCGAAGGCGGCGCGCCGTACTGGCCGGCGGCGGTGGAGCTGGTGACCCGCCAGGTGCCGCCCGGGCCGCTGGTGCTCGTGCCGCACAGCAACGCCGGGCTGTTCGTGCCGCTGCTGTGCCGGGCGCTGGAGGTGAGCCGCTGCGTGTTCGTGGACGCGCTGCTGCCGCCCGCCGCCGGCCAGGTCGCGGCGGCCAAGGACGAGCACCTGCCGTTCCTGCGCAAGCTGGCCGACCTGGACGGGCTGCTGCCGCGCTGGACCGACTGGTGGCTGGCCGAGGACGTCGCCTCGCTGTTCCCCGATCGCGAGACCCGCGAGCGGGTGAGCGCCGAGCAGGTACGGCTGCCGCTGGACTACTTCGAGCAGGCCGTGCCCGTCCCCGAGGGCTGGGACGCCCGCCCCTGCGCCTACCTGTGGTACGGCCCGCCGTACGAGGAGGACGCCCGCGCGGCGGCGGCACGCGGGTGGCAGGTGGAGCGGCTGCCCGGCCACCACCTGCACCACCTCGTGGACCCGGGCGCGGTGGCCGAGCGGCTGCTGAAGTCGTGAATTCCTCACTGCCCCATGAGCCCGCGATCGCTCAGGCTCGTGGACATGACAGCGATCCAGGCGGCGATCCATGCTGAGGACCTGAGAAAGTCCTACGGCGGCTTCGAGGCGGTGCGGGGCGTCTCGCTCCAGGTGTCCCAGGGTGAGGTCCTGGCCCTGCTCGGCCGCAACGGGGCGGGCAAGACCACGACCATCGAGCTGCTGGCCGGCTTCCGGCGGCCCGACTCGGGCCGGGTGCGGGTGCTGGGGCTGGACCCGGCCGCCGAGCCCGCCCGGGTACGGCGGCGCATCGGCGTGATGCTGCAGGAGGCCGGCTTCTTCCCGGATCTCACGGTGGCCCAGACGGTCGAGTCGTGGTGCGCCTTCACCCCCGCGGCCCGGCCCGCGCACGAGGCGCTGGAGCTGGCCGGGCTGCTGCCGAAGGCGGCCACGAGGGTGCGCGGCCTGTCGGGGGGCGAGAGGCGCCGGCTGGACCTGGCGCTGGCCGTGCTGGGCCGGCCCGAGGTGCTGTTCCTGGACGAGCCGACCGCCGGCATGGACCCGGAGGGCCGCCGCGACACCTGGCAGGTGGTGCGCGAGCTGGCGGGGGCGGGCACCGCCGTCGTGCTGACCACCCACTACCTGGACGAGGCCCAGCAGCTGGCCGGCAGCCTGGTCATCATGGACGCCGGGCGGGTGGTGGCCGCCGGCGGCATGGCCGAGACGCTCGCCGCGGGCAGCGGCCGGGTGAGCTTCGAGGCGCCGCCCGGCCTCGGCCCCGGCGACCTCCCGCTGCCGGCCGCCGTCGAGGGCGGCCGGGTCGTGTGCCGCGTGGAGGACCCGGACCTGGCGGCGCAGACGCTGCTGGGCTGGGCGGCGGCCCGCGGGCTGCGGCTGCGCGGGCTGGAGGTGCGCAGGGCGTCGCTGGAGGAGCTGTTCCTGGAGGTGGGCGCGGATGCGGGGATCGCGGATGGACAGCGCGGGGAGGGAGCTCGGCATGGTGCGTGAGCTGGTGGCGGTCGCCCGGCTGGGCGGGCGGGTGTACTGGCGGGACAGGGTCACGCTGGGCGTCTCGGTGGCGTTGTCGCTCCTGCTCGGCATCGGGATGCCGGTGCTCATGGCGCGGCTGGGCGTGCCCGGCGTGGCGGAGCTGCACGTCGGCCTGCTGGCGATGCTGATGACGCTGACCGCCTTCGGCCAGGGTGCGACCGTCCTGGCCGCGCGCAGGGACCAGCTGCTGCTCAAGCGGATGCGGGCGACCGGCCTGACCGACGCGGCGGTGCTCGGCGGGGAGGTCGTCAACGTGGCCGCGCAGTCGCTGCTGATCTCCTGCGCGATCGCGGCGGCGCTGTCCCTGCTGGGCGCGGTGCCGCCGCCGGCGAACCCGGCGCTGTTCGCGCTGGTCATGGCCGCCGGGGCGCTGGCGCAGGCGGTGCTGGGCGCGGCCTACACGCCGGCGATCTCGCGGGCCGAGGTGGCCTCCGTCATGACGATGCCGTTCTTCCTGCTGACGGGCGTGGGTGCCGGGGGCTTCGGCCCGCTGCGGCAGGCGCTGCCCGCCTGGGCGGGGCAGGTGCTCGACTGGGTGCCGGGCGTGGTGGTCGGCAGGGCGCTCGCGGTGGCCTACGCCGGCGGTCCCGTGTCCGGATATATCCTGCCCGCTGTTCAGCTCGCCCTGTGGACGGCCGCCGGCCTGGCGGCGGTCCGGCTGTGGTTCCGGTGGGATCCCCGAAGGTAGATCACTGACATGACGACGTCGGCGCGCAGGCTCGCGATCGCGGTCATCGCGGGCCTGTCGGTCCTGTACGTGCTGCTGGCCGTCGCGCTCTACGTGGTGCGCGGCATCGCCGCCGTCACCGTCGTGGTCGCCGTCACGCTGGTCGTCTTCTACGTCCCCCACTACCTGAACATGCGCGCCGCGCTGACGGGCCGCCGGCCGCGGGCCCTGCCGGTCCTCCTCCTCGCCCAGGCGCTCGCCACCTACGTGCCCGACTTCCTGCTGCCCCAGGGCTGGTCCGGCGTGACCGCCCCGCTGCTGGGCGGCGCCCTGCTGTCGCTCGTGCCGCTGCGCGCGGCCGTGCCGCTGGTGGGGGTCATGGCGCTCTACCAGTTCGGCGTGCTGGCCTACCTCGCCGGCTATCCCGACGTGGGCCTGCAGTACGCGCTCAACGTCCTGCTCACCAGCACGGTCATCTACGCCCTGGCGCGGCTGGTGCGGGTCACCGCCGAGCTGGAGCAGGCCAGGGCCGACCTGGCCGAGGCGGCGGTGCTCAAGGAGCGGCTGCGCATCTCCCGCGACCTGCACGACGGGCTGGGCCGCAGCCTGACCGCCATCGCGCTCAAGGGCGACCTCGCGGCCCGGCTGCTGGAGCGGGACCCGGCGTCGGCCAGGACCGAGGTCGGCGAGCTGGTCGCGGTGGCCAGGGAGGCGGCGCAGGACGTCCGGCAGGTCGCGCGCGGCTACCGGGAGCTGTCGCTGGCCGGCGAGGCCCACCGGGGCGCGGCGCTGCTGGAGGCCTCCGGCGTGGCCTGCCAGGTCAACCTGGCCGACGTACGGCTGCCGCGCGCGGCGGAGGAGGCGCTGGCCTGGTCGGTGCGGGAGGCCGTGACGAACGTGCTCAGGCACAGCAGGGCGACCACGTGCTCGATCACCACCTCGGCGGGCGGCTCCGCCGTACGGCTGGAGGTCGTCAACGACGGGGTGGACGGCGCGGCGGGCGAGCCGGGCGGCGGCCTGACCGGGATGCGGGAGCGGGCCGCGCAGGCGGGCGGCGAGCTGGAGGCCGGCGCCTCCGGCGGCGCGTTCCGCGTTGTCGTGACGGTGAGGGCGCCGTGATCAGGGTGCTGCTGGCCGAGGACATGCTGATGATCCGCTCGGCGCTGACCGCGCTGCTGCGCCTGGAGCGCGACATCGAGGTGGTGGCCGAGGTGACCGGCGGGGACGAGATCGTCCCCGCCGCGCTGTCGGCCCGGCCGGACGTGGCGATCGTGGACATCGACCTGCCGGTGGTCGACGGCATCACCGCGGCGGCCGAGCTGCGCCGTCGCCTGCCCTCGTGCCGGATCCTGGTGCTGACCGCGCTGGGCCGGCCAGGCCAGGTACGGCGGGCGCTGGCGGGCGGCATCGAGGCGTTCCTCGTCAAGGACGCGCCCGGCGACCGGCTGGCCGACGCCGTCCGGCGCACCCACGCGGGGCTGCGGGTGCTGGACCCCGAGCTGGTCGCGGCGGCCATGGACCACGGCGAGAGCCCGCTCACCCAGCGGGAGGCGACCGTGCTGCGCGAGGCGGCGCAGGGCGCGAGCGCCGAGGAGATCGCCCGGCGGCTGCACCTGTCCGCCGGGACCGTGCGCAACTACCTGACCGGCGCCATCGCCAAGACCGGCGCCCGCAACAAGATCGACGCGATCCGGATCGCGCAGGACGCGGGCTGGTTGTAGGGGCCGCCGGTGGGCACAATCCACCGCATGACCAGTGAGACCGGCGAGCAGTGGTGGTTCTGCCTGAAGCACATGCGGGTCGAGCCGGACAAGGGCTGCCCGAACAAGGACCGGATGGGACCGTACTCCTCGGCGGAGGAGGCGGCGGGGGCGCTCCAGCGGTCGGCCGAGCGCAACCGGGCCTGGGAGGAGGCCGACCGGGACGACTAGTTGACTTCCTCCCCACGGCTGAAGCCGGGGGATTCCAACCCTCACGGGTCGGGTTTCCTGCTTCACCGCCAGTCGCCCGCCGGGCTTGCGCCCTTGAGGTCTTACACCGGCTCCACAGGCGTTTCACCTCTCCGCCAGCCCGGCGGCGAGGATGTTCTTCGCGGCGTTCACGTCCCGATCGTGGACGGCGCCGCAGGCGCACTCCCATTCCCGGACGTTCAGCGGCATCTTCTCCTGCAGCGCCCCGCAGGCCGAGCACAGCTTGGAGGAGGGGAACCACCGGTCCACGGCCAGCAACTCCCGCCCGTACCAGGCCGCTTTGTACTCCAGCATGGTGCGCATCTGACGCCAGGAGGCGTCGGAGATAGCACGTGCCAGGCTGTGGTTCTTCATCATGGTGCGCACGGTGAGGTCCTCGATCACGACCGTTTGGTTCTCACGGACGAGACGAGTGGTGAGCTTGTGCAGGAAGTCGGTGCGCCGGTCGGCGATGCGGGCGTGGATGCGGGCCACTTTCAGCCGGGCCTTGGCCCGGTTGCTGGAGCCCTTCTCCTTGCGGGCCAGCGCCCGCTGGGCCTTGGCCAGCTTGCGGCGGTCGGCCCGCTCGTGACGCGGGTTGACGATCTTCTCGCCGGTCGACAGCGTGGCCAGCGCCGTGATCCCGGCGTCCACCCCGACTGCGGTGTCCACCGGGTCAAGCGGGGCGATCTGCTCTTCCACCAGGATGGAGACGAACCAGCGCCCAGCGCTGTCGCGGGAGACCGTCACCGTGGACGGCTCCGCCCCCTCGGGAAGCGGACGCGACCACACGATGTCCAGCGGGGCGTCCGTCTTCGCCAGCGTCAGAGTGCCGTTTCGCCATTTGAACGCGCTGCGGGTGTATTCGGCCGAGGCCCGGGACTTCTTGCGGGACTTGAACGTCGGGTACTTGGCCCGCTTGGCGAAGAAGTTGGAGAACGCCGCCTGAAGATGGCGGAGCGCCTGCTGCAACGGAACGCTGGACACGTCGTTGAGGAACGCCAGCTCGTCGCCGCGTTTCCACTCGGTCAGCGCGGCCGAGGACTCCACGTAGGAGACGCGGCGCCCTTCGAGGGTGTAGGCGCGGGTGCGCTCTTCGAGGGCCTTGTTGTAGACGAGGCGGGCGCAGCCGAACGTCCGGGCAAGCTCTTCGGCCTGCTCGGGGGTCGGGTGGAAGCGGTACTTGTAGGCCCGCTTCACGATCTGCGCCATGCCTCACATAATGCCGCAAGATCATTTAAGTGCGAACGCGAGTTCGATTCGCATCCGTGCGGCCCGTGCCGCGTTTCCTCCCCAGGGCTGAAGCCCGGGGTCTCCACGCTCAAGGAGAATCGATGAGTACGGGGGTACTCATGCCACGCGGGACCACCCGGGCGCACACTCCTGTGTGGTCCCGCACGCGGAAAGGTCCTGTCATGTCACCGTTGCGAGAGCTGCTGGCGTCACTGCCGGAAGGCCTGGTGGTCCAGGTCCTGTCGCCGTCCGCCGTGCTGATCACCGAGGCGGACGCCGAGGAGGCCCTCACCAAGCGGGAGGCCGCGGTGCTGCGCCTGGTGGCCCAGGGGCTGACGAACGGGCAGATCGCCAGGCGCCTGGAGATCAGCCCGCGCACCGTCGAGAAGCACGTGGAGAACGCGCGTGGCAAGCTCGGCGCGGCCAACCGGACGGAGGCGGCGCTGCTGGCCTACGGGATGACCGCGTAGGCGCGCACGGGGAAGGTGCCCATGCCGCGGATCATGGGCGGGGCGGCGTGGAAGCGGAAGCCGTCCGGCGGCAGCGCCTCCAGCCCGGTCAGGTGCTCCACGACGGGGATTCCCGCGCCCAGCAGTAGCGTGTGGGCCGGTCGCGGCCCGCGCGGGGGCGTGTCGTCGATGTTGAGCGAGTCGATGCCGACCAGCGCCGCGCCCTGCTCCACCAGCCACTCGGCCGCCTCGGGAGCCAGGTAGGGGTGGCCGTGGAAGTACTCCTCGGTGCCGAAGTGCCGGTCCCAGCCGGTGTGGATCAGTACGGCACGGCCGCGCACGTCCAGCCCCTCGAACGCCGCCACGCCCGTCGCCCGCCCGGCCGGGGCGCGCACGACCAGCCCGGGCAGGTCGGCCAGCCGGTCCAGGGGCACCTGCGCCAGGTCGGGCCCGTCGGCGTAGCGGTGGAAGGGCGTGTCCACGTAGGTGCCGGTGTTGGCGGCCAGCAGGATCGTGCCGATGTGGAACTCGGTGCCCGGCGCGTAGACCTCCCTGGAGGCCTCCCGGCTCAGGTGGACGCCGATGACCGGCGCGGGCACGCCGGGATAGGTGACCATGCCCTCGACGATGCGGTGGCTCAGCTCGACGATCATGCCGCCGCCTTCGGCCGGGCCAGCCTGGCCAGCGCCACGAGGCCGATCGCGCCCCAGACGACGTTGAGGATCGCCGACGGCCAGGCGCCCTGGTAGGCGGAGTTGACCATGAGGCCCGCCGCGCCCGCGAGGTTGACCAGCTGGTACGGCACGCCGTCGCCGGACATCCTGCCGGAGGAGACCATGGCGTAGCCGAACAGCAGCAGGCCCGCGCCGAGCCAGCCGATCACCGTGAGGAAGAGGTCCATGCAGGGAATTTTCCGGATTTGCCATGTTGAGGACAAATAAAGTTATCTAAAGCAGAGCGTAAGCTACCCTGCATGGACATCGACCCGAGACGCCTGCGCGTGCTTCACGAGGTGGCACGCCGCGGCGGGGTCATGCGCGCCGCCCAGGCGCTCCACCTCACCCCCTCGGCCGTCTCCCAGCAGCTCGCCCAGCTCGAACGCGAGGTAGGCCTGGCGCTCATCGACCGCTCCCAGCGTTCGGTGTCGCTCACCCCGGCGGGCCGGGTGCTGGCCGGGTACGCCGAGCGCGTCGAGGAGGAGCTCGCCGAGGCCAAGCGCGAGCTCACCCGCTTCACCGAGCGCCTGGCCGGGCCGGTCACCATCGCCGCCTTCCCCACGGTGATCAAGCACATGCTGGTGCCCGCCATGCGCGACCTGGCCGTGCGCCACCCCAGGATCGTCCCGGCCATCCACGAGGTGTACGGGGCGCCCGCGTTACAGGAGCTGCGCCTGGGCACGGTGGACGTGCTCATCACCGAGCAGGACATGAGCCTGCCCGCCCTCTCCCAGCCGTCGCTGACCTGCCGCACCCTCTACATCGACGAGTACCGCATCGTGGTGCCGCCCGGCTGGGAGGACTCCCACCGGACCGTCGCCGACCTCGCCGACGTGCCGTGGGTGGCGAGCGAGCCCAGCCATGCCTGCGGGCAGGCCCTGGAACGGCTGGCCGCGCGGCACGGCTTCGAGCCGCGCCGGGTCCACGTGACCACGGAGTTCGGCCCCGCGCTGGCGCTGGTCGCCGCCGGGCACGGCGTCGCGATCGTCCCCACGCTGGCGCTGCTCGACGTGCCGGAGGGCGAGGTGCGCGTGAGCCGCATCAGGGACGTGGGCGCCCGGCGGCTGGACGTGGTGACCCGCGTCAGCCGTACCAGATCGGGCGAACCGGACCCGGTGCAGGCTGTGGTCATCCAGGCGATCGAGGAGGCCACCCGCTCGATCGACGCGACCCTAGTCGGTCACCTGCGGACCGCTGACGCGCTCGAGGAGCCTGGCCAGCCGGTCGCGTAGGGTCGGCCGCCGCGGCACCTCCCCCGCCGCCGCGCTCACCAGGTGCTGGGCGCCGTCGAACGACAGCGGGGCGTCGAGCGGTACGGCTATCGCGTCGTGCGCCAGCCCGGCCAGCTCCGCGTCGCCCCCCTCCAGGGCCAGGATCGTCGCGCCGGTGCGCCGGGCGTCGTCGACGCGCTCCAGCAGCGGCACCGGCGCCCCCGTCTCGGCGACCACCAGCAGGGTCTCGCCGCGCCCGGCCTCCTCCAGCCGCTCCAGCCCCACCCGCAGGTGCGGCGGGGCGCCCGGCGGCGGCGCCCACCGCACCAGCGTCGGGGTCAGCTGCGGCAGCCCGGCCAGCCTGGCCTCATCGGCCAGGTGCGCCGTCAGGTGCCAGGGCTCCTCCAGCGGGGTGCCGACCAGCAGCAGCCCGCCGGGCGAACGGGTGGCGCGCAACGCCATGCCGAACTCCCTGGTGCGCTCGATCCAGCCGGAGTCGGCGAGCAGCTCGCGCAGGAAGGCCACGGACCCGGAATCCATCACTCCATCGTGCCTGACGAACATGTTTCGCGCCGGTTAATTGGGCCTTGACGAGGGGTTACCGGCGAGTAACCATCTGCTCACAACAACATGAGAGGGGCTCGTTATGCGTGTCCGCGTCCTGTCTCTGATCGCCCTCCTGGTCGCCTCCCTCGGCCTGGCCGCCCCCGCCCACGCCGCCTCCGCCGGGGACGTGATCTCCGCCCAGCCCACCACCGTCTACCTCCTGCCGGGCAAGCTCCTGGAGGTCCCCGTCAACGCCTGGCACCTGCTGTACCGTTCCACCTCCGCCACCGGCCAGCTCAACGCGGTGTCGGGCACCTTACTCGTGCCCAAGGCCGGCTACCCCCTCGGCAGGCGGCCGATCATCGGGTACGCCGTGGGCACGCACGGCCTGGGCGACCAGTGCGCCCCCTCCGCCAGCATGAGCCAGGGCCGCGAGGCCGAGCTGGCGCTCGTCAGCCTCTTCCTGCTCAAGGGCTTCGCCGTCGCGATCACCGACTACGAGGGCCTGGGCACGCCCGGCACCCACACCTACATGGCGGGCGTCTCCCAGGGACAGGCGGTGCTGGACTCCATCCGCGCGGCGATGCGCGTGCCGGGCGCGGGGCTGTCCATGGACGCGCCGGTCGCGATCATGGGCTACTCGCAGGGCGGCGCGTCCGCCGGGTGGGCCGCCCAGCTGCAGCCGGCCTACGCCCCCGAGCTGCGGCTGCGCGGCGTGGCCGCGGGCGGCGTCCCGGCCGACCTCAAGGCCGTCGCCGACAACCTCAACGGCGGTCCCAACTTCGGCCTGGCCGCCGCGGCGGGCGTCGGCCTGGACGCGGCCTACCCCGAGCTGGACCTGGAGGCGGATCTGAACGAACGCGGACGCGCCCTCCTCGCCGACGCGGTCGACGACTGCGTGGGCGAGATCAACAGCAAGCTGGCCGGGCTGCGCTTCTCCGACCTGTCGCCCCTCGACCTGCTGAGCCAGCCCAAGTGGCAGGTCCGGCTGACCGAGAACCGGCTCGGCGCCCGCGCGCCCCGCGTGCCGGTGTTCCTCTACCACGCCCAGGGGGACGAGATCATCCCGCACTCGGTGGGCGCCGCGCTGCGGTCGCAGTACTGCTCGGCCGGCGTCCGCGTCCGCTGGGTGAGCATCCCGGGCGGCAACCACGTGCTCGGCGCGGTCGAGGGCGGCCCGCTGGCGATCGAGTGGCTCGCCCTGCGCGTCCTGGGCCTGCCGGCCACGACCAACTGCTGACCCGCTCTCCCGCCTCCCCGTGCCCGGGGCCCCGCCGTACGGCCCCCGCCCCGGGTACCCCCATCCTGCACACGACGGCGAGAACACCGGGCAACGGCGGGAGCCCGCTACGGCGGGGCTTCCAGGGGCCTGGCATGATGCGCCCTATGACTGATGTGAGCGGACTTTCGATCGGCATCCTCGGCGGCACGGGCGACCAGGGCAAGGGCCTGGCGGTCCGGTTCGCCCAGGCGGGGCATCGGGTGCTCATCGGCTCCCGGAGCCCCGAGCGCGCCCGGCAGGCCGCCGCCGAGATCGGCCACGGCGCCGCCGGCGCGGGCAACGCCGAGGTCGCCGCCGAAGCCGACATCGTGATCGTCGCCGTGCCGTACGACGGCCACAAGGCGCTCCTGGAGTCCCTCCGCGAGCCCCTCGCCGGGAAGATCGTGGTGGACTGCGTCAACCCCCTCGGCTTCGACAAGCAGGGCGCCTACGCGCTGCCGGTCGAGGAGGGCAGCGCCGCCCAGCAGGCCGCCGCCGTCCTCCCGGACAGCCGCGTCGTGGCCGCCTTCCACCACGTCTCCGCGGTCCTGCTCATGGACCCCGCCGTGGAGAAGGTCGACCTCGACGTCCTGGTCCTGGGCGACGACCGCGAGGCGACCGACCTGGTCCAGGCGCTGGCCGCGCAGATCCCCGGCGTCCGCGGCGTGTACGGCGGGCGGCTGCGCAACGCCTTCCAGGTCGAGGCGCTCACCGCCAACCTGATCTCGATCAACCGCCGCTACAAGGCCCACGCCGGCCTGCGCGTCACGGACGTGTGAACGCGCCCGTAAACTCGGCAGCATGACGACCCTCCTGCAGCCCGGGCGGATCTCGCCCATGCGTAAGGTCCCCGCCCACATCCAGCGGCCGGAGTACGTCGGCAAGAAGCATCCCAAGACGGGCGAGCCGGACGTGAAGTCCCCGGAGATCATCGAGCGCATGCGGGTGGCGGGCAGGATCGCCGCCCAGGCGCTGGAGGAGGTGGGCAGGCACGTCCGGCCCGGCGTGACCACCGACGAGCTGGACCGGATCGGCCACGAGTTCCTCATCGACCACGGCGCCTACCCCAGCACGCTGGGCTACCGGGGCTACCCCAAGTCGCTGTGCACCTCGATCAACGAGGTGATCTGCCACGGCATCCCCGACGACACGGTGCTGCGCGAGGGCGACATCGTCAACGTGGACATCACCGCCTACATCGGCGGCGTCCACGGCGACACCGACGCCACGTTCCTGGTCGGCGAGGTGGACGAGGAGTCGCGCCTGCTCGTCGAGCGCACCCGCGAGGCGATGAACCGCGCCATCAAGGCGGTCGCCCCCGGCCGCCAGCTCAACGTCGTCGGCCGCGTCATCGAGGCCTACGCCAAGCGCTTCGGCTACGGGGTGGTGCGCGACTTCACCGGCCACGGCATCGGCACGACCTTCCACTCCGGGCTGATCGTGCCGCACTACGACGACCCGTCGGTGACGATCGAGCTCAAGCCGGGCATGACGTTCACGATCGAGCCCATGCTGACGCTGGGCACGATCGAGTACGACATCTGGCCCGACGGCTGGACCGCCGTGACCAAGGACCGCAAGCGCACCGCGCAGTTCGAGCACACGGTGCTGGTCACCGAGACCGGCAGCGAGATCCTGACGCTGCCCTAGCGGACGGTCAGCGCCTGCCGGGGGCGGGCACCACGCCGCTCACGGTGCTGCCCTGCCCCTCCACGTTGTGGACCGACACGCGCCCGCCCAGCTCGGCGAACAGCGCGCGCAGCCTCGTGACGTCCCACGGCTGGCCCGTCCCGTCGTCGCTGACGGTCATCCGCAGCCCGGCGGACGACACCGTGATCGCCACCGAGACGACCCGGGCGTCGCTGAACCGCTCGACCTTCGCGAGGGCCTCCCGCAACGCCGCCACGACCCCGTCGGCCACCCGCCTCGGCACGTCGGCGGAGGGCAACGCCCAGGTCTCCACCGTGATGCCGGTCCGATGCGACCATTCGGCGAGGCACTCCTCGAGTGCCTCCGCCAGAGTGCGCCCCCCGCGCATGCGCGTCTCATCCACTTGTCGATCTCGCCTTCCTGAGCACCGAGAAGGATCACCGGTCCCCGTCCGGCGTTTCCCATCAGCGGTCCGAGCGCGCGAACCGTGTCGTGTGGAGCCGCCTGTGCCCCCGTTGGCAAGGCTACCCACGGCCGGGTTCAGGTGCCGGGGCAAGTATGCACAACCTAGCCGCGGTGCTACTAGTCTTTGTTACCCCGGTTGAGGCGCGCCAGATACTCGTTGTACGCCTCCAGTTCAACGTCCTTCTTGTCCGCGCGGCGATCCTCCCGGCGCGCCTTGCGGTCCTCGTCCTGATACCACTGGACGGCCAGCGCGATGAGCACGATGAGGGTCGGGATCTCGCCGAAGCCCCACGCGATCGACCCGCCGTTCTGCTGGTCCTCCAGCAGCGACGGCCCCCACGCGCGGCCCAGCGGCTCATACCAGTCCTGGGCGATGACCTCGCCGTACATCATCAGGGCGATGCCGAAGAAGGCGTGGAACGGCATGGTGACGAACAGCGTCAGCAGCTTCCCGACGTACGGCAGGCGGTACGGCGAGGGGTCCACGCCGATGATGACCCAGAAGAACAGGCTGCCGCTCAGCAGGAAGTGGACCGTCATCGCGACGTGGCCGAGGTGCTCCTCCATCGCCGAGGCGAACAGCGGGGTGAAGTACAGCGCGTAGGTGGAGCCGATGAAGACGGCCGTGGCCACCGCCGGATGGGCCAGCACCTTGACGAAGCGGCTGTGCAGGATCACCGTCAGCCATTCGCGGGGGCCGCGGTCGCCGCGCCGGGCCGCCGGCTTGAGCGCGCGCAGGGCCAGCGTGACCGGCGCCCCGAGGACCAGGAAGATCGGCACGATCATGGTGAGCGTCATGTGCTCGACCATGTGGGCGCTGAACATCACCATCGCGTAGCGGGCCAGGCCGCTCTGCGTCGCCAGCACGAGGATCGCCACGCCGGTGAACCAGGCGGCCGTGCGGCCCCACGGCCAGCGGTCCCCCCGCCGCAGCAGCCTGGCCACGCCCGCGGCGTACAGGCCGGCCAGCACGACGGCGATCGTCGCGGTGAACAGGTCGAAACGCCACAGGGTGGCGACGGTCGCCGGGGTGATCTCCGGCGGCATGGTGAAGCCGAGCAGCTCGAAATCGGTGCCCGCCGGGACGGTGACGGGAGGCGTGGGCGTGCGCGACAGCGCCACCGCCAGGCCCAGCGTGGCGGCCATGAGCAGCACCTCGCCGCAGGCCAGGCGCAGGAACGCCCTCGGCTCGCCCTTGCGCAGGCGCGCCAGCGTCCGCTGCCGGTGCCACCAGCCGATGTAGCCCAGCACGACGTAGGCGACGATCTTGGCGACGATCAGCACGCCGTACGACGAGGTCCACAGGTCCGACACCGACGTCAGCCTGGCCAGCACGCTGAAGACGCCCGACAGGCCCACCAGGGCGTAGCACCACAGGGCCATCCGCGAGAAGCGGCCGGCGGCGATCTCCAGCTGCGGGCCCTTGCGCAGGGCGTGGAGGGTGAGCACCAGCAGGCCGCCGACCCACAGCGCCAGTCCCAGCAGGTGCTGGGCCACGCCGGAGATCGCCATGTCGTGGTTGGGGGCGTTGGAGGAGTGGCCGGTGAGCGGCGGCGGCAGCATCGTGGCCAGCGCCAGCACCAGCAGCCCGCCCGCCGCGCCCGCGGTGATGGCGCCCCTGGAGAACAGCGCGAGGGCCACCGCGAACAGCACCACGAGCGTGAGCGCGACGCCCTGCTCGGTCTGGCTGGCGAAGCTGGTCAGCTCGTTGCCCGCCAGCACCTCCAGGGGCGGCTGGGCCAGCTGGTCGCTGAGCGTGAAGACCATGGTCGCCGCCGCCGCCCCCGACCAGACGAGGGCGGTCCAGGAGGCGGCCTTGACGTACGTCTGGGCGGTCTGGCCCAGCATGCCCTTGTCGCTGGGGAAGAACGCCACGGCGGCCAGCAGCAGGCCCACCGTGACCACGCCCGCGGCGTCCATCGCCAGCTTCGACAGCGGCAGCGCCCAGCGGACGAACACCCCCGCGGTGGGCAGGCCGGCGATCACCCTCGGGAAGGCCGCCCCGCCGGCGACCATCGCGGCGGCCAGTCCCGCGATCGCCGCTGCCGCCGCCGCCAGCGCCAGCCGGGCCGCCCTGCTCACGGCTTGACTCTCCGCGCGCTGATGAGGAATCCGATGCCGATGCCCACCAGGCCGCCGACCACGATCAGCAGCCACACGGGGAACCCGCCGCCGTCCTCCTGCCGGGCCTCGGCGGCGGCCGGGCTCTGCTCGGCGGCCTGCGTGGGGGTTCGGGCCGGGCTGGACGTCTCCGTGGGGATCTGCTCGGGGGTCTGCTCGGGGGTCTGCTCCGCCTTGGGCGCGCCCTTCACGGTGAAGGGGATCTCCCCCTCGATGGGATGCCCGTCAGAGGAGATCACCCGGTAGGCGACGGTGTACTTCCCGTCGGGCAGCGCGCCCTTGAGCTCCTGGGTCACCACCTTGCCGTCGACCCGCGGCTCGCCCTGCTCGAACCGGCCGCCCGCGGCGTCGCGCACGAAGACGTACGGCATGCGCACCCGGGCGGTGAACTCGAGCGAGACCTCCTCCACCGGGCCGACGGTGGAGCCCTTCTTCGGGTCGCTGTCCTTGAGCGCGTCGTGCGCCAGGGCGGGGGCGGCCGTGCCGAGGACGACCAGGGCGGCGAGGAGCGCGGTGAGCACCGCGAGCGGGGATCTCTTCATGACACCCCCAAGGCTACCGACGCCGCCGCCCGGTCCTTACTTCGCTTGAGGCATGTTCGCTTACAGGCCCGCGCACGCGAGGGCCCGCCGGTAGGCCTCCACCGCGTCCTCGGAATCGCCGAGCCGCTCGTAGGTCTCGGCCACGCCGAACCAGGTCCCGGCCACCCGGCGGGAGTCGGGCACCCCATCCAGGGGCGCCTGAATCGAACGGACGGCCTCGAGGCCCTCCTCGGCCCGTCCCACCGCGCCCAGCGCGAGTGCAAGGAGGAGCCCGGCTTCGGCTCTGAGGACGTGGCTGTGTCCGGGGATGAGGGCTTGAGCGTCGCGCGCCGCGGTGACGGCGTCGCCGGGCTCGCCGGTCAGGAGCGCGGCGGTGGCCAGGCAGACGAGCAGCCGCGCCCGGTCGACCGTGCTGGCCGAGGTCTCGCTCATCTCCCGTTCGACACGCTCCAGCATGGCACGGGCCTGGGCCGCCTCCTGGGGGCGCGTCTGCAGGATGAGATCGGCCACCGCCGTCCGGAGCCGGGCGAGATTGCGCGGGTGACCGGTCTCCGACTGCACGGCCAGCGCCCGTTCGGCCAGCGCGAGGGCTTCTTCGCCGTGCCCGCTCTTCTCGGCGACGATGGCCGCGTTCCAGTTGGCCGCCACCAGCGACCGGGGCGTGCCCAAGGTGTCGGCCACGTTGAGCAGCTCCGCCGCGAACTGGCGCGCCTTGAGCATGTCGCCGCGGTGGTAGTAGGCGGCCAGGAGCGTGGCCCCGAGCTCGACGAGCTCGTCCGACCAGCCGTGGCCGGCCATCCGGCCGAGAGTCTGCTCCCCGATCTCCACGGCTTCGGTGAGCTGGTCGCTTTCCCGATAGACGCGGCACATGGCGAGCGCCAGTTCGACTTCACGCTCCGGCGTGACATCCTCGGCGTGTAGCCTTTGTAGAATGGCGATCGCCTCGGGAAGGTCCCCGCACGCCTCGGTGGCGAGGGCCAAGCCGAATTCTGTGTCTTGACGCAGCGCAGTCAGCCCTGTCAGGTTATTGTTCGCCAACAACTCGGCGAACCTGGCTCGCGCCTCGACGACCTCACCGTTTTCCAGGGCTAGACGGGCGTATGCCAGCGCCAGCTCGATGTCCTCCAGCTGCTCGGCGGTGACTCCGTTGAGCAGGAAGGACAAAGAGCAGTCCAATTTTTGCGCGATGAGTTCGAGTACCGCCGGAGTGGGAGTTCGCTTGCCACTTTCGATCAAGGAGATGTAGCTATCAGACAACTCAGGATGTGCCAGCTGAGCCTGTGACAGCCCGCGCTGTCGCCGGACTTGCTTAATGCGAAGCCCGACCAAATCAGATGTGGTCATAGCCACCACTCCCTGAGACAATTAGCCCGAGCAACTCACCTGGCGAGGGAGACCCCATGCGCACGCGCCTTGCCCTGTCCGCACTCGTTGCTGTGCTGGCGGCCGCCTTGACCGCCGGCCCCTATGCTACGGCCGCGAGTGCCGATGTGTCTGTACCTGTCCCGATGTCCAAGAGCACACCCGATTGCTGCTGATCGCGTAACACGGGTGCAGAGGCCTGGTGCCGCGGATGAGGCGTCGGCACCAGGCCTCGCGCACGCGGGATCTTGCCCGCAGGCTGCGACGCTACCGGGCGGATCTACATTTCCTCTAGATCGTCGCGGCGCGAGCCGGTGAGCTTCACATTCCGGGGATTCCGGTTACGCTTCCCCGCGTGGACCATCATGACGGTCTCTCCATCCGCCTTCTCGGTCCCATCCTGGCCAGCCGCGACCGCCGGATCGTGAACGTGGGCCCACCGGCGCAACGAGCGCTTCTGGCCATGCTCGCCATGTCCCCCGGTCGCGTGGTTCCGCACGGTGCGCTCATCACCGGCATCTGGGGTGAGGCGCCTCCCCGGAGCGTCAGGCAGAGCGTCTACACCTACATCGCCGGCTTACGGCGAGCCCTGGACCCTGGCCGCGGCAGGCGGGAGGCCTCCTCTGTGCTCCCGGGCGGTCCGGAGGGGTATGCCCTGCGCGTCGAACCCGACCGCGTGGACGCCTGTCTGTTCGCACGGCGGCTGGCGGAAGCCCGGAAGACGTCCGGCGAGAGCCGGCCGGCCGTCCTCGGGCAGGCTCTCGCGATGTGGAACGGACCTCCGCTGGCGGGGGTGCCCGGGCCCTTCGCGGAGATGGAACGCATCCGCCTGGAGGAGCTCCGGCTCTCGGCCCTGGAGCTGCGGTGCTCGTCCCTGCTGGAGCTCGACCGGCCCGATGAGGCCCTCGCCGACCTGCGGGAGCTCACGATCCTGCATCCTCTGCGGGAACGCTTCCATGAGCTGCTCATGACGGCCCTCCATCGTCTGGGCCGGCGGGCGGAGGCGCTGGAGGCGTTCGAACGCGCCAGGCGGATCCTGGCGGAGGAGCTCGGCGTCGATCCGGGACCCGGGCTGCGGTCCCGCCACGAGCTCATCCTGCGTGACCGGTCGCTCGTCCCGCCCCAAGGCCGGCTCCGCGAGGAGCCGCCCGCCCGCCGTCAGGAGCGGCCCGTGCCGCGCCAGCTTCCCCGGGACCTCACGGGTTTCGTGGGGCGGAGCGCGGAAATCGTACGGCTGCGCTCGCTTCTGGCCCCGTGGGACGAGTCCGCGCCCGGCGCCGTGGCAGCCGTCACCGGCCCTCCGGGCGTCGGCAAGTCGGCCCTGGCCATCCACGTCGCCCACAAGGTCGGCGACCGGTTCCCCGACGGCCGGCTCTACGCCAACCTCCGCGGCGCCACCCCCAACGTGGAGCGGCTCAGCCCCCACGAAGTCCTCGGCGCCTTCCTGCGCGCCCTCGGCGTCCCCACCAACGCCATTCCGGCCGACCTCGACGAGGCGGCGGCGCTGTGGCGGACAACCCTGTCCGGCCGCCGCGTCCTCGTCGTCCTGGACGACGCCGCCGGCCCCGCGCAGGTCCGCCCCCTCCTCTCGCTGCCGCCCGGCAACGCCGTTGTGGTGACCAGCCGGGAGTCGCTGTCCCCGCTGGACGACTGCGTGCAGGTGCCTCTCGCGCGGCTGGCCACATCGGAAGCCGCCGCGATGATCGCCAAGCTCGTCGGCGCCGGCCGCTGCGCCGCCGATCCCAACGGCGCCACCCGCCTGGTACGCCTCTGCGACGGCCTGCCCCTGGCACTCCGCATCGCCGCGGCGCGGCTGATCGACGCGCCCGGGTGGACGCCGGCGGCCCTGGCGGACCGCCTGGAGGACGAGCGGCGGCGCCTGCACGAGCTGGAAACCGGCGACCTGGCCGTGCGCTCCAGCCTCATGACGAGCTGGGTCTCGCTCCGCGACAGCGAACGCCCGCTGGACCGGCTCGCCGCCGAGGCCCTCGCTCTGCTGGGACTGCTCCACGTGCCCGATGTCACCGCCGACGCGGCGGGCGCCTTGCTCAGCGTGCCGCCCGCCCGGGCCGAACAGGCCCTGGAGCGGCTGGCCGCCGCCCACCTCGTCGATTCGGCCGCCCCCGGCCGCTACCACATGCACGATCTCGTGCGGCTCTTCACCGAAGAACTGGCGCCCCGTGATCGGCGCGCTCCGCTGCTGAGCGTCCTGGGGCACTACGCGGCGACCGCGCAACGCGCGGCCGTGCTGACGGATCCGCACCGGGTCCAGGCCGTCGCCCCGCCGGTGGAGGCCCCGGCCCTCCCTCTGGCGGACGCCGCCGAGGCTCAGGGCTGGCTCGCCGCGGAGGAGGCCAACCTCGTGGCCGCGGCCGCCCAGGCGACGGCCGATCCAGACGACGACGTCGCCAAGCACGGGGTCGCCCTGGCGTTCGCGCTCCACTGGCGTCAGCACATGAACCTCAAGATGCGCGAGGAGATCTCGCTCAACCGGCAGGTGCTGGAGGTCGCGGCGCGGCTGGGCGACGACCGGATGGCCCTGGAAGCCCACAACCACATGGCGAGCGGACTGACCAACCTGGAACGGCACTCCGAAGCCCTGGAACACCTCCATCGCCAGCTCGTCCTCGCCCGACGCCTCGGCGACCGTTTCTGCGAGCAAAGAGCTCACGGCAACATCGCGATGACCCTGCTGACCTCCCAGCGGCACACCGAGGCTCTCCGGCACGCCGGCAGCCAGCTCGCCATAGCCGAAGCCATAGGCAGCGAGGTCGGCCGGCGCTACGCGCTCTATGTCGCCGGCATGACGCATGACAGGCTGGGACAGCACGACCAGGCTGAGGCGTGCCTCAAGGAGGCGCTGTCCATGGCGAGCCGCGTGGGCGACAGGACGCACCAAGTGATCATCTCGTCCGCGTTGGCGGACGCGCTGGTGGGCCAGGGGCGAATCGTCGAGGCCATGGACCTCCTTCGCGAGAGTCAGGCCATGGCCACGGCCATGAGCCTCAAGGGGCGCCAGTTCGAGTGCAGCATCGGCCTGGCTCGCGCGTGCCGTCTGGCCGGCGACCTGCGCGGCGCGATGGATCACCTCGGTCAGGCCGCCCGGCACCTGCGGGGAGTCAGGGAGGGCGACTCGGAGCGGAAGCTGCGGGAGGAGCTGGAGGCGCTCGAGTCGGCGCGGGGACCCCGTGACGGCATCGACCTCACGAAGATCATCTAGCGTGCCTCTTCTGCCGCCTCGACCTCGAGTGCTGTACTCGAAGCATGACGCAGACGCAGACCTTGACCGAGCGGGGCGTGGGCGCCAGCGCGCTGCGGCCCGACGCCACGCTCAAGGTGACCGGCGAGTTCGCCTACGCCTCGGACCTGTGGCTCGACGGCATGGTCTGGGGGGTGACGCTGCGCAGCCCGCACCCGTCGGCGTGGATCCGCTCCGTCGACGTCGGCCCCGCGCTGCGGATGCCCGGCGTGTTCGCCGCCTTGACCCACGAGGACGTGCCCGGCGAGAAGTACTACGGCCTGGACGTCAGGGACCAGCCCGTCCTCGCCGTCGACGAGGTCAACTACCAGGGTGAGCCGGTGGCGCTGGTGGCCGCCGACCACCCCGAGACCGCGCGGCGCGCGGCGGCGGCGATCGTCGTGGAGTACGAGCCGCGCGAGGCCGTGACCGATCCGCGCAGGGCCACGCGGATCGTGCGCCGCCAGCCGGTGCGGGTGGGCTCGGTGTTCGAGGCCGACGTGGTGGTCCGGGGCGAGTACGAGGTCGGCATGCAGGACCAGGCGCCGCTGGGCCCGGAGGCGGGGCTGGCCGTGCCCGCGGAGGACGGCGGCGTGGACCTCTACATCGCCACCCAGTGGCTGCACGTGGACCGTGACCAGCTCGCGCCGTGCCTGAACCTGCCTCCGGAGAAGGTACGGCTGACGCTGTCGGGGGTGGGCGGCGCGTTCGGGGCGCGGGAGGACCTGTCGATGCAGGTCCACGCCTGCATGCTGGCGCTGCGGCTGAACCGCCCGGTCAAGATGGTCTACAACCGGCAGGAGTCGTTCTTCGGGCACGTCCACCGGCATCCGGCCCGCATGCGGTACGAGCACGGCGCCACCCGCGACGGCAAGCTGGTCTACGTCAAGGCCGACATCCTGCTGGACGGCGGCGCGTACTGCTCCTCCACCCCGGCGGTCGTCGCCAACGCCGCCTCGCTCGGCGTGGGGCCGTACGAGGTGCCCAACGTCGACGTGGTCGCGACCGGCGTGTACACCAACAACCCGCCGTGCGGGGCGATGCGCGGGTTCGGCGCGGTGCAGGCGTGCTTCGCCTACGAGTCGCAGATGGACAAGCTGGCCGCCGCGTGCGGCCTGTCGCCGCTGGAGATCCGCCGCCGCAACGCCGTCTCGCAGGGCTCCCGCCTGGCGACCGGCCAGGTGATCGACTCCCCGGCGCCGCTGGCCGAGATGCTGGAGCGGCTGGCGGCCTTCCCGATGCCCGGGCCGTCGGACGGCGACCTGCTGTCGCTGCCCGGCGGCGTGTCGCAGACCACCCACGGCGAGGGCGTACGGCGGGGCATCGGCTACGGCGTGGGCATCAAGAACATCTGCTACTCGGAGGGCTTCGACGACTACTCCACGGCCCGGGTGCGCGTGGAGCTCGTCGGCGGCGAGCCGCACGCCACCGTGCACACCGCGGCGGCCGAGGTGGGCCAGGGCCTGGTCACCGTCCAGGCCCAGATCGCGCGGACCGAGCTCGGCATCGACAACGTCACGGTGGCCACCGCCGACACCGGCGTGGGCTCCGCGGGCTCCTCATCGGCCTCACGCCAGTCGTACATGACCGGCGGCGCGGTCAAGGCGGCCTGCGAGGCCGTGCGGGCCCGCTTCCAGGGGCTGCCGCCGGTGGAGGCCCTGGAGAAGTTCGGGCCGATCGAGGAGACCCGCGAGTTCCACCACCGGCCGACCGTGCCGCTGGATCCCGAGACCGGCCAGGGCGACTCGCACACCCAGCTCGCGCTGTGCGTGCACCGGGCGGTGGTGGACGTGGACGTCGAGCTGGGGCTGGTGAAGGTGGTGGCGCTGGACGCGGTGCAGGACGTGGGCAAGGCGCTCAACCCGATGGCGCTGGAGGGGCAGATCCACGGCGGCTCGGCGCAGGGGCTCGGGCTGGCGCTGATGGAGGAGATCCAGGTGCGGGACGGGCGGGTGCTCAACCCGTCGTTCACCGACTACCTGATCCCCACCATCCTCGACATGCCGCCCATGCGCCAGCAGATCCTGGAGTTCCCCGACCCCAACGCCCCGTACGGCCTGCGCGGCGCCGGCGAGCCCCCTACTCTGTCGTCCACGCCCGCCATCGTGGCGGCCGTCCGCGACGCGACCGGGCTGCCGCTGAGCCGCGTCCCCGTGCGCCCCGAGGACATCGCGCTTCGATAGATTGACGCGGTATGAGCAACATTGCTGACGAGGCCAGGGAAGAGTTCGCCCGCTTCGACACCGACGGGGACGGCCTCATCACGGCCGCCGAGATCCGGCAGGTGAACGAGGCCCTGGGGACCAAGGGCCTGTCCGACGCGGAGATCGAGGAGATGATCAAGGCGGCGGACCGGGACGGGGACGGCAGGATCCAGCTGGAGGAGTTCGTGGCCCTGGTCGGCGGGGGTCGTCACGAGAAGCGCTGACCCGCGGTCCGTGCCCCGCCCGGGGCACGGACACCGCCTCGCCGCCTGTGACCGCCCGGCCGTTTCCATGACACGATCACTCTGACACCGCCGCTCAGGAAGCGCCGAGGCGAAGGGAGACCGCGATGCGGAACAGGAAGCTGGCCGAGCTCGACGTCCTGGTCGGCGCCTGGGAGATGCGCGCGATGATCGAGGGCCACACCGTGGCCTCCGGCCGGGTCGTCTACGAGTGGGCGGAGGGCGGCTCGTTCCTCCTGCAGCGGTCCGAGGGCGGCCCCGACCCGTCCGCGCCGGAGGCCTGGCACGCCCACTCCCCCTTCCCGACCGTGACCATGACCGGCCTGGACGATCTCACGCAGACCTTCACCGTCCTGTACGCCGACGCTCGCGACGTCTTCCGCGTCTACCAGATGACCTTCGACGGCGGCGTCATGCGCATGTGGCGCGACGCGCCCGGCTTCTCCCAGCGCTTCACCGCCCGGCTCGGCGAGGACGGCAAGTCGCTCGTGGGCTACTGGGAGCGGTCGGAGGACGGGCGGGAGTGGTTGCGCGACTTCGACGTCGTCTACGCCAAGACCGGCTAGCCGGTTCAGTAGTCGCCGCTGTCGCAGGCGATGCCGTTGTTGTTCTTGTCGGGGTAGTGGGAGTACTCCGGATGCCGTCCCCTGGTGTACGGCCCGCCGTACCCCTGCTTGACGGCCTCCTGGCAGCTGGGGAACAGCGGGTCGGCCGTGGCGCGCGGCGAGAGGGTCGCCGCCGGCTCGGTGGCGCCCGGGGTGACGGGGGTGAGCGCGGTGCTGCCGGGCGTGGTGGCCTGACCCGTCGGAGTGGTGGGGGCGGGAGATGCCGTGCCGCCCGAGCCGAGCAGCATCGCGGCCAGGCTCTCGGCCTGCTCCTTGGTGAACCCGGCGATGACCAGGCTGTCGCCGCTCATCCGCTCTCTGACCACGGGAGCGGCCACGACCGACAGCCGGTGGACGACGGCGAGCCGTCCCTCGCCGGCCGCGAGCTCGTCGATCAGGTCGGCCATCTTGTCCTGGTTCTCCGAGGAGAAGGCGAAGCGCAGGGCGTAGGCGCCGCCCTTGGCCGGCACCGCCTGGATGCGCTGGACCGAGCTGACCGTGATGCCCGGATCGAGGAAGTAGCACCACCTGCGGTCGAGGTCGAGCGCGGCCGGCTCGTTCGGGCAGGGGGCGGGCTTGGTGTCGCGGACGGGCGCGAAGTGGACGGACTCGGCCAGCCGGACGGGCGGCTTGCCGCCGAACAGCGGGCTGTCGGGGTTGCGGGTCATGACGACCGCCACGGTGCCCAGGACGCCCGCCGTGACGATCACGATGAGGAGCGAGGCGATCAGGACGATGGTGGTGAACCTGCTCGCCCTCGGCTGCTCGACCACGGCAGGCGGCTCATTCTCCATCGGCGGTCCCATCGGTCTTGACGGTTGCGACGAGAGCCTACCGATGACGATCGAAACCACGGTAATCGCTACAGGCCGTAAAGAACAGCAGTCGGAAAGTGCCAGATTGTCGGCAATGTTCCGCTGGAGACTGCTGGTATGAAGGTCGGAGTTCCACGCGAGGTCAAAAACCACGAATACCGGGTGGCCCTCACCCCCGCGGGCGCCCACGAGCTGGTACGGCACGGCCATCAGGTCTTCGTCGAGAAGGACGCCGGGACCGGGTCGTCCATTCCCGACACCTACTTCGAGCAGGCCGGAGCCGTCATCCTGGACAGCGCCGACGAGGTCTGGGCCGAGGGCGACCTGATCCTCAAGGTCAAGGAGCCGGTGGCCGAAGAGTACCACCGGATGCGCAAGGGCCAGGTCCTGTTCACCTACCTGCACCTGGCCGCCTCCCGCGAGTGCACCAAGGCCATGCTCGACGCGGGCGTCACCGGCATCGCCTACGAGACGGTCCAGACCCCCGACGGGCGGCTGCCGCTGCTCGCGCCCATGTCGGAGGTGGCCGGACGGCTTGCGCCGCAGGTGGGCGCCTACCACCTGATGCGGTCGGGCGGCGGCAGGGGCGTGCTGATGGGCGGCGTGTCCGGCGTGCGCGCGGCCAACGTCGTCGTCATCGGGGCGGGCGTGTCGGGCATGAACGCCGCCGCCATCGCGCTCGGCATGCAGGCCGAGGTGATCCTGCTGGACCGCAACATCGACAAGCTGCGCCAGGCCGACGTCATCTACCAGGGCCACTGCCAGACGGTCGCGTCCAACGCCCTGGAGATCGAGAAGGCGGTGCTGGAGGCCGACCTGGTCATCGGGGCGGTGCTGGTGCCCGGCGCGAAGGCGCCGACGCTGGTGTCCAACGAGCTGGTGAGCCGGATGAAGCCGGGCTCGGTGCTGGTGGACGTCTCGATCGACCAGGGCGGCTGCTTCGAGGACTCCCGGCCCACCACGCACGCCGACCCCACCTACCAGGTGCACGAGTCGCTCTTCTACTGCGTGGCCAACATGCCGGGCGCCGTCCCGCACACCTCCACCTACGCGCTGACCAACGTCACCCTGCCCTACGCCCTGGCCATCGCCCAGCACGGCTGGCAGCAGGCGCTGCGCAACGACCCGGCGCTCGCGCTGGGCCTGAGCACCCACGAGGGGCACCTGACCAGCGAGCCCGTCGCGCAGGCCCACGGGCTGGACTGGGTGCCCCTGGCGGACGTCCTGCGCTGACGCTAGCGGGAGGCGGTCGGGGAGGGCGTCGGCGTCGGGGTCGACTGCTGGGCCGGCTTGGGCGGCAGCGGCTGCTGGTCCTTGGTCGTCGTGATCGAGTTCTCCCCGCCGCAGGTGGCGCCGAACTCGGGCGTCGTCTTGGGGTTGTTCTGGTACTCCTTGACGAACGCCGGCAGCCGCGGGTCCGCGGGGTCGGTGAGCTTGAGCTGGTGGTTCCAGGAGGAGACCACGATCGGCGCGGGCAGCCCCTCGTACGGGCTCATCAGCATGAACTCGGGGTCGCCGGTGGTGGAGGCGACCTCCTTGAGCTTGGCCACCTTGTCCTGGGGCAGGTTCGGCTGGTAGGTGATCCAGACGGCGCCGTGCTCCAGGGAGTGGACGGCGTGCTCGTTGTGGATGGGCTTGTCGTAGATGGCGCAGCGCTGCCAGTAGCCGTTGTGCTCGCCGCCCATCGGCGGGGTCTCCTTGTAGGCGACCGGATCCCAGGTGTGCTCGTTGGCCTGGTAGCTGGCCGAGGTGGCGGCGGCCAGCGACGTCGCCTGGTTCTGCCTGACGAGGTAGACGGCGACCAGGCCGACCAGCACGACGAGGACGAGCCCGCCCGCGCCCCAGATCAGCATCGCGGTGCGACGTTCCCTGCGCTTCTGCTCCGCGCGGATCTTGGCCAGGTGCTCCCGCCGCGCCTGGGCCTTCTCCTTGGTCATCGTTCCTCCATGGCGTGCCAACTGCGGGGCCACCCTATGCCCTTGGGGCGTATCAGGAGAATAAGGGTCTTTGACCTGTGGATCGGTACGCTGGACTCACCATGCAGAAGAAGCCCTTCTTGATCGCCGCGGCCGTGGCCGTGCTGCTGGCCGCCGCCGCTCTGCTGGTGTTCGGCAGGAGCGGGCCGCCCTCCGACGCCTCGCCCGAGGCTGGGTTCGCCCGTGACATGGCCGTCCATCACGCGCAGGCGGTCGAGATGTCCTTCCTCGTCTACGACCGTAGCACCTCCCCCGAGGTGCGCACCCTGGCCTTCGACATCATCAACACCCAGGCCGCGCAGCGCGGGATGTTCATGGGCTGGCTCCAGCAGTGGGGGCTGCGGCAGGCCGGCGACCGCCCGCCCATGGCCTGGATGGTCGGTCACGGCCACGGCGGCACCGAGCAGCGCCCCGACGCGATGCCGGGCATGGCCACCAAGCAAGAGCTCGACCGGCTCAGGTCGCTGAAGGGCAGGGACGCCGAGATCCTCTTCCTCCAGCTCATGATCCGCCACCACCAGGGCGGCGTGAAGATGGCCGAGGCCGCCCTCAAGCTGGCCGAGCGCCCGGAGGTGGTGACCATGGCCAGGCAGATCGTCACCGGCCAGAGCGGCGAGATCACGCTCATGACCGACTACCTCAAGCAGCGCGGCGCCCAGCCCCTGCCGGGCTCGTGAGCGACTACGACGCCGCCGTCGTCGGCTCCGGCCCCAACGGGCTTGTGGCCGCGGTGCTGCTGGCCAGGGCCGGGCGGCGGGTGCTGCTGGTGGAGCAGGCCGACGCCTTCGGCGGCGGGCTGCGCAGCGCGGAGCTCACCCTTCCCGGCCGCGTCCACGACCTGTGCGCCACCGTCATGGCCATGACCGCCCTCTCGCCCGCCTTCCGCGAGCTCGGGCTGGGGGTGGAGCCGGCCTGTCCGGAGATCCCCGCGGCGCACCCGCTGGACGACCGGCCCGCCGTGCTCGTCCACCGCGACCCCGGCGAGACGGCCGAACGGCTGGGCCCCGACGCGGGCGCCTGGCGGGCCACGGTCGGCGCGACCGCGAGCGGCGGGCTGCCGCTGCTGGACATGCTGCTGTCGCCGCTCGGGGTCCCCGGCGCGGGGCCGGGCCGCTTCCGCCCGCACCTGTCCGCGCCGCTGCGGGCCGCCCTGTTCGGCAGGTACGGCATGCTGCCGGCGACCACGCTGGCCAGGACGCGGTTCCGCACCGTGGAGGGGCGTGCCGTGCTGGCCGGGATGGCGGCGCACTCGATCGTCGACCTGCGGCTGCCGATGACGGCCGGCTACGGCCTGATGCTGGCGGCCACCGCGCACCTGACGGGCTGGCCGCTGGTGCGGGGCGGCTCGCAGCGGCTGGCCGACGCCCTGGTCGCCGAGCTGCTGCGGCTGGGCGGCGAGGCGGTGACCGGGCACCGGGTGACCACGGTGAAGGAGCTCGACGCGGACACGATCGTGCTGGACGCGGCGCCGTGGCAGTTCGCGGCGGACTTCCCGGCCGGCTACGTGCGGCGCCTGCGTGCCTTCCGGCGCGGGCCCGGGGTGTTCAAGCTGGACTGGGCGCTGGACGGGCCGGTGCCGTGGCGCGACCCGGCGGTGGCCCGCGCCGGGACCGTTCACGTGGGCGGGACGCTGGAGGAGGTCGCGCTCAGCGAGGCGGAGATGTTCGCCGGCCGCCACTCCCCCCGGCCGTTCGTCCTGCTCGTCCAGCCGTACGCCGCCGACCCCACACGCGGCGGGCACACGCTGTGGGGGTACTGCCACGTGCCCAACGGGTCGGCGGTGGACATGACCGAGGCGGTGGAGGCGCAGATCGAGCGCTTCGCGCCGGGCTTCCGCGACCGGGTGCTGGCCCGGCACGCGATGACGACGGCCGACCTGGAGCGCCGCAACCCCAACTACGCCGGCGGGGACATCGCGGGCGGGCTGTCCACCCTGGGGCAGTTCCTCAAGCGCCCGGTGTGGTCGCTCAACCCCTGGCGCACGCCGCTGCCGAACGTGTTCCTGTGCTCGTCGTCCACGCCGCCGGGGGCCGGGGTGCACGGCATGGGCGGCTGGCACGCCGCCCGCCTGGCCCTGGCGGCGGACTCCCGCCGAAGCGGGTGACCGGTCACGGCGAGACGCCGCGCAGCTCCTCGCGGACGGCGGCCGCGAAGGCGTCGACGTCCTCCTCGGTGGTGTCCCACGCGCACATCCACCGCACCTCGCCCGTCACCTCGTCCCAGGTGTAGAAGGGGAACCGCTTCTGCAGGCGGGCGGTGACGTCCGGCGGCAGCACCGCGAACACGCCGTTGGCCTCGACCGCGCGGGTCACCCGCACCCCCGGCACGTCGGCGACCGCGGCGGCCAGGCGGCGGGCCATGGCGTTGGCGTGCCGGGCGTTGCGCAGCCACAGGTCGCCCTCCAGCAGCGCCTCGAACTGCGCCGACACGAACCGCATCTTGGAGGCCAGCTGCATGAGCGTCTTGCGGACGTACTCGACGCCCCGCGCCGCCTCGGGGTTGAGCACGACGACGGCCTCGCCGTACATGAGCCCCAGCTTCGTCCCGCCGAAGGACACCACGTCCACCCCCGCGTCCGTGGTGAGCGCCCGCAGCGGCACGTCCAGGGCCGCGGCGGCGTTGCACAGCCGCGCCCCGTCGAGGTGGACGAGCATGCCCAGCGAGTGGGCGTGGTCGCAGACCGCCCTGGTCTCCTCGGGGGTGTAGACGGTGCCCAGCTCGGTGGTGTTGGAGATGGACACCACGCGCGGCTGGGCCCGGTGGACGTCGCCGAAGCCCCACGCCTGGAGGTCGACGAGCGAGGGGGTGAGCTTGCCGTCGGGCGTGGGGACGGTGCGCAGCTTGATGCCGCCGGCCACCTCGGGCGCGCCGCCCTCGTCGGTGTTGACGTGGGCGGTCTCGGCGCAGACGACCGCCTCCCAGGGCGCGGTCATCGAGCGCAGCGAGACGACGTTGGCGGCGGTGCCGTTGAAGACCGGGTAGGCGAGCGCGTCGGGGCCGAAGTGCCGCCGGAAGACGTCCTGGAGCGCCTGGGTGTAGACGTCCTCGCCGTAGGGGCTCTGGTGGCCGCCGTTGGCGCGGACGATCGCCTCCAGGATCTCCGGGTGGACTCCGGCGTAGTTGTCGCTGGCCAGGCCCTTGTGGGCGGGGTCGTGACGCGGAATCGTCGAGGGGGTCACTGCGTGAGGTCCAATCGGGTGCCGTTGATCTGGCCGGCGGGCCGGTCGAACAGCCCGGCGACGGCGGCGGCCAGGTCGTCGACGTGGGTGTAGCCGGGGAAGGCCGCGTCGGGCTTGGCGGCCTTCATCTGGTCGTTCACCAGCGCCTTGACGACCAGGACGGTCGCCGCGCCGCCGGTGTCCTTCAGCGCGTCGGCCAGCGACAGCGTCCACGCCTCGGCGGCGGCCTTGGCGGCGGCGTAGCAGGCGCCGCCGGCGGTGGGCCGCTCGGCGGCCTTGGCGCTGACGATGGCGAAGCGGCCGTTGCCGCTCTTGCGCAGCAGCGGCTCGAAGGCCAGCGTGACGTGCTGGAGCGTGCGGATCAGCAGGTCGTGCAGGAAGTCCCAGTCGGCCAGGTCCGTCTCGGCGAAGCTCTTGCTCCCGCGCCAGCCGCCGACGAGGTGGACCAGGCCGTCGAGGCGGCCGTGCTCGGCCTCGATCTGCTGGGCGAGCCGCTGGACGGCGGCGCGGTCCAGCAGGTCGACGGCGATCACGCCGTTCTCGTCGGAGGCGGTCCGGTCGACGGCGATCACCGTGTGGCCGTCCTGCCGGAAACGCCGGGCGACCGCCTGGCCGGTCGGCCCGCCCCCACCCGTGATCAGGATGATCATGCGCGGATCCCCCTCGTCGATTCCACCACTTCGGTGAGCTTACGCCGCAGGGCCTCGTAGAACATGCTCAGGGGGAACTCGTCGGCGAGCACCGCGTCGACCATCGCCTTGGTCTCCTCGGGCAGCTCGCGCCGCTTCCAGGCCGAGGCCGGATGCGGCTCGACGTAGGCGGAGACCAGCTCGTAGGCCGCCAGCCAGTGGGCCGCCTTGGACCGGTCGATGCCGTCGCGGTAGAGCTTCTCCACCTCGCCGCGCAGGTCGGCCACGCCGTCGGCGACGCGCGCCCAGTCGATGCTGAGCCGGTTGTCGGTCCAGCGCACGATGTCGTTGCGGTGCAGGTAGGCGAACAGCAGCTGCCCGCCCAGCCCGTCGTAGTTGCGCACCCGGTCGCCGGTGATGGGGAAGCGGAACAGCCGGTCGAACAGGATGGCCAGCTGCACGTAGCGGGCCTGCGGCACGCCCTCGCGCTCCAGCTTGACGGCCTCGCCGTACGCGGTGAGGTCGCAGCGCAGCTCCTCCAGCGCGTACATCCAGTACGGCATGCGCTGCTTGATCATGAACGGGTCGAAGGGCAGGTCGCCGTGGCTGTGGGTGCGGTCGTGGATGAGGTCCCACAGCACGAAGGTGTCCTGCGCCAGCTCCTGGGAGGCCAGCAGGCGCTCGGCGTCCGGCGGCAGGTCGAGCTTGAGCGTCTCGGCGGCGGCGCGGCAGACCCGGCGGAAGCGGGCCGACTCGCGGTCGGCGAAGATGCCGCCCCAGGAGAACTTCTCCGGCTTCTCGCGCACCGCGACGGTCTCGGGGAACAGCACGGCCGAGAAGGTGTCGTAGCCGGAGGTGAAGTCCTCGAAGGCGATCGGCACGAACATCGGGTTGTCGTACCGCTCGGCCTCCAGCCTGGCCAGCCAGTCGGGCCAGATGGTGCGCAGCCAGACGGCCTCGAAGGTGCGGCTGGGGTTGCCGTTCTGGGTGTACATCGGGAACACCACCAGGTGCTCCAGGCCGTCGACCCGCTGGGTGTCGGGGTGGAAGAGGTTCAGCGAGTCGAGGAAGTCGGGCACGCCGAGGTCCCACTTGGCCAGGTCGGCGCGGACCTGCGCCAGGTAGTCGGCGTCGTGGGGGAAGTAGGGGGCCAGGTCGGCGACGCGGGCGGAGATCGTCTCCACCAGCGCCCGCGCCCTGTCGTGCTCGGAGTGGACCGAGCCGTCCTTGGCCTGGAGCGGCCGCAGCTCCTCGATGGCGGCCTTGAGCTCGCCGAACAGCCGGGCCTTGACGGGGTCGCGGTCGCGGGCGGCCGAGCCGTCGGCGGGCACCCGGGCGGCCCAGGTGACGACGTTGCCCCACAGGGCGAGGTGGTCGTAGTCGGCGATCGAGTCGTCGCCGAACAGGTCGGAGTCGGCGAACACCACGACGCGGCCCCTGCCGTACGGCAGGGCGACCGCCAGCGGCGCGTCGGCCGGGTCGGCGGACGGCGAGGAGGCGAACAGGACGGTGGCGCCCTCGGGGGCGCCCTGGAGGACACGCAGCGCGCCGGCGCGGTAGAAGCAGGCCCGGGAGGCGCCCGCCAGCAGCCCGCCGGCCGGGCGCGGCCGGCCCAGGACCCACGTCGCCACGTCGCGGTGGGCGTTGCGCGGGTCCCGCACGGTGGTGTGCTCGATGCCGATCCCGAAGCGCGCGAGCAGCTCGGCCAGGTTGCTGCCGTACTTGTCCTGCTCCTCCTCCGCCAGGACGACCAGGCCTCCGCCCTCGCGGACGAACTCCTCGACGGCGTCCAGCTCGGCGGCGGAGTACACCGGCTCGCCCCGGCCGACCGTGCGCTCCCAGCGCGCGTCGGAGGGGTGGGCGATCACCAGGACGTCGCGGTCCTGGAGCGCTCCAGCCGACAGCTCGCCCTGCTCGTGCACCGCCACCGCGTGCCCCAGCCGGCGCAGGTGCTCGGCCGCCCGCGCGTAGCTGCTGTCGTCGGGATGCGCCGGGTTGATCGCCTCGGCCAGCTCGCGCCGGGTCGTCCACGCCTGACTGTGGGCCTCGTCGAACAGCACACGGGGGAACGCGACCATGGAAGATCTCCTGTCAATTACCATTTATGGCGAAAAATATACACGGAGATGCCGGGTGCGACACCAGACCCTTCCGCATGACGAGAGAAGGCCGCTCCCCCCGGCGGCGTCAGAGCAGCCGCGCGCTCTCCACGACGCGCTTCTGGACGTCCTGCCGGCAGGCGGCGGGGGCGCAGTAGTAGAGCAGCAGCAGCGGCTTGCCGGGCCGTTCCACGACGTAGCCGATGACGGACAGCCGCGTGGCGCGGCCCTTCCTGTCGAGCATCGTGCCCTCGAACAGCTTGGCGCGGCTGGTGCCGACGCGGTCCTCCACCGGCTTCCTGGTGATCTCGACCTCGCCCGGCAGGATCGCGTCCAGCGTCGCCTTGAGGTGCTCGGCGTCGGCGTTCAGGTCGAGGGTGTCGGAGACCTGGACGTACACGCCTGAGGCCGACTCCGGCTCGCCGGAGATGATCGGGGCGACGGCGGTCCAGTCGGCGTCGGCCCCCGCGAGGAACAGCGCCTCGAACTCCTCGGGGCGCGGCGTGACCACCGCGAACAGGTCGAGATGGCTTCTGGCCGTCCAGTCGGCGGGATGCTCGAAGGTCAGCGGCGCCGCCGCGGACCCCTTGAACGCGGTCCACTCCTGGCCCCGCCCGCCGAGCGCCACCATGAGCACCAGCACCACCGCCGCCAGGGCGGCGATCACCGAGGCGAGCACGAGCCACGTCCTGCTGAGTCCCCGGCGGCCTCCGGGGACCGAGGGCCGGGTCCTGGGGCCGGTGGGCGGGGACGGCGGCAGCGACGGCGACGGCTGCATCGTGGGCTGCATCGACGGCTGCACCGTGGGCGGCGGCTGCTGCAAGGTCACCGGCGCGCCGCTGATGGCCTCGCGCAGCGCGCCCGCGAACGTGGCGCAGTCGGGGAAGCGCTGCTCGGGCGCCTTGGCCAGGGCGCGCATCATCACGGCGTCGACGGCCGGCGGCAGCTCCGGCCGCAGCTGCGACAGCGGCATGGGCGCCTCGGCCAGGTGCGCCCACAGCATGCCGATGTCGTTGTCCCGCTCGAACGGCAGCCGGCCGGTCAGCGCCTCGTAGACCACGCACGCCATGGCGTACTGGTCGCAGCGGCCGTCGATGGTCTCCTTGTTGATCTGCTCGGGCGCCATGTACCGGGGCGTGCCGATGAACTGGTCGGTCTGGGTCAGCCCCGAGATCGAGGTGCGGTGCTTGGTGATGCCGAAGTCGGTCAGGTAGACGTGCTGGCTGGGAGCCTGCCCGGCGAGCAGGATGTTGGCCGGCTTGACGTCGCGGTGGATCAGGTCGTGCGCGTGCGCGGTGTCGAGGGCGGCGGCGACCTGCGCGAAGATGTTCGTGGCGATCGGCGGCGGCAGCGGCCCGTGCTCCAGGATGTAGCGCCGCAGGTCCAGCCCCTCCACGTACCGCATGGCGATGTAGAGCACGCCCTCGGGGTCGGCGCTGGCCTCGTAGATCGGGATGATGTTGGGGTGCTCGATGCTGGCGACCGTACGGGACTCCAGGATGAACCGCCGCCGGAACCGGTCGTCCACGCTGAGCACCGGGTTGAGGATCTTCAGCGCCACCTTCCTGCTGAGCCGCGGATCCAGCGCCAGGTAGACCACGGCCATGCCGCCCTTGCCGACCACGTCCTGGATGTAGTAACCGGCCACCTCCTGACCGATCAGGGCTCGTTCGTTCACGTGCATCACGACTCGCTGGGGTGGCCGCAGTAACCGCAGAACCGGTGGCCGGCTCCCAGCCGCATGCCGCAGGAGGTGCAGAACTTGACCTGCTGGGGCTGAGCCGTCATGAGCGGCTGCGAGTATTGGTGCTGCTGTGACTGCTGCGGTGGCTGCTGGTGCCGTTGCAGGGCCTGCTCCAGCTGCGTCCGGCTGACCACCGACGTCGCGTGCGCCCCCTCGTCGAACGGCGGAGGCGCCGCCCCCGACGGCGCGGCGGCCTCGGGGACGGCCCGGCGGCGCCACAGCAGGAAGCCGCCCGCCGCGGCCAGGAGCAGCAGCACGGCGGCGGCGAGGAACGGCCACAGCGGCAGCCCGCCCCCCGGGGCCGGCGCGGTGGTCTTGCTCCCGCCCTTGTCCTCGGCGGTGCCCCGCTTGGTCAGCGAGGTCCGCAGGTGCTCGGCCGCCACGGTGTGGCCCGGGTACAGGTCGAGCACGCGCTGGAAGGCGGGGATCGCCTCGGTGTAGTACTTGGTGTGG
The DNA here is from genome assembly GCF_002093975.1 of Thermoactinospora rubra. Lineage (GTDB taxonomy): Bacteria > Actinomycetota > Actinomycetes > Streptosporangiales > Streptosporangiaceae > Nonomuraea > Nonomuraea rubra_A. The sequence goes on from NZ_MSZZ01000025.1 coordinate 55,299, forward strand.
AAGCGGGTCAGCGCGGTCTCGAACGCGGCGTCCACCTGACCCCTGCGCGGCTGGACCCCCGCCTCGGCGAGCGCGGCGGTGATCTCCCTGACGCCGATCATCCGGGCCTCGCGACCGCCGCCGACCAGCAGGCCGACGACCTTGCCCTCCTTGTCGCCGATCACCGGGGCGCCCAGGAGGCCCTTGTCGGCGAGCGCGCCCAGCTTGGGCGGCTCGTCGACCTTCTTCTGCGGATCGGCGAAGGGCCGGCCGGAGTCGCCGGCCGAGCCGCCCTTGCCCAGGTGGGCGATCTCGGTGACGAGCTTGACCGTGGCGGAGGGCCGGCCGGGGAAGCCCGCGACCGCGACGGGCGAGCCCTCCTTGTCGGGCACCTTGTCCGCCAGCGGCGCCGTCGGCAGGCCGACGCTGCCGTCGCCGCGCCCGGTGGGCTGGAGCACCGCCGGGCTGTCCGGCGAGTCGCCGAGCTTGACGATCTCGGCCTCGAAGCCCTTCGGGTCGGGCGGGTTGAGGTTCGGATAGACCGTGATCTTGGTGGTGACCTTGATGAAGCACGACCGCACGCGCTTCTCCGGCGGGTAGCAGGCGTTCAGCTCGCGGTTGACGCGCTCGTCCTCGACGGTGTGCCGCTCGAAGTCGGCCGGGATGTCCACGTCGTAGTGGTCGGCGATGATGCGGTTGGCGGCGTAGACGCCCGCGTCCTTGTCGTTGTCGACCACGCGGGTGAGGACGACCACCGCGCCGTCGGGATTGACCACGATCCCGGTGCCCGACCCGATCGGCACGTTGTAGCCGCGCTCGATCGGGACGATCGCATCGCGGTGCTCCAGCAGGGTGATGTCGACGTGCTGGCTGGCCTCCACGCGGACGACAGCCGGCGTCACAAGGTCGGTGATGCCGCTGGGATGCTCGTGCGCCTGCGCGGGCACCGCTCCGACCGCGACCAGTCCGAGCAGGCTCACAAGGGCCACGGGCGCGATGTGACGTTGCATCGCTGTCTCCTTACGGAGGGATACTGTCCAGCCTGCCAATATGCAGGCGGAAGTCAAGGCAGACAAGCGCTTGTTAGGCTGCGGTCGTGCATGCGATCGCCGTCGACGTCGGCGGAACATTCACCGACGTATATTCGCACGGACCCGCCGGCGCGGTGGCCGCCAAGGTGCTCACCACGCCCGAGGACCCGGTCGAGGGCGTCCTGCGGGGCGTCGCGCGGGTCCTGACCTTCGACCCGGCCCTGGTCGGCAGCGTCGTCCACGCCACCACGCTGGCCACCAACGCGGTGCTCGAACGCAAGGGCGCCCGGGTCGCGTTCGTCACCACGCGCGGCTTCGGCTCCATGATCCCGCTCGGCCGCTACGCCCGCGTCGAGGAGGACCGCTACGACCTGCGCTTCACCCCGCCCACGCTGGACGTGGAGTGCTTCGAGGTGACCGAGCGGCTCGACAGCCGCGGCGCCGTGCTGGTGCCGCTGGACCTGGAGTCGGTACGGCGGGCCGCGGCCGAGATCGCCCGGCGCGGCATCGCCTCGGCCGCGGTGTGCCTGCTCCACTCCTACGCCAACCCGGCGCACGAGCAGGCGGTGGCCGAGGTGCTGCGCTCCCGCGTCCCGCACGTCGTCACCTCCGCCGAGGTCTGGCCGGAGATCCGCGAGTACGAGCGGGCCACCACCACGATCGTCGCCGCCCAGGTCGGGCCCCTCATGGCCGCCTACCTGACGCGCCTGCGCGCCGGCCTGGCCTCGCTGGGCGTGCGCGCGCCCGTCTACGTCATGGACTCCAGCGGCGGCGTCATGTCCGCCGAACTGGCCGCCCGCCGCGCGGTCGCCACCGTCGAGTCCGGCCCCGCGGCCGGCGTCCTGGCGGCCTCCCGGTACGGCGAGGCCATCTCGTTCGACATGGGCGGCACCACGGCCAAGGCGTGCGTCATCCGGGGCGGGCGTCCCGCGATCACGCACGAGTTCCACGTCGGCGGCAAAGGCAGCTTCGGCGGGCGGCGCGCCGGCACCGGCGTGCCGATCAGGACGCCGGCGATCGACCTGGCCGAGGTGGGCGCGGGCGGGGGCAGCATCGCCTGGCTGGACGCCGCGGGGGCGCTGCGCGTGGGCCCGCGCTCGGCGGGCTCGCTGCCCGGCCCCGCCTGCTACGGCCTGGGCGGCGGCGAGCCCACGGTGACCGACGCCAACCTCGTGCTCGGTTACCTGTCCTCGGCGTCCATCCCGCTCCACCCGGCCCTGGCGCGCAAGGCGCTGGACCGCCTGGCCGGTCCCCTGGGCGTCTCGCGGGAGGCGGTGGCCCACGCCGTCCACGAGATCGTCAGCGCCGCCATGGCGTCGGCCGTCCACGTGGTGACCGTGCAGCGCGGCATCGACCCCCGGGGGTTCGCGCTGGTGGCCTTCGGCGGCGCGGGGCCCATGCACGCCGCGCGGGTCGCCGAGCGCTTCGGCATCTCCTCGGTCGTCGTCCCCCCGCACTGCGGCGTCGCCTCCGCCGTCGGCCTGCTGGCCGGGGCGCTGTCGGCGGACCGCGTGCTGACCCGGCTCGGCGCCGCCGACCCTGAGGCGATCTTCACGGCGCTGGCCGCCGACGCCGCCGCGGACCTGGAGGTCTCGCCGTCCGCCCCGGACGTGACCGTCGAGCGCTCGGCGGACGTGCGCTTCCGCGGCCAGTCGCACGAGCTGACCGTGCCCTGGTCGCCCGCCCGCGAGGAGCTGGCCGAGCGCTTCTTCGCCCGCTACCGGGAGGTGTACGGCATCGCGCAACGCGGCGAGATCGAGGTGGTCGGCTACCGGATCCGGCTCACCAGGCGCTTCCCCGGCCCGCCGGAGACGGCGCCGCCTCTCGGACCGCCTCCCGGACGGTCTCCCAGGCGGCGCCGCCCGGCGTACTTCCCCGAGCTGGGCGGCTACGCCGACGTGCCGGTGCTGACCCGCGACGGGCTCGACGAGCTCGCCGGGCCGGCCGGGCTCGCCGGGCCGGCCGTCGTCGAGGACCCCGAGTCCACCATCGTCGTCCCGCCGGGCTGGAGCGCCCGCCTGGACCCGGCGCGCGCCGTCCTGCTGGAGCGGCTGGAGCGGGCAGAACGGCTGGAGCGGCGCCCGTGAGCCACGACGCCCTGACCGCGCAGGTGCTGCGCAACGCCCTGGTGGTGGCCGCCGAGGAGGCCGGCATCGTGGTCGTGCGCTCGGCCTACTCGACCTTCATCGTGGAGGGCTCCGACGCCTCCGCCGCGATCCTCGACGCAGGCGGCCGCCTGGTCGCCCAGTCCATGGCCACCACGCTGATGAACAGCATGGCGCTGCGGGCCGCGCTGCCGGAGGTGCTGAAGGACTTCCCCGCCGCCTCGATGCGGCCCGGCGAGGTCTACGCGCTCAACGACGCCTACCGGGGCGGCGTGCACACCAACGACCTGCTGGTCTTCCGGCCGGTGTTCGTCTTTGGCGCCCCGCGGTACTTCACCGCCACCATGATCCACGTCTCGGACCTGGGCGGCCTGTCGGCGGGCGGCATGGCGCCGCTGGCCACCGACGTCTTCCTGGAAGGCCTCCAGCTGCCCCCGGTACGGCTGGCCACCGCCGGCGGCCTGGACCGGGCCGTCGAGGCGATCCTGCGCGCCAACAGCCGCACCCCCGACAAGGTGATGGGCGACGTGCGGGCCCTGGTGGCCGGGACCGCGGTCGCGGCGGCGCGGCTGGAGCGGCTGGCCGGGGAGTACGGCGAGGCGGGCCTGGCCGAGGGGATCGCGGAGTACCTGGACTACACCGAGGCCAGGACCAGGGCCGCGATCACCGGCCTGCCGGCCGGGCGGTTCGAGGCGGCCTACCCCATCGACGACGACGGCGTCCATCCGGGCCGCGAGCTCGTGGTGCGGGTGGCGGTGACCGTCGAGCGGGAGCCGCCGCGGGTCGTGGCCGACTTCGCGGGCACCGACCCGCAGGTCCCCGCCGCCGTCAACGCCTCGGCCTCCCAGTCTCTGGCCGCCGCCGTGTTCGGCGTGCGGTGCTTCCTGGACCCCACGATCCCGATGAACGAGGGCTGCCTGCGCGCCCTGGACATCCGCCTGCCGGAGGGGTCGCTGCTCAACGCCCGGCCGCCGCACCCCTGCGGCGGCCGGTTCGTGCCGGTCTACGCGGCCATGGAGGCCGTCTTCCAGGCGCTGTCGGACGCCGTGCCGGAGCGTGCCATCGCGCCCAGCGGCATCCTCCAGCCGTTCTCGATCGCGGCCGTCGGCGCGCCGTACTGGATCCACCTGTCCTACGACTTCGGCGGCGTGGGCGCGCGGGCCGGGCTGGACGGGCCGGACGCGACGGGCGTGCACTTCGGGCTCGGCCGCAACTCGGTGCCGCAGGCCGAGCCGGTGGAGAGCCGCTGCCCGATCGTCGTGGAGTCGGTGGAGACCGTGCCGGACTCTGGCGGGCCCGGCCGGTACCGCGGGGGCCTGGCCACGCGGACGGTCTTCCGTTTCCTGGCCGACTGCCACGTCACCACGCGCGGCGACCGGCTGCGCCTGCCGCCTCCCGGGCGCGGCGGCGGGCGGCCGGGGCGCACCGGCGGGTTCTTCCGGCGCCGCCTCGACGGCACGCTGGAGCGGCTGCCGTCGAAGGCCAACAACGTCTTCTTCGCCGCCGGGGAGGCGTTCGTGGTGGAGACGACGGGCGGGGGCGGGCTCGGCTCGCCGCATGAGCGGCCGCGCGAGGAGGTGGAGGCGGACCTCCGCGCCGGTCGCGTGTCCCCGCGCGGCGCGAGGGAGGACTACGGCTGGGACGGCGGCTGAGCCGCCCGCTCCACCGCGTGCCGTACGCCGACCTCCCCGGGTGGTCGCCGCGGTCGACGCGGTGCGGCACGTGCTCAGCTGAGCAGCTCGACCACGCGTTCGGCGAGCGGGGCGGCGCTGGCGGGGTTCTGGCCCGTGGCCAGGCGGCCGTCGACGACGACCTGCGGCTGGAAGTCCGGCCCCGGCACGTGCGTCGCCCCGCGCCCGGTGAGCGCGTCGGCCAGCAGGAACGGCACCACCTCGGCCAGGCCCACGGCCTCCTCCTCGGCGTTGGTGAACCCCGCCACCCTCTTGCCCGCGACCAGGGGGGATCCGTCGGAGAGGGTCAGGTTGACCAGCGCCGCCGGGCCGTGGCAGACGGCGGCCACCACGCCGCCGCGCTCATAGACCTCCCGGCCCATGCGGATCACGCCGGGGTCGTCGGGGAAGTCCCACATGGTGCCGTGCCCGCCCGCGTAGAGCACCGCGTCGTAGCGGGAGGGGTCCAGGTCGGCCAGGCACGGGGTGGCGGTCAGGTCGACGGTCTCGAGGAAGGCCCGCTGGACGGGGTCCTCGGCGTCGTAGCCGTCCTGCGGCGGCTCGCCGCCCCGCACGCTGGCGACCTCCACCTCGAAACCGGCCTTGTGGAAGACCTCCCAGGGGTGCGCCGCCTCCGGCACGTAGAACCCGGTCCGCCGGATACCGCCGAGGTCGTCGTGGCTGGTCAGGGCGATCAGAATGCGCTTGCTCATGCCTTGATGATGACCCCGTCCCGCCATCGGCCACAAATAGCCAAACATGGGCACAGCCATCAGAATTCTGATATGCCGCTTTCGCTGGACCTGTTGCGGACGTTCCTGGCCGTGCACCGGACCGGCTCCATCACCGCCGCCGCCCAGACGCTCGGGCTGTCGCAGCCTGCCGTGACCGCCCAGATCAAGGCCCTGGAGGCGGCGCTGGACCGGCCGCTGTTCGACCGGCTGCCGCGGGGCGTGGCCCCCACGGCCGTGGCCGACGAGCTGGCCCGCCGGGTCGCGGGCGCGCTCGACACGCTCGACGCGGTGATCGGCTCGGAGCTGCCCACCGGGCACACGCTCCACCTGGGCGGCCCGGCCGAATTCCTCACCGAGGTCGTGCTGCCGCTGCTGGCCCCGCTCGTGCGCGGCGGCCTGCGGCTGCGCGTCACCTTCGGCCTGGCCGACGACCTGCTGCAGGCCCTCGCCGCCGGGCGGCTGGACCTGGTGGTGTCCACGATCCGGCCGCGGCTGCGCGGTGTGCGCGCCGAAGCGGCCTACGACGAGGAGTTCGTGCTGGTCGCCTCGCCGGAGCTGGCCGTGCGCCACCCCGACCCGGTACGGCGGGGCGCCCCGGTCATCGCCTACGCCGAGGACCTGCCGATCATCCGCCGCTACTGGCGCACGGTCCACGGCACGCGCCCGGCCATGGACGCGCAGGTGGTGATCCCCGACCTGCGCGGCGTCCTGCAGGCCGTCCGCGCCGGGATGGGCGTGTCGGTGCTGCCCGCCTACCTGTGCCGGCGCGACCTGGCCGCGGGCGTACTGGTGGCGCTCGCCCGGCCGGAGCCGCCGCCGATCAACACGGGATACCTGGCGGTGCGGTCGGGCGGGCGGGCCGTGCCTGCCGTCACCGAGGTGCACGACCACCTGCTGGAACGGCTGCGCGCGGGCTCTCCGTACTAGGGCGTGGGCTCGATGGGGCGGGCGAGCGGCTCGTAGTCCACCCGGGCGGCCACCTCGCGCCAGTCCTCGGCGCCCCGCCGTACCGCCTGGTGGACCGCGCGGGCCAGGCGCGCGCCCCAGGTCGAGCGCGGGCCGCAGAACGGCTCCTCCTCCCCCGCGGACGGCACGACCACGCACACGGCGTCCGAGGCGGTGCCCGTGCCCTGGAAGCCGGTCTCGACCAGCGCCTGGGTCTTGGCCTCCGTCACCGTCATGACGGCGTTCACCAGGGCGGCGTCGGACAGGGCCACAGGCAGCGTGGCGACGACGTTGATCGTGCCGACCCTGATGGGCCGCAGTTCGGCGTCGGCGCTGCCCGGCGAGGCGGCGGCCCACGTGGGGACGCGCAGCCCGACGGTCGCGACCGCCTCCACGCCGCCGTCGCGGGCGCGGACGTACCGGGAGACGTAGGCGGCCGTCATCATGCCCACCCCGCGCCCGGCGGGCGCCAGGGAGCGCAGGTGCTCGGCCGGGTCCATGCGCGAGTACCCGGCCGCCACCTGGGCGTTGACCACCCAGCCGACCGGCCCGATGCCGCCGCCGAGCAGCGCCGAGGAGATCGCCCGGTGGCCGGGGCCGAACTCCCACAGCAGCGTCCCGAGCCTGACTCCGTCCTCGACCCGGTACGACAGGATCATGGCCCTCCCCTGACGAGATGGACGACGGGCCGCCCGTCCGGCCCGGGCTCGATCTTGACATGCGCGCCGAAGTGCCGCCCGACCACGGCCTCGGTGAGCACCTGGGCGGGCGTTCCCGAGGCGGCCACGCGGCCGCGGGACAGCAGCAGGAGCGAGTCGGCGTACTGCGCGGCCAGCGACAGGTCGTGCAGGGTGGACACGACCGTGAGCCCGTCGGCGATCCTGAGCCGGTCGACCAGGTCGAGCACCTGCTGCTGGTGGCCCAGGTCCAGGGCGGTCGTCGGCTCGTCCAGCAGCAGCACCGGCGCCTGCTGGGCCAGCGCCCTGGCCAGCACGACGCGCTGCCGCTCGCCGCCCGACAGGTGGTCCAGGGACCGGCCGGCCAGCTCGGTCAGGTCCAGCCGCGCCAGGACCCCCTCGGTGACCGCCCGGTCGTGCCTGCTCTCCCGGCCCAGGTAGGGGATGTACGGCGTGCGCCCCAGCAGGGCGTAGTCGAAGACCGTCATGTCGGGCGGGAGCAGGGGCGTCTGGGGCGCGTAGGCGACGAGGCGGGCCCGCTGGCGGGGGCGCAGGCGCTCCAGGGGGTGCCCGTCGAGCGTGACCGTGCCGCGGTGCCCGGCCAGGCCCATGAGGGCGCGCAGCAGGGTCGACTTGCCCGCGCCGTTGGGGCCGATCACGGCCAGCCACTCGCCTCGCCGTACGTGCAGGGACACGTCATGGAGCACCTCGGCCCGGCCGAGGCGGACCGACAGGCCCTCGGCGGCGATCACGTGGCCGCCTTCCGCGTCATGCGGAGCACCGCGACGAAGAACGGCGCGCCCACGAACATGGTGACCACGCCGATGGGCAGCTCGGCGGGGGCCATCACGGTGCGGGCCAGCAGGTCGCCCAGCACGAGGAAGGCGGCTCCCACCACCAGCGACAGGGGCAGGACCACGCGGTAGGAGCCGCCGAAGATCCGCCGCACGATGTGGGGGACGACGATGCCGACGAAGCCGATGAGCCCGCTGACGGCCACGGCGGCGGCGGTGGCGAGGGAGGCGGCCAGCAGCACGGCGAGGCGCACGCGGGCGGCCCTGATCCCCAGGCTGGCGGCCTCGTCGTCGCCCACCGACAGCACGTCCAGCATCCGGCCGTGCGCGAGCATCGCGGTCACCGACACCACGGCGTACGGCAGGACGAGGAAGAACTGGTCCCAGCCGCCGCCCACGTCGCCGAGGATCCAGGAGTAGATCTTCTGCAGCTGTTCGACCTCCAGCTGCTGGACGAAGGTCTGCACGGCGGTGAGGAAGGAGGTCACGGCCACCCCGGCGAGCACGAGCGTGGCGGTGCCGCCCGCGCGCCCCGCGGTGTTGCCGAGGGCGTAGGCGAGCATGACGCCGCCGACCGCGCCGACGAAGGCGGCCACGGGGATGCTCGTGGCCAGGCCGGGGAGGGCGACGATCACGACGGTGACCGCCAGGCCGGCGCCTGCCGCGGCGCCCAGCAGGTAGGGGTCGGCGAGGGGGTTGCGGAACACGCCCTGGTAACCGGCTCCGGCGACCGCGAGCAGCCCGCCCACGGTCGCGGCGACGAGCACGCGGGGCAGGCGCAGGTCGGCCAGCAGGGCCTGCTCGACGGCGGCCAGGCCGGAGTCGACCTCCACGAGCGGGAGCCAGTCGAGCGCCTGGAGGACGGCCTGCCGCGGGGAGATGTCGGCGGCGCCGCCCAGCAGCCCGGCGAGCATCGACGCGAGCAGCAGGCCGGCCGCCGCCGCGACCAGGAGCGGCCTCGCCTTGCCCGCCCTCACGCCGCCCTCCCGGCGCTCACTGGGCGGCCTTGGCGACCGCCTCGGAGACCGTCCTGGCGAGGTCGACGACGCGCGGCCCCCAGCGGGAGGCGATGTCGTCGTCCAGCTGGACCACCCGGTCGTTCTTGATCGCCGACAGGTTCTTCCAGCCGGGCCGCTTGGCCAGCGTCTCCTTGCTCTGCTGGCAGCACTTCACGTCGGCCAGGAAGATCAGGTCGGGGTCGGCCTGCACGACGAACTCCGGCGACAGCTTGGGGTAGCCGCCGGCCGCGTCGGGCGCCTTGTCGGCGATGTTGACCAGCCCGAACAGCGAGTAGATCTGCCCGATGAAGGTCTTGGACGTCGCGGCGAACGGCGTCTGGTCCAGCTCGTGGTAGTAGGTCAGCCCCTTGCCCTTGGGGGCCGCGGCGGCCAGCCGTTCCAGCTCGCTCTTCATGGACGCGACGAGCTCGTCGGCCTTGGCCTTGTTGCCGGTGGCCGCCCCGAGGTCGGCGATCTCGTCGTAGGCCTCCTCCAGCTTCGTGGCGGCCGGCTCGAGCAGGACGGGCACGTTGAGCTTGCCCAGCTCGGCGACGACGTTGTCGGTGTCGTTGGCCACGATCACCAGGTCGGGCTTGTGCGCGGCGATCGCCTCGACGTTGGGCTTGAAGCCCGACAGGTCGGTCTTGGGGGCCTGCGGCGGGTGGTTCGACTGGTCGTCCGCGGCCACGACCTGGGCGCCCGCGCCGATGGCGAAGAGCGTCTCGGTGGCGGTGGGCGACAGCGACACCACGCGCTCGGGCTTCTTGGCGATGGTCACCGGGCCGTTGCCGGCCTGGACCGTGACGGGGAACGCCCCGGCGGCCGGGGCGGCGGAGGCGGACGCGCTGGAGGTGGCGGAGGTGGCGGGCGTGCCCTGCTGACCGCATCCGGCCAGCGCGAGGACACCCAGCGCGACACCGGCGAAGGCCTTGGCTACGGGCCTCACGTTTGAGTCCTTTCGCTGCTGGAACCGAGAGACCCGCGTTGGAGCGACGGATCACCCTTTTCCACGAGGGTTGATGGCGTCAGCGCAGAGGCAGGCGACCTGGCTATGACAGTTGCGGGACAGCGCCGGACTCGCACCGGACTTCGCTGCGCACTGCGCGTCGGACAAACGCTATCAATTCTCCGGAACGGCCCTACGTCAAGAGCTGCCTCTCCGCCTCGGCGATGATCTCCTGCAGGCGCAGCCCGTGGGCGGCGTCGAGGGGATGGCCGCCGCCCTGCCGCACCGTCCTGGCGAACTCCTCGGCCACGGCGGCCAGCGGCCGGCCGCCGATCTCGCCGAACACCGCCGTGCCGCCGCGCCCGAAGACGGCCACCTCGCGCCGGTAGGCGGCGGAGGCCTGGCACAGGGACGCCTCGCTGACCGCGCCGCCCTCGTGCTCCAGCAGCAGGCCGGTCCAGCGCAGCGGGTCGCCGTGCGCCCGGACGCCCACGACGCGGCCGAGCGCGGCGTCGAGCAGGTCGACGATGTGCGGCCCGACGTCCAGCAGCGCCCCGCGCTCCAGCCGCCACGGCGAGGAGTAGCGGCCGCCCAGCAGGGCGTCGGACACGGCCACGGCGTGGCCGCCGAAGGGCTCGATCTCGGCCGCCCTGGCCAGGAAGTCGCGCGCCGCGTCGGTGTAGCGGAGGGTGAGCAGCATCTGGGAGGGCACCCCCGTCTCCGCCACCGTCTCGGCCAGCCGCCGGGCGCCCTCCAGCGAGTCGGCCAGCGGCTTTTCCAGCAGCAGCGCCTTGCCCGCCTTGGCGGCCTGGACCGCCAGCTCGGCCTGCACGCCGGGCGGCACGCAGAAGGCGACGGCCTCGCAGGCGTCGAACAGCTCCTCCAGCCGCTCGAAGACCGGGGCGCCCAGCCGGGCCGCGGCCTCGGGGCGGCGTGCCCACACCCCGGCCAGCCGGGTGTGCGGTCCCGCCGCCAGCATGGGCGCGTGCGCCGTCTCGGCCCAGGGCCCCGCACCTACCAAACCCACAGAAATCGGCTCCACGGCAGTGTTCACGGCAGTTGAGTATGGCCTACTCATGTGCGGCGCCCGCGACCGGCCGACCCTGGTCCCATGACGAGTATCGACACGACCCCCGCTCGGGTGTCGACACGTTCGCCCGCAACTTCATGGTGGCCGCCGCCTTCGCCGGACCCGCGGTCATGGCCGTGGCCCTGATGACCAGCCCGCTTCCCACCACCACGGAAGGCGAGGCCTACGTCCGCGCCTTCGCCGCCAACCTCGACGCCTACGCCTGGTCGTCGTGGGTCTTCCTGGCCGCCTTCCCGCTCATCCTCGCCGGGCTCCTGGCCGCGGCCAGGGTCGCCCGGCAGGGCAAGCCCGTGCTGGGCCTGGTCGGCTTGGTCCTGGCCTTCCTCATGATGATCCCGTCGGCCAGCATCGACGACACGCTGTACTCCGCGCTCAAGAGCGGCGTGGACGTCGCGACGGCCACGAAGATGTACTCCACACCGGCGCCCACCGCCATCGTGGGCGAACTGTTCCCCCTCGCCCTCATCGGCTTCCTGCTCATCGGCGTGGCCGCCCTGCTCGGCAAGACCGCGCCCACCTGGGGGGCGATCGCCCTCATCGTGGGCCCGATCCTCGTCCCGATCCCCTGGATCACCGGCATGTCGACCGTCGTGGCCGGGGCCGCGTGGCTGGTCATGGCCGCCGGGCTGGGCGGCGTGGCGCTCGGGCTGCTCCGCCGTACGGGATCATGAAGATCGCGCGGTACGGGCCGGCGGCGCTGATGGTGATCGCGCCGCTCAGCCTGGCCCTGGGCGGGGTGCTGTTCCCCTACCCGACGATCCGGGGCCACGACCCGCAGGGGTACCTGGCCCTGGCGTGGTTCTCGCAGATCTGGCTGCTCACGCTGGCCCCGGCCGTCATCGGGGTCGGCGTGGTCGCCATGCGGGGCGCGCCGCTACTGGGCGCGCTGGGGCTGGTCCTGACGGTGCCCGGCACGCTGAACGCCGACGGCAACCCCTACGACCTGGTCTACGCCGGGGTCCGGGAGGGCGTGCCGGTCGCGACGCTGGAGCGCATGATGGAACGGGTCTACGAGCTGCCGGCGTACTCGCCCGCTGGGGTCTGGCTGTACGGCGTGGCGTTCGGCGCCGGTGCCCTGCTGCTGGGCGTGGCGCTCCTGGTGGGCCGGTCGGCGCCGTGGTGGGCGGGGTTCGCCCTGGTGGCCTCGGCCGTGGTGGCGATGCTGGGCGCCTGGGTGGAGCTGCCCGACGTGGCCCGGCCGATCGGCTGGACGCTGGCCACGGCCGCCTTCGCCGGATGCGCGGTGTCCCTGGTGCGCCACCACCCCACGAGCGCGGCCCGGAGATCTTCACCCCCCACCGTGGAGGAGCCGAGCGGCGCCTAGTTGGATGGTGCCCATGCAGGAGATGGTGTTGCTCAGGCACGGCGAGACGGAGTGGAGCAGGGACGGGCGGCACACCGGCCGCACCGACATGCCGCTCACCCCGCACGGGGAGGATCAGGCCCGCGCGCTGGCCCCGCTGGTCAAGGCTCGCGAGTTCGGCCTGGCGCTGGTCAGTCCCGCGCTGCGCGCCCGCCGTACCGCCGACCTGGCGGGCCTGTCCGGCTACGAGACCGACCCCGACATGTGGGAGTGGGACTACGGCGACTACGAGGGCGTCACCACGCCCCAGATCCGCCGCACGCGCCCGGGCTGGTACCTGTGGCGGGACGGGGTGCCCGGCGGCGAGAGCGCCGAGCAGGTGGGCGCGCGGGCGGACCGGGTGATCGCCAGGGCGCGCCGGGCGGAGGGCGCCGTCGCGCTGGTCGCGCACGGCCACTTCCTGCGCGTGCTGACCGCCCGCTGGCTGGGCCTGCCGCCCGCCGACGGCCGTTTCTTCCGGCTGGACACCGGCACCTGCTCGCGCCTGGGGTTCGAGCACGCCGAGCCGGTGGTGCTGACCTGGAACGCCCCCGTCAGCTAGGCACGAGGCGGCCCTCTGGGAAAGGCGCCGGCCCCCTTCCGGTGAGCCACTCCAGCACCTGGCGGTGGCCGCCGACGGCCTCCTCGAAGCGTCCCCAGTGCCAGTACCGCGGCTGGTCGCGCAGGCCCGTCACCCACGTGCGGTAGGCGACCGGCGCGTCCGCAGCCGCCACCCCGTAGGTGCGCACGACCACCTTGCCCCCCGGGGCGAGCAACACGTCGTCGGCGATCGGATACAGCGTCATCTGGTCGAGCATGAGCCGATTGTGCCCAGGCCGTCCGCCCGCCCGGTTACGCCACCGGCGCGCCGGCGTTACGCGGGCGCGCCGGTGGTTAACGATCGGTTACACCAGCAGGCCGTCGAACTCCCCGGCCTTGACCCCGAGCACCAGCGCCCGGATCTCCTCCCGGGTGTAGATCAGGGCGGGCCCGTCCGGGAAGCGCGAGTTGCGCACCGCGACGGCCCCGCCGGGGAGCTCGGCGAGCTCCACGCAGTTGCCCTGCGAATTGCTGTAGCGGCTCTTGCGCCAGGCGACCTGGGACAGGTCGGCCGCGGGCATGCCGTTGTAGGTGTGCTCCATCTACATCTTTCTGAGAAGACGGTCGATGAGCTCCACGGTGCCTCCCGGCGTGGTGCTCTCCACGCACAGCTGCTCCATGGCGGTGAGGTAGGGGTCTACCTCCTCGCGCTTGTCCAGGTACAGCGCACCCCAGAGCTGCTCGACGTACACGACGTCCGACAGGTCGGACTCCGGAAACCGCAAGATGCTGAAGGCTCCGCCCTCCGCCGCGTGCGACCCGAACTTGAACGGCATCACCTGGATGGTGATGTTGGGGAAGGTGGCCACGTGCAGGAGGTGCTGGAGCTGCTCGATCATGACCTCTCTCCCGCCGATGATCCTCCTGAGGGCGGCCTCGTCGATGACGGCCCACAGCCGCGGCCCGTCCTTCCTCGCGAAGCGCTGCTGTCTCTGCAGGCGCGTCTGCACGCGCTTTTCGATCTCCTCGGGAGTCGCGTCGGGGTTGCCGAGCTGGTAGATGGCTCTGGCGTAGTTCGCCGTCTGCAGCAGGCCGGGCACGAACTGCACCTCGTAGGTGCGGATCAGCGACGCCGCCTCCTCCAGGCCCACGTAGGTGGTGAACCAGGACGGCAGGACGTCGGAGTACTTGTGCCACCACCCGGGGGTGTTGGCCTCGCGCACCATCTCCAGCAGGGCTCGACGCTCGGCGTCGTCGACGACGCCGTACAGCGTGAGAAGGTCCTCCACATCACGTGTCTTGAAGCCGACCCGGCCGAGCTCCATCCGGCTGATCTTGGACGCCGACGCCCGGATGTGGAACCCGGCCTCCTCGCGCTCCAGGCCCACCTTCTCGCGCAATCGGCGAAGGCTCGCCCCGAGCATGATGCGCCGAACGGTCGACCCTGAACCCGGCGGATCCATGGACACGTGCTGCTCCTCGGTCGGTTTCTAGCTCATAGTGTGACAGTACTTTCCTTTCCCCCGGCATTACCCTTTCGAGGCAAACGCTAGCGGAAGGCGCATTCCGCTGCACGTGCATTTGACCTTGCACTTGCACGGACTTTTCCGCAGAATGATCTCCGTGCAGACGACCACAGCGCACGACCAGTGGACCACGTTCGACTGGTGGCCCCCGGTCGGATGGTGGCCGGAGGCGGCGCGCGACCTCCTCCAGGCCGGCCCCATGGCGAGCGCCACCTTCGTGCTCCCGCCCGCCGCCTCCTCCGTCCACTCCGCCCGCAGCTTCACCGCGGGCACCCTGCTCGGCTGGGGGCTGGAGGAGCTGGTCGACGACATGGAGCTGGTGGTCTCGGAGCTGGCGACCAACGCGCTGCACCACGGCCTGTCCCTCGGCTCCGCGCCGCTGCCGGTCCAGATGTCCCTGGTACGGCGGGGCCCCATGGTGACCTGCGCGTTCACCGACCCGGGCGCCTCGGTGCCGGTGCTGCGCTACAGCGGCCCGATGGACGTCGGCGGGCTCGGCCTGCACATCGTCGACTCGCTCAGCCTCCGGTGGGGATGGACCGCGCTCGCGCCGCGAGGGAAGATCGTCTGGGCAGTCCTCTCCCGAGCGGCGTGATCTGCACTACCGTTGATGGTCATGGCTCACGGTGAGTCCCGCGCGACCCCATGAGAGTGCTGACCGATGGATGATCACCTGCTCGGCTGGCTGCGAACACTGGATGAGGACAGACTTGCCCGTGTCCTGACCCACCGCCGGGACGCGATCGCGCCCCCCTGGCCCCGGCGGCTCGACACGCTCGCGCAGCGCCTCGGCAACGGCCTGGCCGTCATGGCGGCCCTGCGCAACCTGCCCCTGCCCTGCCTGGAGCTGGCCCAGGTCTGCCTGGTGCTCGGCACGCCCACCGCGCGGGAGGTGGCCGCCTTCGTCGACGCGGACGCGGGCGAGGTCGCCGAGTGGCTGGAGCGGCTGCAGGACCACGCGCTGGCCTGGCCCGACGCCGAGGGCCGCATCCACCTGGCCGAGGCGGTGGCGCGCTGGTGGACCGCCCCGCTCGGGCTGGGCGAACCGCTGAGCCACTACCTGAACTCCTGGAGCATCAGCGACGACGCGCTGCGGGCCCTGGCCCGCAGGCTCGGCCTGCCGCCGCACGGCAACAAGCCGCGCACGATCGCCAGGGTCTGCGAGGTGCTCACCACCCGCCTGGACGAGCTGCTCGAGCGCGCTCCCGAGGGCGCCGGGCGGCTGCTGGAGGAGTTCGCCTGGGACGGGCCGCTCCGCGAGGTCGACGGCGACCGCTTCGTCACCCCCGGCACGCCCGAGAAGTGGGCGGCCGACCACGGCCTGCTGTACCGGCCCAAGTGGCACCTGGCCGAGATGCCCCGCGAGGTGGCCCTGGGCGTGCGCGGCCCCGACTACCACCCGCCCTTCACCCCGCACGCCCCCGAGATCGCCGCCATGCCCGTCGACCCGGAGGAGGTCGACCACCTCATGACGCTGGCCGCGCCGCACCTGGTGGAGCGCTGCGCGGCCCTGCTGGACAACGCCGCCAAGGCCCCGGTGCCGCTGCTGAAGACCGGCGGCGTGGGCGTGCGCGAGGTGCGCAGGCTGGCCAAGGAGACCGGCTGCGACGAGGACGAGACCCGCCTGCTGCTGGAGATCTGCGCGGTGGCGCGGCTGCTGGCGTGGGACGAGAAGTCCGGCGGGATGGCGCCGACCGAGCGGTTCGACCGGTGGCGCCTGGACGAGGGCGCCTCCCGGCTGCGCGTGCTGCTGGCCGCGTGGTGGCGCATGGAGCGCTCGTCGCTGCGGAAGGTCGACGGCAGGTACCCCACGGTGCTCGGCGACGACCCGTCGGGCGCGGCCGTCGCCCGCATCCGCCGGGCGGTGATCCAGGTCCTGTCCCGGCTGCCCGCCGGCGCGGCCTGCGCCGACCACGCCGGTCTGGCGCGCGCCGTCCACTGGCACGCGCCGCTGCTGGACCAGGCCCTGCTGGCCGAGTGCGTGCCGCCGGTCCTGGAGGAGGCCAGGCTGCTGGGCGTGCTCGCCAACGTCGCCGGGCACGGGGCGCTGACCGACCTGGGGCGGGCGCTGGCCGGGCTCACCGCCGAGGCCGGCGACGAGAACGACGACTGCGTCCCGCTCGTCGAGCACGACCCCGGGCTGGTGGAGGCGGCCACGCGGGCGCTGGCCAGCGTGCGCAGGAGCGCCCTGTTCGGCCCCGACCTCACCGCCGTGGTGACCGGGCCGCCCTCCGCCGAGCTGGCCGCGCTGCTGGACCGCGTCGCCGAGCGGGAGTCGCGGGGGGCGGCCTCGATCTGGCGCTTCACCGCCGAGAGCGTGCGCGGGGCGCTGGACGACGGCCACGACGCCGACTCGCTGCTGGAGGAGCTGGCCGCCGTCGGGACGATCCCGCAGCCGCTGGAGTACCTCGTGCGGGACGTGGCCCGGCGGCACGGCGAGGTCACGGTGACCACCGTGGGGTGCATCGTCCAGGCGTCGGACCCCGCGCTGCTGGCCGAGATCGCCGCCCACCGGCGCCTGGCCCGCCTCGGGCTGCGGCTGCTGGCGCCGACCGTGCTCGTCAGCGCGGCCCCGGCCGACCGCACGCTGGCCGCCCTGCGCGAGAACGGCTACGCGCCGGTGCCCGTGCCGGACACGGGGTCGGTGGAGATCCGGCGCAGACCCCCGCAGCCGCCCGCGGCCGACGGCTCGCCCAACGGCAAGCTCATCCTGCTGCCCGGCGGCCAGGTGGCCGAGCTGCCCGCGCCGTACGCGCTGGCCGAGCCGGTCCCCGACCCGCGGGAGCACGCCCGGCGGCTGGTCGCCTCGGGGACCAAGGAGCAGGCCGGCGGGCGCACCTGGGCGGTGATCGGGCGCATGGCGACGCGGCTGCCCACGGCGCAGCAGTCGTTGCTGGGCTTCGTCGTGGACCGGGGGGTGCGCGCGGGCATCCGGCTGACCGACGGGCTCACCGCGACCATCAGCCACGGGGAGCTGCGCGGCTCGGTGCTCGATGCGTGGTGCGAGGAGGCCGGGGACTACCTGGAGTTCCCGCTGTCGGAGATCGTGGAGGTCCGCGGGGCGTTCTGAGCCCGCCCGGCCAGGGAGGCCGCGGCGGCGCGGCGCGTGTGCGGCACCACCATGGGCGTGAGCGTCCGCGGGTCGGGCACCACGTCGCACTCCAGCCCGAAGACCTCGTGCACCAGCCGCGACGTCACCACCTCCGACGGCGGCCCCTGCGCGACGACGCGCCCCTCGCTCATCACGATGAGGTGGGTGGCGAACCGTGCCGCCTGGTTGAGGTCGTGCAGCACGGCCACGACGGTCCTGCCCTCCTCGTGCAGCTCCCGGCACAGCTCCAGCAGCTCGTACTGGTGGGAGATGTCGAGGAACGTCGTCGGCTCGTCCAGCAGCAGCAGCTCGGTCTGCTGGGCCAGCACCATCGCGATCCAGGCCCGCTGCCGCTGGCCGCCCGACAGCCGCCCCACCTGCGCCCCGCCCAGGTCGCCCAGCCCCGTCCGCTCCAGCGCGAACGCGATCGCGTCGTCGTCCGCGGGCGACCACTGCCGCAGCAACGTGTGGTGCGGATAGCGGCCCCGCCGCACCAGGCCCTCCACGGTGATGCCGTCGGGCGCGACGGGGTTCTGCGGCAGCAGCGCGACGTGGCGGGCCGCCTCCCGGCCGCGGTAGGACCACAGGTCGCGCCCGTGCAGCAGGATCTGCCCCCCACCCGGCTTGAGCACCCGTCCCATGGCCTTGACGAGCGTGGACTTGCCGCAGCCGTTGGGCCCGATGACCATGGTGAAGCCGCCGTGCGGGATGTCGACGGTGAGGTCGCGAAGGACGGGGGCGCCGCCGTACGAGATCGTGAGGTCCCGAGCAGCCAGGCTCATAGGCTTCCCTTTCTCCATTCGCGGATCAGCAGGTATCCCAGGTAGAGGCCGCCGAGGGCGAGCGTGTAGACGCCGACGGGCAGGCTGCCGGGCAGCGGCGCCTGCTGGGCGGCGAGGTCGGCCAGGACCAGCAGCAGCGCGCCGACGAGCGTGGCCAGCGTGAGGTGCGGGCCCGGCAGCCGGGTGAGCCGCTTGGCGATCTGCGGCGCGGTCAGCGCGATGAAGGAGATCGGCCCGGCCACGGCCACGGCCCCCGCGCTGAGCACGATCGACAGCACCACGGCCGCCGACCTGGCCCGCCGCGGGTCGGCGCCGAGCCCGGCGGCCAGCTCGTCGCCCAGCTCGGTGACCGCCAGCCGCCGCGACAGCAGCAGCACCAGCGGGACCACGGCCAGCAGGGTCGCCCAGACGGTGGCGGCGTGCTCCCAGGAACGGGCCGACAGGCTGCCGTTGACGTAGGCGGTGAGCGCGGCGGCCCTGTCGCGCTCGACGGCGTAGACGACGTACTGGATGATCGCCGTGGCGATCGCGTAGACCCCGATGCCCGCGACGATGAGCCGCCCGGGATTGCGGAAACCCGTGCCGGTGGAGAAGTACACCAGCGCCATGGCGAGCGCGGCGCCCGCGAGCGCGCCGGCCCAGGGCGGGAGCGTGCCGGGCAGCAGCAGCGCGGCGACCGCGGCGCCGGCCCCGGCTCCCGCGCTCAGCCCGATGACGTCCGGGCTGCCGAGCGGGTTGCGGGTGACCGTCTGGAACAGCGCGCCGGACAGCCCGAGGGCGGCTCCGGTGCCGACGGCCACGGCGAGCCGGGGGCCGCGCAGGCGTTCCAGCACGAAGGCCTGCTTGCCCTCCGAGGGGCCGTGGGTGAGCGCGTGCAGCAGGTCCGGGACGGGGACGCCGAGCCTGCCCATCGACAGCGTGGCGACGGCGGCGGCCAGCAGCAGGACGAGGACGG
Organism: Thermoactinospora rubra; assembly: GCF_002093975.1. Taxonomy (GTDB): domain Bacteria; phylum Actinomycetota; class Actinomycetes; order Streptosporangiales; family Streptosporangiaceae; genus Nonomuraea; species Nonomuraea rubra_A. The sequence goes on from NZ_MSZZ01000025.1 coordinate 74,504, forward strand.
CCAGGCCCGCGACGACGCCGGCCCGGGCGAGGGGGATCGCGATCGGCCCGGCGGCGAGGTACCCGCGCGGCGCCCGCCGTGCTCGCCGTACTCCCTGTGCCCCCTGTGTCTCCTGTGCCCGTCTCATGAGCCGTCCCTCATCCGCCGTACGGCCAGCAGCAGCGCCGGTGCCCCGATGAACGCGGTGACCACGCCGACCATGAGCTCCTGCGGGCGCAGCACGATGCGGCCGACCACGTCGGCCAGCAGCAGCAGGGCCGGGCCGACGACGGCCGACAGGAGGACCTGGGCCCGCATGTCGACGCCGGCCAGGGCCCGGACGATGTGCGGCACGGCCAGGCCGACGAAGGCGACCGGCCCGACGGCGGCGGTGGCGGCGGTGCTGAGCAGCACGGCGGCCAGCAGCCCGCCGGCCCGCACGACGGCGGGGTTCGCGCCCAGGGCGGAGGCGGACTCCTCCCCCAGCGCCAGCGTGTTGAGCCCGGGAGCCAGCAGCAGGGCCAGCGCCAGGCCCACGGCGGCCAGGGGCAGGACCGACCACAGCACGGGGAAGTCCCGCCCGCCGAGCGCGCCGACCACCCAGTAGCGGTAGCTGTCGAAGACCTTGGGGTTGCCGAGCGTCACGGCCTGGACGTAGGCCATGAGCACCGCCGAGACGACCGCTCCGGCGAGCACGAGCCTGGCCACGCCGGCGCCCGCGCCCGCCGAGCCGATGACGTACACCACCAGCCCGGCGGCCAGCGCGCCGGGCAGCGCCCAGACCACCGTGCTCCAGTGGCCGGACGCGCCGAGGAAGGCCATCGAGGTGACGATGGCGGCCGAGGCGCCCGAGGTGATGCCGAGCAGCCCGGGGTCGGCGAGCGGGTTGCGGGTGACGCCCTGCATGAGGGTGCCCGCCACGGCCAGGCAGAGCCCGGCCAGCACGCCGAGCGCGGTCCGCGGGTAGCGGCTCTCCACGACGGCGGCCGTGTTGGGGTCCGCGGTGCCGTTCAGCACCGAGAACACCTCCTGCACCGAGGTCGGGTGGCTGCCGGACGCGACGCTCGCCAGCGCCGCCAGGGCGAGCGCGGCGAGCGCCGCGAGGAGGATGAGCGCCGGCCGGGTGCGGGAGCCTGGGTGAGTCACTTCTCGACGGTGGCGACGGCCTTGTCGATCAGCGGGAGGTACTTGTCGATCGCCCACGGCACGGTCAGCGGGTTGATGATCGAGGAGGCGGTGACGAACGGGGTGTCGTGGCTGTAGACGACGCCGCCGCGCTTGATGGCGGGGATCTCCGCGTACAGCTTCTGCGACTCGATCTCCTTGCGGGTCTTCTCGTCGGTGTAGAAAGTGAAGATCAGGTCGCTGTCCTTGAGCTTTTGGGCGTTCTCCAGCCCGATGAGGGCCGAGTCGGTGCCCTCGGTCTCCTTGAAGGTCTCGACCACGGGGTCGACGGTCAGGCCGAGCATGGTGAGGAAGGCCACCCGCTGCTCGCTGGGCTTGAAGACGCCCAGCGTGCCGGGGCCGGTGGTGTAGATGTAGGAGAAGGTCACGCCCTTGTACTGCGGGCGGGTGGCGGCGGCGTCGGCGAAGACCTTCTTGACCTGCTCGATGAGCTTGGGGCCCTCCCCGGCCTTGCCCAGCGCCGTGGCGACCGTGGTGATCTGCTGGTCCCAGTCGGTGCTCCACGGCAGGTCGGGGTAGGCGACGGTGGGCGCGATGCCCGACAGCACCTCGTACTGCTCCTTGGTGACGCCGGACCACACCGCGAGGATCACGTCGGGGTCGAGCTCCACGATGGTGTCGAAGTCGATGTTCTCGCCGCCGGCGAACTGCTTGGGCAGCGTGCCGCCCGCCTTGGTGACCGCCTCGTGGATCCAGGGCAGGTAGCCGGTCTTGGGGTCGCTGCCCCACTCGTAGCTCTCGATGCCCACCGGGATGACGCCGAGCGCGATGGCGGTCTCGGCGGAGCCCTGGCCGAGGGTGACCACGCGCTTGGGCTGCTCCTTGATCACGGCCTCGCCGAGCGCGTGCTTGATCGTGATCGGGTAGGCGGCCGATCCGGCGGACGACTGCGCCGGAGCGGCGGCGGAGGGCTTGGCCTCGGTGGTGGAGGAGGAGCACCCGGCGAGGGCGAGGGCCACGGTGACGACCGCCGAGAGGGCGAACGTGCGACGGCGCATGCGGGGGAACCTGAACGACATCGATGATCCTTGTGCTTGGGGCTGGCGGCCGCCTCGGTACGGCGGAGCCAGGGCAGGGCTGAGCGGTCGCGACCCAATCAACTTAGGTAAGGCTAACCTAGCGTCTCTCCAGTTGGCAATCTACGCGAGCTTTGCCAGGTTGGCCGTGAGCTCCTCCAGCAGCAGCGCATAGCCCTGGTAGCTGAAGCGCATCTCCGCCCGCCACGGGTAGACGTGCCCGGCCCGTACGGCGGGCAGCTTCGCCCAGGTCGGCTTCTTGGCCACCTCCTCGGGCTTCATCGACTGCGCCCGGGCGTCGAGGAAGACGGCGTCCGCCTCGTACTTGTCGACGTTCTCCCAGCTGAGGTTCTCGAAGTAGCCGGTGGTGTCGGGGTTGTCCGGCTTGACGATGTCCAGCCCCTTGGCCGCCAGGTACTTCTGGTCGGGGAACTTCGACGGCTCGCACACGTAGAAGGCCTCCGGCGCGGCCGCGCAGAACATCACCCTCCGCTTGCTCCGCGCGACGGTCTCCACGAAGGCCGCCTCGGCCGCCCGGAAGCGCGCCCTGGCCTGCTCGTCGGCCCGCCCGCCGAGGGCCACGGCGAGCTCCTCGTACCGCTTGATCAGCTCGTCGCCGGCCTTGCCCTCCTGCTGGATGCCGATGGTCGGCGCGACCTGCTCGATGGCGTCCCTGGACTTCGCCGGCACGTACCACAGCTCGTTGCGGACGTACATGCCCGCGACCAGCACCTCCGGCTGGAGCGCGATGTACTGCTCGACGTTGAACTCGTCCCACACGTTGCCGAGCGACTTGACGGCGTTCACGTCGATGTCGCCGGCCTCGGGGTCCTTGCCGCCGTCCTTGAGCCGGTGGGGGCCGAAGACGGCGATGGGCCGCACGCCGAAGTCCCACAGCGTGGCCGCCGCACTGACCTGGGCGACGATCCGCGTGGGCCGCCTGGCCAGCTGGATCCTCCTGCCGCGGTCGTCGGTGAAGGTCCAGCCGCCCGCCGCCGTCGCGGGAGACTGCGCGGCTGACCGCCGGTCGTCGCCGCAGGCGGCGAGCAGGGCGAGCGCTCCCGCGCCCAGCACCAGGTTCCTCCGGGTCACGGCCATGGGCACTCCTCGGGTGGGGCTCCTCGGTCAACGCGGCTTAGATTAGCCTTACCTAAAATTGACCGAGAAGGGACCCCTCGTGACCGTGCCGTCGACGCTCGGCCCGCCGGCGACCGCGCCGCCCCGCCGCCGCTCCGCCGCGCTGGGCGCCGGGTTGCTGGCCGCGCTGGCCGTGCTGCTGGCCGTCGCGACGCTGAGCGTGGTGTACGGCGCGCGCTCGGTTCCGCTCGGGACCGTGGTGGAGGCGCTGACTTCGCCCGGCGCGTCCCCGGACCACACCGTCGTCCGGGAGCTGCGTGTCCCGCGCACGCTCCTGGGCCTGGGCGTCGGCGCGGCGCTGGGCCTGTCCGGGGCGCTCATGCAGAGCCTGACCCGCAACCCGCTGGCCGACCCCGGGCTGCTGGGCGTGAACCAGGGGGCGGCCCTGGGCGTCACGGTCGCGATGTTCGCCCTCGGCCTGACCAATCCGGCGCTCTACGTCTGGTTCGCCTTCGCCGGTGCCGCCCTGGCCGCCGCGGCCGTGTACGCGCTGGGCTCGGCGGGCCGCTCGGGCGCGAGCCCGGTACGGCTGGCCCTGGCCGGGGTGGCGCTCGGCATGGCCTGCACCGCGGCCTGCCAGGCGCTGCTGCGCATGGACCCCCAGGTGTTCGACCGCATGCGGTTCTGGCTCACCGGGTCGCTGAGCGCGCAGACCTCCGGCGTGCTGGCCGCGCTCGCCCCCTTCCTGGTCGCGGGGCTGGCCCTGGGGCTGTCGCTGGCCAGGCCGCTCAACGCGCTGGCGCTGGGCGACGAGGCCGGCAGGGCGCTGGGCGCGGCGGTCGGCCGTACCAGGGCGCTCACCGCGGTCGCGATCACGCTGCTGTGCGGGTCGGCCACCGCGCTCGCCGGGCCGCTGTGGTTCGTCGGCCTGGCCGTGCCCCAGGCGGTGCGCGCCCTGGTCGGACCCGACCAGCGCTGGGTCCTGCCGTACTCCGCGCTGCTGGCGCCGGTGCTGCTGCTGGGCGCCGACGTCGCCGGGCGGCTGGTGGCCCGGCCCGGCGAGGTGCAGGTGGGGATCATGTGCGCGGTGCTCGGCGCGCCGGTGTTCATGGTGCTCGCCCGCCGCAGGAGGCTGGCCGCGCTATGAGCCTGTCCCCCATCGCCCTCCGGGTGGGCCCCTGGTCGCTGCGGCTCGCGCCCCGCGGCCTGCTGGTCTGCCTGGGCCTGCTGGCCACCGGCTTCGCGGTGAGCGTGCTGGCCCTGTCCACGGGCGAGGTCGCGGTGCCCGTCCCCGACGTCGTCGCGGCGATCTTCGGCCGGGGCAGCCCCATGGCCGAGCTCATCGTCGCCGAGCTGCGCGCTCCCCGTCTGGTGACGGGCCTGGCGGTGGGCGCGGCGTTCGGGCTGAGCGGCGCGATCTTCCAGAGCCTGACGCGCAACCCGCTCGGCAGCCCCGACTTCATCGGCTTCACCGCGGGCGCCTCCACCGGCGGCATCCTCGCGGTCGTGCTGGGCGGCACGGCCTGGCAGATCGCCGGCGGCTCCCTGCTGGGCTGCGTGCTCAGCGCAGCGCTGGTCTACGGCGTCGCCCACCGCCGCGGCGTGTCCGGCTACCGCCTGGTCCTGGTGGGCGTCGGCGCCCACGCCCTGCTGCTCGCGGTCGACTCCTACCTGCTGACCAGCGCCAACCTGCACGACGCCGCCAACGCGGGCGCCTGGCTCACCGGCAGCCTGAGCGGGCGCGGCTGGGACCACGCGGTGCCGGTCGCGCTGGCGCTGGCGGTCCTGGCGCCGCTGTGCGCGGGCCTGTCCCGGCCGCTGCGGATGATGGAGACGGGCGACGACGCGGCGGGAGCGGTGGGCATCCGCGTCGAGCGGGTGCGCGCCGCCGCCGTCGCGGCGGGCGTGCTGCTGTGCGGGGTGGCGACGGCGGCGGCCGGTCCGGTCATGTTCGTCGCGCTCGCCGCGCCCCAGCTGGCCCGGCGGCTGACCCGCGCCGGCGGCGTCGCGCTGACCGCCTCGGCCCTCACCGGCGCGGTCCTGCTCACCGCGGCCGACCTGCTCGCCCAGCGCCTCATCGCCCCCGCCCAGCTCCCCGTCGGCGTGGTCACCGCCGCGCTCGGCGGCGTCTACCTGGCCCTGCTGCTCGGAAGGGAGCACCGTTAGATGCCGCGCCTGACCGGTTCGGGACTCACCCTCGCCTACGACGACCGGGTGATCGCGACCGACCTGGACGTGTCCGTGCCCGACGGCTCCTTCACGGTGATCGTCGGCCCCAACGCCTGCGGGAAGTCCACGCTGCTGCGCGCCCTGGCCCGCATGCTCAGGCCCAGGGCCGGCGCGGTCCACCTGGACGGCGCGGTGATCACCTCGCTGCCGTCGAAGGAGGTGGCGCGCCGCCTCGGCCTGCTGCCGCAGACCTCGATCGTGCCCGACGGGATCACCGTGGCGGACCTGGTCGCCCGGGGCCGCTACCCGCACCAGCGGCTCATGCGGCAGTGGTCGCGGGCCGACGAGGCGGCCGTCGCCGCCGCGATGGCCGCCACCGATGTGACCGAGCTGGCCGACCGGATCGTGGACGAGCTGTCGGGCGGCCAGCGGCAGCGGGTGTGGCTGGCGATGGCGCTGGCCCAGGAGACGCCGATCCTCCTGCTGGACGAGCCCACGACGTTCCTGGACATCGCCCACCAGATCGAGGTGCTGGACCTCTGCGCCGACCTGCACGAGCAGGGCCGGACGCTGGTGGCCGTGCTGCACGACCTCAACCAGGCCTGCCGGTACGCCACCCACCTGATCGTCATGCGGGACGGGCGGATCGTGGCCGAGGGCGAGCCGGGCTCGGTCATGACGCCGGAGCTGGTGCGCGAGGTCTTCGGCGTGCGATGCGAGATCATCGCCGATCCGCAGACCGGGACGCCGCTGGTCGTCCCGGGGGCGCGGCGCCGCGTGTCGCGGGTCTAGGGCCGGGCCAGCGCGTCGATCACGGTGGCGACGGCCGCCCTCACCCGGGCCTCGCCGTACTCCTCCCGCATGACGCCCGCCGCCTCGGCAGCCAGCGCGGCGAGCAGGACGTGGGCCAGCACGTCGGCGTCGGCCCCGGGGCGGGCCTCGGCCAGCAGGATCGCCACGTGCCGGTGCCAGAAGCGGTAGGCGCCGATCCGGTAGCGGGCTCCCGGGCTGGCCGTCTCCGACATCCGCACCAGGTCCAGGTGGTCGAAGAGGTAGCCGAGGTAGGCCTCGGCGAAGGCGGCGAGCCGGTCGGGGGCGGGCGCGCCAGGACCCAGGGGCGGCGGGCCGGACAGGATGGCGGCCTGCAGCTCGCTCTCGCGCGAGTCCAGCAGCGCCACCGCCAGCCCCGACTTGTCGCCGAAGCGGCGGAACAGCGTGCCCTTGCCGACCCCGGCCTCGGCGGCGATCGCGTCCATGGAGACCGCGTCCACGCCCTTGTCGCGGAAGAGCCGGGCGGCGGCCTTGAGCACCTTCTCGCGGTTGCGCGCCGCGTCGGCCCGCTCCCGCTTCGGCGGACCGGGCTGCGGCCCGATGACTTCCCTGCCGTCCACAAAGCGGACTGTAGTCCTATTGCTGGGAGGCGGCAAACAACCGCGCGGGCATCCGGCCCGCCGGCCGAACGTGTCAAAGGACGTGGAACGGTCCCAAGGAGTGGCCCACCCTTCACGGAAGCATCCGTCCGAGGGGGGACACATGGACCACGCCATCGTCATCGGCGCCAGCATGTCGGGGCTGCTGGCCGCCGCCGCGCTTCACCGGGTCGCCACCCGCGTCACCGTCGTCGACCGCGACACCCTGCCCGAGCACGACGCCCACCGCAGGGGCGTGGGGCAGAGCAGGCACGCCCACGGCCTGCTGGCCCGCGGCCGGGAGGCCATGGAGGAGCTGCTGCCGGGCCTGACCGGGGAGCTGCTGGCCAGGGGCGCCCTCGCGGGCGACATCCAGGAGCAGGTCCGCTGGATCAACGACGGCCACCGGCTGGCCCGCGGCCGCAGCGGCATGACCGGCCTGCTGGTCGGCAGGCCGGTGCTGGAGGGCCAGGTGCGCCGCCGGGTGGCGGCGCTGGACGGCGTGAGCGTCCGCGGCGACCTGCAGGTGACCGGCCTGCTCGCCGCGCACGGCAGCGTCAACGGCGTACGGCTGGCCAACGGCGACGTCTGGCGCACCGACCTGGTCGTCGACGCCTCGGGCCGGGGCTCGCGCACGCCGCTGTGGCTGCGCGAGATCGGCTGCCGGCCGCCCGCCGAGGAGCGGGTGACCATCGGCCTGACCTACACCACCCGCGAGTTCCGCCGGGTGGCCGCGCACCTCGGCGGCGACCTGGCGGTGGTCGTCGGCCCCACCTCCGAGGCGGCGCGCGCGGGAGTGGCCCTGGCCACGGAGGGCGACCGCTGGATCGTGACGCTGGGCGGCTACGGCGGCGAGACGGCCCCGGTGGACCTCGACGGGTTCGCCGCCTACGCCGCGTCGCTGGCCGTACCCGACCTGCACCACCTGGTCCGCCACGCCGAGCCGGTCGGCGAGCCGCGCACCTACCGCACCCCGGCGAGCGTGCGGCGGCGCTACGAGCGGCTGGACGACTTCCCCGAGGGCCTGGTCGTGGTGGGCGACGCCGTGTGCGCGTTCAACCCCCTCTACGGCCAGGGCATGACCGTGGCCGCGACCGAGGCGCAGGTGCTGCTGACGTGGGCGGGCCGCGGCGCCAGGCGCCCGCGCGACTTCTTCCGCGGCATCTCGTCCCTGGTCGACGGGCCCTGGGACATCGTCGTCGGCGGCGACCTGCGCCTGCCCGGCGTCGAGGGCGAGATCACGCCGAAGGTCAAGCTCGTCAACGCCTACCTCGGCCGCTTCCACGCCGCCGCCGCGCACGACCCCGAGCTGGGCCGCCGCTTCCTGCGCGTGGCCAACCTCGTCGACGCGCCGCCGGCGCTGATGAGCCCCGGCACCATGCTCAGGGTGCTGCGCAGCGGCGCACCGCGAGCAGTGCCAGTGCCCGCGTGACCTCGCGCAGCTCGCCGAGCTCGACCTGCTCCCTGGGGGCGTGCGCGAACCGCACGTCCCCGGGGCCGTAGTGGAGCGTGGGGATGCCGCCGCCGTTGTACAGGCGCAGGTCGCTGCCGTACGGCGCCGCCGTCCGGCCCGGCGCCGCGCCCCGCACCTCGGCCACCGCCCCGGTGAGCTCCGCCAGCAGCGGATGGCCCTCGGGCAGGCTCCCGCTGGCGAACTGCCCGCCGGGCCAGCTCACCACCGGCGGGTGGGCGCGCAGCCACGGATGGTCCACGGCGGCCACCGCGGCCTCGAAGGCGGCGCGGGCCCGCTCCGGGTCCTCCCCCAGCCGCACGCCCATGCGCCCCTCGGCCACCAGCAGGTCCGGAACGCTGCTGGCCCAGTCGCCCGCGCGGACCGTCCCGACCTCGATCGGGTACGGCAGGGCGTTGCCCGCGAACACCTCCGGCAGGTCGCGGTTGCGCTCGGCCTCCAGCCGCCGGATCGCCTCGAAGACGGGCCAGAACACCTCCACGGCGTTGACGCCCTCGGAGCGGGTGGCGCCGTGCGCGGCCCGGCCCTGGACCTCCAGCCGGAACGTCAGCGCCCCGGCGTTGTCGGTGATGATCTTCCCGCTGGTCGGCTCGGTGATGACGGCGGCCTCCCCGGTGTGACCGCGCGCCAGCGTGGCGAAGGCGCCCAGCCCGCCGTCCTCCTCGCTGATCACGCAGTGGACCGCCAGCGGCCGGGCCAGCCTGATGCCCGCCCGGCGGATGGCCCGCACAACGGCGATGTTGGCCACCAGGCCGGCCTTCATGTCGCAGGCGCCGCGCCCGTGCAGGGTGTCGCCGGTGATGCGGGCGGCGAACGGGTCGCCGCCCTCCCACTTGGCCAGGTCGCCGGTCGGCACCACGTCGACGTGCCCCTGGAGGATGAGGGCCGGGACGCCCTCGCCCTCGGTCACGGCGGCCACGCCGTACCCCTCGGTCCTGGGGGCCTCCGTGCCGGGGAAGCCCTCGCGGGCGCGCAGCTCGTCCAGGTCGAGCTTCCAGACGTCCACGTCCATGTCCGCCTCGGTGAGCAGGCGGGCCAGGCGGTGCTGGAGCTCGGATTCGGCGTCGGTGCCGGTCACGCTCGGCACGCGGACGGTCTCGGCCAGCAGCTCCACCGTCTCGGCGTCGTCCACGGCGTCCAGCACCCGGGCTTCGAGGTCTCGCATGCGGTGAACCTACCGCGAGGGAAATGGCGAGACCTCACCGGGAGGTGGGCACGTGCGGCGTTGGGTGAGCGTGCTGGTCTGGATGGCGGTGCTGCCGTTCGCGGTGTGGGCGGCGCTGCGGCTCGGCGGGCTGGAGCCGGTCTGGCCGTGGGTGGCGCTGGTGGCGTTCACGCCGTATGCGGCGGCCGGCGGCCTGGCCGCGCTGGCGGTCTCGGCGCTCGCGCGACGCCGGGCGGCGGCGGGCGTGGCGCTGGCCGGCACGCTGGCGCTGGCCCTGGCCGTGGCGCCCCGGGCGCTCGGCGACGGCGACCGGCCCGCCTCAGGGCCGCGGCTGCGGGTGCTGGCCGCCAACCTCATGGTCGGCCAGGCCGATGCCGAGCGGCTCATGGGCCTGGTCCGCGAGCTGGACGTCGACGTGCTGGCTCTCCAGGAGGTGACGCCGCGGGCCCGGGACCGGCTGGCGGGCCTGCGCGAGTTCCTCCCGCACGTGGTGGACCGGTCCCACCCCGGCGTCAGGGGCTCGGCCATCTACGCGCGCTTCCCGCTGGCCGAGCAGCCCATGATCGAGTACGGCTTCCGCCAGGCGCGTGCCGTGCTGCGGCATCCGGCGGGGGAGGTGGAGATCGTCTCGGTGCATCCCTGCGCGCCGCGCCTCGCGACCCGCATCCCGTGCTGGCGGCAGGGCCTGGAGGCGCTGCCCCGCGCCGGAGGGCGCCTGCGCGTGCTGGCCGGGGACTTCAACGCCACGCTCGACCACCGGCCCATGCGCGACCTGCTCGACAGCGGCTACCGCGACGCGGCCGACGTCACCGGCCGCGGCCTGACGGCCACCTGGCCGCAGGGCGGGCGGCTGCCCGGCGTGGCGATCGACCACGTGCTGGCCGACTCCCGCATCGGGGTCGCCGCCTTCGACGTGCGCCCGCTGCGCGGCACCGACCACCGGCCGGTGTTCGCCGAGCTCATCCTGCCGTGACGCGCAGCTCCGTGAAGCGCGCCGGGAAGCCCTTGCCCGCGGGCGCCGCGGCCATCACCCCGGCCAGCACCGCCTGGCCGGGCGGGAAGTAAGCCAGGCGCGCCATGGTCCGCGGCCGCCCGCCGTCCAGCCCGTAGCGGACGGTCACCGCGTCGCCCACGCGCTCGGCCTCGACCGTCACGCTGCCGGCCGCGCGTCCCAGCGGCAGCACCGACCAGTCCGACGCCTGGCGCGTGACGACCGTGCTGAACTGGAGCGAGCCGTCGACGAGCTCGACGCCCGCCTTGATCCACGTGTGCTCGTCGATCCGCAGGACCACCCCCGCCTGGTCGTACTGCTCGGCGTACTCCCCCGTGAAGGTGGCCGTGAGCCGCAGGTCGCCGGCGACGATGCGGCCGAACTGGTGGGCGCTGTCGTAGGTGTAGCCGTAGTGCGTCTGGCGCCACAGGTCCGTGCCGGGGTCGCAGAGCAGGCTCAGGCCGTCGTCGGCGGCCCATTCGCGGGGCGGGTTGATCCATTGCCAGCCGGATTCGCCGAACGCCACGATCATGGCTGTCATCCTCGCATGCGAGGACCGCGGAAGGTCAGGTCCCGGCTGGACGTAAACTGCCCCTGTGCCAGATCCGAAGTTCGAGATCCAGATGCTGCACGACCGGGTGATGATCCGCCTGGAGCCGGAGGCGGAAGAGCGCAGGAGCGGGTCGGGGATCGTCATCCCGGCCACGGTCAAGACGCCCAACCGCCTGGCCTGGGGCGAGGTGTGCGGCGTCGGCGCGAACGTCCGCACGGTCAAGGTCGGCGACAAGGTGCTGCTCAACCCCGACGGCCAGCTCGAGGTCGAGATCCAGGCCAAGACCTACCTCGTGATGCGGGAGCGCGACCTGCACGCCGTGGCGACGCAGGAGACCGACCACGGCACCGGCCTCTACCTCTGAAGCAGGTTCTGCCCCAGGTCGATCAGGTCGACGCCGACGCTCTTCATGCCCAGGTACACGATCACGGCCGCGGTCGCGGCGGTGACCAGCAGCACGATGATCCGCACCGGCCAGCCCTGCCGCTTGTACCACTCAGTCCAGGCGTGGAGCGTGCGCTTGCCGAACTCCAGGACCTTGTGCGCCCAGGCGAACTCGGTGGCCAGCACCGCCAGCCCCGCGAAGACCACGAGCCAGCCGGGACCGGGGAAGGGCACCATGATGAGGCCGCCCACCACCATCACCGCGCCGATCACGCCGATGACGATCTTGAGGGTGAGCGCCCCGGTGCGGGTGGCGCGGATCCCGTCCAGCCAGCCCTTGATCGGGGAGCGTCGGGCCGCCTCCTCCTTGAGGCGGTCGGCGTCCCCGGTCTGCGAGTTCTTCACGGCCATGTCCGTCAGGATACGGCGACCGGCTTGCAGGTCACTTGACGTCGAGGTTTCCCTCCGGGGTTTCCGTCACCTTCCTGCCACATTCCCGCCATCACAGGACAAAAAGTAGGTTATGGTCTGGCATGCCCGAGGTCATGCTCCGCACCGTCACCGGCCCCCTGCGCGCCGCCGCCGTCACCGGACCCGTCCTGCCCCACGAGCACCTGCGCGTGGACCTGCGCTGGGGAGTCGGCATCGACTCCGACCCGCACCGGTGGCTGGACGAGGAGGAAGCCGTCGCCGGCGAGCTCCGCGAGCTGCGCCAGACCCGGGAGCTCGGGCTGGTCGTCGAGCTGAGCTGCATCGGCATGGGCCGCGACGCGGCGATGCTGACCCGGATCGCCACCAGCGGCCGGGTCCCTGTCGTGGCCGCCACCGGCCTGTTCACCGGCCCCTTCGCCCCCGCCGACGCCGACGCCGGCGAGCTGACCCGGCGGCTGATGGAGGAGATCACCTCGGGCCTGGACGGCACCGGCGTCCTGCCCGGCGTCATCGGCGAGGTCGGCTGCTGGGGCCCGCGGCTGACCCGCGCCGAGGAGCGCTGCCTGGTCGCCGCGGCCCGCGCCTCGCTGTCCTCGCGCCTGCCGGTGGCCACCTACGGCGCCGACGCGCTGGGCATCCTGGACGTCCTGCTCGGCCACGGCCTTCCCGCCTCCCGCGTCAGCGTCTCCTACGCCGGGCAGGACCCGGCCGTGGCCCGCAAGATCGCAGAGGCGGGCGCGTACGTCTCGCTCGGCTCGCTGGCGCTCGGCCCGGCCGACGCCGTACGGCTCACGCTCGGCCTGCTGGAGGACGGCCACGCCGAACGCCTGCTGCTCAGCTCCGGCCTCAACCGCGCGGCCCGCATCCGGCGGTACGGCGGCCCCGGCTACGCCCACCTGTTCGACGCCGTGCTCCCGCGACTGCGCGAGGCCGGGGTCGAGGAGGACGTCATCCGCCTCATCACGCACGACAACCCGCTCCGCTGGCTCAGTTGACCTCAACCGAACTTGAGGTTGCATGCTGCGGGCATGACATTCACCGAAGCCGAACTGGCGTTCCTCCGCACGCAGCGCATCGGCCGGCTGGCGACGGTCTCGCCGGGCGGCCAGGTCCAGAACAACCCGGTCGGGTTCTTCCTCAACCCCGAGCTGGGCACCGTCGACATCGGCGGCCACAACCTGGGCGCCACCAAGAAGTTCAGGAACATCCAGGCGGGCAGCACGGTCTCGCTCGTGGTGGACGAGCTGGTGTCGACCGATCCGTGGGTCGTCCGCGGGATCGAGATCCGCGGCACCGCGCAGGCGCTGACCGGCGTCGAGCCGCCGGTGCCGTTCTTCAGCGGGGAGCTGATCCGGATCAGGCCCGTGCGGATCGTCTCGTGGGGCCTGGACGGGCCGACCGCGAGCAGGACGGTCGCCGCCTGACAGGCCGTGCCTGGCGGGCGCGGGCTAGCGTGGGCGGATGGTGCCTGTCTGGGTGATCAGCGGACCGCCGGGCGCGGGCAAGTCGACGGTCGCCGCCCGCCTGCTCAAGGAGCTCGACCCGGTGCCCGCGCTGCTGGAGAAGGACACGGTCTACAGCGGCTTCGTGGCCGAGGTGCTGGCGGCGTACGGCCGGCCGTACGAGGAGCGCGAGGGGCCTTGGTACGACCGGCACGTCAAACGCCACGAGTACGCGGGCCTGGCCAGGACCGCGCGGCAGATCAGGCGGCACGGCTGCCCCGTCATGCTGGATGCGCCCTTCACCTCCGAGGTGCACGACGAGCGGCGCTGGGCGGCCTTCGTCGAGGAGCTGGGCGGGCCGCCCGTGCACCTGGTGTGGGTGCGCTACGACGGGCCGACGCTGCGCGAGCGGCTGATCGCCCGCGGGCGCGCCAGGGACGCGGCCAAGCTCGCCGACTTCGATGCGTGGCTGAAGGCGGTCAGGGCCGATGAGCCTCCGGTGGTGCCGCACCGGGAGATCGACACGAGTCGGCCGGCAGGTCGGTGATGGCCATGTGCCCGGGGAGGTGGCCGATCGCGTACGGCACGCCGCCGGCCAGCACCGCGGCCTGCGGCGTCACGCCACACGCCCAGAAGACCGGCACCTCGCCGGACCGTACCTCCACCGGGTCGCCGTAGTCGGGCGCGTCCAGGTCCCGCACGCCGATGGCCGCCGGGTCCCCGATGTGCACGGGCCCGCCGTGCGCGCCGGGGAACAGCTCGCTGACCTGCACGGCCACGCCGACGAGCCCGGCCGGGACGGGCCGCATAGACACCACCAGCGGGCCGGCCAGCCGTCCCGCCGGGCGGCACGGGATCGACGTGCGGTACATGGGGACGTTGACGCCCTGCTCCAGGTGCCGCACCGGCACCCCGGCCGCGCGCAGCGCCTCCTCGAAGGTGAAGCTGCACCCGATGAGGAAGGCCACCAGGTCCTCCCGCCAGTGCGCCACCACCTCGCCGGTGTCGAAGCAGCCGCCGTCGCGGTAGACGCGGTAGCCCGGCAGGTCGGTGCGCAGGTCGCCCGGGAAGTGCTCGGTGCTGGTGGCGCCCGGGTCGCCGACATCCACCAGCGGGCAGGCCCGCGGGTTGCGGTGGGCGAACAGCAGCAGGTCGAAGGCGTACTCCCGGGGCACGGCGATGAGGTTGGCCTGGGTGTAGCCGGGGCACCAGCCGGCGGTGGGCACGCGCAGGCCCGCGCGGAAGCGCAGCCTCGCCTCGTGAGGGGTCACGAGTCCTCCTTCGCCGGTCTCATGACCATGGTGCTGTGCTGACCGACATGTTCGGGTTGTACCCGCGGCCCCGGGCGCCACGGGTCAGTACTCGGTGTCGAAGGTCTGCTCCCCCAGCGCGAAACCCTCTCCCCTGGGCCACCAGCGTCTCCAGGCTGCGCCGTACCGGCTGCTCGCCCAGGCCGGTCTGGCGGACCAGCTCGGCCACGGTGATCGGGCGGTCGTCCGCCGCCCAGGCGGCCACCGTCTCGTAGACGACGAGGTCGCGGTCGTGCAGGGCCTGCACGTCGTGGTCCTTCATCGTTGTCTCGCCCCCTCGCGCAGGCGTTCGGGGTGGACCTGGCGCTCCGGGTGGCGGCGCAGGTACTCGCTCTCCAGCTCGTTCGTGCGCGAGGTGTGCCTGGCCAGCGCGTCGTCGGAGCCGTGCAGGAACGTGTCGGTGCGGGTGGTGTGGAGGTGGCGCAGCTCGCGCAGCAGGTCTTCCTCGGACAGGTCGCGCGGATCTACTCCCATGGTTGTCATGCTCCGGCCCCTACCCCGCATCCCCCCGACAATTTCTGTCACATTTCCTGACTTATCTGCATTGTCGATATAACACTGGGGTCTTACCGTCCCCGATATGGACCTTGAGCTCAGGCACCTCAGGATCGTCCGGGCGGTCGCCGACGCCGGGAGCGTGAGCAAGGCGGCGACACGGCTGGGGCTGGCACAGCCCGCCCTGACCGCCCAGCTCAAGCGCATCGAACGGCTGCTCGGCGGCCCGCTGTTCGAGCGCGACAGGACCGGCGCCAGGCCCACGCCGCTCGGCGAGCTGGTGCTGGAGCGGGCGCGCGTGCTGCTCCCGGCCGCCAAGGAGCTGCAGGAGGAGGCGGCGCGCTTCGCCAGGGGCCCCTCGGCGCGCGGCTACCGGGTGGGGGCCACCAGCGGCGCCGTGCTGGGCGGCCTGGTGGAACGGCTGGCCGCCGAGGCGCCGGTGCGCACGTCGGCCTCCTGGTCGGCCACCGAGCTGGCCACCATGTGCGAGCTGGGCCGCCTGGACTACGTGCTCGTCGGGGTGTGCGGCGACAGCCGCCCGCCGGGCGGGGCGCTCACCTGGGCCACGGTCGGCACCGACCCGGTCTTCGTGCTGCTGGGCGAATGCCACCGATTATCCGGCAAGCCCGAGCTGGACCTGGCGGACCTGGCCGCCGAGCAGTGGGCCGTCAACCCGGGGGACGGCTGCTTCGGCGACTGCTTCGCCGCCGCGTGCGCCCGCGCCGGCTTCACGCCGGGCACGATCTACGAGGCCGACGTGGCCACGTGCACCCACCTGGCGCGCGTGGGCCGCGCCGTGATCCTGTGCCAGGCCACCCACCAGCCCGCCCCCGGGCTGGTGATGGTGCCGCTGCGCGGCGCGCCGCTGCGCTGGCGGCACGTGCTCGGCTGGCATCCGGCCACCCCGGGCGCCGCCTGGGTGCTGGCCCAGGCGCGCGAGGCGCACGCCGAGGCGGTACGGCGCAGCCCGGTGTACGCCGAATGGCTCAGCCATAACGCGGTGATAGGGGCGAACTGGTAGCTCCTCGGCTCGCGGGGGCGCCGTTACCGTGGCGGCACCCCCCAGCCGAGCAAGGAGAAACCATGCGACGCACCCCTGCGCTGATCGCGATCGCGATCGGCGCCTTAGTCGTGACGGCGACCCCGGCCGTCGCCGACCCCACCCCCAGCAACGCCCCCGAACCCCCCGCCGGCATGCTCGAAGCGATGCAGCGTGACCTCGGCCTCAGCGAGGACCAGGCGCGCAGGCGGCTGGCCAACGAGGCGCGCGGCAACATCGTGGCGCCCACGCTGCACAAGCAGCTGGGCGACCGCTACGCCGGCGCCTGGTACGAGGGCCCCGAGAGCGCTCTGGTCGTGGCCACGGTCTCGCAGCGCGACGTGCGCGCCATCACCCGCGCCGGCGCCGAGGCCCGGGTCGTGGCCAGGTCGCTGGCCCAGCTGGAGGCCGTCAAGACCGCCCTGGACGGGGCCCAGGCCCCCGCCTCGGTGCACAGCTGGGGCGTCTCCACCCAGGACAACGCCGTCGTCGTGGCCGCCGCCGACGCCGCGCAGGCGCGGTCGTGGCTGGCCGCCCGCGGCGTGGACGCCTCGGCCGTCAAGATCGTCCCGTCGGCCGAGCGGCCCCGGCCCTTCGCCGACATCCGCGGCGGCGACGCCTACTACATCCCCTCCAAGGGCTACCGCTGCTCGGTGGGCTTCGCGGCGCGCCGTACCAGCGACCAGGCCCTCGGCTTCACCACCGCCGGGCACTGCGGCGACGTCGGCGACGCCACCAACGGCTACAACCAGCAGGCCCAGGGCACCTTCCGGGTCTCGTCCTTCCCCGGCAACGACTACGCCTGGGTGCAGACCAACTCCAGCTGGACGGCGCCCGGCGTGGTGAACGGCTACAGCGCCGGCATCCTGCCGGTCCGCGGCTCCACCGTCACCCAGCCGCAGGGCTCGGTCTGCCGCTCCGGCTCCACCACCCAGTGGCGCTGCGGCACGGTCACCGCGCTCAACCAGACCGTCAACTACCCCGAGGGGACCGTCTCCGGGCTGACGCGCACCACCGCCTGCGCCGAGGGCGGCGACTCCGGCGGCGCGTTCATCTCCGGCGACCAGGCCCAGGGCATGACCTCCGGCGGTTCGGGCAACTGCACCTCCGGCGGCGTCACGTTCTTCCAGCCGCTCAACGAGGTGCTGGGCCTGGGCTACTCGCTGGTGACCAGCGACGGGACGCCGCCGCCGACCGGGTGCCAGAACTACAACGAGAAGTACACCGGCTCGCTCAGCTCCGGCCAGAACCAGTACCAGCCCAACGGGTCCTACTACTACGCCTCGGCCTCCGGCACGCACGCCGGCTGCCTGGACGGGCCCGACGGCACCGACTTCGACCTGTACCTGCAGCGGTGGAACGGCTCGAGCTGGTCGACCGTCGCGCAGGGCATCACCCCCAACCCCGACGAGACGATCAGCTACAACGGCAGCCCGGGCTACTACCGCTACCGGGTGCACGCCTACAGCGGCTCGGGCTCCTACACCATGGGCCTGAACCGCCCGTGACGCCCGGCTGACGCCCGGCCCGGGTGGGTCCTACACCTCGTACACCCACCCGGGCCGCCGCCGCTCGCCCAGCTCCCCGGCCAGCTCCCGGCCCCGCGGCGACAGCTCCCCCGGCAGCCATCCGGTGGCGATGCCCCGCTCGTTGTCCACGGTGATCGAGTGCGTCTCGTAGATCAGCGTCGTCATGCCGCGAGCCTAGGGGCCTTGAGTAGTGCCTACTCATGCGCTCACGGCTCCCCGGGCGTACGGTCGGCCCGACAGTAGGCCGAGGGAGGGTGACGCCCCATGAGTGAGAAGCTGCTGGTCACGATCCGAAGCTCCCGGGACGCCGAGCGCGTCAGGGCGACCGGGGCCGCCGTCCTCGCCGAGTACCCCGACGCCCTGCTCGTCCGCGCCGGCGACGACCAGTCCGCCGCGCTCGCCGGCGCCGGCCTGCAGGCCCACCCGCTGCCCGTGCCGCCGGTGCGGACGGTCAGCGCCACGTTCGACTTCGACGACGCGGTGCGGGCCGACCGGGAGGCCCCCGTCCGGACCCGCTACTTCCTCCTCCAGCTCGTCGGTCCGGCCAAGCAGGAGTGGACCGAGCGGATCGCCGCCCTCGGCGGCGTCGTGCGGGGCGGCCTGAACGGCTTTCGCCTCATCGCCGGCCTGCCTCCCGGCGCCGAGGCCGCGGTGCGCGACCTGCCGTTCGTCGAGGAGGTGGCCGCCTACCGGCCGACGATGAAGGTCTCGCCGCGGCTGCGGCCCGACGTGCCGGGCGCCGTGCTCGGCACGGCCGCGCTGCGGGACTTCCGGCGGCTCGACGTGCTCGAGCCCGAGGGGCGCGAGCAGGTCCAGATCACGGTGTTCGACGGCGAGGACCCCGGCGAGGTGGCCGAGGCCGTCCGGGCGGAGGGCGGCGCCGTGCTGCGGGCGGCCGGGACCACCGTGGTCGCCGCGGTGCCGCCGGCCGCGCTGCCCCGCCTGGCCGAGCAGCCCGGCGTGGAGGCGATCATGCCGCACGAGTTCCCCGCGTTCACCAACGACCGGGCGGCCGCGATCATGCGGGTGCCGGTGCAGGAAGACGCCTTGGGCAAGGCGCTCACCGGCGCGGGGCAGATCGTCGGCGTCGTCGACTCCGGCTGCGACACCGGAGACCCCGCCACGCTGCACCCCGACCTGGCCGGGCGGGTGACGCTGGTCAGCTCGCCCAACGTCTTCGGGCAGTTCAGCCTCGACCCGCCGCCCTTCGACGACGGGCCGCGCGACGAGAACGGGCACGGCACCCACGTGTGCGGGTCCGTGGCGGGCAACGGCGCGGCGGCCCGCGCGGCGGGCTCGGCGGTGGTGCCCGCCGGGCTGGCGCCCGAGGCGCACCTGCACGTCATCGCGGTGGCGCAGCGCGTGACCTGGCGGCCGGAGGTGCTGGCGGAGTTCCCGGGCCTGAGCGCCTACGGGCTGTGGGGCCTGCCCCAGGACGACCTCGGCGGGCTCTTCTCGATCGCCTACGAGGCCGGGGCGCGGATCCACACGAACTCGTGGGGCGCGGCGAGCCCTTCCGTGGCCGGAACCTACGACAAGCAGGCCCGGTCGGTGGACGAGTTCATGGCGACCCACCGGGACGCCCTGGTGCTGTTCTCCGCCGGGAACGACGGCGTGGACGCCGACGGCGACGGGCACATCGACGGCGACTCCATCACCCCGCCCGCTACGGCCAAGAACTGCCTGACCGTGGGCGCCACCGAGAACCGCCGCCCGCCCGGGTCGGCCCCCCGGCCCCTCTTCGACTTCCCCTGGGCGCAGGCGCCGAAGTACCCCGGCTTCGGGAAGGCGGGCCACGTCTCGGACAACCCGGACGGCATGGCGCTGTTCTCCTCGCGCGGCCCCACGGACGACGGCCGCGTCAAGCCCGAGGTCGTCGCGCCCGGCACCAACGTGCTGTCGGTGCGGACCGCCGCCTTCGACCCGGTCTACGCCGGGGAGGAGCCGGGCTCGCAGCCGCTGTGGGGCGACGTGGGCCCCGACGCGCCCGGGCTGCGCGGCAAGTACTGCTTCAGCGGCGGCACCAGCATGGCCACCCCGCTGGTGGCCGGGGCGACGGCGCTCGTCCGCCAGTACCTGCTCCAGGAGCGCGGCCACCACCCCTCGGGGGCGCTGCTCAAGGCGTTCCTGGTCAACGGGGCCGTGCCGGTGGCCGGGCAGTACCCCCAGGAGGTGCCGGAGGGCCCCAACAACGTCTGTGGCTTCGGCCGCGTCGACGTCACGGCCTCTGTGACGCCGAACCCGGGCGTGCGCACGCTCTTCGGCGACTTCCCCGCGCTGGCGGTGAGCAGCCTGCAGACGCGGACCTTCCGGATCTCGCCGGCCGGCGGCCCGGTCAAGGTGACGCTGGCGTGGACCGACGCGCCCAGCCCGACGGGCGCGGGCGGGCTGCAGAACTCGCTGGTCCTGCGGGTCCGGCGGGCCGAGGACGGCGCGCTGGCAGGCGGCCCGGCGCACCCGCTCGCGAGCCCGGTCGATCCGACGCAGCAGGTGGTGATCCCCGAGCCGGACGGCGACTACCTGGTCGAGGTGTCGGGCGTCAACGTCGTGGCCCGCTCCGCCGGCGAGGGCGCGCCCGCCGGCCTGGTCCAGGACTTCGCCCTCGTGGTCTCCAACGCCGTCAGCACCTTCGGCTTCCCTGACCTGCTGGACGAGCCGGTGGAGCCGGACGCCGGGTAGGAAGGGCGGACTCAGGCCCACGACCCCGCCGGGACGGCGGCCTGCCACACGACCGACGGCAACGGAGATCCTTGGTCACGGCAGGGATGAGGATATGGGAGACTTCACCATTGCGGGGCGGTAGCTCAGCCGGTCAGAGCAGAGGACTCATAATCCTTGGGTCGTGGGTTCAAGTCCCACCCGCCCTACTCGTCATCATGGTCTTGAGCTGCGGCCATGTGCCTCAGCTCACGGCGCTGCCCGCGCGCGAGTTAGGGTGGCGATGCCATGAAGCGCATCTCGCTCGGCCTCGCGGCCGTCCTCGCCTTATCCGCCTGCGGATCGCAAGGCGCTGTCAGCCAGGCCGTCATCGACCAGGCCCGCGCCCAGGGCGTGGCTCCGGATCTCATCTACGTGGTGGATGTGCCCGGTTTCGAGCTCAACGAGCAATCCGTCGGCGGAGTCGGCGAGGAGGGGTTCGGCGCCTTCTACGTGTCTCCCGACGGCAAGCACGTCCAGCTGCGCGTCGATCGCGGATCCTTCAGCGACACGCTCTGTCCCGATCGGCCGGTCACCGACGCCGAACCGGTGCGCGCCCCTGTGCGGTGCTCCCGCGACGAGGCCGGCTGGTACCGGCAGGGCGGCGGGCGCCACGAGTATGTCGCCGTCCGGGGCGACGCGCTGATCGTCCTGGCCGGCAGCCTTGCGGACGTGGATCGGGAGACGCTGAAGACCGCGATCGCCGGAGCCCGCCGGGCGGTGGCGACCGGATCGCCGTCGGCGCCGCCCAGCCCCGTCGAGCGGGGCGACCTGCCCACCGTCGGTGACGGCGCTCCCAACAACGAGGTCGGGCCGGGCGGATGAGCCGGGGCACCGAGACGTCCTCGCTCACCGCCGGGACCGTGGCCGACGTCTGATCACTCCAGGGTGCGCAGGTAGGCGGCGACCCGCTCGCGCCCGCCGTACTCCGCCCAGCCCAGTGGCGTCGCCCCGTGCTCCACGTCCTTGATCGAGGGATCCGCGCCCAGCGACACCAGCGTCCTGGCCGTCTCGACGTCGTCGCGCCAGGCCGCCTCGTGCAGCGGGGTCGCCCGCCGCAGGTGGTTGACGTCCCATCCGAGCGCGACGAGCAGCCGGACCGCGTCCGGCCTGCCGTGCTCGGCCGCCCGGTTGACCAGCCACGGCCGCCGCGCGCGGGCCCGGGCCACCAGCTCGGGCGGGGCGTCCACCGGGCCGCCGCGCATGCAGGCGGCCACGAACTCCTCCACCGGGTCCAGCGACCCCGTCGCGCCCGCCGCCGCCAGCAGCTCCGCCACCTCGGTGTGCCCGTTGAGCAGCGCCAGCTCGTACGGCCTGCGTCCGCCGAAGGCCGGGTGCCCGCCGATCCCGTCGGTCTCGGCGCCGTGCTCCAGCAGCAGCCGGGTACGGCGGGGCCAGCCGCGCAGCGCCGCGGTGGCCAGCTCGTCGCGCAGCAGCTGGGCGGGAGGCGGCAGCGCGGGCCCGAGCCGGCGCTTCCAGACCCCGCCGTCGCCGCGGCCCAGGCCGAAGGCGAGCAGCAGCTCCAGGTGCGCGGTGTCGTCGCCGGCGGAACCGCCGAGGCCGAGGTTGTAGAGGGTCTGGGCGTCGTTGGCGTCGGCGCCGCGTTCCAGCAGCAGCCGGGCCAGCGCCATGCCCTGCGGGTGCGGCGGCTGGTCGCCCTCGCCGCGGCCGAAGGCCCCGGTCAGGGCGGTGAACGGCGAGGGCAGCCCGTCCCACAGGAACCCGGCCGAGGGGTCCGCGCCGTGGTCGAGCAGCAGGCGGGCGCAGTCGAGGTGGCGGCCGGGCAGGCGCGAGTAGGCCAGGTACAGCAGCGGCTCCCAGCCGAACGGCCCGCCCTGGGCCCCGGCGAGCGAGGGATCGGCGGCCAGCGCGGCCGCCAGGGCGTCGGCCGATCCGGTGGCGGCCATGGTGAAGACGTCCGCGGTGGCCAGCCACGGGTGGGCGGCAAGCAGCGCCTCGGCGGACCGCGCGCGGGCCGGGTCGTCTGCACCGTAGGTCAGGCACGCCCGCCGGAGGAACTCCCCCGGCAGGTCGTCCAGGGCGGGTACGGCATGCGGCGACCGCGTGTAGCGGGCGAGGGTCTCCAGGTGCGCGAGGAGCCTGGGCCAGCTCGCGAAG
Source organism: Thermoactinospora rubra (assembly GCF_002093975.1). Lineage (GTDB taxonomy): Bacteria > Actinomycetota > Actinomycetes > Streptosporangiales > Streptosporangiaceae > Nonomuraea > Nonomuraea rubra_A. Next base: position 96,965 of record NZ_MSZZ01000025.1, read on the forward strand.
CCGTACATCCGAGCCGTGACCAGCTGGGCGTCGGCGAGCCTGGGCCGCGCGGGCGGGCGCGGGTGGAACTCCTCGAACAGCGCCGAGCTCTCGGGGAAGGAGCGCAGCAGGGCTTTGGCGCGCTTGCGGAGCCAGGAAATGTCGGGCTTGTCGGGCAGCGGCTGGACGGGCACGACGGCCTCCCTTCCGTGAAGCGCCTGGCGTCCGCGTCTTCAGGCCGGAAAAGAGGTCGGGTGAAAGCACACAACAGGTGATCAGGCGGGCTGAGCCCTTCCCGCGGACCGGTCGCGCCCTGACCGCGCCGCTCCAGGATAACAGCGGGCTCGGCCACCGCCGCTTGTCACAGTGCCGGGGTCACATCCGTATGGACGAAGTCGTCGCCCTTGAACAGCAGGGGCTCGCGACGGTATCGCGCCAGGGCGTAGGCGAAGCAGTCTCCGAAGTTCAGCCCGGCCTTGTGGCCGCTGCCTTTGCCGTAGTCCCAGTAGGCGCGGCGGGCGATGTGTGCCTGCTCGGGCGTGACCGGCATGATCTCGACCTTCATCCTGGCCAGGAAGTCGTCCAGGTGGCGGGATGCGACCGGATCGCGGGTGCGCTCCATGACGGCTGCCAGCTCCACGTAGGTGGCGGCCGACATGCGGCGGATCGGGGCGGTCGCGATCGCGCGGGCGTAGTCGGCCGCGTCCGGCTCGCCGTTGAGGATCGCGACGACGGCACTGGTGTCAATGATCATGCCGGCAGCCCGGTCTCCGGGTCGTAGAGGGACTCGGTGGATAGCGTCGCCTTGCCGATCCTGGACCGGATCTTCTCTGCGAGGGCCAGCAGATCGTCTGCCATCGCCGTGTCAGCCGCTTCTTGACGCTGGGCGAGCAGTCGCTCGCGCCGCTCCCGCAGGGCGGTGATGACGGCGGCGGTCTTGCTTTCCCCGGTGAGCGCGCCGACCTCGGCGGCGAGTCGTTCGGCCTCCGGGTTCTTGATGTTCAGGCTCACGGCCCGCCTCCTTCTACACCGTCTACCTTATGAGGGTACTCTTTCCTCCCTCGGTTCTTACCGCCGATGGCCTCCCTCATCCGCCGTACGGCGGCGCGCAGGCCGGGCGGGCGAGCCCTGCCCGCCCGGTACGGCACGAGCCGCCGGCCTCAGTTCTGGACGGCCTCCACCAGCCCGTAGGCCACGGCCTCCGCGGCCGACAGCGTGCGGCCCTTGACCGCGTCGTCGCGCAGTTCGTCCACCTCGCGGCCGGTCAGGTCCGCCAGCCGGAAGTAGATCGTGTCCAGCATGCGGCGGGACTGCTCCTGCTGGGCCAGCACGTCGTCGGCGGTGCCGGCGGCGGTCAGGCGCGGCTCGCCGAGCCGGAAGATCGCGTTGGGCGCGCTGCGGCGGCGCGTCGTGGCGGCCAGCAGCGCCACGGGCGGGCCGCCGAGCCGCCCGGTGACCAGCGCGTCGACCTCGACGGTGAGCGAGTCGAGGGTGTCGAGCATGGTGAGCGTGGGGCCGAGGTCGCCGTCGGGGATCGACAGGTGCAGCTTGATCGGCGCGCGGCCGGTCGCGCCGAGCGTGAGGATGGTGGCGCACCAGGCGGTGACCCGTTCCTCGGTCAGCTCGCCGTACGCCAGCACGATGCGCTGCTCCAGCAGCCGCTCGGTGACGGGATCGGGGCCGACGGGCACGTAGTAGGTCGGGACCGGCGGCCGTCTGGCGGGTTCGGGCTCCGGCCGCGGCGGCGAGGGCCAGCCGGGCGGGGTCCACTCGGGCGGGGGCCAGCCGGGGGCGCCCCCGAGCGTCCCCGGCGTCCCCGGCGCCACGGAAGCGGTCGTAGAAGCGGTCGCAGAAGCGTGCGTCAAAGCTCCACCTTCCAGGTGATCCGGTGGCCGACCGCTGCGGCGTAGCGTTCGAGCGTCGAGGCGCGCACGTCGCCGTCGCCCGACTCCAGCCGGGCCACGGCCGACTGCGAGGTGCCCATCCTGGCGGCCACCTCGGTCTGGGACAGGCCCGACGCCCTGCGCTCGGCGGACAGCCGCGCGATCATCTCGCGCCGCGCGGCCGCCATCTCCCTGAAGCCGGGAAGCAGCGGCAGGTCGTCTTCGTCCTTCATACCTTTCACGGTATCTCGTTTTTGAGATAGCGCGGCGGGCTCCGCTCTCAGCGGAACCCATGCCGCGAGGCCCCGCCGTACGGTGGTCTGTGCGCGAAGGGAGAGTGCATGACCAAGGCCTTCTGGCTCGACCGGAGTGAGAGCCTCTACGCGACGCACGTCCGCAAGCACGTGGAGGAGTTCGCCGAGTCCTTCGGCGACATCGCGCCCGTCACCTTCGCCTGCACCGCCTGGCGGATCGCCACCCCGCCGTTCTCCACGCCCGGCTTCGTGCACCGGGACCCGCGCATCCTCGAGGCCGCGTGCCACCGCAACACCTGGGACGGCACGCTGACCGCGGAAGTGCGGCTCGTCTCGCCGCTGCCGGGGCAGCTCACGCGCTCGCGCGCCTGGTGGCGTGACCGCGGCTGGCGCGGCTGGCTGAAGACCTTCGGCCAGTACGTCGAGCCCGCCCAGCAGGACCTCGCCCGCGGCCCCTTCCTGCGCGCCACCCTGCTGGTCCAGGCGCCGCTCCCGCTGGAGGAGCTGCCGCCCGCCCCCGAGGGGCCGCACGACCGCGTCGAGGACAGCGCCCAGCGCGCGCTCGTCGTGCTCGTCAGGGAGCTCAACGCGCTGCTGTCGCCCATCCTGGACCAGCTGGAGGACTAGGCTCCCGTCGTCCCGTCGACCAGCTCGCGGATGATGTCGAGGTGCCCGTTGTGCCGGGCCGTCTCCTCGGTCATGTGGCCGATCACCCAGCGCAGCGTCATGCGCCGGCCGGAGCTGTCCCACCCCTGGGAGAAGGCGTCGAGGTCGTGGCCGGCGACCAGCTCGCGGACCCTGGCGCACTGGGCCCGGTAGTCCTCCAGCAGCCGCTCCAGCGGCGTCTGCAGCGCGACGCGGAACTCGGCGTCGGGGTCCTCCTCGGTCCACGGCCCCCGGTCCCGGCCGCCGAGGAAGAACACCTCGAACCACCAGTGCTCGTTCCAGCGCAGGTGGTTGACGATCCCGGCGATGCTCATCAGCGGCGATGACGGCAGCGGCGTGCGGTGGGCGTCGGCGTCGGACAGCCCCTGGCACTTGTGGACGACCGTCGCTCGCGCGTAGTCGTGGAAGGTCTCCAGCGTGGTCCGCTCGTCCCATGAGGAAGGCGTGTCAGTGCGCTCCATAAGCGGAGATCCTCCCTTGATGCACCAAATGTCGCCCGATGATATCGGTGATAGTGGGTAGTGCTCCGCCATGAGAGCCCTGTTGTTGATGGCCGCCGCGGTCCTGGTCACCGGCTGCGGCGCCGACACCACGGCCCCGGTCCGTACGGCGGAGCAGTTCTACCGGGCGCTTTCCGGCGGCCAGGCGGACGCGGCCTGCCGGTTGCTGGCGCCGCGCACCGCGGAGAAGCTGCCCGAGGAGAGCGAAGGCTGCGGCCAGGCGCTTGAGAAGAAGAAGCAGCAGCTGCAGGGCGGCTCCGTGGAGAGCGCGGAGGTGTGGGGCGACGAGGCCCGCGTCGTGCTGAGCGGGGACGTCGTGTTCCTGCACCATTACCCGGACGGCTGGCGGGTCAAGGCGGTCGGCTGCCGGCCGCGGGCGGGCCAGCCGTACGACTGCGAGGTGGAGAGCTGATGCGCGCCGTCTTCGCCGCCACGCTCGCCGTCATCGTGATCGGTTTGGTGTGGTTCATGGCCATGGGGGTCCTGCAGCGATGAAGATCAGGGAGAACGCGCTGAGCCTGGTGTTCCTCGCCCTGTTCTTCATGGCGCTCGTGGGCCAGGCCTTCGCCGGGTGGGCGAGCTTCAACGAGCGGCAGGTGGTCGAGGGGGGCAGCGCGGTCTCGGTGGCGCAGTACGTGGCCTCCTCCGAGTTCGCCGTCGACGTGGCCGAGAACTGGCAGTCGGAGTACCTGCAGTTCCTGCTGTTCGTCATCGTCACGGTCTGGGTGATCCAGAAGGGGTCCACCGAGTCCAAGGAGCCCGGCAAGGAGGGCGCGGAGTCCGACAAGGACCAGAAGATCGGCCCGTACGCGCGGGAGGACTCGCCCGCGTGGGCCAAGGCCGGGGGTTTTCGGCGCTGGCTGTTCAGCAACTCGCTGGGCCTGGTGATGGGGATCGTCTTCGCGCTGTCGTGGCTGGCCCAGTCGGTCGCCGGGCTGGCCGCCTACAACGCCGACCGGCTCTCGCAGCTGCGCGACACCACGACCTGGGGGTCCTACGTCCTGTCGGCGGACTTCTGGAACCGCACGCTGCAGAACTGGCAGTCGGAGTTCCTGGCGGTCGCCTCGATGGTGGTCTTCTCCATCTACCTGCGCCAGCGCGGCTCACCCGAGTCCAAGCCGGTCGGCACGTCCCACGAGTCGACGGGCGTGTCGGGCTGATCGCCGTGCGGGAGCAAGGGCCCGGCCGGGATCGACGAGTTCCTGCGCGGCATGAGAATATCGTTGGATTATGCGCGTTTCTGAAGCTTTCCGGGCGGCTTTCGGATCACAACCCCACACGATCTGGCATGCGCCGGGCCGGGTGAACCTGATCGGGGAGCACACCGACTACAACGACGGCTTCGTCCTGCCCTTCGCGGTGCCGTGGGGGGTCACCGCGGCCGTCAGCCCCCGGCGGGACGCGACGATCCGGCTGCTGTCCCTCCAGGCGCCCGGCGAGCCGCTCACCATCACCTCCTACGAGCAGGCGAAGGGCTGGGCGCGCTACGTCGTCGGCGTCCCGGCGACGCTGGAGGGCGCCCTCGGCGCGGACATCGCCATCGACGGCGACGTGCCGCAGGGCGCCGGGCTGAGCTCCAGCGCGGCCCTGGAGGTCGCGGTGGCCTCGGCCTTCAACGAGCTGTACGGCCTGGGCCTGAGCCCCCTGGAGATCGCGCTGCTCGGGCAGCGGGCGGAGAACGACTTCGTCGGGATGCCCTGCGGCATCATGGACCAGGCCGCCTCCGCGCTGTCGCAGGAGGGCAGGGCGCTGTTCCTCGACTGCCGGTCGCTGGGGTACCGGACGATCCCGCTGGACCTGGCCGGTCACGGGCTGCGGATCGTGATCATCGACACGCGCGTGCACCACGAACTGGCGGACGGCCAGTACGCCAAGCGCCGGGCCGACTGCGAGTCGGCGGCGCGCAAGCTGGGCGTGGCGGCGCTGCGGGACGTGACGGACCTGGCCGGGGCGCTGGCGCGGCTGCAGGGCGACGAGCGCAAGCGGGTGCAGCACGTCGTCACCGAGAACCACCGGGTGGAGGCGCTCGTCGGGCTGCTGCGCGCCGGGGCGATCACGGAGATCGGCGCGCTGCTCAACGCCTCGCACCTGTCGTTGCGCGACGAGTACGAGGTGTCGTGCCCGGAGCTGGACGTCGCCGTGGAGGCCGCGATCCGGGGCGGCGCCCGGGGCGCGCGCATGACGGGCGGCGGCTTCGGCGGCTCGGCCATCGCGCTGGTGGCCGAGGACCGGGTGGCCTCGGTGGAGGCCGCCGTGCGCGCCGCCTATGCGGAGCGGGGCTGGAAGGAGCCTCGCTTCCTCACCGCCACTCCGGCCCAGGGGGCTCGCAAGCTCGCCTGAGGGGTGGCCAGGGGGTCACAGGGGCGGGAAGCGCGGGTCGCGGCGCTCGACGAAGCTCGCCACGCCCTCGGCGAAGTCGGGACGCCCGAACGAGGCCAGCATCTCCTGCACCGCCGTCTTGACCGACTGCTCCAGCGTGACGTCCCAGTCGCCCCACACCTGGCGCTTGATCACCGCCATCGACGCCGGCGAGCTGTGCAGGGCCAGCTCCCTGGCGTACTCCTGGGCCTCCGCCAGCACCCGCTCCCCCGGCACCGCCCGGTTGACGAGCCCCAGCTCCAGCGCCTCGGCCCCGGTGAACACCCGTCCGGACAGCAGCAGGTCCATCGCCCGCTGTTGTCCCACGAGCTTGGGCAGCACCCAGGCCAGGCCGTACTCCGCCACCAGCCCCCGGCGCGCGAAGGCGGTGGTCCACTTGGCGTCCTGGGCCGTGAACACCAGGTCGCACACCAGCGCGTGCACCATCCCCAGCCCCGCGCACGCCCCGTTGACGGCCGCGATGACCGGCTTGCGGAGGGTCGTCGGGAACGTGTTCGGCCGCGGGTCGGGCCGCTCGTCGTAGGAGCCGGTCTGGAGGGCGGTCAGCGTCTGGAAGTCCGCCCCCGCGCAAAAGCCCCTCCCCGCGCCGGTGACCACGATCGCGCGGACCGCCGGGTCCCGGTCCGCCTCCTCCAGCAGGTCGAAGTAGCGCCTGCCCATGGCGTCGGTCCAGGCGTTGAGCCGCTCCGGCCGGTTGAACGTGAGCGTCAGCACGCCCCGGTCCACCGACGACAGCACAAGGTCCATAGAACAAAGTTCTATCACTTGTCGGCGTGGCGGACATAGGCCGGAGACAGCTCGCTCTCGTCGTAGTAGCGGTGGAACACCGGCGTGGCGGCCCCCGAGAGGGGCGGCACGATCCACGACCAGTCCGCCGGGCACACCCGCCCGGCCCGCTCCTCCTTCTCCAGGTGCTTCAGGAAGCGCCGCGACTCGGTGTGGTGGTCGGTCATGGTGACGCCGGCGCGCTCGAAGGAGTGCAGCACCGCCACGTTGAGCTCCACCAGCGCGTGGTCGCGCCAGAGCGTGCGCTCGGTTGAGGTGTCCAGCCCGAGCCGCCTGGCGACCTCGGGGAGCATGGCGTAGCGGTCGGCGTCGGCGAAGTTGCGCGCCCCGATCTCGGTGCCCATGTACCAGCCGTTGAACGGCGCGCAGGGGTAACAGATCCCGCCGATCTCCAGGCACATGTCCGAGATCGCCGGTACGGCGTGCCAGCGCAGCCCGAGCTCGGCGAACCACTCGTACTCCGGATGGACGATCGGCACCTCCAGGACCGCGTCGCCCGGCAGGTTGCACAGCAGCGGCTTGCCCCGCCCGGGATGGATGACGAGCGGCAGCACGTCGAAGCGGGTCCCCCTGCCCTCCCAGCCGAGCTTCGCGGCCACGTCGGTGAGGTCGGCGTTGCGGGGGTCGCCGACGATCGTGCCGTCGTCCATCCGGTGCCCGGCGTAGCGGATCAGCTGCTCGTTGAGGATCCGGGGGGCGCGCCGCCACGGCAGGTCGGGGGCGAAGACGGTGATGGTGGGGCGGATCTTGCCGTCGTTGGTGGCCTCCCGCAGGTGCTGGACGCACTCCAGGGCCACGCCCTCGGCGGTGGTGACCCTCCTGCGGTCGCGCACCCGCAGCGACCGCCAGTACAGCCGGCCGATGCAGCGGTTGCTGTTGCGCCAGGCCACCCGCGCGCCGAAGGCCAGCTCCTCGGGCGTGTGGGTGTAGGTGCCGTGGACGGCCACCTCTTTGACCACCTCGCGCAGCCTCGCCTCCGGGCTCCCCCCGTTCTCCCGGCAGTAGAGCCGGATGAAGCTCTCGGCCTCCCGCAGGTCGACGGCCTTGCGCGCCGCGGAGCGGCGGTGGACTGGACGCAGGACTCTGATCCATGTGCGCACGCGGCAACCCAACGCCTTCCGGCTCCACGGGTCGCTCCGCCGGTTCCGGGCCCGCGACACGACCCTCTCGGCGGCGCCCTTCCCGCCGCCCTCCCTTTCCTGTCCGCGACATCCACATCTTTCACCGCGCGTCCCGGGTTGTCCGGCAAATCAATAAATCTGTGACTTCTCGCGTACGGGCTGTGACCGGCCCGCAGGGGCGCACATGACGAAGCCCCCTTCCCGCAGGACCGGGAAGGGGGCTTTCTCGCTGCTCCCGCGATAGGACTCGAACCTATAACCTGCCGGTTAACAGCCGGACGCTCTGCCGATTGAGCTACGCGGGATCGGACTTTTTGCGCTGCTGAGCGGGCGTTTGGCCCCCTGCGTGCGGCGCAGGAATAGATTAGCGCACTCCTGGAGTGCGTGTCGCATCGCCAGCGGGGTAGGGCCGGAGAAGCGGAGGTGGAACATGCGATATCGGATGGTGTTCGCAGCCGGGCTCGCGATCGGCTACGTGCTCGGCAGCCGCGCGGGCCGCGAGCGCTACGAACAGATCAAGCGCGCCGCGCAGCGGATCGCCGACAGCCCCCGGGTGCAGGAGGCCGCGGGTGTCCTGGGCGCCCAGGCGTCCAAGGTCGCCGACGTGACCAAGAGCAAGATGGGCAGCAAGCTGCAGCGCCGGCTGCCGTTCCTGAACAAGGAGCACGACACCGGGACGGGCTGGCCGGAGCAGGAGGACACGCCGACCGACAAGGTCGACAAATCCGGTATCCCGTACTGACACGGTGCCTGCGGTCGTGGGCGCGTGACGATCCTCACGCGCCCACGACCGCGTGGTGGAGCAGGTCCGTCAGCTGCTCGGCGTATCCGGGGTCGGTCACGTCCCGCCCGGTGGCCACGCGCAGGAAGACCGCGCCCACCAGCAGCTCCAGGAAGACCTCCTGGTCCACTCCCGGCCGAACGCCCGGCTGGCCCAGCGTCGCCGCCAGGTGGGTACGGCGGGGCCGTACCAGCTCGGCGCGGAAGCGGTCCTTGTCCGGCAGCTCGGCCATGAGCCCCAGGAAGGCCTGGACCATCTCGGGCCGCCCGAACCTGGCCACCACGGCGTCCACCCACGCGCGCAGGTCACGCCGCAGATCTCCCGACACCCGCGGCGCGCTCCCCTCCGACCGGCCGAACAGGGCCTGCGCGACGACGTCGGCCTTGGAGGTCCAGCGCCGGTAGACCGCCGGCCGGCTCACCCCGGCCCGCCGCGCGATGGCGTCGATCGAGGTCTGCCGGTAGCCCACCTCGGCCAGCAGCTCCAGCGTGGCCTCCAGCACCCGCGCGTCCACGGCGGGGTCCCTCGGCCGCCCCTTCGCGGGAGCCCCCTTGACAGGGGCACCGTCCGGTCTCACCATTACGTTCCAACCTGTAACGTAAATCTGTGACGTCTACCACACCTCTGGCGCGAAGGTGGGACGGGAGCATCCCATGGTCCGACGCGCCGCCATCGCCCTGCTGTTAGTGCTCACAGCCTTCCTCACCGGATCATCCCCCGCGCAGGCCCACCCCCGACAGGGGCTCCGGATCCTCCTCACCAACGACGACGGCTACGCCTTCCCGTTCATCCAGGCGCTGCGGCAGGCGCTGTCCGCCGCCGGGCACCAGGTCACGATCGTCGCCCCGGCCGCCGACGCCAGCGGCAGCGGCACCGCCGTCAACGCCCGCTTCGGCGCCACCGTCGAGGCCGTCGAGAGGTCGCCGGGCGTCTGGTCGGTCACCGGCAGCCCGGGCGACGCGGTGGCGTTCGGCCTCGGCGTCGTCTTCGCGGGCGACCCTCCGGACCTGGTGGTCTCCGGACCCAACGCGGGCCAGAACGTCGCCGCCGTCGTCAACCACTCCGGCACCGTCGGCGCCGCGATCGCGGCCCTGGACGCCGGGGTGCCCGCCGTCGCCTTCAGCACGGCCGTGGACACCACGACCACCCCGCCGTCCTTCCCCAGCGCCCAGCGGTCGATCGCCTTCGCCGTCAGGCTGGTCGCCCGCCTGGGCGACCCGCGCCGCGTCCTGCCGCCGCGGACCGTGCTCAACGTCAACTACCCGGTACGGCCCGGCGGCACGGTCAGCTTCGCCCGGCTGGGCACCTTGGCCTTCGTCTCCACGCGGTACGCCCCCGCGCCCGAGGTCTGCGCGGCCTGCTACCGCGTCCTGCCGGTCCTGGCCACCGAGCCCGACCCGGTCCGCGACGCCGACCGCACGCTGCTGGACGCCGGCCACGTCACCATCACGCCGCTCGACGGCAGCTGGGAGGCCTCCCCGATGGTCACGGCGCTGCTGCGGGCACGGCTGGCGGGGCTGACCCCGTAGCCCGCCCGGCGCTCAGACGCCCATGCTCCGCCGTACGCCCTCCAGGGCTTGCTCGGCCTGGGCGCGCAGGCCGGGGTCGTCGGGGTCCAGGCCCTCGTCGAACACCAGCCGCCAGCCCAGCAGGTCGCCGCCCGGCCTGCGGCGCGCGATGAGCCGCACGCCGCCCCTGCCCGGCAGCTCGACGTGCTTGTTCACCACGATCGTGGCGTTCACCCGCTCGCGCACCGCCTCGGGCAGGCGGCCCGGCTCGTCGACCCGCGCGCCGGCCCGCGAGCCGTCCGTCAGCGTCAGGTGCAGCCCGTCGTCCTCCCACCAGGCCCGTTCCACGGTCTCGTACGGCACGCGGACGCCTTCGGGCAGCAGCAGCGCGCGCTCGGTGGCCACCAGGTAGCCGTCGGCGCCGGCGGCGTGGGCGATCACCCGCTCCCCCCGCTCCAGCGGCAGCCCCTTGCGCACCTCGGACGGCAGACGGCGGAAAAGCTTCATGCCTCCACGCTATCGGCGAGCAGATCCAGGGTCAGCGCCGCGCTCCAGGAGAAGTCGCGGCAGCCCCGGCCGCTGCCGTCGAAGGGGTCGAAGCACTCGCGGAACCCCGCCTGCCGTACCAGGCGCAGGGTGGCGGTCGTGAGCACCTGGGCCAGCTGGGACAGGCCGTGCACGACGGCGGCGCGGCGCAGCAGCCAGTTGGTGCTCACCCAGGAGGGGCCGCGCCAGTAGCGGGTGCGGTCGAACTGCGGGGCGCGGATCTCGCAGCTGGGCACCGGGTAGCCGGTGGCGCCCATGAACCTGGCCGACTCCAGCGTCTCCACCAGGTCGGCCACCAGGTCGACCGGCAGCTGGGGATCCAGCAGAGGGCCGAACGCGCCGACCGTGCACACCTCGACCGTGCGGCCCGAGCGCAGGTCGCGGGCGTGGAAGCAGCCGTCCCACAGCCGCTCCAGCAGGGCCGCCCGCAGCCGCTCGGCCTGCTCGGCATAGGGCGCGGCGTCGCCGCCCGCGACGGGGGCCAGCTCGGCGAGCGCGACGCAGGAGGCCAGCCAGATGCCGTTGAACATGGGGTCCTCGAGCGCGAACGGGTGCTCGTCGCGCAGGTACTCGGCGCGGTATCCGGCGTCGCGGTAGCGCAGGGCGAGCCACAGGTAGCGGTCGTGGTCGCTGCCGGGGTGGCGCTCGTCGAGGCCGACGGTGCGGTAACCGTACCGGATCTCCGGCAGCGCGGCCAGCGCCCCGTCCCAGGCGGGGCTGTCGTCCATGCCGGACTCCCACGGGTGGACGATCGCGGCCAGCCCGGCGCCGCCCAGGTCGCGGGCGGTGGCCAGGTAGCGGTGCTGGGCCGCCAACGCGGGGAAGACGCGGCGGACGAAGCCGTCGTCGCCGGAGTGCCGCCACAGCCACCACACGGCCAGCGCGTGCAGGGGCGGCGCGGTCAGGCCCGAGGTCAGCACGCCGCGCGGGGCGTCCGGCTGCTCCTGCGACCGCCACACCGAGGGGCCCGGGAAGTACGCCTCGGGGGTGTGGAAGACGATGTGCGGGACCATCCCGGTCGCCCACTGGCCGTCGAGCAGGCTCAGCAGCTCGGTCTTGGCGCGCTCGGGCAGCCGCCGGGCCAGGCCCATGGCGATGAGGGAGGAGTCGAAGCTCCACTGGTGGGGGTAGAGGCCGGGGGCGGGCACGGTGGCCACGCCCGTCCAGTTCGCCTCGAGGACGGAGAGCGCCTCGCGCTCGAGCGCGGCGTCGTCGACAGCCGGCCGGCCCTCCATCAACCCACTATGCGCGCGCCAGGGCTGGTAGTGAAGCCCCGCGGCAGCGTATCGAGGCGGCCGGTGATCGCGGATCCTGCGAGGTCACCGGCCCGGACTCGCCAGCCCTTCCAGCATCCTGGTCACCTCCTCGGCGGTGGGCGGCTGGGCGCCCGCGACCGTGCACGTCAGCGCGCCCGCCGCCACCGCGAAGGCCAGAGCGCGGCGCAGCGCCTCGGGCGTGGCCGGGCGCAGGCCGCCCTGCGTGAGCAGCGAGTGCAGCAGCGCCCCCGTGAACGCATCGCCCGCGCCGACGGTGTCGGCCACCTCGACCGCGATCCCCGGCACGCGGATCGGCTCCCCCGCCGCGGGCCCGAAGGCGGAGGACACCGCCACCGCCCCCTCGGCGCCCAGCGTGACGAGCACGGTGTGCACCCCGTCGCGTCCCGCCCAGGACCGCGCGACCCGCAGGGGGTCGCTGCCCGGATACAGCCAGCGCAGGTCCTCGTCGCTGGCCTTGACCAGGTGGGCGACCTTGAGCCATTCCTCGACGCGCGTGCGGTACTCCTCCCGCCCCGGCAGCAGGGCGGGGCGCACGTTGACGTCGTAGACCACCGTGACCTCGGGTGGCAGCCCCGCGGCCCAGGCGCGCAGCACCCCGGCCCCCGGGGGCAGGACGCTGGCCAGCGAGCCGACGTGGACGCCCGCCGTGCCGGGGGGCAGCGAGGCGGGCAGCTCGGCGGGGGTCCACTGCCAGTCGGCGGTGCCGTTGGCGTAGAACCGGTACTCCGCCGCGCCCTGCTCGTCCAGCGACACCACGGCGATGGTGGTCGGCTCGGCGGCGGGCACGGCCAGGGACAGGTCGACGCCGTTGCCGGCGAGGTGGCGGCGCAGCCGGCGGCCGAAGGCGTCGCCGGACAGGCGGCAGGCCAGCGCGGCACGGGTGCCCAGCCGGGCCGCGGCGAGGGCGGTGTTGGCCGGCCCGCCGCCGGGCACGGCCCGCCAGGTGTCCGCCGCGTCCGCGGGGACGAGGTCGATGAGGGCTTCTCCGCATACGACGATCACGCTGGAGTCCTTACCTTCCGGGGGCCGCGGGCGTGACCCGTCCGCGAGCTTAGTCCGACTTTTGCGGCTTATTTCACATTCAAGTCTTGACGCGGTGAGCTTCAGCGGCCACAGTCGAGGAACGCGCGACAACGTTGGCGCATGACAACGTTAGCGCAGACGTTTCAGCAGGAGAAGCACATGATGGCAAAGTACGGCAAGACCGTTGGCGCGCTGGCCCTCACCGGGGCGATGCTGGCGCTGGGCGCCTGCGGCGGTGGCTCCGACACCGGCGCCCAGACCACCCCCGGCGGGCAGGGCGGCGGCGCGATCAAGGTCGGCCTCATCACCAAGACCGAGACCAACCCCTTCTTCGTCAAGATGAAGCAGGGCGCCGAGCAGGAGGCCAAGGCCAAGGGCGCCGAGCTGATGAGCGCGGCCGGCAAGTTCGACGGCGACAACGCCAGCCAGGTGACGGCGATCGAGAACATGGTCGCGGCCGGGGTCAAGGGCATCCTCATCACCCCGAGCGACACCAAGGCGATCGTCCCCGCCATCGAGAAGGCGCGCCGCCAGGGCGTGCTCGTCATCGCGCTCGACACGCCCACCGATCCGCAGAGCGCCGTGGACGCGCTGTTCGCGACCAACAACTTCCAGGCGGGCGTGCTGATCGGCAAGTACGCGGCCGCGGCCAACGCCGGCAAGCAGCTCAAGATCGCCACGCTGGACCTGGCGCCCGGCATCACCGTCGGCGTCCTGCGCCACAACGGCTTCCTGTCCGGCCTGGGCGTGCCCGGCATCACCCAGGACACCAAGGAGCAGGCCACCGACCCGCGCGTGGTGTGCAGCCAGGACACCGCGGGCGACCAGGCCAAGGGCCAGACCGCGATGGAGAACTGCCTGCAGAAGGACCCGGGCATCAACCTGGTCTACACGATCAACGAGCCCGCGGCGCTGGGCGCCTGGACCGCGCTGAAGGCGGCCGGCAAGGACAAGGACGTCATGATCGTCTCCGTGGACGGCGGCTGCACCGGGGTCAAGGCGATCCAGGAGGGCAAGATCGCGGCCACCTCGCAGCAGTACCCGCTGAAGATGGCGACGCAGGGCGTTGACGCCGTGGTGTCCTACGCCCAGAGCGGCACCAAGGCCTCCGGCTACGTCGACACCGGCACCACGCTGATCACCGCCAAGCCGGTGCCCGGCGTGGAGTCCAAGGACGTCCAGTACGGCCTGCAGAACTGCTGGGGCTGACATGACCGCCCCGACGATCGCCCCTCCCGAGCGGTCCGCCGCCACGGCGATCCGTCAGCGCCTCCTCACCGGCTCGGTCGTCGGGCCGCTGGTGGCGCTGCTCATCGCCTGCGCCTTCTTCGCCACGCAGACCGACCGCTTCCTCACCGGCGGCAACCTGTCGCTGATCATCCAGCAGGTGATGGTGGTCGGCACGCTCGCCATCGGCCAGACGCTGATCATCCTCACCGCGGGGATCGACCTGGCCAACGGCGCGATCATGGCGTTCGGCACGATCGTCATGACCAAGCTCGCCGTGGAGTCCGGGCTGCCGCCGCTGCTGGCCGTCCTCGCCGGGCTGGCGGTGTGCACGGCCTTCGGCCTGGCCAACGGGCTGCTGGTGACCAGGGTGCCGCTGCCGCCGTTCATCGTGACGCTGGGCATGCTCAACATCGCCTTCGCCCTGACGCACCTGTACTCCGACGAGCAGACCGTCACCGGCCTGCCGCCGGAGCTGACCGCGCTGGGCAACACGTTCGCGATCGGCGACACCCAGGTCACCTACGGCTCGGTCGTGACGATCGCGCTGTTCCTGCTGTTCGCCTACCTGCTGGGCCAGACCGCCTGGGGCAAGCACGTCTACGCCGTCGGCAACAACGCCGAGGCGGCCCGGCTGACCGGCATCAGGACCAACCGGGTGCTGCTGGGCGTGTACGCCACCGCCGGCCTGGTGTACGGCATCGCCGGCCTGCTGCTGGTGGCCAGGACCGGCGTGGGCGACCCCCAGGCCGGGCAGACCGACAACCTCGACAGCATCACCGCCGTGGTGCTGGGCGGCACCAGCCTGTTCGGCGGGCGCGGCCTCATCCTGGGCACGCTCATCGGCGCGCTCATCGTGGGCGTGATCCGCAACGGCCTGCAGCTGATCGGCGTCCCGTCGATCTACCAGATCCTCATCACCGGCATCCTGGTGATCCTCGCCGTCACTGTGGACCAGATCTCGCGCAGGAGGGTCAAGTGACCGAACCCGTGCTGGCCGCCCGCGGCCTGGTCAAGCGCTACGGCCACGTGACCGCGCTGGACGGCGCCGACTTCGAGCTGCTGCCCGGCGAGGTGCTCGCCGTGATCGGCGACAACGGGGCCGGCAAGACGACGCTCATCAAGGCGCTCACCGGCGCCATCGTCCCGGACGAGGGCGAGATCCTGCTCGACGGCCGCCCGGTGTCCTTCCGCTCCCCGCTGGAGGCCCGGCGGGCCGGAATCGAGACGGTCTACCAGGAGCTGGCCGTGGCGCCCGCCCTGGACATCGCCAGCAACCTCTTCCTCGGCCGGGAGCGCCGCCGCAAGGGCGTCCTGGGGTCGGTGCTGCGCATGCTCGACAAGCCCGGCATGCGCGCCGAGGCCGCCCGGCACATGCAGGACCTCAAGATCGGCATCCGGTCGCTGACCCAGCCGGTGGAGAACCTGTCCGGCGGCCAGCGCCAGGGCGTGGCCGTGGCCAGGGCCGCCGCCTGGGCCCGGCACGTGGTCATCATGGACGAGCCGACCGCCGCGCTCGGCGTCAAGGAGTCGGCCCAGGTCCTCGACCTGATCCGGCGGGTCAGGGACCGCGGCCTGCCGGTGGTGCTGATCAGCCACAACATGCCGCACGTCTTCGAGATCGCCGACCGCATCCACATCCAGCGCCTCGGCAGGCGCGTGGCCGTGGTCAAGCCGGGCGACCACGCGATGTCCGAGGTCGTCGCCATCATGACCGGCGCGCTGCGGGTCGACGAGCGCGACCGGACCGTGGTGGTGGACACCCAGGCGGCCCAGGCCGCGGGGGTATCCGGCGAGCAGGGGCCGAAGGGGACGGCGTAAGATCGCGAAGCCATGAGCGCACGAGTGCAGCGCCCCACGCTCAAGGACGTGGCCAGGGAGGCCGGTGTCAGCATCAAGACGGTCTCCCGGGCACTCAACGACGAGCCGCGCATCAGCGCCGAGACGCGGCGCAGGGTCCTGCAGGTGGTGGACGCCCTCGGTTTCCGGCCCAACGTCCTGGCCCGCCACATGCGGGCCGGCGCCAGGGACAGGGCCGTCGGGCTGGTCATCCCCGACCTGGCCAACCCGTTCTTCGGCTCGGTGGCCGGCGGCGTGGAGAGCGTCATCCGCGACCACGGGCTGACCCTCGTCGTGGGCCCCTCGGACGAGGACCCCGAGCGGGAGCGGTTCCTGGTGACCTCCTTCCTGGACCGCCAGCCGACGGCCCTGCTCGTCGTGCCCACCGCCGCCAGCGACCACGAGTACCTGCGGGCCGAGCGCAGGCGGGGCCTGCCGATCGCCTTCATCGACCGGCCCCCCGTGCGGATGGCGGCCGACTGCGTGGTCACCGAGAACTTCGAGGCCGCCAGGGAGGGGGTGACCCACCTGATCGGGCACGGGCACCGCAGGATCGCCTTCGTCGGCGACGTCCCCGCCGACCTCTACACCCGGCAGGAGCGCTTCCGCGGCTACCGGGCCGCGCTGGAGGCCGCGGGGCTGCGGGTGGACCCGGCGCTGGTGGCCGACGCCCACCGGCAGGACGACGGCGCCCGCGTCACCGGGGAGCTGCTCGCCCTGCCGGACCCGCCCACCGCGATCTTCGCGGCCAACAACTTCGTGTGCATGGGCGCCCTGACGCACCTGAGCCGGGCGCGGCGGCGCGACGTGGCGCTCGTCGGGTTCGACGACTTCGCCCTGGCCGACGCCTTCGACCCCGGCGTGACCGTGCTCGCCCAGGACACCGCCCGGCTCGGCGTCATCGCGGCGGAACGCGCGCTGGCCCGGCTGGCGGGCGACAGGAGCCGGGCGCGCACCGTCCGGCTGCCCGCCCGGCTGATCGCGCGCGGCTCGGGCGAGATCCCCGGCCCCTTGGCGCCGCGCTCAGGGCCGCGCTCAGACGGGCAGGTCAGCTGAACAGGCCGTCGCCCCAGGAGCCGCCGGGCCGCACGCCGCGCGGGCAGGCCCAGATGCCCGAGCCGACGTGCTGGATGTACTCGTTCAGCGGGTCGGAGGCGGCCAGCGCCCGCTGGATCGGGATGAAGCCGGTCTCCGGGTCGCGCTGGAAGGCGATGAAGAACAGCCCGGCGTCCAGCCGCCCCAGCCCGTCGGAGCCGTCGGTGAAGGAGTAGCCGCGGCGCAGGATCCGCACGCCGCCCAGCGAGCCGGGGTTGGCCAGCCGTACGTGCGAGGGCGGGTCGGAGGGCTGCTTGGCCAGGTCGACCGGGTCGTGCTCGCGGACGCCGCCGTAGGGGGCGCCCTCGGCCTTGGTGCGGCCGATGATGTCCTCCTGCTCCTTCAGCGAGGTGCGGTCCCAGGTCTCGATGTGCATGCGGATGCGGCGGGTCACCATGTAGGAGCCGCCCCGCATCCACTCCGGGCCCTCCTCGCCCACCCACACGTGCTTGTCCAGCGCGGCGGTGTCGGCGCCGGCGATGTTGTTGGTGCCGTCCTTGAACCCCATGAGGTTGCGCGGGGTCTGCTCCTGCGGCGTGGTGGAGGACGTCTTGCCGAAGCCGAGCTGCGACCAGCGCACCGAGACCGCGCCGAACCCGAGCCTGGCCAGGTTGCGTACGGCGTGCACGGCGACCTGCGGGTCGTCCGCGCACGCCTGGACGCACAGGTCGCCGTCGGAGCGCGCCGGGTCCAGCTTGTCGCCGGGGAAGTGCGGCAACTTCCGCAGCTTGGCGGGCGGTTCCAGGTCCAGCTTCTCGAAGAACGACGGGCCGAAGCCGACGGTCAGCGTCAGGCGGGAGGCGGGCAGGCCCAGCGCCTCGCCGGTGTCGTCGGGCGGGGCCAGCGGGGCGCCCACCGCGCCGCGCCCCACCTCCTGCCCGGCGGTCATGCGGGCCGCGGCGTCGGTCCAGGCGCGCAGCAGCGCCGCCACCTTGGCGGGCGAGGGCTGGACCAGGTCGAAGGCCGCGAAGTGCAGCCGGTCCTGGACGGGCGTGGCGATGCCGGCCTGGTGGGGGCCGTGGAAGGGCACGACCGAGGAGGCGGCGCGGGCGGGCTCCCCGGCGTCGTGCCGTACGGCGACGGCGGTGGCGACGCCCGCGCCCGCCGCCACGCCCGCCCCGGCGATCAGCCGGCGGCGGGTGAGCCTCACGAGGCCACCGCCGCGGCCAGGCCGGACAGCGGCTCGGCGAGCGCGTTGACCGCGTCGGCGAGCTCCTTGACCTCGTCCTTGGACAGCTCGGTGTAGGAGACGAAGCCGTCGCCCTTCCTGTGCTTGTCCAGCAGCGCGGCCACGTCGGCGAACTCGGTGTCCAGGGTGGTGACCAGGGCCGGGTTCTTCTCCATGAGGATGGGCGTCAGCAGGTCGTAGACCTTCTTGGCGCCGGCCACGTTGGCGTCGAAGTCCCACAGGTCGGTGTGGGAGAACGCCTCCTCCTCGCCGGTGATCTTGCTGGTGGCGACCTCGTCGAGCAGCTCCTTGGCGCCGTTGGCCATGGAGGGGGCGTCGATCTGGGCGCCGGGCAGCTTGGCCTTCAGCTCGGCCAGGTCCGCGAGGAGGCGGTCGCCGTACTTGGCCTCCTTCTTGAGCGTGCCGGGGGCCTTCCACAGCGCCTTCTCCAGGCGGTGCCACCCGGTCCACTCCTGCCCCTCTTCCAGGTCGGCCTCGCGCAGGTCCACCTTGGGGTCGATGTCGCCGAACGCCTCGGCGACCGGCTCGACGCTCTCCCACCCCACACGGCTGGGCGCGTACAGGGCCTTGGCCTTGGCCACGTCGCCCTTCTTGACCGCCGCGACGAACTGCTCGGTCTTGGCGATGCTGTCGTCGACCTGGGCGGCGACGTAGGCCCGGTACTCCTGGACGGCCCGCGTCACCCGCGGATCCTGCTGGGCGGCGACCTCGCCGGTGACCTTGATGTCCTGGCGGATGCCGTCGCCCTTGTGGCCGGGCTTGCAGGCCAGCTGGTAGCTGCCGGCGGCGAGCTGGACCACGAAGTCGGCGGTCGTGCCCGGCTGGATGTTGTTGCGCTCGGAGACGACGGTCCGGTCGGAGCGGTAGACGTAGACGGCCGTCATCTGGGAGCCGTCGTTCTTGATCACGAACTTGACGACGCCCGCCGGCAGGTCGGTCTTGGCCGCGACGCAGCTGGTGTCCGTCGCGGTGAGCGCGACGCTCTCCTTGGCCGGCTCGGTCGGCGTGGCCTGGAGGGCGGCGCTGCCGCTGCCGCTGGCCGAGCCGCCGTCCGCGCCGTCGTCGCCGCCGCAGGCGGACACGGCGAGCACCAGGGCTCCACACAGGACGAGGGCACGCATGGACTGCATCGGCACGGTCTCCTCAGAAGAACCATTAGGTGCTCCTAACTTAGCTTTGCCTTACCTCACGGTCCACATCAGGGGGAGACGGAACCCTGTCGACAAACCAGGCGTTGATCCGATAAATCAGCTCATGACGGGGGTTCCAGGAGGCGCCATGAGCACGCCCATGAGCAGGGAGGGGGCCGACCATGCGCTCAAGGCCCGCAGAGCCGAGCAGGACCGCATCTCCGAGAGCCTGCTGACGCTGGAGGCCGGCACCACCTACCGGCTGCTCGACACCTCCCCGCTGCGCGGCGCCACCCAGCGGCGATGGGCCGGGGTACGGCAGGCCGCCGCCACGCTGTGGGCCCTCAACGACGCCTACCGGGCCACCCTGCGATTAGCCGAGGAGGTCAGGGCCAGGCGCGCCCGCCCCGGCGCCGAGGAGCTGGCCGAGCTGACCGACCTGCTGGCCGGGCGGTCCGTCGCCGTCAAGCCGCCCGCCCCCGCGACCCCGACCCTGCTGCCGCCTCCCGAGGTCCGGATCAGCCTGGACGAGGTCGTGGTCCGCATGGAGGCCGCCTACCGCGAGATCGCCTCGGAGCTGGAGGCCGTCGACGCCGTCTGGTCGGCCGTCTTCCCCCGCCTGGACGAGGCCGAGGCCGCCCTGCGCCGCATCGCCGGCCTGGCCGCCGAGCTGGGCGAGGGCCCCGACGTCACAGACCTCCAGGAGGAGGTCCGGCGGCTGCGGGACGACACGCTGTGCGACCCCCTCGGCGCCGCCCCGCCCGCCGACCGCCTGGACCGCCTCCTCACCCGCGTGCGGGGCCTGCTCGCCGGCCTCGAGCGCGCCCTGGCCGTCAAGCAGGAGTACGGCAGGCGCAAGGAGACGCTCACCGGCCTGATCGCCCGCGTCGGCGAGGCCGAGAAGCAGGCCAGGCTGGCGCACACGCAGGTCTGCGCCAAGATCGCCCTTCCCGCGTCGGCCCGGCCGGCGAGCAGGGCCGAGGAGCTCGCCGCCGAGCTGGAGGCGATCGACGTCTCCCCCGGCGGCTGGCTGGAGCGCGCCGAAGGTCTGGCGCGGCTGGAGCAGGCCGCCGCCGAGGCCGAGGGACGCGCCAGGCAGGCGGCCGGTGCGCTGCTCGGGCTGGTCAACCGGCGCGACGAGCTGCGCGGCAGGCTCCTTGCAAGCCAGGCGAAAGCCGTACGGAAGAAGCTCGCCGAGGACCCCGCGGTGGCCGGCCTGTACGACAGGGCGCACGACCTGCTGTGGACCGCACCCTGCGACCTGGCCGAGGCGGCGCGGGCCGTCGAGCAGTACCACCGCGCGATTGGAGGTACCCGGTGAAGCGCGGAGGGCGCGCCCGCTCTGGACTGAGGAGCGCTTTGGGCGCCCCCAGCGCCCAAAGCGTGACGAGGGAAGGGCGGGCTTTTTGGCGCCCGGAGCCGCCGAACGGAGTGAGGCCATGAAGAACTGCTCGCAGCCTGGTTGCCCGGGACAGTACGACGACGGCTACTGCGACTACTGCGGCCACCAGGAGGCCGCCCAGTCCGCCCAGGCCGCCCAGTCCGCGCAGGCGGCGCCGCCGAGCGTGCCGGTCGGCACGCCGGTGTCGGGACCGGTGACCAGGCCCAGCGGCGCCGGCACCTCCAGCCGCCGCAGGGGCGTCTTACGCGAGGGGCTGGAGGACCTGCCGCCGGTCCCCGTCCGCGACCCGCATGAGGTCGTGCTGAAGAACCCGATGGTCGCCGAGGAGAAACGCTTCTGCTCCAGCTGCGGCAAGCCGGTGGGCCGCGGCGCGGGCGGGCAGCCGGGACGCACCCGCGGCTTCTGCCCCCACTGCCGCCACCCCTACGACTTCGAGCCCAAGCTGGCCAAGGGCGACCTGATCGGCGGGCAGTACCGGGTGGAGGGCCCGCTCGCGCACGGCGGCCTCGGCTGGATCTACCTGGCCTCCGACGAGAACCTGGACGGCAAGTGGGTGGTGCTCAAGGGCCTGCTCAACGCCGGCGACGCCGAGGCGCTGGCGGCGGCCGAGGCCGAGCGGCGCTTCCTCATCACGGTCGACCACCCCAACATCGTCAAGATCATCAACTTCGTGCGGCACCTGTCGGCCGGCTACATCGTCATGGAGTACGTCGGCGGCCCGTCGCTGGCCGAGCTGCGCAAGGCCGGACTCATCCCGCTGACCGAGTCCATCCGCTACGGGCTGGAGATCCTCAAGGCGCTGGGCTACCTGCACGAGAACGGCCTGGTGTACTGCGACTTCAAGCCGCCCAACGCCATCCGCGTGGGCAAGCAGCTCAAGCTCATCGACCTGGGCGCGGTCCAGCGCCTCGGCTCGCCGCCCGGCACCTCCTGGCACACGTTCGGCTACAGCGCCCCGGAGATCGAGACCCAGCCCGCCACCGTCACCACCGACCTGTACACCGTCGCCAGGACGCTGGCCGCCCTCAGCGTCCCCGGCTTCAGCCCGACCACCCGCGGCAAGGTCAACCCCATCCCGGCCGACTGCGGCAACGACTCCTTCCGCCGGGTGCTGCTGCGCGCCACCGACCCCGACCCCCTGCGCCGCTTCCAGAGCGCCGAGGAGTTCGCCGAGCAGCTCACCGGCGTGCTGCGGGAGATCACCGCCGCGCAGGAGGGCGTGCCGTACCCGGCCCCCTCGCAGCGCTTCGGCCCCGAACGGCTCACGCCCGGCCAGGTGCTCGAGCCCCCGGGGCCCGCCTGCCTGCCCGCGCCGCCGGCCGACCCCGACGACCCGGCCGCCGCCGCCCTGGCCGGGCTGATCGCCCGCGACCCGGCCGAGCTCGCCGCCCAGCTGGAGGCGCTGCCGCCCACGCCGGAGGCGCTGCTGGCCAAGGCGCGGATCCTGGCCGAGAACGGCCTGCCCGGCACCGGCGAGGCGCTCTCCGCCGCCGCGGCGGCGTTACCCGGCGACTGGCGGGTGACCTGGTGCATGGCCGTGCACGCCCTCGCCGAGGGCCGCGCGCGTGAGGCGATGGACCTGTTCGACACGTGCCTGTCGGTCCTGCCCGGCGAGCTCGCGCCCAAGCTGGCCCTGGGCCTGGCGGCCGAGCACGCCGGCCAGGACCCCACCCGCTGGTACCAGGTCGTCTGGCACACCGACCACGCCTACGTCGGCGCCGCGTTCGGCCTGGCCAGGACCCACCTGGCGGCCGGCCGCCGCGACGAGGCCATCGCCGTGCTGGAGCAGGTGCCGCGCAGCTCCAGCCACCACGCCGCCGCCCAGCTGACCATCGTCGAGACCGTCGCCCGCGCCCCGGCCGGGCCCCAGGAGCTGGCCCAGGCCGTCCAGCGGCTGGACGACCTGCCCGACCTGGACGCCCGGCGGCGCGACCTGCTGACCGCCGCGCTGCTGGAGGCCGCCCTGCCCCTGGCCGGGCCGGGCGCGCAGGGCCTCCGGCTGGCCGGCGTCCCCTTCACCGACACCGGCCTGCGCCAGGAGCTGTCCAACCGGTACCGCAGGCTGGCCAAGGCCGCCGCCACCCGGCAGGACCGCCACGCCTACGTGGACCGGGCCAACGCCGTACGACCCAGGACGTGGCTATGACGTGCGCCTCCTGCCAGGCCCCCGTGCTGCCCGAGCACACCTTCTGCGAGAACTGCGGCCACCGGCTCGCCGACCCCTCCGCCTGCCCGGCGTGCGGCTCGGCCGACGTCGACGAGGAGCGCTACTGCCTGCGGTGCGGCCTGCGCGTGCCCGCCGGGCGCGACCACCACGAGATCGAGCTGGAGGGCGGCGCGGCGGGCGTCACCGACAAGGGGCTCAGGCGCCACCGCAACGAGGACGCCATGGCGCTCCTCGCCGGGGAGAAGGTCACGATCGGCGTCGTCTGCGACGGCGTGGCCACCTCGCCCCGCGGCGACGAGGCGGCCGTCTCCGCGGCCGGCCTGGCCGCCAGGACGCTGCTGGAGGAGCTGTCCGGCGGCGCCGCCCACCA
Source organism: Thermoactinospora rubra (assembly GCF_002093975.1). Classification (GTDB taxonomy): domain Bacteria; phylum Actinomycetota; class Actinomycetes; order Streptosporangiales; family Streptosporangiaceae; genus Nonomuraea; species Nonomuraea rubra_A. Next base: position 120,087 of record NZ_MSZZ01000025.1, read on the forward strand.
CGATGCCACCGTCCGCGCCGCCCGAGCCGCGGCGCGGCTGGTCGCCGGCATGGGCACCCCCGAGGACGCCCCCGCCTGCACCTACGTCTCCGCCATCGTCACGCCGGGCGAGATCACCGTCGGCTGGATCGGCGACAGCCGCGCCTACTGGCTGCCCGACGGCGGCCCACCCGTCCGGCTCACCGAGGACGACGTGGCCGTCAAGGGCGTCCTCAGCTCCTGGCTGGGCGCCGACGCCGAGCCCGTCGACCCGCACGTCCACACCTTCGCCCCCGACTCGCCCGGCCTGCTGCTGGCCTGCTCCGACGGGCTGTGGGAGTACCTCGCCGAGGGCTTCCCCGACGCCGCCGGCACCCCGCTGGAGCGCGCCAGGACCCTGCTGGGCCACGCGCTGGACCGCGGCGGGCGCGACAACGTCACCATCGTCTTGATCCCGGGAGGCCCGGACCGATGAGCTTCACCCTGCACGTGGACCAGAACAAGTACCTGCCGGTGGACGGCACCCAGGTGCACGCCATCCTCACCGTGGCCTCGACCGAGGCGATGACCACGCAGGCGCCGCAGCCGGCCGAGGCCGCCGAGGTGATCATCGTGGACACCTCCGGCTCGATGTCCGGCGGCAAGATCCGCGAGGCCCGCCAGGCCGCCGCCACCGCCGTGCGGAACCTGCGCGACGGCGTGCACTTCGGCGTCGTCGCCGGCACCGAGACCGCCCGCCTGGTCTACCCGCGCGGCAAGGGGCTCGTGCGCGCCTCCGCCGCCACCCGCGCCGAGGCGGTCCGCGAGATCGAGCGGCTGCGCGCCAACGGCGGCACCGAGATCGGGCGCTGGCTCTGGCTCGCCGGCCAGCTGCTCGACCGGCATCCCGGCGCCATCAGGCACGCCATCCTCATGACCGACGGGCAGAACAACGAGTCCCCCCACGTCTTCGACCAGGTGCTGCGGCAGTGCCAGGGCCGCTTCACCTGCGACAGCCTCGGCGTGGGCGAGGACTGGGTGCCCGCCGAGCTGCGCAAGGTCGCCGACGCCCTGCTCGGCACCTTCGACTTCGTGCGTGACCAGCGCGACCTGGCCGACTTCTTCGCCCGCCTCACCCAGACCGCCATGGCCAAGACCGTGGCCGAGCTGGTGCTGCGCGTGTGGACGCCCAAGGGCGCCAGGGTCGCCTTCCTCAAGCAGGTCTCCCCCACGCTGCTCGACCTGACCGGCAAGCGGACCGACGTCAACGAGCTCATCGGCGACTACCCCACCGGCTCGTGGGGCGCCGAGGAGCGCGAGTACCACCTGTGCGTCGAACTGCCGCCCAACCAGGCCGGCCACGAGTTCCGCGTCGGCTGGGTCAAGCTGCTGCTGCCCGACACCCAGGAGGTGCTGGCCGAGGGCAAGGTGCTGGCCGAGTGGACCGACGACCTGGCCCAGTCCACCCGCATCAACGCCAAGGTCGCCCACTACACCGGCCAGGCCGAGCTGCACCAGCTCATCCAGGAGGGCCTGCGGGCCAGGGACGCCGGCGACGAGCAGACCGCCACCGCCCGCCTGGTGAAGGCCAGGCAGATCGCCGACCGGTCGGGCAGGGAGGACACCGCCCGTCTGCTGGACAAGATGGTCGAGGTCGACGCCGAGACCGGGACCGCCCGGCTGCGGCGCGGCGTCAGCAAGGCCGACGAGATCGAGCTGGATACCGGCTCGGTCCGCACCAGCAGGCTCCGCTCGGGACCGGACTCGGGGGCCGCGTGATGACGGCGACGTCCTCCTGCCCCCAGGGTCACACCTCGGCCGACCCGGACTACTGCGACGTCTGCGGCGCCCAGATCGGTGGCCAGCCGGGCGCTTCGGCCCAGGCCTCCCCAGAGTCCGCCGCTGCATCCGCCGGTGCGCCCGCCACGGGGCCCGCCGCCTGCCCGGTCTGCCAGACGCCGCTGACCGGCCAGTACTGCGAGGTTTGTGGCCACGACTCCACCGCCCCCGTCGTCGAGCCGCCTCCCGTCACGGCGTGGGAGGCCGTCGTGGCCGCCGACCGCGCCTACTTCGAGCAGGTCATCGCCGAGGGCGGCCCCGACGCGGGCGCCGTCGTGTTCCCGCCCTACTGCCCCGAACGCTCCTACGCGCTGTCCGGCCCCCAGGTGCGCATCGGCCGCGGCAGCCGCTCGCGCGGCACCAAACCGGAGATCGACCTCGGCGAGCCGCCGCCCGATCCGGGCGTGTCCCACCTGCACGCCGTCCTGCTGGCCCAGCCCGACGGCACCTGGACGCTCGTGGACCCCGGTTCCTCTAACGGCACGCGCCTGAACGGCAAGCCGCTCCAGGTCAACGTGCCCGTGCCGATCCGCGACGGCGACCGCGTCCACCTGGGCGCCTGGACGGTCATCACCATCCGCGGGAGCGCGCCGTGACCGCCCTCCAGGCCCCGCCCGCGCCCACGCCCGCACCCGCGGCCCGGGTCTCCACGCCCCGCCGGGTGCGCACCCTGGCCGGTGCCACGCTGCTGGCCATGGCGCTGCTGCTCGGCGCGGTCGTGACCGGCGCCGGCTTCACCGGCGCCGGGCTGCGCACCATCGGCCACGACGCCGGCCCGCAGGTGCTCGCCACCATCGGCCTGCACAGGCACCTGTCCCAGATGGACGCCCTGGTCGCCGAGTCGCTGCTGCTCGGCAAGGAGTACGGCCCGCAGCAGCAGGCCGGCCTGACCGCCTACGACCAGTTGCGCAAGGAGGTCGCCCACGAGTTGCTCAAGGCCTATGAGCTGGCCTTGGACAACGTCACCGAGCAGCGCACGGTGGAGGCGCTCGTCGAGGGGCTGGGCCGCTACGAGCGGCTGGCCGCCCAGGCGCGGCTGCTCAACGCGCAGTCGGGGCACACCACCGGCGGGCCGCCGGACAACGTGGTGGAGGTCTACCGCAAGGCCACCGACCTCATGCACCGCGAGCTGCTGCCCCAGGCGTACAACCTGACGCTGGAGACCGGCACGATCGTGCGGCGCGCACACGACGCCGAGCGGTCGGCGACCGCGCTGGCCAGGGCGAGTGTCGTGGTGGCCGGGCTGCTGGCGCTGGGCTGCCTGCTGTCGCTGCAGGTCTACCTGACCCGCCGTTTCCGCCGGGTGTTCGCGCCCGCCCTGGTGGCGGCGACAGTGCTGACAGTCGCCGGGCTGGCGGCCGGCGTGACACTGCTGAACCGGCAGACGGAGTCGCTGAACGAGGCCAAACGCCACGGCTTCGACCAGGTGCTGACGTTGACCAGGGCGCGGGCGCTCAGCATGAACATGCTCGGCGACCAGAGCCGCTACCTGCTGGACAAGGGCCGCAAGGACACCTACGAGCACACCTTCCTCGACAAGGCGCGCACCGTGGTGGCCGTGAAGTCCACCAGCCTGCCCGACTACCAGGCCAAGCTGAACGACGCCTTCGGCGGCATGCTGGGCGGCGTCGCCGGCCCGGACCGGCAGCGGCTGTTCGCCACCTACCAAGCGTTCCAGCAGGCCGACGCACGCATGCGCACGATGAAGAAGGACGCGGCGATCAAGTTCTGGGACGGCGAGCTCACCCAGGCGTTCGAGAGCTACGACAAGGCGCTGGAGGAGCTGGTCCGGCGGCACGAGTCCGTCTTCGAGGCGGCCATCGACAGAGGTGACGGCGCGCTGGGCGCGCTGTGGCGGCTGGTGCCCGCCGGGCTGGTGGCGGCGGCGCTGCTGGTGCTGGCCGGGATCTGGCCCCGACTCAAGGAGTACCGGTGAGAAGGCTGCCGATCTTCGTGACTCTGCTGGTCACCGCGCTGCTGGCGACGGCCTGCGGGGGCGGGCGACCGGAGTCGCTCATGGACAAGGACGAGGTGGTCGTCGCGATCCGCTCCGACGTGCCGCTGATCAGCTTCAGGGGGCCGCACGGCTACGACGGTTTCAACATCGACGTGGCGAAGTACCTCGTCGGCCGGCTGAAGAAGAGGATCCGCTGGCTGGAGATCAAGGCGGGCGACCAGCTCACCGTGCTCACCGACGGGCGAGCCGACATGGTCTTCGCGCACATGTCGATCACACCGGAGCGCAAGGAGAAGATCGACTTCGCGGGGCCGTACCACGTGGACTTCCAGGACATCGCGGTGCGCCCGGCCGACAGGGACGCCATCCGCAATGTGCGTGACCTGGAGGGACGGAAGATCTGCTGGGTGCGCGGCACCAACATCGCCCAGCGCATCGTGGAGGAGCGCCGGGTGAAAGCGGTCATCGTGCCGGCCGGCGACTACAACGAGTGCCTGGACATGATCAAGGACGGCCGGATCGACGCCATCTCCACCAACAGCCAGATCCTGGCGGGCTTGCTCACCCAGCCCGGCGTGGACCTGGAGCTGGTCGGCGCGACCTTCAACGAGCAGCGCACCTCGATCGGGATCAGGAAGGGCGACATCGACGGCTGCGAGCAGCTCAACCGGGCCATCACCGAGATGTACCAGGACGGCACGGCCAGGAAACTGCTGGAGAAATGGTTCGGCGGCTCCGGGCTGGACCTGTCCGTCGTCGCGGTGCCGCAGTTCGAAGGCTGCTCCTAGCGGTACGGCCCGGCCGCGGGGCGCCCCTTCACCAGGCGCCCCGCGGCGGCCCGTCAGTCCAGGTAGTCCCGCAGCATCTGGGCCCTGGTCGGGTGGCGCAGCTTGGCCAGCGTCTTGGACTCGATCTGGCGGATGCGCTCCCTCGTCACCCCGAACTCCCTGCCGACCTCCTCAAGCGTGCGCGGATGCCCGTCGGCCAGGCCGAACCGCAACTGGATGATGCGCTGCTCACGCTCCGACAACGTCGCCAGGATGTCGTCGAGCTGGTCCTGCAACATGATGAACGCCGCGGCCTCCATCGGCACCACGGCGTCCGCGTCCTCGATGAAGTCTCCGAGGTCGGAGTCCTCCTCACCGATCGGAGACTGCAACGACACCGGCTCCTGCGCGATGCGCTGGATCTCCACGACCCGGTCCACCGGCAGGTCCATCTCCTTGGCGATCTCCTCCGGCGCGGGCTCCCTGCCCAGATCCTGGTGGAGCTGACGCTGCACCCTGACGAGCTTGTTGATCGTCTCCACCATGTGCACCGGGATGCGGATGGTCCGCGCCTGGTCGGCTATCGCCCGCGTGATCGCCTGCCGGATCCACCACGTGGCGTAGGTGGAGAACTTGTAGCCCTTGGTGTAGTCGAACTTCTCCACCGCGCGGATCAGGCCCAGGTTGCCCTCCTGGATCAGGTCGAGGAAGAGCATGCCACGGCCCACGTACCGCTTGGCGATCGACACCACCAGGCGCAGGTTCGCCTCGATCAGCCGCTGCTTGGCCCGGATCCCCTCCCAGACCAGCTCCTGCAGCTCGGGATGAGCCAGCGGCGAGACCCCGTTGGCCAGCTTGTCCTCCGCGAACAGACCGGCTTCGATCGCCTTGGCGAGTTCCACCTCCTCCTCGGCGGTGAGCAGCGGCACCCGCCCGATCTCCCGCAGGTAGATGCGGACCAGATCGCTCGTCGGCGCCCGCTTGCCTACGTCTTCCTCATCGGCGCGGGACAGGTCGTCGTCGCCCTGCGGCTCCAGCACCTCCACGCCGTTCTCGGCGAGCATCCGCACGACACGCTCCAGCGCGTCGGAGGGAAGCTCGGTTCGGTCGAGCGCGGCTGCGACGTCATCGACGGTTACGCTCCCGCGCTCCCTTCCTTTCGCGACGAGGTCCGCCACCTGGTCTACCGATGGCGGTCCACTTGGCAGCACCGATGCACCCACGGGACACAGTCTGCAGTATTGGTTCGCGAAAATGGCAGACCCATTTTTGTCACAGAAGGTAAGACCTGCATCATTACCAAATCGAGATGTTATTGGGGTTTGCCGGGAGAAGATCGGGAAATCAAAGATATTTGCGCGGTCACCATGTCACGCCCGACGTCAGAGCCGAGGTCAGGGCGTCATCTCTGTATGCCGTGATCACGCATGACGGGCCGATAATTTCACGCCGGCGACGTTTCGGATGTCAAACAGGGCCCCCGCCCTCCCGGCCCGGCGGAACTCAGGCCGAACCGGCCGCCCGCTCCCTCAGCACCCGCCGCTGCTGCTCCAAAGCCACCAGCTCCCCGAACAGCCGGTTGTACTCCGCCTGCTCCTCCACCGGATTCAGCCGCTGCATCCGCGACTTGGCCTGCGCGATGGCCCGGTCGATCGACACCGCCTCGATGGCCGCCAGCATCCCGTTGGCGTAACGCTCCTCCAGCTCCGCGTCCGCCTGGATCGGCTCCACCGCGAAGCGCGTCACCAGCGCCCGCACCGCATCGTCCGCCGCGTGCTCCAGCAGCCGGTCCACCCACTCCCGCCCGCCGTGCCCCGCCGAACCGGTCCCCCCCGCCTCGGCGATCACCTTGTGCACCGCCACATGGTCGGGCGCCGTGAACGCCTGCGCGTCCAGCGCGTCGAAACGCGGCCCCAGCAACACCGGACGCTGCACCGCCAGCTTCAGCAACTCCGCCTCGACCTTCACGTGCGGATCGACCGGCGCCGGACGCGGCGCCCGCTGCGGACGCCGCGACTGCGCATGGCTCACCTCGGCGATGCGCTGCATCACGAACCGCTCGTCCATGAACCCCAGCCACCGGTCCAGGTCGATCGCGTACCGCTTGCGCAGCCCCACATCCTTGATCCCCGCCACGATCGGCGCGGCGGCGTCCAACGCCGCGATCTTCCCCTCGTTGCTGCGCAGGTCATACCGCGCGATCGTGCTGCGGATCGCGAACTGGAACAACGGCTCCCGGCTCGCGATCAGATCACGCACCGCCGCGTCCCCCTGCTTGATCCGCAACTCACACGGATCCAGCCCGTCCGGCTGAACCGCCACATACGTCTGCGTCACGAACTTCTGCTCATCCGCGAACGCCCGCAACGCGGCCTTCTGCCCCGCCTCGTCCCCGTCGAAGGTGAAGATCACCTCACCGCGGAACTCCGCCTGGTCCAGCAAGAAGCGCCGCAACACCTTGATGTGCTCCTCGCCGAACGCCGTCCCGCAGGTCGCCACCGCCGTCGGCACACCCGCCAGATGACAGGCCATCACATCGGTGTACCCCTCGACGATCACCGCCTGCGACCGCTTGGAGATCTCCCGCTTGGCCAGGTCGATGCCGTACAACACCTGGCTCTTCTTGTACAACGGCGTCTCGGGCGTGTTGAGATACTTCGGCCCGTCGTCACCGTCGAGCAGCTTGCGCGCCCCGAAACCGATCACATCCCCCGTCGCGTCCCGGATCGGCCACACCAACCGCCCACGGAACCGGTCGATCGGCCCCCTGCGCCCTTCCTTCGCCAGCCCGCCCTTGACGATCTCCTCCGCGGCGAACCCCCGCCCCATCAGATGCCGGGTCAACGCCTCCCACTCGTTGGGCGCATACCCCACACCGAACCGCTCGGCGTCGGCCCGCTCGAACCCCCGCTCCGCCAGGAACTTCCGCCCCGGCGCCGCCTCCGGCGCCAGCAACCGCTCGGCGTAGAACTCCGCGGCCACCCGATGCGCCTCGATCAGCCTCGCGCGCTCCCCCTGGTCGCGCTTGGGCACGTAGCCGCCCTGCTCGTACTGCAGCTGGATCCCGGCCCGCTGCGCCAGCCGCTCGACCGCCTCGGTGAAGGACAGGTGCTCGATCTTCTCGACGAAGGTGATGACATCGCCACCTTCCCCGCAACCAAAACAGTAGAACATGCCGCGCTCGGGCGTGACGTTGAACGACGGGCTCTTCTCGTCGTGGAAGGGGCAAAGGCCCTTGAGGTTGCCGCCTCCGGCGTTGCGGAGCTGTACATACTCCCCGACGACGTGGTCGATCGGCGAGCGCTCGCGAACGAGTGCGATGTCGACGTCACGGATCCGGCCAGCCACGCCGTGAGTCTATTGCTCCTGGCCGACACAAATCCCCCCTGTCCCCAGGACATCGCCGGGTGCCTGCCGCCTCGCCGGGTTGTGGAAACCGGCCATGCCGGGTCGCCGGGTGGGCTAGAAAGGTAAAGGTTGTCCTCAGATACGGTGACACGGGTGGAGATCATGCGATCGGGGCGAAGAGGTGGGCTCGCGGCCGTGGCCGGAGCGCTGGTGCTCACCGGTGGTTGTGCCGCCCAGGGGACCGGGGTGGCCGGGGTGAGCACGAAGGCGCCGCCGACGGCGGCGGTGGCCAGCCCGTCGGTGACCGCGACGATCCCCCAGCCGACGCCCCAGCCGCAGGCGGCCGCCGACAAGCAGGATCCGGTGCGGGTGCCGCCGCCGAAGCTGTCGAAGTACTCCTACGTGTTCCCGGTCAAGGGGTGCCGGGTGACGTACCAGCGCAAGCTGCTCGTCCTGCCGAAGACGACGATCTGGGCGGCGAAGGGGTGCGCGTTCGTGGCGCCGATCGGCGGCGTGGTGGACGAGGTCAACGCCCAGAACAAGTGGCGTCCGTCGGTCGACTCCGGTCCGACGCGCGAGGGCCGGTTCGTGACGATCGTCGGTGACGACGGCGTGCGCTACCTGGGCGGCCACCTGGACGAGATCACCGAGGGGATCAGGCCGGGCGTGCGGGTCAGGGCGGGCCAGACGCTGGGGACGGTGGGCAACTCGGGCAACGCCCGCGACACCGCGCCGAACCTGTACTTCGCGATCTCGTGGAAGACCGGTCCGAAGTACTGGTGGGTACGGCGGGGCATGGTCAATCCCTGGAACTACCTGGACGCCTGGCTGAACGGCAATCCCACGCTGTCACCGCGTGAGGAGACCCTCGCCCTGCGGGCCCGGCTGGGTGAGACGCCCAGGTGCACGGTCCAGTGTTCGGCGCGGAAGGCGCCCAAGCCGGAGCCGTCGCCGCCGCCGGAGGACGAGACCGTCACCCAGTGGTGGCCGCCTCCGCCCTGATGCGGTCCTGGATCTCCTGGACGACGTCCCAGACGTTGACGTTCATCCCGGCCACGACCCGGCCGTCGCGCCTCCAGTAGGCGATGAACTCCAGGTCGTCGACCGAGCCTTCGTAGGAGACGCTGTCGTAGCCGGTGATGTCGCCGGAGAACTCCATGCCGAGTTCGAACTGGTCGGTGTAGAAGTACGGCACGCGGTCGTAGACGACGTCCTGGCCGAGCATGGCGCGTGCGGCGGCGGGGCCGCCGTTGAGCGCGTTGGCCCAGTGCTCGACGCGCAGGCGCCTGCCGTACAGCGGGTGGTAGAACTCGGCCACGTCTCCGGCGGCGTACACGTCGGGGTGGGAGGTGCGCAGGGAGGCGTCGGTGACGATGCCGCCCGCGACCTCCAGTCCGGCGTCGCGGGCCAGGTCGACGTTGGGTGTGGCGCCGATGCCGACCACGATGGCGTCGGCGGTGAGGGTCTCGCCGGTGCTGAGCCGTACTCCTGTCTCGGACAGTTCCTCGGCGCCGGTGCCCAGCCGGAGGTCGACGCCGTTGCGGCGGTGGAGGCGGGCGAAGACCTCGCCGAGTTCGGGTCCGAGGATCGCGTGCAGGGGTGTGGGCCGGGGTTCGACGATGGTGACGTCGCAGCCGGCCTTGCGTGCGGCTGCGGCGGTCTCCAGGCCGATCCATCCGGCGCCGACGATCACCACTCTGCCGCCGCGTGCGAACGCCTCCTTCAGCGCATCGCTGTCTTGGACGGTGCGCAGGTACATGCCGGCTCCGGGGAGGCGGCGCGGGGTGGCGCCGGTGGCGATGAGGAGTTTGTCGTACGGCACGCGGGAGTCGTCGGACAGGGTGAGCTCGTGGGCGTCGAGGTCGAGGCGTACGGCGCGGCGGCCGGGGCGCAGGTCGACGGCGTGGTCGGCGTACCAGGTGGGCGGGTGGACGTAGATCTCGTCGCGGTCGCCGGCGCCTTGGAGGTAGCCCTTGGAGAGCGGGGGGCGTTCGTAGGGGCGTTCGGTTTCGGCGCCGATGAGGACGATGTCGCCGTCGAAGCCTTCTTCGCGCAGGGTTTCCGCGGCTTTCGCCCCGGCGAGTCCGGCGCCGACGATCGCGAATGTGGCCATGGGGTCAGTATCACGCCGGGGTGGCGGCGACTCCAGACAGTCGGCGGCGCGCCGTACGGCATGGGCGGGTCAGCGGTGGGAGAGGCGGCGGTGCCAGGCGACGGCGGAGATGTCGGTCAGCGAGGCGATCTGGTCGATGATGACGCGCGTGCGGGCCGCGTCGTCCGGGGCGGCGAGGAAGGCGGGGCGGAAGGCCGGTTCGAGCGTGTCGGGGGCGCCGAGCGTGATGAGCGCGGCCAGTTCCTGGATGAGTTCCCGCTGCTTGGCCTGGTTGGCGTGGTGGTCGTCGCGTCGCATGACGTAGTGCGCCGTGATGCCCTTGAGCAGCGCGCACTCCAGCCGGGCGGTGCGCGGGACGACCAGGTCGGCGCGGTGGCGCAGGCCGTACGCCTCCTTGGTGGCGGCCTGGGCGGCGCGGCAGAAGCGGCCGATGAGCCCGCTGGTGAGGGCCTTGAGCCCGGCGAGGTCGGCGAGGGTGGCCTCGAAGCGGCGCGGCCACAGCGGGTCGGCGACGAGCCTGGCGAAGACCTCCTCCAGCTCGGCCAGGGAGGCGTCGGGGGCGTAGACGCGGCGTGTGACCTCGCAGACCTCCGTGCGTTCGGCGGGCGACTGGAGGGCCGAGGGGGTGACGTGGCCGATGTGGATGGCGTCCTCGAGGTCGTGGACCGAGTAGGCGACGTCGTCGGCCCAGTCCATGATCTGCGCCTCGAAGCTGACGCGGCCGGGCGGCGCGTCCTGCCGGATCCAGGTGAAGACGGGCAGGTCGTCGTCGTAGACGCCGAACTTGGGGGATTCGCCGCGGGTCCAGGGGTACTTCATGGAGGCGTCGAGCGCGGCACGGGTGAGGTTGAGCCCGGCGCTGCGGCCGTCCTCGGTGATGACCTTGGCTTCCAGCCGGGTGAGCAGGCGCAGGCTCTGGGCGTTGCCCTCGAAGCCGCCGCAGGAGGCGGCGAGCTGGTCCAGGACGAGTTCGCCGTTGTGGCCGAAGGGCGGGTGGCCGAGGTCGTGGGCGAGGCAGGCGGTCTCCACCAGGTCGGGGTCCACGCCGAGTGAGGCGCCCATCTCCCTGCCGACCTGGGCGCATTCCAGCGAGTGGGTGAGCCGGGTGCGCGGCACGTGCTGGCCGCCGCCGATGGACTCGCCGGGCCCGACGACCTGGGTCTTGGCGGCGAGCCTGCGCAGTGCGGCGCAGTGGAGGACCCGGGCGCGGTCGCGTTCGAACGGGCTGCGTTCGGGGCTGCCGGGCGGTTCCGGCACCCATCGCGCCTGGTCGTGTTCGGTGTAGCCGGCCATGAGACCTGCGATCCTATCCCCGATGGGGTCATCCCATGCCGAACGGCTGGGAAACGTCGGGAAAGCGGTTTGAGTAGGGCATGCTCATGCGCGTACGGCGGGCGTCCGTGATCGTGGCCTCATGACATGGTTGGCATCTCTCGCGTTGGCGGGCCAGGCGCTGTTCCCCTTCGGCCCGCTGTACTCCCCCGACGGCGCGGTCCTGGTCAGCGGCGTCTACCGGGACGGCTCGCTGACGGATCGCCCGCCGTCGGTCCTGGCCCAGGTCCTGAAGTTCTCGCGGGGTGGGTGCGGCTGGGCGGAGATCGAGTACGTCAGTCAGCGGCCCGGCGACCCGTACTACGTCAAGACCTGGGCCAGGACCCCCGAGCTGTGCTCGGAGCTCTACGGCGGCCACACGGTGGAGTTCGCCAAGCCCCGTGAGGAGATCACCTCCGTCACGGTGGCCGCGTGTCACCGGGCCGAGGGCGCCGCGACGGCGTCCTGCTCGGCCCGGCACACGGTGTTCTCCCGGCCTTAGAACGTCCTCCGGTCTTGGAGGGCTTGGAAGCGTCCTCCCGGCCCTCAGCGGGTGTCGGAGTCGTTCTTCTCGGCCAGGGCGGCGCGCCCGGCCTCCAGCCGCGCCACCGGGATGCGGAACGGCGAGCAGGAGACGTAGTCGAGACCGGCGTCGTGGCAGAAGTGCACCGACTCGGGGTCGCCGCCGTGCTCGCCGCAGATGCCGAGCTTGAGGTCGGGCCTGGCCTTGCGGCCCTCCTCGGCGGCGATCCTGACCAGGCGGCCCACCCCGTCGCGGTCGAGGGTCTCGAACGGGGAGACGCCGAAGACGCCCAGCTCCAGGTAGCGGGAGAAGAAGGCGGCCTCCACGTCGTCGCGGGAGAAGCCCCAGGTCATCTGGGTGAGGTCGTTGGTGCCGAAGGAGAAGAACTGCGCGGCCTCGGCGATCTGCCCGGCGGTCAGCGCCGCCCTCGGCACCTCGATCATGGTGCCGATGAGCGCGTCGACGCCGGCGTCGGCGAGGATCTTCTGGGCCTCCTCGCGGACGATCTCCAGCTCCTGCACCGCGCCGACGAGCGGGATCATGATCTCCGGCCGGGCGCCGGGGACCTCGCGTGCCGCCTCGGCGATGGCCCTGACCTGCATGGCGAACAGGCCGGGGATGACCAGGCCGAGCCGTACGCCGCGCAGGCCGAGCATGGGGTTCTGCTCGTGCAGGCGGCGTACGGCATCCAGCAGCCTGCGTTCCTTGTCCGACGCCTCGCCGCGGGCGACCTTGACCGACAGGTCGACGATGTCGGGCAGGAACTCGTGCAGGGGCGGGTCGATGAGCCGGATCGTGACCGGCAAATCGCCCATCGCCCGAAATATCCCGATGAAGTCGTTCTTCTGGAGCGGCTCCAGCGCGTCCAGCGCGGCCTGCCGTTCCTCGTCGGTCGAGGCCAGCACCAGGTCCTCCACCAGCTGCCGCCGCTCGCCGAGGAACATGTGCTCGGTACGGCACAGCCCGATCCCCTCGGCGCCGAACCGCCGGGCGCGGGCGGCGTCCTCGGGGGTGTCGGCGTTGGCCCGCACGCCGAGCCTGCGCGCCGAGTCGGCGTGCCGCATGATGCGGTCCACGGCCTTGACCAGCTCGTCGTCGATCTGCCTGCCGTCGAACTTGCCCTCGAAGTACTCCACGACCGGGGAGTCGACGACCGGCACCTCGCCCAGGAACACCTCGCCGGTGGTGCCGTCGATGGAGATGACGTCGCCCTCGCGCACCTCGACGCCGCCGGGCGCGGTGAAGCGGCGCTCGGCCGGGGAGACCTCCAGCTCCTCGGCCCCGCACACGCAGGTCTTGCCCATGCCGCGGGCGACCACGGCCGCGTGGGAGGTCTTGCCGCCGCGGCTGGTCAGGATGCCGCGGGCGGCGATCATCCCGGCCAGGTCGTCGGGGTTGGTCTCGCGGCGCACCAGGATGACGTCCTCGCCCTGCCCGGCCAGCTCGACCGCGCGCTCGGAGGAGAAGACGGCCTTGCCGACGGCGGCGCCGGGCGAGGCGTTCATGCCCTTGGTGAGGAGCCTGCGCTCGCCGTCGGTGCCGAAGCGCGGGAACATCAGCTGGGCGAGCTGGTCGCCGGTGACGCGGGTGAGCGCCTCGTCCATGGTGATGAGGCCCTGGTCCACCAGCTGGGTGGCGATGCGGAAGGCGGCGGCCGCGGTGCGCTTGCCGACGCGGGTCTGGAGCATCCACAGCTTGCCGCGCTCGATGGTGAACTCGATGTCGCACAGGTCGCGGTAGTGGTTCTCCAGCGTGGCCATGATGGCCATCAGCTCGTCGTAGGACTTCTTGTCCAGCCGCTCGAGGTCCTGCAGGGGGATGGTGTTGCGGATGCCGGCGACCACGTCCTCGCCCTGGGCGTTGGGCAGGTAGTCGCCGTAGACGCCCTGCTGGCCGGAGCCGGGGTCGCGGGTGAAGGCCACGCCGGTGCCCGAGTCGTCGCCGCAGTTGCCGAAGACCATGGCCACGACGTTGACCGCGGTGCCGAGGTCGGCGGGGATGCGCTCCTGGCGGCGGTACAGCACGGCGCGCGGCGCGTTCCAGGAGTCGAAGACCGCCTGGATGGCCAGCCGCATCTGCTCGCGCGGATCGGCGGGGAAGTCCTTGCCCGTCTGCTCCAGCACGATGCCCTTGTAGGTCTCGACCAGGCCCTGGAGCTCCTCGGCCGACAGCTCGGTGTCCTGGCGGGAGCCCTTGAGCTCGTCCAGGGCGTGCTCGAAGCGCTCGCCGTCGATGCCCAGCACGGTCTTGCCGAACATCTGGATGAGGCGGCGGTAGGAGTCCCAGGCGAAGCGCTCGTTGCCGCCGGCCTGCTTGGCCAGGCCGTGCACCGACTCGTCGTTGAGCCCGATGTTCAGGACGGTCTCCATCATGCCGGGCATGGAGAACTTGGCCCCCGAGCGGACGCTGACCAGCAGCGGGTCGTCGGCCTGGCCGAGCCGCTTGCCCATGGCCGACTCCAGGCTCGCCAGGTGCCCGGCGATCTCCTCCTCCAGCCCGTCGGGGAGGGCCCCCTTGGCGAGGTAGTGCCGGCACGCTTCGGTGGTGATGGTGAACCCGGGCGGGACGGGCAGGCCCAGGTTCGTCATCTCGGCAAGGTTGGCGCCCTTTCCGCCGAGGAGGTCCTTGAGGTCCTTGTTGCCCTCGGTGAAGTCGTAAACGTACTTGGCCACGAGCGCTCCTTCTGGGATTTCCGCCACTCTGGCTCGGACTCTACCGACGAAAAAGGCGGCGAAACTGCACCCCACCGCCAAGTTCCCGTTTCCGCTGCTCATGGCCTATCATGAGGTCTAATCCAATGAAAATTCCAGCGGGCCGGAATTGGTTTATACCAATGGTTTACACCAATTCTTGAGAATCTTCCCGCGCGGGTGCACAATCAGGTCGTCTCCCGGGAGGCGCCATGGCCGTGCCCACACAGCCCACACAGCCCACGCAGCCCACGCACCCCGCCCATCCCGCCAAGCCGCCCAGCCGCCGCCGGCGCATGGCGGCGGGATCGGCGCGGGCGGCCGTCGGCGGGGTCGTCTGGTTCGACGACCGCCTCGGCCTGGGGCGCTGGCTGCGCCCCAACCTCCGCAAGCTCTTCCCCAGCCACTGGTCGTTCCTGCTGGGCGAGTTCGCGCTGTACTCCTTCGCCCTGCTGGTGCTCACCGGGACGTTCCTGACGTTCTGGTATCAGGCCACCCCGTCGCAGGCCTACGACTCGGTGGTGGAGATCAGCCTGGACGTGCGCGGCGGCCTGCTGATCCGGCAGATGCACCACTGGGCGGCGACGATCTTCGTGCTGTCGATCGTGGCGCACCTGTGCCGGGTGTTCTTCACCGGCGCCTTCCGCAGGCCGCGCGAGCTCACGTGGGTGATCGGCGTGATCCTGTTCGCCCTGGTGCTGTTCGAGTCGTTCCTCGGCTTCTCGCTGCCGGGCGACACGATGGGCTTCGCCGGGCTGCGTGAGGCCGACAGCCTGCTGCTGGCGATCCCGCTGGTCGGCACCTACCTGTCGATGTTCGTCTTCGGCGGCCCCTTCCCCGGCGATGCCATCCCGCGGCTGTTCGTGACCCACGTGCTGCTGATCCCCGGCATCCTCCTGGCGCTGGTGCCGCTGCACGCGCTGGTGCTCACCTGGCGGCAGAAGCACACCGAGAAGCGCCTGACGGGCGCCAGCGAGCGGCGGGTGACGGGCGGGCCGTTCTTCCCGTACTTCGCGGCCAAGCAGGGCGTCACGTCGCTGGGCACGTTCGCGGTGATCACCGCGCTGGCCACGTTCGTCGTGGTCAACCCGGTGTGGGAGAACGGGGTGTACACGCCCGGCGCGAAGCCGCCCGGGCTCCAGCCGTTCTGGTACTACGGCGTGCTCGACGGCGCCCTGCGGCTCATGCCCGCCTGGCAGCTCGGCCCGCTGGACCTGGGCCTGCTGATCCCGATGCTGATGCTGGCGGTGTTCTTCGCGGTGCTGCTGGTCTACCCGTTCCTGGAGCGGCGGTTGACCGGCGACCGGGGCGTGCACCACCTGCTCGAACGGCCCGCCCACGCGCCCGTCCGCACCGCCCTGGGCGTGGCGGTCCTCACGTTCTTCACGGTCATCTGGGCCGCCACCTGGTTCTCGGCCCCGGGCCGTCAGCACGAGCCCCTGCTGCCCGTCTCGCCGGAGGCGGTGCCGGCGATCATGTACGGCCTGCGCGTCGCGGTCTTCGTGCTGCCGCCGATCGCCTACGCGATCACCCTGGCGGTGTGCCGCCGCCGCGCCGGAGGGTGACTAGGCGTCGGCCGTCACCCGGATGCTCCAGCCCTGGCGGCAGGTGTCACCGGTGAGCTTGTCGTCGCAGCCCAGCACCGCGAAGCTGTAGCGGCCCAGGGAGCCGCCGCGGTTGACGTTGCCCGGCGGGTGGACCACGAACCGCCCGCGGGTGCGTGGCTGGTTGCGGACGGTCCAGGTGACGTTGTGGGCCGGGTGGTCGCTGCGGACGGCGATCTTGAAGTAGTCGTAGTGGAACGGGTCGGTCGGCCCCCAGCGGAAGACCACGACCGGCTTGCCGCCGATCCGCGCCCCGTAGGCGGCGACGATCATCTTCGCCCCCTGGTCGGGTGACCAGGCGATCTGCCCGTTGGCGAAGTCCTGCCGCCGGCCGCTCCTGTTGGGCAGGCCGTACTCGTGGCTGGTGGGACAGCCGAAGAAGCCGTCCTCGCCGCCCATGGTGTGCCAGTAGTCGCCGATCAGGCCGTACGGCTTGATGTCGCAGGCGCCGGAGCCCGCGCTCGCGGGGGCGGCGGTCACGCCGCCGGTCAGGAGGGTCGCGGCCGCTCCTAAGATCATCGCTGTCTTCTTCATGCCTCAACGGTGCCGGGGGCGGCGGCCCGCCGCATGAGTAGGGGATGCCTAAAAATCTCCCAGCGGGTTGCCGTCGGGCACGGGCGCGTCCGCCCCGTCGCGTGCGGGCAGCCACAGCACGAACGTGCTGCCCCGGCCGACCTCGGAGAAGACGCGGGCCGTGCCGCCGTGCGACTCGACGATCTGCCGCACGATGGCCAGCCCGAGTCCGGTGTGCCGGTCGCGGCGGCTGGTCTCGCCGCGCCAGAAGCGGTCGAAGATGCGCGGCTGGTCCTTGGCCGGGATGCCCGGCCCGGCGTCGCGGACGGCGACCCACAGCCAGCCGCCGCGCTGGCCGGCCACCACCTCCACCACGCCGCCTTCGGGCGAGAGCCGTACGGCGTTGGACAGCAGGTTGGCCACGGCGCGGCGCAGCGCGTCGTGGTCGCCGGACATGGCCAGGTCCGCGCCCAGCACGCGCTTGATCGTGATCCCGCGCTCGGCGGCCAGCGCGGCGAACTCCTCCGAGGCCTCCTCGGCCACCCTGGCCAGATCCAGGTCGGCGTCGGCGAAGGCGTCCCCCTGGCGGCGGGCCGTGGCCAGCAGGTCCTCCACCAGGCGGGTCATGCGGGTGGTGGCGCGGTCGACGATCGCGACGGCGCGGGCCCGCTCCTCCTCCGTGGCCTCCGGCGAGGCCAGCACCGCGTCCACGTTGGCCCGGATGATGGCCAGCGGGCTGCGCAGCTCGTGGGAGGCGTCGTCGATGAGCTGCCGCTGCGCGCGGAAGGCCTCCTCCAGCCGGTCGAGCATGGTGTCGACGGTCTCGGCGAGGTCGCGCAGCTCGTCGCGCGGCCCGTCGAGGTTGATGCGGCGCGACAGATCGGTGGCCTGGATCTCGGCCGCCGTGCGGGTGATCGAGCGGACCGGGCGCAGCACCCGGCCCGCCAGCACCCAGCCGATGGCCAGGCTGGCCAGGAAGAGCCCGCCGAGCATGAGGAAGGAGTACTGGCGCAGCGTGGACAGCGTCTCCACCCTGACGGCGTTCTCCAGCTCGCCCATCCGGACGACCTCCGCCTTGCCCAGGACCTGGTGGGTGCGCTCGTTGTAGATCTTGGCGAGCTCGGTGGAGACCGGCCGCTGGTCGGTGATGGCGGCCACGGCCAGGTAGACCCCGCCCAGGACGAGCGCGGCCAGCCCGAAGACCAGCGTGGAGTACAGCACCGTGAGCCGGAAGCGGATGGTGTGGATCACGGGGCCTCCCTGAGCCGGTACCCGCGGCTGATCACCGTCTCGATCAGCCCCTCGACCTGGAGCTTGCGCCGCAGGTTGCCCACGGTGACGCGGACGGTGTTGGTGAAGGGGTCGGCGTGCTCGTCCCACACGTGCTCGAGCAGCTCCTCGGTGGACACGACGTGCCCCGGCCGGGTCATGAGGTAGTGCAGCACGCCGTACTCCTTGGGGGTGAGCGCCAGCGCCCGCCCGCCCAGCGTGACCTCCATCCGGGCCGTGTCGAGCCGCAGCTCGCCCACCTCCAGCACGGAGGTCCCGGCGCCGGTGTCCCTGCGCAGCAGGGCGCGGACGCGGGCCAGCAGCTCGGGGAAGGCGAACGGTTTGACCAGGTAGTCGTCCGCGCCCTCGTCCAGGCCCCTGACCCGGTCGTCCAGCCGGTCGCGGGCGGTCACCATGATGATCCGCACGCCGTTGCCCGCGGCCCTGACCATCCGGCACAGCTGGAAGCCGTCGCCGCCGGGCAGGTTCAGGTCCAGCAGCACCAGGTCGTAGGTGTTGACCTGGAGCTTCTCCTCGGCGCTGGGGGCGTCGTAGGCGACGTCCACCGCGTACCCCGCCCGGACCAGGCCGACGCGCAGCGCGTCGACCAGGTCCTCCTCGTCCTCGACCACCAACAGGCGCATGGCACTAGTCTCTGATGATTCGTTCCGCTATGGGGGCGGCGCGGTCGATGGGAATCGCGAAGCCGATCCCGATGTTGCCGCCGCCCCTGCCGGTGGCGATCGCGGTGTTCACGCCGACGACCTCGCCGCGGGCGTTGACCAGCGGGCCGCCGGAGTTGCCCGGGTTGATGGAGGCGTCGGTCTGGACGGCGGTGCGCCGGGCGCCGCCCAGCCGTACCTCCCGGTCCAGGGCGCTGACGATGCCGGCGGTGACCGTGCCCGACAGGCCCAGCGGCGAGCCGATGGCCAGCACCTGGTCGCCCACCCGCAGGTCGGCCGACCGGCCCAGCACGGCCGGGGTCAGCCCGCCGGCGTCGTCGAGCTCGAGGACCGCGAGGTCCTCCCCGACGTCCCGGCCGAGCACCGAGGCCGAGCGGCGGCTGCCGTCGTCGAGCACCACGGTCACGCGGGTGGAGCCTGCCACGACGTGGGCGTTGGTGAGCACGTGGCCCCGGCCGTCCACGACGAACCCCGAGCCGCCGCCCCGGTCGCCGAGGACCGACACCACGCTCGGCAGCACCCGCGCGGCCGTCGCGCTGAGGCCCTGCAGGGTTCCGGAGGGCGCGGGGGCCGCTCGCGGCAGGCCGGTGGCCGCGGGGACCGGCTCCTGCCTGACCAGCGTGGCCCCCGCGACCCCGGCCAGCCCTCCGGTGAGCGCGGCCACCAGCGTGGCGCTCACCAGCAGGCCGGCCGACCGCGTCCGCCGCGCGCCCGGCGGATGCGGAGACTGCGGCGGTACGGCGGGCGGCGGGACGACCTGGAGCCGCGGCTGCACGAAGTCCGGCCCCCTGGGGGCGCCCAGGCCCCTCATGGCAGCCTCGCGAACCACAGCATCGAGGCCGCCGCGGCGATCGCCGCCATGATCAGCCCGGCGGCCACGAACCACATCCAGATCTCCTGCCGCTCGGTCCGGTAGCCGACCGAGCTGCCGATGTCGTCATAGACGGCCTGCAGCTCGTCCCCGCTGGCCGCCTCGTAGAAGCCCCCGCCCGCGGTCTGGGCCAGCGACTCCAGCGCCGGGCCGTCGACCGGGACCGGGATCTCCTGGCCGCGCATCGTGATGGTGCCCTCGGGCGTGCCGTACGCGATGGTGGTGACCGGCACGCCGCGCGCGGCCGCCTCCTGCGCCGCCTCCTGGGGTGTCCTGCCGGTGGTGTTGGAGCCGTCGGACAGCAGCACGATGTGCGCGGGCACCGGCTCGTCCTGGGTGTCCAGCGCCCGGATGGCATCCAGGGACTGGAAGACCGCCTCGCCGATCGCGGTTCCCGAGGCCGTGGTGAGCCGGTCGAGCGCGTTCAGCACGGCCTGGCGGTCCAGGGTCGGCGGCACGGCTACCGACGCCTGCCCCGAGAACGCCACCAGGCCCAGGTTGAAGCGCTCGGGCAGCCCTTGGACGAACTGCCGGGCGGCCTGCCGCGCCACGGTGAAGCGGTCCGGCGCCACGTCGGTCGCCTCCATCGAGGCGGACACGTCGAACGCCACCATGATCGTGGCGCGTTCCCTGGGCACCTGGACCTCGGCGGTGGGCCGGGCGAAGCCGATGACCATGAGGACGAACATCGCCAGCAGCGCGGCGGCGGGGACGTGCCGGCGCCAGCCGGGCCGTTTGGGCGCGACCTTGTCCAGGAGGTCGAGGTTGGTGAAGCGCACCGCGTAGGCGCTTTTGCGCATCGCCATCACCACGTAGGTGACGGCGAGGAGGGCGACCGGGACGAGCAGGAGCAGCCAGACCGGCGAGAGCAGCGTCATGCCACGTCGCCTCCCTCCGGCCCCCGGCGTGGATCATGGGCGGGCCTGGCGGCCGGCGCGGTGGCCAGCCGGGCCAGGCGGCGCTGCCGCAGCACGTGCTGGACCAGGTCGCGCACCCAGTCCCCGTCGGTGCGCAGGCGCAGGTGGGTCGCCCCGGCCCGGCGCAGCGCGGCCTCGATGGCCTGCCGCTGCCCGGCCGCCGCCTCGGCGTAGCGGCGCCGCAGCCGGGCGCTGGCGGTGGCCACCTCGCGCCGGCGGCCCGTCTCCGGGTCGACCAGCGTGAGCAGCCCCACGTCCGGCAGCTCCAGCTCGCGCGGGTCCAGGACCTCCACCGCGAGCACCTGCTGCCGCACCGCCAGGCGGCGGATCGCCTGCTCCCAGGTCTGCGGCGGGTCCAGGAAGTCGGAGACCACCACGACCAGCCCCCGCCGCACCAGCGTGCGCGTCAGCCGCTCCACCGCCCCGCCGAGCGACGGGACGGCGGCGCCAGGCGAGGAGCGCGGCAGCGCGAAGACCCTCTGCAGCAGCGCCATGAGGTGCGCCCGGCCGGTCCTGGCCGGGACGACGGCCACCTCCCCGGCCGCACCGCCGAGCAGGTGGGCGCCGATGCGGTTGCCGGTCCGCCGCGTCAGGAACCCGATCGACGCCACCGCGGCCAGCGCCAGGTCGCGCTTTTCCATCCTGGCCGTGCCGAAGTCCATGCTGCCCGTGGCGTCGAGCAGCACCCACACCTCCAGCTCGCGGTCCGCGACGAGGTCCCTGACGTGCGGCTCGGCCGTACGGGCCGTGACGTTCCAGTCCATGCGCCGCACGTCGTCGCCCGGCTGGTACGGCCTGGCCTCGGCCACCTCGCCGCCGGGGCCGGGCAGCAGCCCCTGGTACTCGCCCTGGAGCAGGCCGTCGAGGCGGCGGGTGACCACCAGCTCCAGCCTCCGCAGGGCCGGCTCGGCCGCCAGATACGGCGTCATGCCGCCTCCCCCTGCTGCTGGGGCGCGATCACCGGCAGCGGCACGGCCGCCACCACGCGGTCCACGACCTCCCGCGCCTGGACCCCGTCGGCCAGGGCGTCGAAGGTCAGCACCAGCCGGTGCGCCATGACGTCGTGCGCCAGGTCCCTGACGTCCTCGGGCAGCACGTACTCCCGTCCGCGCATCAGCGCCAGCGCCCGCGCCGAGGCCAGCAGGCCCAGCGTGGCGCGGGGCGAGGCGCCGAAGGACAGCAGCCGCCGCAGGTCCGGCAGGCCGTACCTGTCCGGGTCGCGGGTGGCGTAGACGAGGCGGACGGCGTACTCGGCCACGGCGTGATGCACGAAGACCTGGTCGGCGCGCCGCTGCAGGGCCACCACCTGGGCCGGGTCGAGGACGGGCTGGGCCCGCGGCGGGTCCACGCTCATCCGGTAGACGATCGCCAGCTCCTCCGACTCGCTGGGATAGCCCACGTCGACCTTCAGCAGGAAGCGGTCGCGCTGCGCCTCCGGCAGGTGGTAGACGCCCTCGGACTCGATCGGGTTCTGGGTGGCCAGCACCAGGAACGGCGAGGGCACGTCGTGCGTGACGCCGCCGATGCTGACGTGGCGCTCGGCCATGATCTCCAGGAGCGCCGACTGCACCTTCGCGGGCGCCCGGTTGATCTCGTCGGCCAGGACCAGGTTGGCCATCACCGGGCCGAGCTCGATGTCGAAGCTCTCGGTGGAGGGCCGGTAGATCCTGGTGCCGACGATGTCGGCGGGCACCAGGTCGGGCGTGAACTGGATGCGGTTGAACGAGCCGCCGATCACCCTGGCGACCGACTCGGCCGCCAGGGTCTTGGCGATGCCGGGCACGCCCTCCAGCAGGCAGTGCCCGCGGGCCAGGACCGCCACGAGCAGGCGCTCGACCATGTGGTCCTGGCCCACGATGACCCGCTTGACCTCGAACAGCGCCCGCTCGAGCAGCTGGGTCTCGGTCATGGCCGCACCGCCTCGCCCGGGCAGTCGTCGACGACGATCCTGAGCTCGTACGGCGCCGCGTCGGGGTCGGCCAGGGCGGCGCTGCCCGACAAGACGAGCGCGGCCCCGGCGACAGCGGCCGTGGTCGCGATGACTCTCCAGGTGCGTCCCATGGAATCCCTTTCCTCGGTTTCCCTGGAATGTCATCAAGTCGTTGCGAAAACGGGCGTAACGCGAGACTTTATGTGATTTTTCGGTGTTTCACGGCCTGCCCACGCCGCGCCTGGAACAGGTCCTTTACCTGGGCTTTCGCCCCGGCCGTCTATGGTCTGGACATGATGACAGCCTTCCAGCGATACCTCGCCGAGGAGATCGCGCTCGACCACGTCGAAGGGCTCATCTCGCGCCGGGAGGCGCTGCGCCGGCTCGGGCTGATGGGGCTCGGCCTGCCCGCGGCGACCGCCTTGCTGGCCGCCTGCGGCGCCGGCGGGCAGGCGGCCGGGCCGGCCACTCCGGCGGCCAGCCCGTCACCCAGCCCCTCACCCAGCCCGCCGCGCTCGCCCGCGGGCCCTTCGCCGCTGCCCACGCGGGCCATCACGTTCGCCGGGCCGGAGGGCTCGACGCTGCGGGGCGCCTGGGCGGAGGCGCCCGACCGCAAGGGGGCGGTGCTGGTCATCCACGAGAACCGCGGGCTGACCGACCACATCCGCTCGGTCGCCGGACGGCTGGCCGCCAGCGGCTACTCGGCGCTGGCGCTGGACCTGCTCTCGCGCGACGGCGGCAGCGAGTCCTTCGCCGACCCCGCCCAGATCATGGCCAGGCTCGGCGAGATCCCGCGCGAGCGGTTCGTCGCCGACATGAAGGCGGGGCTGGGCGAGCTGCAGCGGCGGGCGCAGGGCGCCAAGCTGGGGATGGTGGGCTTCTGCTTCGGCGGCGGGATGACCTGGCTGCTGCTGGCCGGCTCCGAGCCGCGCCTGGCCGCCGCCGTGCCCTTCTACGGGCCGCTGCCCGAGGGCGCCGACTTCGGCGGGACCGAGGCGGCCGTGCTGGGGGTCTATGCCGAGCAGGACGACCGGGTCAACGCCACCCGCGAGGCCGCCAGGGCCGCGCTGGAGAAGGCCGGGCTGACCTACGAGATCGTCACCTTCCCCGGCGTGAACCACGCCTTCTTCAACGACACGGGGCCCAGGTACGACGCGGACGCCGCCGCGCAGGCCTACCAGCGGATGATCGACTGGTTCGGCCGCCACCTGGCCTAACGCGCACCACCCGGCCCGGCGCTTGCCCGTGGACGGTGGACGCCGCCGCGAGACGGCGCCCACGCGAGGCGAGGAGCGCTCAGTCGTTGAGGTGCCGGCGCAGGTAGGACTCGACCTGGTCGAGCCCGATGCGCTCCTGCGCCATCGAGTCGCGCTCGCGGACCGTCACGGCCTGGTCCTCGAGCGTGTCGAAGTCGACGGTGACGCAGTACGGCGTGCCGATCTCGTCCTGGCGGCGGTAGCGGCGGCCGATCGCGCCCGCGTCGTCGAACTCGACGTTCCACCGCTTGCGCAGCTGGGCCGCCAGGTCGCGGGCCTTGGGCGACAGGTCGGCGTTGCGCGACAGCGGCAGCACCGCCACCTTGACCGGCGCCAGGCGGTGGTCAAGGCGCAGCACGGTGCGCTTTTCCATCTGGCCCTTGGCGTTGGGCGCCTCGTCCTCGGTGTAGGCGTCGAGCAGGAAGGTCAGCGTGCACCGGTCGACGCCGGCCGCCGGCTCGATGACGTACGGCACGTAGCGCTCGCCGCTCTCCTGCTCGAAGTACGACAGGTCGACGCCCGAGGCCTTGGAGTGGGAGGACAGGTCGAAGTCGGTGCGGTTGGCGATGCCCTCCAGCTCGCCCCACTCCGAACCCTGGAAGTTGAAGCGGTACTCGATGTCGACGGTCCGCTTGGAGTAGTGCGACAGCTTCTCCTTGGGGTGCTCGTACAGCCGCAGGTTCTCCTTGGAGATGCCGAGGTCGACATACCAGCGGAAGCGCTCGTCGATCCAGTACTGGTGCCACTCCTCGTCGGTGCCCGGCTTGACGAAGAACTCCATCTCCATCTGCTCGAACTCGCGGGTGCGGAAGATGAAGTTGCCCGGTGTGATCTCGTTGCGGAAGGACTTGCCGATCTGGCCGATGCCGAACGGGATCTTCCTGCGGGCCGACTGCTGGACGTTGAGGTAGTTGATGAAGATGCCCTGCGCGGTCTCCGGCCGCAGGTAGGCCAGGCCCGACTCGTCCTCGACCGGGCCGAGGAAGGTCTTGAGCAGGCCGCTGAACTGCCGCGGCTCGGTGAAGGCGCCCTTGGTGCCGCAGTTGGGGCAGGTGATGTCGGCCAGGCCGTTCTCCGGGGACCTGCCGTGCCTTTCCTCGTAGGCCTCGACGAGGTGGTCGGCGCGGTAGCGCTTGTGGCAGGACAGGCACTCGGTCAGCGGGTCGGTGAAGGTGTCGACGTGACCGCTGGCCTGCCACACCTCGGGGGCGAGGATGACGCACGAGTCGATGCCGACCACGTCTTCGCGGGCCTGGACCATCGACAGCCACCACTGGCGCTTGACGTTGTTCTTCAGCTCGACGCCCAGCGGACCGTAGTCCCACGACGCCCGCAGGCCCCCGTAGATCTCGCTCGACGGGTACACGAGCCCGCGGCGCTTGGCGAGGCTGACGATGGTGTCCATGACGTCGGTCCGGCGTGCCATGTGATCGAATCTCTTTCCGGCTGGAGGTCGGCGAGTGAACAGGATGAGCTCCCAGCTTAGGGGACTCGGAGGCGGCCTGGCGCGCGACTATTCGCCTTGTCCGGAAACGTAGACATCCTCGAACGCGCTGGGTTCGTTCAGCATCAGGATCATCAGCGGATACATCTCCATGCGGGCGGCCGACAGCGCCCGGCGGTAGAAGCCCGCCCCCTCCCACTCGCTGACCAGGGCCCACAGGTTCGGCTCGTCGACCGACCGCGCCAGCCGCCCGCGGACGTATCCGGGCTGGGCGGCCAGCGTGTCGATGATGGCCTGCCCCTGCTTGAGGAACTCCTGGGACTGGGCCTCTGGGACGGTGTAGCGGATGACGGCGAGCACGTCTCCAGGATGTCAGACGATCTCCCCGAGCCGGGCCATGGCCGCGGACTCCGCCTCATAGATCCCCATCAGCAGCCGCCCCATCGCCTCCAGGTCCGCCTGCTGTGGCTCCTTGCCGGCCTCCTGGCGCAGCCGCCACAGCTCGGCCGCGTCGGCTTCGCTCGCCGTACCCTCCGACAGCAGGGACTCGCGGACGGCCGCGGTCAGCTCCCTGATCCGGCCGTACCGCGAGGCCGGCAGCGCGGTCTCGGCGAGCTCGTGCCACAGCCCGTGGACGCGGCGGAACTCCTCCGCCACGCCCTTCAGCTCGCCCGTGTCCAGCAGCTCGGCGGCCTGGTCGAGCCCGTCGGCGAACAGGTCGCGCAGGTTGCCGCCGTCCATGCCGACCGGCTCGACCCCCTCCCACAGCGACAGCAGCGCCCCGGCCAGGCCCCGGCCGCCGGCGAAGACCCGCGGCCAGCCCTTGGCGTTGCGCTCGTCGGTCATCATCCGGCTCCACTTGCGCCAGGCGGGCAGCGAGAAGGAGTCCGAGGGGGACGACAGCGCCTCGACGCAGGCCCGCAGGCCTTCCCGTACGGCAGGCGCCGGGTCCGCGGGTTGCCCGGCCGGGCGGATGACGAACAGGCTGTTCTTGTAGGAGGTGACCCGCGCCCGGGCGGCGTCGAGCCGGTCCTGCGGCACGAGGATGGGCGCGGTGCCGCGGTCGTCGAGGTGGACCATGCCGCCGGAGCGGCGGTAGGCGATCACCGGGTGGCCGCCGTGGCCGTCGAGGTAGGGCGGCAGGTGCCAGTAGCCGACGGTGTAGCGGTCAGGGAGGACGACGCAGGGATGCCCGGCGTCGAGCTCCTCGGCCAGCTTCCGCGCGGCGCCCTTGGCGCCGGCCGTGGTGTGGTGCTCGTACGGCACGCCGAGCCGGTCGAGGGTCTGGGCCATCCAGCGGCCGGGGTACTGCCACTGGTGGCGGAAGCCCAGCGTCAGGTGGACGCTGTCGTGCCGCTTGAACTCCCACAGGATGTAGCCGGCGCCGATGCCGCCGCCGGCGAGGAACACCAGCGGCTCGGAGAGGCCGGTGAGGGCCGCGACGACGGCGCTGTCGGGGTGCCGCCCGCCGGTGAAGACCCAGTCGCCGTCCCGGGGTTCGGCCGTCGCGCCGACGACGTGCCTGCGCGCGGCGGTGTAGCTCTCGCCGGTCTTGGCCATGCGTGCCCGGATGCGGGCCTTGAGCTGCTTCTTGTCGGTCATGCCCGGTCCTGTTCGCGGCGTCGCCGAGGGCCCGGTCCACGCCCGTGAGCCCTGGCCGCCGCAGTGGTCGTCAGGCATGCCGAAGGGGCTCTCCCGAGGCGCGTTCGTCCCCTTTGCCTCCGCTGGGGGCGGGCAGCGTGGATGCCCGCTGAAGGAGGTTCGGCGCGGGAGTCGCCGGTCGGCTCATGGTAGCCCGCCGCCCGCCCCTTTCCCACCCCTTCGCCGGATCCTCCCTCCTCCACAGGGGAGACCTCGCCTGCCAGGACTCGGCGGAGGAGACCTCGGCGAGGGGGCGGGCGCGGCGCTAGGCTCGGGCCGTGGCCACACGAGACGAACGCCGCGGGCGCCCGCGGGCCCAGCCGCGAAGCGGCGCGAACAGGCCCAAGCGGCCCCTGCCGCCGGGCGAGCGGTTCTTCACGCCCGGCGCCACCGGCCTGCGCAAGGCCGTCGAGCAGCGCAGCGCCGCTCCCATGGCCTTCCTGTTCACCCAGGTGCCGCGCTGGGTCGTGCCCGTGGTGATGGTGGTCCTGCTGCTGACCGGCTTCGCCGTGCAGAACTGGCTGGGCGGCCTGGCCGTGCTCCCGGTGCTGGCGTTCGTCGCCTGGCTCGCCTACCTGTCCTGGCCCTCCCTCAAGCCCGGCGGCAAGCTGATGCGCGTGGCGATGCTGACCTTCCTCGCGCTCATGGCCGCCGCCAAGTTCGGGGCGTTCTACGGCAGCAGCGTATAAGTCGGGAAATTTCCGGGCAGGCGCTCGCCCTCCGGCCCCTCCGTCACCGCCCGCACGAGCAGTTCCCCGCCCACGAAGGCGCCGCGCCACGACGCGCCCAGCCCGCCGAACAGCTCCTCCCGGTCCCCGCGCGACCGTGGCCGGTTGTGCCCGACCTTGAAGGCCCGCACCTCGGGAGCCAGCCGCCGGAAGGTCTCCTCCGAGTCGCACGACAGGGTGGCCACCAGCGCCCCGTTGCCGGCGTTCATGGCGGCCAGCAGCTCGGCCTCGGTGTCGACGAGCACGATCGTGTCGACCGGGCCGAACGGCTCGGCGTGGAACAGGGGTGAGGAGCGCGGCGGGTTCAGCAGCGTCGTCGGCGCGAAATAAGCGGAAATATCCTGCCCCGGCAGGAAAAGTCCGGCATCCACCGGAGCCCGGTACACCGGCACCGCGCCCCTGGAGACCGCCTCGTCCACCTGGTCGGCCAGCTCCTTGGCCTTCGACGAGTTGATCAGCGGCCCGAAGTCCAGCTCCGGCAGCGGATCGCCGGGCTCGGCCACCGCGAGCGGATGCCCGAAGCGCAGCGACCCGACGGCCCCGAGGTAGGCGGCCAGGAACTCGTGGAACAGCTCCCGCTGCACCACGAACCGCGGATAGGCCGTGCACCTCTGCTTGGCGTAGTCGAAGCTGCCCCGGATCTGCCGCCCGAGCAGGTCCCAGCCGGAGTACTCCCACACGCCCCAGCAGTTCAGCCCCTCCTGCTCCAGCACGTGCCTGCGGCCGAGGTCGGCCAGCGACGCCGCCACCCGGGCGCCCGCGTCCCTGCCCCCGACGAAGGACACGCAGCCCAGCTCCCGCCCGGCCACCAGGACCGGCGACAGCTCGGCCCCGCCCCCGCTGACCAGCGTGAACGGCAGGCCCCGCGAGACGGCCAGCGCCGTGGCCAGCGTGAGGCAGGCGAGCCCGCCGTCGGTCGGCGTCTTGGCGATCACCGCGTTGCCCGCGAGCGCCTGGACGAGCATGGCGTGCATGAGCACGCTCATCGGGTAGTTCCAGCTGGCGATGTTGCTGACCGGCCCCGGGAGCGGCGTGCGACCGGCCAGCATGCGGTCGATCTCCGCGAGGTACCAGCGCACGCCGTCCAGGCACCGGTCCACGTCCGCGCACGCGGTCTTCCACGGCTTGCCGATCTCCCACACCAGCAGCAGGGCCAGCAGGTCCCGGTGGGCGGCCATCGCCTCCACCGCGTCCGCCACCCTGGCCTTGCGCTCGGCGAGCGGGACGTGCCGCCACCGCCGGTGCTCGTCGACCGCGCCCGCCACCGCCCGGGCCGCTCCCGCGCGGTCCAGCAGGGGCGGGCCGGCGAGCGCGGTGCCGTCCAGCGGCGAGAAGGCGGGCACCGGCCGGCCGTCCCGCTGCCAGAAGCCGCCCCAGTGGTTGAGCACGCGGTCGTCGTGGAAGGCCTGCGGCGCGGCCCGCACGCATCCCTCGTAGGCGTCCTGCCATGCCGTACCCGGCTTGAGCCGCATGTCGAGCACCCCCTCAGTCGGACCAGTCGACGGCGACGAGCTCGGGCAGCGGCTCGAACTCCTTGATCGCGTCCAGCGCGGGGCCCATCGCGGCGTTGGCCTCGCGCTCCACCATGACCTCCACCAGCACCGGGAGCCGCTCGCTCGCGGAGGTCTCCGTGGCCCAGGCGAGCGCGTCGCGGATGTCGCCGGGCAGCTCCACCCGGCGGGCCGGGCAGCCGAAGGCCTCCATGGCCTTGACGTGGTCGATGCCGCCCTCGCCGTAGTGCAGGT
The DNA here is from genome assembly GCF_002093975.1 of Thermoactinospora rubra. GTDB lineage: Bacteria > Actinomycetota > Actinomycetes > Streptosporangiales > Streptosporangiaceae > Nonomuraea > Nonomuraea rubra_A. Next base: position 149,194 of record NZ_MSZZ01000025.1, read on the forward strand.
CGACCGCGTAGTTCATGCCGTAGGGGATCTCGGCCTGCCGGATCAGCCCCAGGTACTCGTTGTTGATCATCACGATGACGAACGGGATGCGGTACTGCGCGGCCACCGCGACCTCCTCCATGAGGAACTGGAAGGAGTAGTCGCCCACCACGGCCACGACCTGCCGCTCGGGGTGGGCGCACTTGACCCCCATCGCCGCGGGCACCTCCCAGCCCAGCGGCCCGGCCTGCCCGCAGACCAGGTAGCGGCGCGGCAGGTAGGTGGCCTGGAACTGCCCCGACCAGATCTGGTAGAGCCCGATCGCGGTGACGAAGGTGGTGTCCCTGCCGTAGAACTCGTTGAGCTCCCTGAACACCCTCGGCGGCTTGATCGGCACGTCGTCGAAGTCGTCGCGCCGCAGCAGCGTGCCGCGCAGCTCGCCGACCCGCCGCACCCACTTGCCGGGGTTCGCAGGCCCGGTACGGCGGCGCGCCTCCTCCAGCAGCGCGGCCAGCACCGGCCGGGCGTGGCCCACGACGCCCAGGTCGGGCTCGAAGACCTTGCCGATCTGGGCGGGCTCGATGTCGACGTGGACGAAGCGCCTGCCGCGCCGGTAGACGTCCAGGTCGCCGGTGTGCCGGTCGCCGAAGCGGGCGCCCACGGCCAGCACCAGGTCGCTCTCCAGGAAGGCGGCGTTGCCCCAGCGCGTCTGCGTCTGGATGCCCGCCATGCCCGCGAACAGGGGGTGGTCCTCGGGGAAGGCGCCCTTGCCCATGAGCGTGACCTGGACCGGGACCTGCAGGTGCTCGGCCAGCTCCCGCAGCTCCTCGCAGGCGTCCGCGATGATCACGCCCCCGCCCGCCAGGATGAGCGGCCGCTTCGCCGCCGCGAGCATGTCGCAGGCCCGCCGTACGGCACGCGGATGCGGCTCGGGCACCGGCACGGGCAGCGGCGCGTCCAGCTCGCGGTCGTACAGGCACGTGCCGCGCTGCACGTCGATCGGCAGGTCGACGAGCACCGGCCCCGGCCGTCCCGACCGGGCGACGCGGAAGGCCTCGCGGAAGATCCACGGCGCCTGGGCGGGCTCCTTGAGCTGCACCGCCCACTTGGTGACCGGTTTGGCGATCTCCACGATGTCGACCGCCTGGAAGGCCTCCTGGTGCAGCTTGGCCGTGGCCGCCTGGCCGGTGACGCAGATGATCGGGACGGAGTCGGCCAGCGCCGTGTACAGGCCGGTGATCATGTTGGTGCCGGCCGGGCCGCTGGTGCCGACGCACACGCCCACGTTGCCGGTCACCCTGGCCCAGCCGTCGGCGGCGTGGGTGCCGCCCTCCTCGTGCCGGACCGTGACGTGCCGGATGGAGCTGTGCCGGAGCGCGGCGTACAGCGGCAGGATCGCCGCGCCCGGGATGCCGAAGACGGTGTCCACGCCCTCCGACTCCAGCACCGCGACCACGGCCTCCATGCAGGGAACGCGGTTCATGTGTTGAGCCTTTCGACGACCTTGAGCAGGGCGGAGTGGTCCAGCGAGCCGTGGCCCTGGGCCCTGGCGGCGGCCACGAGCTGGGCGACCAGGGCCGCCATGGGCAGCGCGACCCCGGCCTCGCGGGCGGCGGCCAGGACGATGCCCATGTCCTTGTGGTGCAGGTCGACGCGGAAGCCCGGGGTGAACTCGCGCTTGACCATGCTGTGGCGCTTGAGCTCCAGGATCCTGGACCCGGCCAGCCCGCCGGCCAGCACGTCCAGCCCGGCCACCGGGTCCACGCCGGAGGCCTCCAGGAGCACGATGGCCTCCGAGACCAGGGCGTAGACGCCGCCGACGACGAGCTGGTTGGCCGCCTTTACGGTCTGGCCGGCGCCGGACGGGCCCACGTGGACCACCGTGGTGCCCAGGGCTCGGAGGATCGGGAGGGCGGCGTCGAAGTCCTCGGCCGCGCCGCCGACCATGATCGACAGGGTGCCGTCGATCGCGCCGCGCTCTCCCCCGCTCACCGGGGCGTCGAGCGCCCTGATGCCTTTCCGCCGGGCCTGCTCGGCCACCCGGCGGGAGGTCTCGGGGCGGATCGTGCTCATGTCGAGGTACAGCAGGCCCGGTTCGCCGTACTCGAGGATCACCGGGGCGACCTCCTCCACCTGCGGCGAGTCGGGCAGCATGGTGATCACGACGTCGGCGCCCGCGACGGCCTCGGCCACGCTGCGCGCCGCGACGCCGCCCTTGGCCGCCAGCTGTGCGGTGCGCTCCTCTGCCACGTCATAGCCGGTCACGACATGTCCGGCCTTGAGGAGGTTGGCGGCCATCGGGCCGCCCATGATCCCCAGGCCGACGAATCCGACGGTCACCGGTTCCTCCACTCGAACGCGCCCGGACCCTCGTGCCGGTACTCCAGCCCGACGTGCCCCCGGTACCCCGCCGCCTCCAGCCGGGTGAAGATCTCCGGGTACGGCATGCGCCCGCTGCCGGGGTGGCCGCGTCCGGGGTCGTCGGCCACCTGGACGTGGCCGAAGCGGTGGGCGGCGGTGTCGATGAGGCGCAGCACGTCCTCGCCCATGCGGTGCAGGTGGTAGAGGTCGGCCAGGAAGGCCACGTTGTCCCTCCCTACGTCGTCGATCACGTCGAACGCGGCTTGCGAGGATGTGATCGGATATTTCGGGTTTTCGTGGGAGTTGAGGGCTTCGACCACGACCGTGGCGCCGATCTGCCCGGCGGCGTCCGCCGCCCTGCGCAGGTTGGCCACGGCCAGCGACCTGTCGGCGCCGGGGCCGTTGCCGTACAGGGCGTTGAGCACCCGGCAGCCGAGGTCGGCGGCGAGCCGTACGGCGACGTCGACGTTGGCCTGGAAGCGCGCCGCGCCGTCGGGCAGGGACAGCAGGCCACGCTCTCCCTTGGCCATGTCGCCGGCGTCGAAGTTCAGCGCCACGAGCCGGACGCCGGCGTCGCGGATCGCCGCCTTGAGGGCTTCCATCTGCTCTTCGGCCGGGACGGGCCCGTCGAACGGCCACCACATCTCCACGGCGTCGAACCCGGCCTTGGCCGCCGCGCCCGGGCGTTCCAGGAGGGGGAGGCCGGTGAACAGGATCGAGAGGTTGACGTCGAAGCTCAGCATGCGACCTCCCGGCGGTGCTCGCCGTGCCACGGGCGCCCCGCCCTGCGGGTGGGCTGGGCGTTCATGAGGCGGCCCCGCGCAGGAGCGAGCGGAGGAGGCGCGCCGTCTCCGCCGGGGTGCGCCCGACGCTGACGCCCACGGCTTCCAGGGCCTCCTTCTTGGCCTGGGCGGTCCCCGAGGAGCCGGAGACGATCGCGCCCGCGTGGCCCATGGTCTTGCCCTCGGGCGCCGTGAAGCCCGCCACATAGGCGACCACCGGCTTGGTGACGTGGGCGGCGATGTGGGCGGCGGCCCGCTCCTCCGCGTCGCCGCCGATCTCGCCGATCATGACGATCGCGTCCGTCCCCGGGTCGTCCTGGAAGGCCTGCAGGCAGTCGATGTGCGTCGTCCCGACGACCGGGTCGCCGCCGATGCCCACGCACGTGGAGAAGCCGAGGTCGCGCAGCTCGTACATGAGCTGGTAGGTCAGCGTCCCCGACTTGGACACCAGCCCGATGCGGCCCGCGCCGGTGATGTCCGCCGGGATGATGCCCGCCGAGGACTGCCCGGGGCTGATCAGCCCGGGGCAGTTGGGCCCGATGATCCGCGTGCGCCCGGCGGCCAGGGCCCGCAGCCGGATGGAGTCGTGGACGGGCACGCCCTCGGTGATGACCACGCACAGCGGAACCGCCGCCTCGATCGCCTCCTCCACGGCGGCGCGCGTGAACCGGGGCGGGACGAACACCACCGACACGTCCGCGCCGGTCTCCGCCACCGCCTCGGCGACCGAGCCGAACACCGGCACCCGTCGCTCGCCGAAGTCCACCGCCTGCCCGCCCTTGCCCGGCGTCACCCCGGCCACCACGTCGGTGCCCGCCGCGAGCATGCGGGCGGTGTGCCGGGTGCCCTCGGCGCCGGTCATGCCCTGGACCAGCACCCTGCTGTCCTTGGTGAGGAAGATCGCCATCACGCACCTGCCGCGAGTCTGGCCGCCAGCTCGGCGGCGCCGTCCATGGTGTGGACCTGACGGACCGCCGGGTGCCGGGCGTCGCTGAGGATGCGCCGCCCTGCCTCGGCGTTGTTGCCGTCGAGCCGTACGACGATGGGCCGGGCCGTCCCCCGTTCCCCCAGCTGGGCCAGCGCGCCGACGATGCCGGTGGCCACCGCGTCGCAGGCGGTGATGCCGCCGAAGACGTTGACCAGCACGCACCGCACGCCGGGGTCGGACAGGATGATCTCCAGCCCGTCGGCCATGACCTGGGCCGAGGCGCCGCCGCCGATGTCGAGGAAGTTCGCCGGGGCCGCCCCGGCCAGGGCGACGACGTCGAGCGTGCTCATCACGAGCCCCGCGCCGTTGCCGATCACCCCCACGGCGCCGTCGAGCTTGACGTAGTTCAGGCCCTTGGCCCTGGCCCGGTCCTCCAGGCCGCCGGTCCGCTCGGGCGGGTCCCAGGAGTGGCGGAAGGCCGCGTTGTCGTCCAGCGTGACCTTGCCGTCGAGCGCGACGATGCGCTGGTCGGTGGTGCAGACGAGCGGGTTGACCTCCACGAGCAGCGCGTCCTCGGCCACCATCGCCCGCCACAGGCGTTCCAGCACCTCCGCCGCCGCCTCCGGCAGCCCCGCCTTGCCGGCGAGCAGCCGCCCGTCCACCCCGGCCAGCGGGTCGACCGGCATCCTGACCAGCGCCTCGGGGTGGGTGGCCGCCACCTCCTCGACGTCCATGCCGCCCTGGCCGGACACCATGGCCAGGAAGCCGCCCGCCGCCCGGTCGACGAGGAAGGCGGCGTAGTACTCCTCGAACGGCACGGTGGCCGCCTCCACCAGCACCGAGCGGGCGGTGTGGCCCTTGATGTCCATGCCGAGCACGCGGGCCGCCTCCTCCTCGGCGGCGGCCGGCCCGGGAGCGGGCCTGATCCCGCCCGCCTTGCCCCGTCCGCCGGTCTTCACCTGGGCCTTGACGACGACGGGGGTGGCCAGCTCGGCCGCGATCGCGCGGGCCTCGGCGGGATTGGAGGCGACCCCGCCGGGCGGGACCGGGATCGCGTGACGTCGGAAGAGCTCCTTGGCTTGGTACTCGTACAGGTCCATGCGAGCCTCCTTTGTAGACGGTATACCGTATGGAGTATCCGCCGTCTAGGTCTCGACAGGTGCCGGTGTTCTGGATATTCCATACAGTATGGAGAATGCAGAAACGCTGACCCCTGTCCGTGACTGGCGTGGCCGCACGTACCTCGTCGGCCCCGTCCCCGCCGATCGCCGCCGCCTGTTCTGGCTGGCCTGGGCCGCCATGGCCGCCATCGGCCCCTTGCAGTACGGCTACGCCGCGCTGCTCACGCGCGACCGCCCGGGCCTGGCGACGCTGGCCGCCTGGATCCTGTGCCAGGCCGTGACCGCGCTGCCCGCCCTGCACCTGGTACGGCGCGGCCGCCTGGGCGTGCGCACCGCGCTGGCCGCCGGAGCCGTGCTGAGCGCCCTGGGCCTGGCGACGCTGGCCGTCGCCACGAGCACACCCGGGAGCTTCACTTTCGGCACACCCGGGAGCTTCACTTCCGGCACGCCCGCCATCGTCACGGCGGACGCCGGCCTCCCCGCCTCCAGCCTCGCCGCCGCAAGCCTGGAGCCCGGCTCCCTCCTCCTCACCCTCCTCGGCTACGCCGTCCTCGGAGGTCTCGGCGCGGGCCTGGTCTACGCCGTGTGCACCGAGGTGATCGCCGCCTGGCACCCCGAGCGGCCCGCGACCCGCGTGGGGCTCGTCACGGGCGCGTTCGGCTACGGCGCGCTGCCCGTCGTCGTCTGGGCCGGCCTCGACCCGGCGACCCTCCCCCTGGCCTTCGCCACGGCCGCGGTCATCGCCGCCCTCGCCGTCGGCGCGGCCGCCCGGGCGCTGCGCCTCCCGCCGCCCCGCTGGTGGCCGGACACCGTGGATCCCCGCCGCCACGCCCTGGACCCGTCGATCCTGCGCAGGACGCCCTCCGCCGTGCGCCAGTTCTCCCTCGCCGCGGCGCTCCGCACGCCCGCGCTCGCCGTCCTGGCCGGGATCCTCGTGTGCGCGGGCGCCGTGTCGATCTTCGACGTCGTCGCCGTCGCGGCCACCGGCGCCTGGGGCCCGCTCGCCCTCCTCATCGCGCTCAACGGCGCGGGCAGGGCGCTGGCCATGCGCTGGTCCGAGGCGTGGGGCCGCAAGCGCGTCCTGGCCGCCGTGCTGGCGCTGCTCGCCCTCGGCCAGCCGCTGCTGGCCGCCGGCCTGTCCGCGCCCCCGCTGCTGTGGGCGGGAGCGGTGGCCGCCGGGCTCGGCGGCGGCTCGTTCTATCCCCTGGTGGCCAGCCTCGTGCGCGACTTCTTCGGCGTCGAGCAGGTGGGCCGCATCCACGCCGTCGTCTACAGCGCCAAGGCTGCCGCCGGGATCGCCGCAGCCGCGCTCGCGGCGCTGTCCCTGGCCGCGCCCGCCCCGGCCCTCCTCGCGGCGGCGCTGGTGGCCGTGCTTCCCGCCGTGGCCAGCACGCGCCTGCGAGCCCCCGGCCGGCCCGCCACCATCCCCGTGTGACGAGGCTCACCGGGCGGAGGCCCTCTGGTTCTCGGTATGCTGTACGCAGTCGACGACAAACCGTTATCTGGAGCCGTGAAGCCATGCTGGTGTCGGATCGGGCCACCGCCAAGATTCCCCGCCCCGCCACGCTCAGGGAGAGCGTCATCGAGGCCATCCAGGAGCTGATCGTCTCCCGCCAGCTCAAGCCCGGCCAGCACCTGGTGGAGAGCGAGCTGGCCGAGCTGCTCGGCGTCTCGCGCCAGCCCGTGCGCGAGGCCCTCCAGCAGCTCAGCACCGAGGGCTGGGTCGACCTGCACCCCGGTCAGGGCGCGTTCGTGCACGTCCCCACGCTGGAGGAGGCCGACCAGCTGCTCGCCGTACGAGCGCTGCTGGAGACCGAGTCCGCGCGCCTGGCCGCACAGAACGCCGACGCCGAGGGCGTCAAGCGGCTGCGCGAGCTGTGCGCGCGCGGCATCGCGGCGGTGGAGGCCGACGACGTCGAGGCCGCCGTGGCGACCAACTCCGAGCTGCACGCCCTGGTCACCGCGCTGTCGGGCAACAAGGTGCTGGCCGAGCTGGCGGCGCAGGTGGCGCGCCGCGTGCGCTGGTACCACACGCCCGTGGCCCGCCAGCGCGGCATGACGTCCTGGCAGGAGCACGCGGCGCTGATCGACGCCATCGAGGCGGGCGACGCCGCCCGGGCGGCGCAGATCATGCGCGAGCACACCGAGCACACCCGCGCCTCCTACATGGAGCAGCGGGCCGCCGAGCCGGTCGAGCCGGCCCCCAAGCCGGTACGGCGCCGCCGCCCGCGCGTCGTGTCGGAAAGCTGACGGCCCCGGGCGCTTGACAGTCCGTTCACATGAGGCCGCTTGCGGCGAAACACCTCGGGTAGAGGATGGCGGCGATGGGAGGTGAACAAGGTCATGAAAGCGTTCTTCCGCTTTCTGTGCGGTGATCCCGCGGGCTCCCCGGCGGACGGCCGCGGCGTCGGGCTGGGCCTGACGGCGGCGCTGCGCAAGCACTGGTCGGCGGACGAGGCCGACCGCTACCTGCGCAGGTGGGCGGCCGGCGTCTCGGAGATGAGCCGCGAGCGGTGACGCGCCCGCGGCCGCACCTCAGCGGTCCGCCGGCTCGGAGACCGGCTCGCGCTTGGCAGTCTTGGCGTCCCTGGCCGACTTGAGCAGGCTCAGCACGGTGGTCACCGCCAGCGTGCCGACGATCACCCCCAGCGAGACGGCGATGGGGATCTCCGGCGCCCACGAGACCCGTCGTGGTGCAGCGCCTCCAGCACGAGCTTGACCCCGATGAAGGCGAGCACCACCGACAGGCCCTTGCTGAGGTAGACCAGCCGGTCCAGCAGGCCGCCGATGAGGAAGAACAGCTGCCGCAGGCCCATCAGCGCGAAGGCGTTGGCGGTGAACACCAGGTAGGGCTCCTTGGTCAGGCCGAAGATGGCCGGGATGGAGTCCAGCGCGAACAGCAGGTCGGTGGTCCCGATGGCGACCATGACGATCAGCATCGGCGTCACCATCCGCCGCCCGAGGTGCCGCACGGTCATCCGGGCGCCGTGGTAGCCGTCGGTGGTCGGCAGCACCCGCCGTACGGCACGCAGCGCGAGGTTCTCCGAGAACTCGGCCTCCTCCTCTTCGTGCCCGATGAGCTTCCAGGCCGTGTAGATGAGGAACGCGCCGAACACGTAGAACAGCCAGTCGAAGCGCGCGACCGCCTCGGCGCCGGCGGCGATGAACGCCCCGCGCATGACCAGCGCCATGACGATGCCGATGAGCAGCACCTTCTGCCGGTACCGCCGCGGCACCTGGAACCTGCTCATGATCAGCAGGAACACGAACAGGTTGTCCACGCTGAGGGAGTACTCGGTGATCCATCCGGCGAAGAACTCCCCGCCGGCCGAAGGGCCGGACAGCAGCAGGACGCCTACGCCGAAGGCGATCGCCAGGCCGACGTAGAACGACACCCAGGCGACGCACTCCCTGAAGCCCGGCTCGCGGGGGTTGCGGGCGACGAGGTAGAAGTCCAGGGCCAGGACGAGGCAGAAGCCCCCGATCGTGGCCAGCCAGACCCAGGCGGGCAGGTCCATGCGGTCATCTCCTTGCGTGCCGTACGTAGGTCTCCAGCAGCGCGGCGGCCGGCGGGTTGGCCGTGGCCCGGCGGATCAGCCAGCGCGGCATGAGGCGTTCGTGCAGCCAGACGAACCCGATCGCGAAGCCCAGGGCGACCATGGCCTGGTAGGCCAGGAAGGCCGGCACGCCGTCGGCCGGCCCCTGGCCGGTGAGGAGTTCCTGAGCGAGTCGCGACATCGGGAAGGCGGCCATCCAGTACAGCCCGACAGGGCCGAAGGCGCCCGGCCGGAACACTCCCCTGCCCAGCAGCATGCCGTACATGCCGCCGAAGAGGGCCAGGGGCACGGCCAGGGCGAGGGCCGACAGGCCGGCCACGCCGGTGGGCTGCCCCGCGAGCAGGGTCAGCCCACCGGCCATGGCGCCGGCGCCGGCTCCGATCGACGCCCCCGGGAGGGCGAGCTCGAGGCGGTGCCGGGCCGTCATCAGCCCACGACCACGCCGTAGGCGAACAGGCTGTACAGGAGCATGCCCAGGTAGAAGACCGCGCCCGCGCCGATGATGACGTTGGTCCACCAGCGCGGCCGGATCGGCTTGGGCAGCATCCTGTTGTTGACCAGCAGCAGCGTCACGCAGTAGGCGCCCATGGCGAAGGTGGACAGGAACGCCAGCGTGTCGAGGATGCCGCTGGGGCCGTCGGCGGGGCCGAACAGCAGGATGAGGATGCCGAAGACGATCACGCCCCAGAGGAAGGCCGCGTACAGGTGCGACATCTTCAGCTTCTTGGCCCCGGGGACGAAGTTGTAGGTCATGTCGGCCTGGCCGCGCGAGAAGGAGTCGAACAGGCCGAGGGTGGCGTTGAGGCCGATGAGCGCGATGAACCCGAGGAAGATCACGCCCAGGACCGAGCTGCCCGCCGAGGAGACCGCGTCGGCCATGGCGGTCAGCGCGACCTCGCGGTCCTCGTTGCGGATGACCTCGCGCACCGCCGGGTTCTGCCGGACCGCCGCCTGGGCGATGACCGTGAACGAGATCGTCACCAGCATGGTGACGCCCCAGAACAGCAGCAGCGCGTCGAAGGTGACCCAGCGCCGCCAGCCCTTCCACTTGGCCATCTCGGCGGGGTCGTCGGTGTCGAACATGAACCCGCGCGAGGGCATGGCCTCCTCCTCGCCCGCGTGGCGCAGGCCGCGGATGCGCGGGATGTGGACGCCCATGCCCGCGCCCGAGTCGCGCAGGTGGAGGGTGTACCACATCTGCTGCATGCCGGACGGCCCGGCGAAGGCGCAGGCCCCGACGATGACCGGGAACCACGCCGCCGACATCGCCTCGGGCGGCAGGTAGCCGAAGGCGAACATGCCGGTGATCGTGTCGACCACGTCGCCCCAGGAGCCGACCATCGCGGCGACGACGGCGGTGCCGAGGACCAGCGTGCCGATCAGCAGCGACAGGACGTTCTCCAGCACGTTGTAGATGACCTTCGCCAGGCTGAAGACCACCCCGACGAGGATGAGCCCCGCGACCGCCGTCACCGTCCAGGGGATGCCGGTGATCTCCTCGAAGGCCGCCGCCCCCGCCGACAGGTGTCCCGGCCAGATGTAGACCAGGACCGCCACGGCGAAGAAGAACCACATCAGCGGCTTGAACACCCTGGCCGCGCCGGTGAAGATGCTCTCGCCCGTGGCCATGGCGTAGCGGGCCATCTCCAGCATGACCACGGCCTGGAGGGTGACGCCGATCAGGAACAGCCAGCGGATCTCGGGCCCGAACAGCAGCACCAGCCGTGGCCACATGTACGACTCCCCCATCCCCACACCGAGGGCGACGAGGAAGACGGTGGGCCCCAGAAGGTGCACCGAGGGAGGCGCGTCGGGGAGTTTCCTGATGGGCATCGGCTCCAGCCGGCCCGCTTTCCACACTCGTTCGTCTGTGCTCGGTTGTCCTGCGCCCGGCGGCGCGGTCGCCGCCGCCGGTGGTTTCGATGTGTCCACCTACGGACCTCCTGGGGGGTGGTGGTTGTTCCTCGTGAGCTGCCCCGATGTGCCCCCTCGCCTGCGTCGGCTCTAACGCAGCAGTCCGGCGGCCCTGGCCCAGCGGTACTTGGCTCCCAGCACGGCCACGGGCTTCTCCGTCGTGTACGGGTAGGCGACGACGCCGTGTGCGAACAGGTGGTCGCAGGCCTCCTCCACCTCCGTGTCCCCGGCCAGGGACGCCACGACGGGCTTGACGTTGCCCCGCTCGCGCTCCTCGGCGACGACGCGCGCGACGAGCTCGGCGAACACCATCGGCGGGGTCACGATGGTGTGCCAGTAGCCCAGCACCAGGGCGTGGATCCGGTCGTCGGTCAGGCCGAGCCGGATCGTCTTCTCGTAGGTCGACGGCGGCTCGCCGCCGGTGATGTCGATGGGGTTGCCGGCCGCGCCGAAGGGCGGGATGTGGGCGCGGAAGGCGGCGTCCAGGTCCGGGGGGATGTCCATGAGGGTCAGGCCCGCGTCGACGCAGGCGTCCGACAGCAGCACGCCCGAGCCGCCCGCGCCGGTGATGATCACCACGTTCTCGCCGCGCGGGGCCGGCAGCAGCGGCAGCGCCCTGGCGTACTCGAGCATGTCGTTGAGCCCGGGCGCGCGCACCACGCCCGCCTGCCGCAGGATGTCGTCGTAGACCTTGTCGTCGCCGGCCAGCGCCCCGGTGTGCGACCCCGCCGCGCGGGCTCCCATGGCGGTACGGCCGGCCTTGAGCACGATGACCGGCTTGTGCCTGACCACCCGGCGGGCCGCCTCGACGAAGCCGCGCCCGTCCTTGAGGTCCTCCAGGTGCATCGCGACGCACCTGGTGTTGTCGTCGGTCTCGAAGAAGGTCAGCAGGTCGTCCTCGTCCACGTCGGCCTTGTTGCCGACGCCGACGATCGCCGACACGCCGGTCCTGGTGGTGCGGGAAAAGCCCAGGATGGCCATCCCGATGCCGCCGCTCTGCGAGGTCAGCGCCACGTTGCCCTTGACGTCGTACGGCGTGCAGAACGTCGCGCAGAGGTTCTCGGGCGTGTAGTAGTAGCCGTAGATGTTGGGCCCCAGCATGCGCACGCCGTGCCTGCGCGCGATCTCCACGATCTCGGCCTGGCCCTCGACGTTGCCGGTCTCGGCGAAGCCCGACGGGATCATGATCGCGCCGGCGACGCCCTTCTTCCCCGCCTCCTCCAGCGCGGGGGCGACCAGGGCGGCGGGGATGGCGAAGACCGCCACGTCGACCTCGTGCGGCACGTCGGCGATGCTCTTGTAGGCGGGCAGGCCCAGCACCTGCGGCGCCTTGGGGTTGATCGGGAAGATCTGGCCCTTGTAGCCGCCGTTGACGAGGTTGCGCATCACCGAGTTGCCGATCTTGCCGGTCTCGTTGGAGGCGCCGACGACGGCGACCGAGCGGGGCCGGAAGATGCGGGTCATCTGGCGCAGGATCTCCTCCCGCGGCGGCCTGCGGACCTCGGCCGGCGGCTCGCCGACGAGGATGCGCACGTCGGCGGCGACCGCGCCGCGGGCGTCGGCGAAGACGGGGTTGAGGTCCACCTCGGTGATCTCCGGGTGGTCGGTGACGAGCCTGCCGACACGCTCGATCAGCCGCGCGAGGGCCTCCCGGTCGACCGGCTCGGCCCCACGGGCACCGCGCAGCACATCGGCCGCTTTGATGTCGTCGAGCATCCCAAGCGCATCTTCACCCGAAACCGGGGCAAGCCGGAAGGTCACGTCCTTGAGAACCTCGACCAGCACGCCGCCGAGGCCGAAGGCGACGACCTTGCCGAAGGTGGGGTCGGTGACCGCGCCGACGATGACCTCGGTGCTTCCGGGACCCGCGAGCGATCCCTCTGTGCTCCCGCCGCCGACCATCTGCTGCACCTGGACGCCGTCGATCCGGGCCCCGGCGTCGTGGGCGCGGGCGTTGGCCACGATCCGCTCGTAGCCCCGCCGTACCTCCTCGGGGGTCCTCAGGCCGACGAGCACGCCGCCCGCCTCGGTCTTGTGCAGGATGTCCGGGGAGACGATCTTCAGCACCACGGGCAGGCCGACCTCCTGCGCCAGGGCGACGGCCTCCTCCGCGGAGGCGGCCAGCGCCTCGCGCGGGGTGGCGATGCCGTACTCCTCGCAGATCCGGCGTCCCTCCGGGGCCGTCAGGGCCGTGCGGCCCTCGGCCAGCGCCTTGTCGATGACGTCCCTGACGGTCACTGGATCGGTCACTAGATGACTCCGTTCGTCTTCAGGTCGGCCAGCTCCTCGGCGGTCACGCCGAGGGCGCCGTAGATCTCCGCGTTGTGCTCGCCGAGCAGGGGCGGCGTGGTGACCTCGACCGGCGAGTCCGACAGCTGCAGCGGGCTGCCGACGGTCATGAACCGGCCGCGCGCGGGGTGGTCGACGGGGACGACGACGCCCTCCTGCCGGAGGGTCGGGTCCTCGATGAGCTCCTTGGTCGACAGGATCGGGCCGCAGGGGATGTTCTCGGCGTTGAGCCGGTCCAGCACGGTCCACTTGTCGTGGTGGATGGTCCACTCCTCGATGAGCTGGAAGACCTTGTCGAGCTTGTTCAGGCGCGCCTCGGGGGTGGCCCACTCGGGGTCGTCGGCCAGCTCGGGCCGGCCGATGATGTGCGCGATCGGCTTCCAGCCGACGGGCTGGACGATCACGTAGATGTAGTCGTTGGGGCCGCCGGGGGCGCAGCGGACCGCCCAGCCGGGCTGGCCGCCGCCGCTGGCGTTGCCGCTGCGCGGCACCTCCTCGCCGAAGGTCTTGTTGGGGTACTCGCGCAGCGGGCCGTGCGCCAGGCGCTGCTGGTCGCGCAGCTTGACCCGGCACAGGTTGAGCACGGCGTGCTGCATGGCCACCTGCACGCGCTGGCCGCGGCCGGAACGCTCGCGCTGGTAGAGGGCGGCCAGGATGCCCGCGACGGCGTGGACGCCGGTGCCGGAGTCGCCGATCTGCGCCCCGGTGGCCAGCGGCGGGCCGTCCTCGAAGCCGGTGGTGGACATCGAGCCGCCCATGGCCTGCGCGATCACCTCGTACGCCTTGAACTTCGCGTAGCGGCCGGGGCCGAAGCCCTTGATCGAGGCGTAGATCAGGCGGGGGTTGAGCTCCCGCAACCGCTCCCAGGGAAAGCCCATGCGGTCCACCGCGCCGGGGCCGAAGTTCTCCACCAGCACGTCGGCCTGCTTGACCAGCTCGGCGAACAGCTCCTTGCCGCGCTCGGTCTTCATGTTGAGCGTGATGCTGCGCTTGTTGCAGTTCAGCATCGTGAAGTAGAGGCTGTCGACGCCGGGCAGGTCGCGCAGCTGCTGGCGGGTGATGTCGCCGGTGGGCGCCTCGAGTTTCACGACGTCCGCGCCGAGCCAGGCCAGCAGCTGGGTGGCGCTCGGGCCGGACTGCACGTGGGTCATGTCCAGGACGCGGACTCCGGTGAGAGCTTTCATGCGGGGCCTCACTTGTACATCGTCTGGTTCATGGTTCCGGGGGCGTAGACGTCCGGGTCGACCCAGACGTTGATCAGCGAGGGCTTGCCGGACTCCCGCGCCCGCTCCAGCGCCGGGCGGATCTGCACCGGGTCGCGCACCTCCTCGCCATGGCCGCCGAGCAGCTTGGCGAACTCGCCGTAGCGGACGTCGCCGAGCGTGTTGCCGACGCGGGCGCGGTCCTCGCCGTACTTGGCGGCCTGGCCGTACCTGATCTGGTTCATCGAGGAGTTGTTGCCGACCACGCCGATGAACGGCAGGTCGAAGCGGACCATGGTCTCGAAGTCCCAGCCGGTCAGGCTGAAGGCGCCGTCGCCGAACAGGCACAGCACCTCCTTGTCGCGGCGGGCCTGCTTGGCGGCCATCGCGAAGGCCACGCCGACGCCGAGCGTGCCCAGCGGGCCGGGGTCCATCCAGTGGCCGGGCGACTTGGGCTGCACGACCTGGCCGGAGAAGGTGACGATGTCGCCGCCGTCGCCGATGTAGATCGTGTCCTCGGTGAGGAACTCGTTGATCTCGTGGACCAGGCGGTAGGGGTCGATGGGCTCGGCGTCGGACAGCTGGCGGGGCAGGCGCTTGTGGTACGCCTGGGTCTCGACCGCGCGCAGCTCCTCCAGCCACTCCTTGCGCCGGGTCGCCGAGCCGTTGAGCCGGCCACCGGCGGCCTGGGCCGTCGCGGCGAGGATGAGGCCGCAGTCGCCGACGATGCCAAGGTCGATGTCCCGGTTTTTCCCGACAGTGCGGTAGTCGAGGTCGATCTGCACCACCGTGGCCGTCGGGGACAGCCGCCTGCCGTACCCCATCCGGAAGTCGAACGGCGTGCCGACGATGACGATCAGGTCGGCCTCGGTGAAGGCGTACCTGCGCGACAGCTGGAAGTGGTGCGGGTCGCCGGGCGGCAGCGTGCCGCGGCCGGAGCCGTTCATGTAGGCCGGGACGTTGAGGGCGCGCACGAAGTCGATCGCCGCGTCGGTGGCCCGGCAGGTCCACACCTGGCTGCCGAGCAGGATGCAGGGCTTGTCGGCGTGGACCAGCATGTCGGCGAGCTTCTCGATGGCCTCGGGGTCGCCCTGCTGGCGCGTGGAGGCCCGGTAGTGCCCCGGCTTGGGGATGCGGGCCCTCTCCAGCGGGATCTTCGCGTCCAGCACGTCGCGCGGGATCTCCAGGAACGACGGGCCCGGCGCGCCGTGGAAGCACTCGCGGAAGGCCATCGACACCATGTCGGCCACCCGCTCGGTGCTGGGGACGGTCGCGGCGAACTTGGTGATCGGGCTCATCATGTCGACGTGCGGCAGGTCCTGCAGCGAGCCCATCTTGTGCTGGCCGAGGGCGCCCTGGCCGCCGATGAGCAGCATCGGGCTCTCCGCGCGGAAGGCGTTGGCCACGCCGGTGACCGCGTCGGTCGTGCCGGGGCCGGCCGTCACCACCGCGCAGCCGGGCTTGCCGGTGACGCGCGCGTAGCCGTCGGCCGCGTGGGCGGCCACCTGCTCGTGCCGTACGTCGATGACCTCGATGCCCTCATCGACACAGCCGTCGTAGATGTCGATGATGTGGCCTCCGCAGAGCGTGTAGATCACATCCACGCCCTCGGCCTTGAGCGCCTTGGCCACGAGATGACCGCCAGAGATCGTTTCCGACATCGTGCCACCCTTCCCGGCGACTGTCTTCCGCATACTGCATACCGTATGAAGGCAATGGTTACCTTGACTTCACCGGCCTGTCTAGACCCCCATGGGCAACGGAAGGAGCTCCACGTGCCCGCCGTCCCAGCCCGGCGGCACCACGGCCAGGGCGTCCGCCAGGGCCGCTCCCCACAGCGAGCCGGGCCTGTCGTGGCCGACCGGGACCGCGCCCCCGGCGGACCGGCGCACCGGGACCAGGCGCGTGTCGTGGGGGTGCGTCCGCACGGGTCCGGCGAGCGTGCTCGTCTCGTACGGCTCGTCGCGGTGGGCCATCCGGCGCAGGATCGGCGCGAGGAGCGTGAGGGCCGCGCCGAGGGCCGCGAACGGGTTGCCGAGCAGGCCGACGACGAGGCCGCCGCCGAGGCGGGCGAGGAGCTGGGGGTGGCCGGGGCGTACGGCGACGCCGTCGATCATGACGTGGGCATCGAGCTCGGCGAGGACGGAGCGGAGGTGGTCGGCCGGGCCCCTGGAGGAGGCGCCGCAGACGACGACCACGTCCGCTCGGGCGTCGTGGAGGGCCCGGCGGAGGGGGTCGGCGCCGTCGGGGAGGAAGGCCGTTGCGGCCACCCGGCCGCCCGCCCACTCGATGAGGCCGGGCAGGACGGGGCCGATGGCGTCCCGAACGCGCCCCGGGCCCGGCAGGCCCTCGTGGACCACCTCGTCGCCGGTGACCAGGACGCTCACGGCCGGGCGGGGCCAGACGGCCAGCGTGTCGTGCCCGAGGGCGGCGGCGAGGCCCAGCACGGCGGGCGTGACTGTGGCCCCGGCGCCCAGCACGGCCTCGCCCTGGGGGATGTCCTCCCCGCGCCGCCGGATGTGCCGCCCGGCCTGGAGGTCGTGCTCGTCGAGCGGCTCCACCCATCGCTCGGGGGCCTCTCCAGGCACTCGCTCCCCGCCGCCGCCCGGCTCACCCGCCTCACCGGTGCGGGAAGGAGGGGGGACGTGGTCGGGGCGGGGGCGCTCCTCGGCATGCGCCTCCTCGTACGGCAGGACCGCCAGAGCGCCCTCCGGCACCGGAGCGCCGGTGGCGATCTCCACCGCCTCCCCGGCGCGCAACCGCCCGCCGTACGGCAGGCCGCCGGCCAGGACACGTCCCACCACCCGCCACGGCGCCGGGCCGGCCACCGCGAAGCCGTCCATCGCCGCCACGTCCACCCCCGGCACCGCGACCAGCGCGCGCAGGGGTTCGGCGAGGCGACAGCCGTACGCCTCGGGAAGCGGGACCGGGGCGGCGGCGAGCGGGCGGGCGGCGGCGAGCGCGGTCCGCCGCGCCTCCTCCCATGGGACGACCTGCATTCTCCCAGCATGGCGCGACGCGGCACCCGGTTGTCCCAGGACGGTCATGCGGCGGCTCCTTGACCCGAATTTTTCCATACTGTATACCGAATGCACGACCCGACGCGAGAACGGAACTCAAGCATGAAGGTCGCTGTTCTTGGCGCCGGCGCCATCGGCGCGTACGTGGGAGCCGCCCTGCACCGGGCGGGAGTGGAGGTCCACCTCATCGCCAGAGGCGCGCACCTCCAGGCCATGCGCGAGTCCGGTGTGCGGGTGCTCAGCCCGAGGGGCGACTTCACCGCCCATCCCCACGCCACCGACGACCCGGCCGAGGTCGGGCCGGTGGACCACGTCTTCCTGGGCCTCAAGGCGAACACCTACGCCGCCGCGGGTCCCCTGATCAAGCCGCTCCTGCACGAGACCACGAGCATCGTCGCGGCGCAGAACGGCATCCCGTGGTGGTACTTCCACGGGCTGAAGGGGCCCTACGAGGGCTACCGCATCGAAAGCGTCGACCCCGGCGGCGCGGTGAGCGCCGCCCTGCCCGTGGAGCGGGCCGTCGGCTGCGTCGTCTACGCGGCCACCGAGATCGCCGAGCCGGGCGTGATCCGCCACCTGGAGGGCACGCGCTTCTCCATCGGCGAGCCCGGCGGCGAGCCGACCGGCAGGTGCCTGGAGTTCAGCCAGGCGGCCGTGGCGGGCGGGCTGAAGTGCCCGGTCGAGACGGACCTGCGGCGCGACATCTGGATCAAGCTCATGGGCAACATCGCCTTCAACCCCATCAGCGCGCTGGCCCGGGCGACCATGGCCGGGATCTGCCGCCACCGCGGCGCCCGGGAGCTGGTCGTGGCGATGATGCGCGAGACCGTCGAGGTGGCGAGGAAGGTGGGCTGCGACCCCGGCGTCTCGATCGAGCGCCGCCTGCGCGGGGCCGAGAAGGCCGGGGAGCACAAGACCTCGACCCTGCAGGACCTGGAGAAGGGCAAGCCCATGGAGCTTGACGTGCTGCTGGCGGCGGTGGTGGAGCTGGCCGATCTCACGGGCGCGAAGGTGCCGACGCTGCGGGCGATCCACGCGGTGAGCGACCTGCTCAACCAGAACCTTGTCCGCGCAAGCTAGTCGGCATACCGTAGCCTGTATACAGAATGGAGGGATCATGGGATACGACCGCCTGACCCATCCCCTGGTGCGAGAGGGCGGCGAGCTGCGCAGGGCGAGCTGGGAGGAGGCGCTGGACCGCGCCGCCGAGGGCTTCCGGCGCAACGTCGCCAGGCACGGCCCCGACTGCTTCGCCATGCTGTCGTGCGCCCGCTCCACCAACGAGATGAACTACGTGGGCCAGAAGTTCACCCGCGTCGTGATCGGCACCAACAACGTCGACTCCTGCAACCGCACCTGCCACGCGCCGAGCGTGGCCGGGCTGTCGGCGGTCTTCGGCAGCGGCGGCGGCACCTCCTCCTACCAGGAGATCGAGGACACCGACGTGATCGTCATGTGGGGCTCGGCCGCCCGCGACGCCCACCCCATCTTCTTCCACCACGTCCTCAAGGCCCTGCACAAGGGCGCGCGGATGTTCGCCGTCGACCCGCGGCGCACCGGCACCGCCCGGTGGGCGCACCGCTGGCTCGGCCTCAACGTCGGCACCGACATCCCGCTGGCCCACGCCGTCGCCCGCGAGATCATCCACGCGGGCCTGCACAACGAGGCGTTCATCGAACGGGCCACGGTCGGCTTCGAGGAGTTCAGGCAGTCGGTCGAGCCCTGGACCCTCCAGGCCGCCGAGCAGGTCACCGGCGTCCCCGCCGCGGCCGTCCGCGAGCTGGCGCACGCCTACGCCACGGCCGACCGCGCGCAGCTGTGCTGGACGCTGGGCATCACCGAGCACCACAACGCCACCGACAACGTCCGCGCGCTGATCAACCTGGCCCTGCTCACCGGGCACGTCGGCCGGTACGGCTCGGGCCTGTCGCCGCTGCGCGGCCAGAACAACGTGCAGGGCGGCGGCGACATGGGCGCCATCCCCAATCGGCTGCCGGGCTTCCAGGACATCCTCGACCCCGGGATCCGGGCCCGCTTCGAGGCGGCCTGGGGCGTGCCCATCCAGCCCCGCCACGGCCTGAACCTCACCCAGATGCTGGAGGCCATGGCCGAGGGCGAGGTGACCACCTGCTACCTCATCGGCGAGAACCCCGTGCAGTCCGAGGCCGACTCGCTGGCCTGCATCAAGCGCCTGTCGATGCTGGACCACCTCGTCGTGCAGGACATCTTCCTCACCAAGACCGCCCAGATGGCCGACGTGGTGCTGCCCGCCGGCGCGGCCTGGTGCGAGTCGGAGGGCACCTTCACCAACAGCGAGCGCCGGGTCCAGCGGGTCCGCAAGGCCCTGGAGCCTCCGGGCGAGGCGCGCGACGACATCTGGATCCTGTGCGAGCTGGCCCGGCGGCTGGGCCACGACTGGCGCTACGACAGCGCCGAGCAGGTCTGGGACGAGGTCCGCTCGCTGTCGCCCGCGCACGCGGGCATGACCTACGAACGGCTGGAGAGGCTGCAGGGCATCCAGTGGCCCTGCCCGTCGGAGGACTCCCTGGAGCCGCCGTTCCTGCACGGCCGCCTGTGGGAGAGCGACCCCGCCAGGCGCGGCGCGCCCGCGCCGTTCGCCGTGCTGCGCCACTCGCCGCCGGTGGACGTGGTGGACGAGGAGTACCCGCTGCGCCTGACCACCGGCCGCCGCCTCGACTCCTACAACACCGGCGTGCAGTCCTCGGGCTTCCCCTCTCCCCTGCGCCGGGGCGAGACCATCGAGATGTGCCCGGAGGACGCCGAGAAGCTGGGCGTGGTCGCGGGCGAGGAGGTGCGGATCACCTCGCGGCGCGGGTCGGTGATCGCGCCGGTGTTCATCGACCCGGCGCTGCGGCCGGGCCTGGTGTTCATGACCATGCACTTCCCGGACGAGGTCGACACCAACTCGCTCACCATCGAGGCCACCTGCCCGATCGCGGGCACCGCCGAGTTCAAGGCGGCGGCCGTCCGCGTCGAGAAGCTCGTGGCGGTGGGCTGATGGACCTGCGCTTCCGCGACGCCGCGCCCACCGAGGAGGAGCGGGCGGCGGTGGACGCCCTCCTCGGCCCGCCCGCCACCGCCTGGGAGGGCGGCGCGCGCACCGAGGCCGACCTGCGCTTCGCCGCCCGGTCCGAGCCGCGGCGGGACCTGCTGCTGCCCGCCCTGCACGCGGTCAACGACCGGGTGGGGTGGATCAGCGAGGGGGCGCTCGACTACATCTGCCGCCGCCTCACCGTGCCGCCCGCCGAGGCGTACGGCGTGGCGTCGTTCTACTCGCTGTTCTCGCTGAAGCCGCGTCCGGCCCGGGTGCTGCACGTGTGCACAGACCTGGCGTGCCGGGCGCGGGGGGCGGAGGAGGTACGGCGGCGCGTGGAGGCCGAGCTCGGGCCTGCCGGGCTGGCGTGGCAGGCGAGCCCGTGCCTGGGCATGTGCGAGCGGGCCCCGGCGGCGCTGGCGCTGGAGGCGGGGGATCCGCCGTCGTTCGCCGAGTACTCCTTCGCGGACGCTCCGGGCAATCCCGGCTCCGCCGTACCCGGCGTGCTCGCCGTACGGGCCGAGGACCAAGGGGAGAGTACGGCGGGGCGGGGGCGGCCTGGAGTGCCCCAGGCCGGGCAGCCGGGCCTGGTCCTCCTCAGGCGCGTCGGCCAGGTCGACCCCGCCAGCCTGGACGACTACCGCGCCACCGGCGGCTACCGCGCCCTGCGCCGGGCCTTCGACCTCGGCCCCGCCGGGGTGATCCGGGAGGTGCTCGACTCGGGCCTGGTCGGCAGAGGCGGCGCCGCCTTCCCCACCGGCCGCAAGTGGGACGCCACCGCCCGCCAGCCCGACCACCCCCACTACCTGGTGTGCAACGCCGACGAGAGCGAGCCGGGCACCTTCAAGGACCGCGTGCTCATGGAGGGCGACCCCTACGCGCTCATCGAGGCGATGACGATCGCCGCCTACGCCACCGGCTGCGCCAAGGGCTACCTCTACATCCGCGGCGAGTACCCCACCGCCGTCCGCCGCCTCCGGCACGCCATCGCCACCGCCCGGTCCCGCGGCTTCCTCGGCGACGACGTCATGGGCCACGGCTTCGCCTTCGACATCGAGCTCAGGCGCGGCGCCGGCGCCTACATCTGCGGCGAGGAGACCGCGATCTTCAACTCGATCGAGGGTTACCGAGGCGAGCCTCGCAGCAAGCCGCCCTTCCCTGTGGAGAAGGGCCTGTTCGGCAAGCCGACCGTGGTCAACAACGTCGAGACGCTGGTCAACGTGCTGCCCATCCTGGAGCGCGGCGCCCGGGCCTACGCCGCCGCCGAGCCCAAGCTGTTCTGCGTCTCCGGATGCGTGGCCAGGCCGGGCGTCTACGAGCTGACCTTCGGCGCGACGCTGCGCGAGCTGCTGGACATGGCCGTCCCGACCGGCCGGGTCAGGGCGGTCCTGCTGGGCGGCGCCGCCGGGGCGTTCGTCACCGACCTGGACATCCCCCTCACCTTCGAGGGCACCCGCGACGCGGGCGCGACGCTCGGCTCCGGCGTGGTCCTGGTGATCGACGACACCGTCGACCTCAAGGGGCTGCTGCTGCGCATCGCCGAGTTCTTCCGCGACGAGTCCTGCGGCCAGTGCGTGCCCTGCCGGGTCGGCACCGTGCGCCAGGAGGAGGCCCTGCACCGCCTGTCGCGCCGCGTCGAGGACAGCGACCTGGTCCTGCTGCGCGAGGTCGGCCAGGCCATGCGCGACGCCTCCATCTGCGGCCTGGGCCAGACCGCGTGGAACGCCATCGAATCCGCCGTCGACCGCCTTGGAGTGTTCAAGTGATCCCGTTGCAGCCGCCCCGCCGGCTCGTCGACGTCGAGATCGACGGCCGGGCCGTCCGCGTGCCGGAGGGCGCCACGATCCTGGACGCCTGCCGGGCGGCGGGCCAGGACGTGCCGACCCTCTGCCACGGCGACACGCTGACGCCCAAGAACGCCTGCCGGGTTTGCGTGGTCGAGGTCGAGGGCGCGCGCACGCTGGCGCCGGCCTGCTCGCGCAAGGCCGAGCCGGGCATGTCGGTCAGCACCGGCAGCGAGCGCGCCCGGCACAGCCGCAAGGTCGTGCTGGAGCTGCTGGCCTCCTCGGCGGACCTGTCCACCACGCCGCGCGCCGCCGAGTGGATCGAGGAGTACGGCGCGCGGCCGGACCGGTTCGGCGAGCAGGCGGCCACGGTCGAGCAGCCCGCCAAGGTGGACAACGACCTCTACGTGCGCGACTACGCCAAGTGCATCCTGTGCTACAAGTGCGTGGACGCCTGCGGCGACCAGTGGCAGAACACCTTCGCGATCGCCGTGGCCGGACGCGGGTTCGACGCGACGATCTCCACCGAGTTCGACGCCCCGCTGACCGACTCGGCCTGCGTGTTCTGCGGCAACTGCGTGGAGGTGTGCCCGACGGGGGCGCTGTCGTTCAAGACCGAGTTCGACATGCGGGCCGAGGGCACCTGGGACGAGTCGCGCCAGACGCGCACCACGACGATCTGCAGCTACTGCGGCGTGGGCTGCAACCTCACCCTGCACGTGCAGGACAACAAGATCGTCAAGGTGACGTCGCCGCACGACAACCCGGTGACCCACGGCAACCTGTGCGTCAAGGGCCGCTTCGGCTATGGCTACGTCTAGGACCCTGCGCAGGCCGATCCTGCGCATCCGCGACGCGGCGCCCGCGCGCCGGGTCGACCAGCTGGCCGCCGAGGAGCCGCTGGAGATCAGGCTCGACGGCGTCCCGCTCACGGTGACGATGCGCACGCCCGGCGACGACTTCGACCTGGCGGCCGGCTTCCTGGTCAGCGAGGGCGCGGTGGGCGCCGCCGAGGACATCGCCACGATCCGCTACTGCGCGGGCGCCACCGTGGACGGCTCCAACACCTACAACGTCCTGGACGTACGGCTCGCGCCGGGCGTGCCCGCGCCGCGCCCGCGCAACTTCTACACCACCTCCTCCTGCGGGGTGTGCGGCAAGGCCTCGCTGGAGGCGGTGAGCACGGTGACGCGCTGGAGCGCCCGCGACGACCCGGTCAGGGTGCCGCTGCCGGTGGTCGCCACCCTGCCCGACCGGCTGCGGGCGGCCCAGCGGGTGTTCGACAGGACCGGCGGCCTGCACGCCGCCGGGCTGTTCACGGCCCGGGGCGAGCCGCTGTGCGTGCGGGAGGACGTCGGCCGCCACAACGCGGTGGACAAGATCCTGGGCTGGGCGCTGCGCGGCGGGCGGCTGCCGCTGGCCGGGACCGTGCTCACGGTCTCCGGGCGCGCCTCGTTCGAGCTGGTGCAGAAGGCGGTCATGGCCGGGATCCCCGTGCTGGCGGCGGTCTCGGCGCCCTCGTCGCTGGCGGTGGAGCTGGCCGAGGACCAGGGGCTGACGCTGATCGGGTTCCTGCGCGGCGAGTCGATGAACGTCTACACGGGTGAGCACCGGTTGGACGTCACCCCGGGCGCCGGTGCCGGCTCCACCGGCGCACACCCGGGGTGATGACGGGATGCCGGCCGGCGCCCGGCCCCCGGCGGCCGTTCGGCATCCCACCCCGCGATTTTGACAACCATTTTCATTTCGCGGCATACTGGCCACATGATGTCAGGAAATATCCGGCTGCGAGCTGCCGGTTTGCTGGCCGGGGCCGCGCTGCTCACCACCACCGCCTGCGGCGCGGGAGCCGCCGAGACCGCCGCTCCCGGAGGCCGGCCCGAGGTGGTCGCCGCGTTCTATCCGCTGCAGTGGGTGACCGAGCAGGTCGGCGGATCCGACATCAAGGTCACGACGCTCACCGCCCCCGGCGTGGAGCCGCACGACCTGGAGCTCAATCCCCAGCAGGTCGCCCAGATCGGCGCGGCGGCCCTGGCGGTCTACATCAAGGGCGTCCAGCCCGCCGTCGACGAGGCCGTCGAGCAGCACGCCGCCGGCAAGAGCTTCGACGCCGCCACCGCCGTCCGGACCCTCCCCGCCGCCGCGCACGCCGAGGAGGGACACGAGGAAGAGGGGCACGAGCACGAGGTCTCCTACGACCCCCACATCTGGCTCGACCCCTCCCGCCTGGCCACCGTGGCCACCAGGCTCGGCGAGCGCCTGGGCGAGGCCGACGCCGCCCACGCCGAGGCCTACAGGGACCGCGCCGCCAAGACCGCGGCCACGCTGACCTCGCTCGACCAGGAGATGGCCAGGGGTCTGGCCTCCTGCTCCGTCAAGACGCTGGTCACCGGCCACGAGGCGTTCGGCTACCTCGCCGACCGCTACGGGCTCAAGCAGGTCGGCATCACGATCGACCCCGAGAGCGAGCCCTCCCCCGCGCGCATCGCCGAGGTGGCCGAGGTGGCAAAGCGGGAGAAGGTGACTACCATTTTCACCGAGACCCTCGTCAGCCCCAAGGCCGCCGAGGTGCTCGCCAAGGAAGTGGGGGCCAAGACCGCGGTCCTTGACCCCCTGGAGGGCCCGCCGTCCGGCGGCGACTACGTGTCGGCGATGCGGCGCAACCTCCAGACGCTCCAGACCGCGCTGGGATGCTCCTCTTGACAGACACTGCCTTCGCGATGACCGGCGGCCAGGTGATCCTGGACGGTCGGCACGTGCTCCGCGGCATCGGCCTGACCGTCCGCGCCGGCGAGGTCGTGGCCGTGCTCGGCGCGAACGGATCGGGCAAGTCCACCCTGGTCCGCGCGCTGCTCGGCCTCACGCCGCTGGCCGCCGGCTCCACCCTCCTGTACGGCGTGCCGCCCGCGAGGTTCCGCCAGTGGTGGCGCATCGGCTACGTCCCCCAGCGCCTCCAGGTCGGCGGCGGGGTGCCCGCGACGGTGCGCGAGGTCGTGGCCTCCGGGCGCATCGCGCGCCAGCGCAGGCTCCGCCCCACCAGCTCGGCCGACCGCGCGGCCGTCGCGGCGGCGCTAGAGGCCGTGGGGCTGGCCGACCGGGCCGGGGACCGCGTCCAGGACCTGTCGGGCGGCCAGCAGCAGCGCGTCCTCATCGCCCGGGCCCTGGCCGGCGAGCCCGACACCTACGTCATGGACGAGCCCACCGCGGGCGTCGACGCCGAGAGCCAGCGCATGCTCGCCCGCACCCTGGCCACGCTGGCCGGGCAGGGCAAGACCATCGTCCTGGTCGCCCACGAGCTCGGGCCGCTGGAGCCGCTGATCACGCGCGGCATCGTGCTGCGCGACGGGCTGGTCGCCCACGACGGCCCGCCCCCGCAGCCCGAGGGCGAGTGTGCGCGGCCCGGGCACGAGCACGTGCACCCGCACGAGGAGCCGCAGGCCGTGGCACGCGCCCTTGAAGGATGGCAGGTCAAGCCATGATCGAGCTGCTCGGCCTGCCGTTCTTCCAGCAGGCGCTCCTGGCCGCGCTGCTGGTGGGGCTGTGCGCGCCCGCGGTCGGCACGTTCATCGTGCAACGGCGGCTGGCGCTGCTCGGTGACGGGATCGGCCACGTGGCCCTGACCGGCGTCGCGCTCGGTTTCCTCACCGGCACCGCCCCTGTGCTGACCGCCGTCCTGGTCTCGATCGCCGGCGCGGTCACCATCGAGCTGGTGCGGGCGCGCGGCAAGACCACCGGGGACGTGGCGCTGGCCCTGCTGTTCTATGGCGGCATCGCGGGCGGCGTGCTGCTCATGGGCATCGCCCCGGGCGGCAGCAACGCCAAGCTCAACTCCTACCTGTTCGGCTCCATCGCCACCGTCGCCGCCGAGGACCTGTGGGTCATCGCCGGCCTGGCCGTGGCCGTGATCGGCGTGGTGGTGGCGTTCGGCCGCGAGCTGTTCGTGCTGTGCCAGGACGAGGAGGTCGCCCGGGCCAGCGGGCTGCCGGTGCGGGCGCTCTCCATGATCATCGCGGTCACCGCCGCGCTGACCGTGGTCATCGCCATGCGCGTGGTGGGCCTGCTGCTGGTCAGCGCGCTCATGGTCATCCCGGTGGCCACCAGCCAGCAGTTCACCCGCGGCTTTCGCGCCACGATGCTGCTGGCCATGGCCTTCGGCGTGATCGCGGCCGTGGGCGGGCTGCTGGGCTCGACCATGTCGGCCAGGGTGCCGCCCGGCGCCGCCATCGTGCTGCTGGCGCTGGCGGGGTTCGCTCTGGCCCTGCCAATCGGTAGATTCGTCCGTCGGGGAAGCCGGGGAAGGTCGGGGAAGGAGGTCACGGGGTGATGACGAGCCGCCGCGAGGCCGTGCATGACATCCTGCGCAAGAGCGAGGGTTTCCGCAGCGCGCAGGACGTCTACGCGCAGCTGCGCTCCGCCGGCGCCAAGATCGGGCTGACCACCGTCTACCGGGCCCTCCAGGCGCTCGCCGACGGCGGCAAGGTCGACGTGCTCCGCACCGACGACGGCGAGTCCGTCTACCGCGCGTGCGCCACCGACACGCACCACCACCACCTGGTCTGCCGCAAGTGCGGGCACACCGTCGAGGTGGCCGGGCCCGCCGTCGAGCGCTGGGCCGAGGCCGTGGGCGCCGAGCACGGCTTCACCGAGGTCACTCACACCGTCGAGGTCTTCGGCACCTGCTCGGGCTGTTCCACCTCGGCCCGGTCCTGATCGCGGCGGGAGCCGTACAACACGCCGACCACGATCACCGCGCACCCGGCGAGCTGGAGCAGCGAGGGGCGCTCGCCCAGCACGGCCGTGGACAGCGCCATCGTCGTCATGGGCTGGATCAGCAGCAGCAGGGCCGTGAGGGCGGCCGGCTGGCGGGGCAGCGAGTAGGAGATCAGCACCCAGCCGGCCACCTGCGGTCCCAGCGCGAGCAGCAGCAGCCAGCCGTGCGCCGGCCACGACGGCATCAGATCCGCGCCGCCGAAGACGGGGCTGAGCAGGGCGATCAGCGCGGTCGCCACGGCCGTCGCGTGCGCCAGCGACCCGGCGGCGTGGTCGGAGCCGCCCTTCATCAGCAGCAGGAAGCCCGCGTAGGCGATCGAGGTGGCCGCTCCGGCCGCGACGCCGAGCAAGGGGTCGCTGCCGTAGGCGGCGCCGTCGAAGACGCCCGAGATCAGCACGACGCCGCCGAACACCACCGGCGTGGCGGCCATGAGCCGCCGGGACGGCCGCTCGCGGAACAGCGCCCACGCGGCGAACGCCACGATGAACACCTGCAGGTTGCCCAGCACGGTGGCCAGCCCGGCGCCCACGAAGCGGATGGTGTGGTGCCAGAACAGCAGGTCGAAGGCGAACAGCACGCCGGCGGCCCACGCGAACAGCATGCCGCGCCGAGGCATGGGGCCGCGCCGCCGGCGCTCCAGCCAGGCCAGCAGGATCATCGGCGGCACCGCGTAGGCGCAGCGGAACAGCGCCGAGGTCGCCGGGGACACCTCCGACAGGCGCACGAGCGGCGCCGAGGTGGAGATGATGAGTGCGCCCGCCACCGCGATCAGGATGAAACGGCGATGTGCACTCACGGAATCCCCCCGCATGCCGATAGTAGAGATACCCTTCACGCTAGGATCCGGCGCAGTCAGGAGTCAATATGCCGTTTGGCCATGACATGGTGCATTCGCTGGCCACCGTCGTCGAGCTGGTCAACACCTCCCCCGCCGTCAACGGCACCGACGAGCTGGGGGACCTGCACGACCTTCAGGCCTTCGTCGAGTCGCGCCAGGTCAGCGGCGTCGGGACGCTGACGCCGCGTGACCTGGGCCAGGTGCGGCTGGTGCGCGAGGCCTTCCACCGGGTCTTCACCGCGCCCGACCAGGCCACCGCGGTGCGCCTGCTCAACTCGCTGCTGGCGGAGACCAAGATCACACCGCGGCTGACCGAGCACGACGGGCATCCGCTGCACATCCACTACTTCGCGCCCGACGCCACCCTCGCCGAGCACGTCGCCGCCGACTGCGGCGTGGCGCTGGCGCACCTGCTGGTGGAGGGCGAGTGGGAGCGGCTGCGCACCTGCGCCGCGCCCGACTGCCAGCGGGTGTTCGTGGACGAGTCGCGCAACCGGTCGCGGGTCTACTGCGACAGCCGTACGTGCGGCAACAGGATGCACGTCGCCGCCTACCGGGCCCGCCGCCGCGCCTAGCCCCGGAACCCTCCGGCCCGGCCGTTCGTCGTAGGAGGCGTGGACAACCGGCTGCGCGCTCTGGACCAACGGCTGATCGACTGCGCCGCGCGGGTGCGCAGGGGCGACCACCTGCGCCGCCTGCGCGCCACGACCGTGGGGCAGATCGAGGAGGTACGGCAGGCGCTCGCCGGGCTGGAGGCGGCGCTGGCCAAGGAGGAGCGGGACGTCTCCCGGCTGGAGGGCGGGTTCGCCGGCTTCCTGGCCGGGCTCATGGGCTCCGGGCGCAAGCAGGAGCGGCTCACCAGGGAACGGGCCGAGGCCGAGGCGGCCAGGGAGCGGGTGCGCGGCCATCGCGAACGGCTGGCGCGGCTGGAGAGCGACCTGGCGGCGATCGACGCGGAGCTGACGGAGCTGACCCCGGCGTACGAGGAGTACCCGCGCCTGCTGGCCGACAAGGAGCGGCTGCTCGTCGAGGGGGGCGACGCGCGGGGCGAGGAGCTGGTACGGCTGGGCGCCGAGCTGACCGAGGTGGCCTCGCGGCTGCGCGAGTACGACGAGGCGCAGCGCGCGGGGGCGGCGGCCCAGCAGGCGCTCGGCGTGGTGCTGTCCCTGCTGGAGGGGGCGCGCGCGGCCTCGACGTGGGACATGCTGGGCTCGAACACCGCCGACCTGGTCGAGCGCAGGCGGCTGCAGGGCGCCGACCAGGCGGCCTGGCACGCGCAGCGGGCGCTGGACGTCTTCGCGCGGGAGCTGGCGGACGTGGGGGTGGCGGCGAGCCCCCAGTTACCGGCGGTGGACACGCGGTGGTTCGTCGACACGTTCTTCGACAACGTCATCACGGACATGCTCAAGCACCAGCGGATCACGCGGACCCGCGACGACGTGGCGGCGACGGCGCAGTGGGCGCAGCAGACGCTCGCGGCGCTGGCGGCCCGCGGGGAAAAGCTCGCCCGGCGCCGGGCCGACCTGCTCGCCCGGCGTGAGCGGCTGCTCGTCGAGGCCTGAGCCGGGCGGCGCGCCTCGCCGCCCGTCGTGCGGGGCCCGGGGCTCACACCGGGTTGGGGACGGCTCCACCGTACCGCCTGTCGCGCTTGGCGAAGATCTCGCACGCCTCCCACAGGTCGCGCCGGTCGAAGTCGGGCCACAGGCGGTTCAGGAACACCATCTCGGCGTAGGCGGACTGCCACAGCAGGAAGTTGGAGATGCGCTGCTCGCCCGAGGAGCGGATGAACAGGTCGACCTCGGGGATGTCGGGCTCGTCCAGGTAGCGGGCGAAGACCTTCTCGTCGACCTTGCGCGGGTTGACCTTGCCGGCGTTGATGTCCTGGGCGAGCTTGAGCGCCGCCTCGACGATCTCGGCCTGGCCGCCGTAGTTGACGCAGAACTGCAGCGTCAGCGTGCGGTTGTGCTTGGTCATCTCCTCGGCGGTCTCCAGCTCGGAGATCACGCTCTTCCACAGCCGGCCCGGCCGGCCCGCCCAGCGCACCCGCACCCCCATGGCGTGCAGCTCGTCGCGGCGGCGCCGGATGACGTCGCGGTTGAACCCCATGAGGAAGCGGACCTCCTCGGGCGAGCGCCGCCAGTTCTCGGTGGAGAAGGCGTAGGCGCTCAGGTAGGGGATCCCCAGCTCCAGCGCGCCCTCGATGACGTCGAACAGCGAGGACTCGCCCGCCTTGTGCCCTTCGGTGCGGGGCAGGCCGCGCTGCTTGGCCCAGCGGCCGTTGCCGTCCATGACGATGGCCACGTGCCGGGGGATCAGCTCGCGCGGGATGGGCGGCGGCACCGCGCCGGACGGATGCGGCGACGGGGGTCTCACACTCACGGAATGGGCTCCCTTTCTACGTGTCGAAGAGAGCGTATGCCGTGTTCGAGGTGCCATTGGAGGTAAGCGGCGACCAGGCCGCTGCATTCGGCCCGGTGCCGCCTGTCGGAGACGTCGGCGCTGGCCCAGTCGCCCCGCAGCAGCGCGGCCATGAGCGCGAGGGTCTCCTCGGCCGGTACGGCCGAGCCCGACGGCCGGCACGCCCCGCACACCGCGCCGCCGGCCACGATGGCGAAGGCGCGCACGCCCGGCGACTGGCAGCGGGCGCAGTGCGTCAACGCGGGGGCGTACCCGGCCACGGCGAGCGAGCGCAGGAAGAAGGCGTCCAGCACCAGCCGGGCCTCGTGCAGGCCTTCCGCGAGCGTGCGCAGCCCGCCGACCAGCAGCAGGAACTGCTTGAGCGCCGGTTCCTTCTCGCCGTGCGTGAGGCGGTCGGCGGTCTCCAGCATGGCGTGGCCGGCGGTGTAGCGGGGGTAGTCGTGCGCGAGGGCCTCGCCGTACGGGCGGATGGTCTCGGCCTGGGTGATCACATCCAGCGTGCGGCCGGTGTGGAACTGCAGGTCGACGTGGGTGAAGGGCTCCAGCCTGGCCCCGAAGCGCGAGGTCGTGCGGCGCACGCCCTTGGCCACGCCGCGGACCTTGCCGGTCCGTTTAGTGAGGATGGTGACGATCCTGTCGGCTTCGCCTAGTTTGGTGGTGCGGAGCACAACGCCTTCGTCACGATAGAGACTCACCTGCGCATTCTACGGAGCGCGGCGGCGATGAACCGGGGTTGAACGGGCTTTACTCGGAGCTCACTAGACTTTGACGCATCCGTTCTCCACCCCCCTCGAAAGGGAGCCATGACCCGCGTGGTCCTGCTGGGCTCTCCGCCCGGCCATGACACCGCTCCGACCGGCCTGAGGCTGAGCGCGCTGCCCGGCGAGCCCACCGTCGGCCAGCAGCTGCTCAGCCAGGTCCGTTCCCTGGATCCGGAGCCCGCCACGATCGCCCACGCCGACGTGGCCGCCATGCTGCGCGCCCTGGCCGACGTCGCCGACGCCGCGACCGACAACCTCCTCATCCTCCCCGACAACTCGGTCGTCCACGACGAGCTGATCTACCAGATCACCAAGACCAAACGCGGCGCGCTGGCCCTGATCGTCAAAGAGCCGCGCCCCGACAACGGCGAGGAGACCGACGAGCTGCCCCCCATCGAGGAGGCGGCGCCGGAGATCGGCTCCCGCACCTTCGAGGGGTTGGCCGTCCGCACCCGCGCCGGCAAGTCGCGGGTGGTGTCGGTCGGCACGGCGCACCACGCGGTCACCCGGCCCAACGCCGTCCTGCTCGGGCCGCTCTACCTGCACGCGCGGCACGCGCCGCTGCTGGCCGAGACCTGCCGCGAGCTGGCGGGCATGGCCCACCTGTTCGGGCCCGACGACGACCTGGTCCAGCTGGTGGCCTTCGGCCTGGTCCGCAAGGGCGTGTCGGTGGGCATCCGCGGCCGCCGCGACCTGTTCTACCGCCGGGTCACCACGCAGGAAGAGGCCAACGAGGCCGGCGCCGAGATGATCGGCATGGACGAGGACCGCGCCCGCCTCAACAACGCGGTCAAGGGCGCCGACGGCTTCTTCACCACCTTCTTCGTCAGCACCTACTCGCGCTTCATCGCCCGCTGGGCGGCCCGGCGCGGGCTCACGCCCAACCAGGTGACGCTGATCTCCATCGCGCTGGGCGTGGCGGCGGCCGCCTGCTTCGCCACCGGCCAGCGGCTGGGCATGGTCGCGGGCGGCGTGCTGATCTACTTCGCGTTCGTCTTCGACTGCGTCGACGGGCAGCTGGCCCGCTACGCCCGCAGGTTCGGCGTGCTGGGCGCCTGGCTCGACGCGACCTTCGACCGCTTCAAGGAGTACGTCGTCTTCGCCGGGCTGGCGATCGGCTACGTGGTGGCCGGGCACAGTGACGACATCTGGATCCTCGCGCTGGCCGCGATCGCCCTGCAGTCGGTCCGCCACCTGCTCGACTTCTCCTTCGGCGTGGCCAACCGGCGCCGCCCGCCGCGCCCGCTGCCCACCCTCGAGCTGAGCGCGCCCGACGACCGCCCGCTGCGCCAGCAGCTGGAAAAGCGCAAGGTCGAGCGCAGCA
Organism: Thermoactinospora rubra; assembly: GCF_002093975.1. Lineage (GTDB taxonomy): Bacteria > Actinomycetota > Actinomycetes > Streptosporangiales > Streptosporangiaceae > Nonomuraea > Nonomuraea rubra_A. The sequence goes on from NZ_MSZZ01000025.1 coordinate 181,298, forward strand.
CCGGCATCCGCGGCCTGCTGCGCATGTGGACCAAGGCCGGCCGCTACCGCGTCGTCCACTGGTCGCGCAAGATGCTGGTCTTCCCCATCGGCGAGCGTTTCGCGGCCATCGCGGTCACCGCCGCCCTCTTCGACGCCCGCGTGACCTTCCTCACGCTGGTGATCTGGGGTTCCCTCGCCGCCTGCTACTCGCTCACCGGACGCCTGATGAGGTCGCTCGCATCATGATCACTCAGCCGCAGGCCACTGCCACGCCGACCGACCCCGACGAGGAACGGCGGCGCATCCAGACCGCGCGCCTGCTCGCCTACCGCGACGACGGGCCCCTCGTCCACGCCGTGGCCCCCCGCCTGGGCCGCGGGCTGCCACCGGTGCCGATGCTGCTGGTCGCCCTGCTGGCGATCGTGGCGATGGCCGTCGCGGGGCTGCTGAAGCCTGGCTTCTGGCTCCTGGTCCCCGCGCTGGTCATGCTGGTGCTGGTGCTGCCCACCGCGCCGAGCCACCACCTGGGCCGCTTCGACTGGCTGGTGCCGCCGCTGCTGCGCGGCGCCGAGTTCCTGACGATCATCCTGGTCGGGCTGGCCGCCGACGCCCCCAAGTGGCTGCTGTACGTGCTGCTCTACGTCGTCGGCTACCACACCTACGACACGGTCTACCGCACGCGGCAGAGCATCTGGCCGCCGGCCTGGGTCTTCTACGCCGGCCTGGGCTGGGAGCTGCGCCTGCTGGTGATCGGCCTGGGCGCCGCCCTGGGCGTGCTGACCCCGGTGCTGGCCGTCCTGACCGCCTACCTGTTCGTGCTGTTCTCGGTGGAGAGCGTGCTGAGCTGGGTACGGCTGGACAAGGCCTCGGCGCAGGCGACGGCCGAGGCGGAGCAGGACCTGGAGGCCTCCCCCGAAGAGGCCCAGGAGGCCCTCACCGGCGAGGACGACAAGGGCTGACGCGACCCTCCCCCTGCTCAGGCCGGGAGGCGCCCGCGGCGACAGCGCCGGGCATGGCGGCGTTCGACGGCTTCGTCACGCCTCGCCTGCCGGCGCTGTCCCGCGTCGGGCGGCTACTGGGCCGGGCACGGGCGGGCGGCGACCCCCGCGCACGCCGCCGAGCACGCATTGGGGTAGGTCTTGCCGTCCTCCCCCACGACCGGCCGGTACTCCATCGAGCACACGCAGCCCGAACGCGGCTCACTGCCCTGCGCGGGCGCGGCGAGACCGGCGAGCGCGATGCCGCCGGCGACGAAACCGATCAGCACTCGAAACATTTTCGCGTCCTTTCGACTACTCTCGGTAGTCAAGAGTAATTGGCGCGCCCGACGCGGTATACAGGACTTTCGTGGAACTGGACCGACTTGACCGAGACATCATCGGCGCACTTGTGGAGGACGCACGGGCGACATATGCCGAAATCGGGCAGCATGTCGGCCTGTCGGCGTCCGCGGTGAAGCGCCGCGTCGACCGCCTCCGCCAGGCCGGCGCGATCACCGGGTTCAGCGCCCGCGTCTCCCCCCAGGCCCTCGGCTGGACCACCGAGGCGTACGTCGAGCTGTTCTGCCAGGGCAAGACCAGTCCCTCCGACATCGCGCTCGCCGTGAGCAGGTATCCCGAGGTCGTCTCCGCGGCGACGATCACCGGCGAGGCGGACGCGCTGCTGCACATCCGCGCAACAGACGTGCGCCACGTCGAGCGGGTGATCGAGCGCATCGCCGCCGAGCCCTTCGTGGTGCGAACCAAGTCGTCCATCGTGCTCTCCCGCCTCGTCGACGCGCCCGCGGGCTCCGCCGTCCCCGAGACGCGCAACGAATCGCCGGTGGCGGGCTGAAAGTCGCAACAGACCCGCGCGAACACGCATGCCGCATTGCTTGGCCTGCATAAACATGCATTCCTAGGCTTTCCTCCGTTCCCCCTCAACGACGATGGAGATCGGCATGCCCAAGCACTACCTGATGTGCCGCCCTGAGCACTTCGCGGTCGAGTACGCGATCAACCCCTGGATGGACCCCGAACAGGGCGCCGACCGCGACACCGCGATCAGGCAGTGGGAAGGGCTCAAGGCGGCCTACGAGGAGCTCGGCCACCAGGTGAGCCTCATCGACCCGGTCGAGGGCCTGCCCGACATGGTGTTCGCCGCCAACGGCGCGCTCGTGGTCGGCGGCCGCGTGTACGGCGCGAAGTTCGCCCACTCCGAGCGGGCCGCCGAGGGACCGGCCTACCTGCGGTGGTTCGCCGAGCGCGGCTACGCCACCAAGGAGGCGTCCTTCACCAACGAGGGCGAGGGCGACTTCCTCACCCTGGACGAGGTGATCCTGGCCGGCACCGGCTTCCGCACCGACAAGGCCGCACACCTGGAGGCCCAGGAGTTCCTCGGCCTGCCGGTCGTCACGCTCCAGCTCGTCGACCCGCGCTACTACCACCTCGACACCGCGCTCTTCCCGCTGGACGGGCGGAATATCGCCTACTACCCCGGAGCGTTCTCCCAGGGGAGCCAGGAAGTGCTGCGCCGGATGTTCCCCGACGCGGTGATCGCGACCGCCGCGGACGCGGAGGTGCTGGGTCTCAACGCGGTCAGCGACGGCTCCCACGTCGTCATCAACGTCGAGGCACAGGAGCTGCAGTTGGAGCTGAAGCGCCGCGGCTACGAGGTCATCCCGGTCGACCTGTCCGAGCTGCGCAAGGCAGGCGGCGGTCCCAAGTGCTGCACCCTGGAGATCCGATGAGCACCACCCGCGAACTTATCGAGGTCAGCGAGCGCCGCAGCGCGCACAACTACCACCCGCTGCCCGTGGTCATCCACGAGGCCCACGGCGCCTGGGTCACCGACGTCGAGGGCAGGCGCTACCTGGACTTCCTGGCCGGCTACTCGAGCCTGAACTTCGGCCACGGCAACCCGAAGATCATCGAGGCCGCCCAGGAGCAGCTGCGCACGCTCACGCTGACCAGCCGCGCCTTCTACCACGACCAGTTCGCCCGGTTCTGCCAGGGCCTGGGCGACCTGACCGGCAAGGACATGATCCTGCCGATGAACACCGGCGCCGAGGCCGTCGAGACGGCGATCAAGGTGGCCCGCAAGTGGGGCTACCAGGTCAAGGGCGTCGCGCCCGAGCAGGCGAACATCATCGTGATGGAGGACAACTTCCACGGTCGCACCACCACGATCGTGAGCTTCTCCACCGACCCGGACGCGCGCGACGACTTCGGCCCCTACACGCCCGGCTTCAAGATCGTCAAGTACGGCTCGGCCGAGGCGATCCGCGAGGCGATCGACGAGAACACGGTCGCGGTGCTGCTGGAGCCGATCCAGGGCGAGGCGGGCGTGCTGGTGCCGCCGGACGGGTACCTGCGGCAGGTCCGCGAGCTGTGCACGGAGCACGGCATCCTGATGATCGCCGACGAGATCCAGTCCGGCCTGGGCCGCACCGGCAAGACCTTCGCCTGCGACCACGAGGGCGTGGTGCCGGACATCTACGTCCTGGGCAAGGCGCTGGGCGGCGGCGTCGTCCCGGTCAGCGCCATCGCGGCCGACGCGGACGTCCTGGGCGTCATCAAGCCGGGGCAGCACGGCTCGACCTTCGGCGGCAACCCGCTGGCCTGCGCGGTCGGCAACGCCGTCATCGAGATCCTCAACACGGGCGAGTTCCAGGAGCGTGCCGCCCGGCTGGGCGAGCTCATGCACGCCAGGCTGACCGAGCTGGTGGGCAAGGGCGTCGTGGCGGTGCGGGGCCGCGGCCTGTGGGCGGGCGTCGACATCGACCCGTCGCTGGCCACCGGCCGCCAGGTGTCGGAGGCGCTGATGGCCCGCGGCGTGCTGGCCAAGGACACGCACGGCTCGACGATCCGGCTGGCTCCGCCGATCGTCATCTCGGAGGAGGACCTCCTCTGGGCGCTCGACCGCCTGGCCGAGGCGATCGCGTCCTTCCAGGAGTAACCGCTTCCCGGTACGGCGGCGCCGCCTCATCACCCCGGCGCCGCCGTACCGCCTCGGCCTTCACCCAGCACGGGACGGCCACCTCCCCCTCGTAGTCGTCAGGCCATGCCTGGGATGTCAGGCGGCGCGGCGCCAGGACAGCAGGCCGTCGGGCGCCGTGCCCGGCAGGAAGCCCGCCTCGGCCAGCTCGCGCTCCACGGTGGCCATGGACGGCCGGTATGCGTCGCCGACCACGACGTCCTCGCTGATCACCACGCCCCTGTGCCGGATGCGGTAGTGGTAGCGGGCCCTGACCAGCTCCTCCCCGACCTCCAGCACCTGCCCCCACACCTCGTACACGTGGCGCCCCACCCGGTAGGACCCCATCAGCTCGGACTCGCCCGGCACCGGGTTCCCGCGCTCGCGGAAGTTGAACACCAGCAGCCCGCCCGGCTCCAGGTTCCTGGCCAGCACCTCCCACAGCTTCGCGCGCTCCTGCGGCGGGAAGGCGTAGAGCACCGAGATCATCACCACCGCCTCGACGGGCTCGTCCAGGTCGGCGTTGAGCGCGTCGTAGGGCAGCACCGTGACCCGCTCCCGCAGCTCGGGCCGTTCCGACAGCCGCGACAGCAGCACCCCTCGCATCCCGAGCGACGGCTCGAGCGCGAAGATCTCCGCCGGGGTCGCCTCCGCGATCGTCATGGTGATCAGCCCGGTCCCCGCGCCCACCTCCAGGACGCTGCGCCGTACCCCGGACAGCGCGGCGGGCAGCGACGCCCGCACCTGCGGCACGTGGCCGTCCTCGTGCCACAGGTCGTAGAACGGCACGGCGACGGTGTAATGGTCAGAAGTCACGAAATCAGGACGATAATCGTTTTCATTTGATTTGTACAGAGCCCAGCCGGGACAGCTCGGGCGAGGCCTGGTACCAGGTCACCACGACCGGCTCGCCCAGCTCCAGCGTGGCCAGCGCGTTCTGGAACCACGGCCCCTTGGTGACGCGCCAGCGGAACGGCGGCCGGGGCAGTCCCGCCAGGCGCGCCAGGAAGCGCCCGACCAGCGTGGCGATGCCGAACTGCGTGACCACGTTGGCCAGGCGGAGCGCGCGGCTCAGCGGGTTGCGGAGGGGCGAGCAGACGATCTGGTGGATGTTGCCTGCCTGCGCGGCGTAGGAGTAGTGCACGTCGCCGGACAGGATGATCACCGGCTTGCCGAGGCGGTGGAGCAGCCGCCCGAGGGAGTCGAAGGACGCGCGGAAGGCCGCCCAGTGCTCCAGGTCGAAGGCCTGGCGGAAGGACTCCGACAGCCGGGCGACGAGCCTGCCCCACTTGCCGTCGCACAGGGCCTCGTTCCAGTTCTGGACGTAGTGGACGCCCTCGGGCAGCAGGTACGGGATCGACGAGCCGATGACCAGGCGTCCGGCGGGGGCCTTGAGCTGATGCTCCAGCCAGGCCCACTCCTCCGGGTCCAGCATCCTGCGGTCGCGCGGGGTGAGCTGCCTGGCGCACCGGGTGTCGATCATGATGAGCCGGGTGTCGCCGAACTGCCGCGCGTAGCTCCAGCGGTTGCTGCTCGGGTCGGCGTCGGCCCGCTCGGCGAAGGCGTCGAGCGCCTGGCTCGCGTCGCTCTCCCGCAGGCTCCTGACCAGCGGGTCGGCCGCGCGCTGGGCGGGCGAGAGGTTGCCGAGGTGCTGGTAGATCCAGTACGCGCCGAGCCCCGCCACCACGCGGCGCCGCCACCACGGCACCCTGGCCATCTTGCGCCGCCAGTCGCGGGAGGTGTTCCAGTCGTCGCGCAGGTCGTGGTCGTCGAAGATCATGGCCGTCGGGACCGTGGACAGCAGCCAGCGGATGTCGGGATCGGTCCAGGCCCGGCGGTACAGCTCGGCGTACTCCTCGAAGTCGGCGATCTCCTTCTTGGGCTCCTCGTCCGGCCCCCGGCGCGCGGCGATGAACTCCAGCATCTGGGGCGAGGGGTTGTCGGCGTAGACCTGGTCGCCCAGGAGCAGCAGCAGGTGCGGCCACTGCTCGCCGGGGGCGTCCATGAGGTGCCGGCCGTAGGCGCGCAGCACGTCCACGCCGTGGCTGAGGTTGTGCATGGCGTCGTGGGGCACGCTGGTACGGCAGGAGCCGAAGGCGATCTTCGGGCGGACCGAGCGCGGGACGAGCCGGATGCGGCTCGGCGGGTGGCCCTCGACCGGCCAGACCCGCTCCTCCCCCAACCTGACCTCGTACGTCACGTCGCTTGACAGATCGGTGAGATCCACCACGGCATAGTGGTGACCGTGAACGGTGAACGTCGGGGCGTGCCACTTGTGCCCGCCCGCCTCGACCGTGACCTCGCAGGGCTCGCTCGTCTCCACCCAGATCGAGGCGGTGGAGTCGTCGACGTATCGCAACATGGGTCCGACCACGAGTGCTGGCATGTCTCTCCTTCGTTCCCATGATCGGCCCGTTGCAACGCCGGCAACGAAGCGGCCACAAGGCCACAACAGACCAGCATGAATCCCGGGAAGACGCAACGCCCGCCACTAGGCAAGGTCAAAAAGCTCGCCATAGGATCTTTACGACAGATCGCCCAAAAGGGCTGGGCAACGGCGCCCGGCCCGACCGCCGGGCGACCGACCCAGGAGGAACTCCTTCCATGACCGTCATGGTGCCGTCAAGGACGCCGGCCCAGATCACTCCCGGGCGCCAAGCCCTCGACTCCGCCCTCCACCAGCTGGCCCAGGCCGCCGAGCATCTGGGACTGGACGAGGGCATGCACGCGATGCTCGCCACGCCCCGCCGTTCGCTCACGGTCTCGGTGCCCGTGCGCCGCGAGGACGGCCGGATGGACGTCGTGCAGGGCTACCGGGTGCAGCACAACATCACGCGCGGCCCCGCCAAGGGCGGCATCCGCTTTCATCCCGCCACCGACATCCACGAGGTCACCGCGCTGGCCATGTGGATGACCTGGAAGTGCGCGCTCGTGGGCATCCCGTACGGCGGAGCCAAGGGCGGCGTCGCCGTCGACCCCGCGACCCTGACCACCCGCGAGCTGGAGCGCCTGACCCGGCGCTACGTCAACGAGATCCTGCCCCTGATCGGCCCCGAGAAGGACATCCCCGCCCCCGACGTCGGCACCGACGAGCAGACCATGGCCTGGATCATGGACACCTACAGCGTCAACGCCGGCTACTCGGTGCCCGGCGTGGTGACCGGCAAGCCGACGACGCTGGGCGGCTCCCTGGGCCGGGCCGGGGCCACCTCGCGCGGCGTGCAGATCGTCGCGCTGGCCGCGCTGGGCCGCTCCCCCGAGGGCACGACCGTCGCCGTGCAGGGCTTCGGCAAGGTCGGCTCGCTGGCGGCGCAGTTCCTCGCCGACGCGGGCTGCAAGGTCGTGGCCGTCTCCGACGCGACGGGGGCGGTGTACCGCGCGGCCGGGCTGGACGTCGCCGGCCTGCGCGCCTGGACCGCCGAGTCCGGCGGCGTGCGCGGCTACCGCCACGCCGACGCGCTGTCCCACGAGGAGCTGCTGGAGCTGGACGTGGACGTCCTGGTCCCGGCCGCGCTGGAGGGCGTCATCACGGCCGGGAACGCCGCGCGGATCCGGGCGCGCCTCATCGTCGAGGGCGCCAACGGCCCGACCACCCCCGAGGCCGACGAGATCCTGGCGGCCCAGGGCGCCACGGTCGTGCCGGACATCCTCGCCAACGCGGGCGGGGTGATCGTCTCCTACCTGGAGTGGGTGCAGAACACGCAGGCCTACTCCTGGAGCGCGGGCGAGGTCGAGCTGAAGCTGCGCGACCTGATGGAGAGCGCCTACGGCGAGGTGCGGACGCTCGCGGCCGAGCGGGGCCTCACCCTGCGGCAGGCGGCGCACGTCATCGGCGTGGGCCGGGTCGCCGAGGCCCACCGCATGCGCGGCCTGTACCCCTGACCTGCGGCCGGGCGCGGGCACCGCACCCGCCCGCGCCCGGCCGGCCCTGCCGGGACATGATGGGGCACATGAGCTATCCCGAACCGCGCTACCTCGGCGACAAGGGCGAGATCAGCACCGTCCACCGGCCCGCCGGCCAGGGCCCCGACCTGGTCTACGCCAGCGGCGGCAGCGTCCACTACCTGGCCACCGGGCAGTCCACCGGCGGGCTGTTCGGCCTGTACCGATGGAACATGCCCGCCGAGCCGTCCGGCCCCGGCCCCCACTTCCACCGCACGATCTCGGAGTCCTTCTACGTCCTGGAGGGCACCGTCAAGATCTACAACGGCGAGAGCTGGCTGGAGTGCCACCCCGGCGACTTCGTCCACGTGCCCATCGGCGGCGTGCACGGCTTCCGCAACGAGTCCGGCGCGCCCGCCTCGATGCTGCTGCACTTCTCACCGGGCGCGCCGCGCGAGGGCTACTTCGAGGGGCTGCCGGACCTCGCCTCGCTCAGCGACGAGGAGAAGGCCGAGTTCTTCCTGCGCCACGACAATCACTGGCTGTAGGGGGCCGTGATGACCTCGAGGTTGTGGCCGTCGGGGTCGTCGAAGTAGAACCCGCGCCCGCCGAACAGGTGGTTGATCTCGCCTTCCTTCCTGTGCCCCGGGTCGGCCCAGTAGGTGAGCCCGCGCCCGGCGACCCGGGCGAGGATCGCGTCGAACTCCTCGTCGCCGACCAGGAAGCAGTAGTGGATCGGGCGGAAGTCCTCGGCCTCCATGTAGTAGAGCGTCACGCCGTTGGCGGTCTGGACCGGGATGAACCCGCCCCACTCCTGCTGGACCTCCAGGTCCAGCAGGCCGGCCAGGAACCGCGCGGAGGCCAGCTTGTCGCGGCAGGGAACGATGGTGTGGTTCAGGTCGACGGCCATGGCCCCTCCCTTTCCTGCTCCACCCCAGTATCCGATGAAGCCCCGCCAGGCGGGCCGTAAGGCCAGGGGAAGAAAGCCGTAAGCGGGTCCGGCCATCGTTGACTCGTCACCCCGACGAGAGGACTTCCACGATGAGCCCGCAGACGACCGCCGAGTACGAGATCGTCCGTTTCTTCGACGCGCCCCGCGAGGAGGTGTACCGCGCCTGGACCGAGCCGGAGCGCTTCGCCGCCTGGTTCGGCCCCCGCACCTTCGCCACCCCCGCCGACCGCGTGGTCCTCGACGTACGGCCCGGCGGCGCCTGGCGGGCCGTCCTGGTGGGCGAGGAAGGGTTCGAGGCCACGCTGGAGGGCGTCTACCGGGAGGTCGAGGCGCCTTCGCGGCTGGTGTTCACCACGGGCGACCCGGACAACCCGGGCGACGGGCCGGCGTCGGTCGTCACCCTGCACCTGCTGGAGAACGGCGGGCGCACCGAGATGCGCTTCCACCAGGCCGGCGTGAACACCGACGAGGAGCACGCCGAGCAGGCCAGGGAAGGCTGGCAGGAGTTCTTCGACCGGCTGGCCGAGCTGGTGGAGTCCGCCTGACCCGGCCCGCCCCGGTTCGAGTGCGACGCGGCCTACACGTCGGGCGCGTCGTCGATCTTCAGCCTGCGCCCCTCCTCGTAGGCCGCCTTGTAGGCGTCCTCCCCCAGCGCCTCGCGGACGGCGGCCGACACCCGCTCGATCTCCGCCGCGTCCGCCGGGCTGAGCCGCCGATCGGCCCGGGACTCGGCGGCCAGGCCGAGCAGCCGGGCCGCCCGCTCGTGCTCGCCCGCCGCCGCGGCCGCCCCGGCCAGCCCGTCCACCGCCATCGCCGCGCTCCACGGATCGCCGAGCCGGCGGGCGGCGGCGAAGGCCTCCAGGTGCGACTCGCGCGCCTGCTTGGCGTCGCCCCGCCGTTCGGCGATGAACCCCAGCTCCATCAGCGTCACCGGCAGGTGCGGCGGGGGCTCGGCGCCGGGACCGCGCGGCACGCCCGCGAGCAGTCCCCGCAGCTCCGGCTCCGCCAGCTCGACGTCTCCCGCCCGGCGCGCCGCCATCCCCAGGACCATCCCGGCGAACACCCGGCCCTCCCGGTGCCCCTGCTGCTCGGCCAGCCGGGCGGCCCGCCGGGCGTAGTCGACCGCGCGGTGGTGGTCGGCGGTCTGCGTCGCGATCCAGCCCAGCCAGCACAGGCGGCGCACCGCCTCCGGCCACAGCCCGAGCTCCTCGGCCAGGCGCAGCGCCTCGGTGAACAGCTCCGCCGCCCGGTCGTACTCGAGCCGCATCTCGGCCAGCCCCGCCAGCCACTCGGTGGCCTGCAGCTGCCCCCACCCGTCGCCCAGCTCCCTGAACAGCCGGGCGCTGCGCTCGCCGTCCCGCTCCAGGGCCTCGAAGTCGCGCTGCATGTAGGAGTACATCGCCTGCCTGCAGAGCGCCGCGGCCGTCCCCCACCGGTCGCCCGTCTCGCGGAAGGTCGCCATCGCCTCCGACAGCAGCCGCCGGCTGGAGGGCACGTCGGTCAGGGCGAGGGTGACGAACCACTGCGCCCGCGCCCGGGCGGCGGGATCGTCCAGGCCGCGCAGCGCCTCCTCCCAGTCCGCCTCCTCGCCCCGCAGCAGCGCGAAGCCGGCACGCCAGGCGGCCGCGCGTGCGCGGTCACGGCAGGCCCCGGGGGCCCGCGCCAGCGCCGTGTCGAACGACCTGCGCGCCTCGGCCAGCCTGCCACGCAGGAACCAGTACCACGCCAGCGCGTTGACCAGCCGCAGCCCCTCCTCGGGGGAGGCGGCGTCGAGGGCGGCGCGCATGTTCGACGCCTCGGCGTCCAGCCTCTGCAGCCAGCGCCGCTGCTCGCGCCCGCGCAGGTACGGCTCGGCCCGCTCGGCCAGCGCCAGGTAGTGGCGCGCGTGCGCCTGCCGGACCTCCTCCAGCTCGCCCGCGTCGGCCAGGCGGTCCAGGCAGTACTGGGCGATGGACTCCAGCAGCCGGTACCGCACGCCGGCCGGGCCCTCAGCCACGACCACCAGCGACCGGTCCACCAGCCGGGTGAGCAGGTCGAGCACGTCGGCGGCCGCGACCTCCCCGCCCGCGCAGACCTCCTCGGCGGCCTCCAGCGTGCAGCCGTCGGCGTGGACGGCCAGGCGGCGCAGGGCCGCCTTCTCCGGCGGGGTGAGCAGCTGCCAGCTCCAGTCGATCACCGCGGTCAGCGTCCGCTGGCGGCGTGGCGCGCCGCGCGCGCCCATCGCGAGCAGGCGGAAGCGGTCGCCGAGCCGGTCGACGACGCCTTGCACGCCCAGCGCCCGCACGCGCGTGGCCGCCAGCTCCAGCGCCAGCGGGATGCCGTCGAGGCGGCGGCACAGCCGGGCCACGGCCTCCGCGTTGGTCTCGTCCAGGGCGAAGGAGCGGGTGGCGGCGCCCGCGCGGGCCACGAACAGCTTCACCGCCTCGGCGCGGGCGACCTCGGCCAGGCCGGCGCCCTCCGGCACCTCCAGCGGCGGCACGCTCCACACCACCTCGCCCGCCAGCCCCAGCGGCTCGCGGCTGGTGGCCAGGACCCGCAGCCGGGGGGCGGCCTGCAGCAGCGCCTCGGCCAGCGCGGCGGCCTCCTCCACGACGTGCTCGCAGTTGTCGAGGACCAGCAGCAGGTCCATGGCGCGCAGCGCGTCGGCGAGCCGGTCGGCCGCGGTGGCGGGCCCGGCCTCCTGCCGGATGTCGAGCGCCGCCAGCACCGCCTCGGCCAGCTCGGCCGGTTCGGCCTGGGCGTCGAGCGGGGCCAGCTCCACCAGCCACACCCCGTCGGGGTGGGCGTCGACCAGCCGCCGGGCCGCCTCCAGGGCCAGCCGCGTCTTGCCCACGCCGCCCGTGCCGGTCAGCGTGACCAGCCGGTTGGCCTCCAGCTGGGCCTTCACCTCGGCCAGCGCCCCCTCGCGGCCGATGAGGTCGCTCACCGGCGCCGGCAGGTTGGTGCGGCGGGCGGTGGGCGCGAGGGCCGGGGGCGCGTCGAGCGCCGGGTCCTGCCGCAGGATCGCCTGGTGGAGCGCGGTCACGTCCGGACCGGGGTCCAGGCCCAGCTCCTCGGCCAGCCGCTCGCGCAGCTCCGCGTAACTGGCCAGCGCGTCGCTCTGCCGTCCGGACCGGTAGAGGGCGAGCATGTGGGCGGCGCGCAGCCCCTCCCGCAGCGGATGCCGGGCCACCAGGTCCGCCAGCTCCCCGGCCAGCAGCACGTGCTCGCCCAGCTCCAGCCTGGCCCGCGCCCGCTGCTCCAGCGCGGCCAGCCGCCGCTCCTCCAGATGCGCGACGGCCGGCCCGGCGAACTGCTGGTCGGCGACGTCGGCGTAGGCGGGGCCCCGCCACAGGGCCAGCGCGTCGGACAGCAGGGCCGCCCGCGCCCTCGGATCGGCCGTGTCCTGGGCCCGCGCCGTCAGCTCGGCGAACCGCCGGGCGTCCACCGCGTCGTCGGGGACCTGCAGCAGGTAGCCCGCCGGACGCGAGACCACCAGGTCGCGCCCGCCCGGCTCGGCGTCCTCCAGCGCCTTGCGCAGCTGGGAGACCCGCACCTGGAGGGCCGCGACGGGGTTGGCGGGCGCCTCGTCGCCCCACAGGTCCTCCACGAGCCGGTCGGCGGACACCGGCCGGCCCTCGTGCACCAGCAGGTCGGCCAGCAACGCGCGGACCTTGGCCCCCGGGATCGCGACCGGCTCACCCGCGTCCGTCCACACCGCCAGCGGCCCCAGCACCCCGAAACGCATGCCGTCACCTTACGGCCGCGGTGTCGAGTGCGCATTTGTCCGCAGGGCGGATGCGTATTTGTCCGCAGACGTACGGCCGAACCGCCCGCACAGTGAGGGCGGTTCCGTGCCGGACGCGCGCCAGCCGCCCGCGCGTCCCACGCCCCCGAAGAGGTCCCACGACCCGAAGAGAGGACGCCATGCGAAGCATCCTGGCCACGGGCAGCGCCCTGGCGGCCGTGGCGGCAGCCTTAGCCCTGCCGTCACCGGCGCACGCGGCTCCGCCGTACGACCCCCACACCGTCATCGTCAAGTACCGGCCCGCCGTCCCCGAGGCCGCACGGCGCGGGCTCGAGCGCCGCTCCGGCGGCACCCGCCTCTTACGGACGCTCCTGGTGGGCGCCGACCTCGTCCAGACCGCCGAGGACCCCGCCCGGGTGGCCGCCCGGCTGGCCCGCGACCCCTCGGTGGAGTACGCCGCCCCCAACCACATCCTCACGGCCGACGCGCCGCCGCCCGTCTTCCCCGGCGACCCCCGTTTCGCCGAGCAGTACCACCTGCACAACACCGGCCAGACCGGCGGCCTGGCCGACGCCGACGTCGACGCGCCGGAGGGCTACTTCACCATCGCCGAGGCCGGCGTCCCCGGCGCGCCCGTCAAGGTCGGGGTGGTGGACTCCGGGATCGACAAGGCCCACGAGGACCTGGCCGCCAACGTCGTCGCCTGCGCCCGCTCCACCGGCGCGTTCAACGGCGGCATCGTCGAAGGCAGCTGCCACGACGGGAACGGCCACGGCACCCACGTGGCCGGCATCCTCGCCGCCAAGGCGGGCAACGCCCGCGGCGGCGCGGGCGTCGCGTTCAACGCCAGGCTGGTCGTCTGCAAGGCGCTGGACAACAACCTCCGCGGCACCGTCGCGGACGTGTCGGACTGCATCCTGTGGACCTGGCAGCAGGGCGCGAAGGTCATCAACATGAGCCTCGGCGGCCGCACCGACCATCCCGCGCTCCACCAGGCCATCCAGAACGCCTGGCAGCTGGGCCTGTCCCAGGGCGCCACGCTCGTCGCCTCGGCGGGCAACGTGGCGCTGGAGGATCGGGGCACGCCGTTCTTCCCCGCCGCCTACGAGGAGGTCGTGGCCGTCTCGGCGACGACCGACCGCGACCAGCTGGCCTCCTTCTCCAACACCGGCTCGTTCGTCGACGTCGCCGCTCCGGGCGAGGACGTGCTGTCCACGATCCCGGGCGACCAGTACGCGGAGCTGGACGGCACCTCCATGGCCGCCCCGGTCGCCGCGGGGGTCGCCACCGCGATCCGGGCGCGCTTCCCCACGATGTCCGCCTCCGGCGCCGCGAGCCGGCTCAAGCAGACGGTGGACGACCTGGGCCTCCCGGGCCGGGACGACAACTTCGGCCACGGGCGGGTGAACCTGTGTAACGCGGTGGCCACCGTGGCGGCGCAGCAGTGCGGCTGACCCGGTGGGCGATCCGGTAGCCGGCCGCGTGCGCCTTCTCACCCACAAGGCGCACGCGGCCTTCCCGTGCCCCGCCTGCTTCCTATGCCCCCGCCTGTGCCCGCAGCACGGGAAGCACCTCGCGGGCCAGCCGCTCGGTCTGCTCGGCCGCGTCCGGGCCGGAGATCATGAAGTTGAACCCCGTGAAGCCCAACCCGGTGAACCCCAGCAAAGCGTCGGTCACCGCGCCGGCCGGGCCGGACACCATGCCGGGATCCGTCTGGGCGGTGCCGATGCGGACGCCGACGTTGTAGACGCACGTGATCTCCTCCGGGTCCCGTCCGGCCCGCCGTGCGGCGTTCAGCATCCGCTCCCGCATGCCCTTCACCTCCTCGGGAGAGGCGAAGCCGAGCGAGGGGATCCACCCGTCCGCCAGCCGTCCGGTCACCTCCAGCGCCCGCGGGCCGTACGTGCCCATCCAGAGGGGGATCCGCCGCTCCGGCTTGGGCTCCAGCTCCGCCTGGCGCGTGCCGTACAGGCGGCCCTCGAAGGTGAAGGACCGCTCGGCCCAGAGCCCTCGCGTGATGCGCGCCGCCTCCTCCAGCCCGTCGACCTTGTCGCGCGGCGTCGGGACCCGCATGCCGTACGCCCTGAACTCCTCGTCGGAGAACCCGCCGCCGAGGCCGAGGATCAGGCGGCCGCCCGACAGCCGGTCGAAGGACTCGGCCATCTTGGCGACCAGGGCGGGGTTGCGGTACGGCACGCCCAGCACGCGCGTGGCCACGCCGATGCGCGACGTCGCGGCGGCGATCCACGACAGCATGGTCCACGTCTCGTAGGCAGGGTGTGTCGTGCACGGGTGGTCGGACGCCGAGACGAAGTCGAAGCCGAGCTCCTCGGCCCGTACGGCGTCGGCCACGGGATCGGAGCCGGGGGCGGCGGAGGTGGAGACGTTCAGGCCCAGGATCAGACGGGATGTTGACATGACAACAACCGTAGGCGCAGATTTGGTGATACGTCAACTACACTGTCGTGGCATGGACGACGGCGTGGACCGGCCGCGATGGCTCAGCAAGGAAGAAGACCGCGCCTGGCGCGGCTACCGGCGCATGCAGCTGCTGCTCAACCGCCAGATCGCCCGCGACCTGGCCCGCGACGCGGGACTGTCCGAAGCCGACTACGACGTGCTGTCCAACGTGTCGGAGGCTCCCGGGGGCAGCATGCGGCTGACCGAACTGGCCCGGCACATGCGCTGGTCCAAGAGCCGCCTGTCGCACCACATCACGCGCATGGAGCAGCGCGGCCTGGTGGTGCGCGGGGAGGTCGCCTCCGACGCGCGCGGCTCGGTCATCTCGCTCACCGACCGCGGCCTGGAGACCATCCGGCAGGCGGCCCCCGGCCATGTGGAGTCGGTGCGCCGCCACTTCGTCGACCTGCTCACCCCGGCGCAGCTGGCGGCGTTCGCCGAGATCTCCTGGACGGTGGTGGACCACCTGCTGGAGGCCGAGCCTTAGCGGACGCCGTCCAGGTCAGGCGACCTCGATGTAGTCCAGCTCGGCCCAGCGCACGTGGTGCTGGAAGCGCAGGGTGTTCCACCCGGCGACCAGCCGGACGTCGGCCCGGACCTGCGTCCAGTTGTCCCAGCCGCGGTTCGGGTAACTCAGGACGAACTGCGCCGAGCCGTTCACGGTCACCAGATGCTGCGCGTCGCCGTACCCCGCCGCGTAGGCCACGTGGGCGGTGTAGTCCCCGGTCACCGGCGCGAACACCGTGATGTCCACCCAGCTGTCGCTGTAGTCGATCTTCGCGGCGACGGCGCCCTGCGATGCGCCGGCGGCGCCGGTGCGCACCATGGCATTGTGGAGCGAGCCGCGCTCGGCCTCGTACCGCACCCGGCTGCCGCGGACGACCGGGTAGTCGTTGGCCCACCCCAGGTCGGCGGTGTACATCCAGCGGGCGTTGCCCACCCACCCGTGGAAGAAGACGCGGTCGCCGGCCACGTCGGCCCCGCCGGGCCCCTGCACCGCCCCGTCCAGCGTGGCGGTCGTCATCAGCGGCCGGTACGCCTTGGCGTAGGGGCCGGTGAGCGAGCGGGAGGTGGCGTAGCTGGTGAAGTAGCCGCTGCCGCCGTAGGAGCCGCCCGCGTAGAACAGCACGTACTGCGAGGGCCGCTTGACCAGCACCGGAGCCTCGATCACCCCGGCCTCCTCCGGCCGGTCGTTGCGTATCAGCTCGCTGCGCCCGCCGACGAAGGTCACCCCGTCGGCCTGGACCTGCTGCAACCACAGGATCGTCGGCCGCCCGACGGCGTTGCCGTCGTTCTTGTAGATCAGGTACCGCCGGCCGTCGGCGTCGACGAAGCTGGAGGGGTCGATGTCGCCGCCCTCGCTCGCGTTGCAGACCAGCGGCGCGCTCCCCAGGGGCTGGAAGGGGCCCAGCGGGCTGGAGGAGACCGCCGCGCCGATGCACATGCGCCCGGTCGCGGTGCTGGGCCCGGTGAAGTACATCAGGTACCGGCCGTCGGCGCGGCGGGAGACGTCGGGCGCCCAGAACCCGCCGTTGCCCGCCCAGGACGGCTTGGCGGGCAGGGCGTCCCCGCGCACGGTCCACGGCCCGGTGGCCGACGGCGCGCTGGCGACCGGGACGCGCCCGGCCCAGCTGCTGGTGGAGTAGGCGTAGAAGGTGGAGCCGACCTGGAGGACGTCAGGGTCGGGGAAGTCGGCGCTGACGACGGCCGTGGGCGCCACCGAGGCGGCTCCTGCGGGGTCGGCCGATGCCGTACCGGCCGCCGGAAGCCAGGCCGCGACAGCGGCGAGCACCAGGGGGAGACGGCGTAAGAGCCGCATGGGGACCTCCGATCATCGGGTACTTCCGGGTATAAGCCGATTCGGCGCGGCCGGACAGGCCCCTTTTACGGGCCGAGTCAACTCATTCCCGATCCCGGTCAAGGACGGGCGAATTCAGCGGAAGGCCACGCCCGCGTGACGCTTGGTGGCGACCTGCCGACTCGTGCCTCGGACACCGGCACCTCCGGTGGTCGCCCGCACGCCTGTCTACGACGACACCACCGCCAGGCGGCTGCCGCCGGAAGTCCATGGAGCCCGCCGTGCCTGGGGCGACCACGAACAGCGACGCTGGTGCGGTGGTTTACCAAGGAAGGTAGATCACTAGGGCACCCTCTTTCTGGCGGGTGGTGGCAAGCTG
>NZ_KZ084332.1 GCF_002093975.1 Thermoactinospora rubra
GGCCGGGTGGCGTATGTGCTGGGGTTGGAGGGGCCGGCGGTGACGGTGGACACGGCGTGTTCCTCCTCGTTGGTGGCCTTGCATCTGGCGGCGCAGGCGGTGCGGTCGGGGGAGTGCGCCCTGGCGTTGGCCGGTGGGGTGACGGTGATGGCCACGCCGGGCACGTTCGTGGACTTCTCCCGGCAGCGGGGGCTGGCGGCCGATGGGCGGTGCAAGGCGTTCGCGGCGGCGGCTGATGGCACCGGCTGGGCCGAGGGGGCCGGGGTGGTGGTGGTGGAGCGGTTGTCGCAGGCGCGGCGGCGCGGTCATCGGGTGTGGGCGGTGCTGCGCGGGTCGGCGGTCAACCAGGACGGTGCCTCCAACGGGTTGACCGCGCCGAACGGGCCGGCCCAGCAGCGGGTGATCCGGGCGGCGCTGGCGAACGCCGGGCTGGCGGCCGCGGAGGTGGATGTGGTGGAGGGGCACGGCACCGGGACGCGGCTGGGGGATCCGATCGAGGCGCAGGCGGTGCTGGCCACCTATGGCCAGGGCCGGCCGGAGGGGCGGCCGGTGTGGCTGGGGTCGGTCAAGTCCAACATCGGGCATGCGCAGGCGGCGGCCGGGGTGGCCGGGGTGATCAAGATGGTGATGGCCATGCGGCACGGCGTGCTGCCCAAGACGTTGCATGTGGATGCGCCCTCCCCGCATGTGGATTGGGCGGCCGGGCGGGTGCGGCTGTTGACCGAGCCGGTGGCCTGGCCGCGGGAGGGCCGGCCGCGGCGGGCGGCGGTGTCGTCGTTCGGGATCAGCGGCACCAACGCGCATGTGATCCTGGAAGAACCCGACCCCGCCCTCACCCCCACGGCTGCTGCGGACTCCACGATTCCCACGGCTCCTGCCGACGGCGCCGCCGGTGCCGATGGTGCTCTCACCGCCGCCGAGGGTGCCAGCGGCGAGGGTGTCGATGTGGTCGCGTCCGCCGGGTTGCCGGTGTGGCCGTTGGTGTTGTCGGCGCGGACCGAGCGGGCGCTGCGGGAGCAGGCGGCCCGGTTCGCCGCCGCCCTGGACACCGCGGACGTGGACACCGGCGTGGACTCCGGTGTTGAGGCCGGTTTCGGGTCTGCCGGGGAGCGGGGCTGGCTGGCCGCGGTGTGCCGGACGGCGGCGGGGCGGGCGGTGTTCGACCACCGGGCGGTGGTCGTGGGCGGCGATGCCGCGCAGCTGCGGGCCGGGCTGCTGGCACTGGCCCACCACGACCAGCCGGACCAGGACGAGTCGGGTCTGCCCGCCAACCCGGACGCCGGAGTGGATGCCGGGGTGGTGGCCGGGTCGCCGCTGCCCGGCCCGGTGGCCTTCNCACCGAGCGGGCGCTGCGGGAGCAGGCGGCCCGGTTCGCCGCCGCCCTGGATCCCGAGGCCTTGGACTCCGGCTTTGATGCTGCCGCGGTGTGCCGGACGGCGGCGCGGCGGGCGGTGTTCGACCACCGGGCGGTGGTCGTGGGCGGCGATGCCGCGCAGCTGCGGGCCGGGCTACTGGCACTGGCCCGCCACGACCAGTCGGGCCCAGGCGAGTCGGGGCTGCCCGCCGGACAGGTGGCCGGGGTGGATGCCGAACTGGGTGCCGGGGTGGTGGCCGGGTCGCCGCTGCCCGGCCCGGTGGCCTTCATCTTCACCGGGCAGGGCTCGCAATGGCCCGGCATGGGCCGGCAGCTGGCCGCCCGGTTCCCGGTCTTCGCCCGGGCGCTGGAGGAGGTGCTCAGCCTCCTGGATCCGGCGGTGGGTGAGGTGATGTGGGGCGGTGATGAGCAGGCCTTGGCGCAGACCGGTATCGCCCAGCCGGCGTTGTTCGCCGTGGAGGTGGCGCTGGCCCGGCTGCTGGAGGCCTGGGGGGTGCGGCCGGATGTGGTGGCCGGGCATTCGGTGGGCGAGATCGCCGCCGCCCACATCGCCGGGGTGCTGTCGCTCCAGGACGCCTGCACCCTCATCACCGCGCGGGCCCGGCTGATGCAGGACCTGCCGGCCGGCGGGGCGATGGTGGCCATCCCCGCCCCCGAAGCCGAAGTGCGCGCCGTACTGGCAGACGGGGTGGACGGGGTGGACATCGCGGCGGTCAACGGCCCGGCCTCCGTGGTGATCGCCGGACCCGAACAGGCCGNGGCCCACATTGCCGGGGTGTTGTCGCTACCGGACGCCTGCACCCTCATCACCGCGCGGGCCCGGTTGATGCAGGAGCTGCCGGCCGGCGGGGCGATGGTGGCCATCGCGGCCCCCGAAGCCGAAGTGCGCGCCGTGCTGGCCGAGGGGCCCGACGGGGTGGACATCGCGGCGGTCAACGGCCCGGCCTCGGTGGTGATCGCCGGACCCGGGCAGGCGGTGGAGGCGGTGGCGGCCCGCTTCCCGAACACCCGCCGGCTGCGGGTCTCCCACGCCTTCCACTCGGCGCTGATGGAGCCGATGCTGCCCGCCTTCACCCCCATCGCGGCCGGCCTGACCTTCCACCCCCCGCAGGTGCCGATCGAGGTGCTGGGTGAGGCCACCGACCCCACCTACTGGGTGCAGCAGGTACGCCGCCCGGTCCGCTTCACCGACCTGATCGACCGCCTGCAAGGCCGGGGGGTGCGCCGGTTCATCGAGATCGGCCCGGATGCGGTGCTGTCGGCCCTGGGCCNAGCCGATGCTGCCCCGGTTCCGCGAGGTGCTGGAGGATCTCCGGTACGGCAGGCCGCGCATCGCGATGGTCTCGACGCTGACCGGCACGCCGGTGGACGAGCTCGGTCCCGGCTACTGGGCGCGCCAGGTGCGTGAGCCGGTGCGGTTCGCCGACGGCGTGGCCGCGCTGCGGCGAGCGGGCGTCACGCGGTTCATCGAGATCGGCCCGGATGCGGTGCTGTCGGCCCTGGGCCCGGCCATCACCGACCAGGCCCTGTTCATCCCCACCCTGCGCCGCGGCCAGGACGAGACCCGCAGCCTGCTGCTGGCGCTGGGCCGGGCCTGGACCGCCGGCCTGGCCCCGGCCTGGCCCGCCCTGCTGCCCCCGGCCCTCCCGGCCGACCTGCCCACCTACCCCTTCCAGCACCGGCGCTACTGGCTCGCCCCGCCACCGGCCACCGACCCGGGCCTGACCGGCCAGGACCCCGCCAACCACCCCATGCTGGCGGCAGTGGTCGCCACACCGGACGACGGCACCGTCACCCTCACCGGGCAGCTGTCGCGGCAGACCCACCCGTGGCTGGCCGGCCACGCCGTCCACGGCACCGTCATCGTCCCGGGTACCGGGCTGGTGGAGCTGGCGTTGCGGGCCGGCCGGGAGGTCGGCGCGACCGGCATCGAGGAGTTGACGCTGGAAGCGCCCATGGTGATCCCGGAAACCGGGACGCTCGCCGTACAGGTGAATGTGGGAGAGCCGGACGAGCACGGCCGCAGGAGCGTGCGGATCCACTCCCGGCCGGAAGGCGGCGAATGGCGCCGTCACGCGGCCGGGTTCCTCGCCGAGTCCGATACGCCGGGCGCGGAGCTGACGGAGTGGCCGCCACCGGCCGCCCAGCCGCTGGACGTGGCGGACGCCTACGACGAGCTGGCCGACCGCGGGTACGCCTACGGGGAGACGTTCCAGGCCCTGAAGGCCGCCTGGCGGCGGGGTGAGGAGGTCTACGCCGAGGTCGCCCTCCCCGAGGACGCCGACACCANCCGCTACTGGCTCACCCCGCCACCGGCCGCCGACCCCGCCGTCACCGGCCAGGACCCCGCCAACCACCCCATGCTCAGCGCGGCGCTGGACGAGGTGGACTCGGACGGTGTCACCTTCACCGGCCAGCTGTCGACGCAGACCCACCCGTGGCTGGCCGACCACGCCGTCCACGGCACCGTCACGGTCCCAGGAGCGGCGTTCGTGGAGCTGGCCCGCCACGCCGCCGACTACGTCGGCTGCGCCGCCATCGAGGAACTGACCCTGCACACCCCCCTCACCATCCCGTCCGGCGGTGCCGTACGCCTGCGCGTCACCGTAGGAGCCAGGGACGCGACCGGCCGCCGGGCGATAGCCGTACACGGCCGAGCCGTCGACGAACCGTGGACCGAGCACGCGAGCGGAACCCTCACCGAGGAGGAGATCCCTCCGGCGACCGCCGGCCAGTGGTGGTCGGGCGCTGACGCCCAGCCGCTCGACATCGCGGACGCCTATGGACGGCTGGCGGACAGCGGCCTGGACTACGGCCCGCTGTTCCAGGGGTTGCAGGCCGCCTGGCGGCGGGGCGAGGAGGTCTACGCCGAGGTCGCCCTCCCCGAGGACGCCGACACCACGGGCTTCGGCCTCCACCCTGCCCTGCTGGACATGACCCTGCACGCCGGTGCTCTCACCGACACCGGCGCGGCGGCGCTGCCCTTCGTCTGGCGCGGCGTCGCCGTACACAAGACCGAGGCCACACGGCTGCGGGTACGGCTCACGCGGCGAGGCGAGCACGACGTGGCACTCGCCGCGGTCGACCCGTCGGGCACGCCGGTCGTGACGGTGGAAACGCTGGTGACCCGGCCGGTGGCCGCAGCCGGAGCCGAGTCCCTCTACCGGACGCAGTGGCGGGACTGCCCAGGCGGCGTGCCGTTCGACGGCACGATCGCTGTGGTCGGCAGCCTCGCGGAGGTGCCCGAGCACGTGCCGGAGGCCGTGGTGCTCCGAATCGAACCGGGCGACGGCCCTGCACCGGAGGCGGCCAGGGCGACAAGCGCGAAGGCGCTCGCGGCCGTCCAGACCTGGCTGCGAGAGGAGCGGTTCCAGAACGCGCGCCTGGCCATCCTGACCGGCACCGGCCTGGCGCACGCGCCGGTGTGGGGCCTGGTCCGCGCGGCCCAGGCCGAGCATCCCGGCAGGTTCGTGCTCATCGAGGCCGGCGAAGCCGATGAGCGGGCGATCAGGGCGGCTCTTGGCACGGCGGAGCCGGAGGTGGCGATCCGCGACGGCGCCCTGCTCGTGCCGCGCTGGACGCGGGCAACCGCGACGGAGGCCGTCTCCATGCCGGAGGCGGTGCTGATCACCGGCGGGACCGGCGGGCTCGGCGCGGCGGTGGCCAGGCATCTGGTCGAGCGGTACGGCGTGCGCGAGCTGGTCCTGGTCAGCAGGCGCGGCGCGGACTCGCCCGGAGCCGAGGAACTACGCTCCTCCCTGACCGCCCGAGGAGCCACGGTGACCATCGTCGCCGCCGACGTCTCCGATCGAGACGCCGTGGCCGAGATCCTCGACCGGCATCCCGTCGGCGGAGTCGTGCACGCCGCGGGCGTCCTGGCCGACACCCTCATCGAGTCGATGACGCCCGACCGGCTCGACACGGTCTTCCGCCCCAAGGTGGACGCCGCGTGGCACCTGCACGAGCTCGGCCGTGATCTGTCGCTGTTCGTGGTGTTCAGCTCCGCCAGCGGCGCCCTGGGCGCCGCCGCCCAGGGCAACTACGCCGCCGCCAACGTCTTCCTCGACCGGCTGGCCGCCCACCGCCGCGAGCTCGGGCTGCCCGCGATCTCCATGGCCTGGGGCCTCTGGGCCGAGGACGGCATGGGCGCCCGGCTCGGCGCCGCGGACCAGGACCGGATCCACCGCTCCGGCATCCACGCGATGTCGACCGAGGAAGGGCTGGCGCTCTTCGACGCCGCCCTGGCGAGCGGAGAGGCGGTCGTCTGCCCGGTACGGCTGGACACCAGGGCACTCCGGGCCGGCGACGAGGACCCGCCTGCGGTGCTGCGTGATCTTGTCCGCCGCCCGTCCAAGCGCCGGGCGGCCGCTCAAGCCGCGGTGTCCTTCCAGGACCGGATCGCCGGGCTGCCCGCCGAGGAGCGGAAGTCCCTCGCCCTGGACCTGGTACGCGCGCAGGTGGCGGCCGTCCTCGGCCACGACAGCACGGAGGACGTCGATCCCCGCCGCCCCTTCAGCGACTTCGGCTTCGACTCGCTCACCGCGGTGGAGTTCCGGAACAAGGTCTCCGCGGCGACCGGCATGCGGCTGCCCACCACGCTGGTCTTCGACTACCCGACGCCGTACGCCCTCGCCGAGCACCTGCTGGCTGAGACGCCCGAGCCCGTGGTGACCACCACCCGGCAGGCCGACGACGACGATCCGGTGGTGATCGTGGGGATGGCGTGCCGGTATCCGGGCGGGGTGGCCTCGCCGGAGGATCTGTGGCGGCTGGTCGCCGACGGGGTGGATGCGATCTCGCCGTTCCCGGAGGATCGGGGCTGGGACGTGGCGGGTCTGTACGATCCCGAGCCGGGTGTGCCGGGCAAGTCGTATGTGCGGCACGGCGGGTTCCTGCACGACGCGGCCGGCTTCGACGCCGACTTCTTCGGCATCTCCCCGCGCGAGGCGCTGGCCATGGACCCGCAGCAGCGGCTGCTGCTGGAGACGGCCTGGGAGGCGATCGAGCATGCCGGCATCGACCCCACCTCGCTGCACGGCAGCGACACGGGGATCTTCGCGGGCATCATGTACAGCGACTACGGCACCAAGCTGACCGCTGTCCCCGACGACCTGGTCGGTTACCTCGGCAACGGCACGCTCAACAGCGTGGCCACCGGCCGGGTGGCGTATGTGCTGGGGTTGGAGGGGCCGGCGGTGACGGNGCATCCGGCCCTGCTGGATGCCTGCTGGCACGCCATGCTGCTGGGAGCCGGGGACGAGCCGCCGCTCGTGCCGTTCGCCTGGACGGGAGTGACGCTGCACCGAGAGGGCGCGAGGCGGGTGCGGGTCCGCATCGCGCCGGCCGGTCGCGACGACATGGTCTCCATGACCGTCGCCGACGAGAACGGGCTCCCGGTGGCCTCGGTCGCGGGACTGGTGCCGCGCCAGGTGTCCGCCGACCAGCTGACCGGCGGTCAGAGGTCGCTCTACCGGATCACGTACACGGCTGTCACCGCCGGGCGCGCGGACACCCGGCGCTGGGCGGTGCTGGGCCCGGACGTCCACGGCCTGGGGTGCCCCGCGTATGACGAGCCGGCGGCGATACCGGACCCGGTTCCCGACGTCGTCGCGTATCACTGCCCGGACCACGACGGCTCTGTGCCGGAGGCCGTGCGCCGGGCGACGACCGGCCTCCTGCGGGTCCTGGCGGCGTGGCTGGCCGAGCCGCGCTTCGCCGCCACCTCGCTGGTGCTCACCCTCGGCGAGGGGCTGGCCGGCGCACCGCTCGCCGGGCTCGTCCGTGCCGCCCAGGCCGAGCATCCCGGCCGCATCGTCCTCGTCCACCTGCGCGATGCCGACACCCGGATGCTCTCCAGGGCCGTCACGCTGGACGAGCCGGAGCTGGTCATCCACGGCCGCGAGATCCGGGTGCCGCGGTTGGCCAGGGTCACCGAGACACGAACCCCGGCCATCGAGGGACCCGTGCTGATCACCGGTGGGACGGGCGGCCTCGGCGCGATCGTCGCCCGCCATCTGGTGCGGAAGTACGGCACAAGCCGGCTGGTGCTGGTCAGCCGGCGCGGCCCGGAGGCGGAGGGCGCGGGCGAGCTGCGAGACGAGCTCACCCGGCTCGGCGCCGCGGTCGAGATCGTGGCCTGCGACGTGGCCGACCGCGAGGCGGTCGCCGCTCTGCTGGCCGCGCACCCCGTGCGGGCGGTCGTGCACGCCGCGGGCGTCGTGGACAACGCCCTGGTCGCCGACCTCACTCCCGAGCAGGTGGACAGGGTGCTGCGGCCCAAGGTGGACGCCGCGTGGAACTTGCACGAACTCACCCACGATCTGTCCGCGTTCGTGCTGTTCTCCTCCTCGGCGGGCACCCTGCTCGGCGCCGGGCAAGGCAACTACGCCGCCGCCAACGCCTTCCTCGACCGGCTGGCCGCCCACCGCCGCGAGCTGGGACTGCCCGCCGTCTCGCTCGGCTGGGGGCTATGGGAGGCCGAGTCGGGCATGGCCGGACTGCTGGACGATGCCGGACGTCAGCGCATGCAGCGGCTCGGCATGCCCGCGCTGGGGACGGACGAGGCGCTGGCGCTGTTCGACGCGGCGCTCGGCGTGGAGGAGGCGGTCGTGCTGCCGATCCGGTTCGACACGGCGGCTCTCCGCTCCCGCGCGGACGAGGTGCCCGCGTTGCTGCGCGGCCTGGTGCCCTCGCGGTCGCGCAAGGCGGTGGAGCACGGCGGTGATCTGCGGCAGCGGCTCGCGGCCGTGAAGGACCCCGAGGCGTTCCTGCTGGAGCTGGTTCGCGGCCACGTGGCGGCGGTGCTGGGATACCAGGGAGCGCAGGCGGTCGACCCCGACCGGGTCTTCCGTGACATGGGCTTCGACTCGCTGGCCGCCGTGGAGCTGCGCAACGCGCTGAGCTCGGCGACCGGGCTGCGGCTGCCGGCGACGCTGGTGTTCGATTATCCGACTGCCGCTTCGCTCGCGAAGCACCTGGGCGACCAGCTCATCGAGCGTGAGGCCGACCCGACGGCCGCGGCGCTGGCGGAAGTGGACCGCCTGGCGGAGGCTCTGCAGCGAATGAACGCCGACCGGGGAGCGGTCGCCGCCCGGCTGGAGGCGCTGCTGCGGAGCTGGCGCGGCGACGCTGGCGAAGAAGCCGGGCAGGACGTCGAGCAGGACATCGAGTCCGCAACGGACGAGGAACTGTTCGCCCTGCTGGACGAGGGCCTCACCAAGTGAGGGAGCCGTCACCGGAGCCTCGCCCCCGGTGACGGCCCCCATAAACAGATGTCACCGGGTGGAACCGTTCCACCCGGTGACATCTGTTATGACGTGCGAAGAGCTATGGCGTGCGAAGAGTTCACCAGCTGATGCGGAGCAGCGACGGGCCGCGGACGATGACGCCGTACTTCCACTCCACGCCCTCCACGCCGTCCGCGAGCTTCATCTCCGGCATGCGGGACAGCAGCGCCTTCAGCGCCTCCTGCAGCTCCAGGCGGGCCAGCTGCGCGCCGATGCAGTAGTGCGAGCCGTGCCCGAACGTCAGGTGCGGGTTGTGCTTGCGAGTGAAGTCGATGGTCTCCGGATTCTCGAAGACCTCGGGGTCGCGGTTCGCGGCGTGCAGGTCGGGCAGCACGGGCTCGCCGGTCCGCACCAGGGTGTCGCCGATCCACACGTCCTCCAGCGCGTAGCGGGCGAACATCGCGGCCGTGTTGATCGGCACGTACCGCAGCAGTTCCTCGACCGCCGACGGGATCAGCTCCGGCTGCGCCTGCAGCTGCTCGAAGAGCTCACGCCGGGTGAGCAGGGTGAAGACGAAACTCGGCAGCGCCGCGGCCACGGTCTCCACACCGCCGGTGAGCAGCCCGGCGCCGGCCAGCGCGAGCAGCTCGTTGTCATCCAGCTTGTTGCCGTTGTCCCGGGCGTAGACCAGCGCGCCGAGCAGGTCGTCGGTGGGCTCCTTACGGCGCTGCGCGACCAGGCCGGCGACGTAGTTGTCCAGCTCGTAGCCGATTTCGAACAGCGTGTCCGACTTGGCGGTCTCGTCGTTGGTGAGGCCGTCGGTCCAGCGCCGGAAAAGATGCCGGTCCTCGAACGGCACGCCGAGCAGGTCGCAGATGACGTTCACCGGCAGCAGCCGCGCCAGGTCCTCCACCACGTCGGCGGGTGGACCCTTCTCGATCATGTCGTCCACCAGCCGCGCGGCCAGGTCGCGCACGCTCGTGCGCATCTGCTCCATCCGGCGCGAGGTGAACGCCTTGGAGACCAGCTTGCGCAGCCGCGTGTGGTCCGGCGGGTCCATGCCCATGATGCCGTCGCCGACCAGCTGCCGGCGCAGCCGCGGCTGGTCCAGCCCCTGGGCGATGGCGCGGCTGAACCGCGGATCCGTCATGACCAGCTTGACGTCGGCGTAGCGGGTGGCCAGCCAGGCCGGCTCGCCGTACGGCATCTGCACCCGGCACAGCGGCTCGGTGGCCCGCAGCTGCTCATAGATCGGGGAGATGCCTATCTCGTGCATGTCGAATGGATAGTCGCGAATGACCGTCACAGTGCCCTCCGGTTCGCCTGCTCCAGGGCCTCCGCGTCGAAGACCCGCTGGATGTGGGACAACGCCTCCATGAGGTCGGCCGCGGTGACGCTCCGGCTGCGACGCCGGCCGACGACGCCGGACAGGGGAAGCGAGCCGATGTCCGCCCACTGCAGCCGTCCGTCGGTGTCGATGAAGCTTCTCGTGCGCCCGGCGTTGTCCGGGTGCACGCAGTACGGCACGTCCAGCAGGCCGCGCCGGAACGCCGTCGACAGGGCGGCGCCGATGTCGCTGCCGCAGTTCAGCACCGCCTCCACGAGCGTGTACGCCTCGGCGTACACCTGGCCGCCGTCCGGTTCCCGGGCCGGCGCGTGGGCGACGGTCCCGCCGGCCACGGCGGCCGCGTGCTCGAGCGCCGAGACGTTCTCCTCGATGGTGGGGATCCGATGCGCCTCGGCGACGGTCTTGACGATGAGCCGCTCGGACCCGGACCTCACCGCGAGCTCGGCCGCCTTGCCGAGCAGGGTCATCGCTCCGGCCGGCGTGCGGGGATAAAGGCCCATGTAGGCGTAGACGACGACGTGCCAGCGCGCGTGCGGCAGCAATTGCGCGCAGAGCCGGCGCAGCGCCGCCAACGCCTCGAGGTCCTGGGCCACGCTGGTCTGCTGGGCGTAGCTGACCGAGATGCTGCGCATGCCGTGCTGGTAGAAGAACATGGCCTCGAGCACGCTCAGCGCCACGAGCTGGCTGGGCGGGCAGAGCTGGCCCATCATGCAGCCGCCGAAGGTCTCGACGTGCGGCTCGCCCTCCACCGAGTCGCGCAGCACCGCACAGCACGCCGCCCAGTTGCGCACCGACTCGGCGAGGGGCGTCCGGCCGTACGGCAGGCAGTACGAGACCGGGCCGCCCTCCGTCGCGTGCAGTCCCGCCGCGGCGAGCGCCTTCATGATGGGCAGCGGCCGGGCGGATCCGTGCCGCACCTGCACCGGGAAGTCGGCGGCCATGACGCCGTCCAGCATGGCGCGCGTGACGTCGGGGTCGTAGTGGACGATCGGGTAGCCGTTCAGCCCGACGCCGTCGCGGAGGGCGCGCTCGACCGACGCCAGGTCCCCGTTCCTGGTGAAGCTGTCCAGGGTGATCGTGCCGACCGTGGTGGCGTTGGCGTTCTTGGTGGCCAGGAGCCCGGCGCGCATCCGGGCCGGGGAGCTCATGCCCATGCGGGGCTGCACCACGAGCTTGCCCGCTCGGTGGCACCGCCGTACGAAATCTCCGAAGTTCACGACGCGACTTCCAGCATCGGCTCGGGCGGTGACAGCGCGGTGAGGAGCCGGCGGAAGGATGCGATGCCCGCGGTGCCGTCGTCGAAGACGGCGTCGAACCCGGCGCTGAGCAGGTCGTCGATGTGGCCGCTGCTCTCCCCGCCGGTGATCCCCAGCTTGCCGCCGATGACCATGGGGATGCCGCGGAGCTCCGGGCAGGCCCGCAGCCGCTGGACGACCCGCAGGCCCTCCTGGTACCCGTGGCCGTTGACGCTGCTGATCACCACCATGGCGGGCAGGCGGGCGCGGCACTCCTGCACCAGCAGGTCGTCGGGCACGCACGGGCCGAGGTTGACCACCTCGTACCCGAGCTCCTCGATGACCAGCTGCAGGTAGACCAGGTTCCAGGTGTGCGCGTCGGAGGCGACGCTGGAGACGATGACGGGCCCGCGCCGGCATCGGGCGATGTCCGTGCGACCTGCGGCCTTGCCGGGGAGGAGGCTCATGCGACCTCCACCCGGCGGTATTCCAGCCGTGTCACCGACTGGATCTCGCCCTGCCGTACCGCCACCTCCACCGGAGCCGGGCGGCCCAGGAAGCTCAGCAGGCTCGCCGTCGGGCCGTACGCGCCGACGTTGGGGACGGTGACCAGGTCGCCGGGCTCGAGGTGGGGCACCTGAACGTCCCGGCCCAGCGTGTCGCCCGGGGTGCACAGCGGGCCCACGAGGGTGGCCACCTCCGTGGCGCCCTCGCCGTCGAGCCGGACCGCGACCGGCAGCAGCCGGCCCAGGCCGGACAGCCCGCCCAGGACGTTGATACCCGCGTCCAGGATGACGAAGGTTCTGCCGCGGCTGCGCTTGACGTTCACCACGCGCGCCAGCAACCTGCCGCAGGAGGCGACCAGGTAGCGGCCGGACTCGCAGGCCAGCCGGGGCGATCCGGCCCGCCATCCCGGCAGGTGCAGGTCGAGCATCGCCTCCAGCTCGGTGCGGAGCTTCTCGTAGCGGGCGGGCTCGCCTCCGGTGGCGTACGGCGCGGCGAACCCGCCGCCGATGTCCAGGAACTCCAGCGGCATGCCCAGCTCGGCGGCCGTGGTGACGACGTGAAGGTACTCCGCCAGGAGCGCGTCTTCGCTCTCGGCGTTGCTCATCGTGAAGAAATGGGCGCCGACCAGCCGCGTTCCCGGCACCGAGGCGAGCGCGGGCATCAGGTCCGGCAGGGTCTCGCTGTCGATGCCGAACTGCGAGGGCCGGCCCATCATCCGGATGCCGGTCGACGCGGCGGCGGAGGCGGTGTTGACGCGCAGCAGGCATCGGGCGACGGTGCCGTGCCGTCGCGCGGCGGCGCCGATGTGCCGCAGGTCGTCCAGCGACTCGGCGGAGAACATCCGGACCCCGGCGGCGAGGGCGGCCTCCAGCTCCGCATCGGTCTTGCCCGGGCCGGTGTAGAGGCACTCGGCGGGGGAGAAGCCGCCGGCGATCGCGGCTTGGAGCTCCCCGGTCGAGCTGATCTCGGCCCGGCAGCCGCCGGCGGACAGGACCCGGCCGATGTCGGGATGCGGGTTGGCCTTGACGGCGTAGAAGAGCTCGAATCCCTCCGGCAGCGCGGAGAACAGGGCGTCGCGCTGGCGGGCGACCGCGTCCAGGTCGTAGACGTACAGCGGGGTGCCGAACCGCTCGGCCAGCTCGCTCATCGTCCGGCTCCCTCCAGCATCTCGGCGAGCCGCCTGGTCGCGTTCTTGCCGTGGTCGGTCAGCGGGAGCTCGTCGAAGACGTAGCAGGCGGCCGGCACCTTCTGCGGCTCCAGGCGCTTGGCCAGCTCCCGCAGGACGACGTGCGGTTCGAGGTCGGTCTCGGCGCACAGCGTCAGATCGCGCTCACCGGAGGGCGGGATGGCGGCGGCCGCCCGCACTCCTGGGATGTCCATGGCGGCGGCCTCGATCTCCAGCGTGCTCATCCGGATGCCCTTGCGCTTGAACATGTCGTCGCGGCGGCCGACGAAGTACAGGTAGCCGTCCTCGTCCAGGTAGCCGTAGTCGCCGGTGTGCAGGCGGAGGGCGCCGGTGCGCTCGTCCCGGCGGAAGGTGCGCGCGCTCAGCTCGGGGGCGCGCCAGTATCCGGGCATGACGTGGGGTCCGGTCACCACGATCTCGCCGACCTCGCCCGGGGGCAGCTCGCCGCCGTCGGCGTCCAGGATCAGGACCCGGGTGCCCCGCAGCGGGCGGCCCACGGAGTCCGGCCGCTCGCGGTCCTGGTCGGGCGGCATGATGGAGATCCGCTTGCACTCGGTCTGACCGAACTGCCGGACGATCCTGGCGCCCGGGAAGAACCGCCGCAGCCGGTCGATGGTGGCGGCGGGCAGGGCGGCGCCGGTGTTGGTGAACATGCGGACGGGCGGAGCGGGCTCCCGGTCACGCTCCGCCAGGGTGACGATCATCGAGGCCAGCGAGGGGACGATCGGCACGATGGTCGCCCCGACCTCGCGCATGCGCTTGAGCAGCAGCAGGTCGGACTCGGTGCCGGCCAGCACGATCTGCGACCGGCCGAGGCAGGAGAGCAGCACCTTGTACAGGCCGTAGTCCCAGTACATCGGGAACCGGCAGAAGACCACGTCGTCGGGGCGGTACCCGAGCTCGGCCTGGATCGCCTCGGTGGCGAAGGTCATCTGGCGATGCGGGCAGATGACCGCCTTGGGCGCCGCCGTACTGCCGGAGGTGTAGATCAGCACGGCGATGTCGTCGGGCCGCACGTCCACCGGCGGAGCCTGCGTGCCCAGCCGCGCCTCCACGTCGGGCCAGAACTCGGCGACGTCCCGGACGACCAGCTTGGGTTCGGCGTTCGCCAGCACCGAGCGCAGGTGGAACTCCTTCATCGCCGGGTTGAGCGGCACGAAGACCGCGCCGCGCCGGGACACGCCGAACATCAGCGCCACCGTTTCCCGGACCGTGGGCAGCAGAGCCGCGACGTGGTCGCCGGGTCCGATCCCCCGGTCGCGCAGCCAGGCCGCGACCGCGTGGCTGTAATCGGCGGTCTCGCGGTAATTCCATACTCCGGCGATATCCCGCACGGCGGGTGCGGACGGCGCCGCCGTGACCGCGTCGTCGAGCAGAGAATGAACGAGCAATGCCGTGATCCCCTTTTTGTTGAAACGCTAGCGCGGGGTGCGCGGCGCGCCATACCCCTATGCGACCCGTATTTTTCCGCCGTGCAGCCCGGCCGCGCGCGCCGCCAGCTCCAGGCGGTCGATCTTGCGATTCGAGTTCAGCGGGAATTCCGGCAGGTGGTGGAAATGCCGGGGAATCATTCCGTCGGGCAGCCGGTCTCGCAGCGCCCGGACGAGATCGGCCGGCGCGATCGGCTCGCCGGTGTAGAAGGCGACCAGCTCGGTGCCCGCGCCCGTGTCGGCCCCGACCACGACCGCGTCGTGGACACCGCAGGCCCGCATGGCGTGCTCGACCTCGGCCGGCTCCACCCGCCAGCCCTGCACCTGGACCTGGGAGTCCCGGCGGCCGAGGTAGGCCAGCTCGCCGCCGGGCAGCACGCGGACCCGGTCGCCGGTGCGGTACCAGCGCTTGCCGTCCCGCTCGAAGAAGCGCCCGCGCTCGTCGGCCGGATCGAGGTAGCCGGGAGTGAGCTGCGGCCCGGCCAGGCACAGCTCGCCCTCGGCGGCGTCGGCCGTACCGTCGTCACCCAGCAGCAGGTAGTCGTGCCCGGGATGGACGCGGCCGATGGGGACCACGCCGTTGATCGCGACGTCCGGGCTCCGCCAGCGGTAGGCGGTGACGGTGATGGTCGCCTCGGTGGGCCCGTAGAGGTTCTCCAGCGTGGAGCGCGAGGCCGCGCGCTGCCAGTCCTCGGCGTCCCGGGACTTCAGCGCCTCCCCGGCGAAGAAGCTCCAGCGCAGGCCGGGCAGGGCGTGCTCGCCGAGCCCGCCCATCCGCCGGATCAGGTCGATGGCGCTCGGGGTGGAGAACCACACGGTCATGCGTTCCTCGGCGAGGAAGGCGGGCAGGTCGCGGTAGGCGCGCGGCGGCACGGCCACCGCGGCGGCCCCCGCGCCCCACGCGCAGAACAGGTCGAAGACCGAGCAGTCGAAGTTCAGGTCGAACGCCTGGGAGAAGACGTCCTCGGCGGTGAAGTCGTAGCGCTCGTCCAGCAGGCGGAAGTAGTGGTCGGTGCCGCCATGGGTGATCACGACGCCCTTGGGGCGGCCGGTGGAGCCCGAGGTGAACAGAATGTAGGCCGGGTCGTCCCGCGCGGCCTTCGCTGGCGCCTCCAGCGCGTGCCGCCGCTCCGGCTGCTCCTCCTCGGGCGCGAGAACCGCCACGTCCGCGCGGTCCTCCAGCACTTCGGGCAGTACGGCGAGGCCGCGCCGATCTGCGATCACCGCCCTGGCGCCGGAGGCCAGCAGCATCTGCCGGGTCCGCGCGGCGGGGAAGTCGGGCCGCAGCGGCACGACGGCCGCGCCCGCGTACAGGGCGGCGAGGATGCCGGGGTAGGCGACGCCGCCCTTGCCCGCCAGCACGCCCACCGCCGGGGTGCCGGTGCGGGCCAGCGCCCCGCCCCAGAGCAGCGCCAGCTCGTGCAGCCGGCGGTAGGTGAGGACCGTGGGCCCGGCCTTCACCGCAATTCCGTCGGGACTGGCGGCCAGCCCCCGGACGAATCGCCGAGCCAGCCCGTCCATACGCGACCTCCACCATAAATAGGGGTTCGACCGACATCGCAGTGATGGTTAACTCGATAACGACCGCCGGTCGTCCTGGCAACCCTTGATTTAAGGAGCGACAGCGAAATGTGGGACGCCCAGTTCGAAGAGCTGCTGCGCAGCTTCCTGCCGTATCTCCCGCCTTCCCAGCCGCTGGCGGAAAATCTCACGCTCCGCGATTTCGGGCTCGATTCCATAGCCACCGTGGAATTGCTCGCCTCGGTGGAGAGCCGGTACGGGATCCGCTTCGAGGACGACTCGCTCAGCATGGAGACCTTCCAGACGCCCGCGAGCCTGTGGAACGCCGTGCAGGCCGCTCAGGCCGTGGCCCGCTGAGCCCGGGGCTGCAGGGCCGTACGCGGGTTGACGGCGACCACCTCGAAGGCCTGCCTGGTCACCGCGACTCGGCCGAACAAGCTGTCCGGGCCGCACACCCGGACGGCGCCGACGTCCAGCCGCTTCAACGCGCCGACCACATCCGGCCAGCGAAGCGGCTGGACGAAGCTTTTCAGCAGCATCTCCCGGATCTCCTCGCCGGTCCGCAGCACCGCGCCGTCCTGGTCCGCGATCACGGGAAGCGCGGGCTCGGCGAAGGTCAGCTTGCCGATCACCTCGTCTTCCGCCTTGCGCCGCAGCGCGCCGAACGCGCTCGCGTGCATCGGCGGGCGCATCGTGTACAGCGACAGCCCGCCGTTGGCGCGGATCTGGCGCGTCAGCCGGTCCAGGTGCCGCTCGCGCAGGGTCACCATGTGGAAGTCCCGGTCGATGTAGCACGAGATCTCCGACCAGGGCAGCTCCGCGAGCATCTCGACGACCCGCTCCCGCGGCACGCGGACGAAGGAGTGCGTCACGACGTCCTGGTGCTCGCTCGCGAAGTACTCCTCCAGGCAGCGCGCCAGCCGTGAGGTCATCCACACCCCGTCGGAGAAGGACAGCGCGCCCACGTAGGCGGCCAGTGGCTTCTCCCCGAAGCTGGGCCCGGTGGCGTACGCCGGGGCTTCGCCGTACTCCTCGTCGGCCCACCGGGCCAGCGCCACGCAGCTGACGAAGAAGGCGACCTGCGCGTATTCGGTGTAGTCCCCCTCGCTGGAGCGCAGCCGCTCCAGCAGGGGGTATCCCAGGCGTGCGTCCGCCTCGGCGACCAGCTTCCTGGCGACCGGGTTGACGACCAGGAACCGTCCGACGTCGGCGAAGCGGATCGGTCCCATTCCGGGGAACACGACGGCTGTGGCACTCATCAGGCCAGCTCCTTCAGAAACCTCGTCACAACCTCGAAGAACCGTTCCGGCTCCTCCAGGTGCGGCACGTGGCTGGAGTTCTCGAAGATCTCCCAGCGCGCGCCCGGGATGAGCTCGTGGAACGGCCGGACGGTCACCGGAGTCGCCTCGTCGTACCGGCCCGAGATCACCAGGGTGGGAACGCCGATGTCGGGCAGCCGGTCCTCGACCGACCAGTCCTTGAGCGTGCCGATCACGTGGAACTCGCTCGGCCCGTTCATCGTGTGGTAGACGGTGGGATTGTCGGCCGTGTCCATGAACGAGGCGAGGTAGTCCCTGGGCCACGGCACGACCCGGCACACGTGCCTGTCGTAGAAGACCCGCATGGCGGTGAAGTACTCCTGACTGTCGGTGGTGCCCGCCGCCTCGTGCTTGCGCAGGACGGCGTCCACCTCCGGCGGCAGCGCGGCGCGCAGCACCTCCATCTCCTGCCGCCAGAGCCGGTAGGAGGCGGGGGAGTTGGCGATCACCAGACCGCGCAGGCCGCCGGGCCGGTCCGCGGCGTGCCGGGCCGCCAGCATGCCGCCCCACGAGTGGCCGAACAGGACATAGTTGTCGGCCAGCCCCAGGCTCCGCAGCAGGTTGTCGAGCTCCTCGAGGAACAGCTCCACGGTCCAGAAGTCCGGCCCGGCGTCCGGCAGGTGCGTGGAGCCGCCGCTGCCGAGCTGGTCGTAGTGCAGCACCGGCCACCCCTCCCGGTTGAGCTCGGTCAGGGAGAGGAGGTAGTCGTGGGTGCTGCCGGGGCCACCGTGCAGCACCACGACGGTCGGCAGGTGTGTGGTGCCGGGTGTTCCGGTCATGCGGTACCACGTGCGCCACCCGCGAAAAGGCACAGTTCCCTTGGCAGGCATGCTCCTGTCTAACGGTGCGCCGGGACGCCGGCCAACCCCTTAGGGGTGGCACCCCAGATTCGGCGGGAGCCGTGGTCACGCCTGCCGCGGCCGGTTAGCGTCCGGAGCGTGCGCGTCATGCTGATCGTCTTCCCGACCAGAACACACGTCTACAGCATGGCTCCGGTCGGCTGGGCCCTGCGTGCCGCCGGACACGAGGTGCGCTACGTCGGCCCGCGCAACCCGGCGGAGATCGAGCCGTTCCTGGAGACCGGCCTTGAGTCCATGTGGTTCGGTGCCGACCTGGACATCGCCCGTGAGCGCAAGCTTGGCAGCGAGGCGATGGACGGGCCGTACAAGCTCTCGGAGTCCAGGCCGGAGCGCTACACCGAGGACTACGTGCGATCCGTCTACCACACCTGGGCCGGTGTCTTCCGGTGGACCTCTCCCGATCGGCTGCTGGAGGAACTGCTGCAGTTCGCTCGGCAGTGGCGGCCCGACCTGGTGGTCTGGGATCCGATGATGTACGCCGGGCCCCTGGTCGCCCACGCGGTGGGCGCCGCCCACGTGCGGATGCTCTACGCGGCCGACCAGACCGCCCGCATCAGCTTCCAGTACCAGGAGCTGGGCGAACCGGACCCGGTCGTGGCGTGGATGGCGGACTGGCTGGGCAGGCACGGCTGCACGTTCGACGACAGCCTGCGCTTCGGCATGGCCACCATCGACCCGTCGCCGTCCTACATCCGTTACGACCTCGACGTCGACTACATCCCCGTCCGCTTCGTCCCGGTGAACCGGCCGTTGCCCATTCCGCGCTGGGTGGTGGAGCCGCCCTCCCGTCCCCGGGTCCTGCTCACCTTGGGAGTCTCCAACCGCCAGGTGCACGGGCGGGAGGAGGCATCGGTCGCCGCCTTGCTCGAAGGGCTGCGCCCGCTGGACGTCGAGGTCATCGCCACGCTCAGCGCCGATCAGCTGGCCGGCGTCGGCCGGGTTCCCGACAATGTCCGTGCGGTGGACTTCGTTCCCATGAACGAGGCTCTCGCCACCTGCTCGGCCATCGTTCACCAGGGCGGGGGCGCCACCATCGGCAACGCCGTGATCAACGGCGTGCCGCAGCTCATCGTCCCGGGCACCACGTGGAGCGAGCGGGCTTCCGCGCTCGCGCAGGAGAAGCGCGGCAACGGCCTGCTGCTCGACCTCGAGGACGTCACTCCCGAGGCCGTTCGCGACCGGGTGGAACGGCTGATCTGCGAGCCGTCGTTCGCCAGGTGCGCCGCCGAGGTCCAGCAGGAGATGCTGGCCACGCCGACCCTCTCGGAGATCGTTCCCGACCTCGAAGCGATGTGCGCGAAGTAACGCGCTCGACGTGCCGGCCGTCTTCTCCGGTCCGTTCAGGGCTCGGCTCGTCCGATGGCTACGACCGGCTGTGCCGGGCCGCGGGAGTGCCGGCCGCGGTGACCTCGGCGATCCAGGAGTGGTAATGGGTCACGTCGGTCCAGATGCCGACTCCCGGTTCGCCGTCCGGACCGGTGGAGCAGCCGGCGTCGCCGTCCATGCGGTCGTTCACGTCGTCGCCGTCGCGCGAGGTGACGCCGATCAGTTCCCACCGGCCGGCCACCCGGCGGATCTGCGGACCTCCCGAATCGCCGTTGCAGGCGCTGGCCGCACGGCCGCGCAGGTCGCCCGTGCACAGCTCCGTGCCGCGGTTGAACCCGGAGCATCGGGTGTCGGGCAGGCGGACGGTGTCGAGTTCCTGCAACCGCCGCGAACCGCTCGAACACGCCGGATCGTCCAGGTCGTCGCAGGTCATGCCCCAGCCGATGATGCGGGTCGGCTCCCCCACCCGGCCGGGATCGCCGGCGATGCGGATGGGTTCGAGGTCGACCCGCCGGTCCAGCTGGACGAGCAGGATGTCGTGCTTGCGCGCTCCCCACATGCCGCGCCGGTCGTGGTAGGGGTAGGTGACGACGCGCTCGACACCGGCGAGGACTCCGCCCGTGTCGCGCTC
This sequence comes from Thermoactinospora rubra, assembly GCF_002093975.1. Taxonomy (GTDB): domain Bacteria; phylum Actinomycetota; class Actinomycetes; order Streptosporangiales; family Streptosporangiaceae; genus Nonomuraea; species Nonomuraea rubra_A. The sequence goes on from NZ_KZ084332.1 coordinate 19,965, forward strand.
GTGAGAACCGATTCGTACCCGGGTCTTGCCGGGCTTCATGAGTCCCTTGCAGTGGGCGGCCGTGACCACCCAGTCGGGGGCGACGAGGGAGCCGCCGCAGTGGTGTTCGCGCAGTCTGCTCAGCTGGAAGGAGGCCATGAACGGGTAGGCCTCGGTCGCGTCCTTCCCGCCGATGATGGCGGGGCGGCCCGCGCCCGCCGCGGCAGGGGATGCGGCGGTCATCGCGAACCCGGCCGCGATGAGCATGGCGAGCACGACCGATCTTCTGCCGGTTGCCTTGAACACTTCTCTCCCGTCCGCTGGCTTGGTGACTTCTTGAAACTCCCTTGTCCGTACGTAAGCTACACGAACTGCCGATAAGTGGACATAAAGAACAAAAGTGATTTACCTTGGCGGGGAGATCACTGCTGGGCCGCGCTCTCGAAACGCCATGCCGGCGCGGGTCGGAAGTCCCTAAGCGGTCACCGGTTCCAGCAGGCGTGCCCAGGCGGGGGAGGACTCGACGGCGTTGGAGGCCAGCAGGGCGGCGGTTCCCTCGGCGAGGCCGCCGTCGCGGGGTGGCCGGCGTCCCAGGCGGCGATCGCCTCGGCGAGCCCGGGGAGCCGCGGGTCGTCGGCCGCCCAGTCCAGCGCCTGGTCGCAGGCGAGGTAGAGCCGCACGAACTCGGGGTCGTCGAGGGCGGCGCTCTTGGCGGCCACCCACCGCGGAATCGACTCCGGGGCCAGCGCGGCCACCATGATCCACGAGTCGCGTTCGATCCGGATCAGCCGGTCGCTGAACCCGAGCGCCCGCTGCCGATCGTAGTGTGCCTGGCCCACGGCAGGACGCGGTGCTCGCCTCCGGCGACGGACGCGGCCATGTCCCGGTGCATGCGGAGCTTGCCGTCGGTCATCTCCCGCAGGAGTCTCGTGGGCATCGTGAGCTTGAGTGCGGCGTCGACGCCGGTCGCGGTGAGCGCGATCAGCGGCTTGCCGGGCACCGGCCCGGCGGCCTTGAGCTCCTCGGCCCGCTGCGGCTGGTCGCTGCGCTCCAGGGCGCCCGCCCGCTGCGCGTCGACGGTGAGGTGCCGCGCGATGAGCGCGTCGCGGACCTCGCGCGCCCGAGCGGTGCAGGAAGAGCCGACGCCCGCCGACCCGGTAGAGCCGCCCCAGCGGAACCTCGTGTGACGTGTTCATGCGCCCAAGGGTGCCGCCCTGCCCTTGGGCCAGGGTCAAGCCGGCCGTCTACCGGCCCTTCCGGGGCCCGTGGCCGCCGGACTGCGCCTGCAGGCGCCGCTGCTCCTCCTCGATGATCTGGCGGGCGAGCGCGTGCTCGGAGACGTCCACCGCCTCCGGCGCCGACTCGGCCAGGTCGCTGCGGTGGGCGTACTCGCCGAACAGCGCCGCCTTGGCGCCGAGCAGCTCCAGCAGCCGCTGGTCGACCGAGTCCACGGCCAGCAGCCGGTGGACGTGCACCGTGCGGACCTGGCCCATCCGGTGGGCCCGGGCCACGGCCTGGTCCTCGACGCTCGGCTTGAGCTGCGGCTCGCAGACGATCACCACGGAGGCCGCCTGGATGTTCAGGCCGGTGCCGCCCGCCTCGATCTGGCTCAGCAGTACGGCATGCCCGCTCGCCGCCGAGAACGCATCGACGATCTCCTGGCGGCGGGCAGGGGAGACGGAGCCGGAGACCGGCCCGTGGACGCGCGCGTCGCCCAGCGCCTCGGCCACCGTGGCGAGCACGTCGCGGAAATAGGAGAAGACCAGGACCTTCAGGCCGTTGTCGCGGGCGTCGTCGACCAGCTCGCGCAGGCGCTTCAGCTTGGCGGAGGTCTCCGGGTGGGCGAAGGCGGCGCGGCGCATGGCCATGAAGTTGCGGTCGAGTACGGCCTGCCGGTAGGCGGCCAGGTCGGCGCCGCTGAACTCCACCCAGTCGCGCGACTCGACCCGGTGGGGCAGCTCGGTGAGCACGTCCTCCTGGTTGCGGCGCAGGTAGGCGGGTGCCACCGCCTTGCGGAAGGCCTGGGCGCCGGCGACGACGTCGCTGGTGCGCAGCGTGGCGGCCAGCTCCGGCTGCAGGTAGGCGACGAGCGTGCGGAACTCCTCGACGCGGTTCTCCATCGGGGTGCCGGTGAGGAAGAGCACCCGGTCGACCCGGCGGCACCACTCGGCCACCGCCTTGGATCGCCGCGCTTCAGGATTTTTCACCAGGTGCGCCTCGTCGACCACCACCATGCCGACCTTCACCTCGGCCGGGACCGCGATCTGGTGGAGGCTGCCCAGCGTCGCGACGGCGATCCCGCCCTGCCGTACCCACTCCTGCAGGGCGGCCCGCCGGTCGGGGCCGTGCAGCGGGTAGGCCCGCAGCGTGCTGCGGGACTCGATCTCGCGGGTCCAGTTGATCAGCACGCTGGTCGGGCAGATCACTAAGAAGTGGGATTCGCCCTTCGCGCGAAGGTGGGCCAGCGCGGCGATGGCCTCGATCGACTTGCCCAGGCCCATCTGGTCGCCGAGGATGACCCGCCGCTGGGCGAGCGCGAAGCGGGCGCCGAACGCCTGGTAGCCGCGGAGCGAGACGCGCCGGTGCGTGTCGTCGAGCTCCTGCGCGGTGACCTTCGCGACCAGGTCGTCGGGAAGGAGCCCCTGGCCCGCGGCGGGGGGTTCCCCGGCCAGGTCGGCGAGCAGGCCGTAGTACTCGGCGGACCGGTGCTCGAAGTCCACCCAGGCCTCCAGCTCGGAGGCCGGCGGCCGCAGCAGGTCGGTGGTGACCTGGGTGAGGAGCAGGCCGGTGTCCCCGGCCTGCTCGGCCAGGTCCGCGAGCCGGGCGAGCGCCTGCCGGGCCCTGCGCCGGCCTTCGCCGCCGGTCAGCCACATCCGCCGGCGCCGCCGTGCCGGGCGGGCCTCGGCCAGCAGTGGCGCCAGCTCCTCAGCCAGCCGGCGGGCCGCCTCGGCCGCGCGGCTCAGCTCCGGGCCGGCGGCGACCAGGCGGTGGAGCGCGATGACCAGATCGGTGGTCGTGCGATCCCGCCGGTCGACGTCGATCCTGATGCTCGCGGCCGCCGCGGCGGCCCTGGCGATCTGGAGGGCCGCGGCGTGCATCTGGTTCGCCGTCTGCGCGCCGATGCCGGGCAGTTGTTGCAGCCGGTACGGCGAGGCGTCGCACACGTCCAGGACCGTCGCGTACCCGGCTTCCTCCAGCGCGCCGATCCGCAGGCGTCCCTCGGTGACGTCCTTGATCCTGGCGACCGGGATCTGCGCCAGCTCGGCTCGGGACAGCTCGGCCCGCAGGGCGCCGAGTGCCTCCAGGGCCGCCGCCCGCGCGGTCTCGTGGTCCCGCAGGAGCGTCCGCGCCCGGTCGAGCAGGAGCTCCGCCCGCGTGCAGAGCGCGTCGGCCTCCCGGGCGGAGTACCGCCTGTCGTCCGGCTCTGCCACTCCCGCCCCACCTGCCCGTCGCCGCTCCACGGTCACGGTGAGGTTATCCGATGCTTTCGGGGCCTATGGCGGAAAAGAGGGTTGACCGTGCCGCACCGCCGGGCTAGCGTTCCTTTAAACCAATTGGTTTAAACAAGAGGACGCCGATGCCGACCGACGCCCTGTCCAGGGTCTTCGCGGCCCTCGCCGACCCGACCCGCCGCGACATCGTGGCCCGGCTCGCGGTCGCCGACGCCACGGTGAACCAGCTCGCCGAGCCGTACCGGATGAGCGTGCAGGCCGTGTACAAGCACCTGCGGGTGCTGGAGGAAGCGGGGCTGGTGAGCCGGCCGCCGGGACCGCAGCCGCGGCCGGTGCGCCTGGAGGCCGGGGCGTTCGACCTGCTGGAGGAGTGGATCGAGCGGTACCGCCGCCGGGCCGAGGAGCGCTACCGGCGCCTGGACCGGGTGCTGGCCGCGATGGACCAGGCCGGCGAACACGCCGGCGAGCACGACGAGCACGAGGAGCGCCAGCCATGACGACGAGCATCGAGGCGGACCCCAGGGTCCCCGTCATCCGCATCACCCGCGAGTTCCAGGCCACGCCCGGCCAGCTGTTCCGGGCGCACACCGACCCCGAGCTGTTCGCGCGGTGGATCGGCCCGGACTCCACGAGCACCCGCATCGACCACTGGGACGCGCGCACCGGTGGCAGCTTCCGGTTCGTCTCCGTCGGCGACGACGGCCAGGAGTACGGTTTCCACGGCTCCTTCCACGAGGTGCGCCCGGACCGCATCGTGCAGACGTTCACCTACGAGGGCGACCCCGACGGGGTGGCCCTGGAGACGCTGTGGATCGAGGACCTCGGCGACGGCCGGACCCGGCTGCGCACCCAGTCGCTGGTGGACAGCTTCGAGGGGCGCGACGCCTGGCTGAAGAGCGGCATGGAGACCGGCGTGGAAGAGGGCTACGCCAAGCTCGACAGGATGCTGGCCGATGGCGCTGTCTGACCTGCCGCCCGCCGAACGGCACCGCCGGATCGCCGCCGCCTTCGCCGACCGCGTCCACGGCGCCCGGAACTGGGACGCCCCCTCGCCGGTCGCCGGCTGGACCGCCCGCGACGTGGTGCGCCACCTCGTCGAATGGTTCCCGCCGTTCCTCGCCGCCGGCGCCGGGGTCAAGCTGCCGGACGTGCCGAGCGTGGACGACGACCCGGTCGCGGCCTGGGAGGAACGCCGCGCCGCGGTGCAGGCGCTGCTGGACGACCCGGAGACCCCGCGGCGGATGCTGGTCAACCGGCACATCGGCGAGGTGCCCTTGGACCGCGCGATCGACCGGTTCTACACCTCCGACGTGTTCATGCACACCTGGGACCTGGCCCGCGCCACCGGGCAGGACGACCGGCTCGACGTGGAGGAGTGCGCGGTGCTGCTGGCCGGGATGGAGCCGATCGAGGATGTGATGCGCGCCTCGGGCCAGTTCGGCCCGCGCGTCCCCACCCCGGACGACGCCGACGCCCAGACCCGGCTGCTCGGGTTCATCGGCCGCGACCCGTCCTGGACGCCGGCCTGAGCCCTGGTCGTCTCCGGTGGGCGACCGGGTGCCGTCCTCAAGCGGGCTGTCACGCTCACGCGGACGTCACGCCCGCGGCCGCCGTGGCCCGCCGCCCGCCGAGCCGGGCCGCGTCCTGCGCCCGCCGGGCCTCGCCCAACCGGCCGGCCTGGAGCCAGTACCAGCCGAGCGAGCCGGTGAGCCGCGCGGCCAGCCGCGTGTCGCCCAGGCGCATGGCGGCCTCCAGCGCGCCGCGTAGGTTCGAGGTCTCGGCGTCCAGCCGCCGGATCCAGCGGTGCCGCGCGGGCCCGGTCTTGTACGCCTCGGCGCACTCGGCGAGCTGCGTGTAGTAGGTGGCGTACCGGCGCAGGACGCGATCGTGCTCGCCCGCCTCGCGCAGCCGCTCCAGCCCGTAGGCGGCCACGGACTCCAGCAGCCGGTAGCGGTCGCCCGAGCGCACCGCCAGCGACCGGTCCACCAGGCGCGCCAGCAGGTCGGCGACGTCGGCGGGATCCAGGTCGGGGCCGGCGTCCCGCGCCTCGGCGGCCAGGTCGGCGTCGCCCGGCGGGCCTCCGGGGATGGGCATGGGCGCCGCGCAGACCCGTTCCGCGGCCTCCAGCGTGCATCCGTCCACCTGGACTGCCAGGCGGCGCAGCACGATCCGTTCCGGTTCCGTCAGCAGCTCCCAGCTCCAGTCGATCGTCGCCCTGAGCGTCCGCTGGTGCGCGGGACCGGCCCGGCGGCCGGTGGACAGCAGGCGGAAGCGGTCGTCGAGCCGCTCGGCGAGGGCGCGCACGCCCAGCGACCGGACCCGGGCCGCGGCCAGCTCCAGCGCCAGCGGGATGCCGTCGAGGCGGCGGCAGATCACCTCGACGGCGTCGAGGTCCGCGGGGCCGATCGCGAAGCCCGGCTGCGCGTCCGCCGCGCGGAGGGTGAACAGCCGCACCGCGGCGTCGACGTCCAGGGGCGCGACCTCCCGCACGACCTCGCCCGACACGCCCAGCGGCTCCCTGCTGGCGGCGATGATCCGCAACCCGGGGCCGGCGCGCAGCAGCCGCTCGGCGAGCTTGGCGATCGGCTCGACGACGTGCTCGCAGTTGTCGAGCACCAGCAGCGCCCGGCGGGCGCCGAAGGCCGCCGCGATCCGCTCGCCCGGGTCGGCCGCCCCGCCGTCGTCGCGCAGCCCGAGCGCCGCCGCGACCGCCTCGGCCACGTCGCCCTCGTCCGGCGGGGGTGCGGCGGGCACCGCCGACAGTTCCACCAGATAGGCGCCATCGGGGAAGCCGGGGGCCAGCCGGCGGGCGACCTCCAGCGCCAGGCGGCTCTTGCCCACCCCGCCCGCGCCGGTGAGCGTCACCAGCCGCGCCGTACCCGGCAGGGCGACCAGCTCGGCCAGCTCCTCGTCCCTGCCCACCAGCTCGGTGAGCGGCTCGGGCAGCCGGGCGGGCGCGGGCGCCGGAGGGGCCGGAGGGCGGCGCAGGCCGGGGCTCTGCTCCAGGATCGCCTGGTGCAGGGCGACGAGGTCGGGCGAGGGGTCCAGGCCCAGCTCCTCGCGCATGCGCTCGCGGAGCGCCCGGTAGACCTCGAGCGCCTCCGCCTGCCGTCCCGACCGGTAGAGCGCGCGCATGAGCAGGCCGTGGAAGCGCTCCCTCGTCGGGTGCTGCGCCGCCAGCTCGGCGAGCTCGCCGACCAGCGAGGCGTCCTGGCCGAGCGCCAGCCGTACCTCCGCGTAGTCCTCAAGGGCGGTCAGCCGCTGCTCCTCCAGCCGGGCCGCGGCCCCGCGCACCAGCGCCAGCTCGGCGAAGTCGGCGAAGGCCGGCCCGCGCCACCACGACAGGGCTTCCGCCAGCAGTACGGCCCGCTCGGCCGGGTCGCCGGCGGCCCGGGCGCGGTCGAGGGCCTGCCCGAAGCGGTCCGCGTCGGTGTCGGCGTCGATCAGGTAGCCGGGCGGCCGGGCGACGACCAGCTTCCTGGCTCCCGGCTCGGCCTCGTCGAGCGCCCTGCGCAGCTGCGACACCCTGGCACGCAACCCGGTGAGCGGCCTGCCGGGCGGCTGCGGCCCCCACAGGCTCTCGATGAGCCGCCCGGCCGGCACGGCCCGCCCGTCGTGGGCGAGCAGGCAGGCCAGGAGCGCCCGCACCTTGAGCTCGGGCACCCGTACGGCACGGCCGTCGTCGGCGGTCACCTCCAGCGGCCCCAGTACGGCGAAGCGCATGATCCTCACCCTCAACGATTCCGAATTCGACCCTAACGCCCGCGCCCCAGGCTGATCGCATGACGACTACCACCACTACCCGGGCCGGGGCGCGCGCATGGCTGGGACTGTCCGTGCTCGCGCTGGCCACGCTCCTGCTCGCCGTGGACAACACGGTCCTGGTGCTCGCGTTGCCTCACCTGGCCGCCGACCTGGATCCCAGCGCCACCGAGCTGCTGTGGATCACCGACGTGTACGGGTTCATGATCGCGGGATTCATCATCACCATGGGCTCGCTCGGCGACCGGATCGGCCGCCGGAGGCTGCTGCTGGCCGGCGCGACCGCGTTCGCCGCCGCGTCCGCGCTGGCCGCGTACTCCACTACCACCGAGATGCTCATCGCCGCCCGCGTGCTGCTGGGGATCTCCGGCGCCGCGATCGGGCCCACCGCGCTCGCGCTGGTGGCCGGGCTGTTCGCCGACGCCAGGCAGCGCGCCATGGCCATCGGCGTGTTCACCGCGTGCTTCATGGGCGGGGCGGCGGCCGGGCCGGTGATCGGCGGGTTCCTGCTGGAGACCTTCTGGTGGGGGTCGGTGTTCCTGATGGGCGTGCCGGTGATGGTCCTGGTCGTGGCGGGCGGCCTGATCCTGCTGCCGGAGGCCGCGGCCGAGGGCTCCGGCCGGCTGGACCCGGCCAGCGTGGCGATGTCGCTGGCGGCGATCCTGCCGGTCGTCTACGGCCTGAAGGAGCTGGCCGACGATCCCGCCCGCGTGGCCGCCTACGCGGCGATCGTGATCGGTGCGGTGTTCGGCGTGGCGTTCGTGCGGCGGCAGCGCCGGCTGGCCGAGCCGCTGGTGGACCTGCGGCTGTTCGGCAACCGTTCGTTCAGCGCGGCCCTGGCGATCATGGCGGTCGCCATGGTGGTGCAGGGCGGCGTGTACCTGTTCATGAGCCAGCATCTACAACTGGTCGAGGGGCTGTCGCCCCTGGCCGCCGGGCTGTGGATGGCGGTTCCGGCGCTGGGCCTGGTGGCCGGCTCCCTCGCCGCCCCGGTCGTCGCCGGCGTCTTCCGGCCGGGCCTGGTCGTCGGGGCGGGGCTGGTGGCGTCGGCCGCCGGGTTCGCCGTCGTCGTGGCGGGCGACGGACTGGGCTGGCTGGTCACGGGCGTCACGGTGGCCTTCCTCGGCATGGCCCCCGTGGGCGCCCTGGGACTCGACCTGGTCGTCGGATCGGCGCCGCCGGAACGGGCCGGATCGGCGTCCGCGATGGCCGAAAGCGGCGGCGAGCTGGGAATCGCGCTCGGCATCGCGCTGCTCGGCAGCGTCGGCACGGCCGTCTACGGCAGCGCCGTCACCTCGCCGCAGGCGGGCGACTCGCTGAGCGAGGCGCTCGACGCCGCCGACGACCTGCCGCCGGGCCCTGCCGCGGCCCTCGTGGCGGAGGCGCAGGCCGCCTTCAACCAGGGCCTGCTGGCCGTCGCCGCCCTGAGCGCCGTGCTCGTGCTCGGCCTCGCCGTGGCCGCTGTGACGCTGCTGCGGCACCTGCGCCCGATCGGCAAAACGGAAACAGCGCTTGGCGACTCTGCGGAGAACGCGGGCAACCTGTGAGAATGCTCTCCAGCCGGTGACGGGCGCGGGAATCATCTCATACGTCACCAGTGCCGAGTCCGGGAGCATGATGGCCGAGTTCAGCGAAGAGGACCTGCTGGCGCTGGCAGGGAGCAAGTCCTACAACCGCGGCGTCGGCTACGTCGACGCGGTCGAGGACCTCCAGGCCGACGGCGCCACGATCTGCGCGACCGTGTACGGCAGTGAGCCCTATGACGTGGAGCTGACCGTCGGCCGGCACGGGCTGGAGGGAAGCTGCAGCTGCCCGTGGGGCGAGGAGGGCAACTTCTGCAAGCACTGCGTCGCGGTGGGCCTGGTCTGCCTGCGCGAGCGGGAGCACGGCGATCCCGTGCCCGAACGGTTCGACCTGCGCTCCTACCTGCGGTCGCTGGACCCGGGCGAGCTGGTGGACCTGCTGGTGGAGGTGGCCGAGAACGACCGGGCGGTCCGCCGCCGGCTGGAGCTGCGGGCCGCGGCCGACCCGGCCGGGGACCCGGACGCGCAGGATCTGCATCGGCTGATCGACCGCGCGTTGCAGGTCCGCGGCTACGTCGAGTGGGAGGACAGCTGGGGGTACGCGCAGGCGGTCCGCAAGGTCGCCGGCGAGCTGGGCCGATTGCACCGCGCGGGCCGGAGCGAGGCGGTGGCGGCCCTGGCCGAGCGGGCGATGCGGCGGCTGGGGGAGAACTACGAGCTGGTGGACGACTCCGACGGGCAGGTCGGCGAGGCGGGCCGGGCGCTGGTCGCGGTGCACGCGGCCGCCTGCGCCGCGGCCGGGACGGACCCCGCCGAGCTGGCCTCGTGGCTGCTGGACTTCCAGCTCGGCGAGGCCGACGTCCCGGAGGTGTCGCTCGAGGACTACGCCGACGCGCTCGGCGAGATCGGGATCGACGCCTACGGGGAGCGGCTGCGGCGGATCTGGGAGCGACGCCTGCCCCGCGGCGACCGGCTGATGGAGGAGGACTGGCTCACGCACGCGCTGATGGAGGAATACGCGCGGGCCCGGGGCGATGTGGACCTGCTGGTGTCCGTGCTCAGCCGGGGCGGCGACGGCGTCGCCTACCCGGCCGTCGTCGAGACCCTGCGGGAGGCGGGCCGGACGCGGGAGGCGTTGGAGTGGGCCGAGCGGGGGCTGGCCGCCGCCGAAGGCGCCTACGACCGGCGGCTGGCCGACTTCGCCGTGGCCGCCTACACCGCCGCCGGGCGCGAGGACGACGCGCTCGCGCTGCGCCGCGCTCAGTTCGAACGCGAGCGCTCCCTGGCGGCCTATCAAGAGCTGCACGCCCTGGCTCCGCCGTACCGCTGGCCGGAGCTGCGTGCCTGGGCGTTGGACCTGTTGCGCCGCGATGCCGCCGACCCTCGCCGCGTCCCGGCGGGCTCGCCCCTGGTGGAGGTGCTGCTGTGGGAGAACGCCGCCGAGGAGGCATGGCAGGCCGCCACCGAGTCGGGCGCGGCCGACAGCCAGTGGGCGCGCCTGGCACGGCTGCGGGCGGCCACTCACCCGGCCGAGGCGATCCCTATCTACCAGCGCCTGGCGGAGGCCAAGATCCTTGTGATGAAGAGGGAGGCCTACGCCGAGGCCGCCGACTTCGCGGCGCAGGTCAAGACCCTCTGTGAACGGCTCGGCCGCGGCGATGACGCGCGCGCCTACCTGACGCGGCTGCGTACCGCCCACAGGCGCAAGCGCAACCTCATGGCCGAATTCGACCGCCGTGGACTGTGACCTTGTGGAGAGCGTCCGCATCGAGTGTTCCAGGCCGGCCGAGAGGTCATCTTCCGTCGCACCCGCCGGATAGCATCCTGAGCAAAGCCCGGCCCCGCGATCGGCGGCCGGCGAGGAGCACTCACGACCGGAGCTGGCGCATGCGCGAAGGCCGGTGGACCACCGTCACCGAGTCTGAGTTCGACCATGAGCGTCGGGGCCTGGAGGCGATCCGCGAGCGGCTTCCCGACGCGGAACCCTGGCGTGCCTGGTCCAACTTCACCTTCACGGCCGCCACCGGCCACGTCCGAGAGGTGGACCTCCTGGTCGTCGCCCCCAACGGGGTGTACCTCGTCGAGCTCAAAGACTGGCGCGGCAGCCTCGCCGTGGAGCGCGGGACATGGGTGAACACCACGCCCAGCGGCAGGCGCATCACTCATGGAAACCCTCTGCACCTGGCCAACAGGAAGGCCAAGGAGCTGGCCGGGCTGCTGAGCCGCGGCAAGCGGGTGTGGGTCCAGGAGGCGGTGTGCTTCACCAGCGGCCACCTGCGCGTCAACCTGCCGCCCAACGACCAGAACGGCGTCTACACGGTTCAGGAGCTGGTGAACCTGCTGAAGGGGCCGCCACGCGACGAACGGCACCGCATCACGCCGTCGGACTCGCGCGCCATCAAGGCGACGCTGGAGAAGATCGGCATCCGGCGGAGCGACGCCGAGTTCAAGGTCGGCCCCTATCTGCTCGAACGCAAGTCGTTCGACTCCGGGCCGACCTGGGCCGACTACCTGGCCAAGCACAGCGAACTTCCCGAGCCGGCGCGCATTCGCATCTACCTGCGCGAGCGTGGAGCGGATGAGAGCATCCGCGCGTCGGTGGAGAATGCCGCGCGCCGGGAGGCGGATGTGCTCCGCCGCTTCCGGCACCCCGGAGTCGTCCAGTTCAAGGAGTACTACCCGTCGGGCCACTCGGCAGGCCCCGCTCTCAGCTTCGGCTACCACCCGCAGACGCTCCGCCTGGATGACTACCTCGCCCAGTTCGGCGACAAGCTCGACATCGTCGGGCGCATGGCGCTGGTGCGTCAGCTCGCGGAAACCATGCGCTCCGCGCACTCCCGGCGTGTCTACCACCGTGCCCTGGCTGCCCGTTCCGTGCATGTGATCCCCCGCAACAGGGGCGTTCAGGGGCAGGCGATCGGAGAGGAGACCGCCTGGCTGACGCCACAGTTGCAGATCTCCGACTGGCAGATCGCCACCCACCGTCCCAGCCCCCAGTCCCTGGGGGCGACCAGGCTGGCGCCCTCGGCTCTCTCGGCGATCCACCTGCCGGACGACGCGGAGGCCTACCTGGCGCCCGAGCTGACCGCTCCCAATCCCGATCCCGTAGCCCTCGACGTCTACGGCCTGGGCACGCTGACCTTCTTCCTGGTCACCGGTGAGGCGCCCGCGCCCAGCCAGGCCGAGCTGCTCGCCAGGATGGAAGCCGGGGAAGGACTGCGTCCCAGCGCCCTCGTCGACGGCCTGTCTCCGGACATCGACGAGCTGGTCCAGGCGGCCACCGCCTACAAGCCGGAGCACAGGCCGGCCACGGTCGACGAGTTCCTGGAGATGCTGGAGTGCGTCGAGGACTCGCTCACCGCGCCGGCTCCCGCTGAGACCGCCGCTGAGACCGCCGCAGAGGCCGTCGAGGAGAAGGACCCGCTGGAGGCGGTGCCCGGCGACGTGCTGGCCGGCCGCTGGGAGGTCCGCCGCCGCCTGGGCACCGGCTCCACCAGCCGGGCCTTCCTCGTCCGCGATCTCCACTCCGATCCGAAGGATCGCCGCCTGGCGGTGCTGAAGATCGCGCTCTCGGACACGCGCGCCGGCATCCTGATCCGCGAGGCCGAGGTCCTGAACCGGCTCACGGCGGATTCCCGAGTGATCAAGCTCGTGGAGCACCGGCCGCTGACCGTCGGCGGCCGGACGGCGCTGGCTCTGGAGTACGTCGGCGACGAGCGCGACGGCGACGACGACGGCGAGCGGCCCGACAGGCCACGCCGCCGCGAGGAGACCGTCGCCCGTCAGCTCCGCGAGCGCGGACGGCTCCCGATCGACCAGCTGGAGGCCTACAGCGACTACCTGTTCGGCGCCGTCGACTTCCTGGAGGGCGAGGGTGTCTGGCACCGCGACCTGAAGCCCGACAACATCGCGATCCGGGTCCGCCGCAACCGGACACGCCAGCTGGTGCTGATCGACTTCTCCCTGGCCGGCTATCCGGTCCAGGACACCAAGGCCGGCACGGAGGGTTACCTCGATCCTTTCATCGGCACGCTGACACGGTCGGTCTACGACGCCCACGCCGAGCGCTACGCGCTGGCCGTCACGCTGCACCAGATGGCCTCCGGCGAGATGCCGAAGTGGGGCGACGGCCGGGTCCTGCCGTCACAGACCGATCCGGACGAGTGGCCCTATCCCACGATCGCGGCCGACGCCTTCGACCCGGCCATCCGCGACGGCCTGGTCGCGTTCTTCCGCAAAGCTCTGCATCGGGACGCGAACCGGCGCTTCCCCGACCTCAAGCGGATGCGGGACGCCTGGCGGAAGATCTTCCTCGACGCGGAGACGACGCCGTCAACCGGCCACGCCCTGCCCGACGAGGAGGCCGATCAGCAGCGCGAACGGCTGGCCGCGGCGGTCACCCGCGACACCCACCTGTCTGCCGCGGGCCTGACGCCCGCCGCCGAGTCCTTCCTGTACGACCTGGGCATCACCACGGTCGGCGGCCTGCTCGACTACAGCCAGCGCACCCTCGTCAACGCCCCCGGGCTGGGCGCGAAGACCCGTGAGGAGATTCAGCGGCGGATCGTCCAGTGGGGCAGGCAGCTTCGCGCCGAACCCGTCTCCCCGTTGACTCCCGAGGGACGCCGCGCCGCCAAGGAGGAGCTGGACGGCCTCAGTGCCGGCGAAGCCGCCCTCATCGACGGCCTCGCCACCGGCGGGCACGCGGACGAGCTGCCCGCCAAGGCCCTCCGCAGCGTCAGCCTCGACACGCTGGCCTCGCTCCTCGTGCCGGAACCGAAGAAGAACGGCTCCAACCGCAACGAGGCGGAGATGGTCCGGCTCCTGCTCCGTATCCCGGACGAGCACGGGGAACTGCCCGGGCAGGCGGTCTGGCCGTCGCAGAAGACGGTGGCGCAGGCGCTCGGCCTGAGCCGGGGCCGCATCCCGCAGATGCTCAAGGCCCAGCGGATCCGCTGGAAGCAGCAGCCCGCGCTGCTGGCGCTCCGCCGGCAGGTCATCGAGATCGTCGCCGAGCTGGGCCGGGTGGCCTCCGTCACGGAGGTGGCCGACGCGCTGATCCTGCGGCGTGGCACCCGGCTGAACAAACGCGGGCAGCGGCGGGCCCTCGCCCTCGCGGTGACGCGCGCCGTCGTCGAGATGGAACAGCTCGACCCGCGCGAACGCAGGCTCATGCACACGGCCGGCCGTGACGAGACCCCCGGCTTACTGGCCATGGAGGTGGCGGACGGCGAACCGCCCACCACCCCCTCGGCTCCCGGCCTGCTGGACTACGCGGTACGGCTGGGCCGCGCCGCCGACAACCTGGCCAAGCTCGACACGCTGCCGACCGCCAGCACCGTGCTGACCCAGCTACGCGCCGTCACACCCCCGCAGGGCACGATCGAGTGGGACGAGCGGCGCATGGTCCAGCTCGCCGTGGCCGCCTCCAAGAACGCGGCGGTCACCCCGCGCCTGGAGATCTATCCGCGCGACCTGTCGCTGGTCCGCGCGCTCAGGCTCACCCAGGCCGGCCTGGTGCGGCACATCCCCGGGGTGCCGGACGAGCGGCAGCCGGGCCTGACGGTGGAGGAGATACACGAGCGGGTGCGGGCGCGCTTCCCCGAGCTGGGCGACGGCAGCCTGCCCACCGGGGCCGTGCTGACCAGGGCTCTGAAGGAGGCCGGGTTCGACCTCGTGCTGTCCACCCGCGAGGGCACCGGCAACCAGCGCTACCTGCCCAGGAACCTGGACAGGATCACCAGCAGCGTGACGGCCTCCGCCCAGCGGCGGGCCACCCGGCTCAGCCAGGCCGACCGATACGCCGACGACCCCGAGCTGGCGGGCGCCGTCAGGGCGGACGAGCAGTTGGCCGCATCGGCGCGCAGAGACGGGTTCCGGGTGCTGACCGTGCACACCGCCAGGGTCCGCGGCGCGATTGCCGAACTGGGCGGAAGCCGCTTCGGCGCCCAGGTCGTCTCCGTAACGGAGCTGTTCCTCCAGGCCATGCACGAGCTGGTTCCCCCGGGCACCAAGCCGACCTGGGAGACGATCCTGCGCGCCGACGTCGCCGAGCCGGGCAGCCGGGCGGCGCTGAAGTTCGCCGAGTACAGCAGGACCGCGTGGGCGCGGGTCGAGCCGCGGCTCCGGGCGCTGCTGGGGTCGGGGAGCGGGCCCGTGCTGCTCATCGACACCGCGGTGTTCGCCAGGTACGACGCGATGAGCGTGCTGGACCGCCTGGCCGCCGCCGCGCGGCAGGGCACGCGAGGGCTGTGGCTGCTGTGCCCGCAGGCCGACCCGGGCCGCGAGCCCCGGCTGGGCACTGTCGCGGTGCCGTACCAGGCGGGTCTGGGGGAGTGGATCGAACTGCCGGACTCGTGGGTGACGAACCTGCATCGGGCCGGTGCAGGCGCGGGGTAGCCGATAGCATCCGTCTGTCGCGTGCCCCCGCCCCCCTTCGGAGGAGACCGGTGATTGACCGCAAGGCGCTCCTGGAGGACCTGAAGCAGCAGGTCAAGCTGGCCGAGGCCGATCTCGGCAGGCAGGTGGGGGAGCTCCCGGCGGTGGCGGCGCGGTTGCGCGCGGAATACGACCAGGCACGCAAGCTGGGCAGGACGGCGGCCACGTGGAGCGCCTGGCTGGACGAGCGGATCACGCAGGTCGCGGTGGCGTGGGTGCTCGGCACGGTGTTCGTCCGGTTCTGCGAGGACAACCGGCTGATCGCCGAGCCGTACCTGACCGCGCCGGAGGCCGAGCGGCGCGACATGGCACAGGCCCGGTATGAGGCGTATGTCGAGACCGATGCCGACCCGACCTACCGGGGATGGCTGGAACGTGCCTTCGCCGAGCTGGGGGAGGGGCAGGCCGGGCGGTTGCTGTTCGACCCCCGGCACAACCCGCTCTTCCAGATCCCGCTCAGCCACGACGGGGCCGGTGAGCTGGTCGAGTTCTGGCGGCGGCGCGACGAGAGCGGCGTCCTGATCCACGACTTCACCGACCCGCTGAGCGAGGACGGCACGTCCGGGTGGGACACGCGGTTCCTGGGCGACCTCTATCAGGACCTGTCGGAGGCGGCGCGCAAGACGTATGCGCTGCTGCAGACGCCGGAGTTCGTCGAGGAGTTCATTCTGAACCGGACCCTGGAGCCGGCGATCAGGGAGTTCGGCCACGAAGAGCTGAAGATGATCGACCCGACCTGCGGGTCAGGTCACTTCGTGCTGGGCGCCTTCCGGCGGCTGGTCAGGTTGTACGGCGAGCGGCAGCCGCACCGGGACCGGCACGAGCGCGTCCGGGCGGCGCTGGACTCGGTCCACGGGGTGGACCTCAACCCGTTCGCGGTGGCCGTCGCCCGGTTCCGGCTGCTGGTGGCGGCGATGGCGGCGGCCGGGGTCCGCACCATGAGGGAGGCGGCCAGGTACGAGTGGCCGATCCACCTGGCGGTGGGCGATTCGCTGATCAAGGCGCGGCAGCTGCCCCTGACGCTGGGTGAGGAGGTGCCGGGCGATCCGCTGGCCGACTTCGCGTACTTCACCGAGGACGTGCACGAGCATCCGGGGATTTTGGAGCCGGGGCGCTACCACGTGGTGGTCGGGAACCCGCCGTACATCACGGTCAAGGACAGGAAGCTGAACGAGCTCTACCGGGAGCTCTACGACGCCTGCGCTATGCAGTACGCCCTCTCAGTGCCGTTCGCGCAACGTTTCTTCGAACTGGCCAAGCGTGGCGATGCGGATGGGCGCGGCTACGGTTTGGTCGGCCAGATCACGGCCAACTCGTTCATGAAGCGCGAGTTCGGCACGAAGCTCATTGAGGAGTTCTTCGCCCACAAGGTTGAGCTGACTGAGGTCATCGACACGTCCGGGGCGTACATCCCTGGTCACGGCACGCCGACGGTCATCCTCATCGGCACCCGGCGGTCCGGTCGCCTGCGGGGAGACACGGTGCGGACCGTGCGAAGCGTTCAGGGGGAGCCGTCCACGCCGGACAACGCCGAAAACGGATTGGTCTGGCGCGCGATTGTTGACCAGATCGATAAGCCTGGTTCGGTCAGCCAGTGGGTTTCGGTGGACGACCTGAAACGTGACCGCTACTTCGGCAAGCAGCCGTGGATCCTAGCCGATGGTGGCCTGGAGATGGTCGAGCAACTCAACGCGGCGTCGGTTGAACGGCTGATAGCTTCAAGGCAGACGATTGGGCGCTATACGCATACAGGAAGCGATGCGGTCTATTTTGCGCCTAGTGGGTCGTGGAAACGATTCGGTGTGCAAGGCCGCCACATTGTGCCCTTGGTGGAAGGCGACACTGTCCGGGACTGGCGGGTTTCGGAGGAAACGGAGTCCCTGTTTCCGTATGGGGCGGATCTTCGGGCGGAGCTTACTTCCGATGTTGCCCCAATCTTGTGGCGCTATCGCAAGCTGCTGCGGGAGCGTCGAGAACCGGGCGGCATACATGAAGAGATCGGACTTACGTGGTACGAATGGAGTCGGTGGCACCCCGAGAGATATTCGGTGCCGCTTGGCATTGCATTCGCGTTTGTGGCGACGCACAACCACTTCGTGCTGGACCGGGGCGGGAAGGTGTTCAACCGTTCCGCACCCGTGATCAAGTTGCGGGAGGGCGCAACCGAGGAAGAGCACCTGCGCCTGCTCGGGCTGCTCAACAGCTCCACCGCCTGCTTCTGGCTGAAGCAGGTGAGTCAAGGGAAGGGAGGCAGTGGCCTCGGGCGGGGGATTCAAAGCGAAGCCTGGGAGGAGCGCTACGAGTTTACCGGCACCAGCCTAGAGGAGTTCCCTCTCCCCGCCAGCTACCCGACTGAGCTGGCAACGGAGCTGGACAACCTCGCTCAGCAGCTCGCCGCGATCACTCCCACTGCGGTTGTCGCCGCCGGACCCCCAACGGCCACCGCCCTGCGCGAGGCCAAGGCCAGATGGCATTCCATCCGCGCCCGCATGATCGCCCTCCAGGAAGAACTCGACTGGCAGGTCTACTCCCTCTACAACCTGCACCCCGAAGACCTGCGCGCTCCCGAGGACACCGTCCCCGAGCTCGCCCTCGGCGAGCGTGCCTTCGAGATCGTCCTCGCCCGCAAGGTCGCCGGCGGCGAAGCCTCCGGCGAATGGTTCAGGCGCCACAACTCCACACCCGTCACCGAGATCCCCGGCCACTGGCCCGAGCCGTACAAGAAAACGGTCCAAAGGCGGATCGACGCCATCGAGAGCTCCCGGGCGATCGGCATGGTCGAGCGGCCGGAATACAAGCGCCGCTGGGCCACCGAAGGGTGGGACGCGCTCCAGGAGAAGGCGCTGCGCTCCTGGCTGCTCGACCGGATGGAGTCCCGCGACCTCTGGTACGACGAGAACGGCCGGCCGGCGATCCTGACCCTGGCGCGCCTGGCCGACCAGCTCTCCCGCGACGCCGACTTCGTCTCCGTCGCCAGGCTCTACGCCCCGCGGCAGGAATTGCACCGGCTCGTCGCCGACCTGATCTCCACCGAGCACGTCCCGTTCCTGGCCGCGCTCCGCTACAAGCCCAGCGGGCTGAAGAAGCGCGCCGACTGGGAGGAGGTCTGGGAGCTGCAGCGGCAGGAGGACGCCGCGCCGGAGTTCTCCGACGACCCGGCCGTCAAGACCAAGAAGCAGATCCGCGACACGATCCCGGTGCCGCCGAAGTACACCTCGGCCGACTTCCTCCGCCCGTCGTTCTGGACGCATCGCGGCAAGCTGGACGTGCCCAAGGAGCGGTTCATCTCCTACGGCGACGCCAACGTCCAGACCCCCGACCTGTACGGCTGGGCGGGCTGGGACCACCGGGAGCAGGCGCAGGCCCTGGCCACGTACTTCACCAACCACCCGATGACCACGCAGGAGATCACCCCGTTCCTCGCCGGGCTGCTCGAACTCCAGCCCTGGCTCGACCAGTGGCACGACGAGTTCGACATCCTCTACAGCGGCTCGCCCGCCGGCTTCTTCGCCGCCTACCGCCGCCAGAAACAGGGCGAGCACGGCCTGACCGACGACGACCTGCGCGCCTGGCGGCCCGGCAAGCCCAGCCGGGTAAAGAAAAAGTGATCCGCGCCGCTACTCTCGGTAGAGTATTCGTCACAAGTAGCCCATGAGGTGATCGGCGCGCGGAGGTGCGGAAGTGACCGGCCAGCTTGAAACAGCCTTCCGCCCCCTCATCCCGGCCACGGTCATCATCGACAGCCGCAACCTCGCCGGCCAGGCTGCCGAAGTGCTCGGCGCACGCCGCTATCCGACGGTTCCGGGCGTGGAGGCCGCGCTGAGAATGTACGGCTTCGCCGCCCATCAGGTCATCGCGGCTGTCGCCACGCGGGCGGATGGTGGGGCGGGTACCTGGCTGGCTCGCGAGATCCGCCGAAACTGCGACTACGCGCAACGCATCGAGGACGCGGGCGGTCACGTGCTGAGGGGCTACCTTCGCGAGAAGTTCGGCAGGCCCGAGGAAAAGCAGGTTGACGTGCTGTGCGCCCGAGCCATCGCCTCCGCCGCGTACGCAGCCCGCCATGAGGGTTCGCCGTCTCGGGCGATCGTGCTGCTGAGCAAGGACGCCGATCTCACACCGATGTCGGAGTTCGCGCACACTCTTGACGTGCCGGTCTACTTCGCGGCGCCCTCGGTCGTGCACAATCGCAACCTCGATCACTGGCTCCTGCTCGGCCAGGCGGCGCTGGCCGTGATGACGGAGGCCAGGGGCACGGTCGGTCACGGGCTGCGCGACCAGATCGCGAGGCTGGCCTTCGAGCGGTGGGATCGCCCCTATGACTGGACGGTGTCGGGCTTCGCCACGCGGCAGGGCCGGGAGGTGGTTCAGCTCCGGAATGCCGCCGGCGTGCCGGGTACCGTGCCGCTGGCCGAGTTCGGCGGATGCCGCCCGGCTCCGCGGAGCGTTCACCGGCTCTACCCCGCCGGTGTGGATCTGGGCGAGCGTAATGCCGAGTTCCCCTGGGTGGCGCTCGCTCGGTGCGCGCCCGCCGTCCGGGATCCGAACCTGCTCAAGGTCAAAGTGGTCGAGCGGATCGGGCCCACCCTGGTGTCGGTCGACCTGCCCGGCGGGCCGCGTGGGGTCAAGGTGGATGTCCCGGTGGACAATGTGGCCGTGGGGCGGGCCATCGTGGTCTATGACGACGGCTATCGCGCCCGATTCGTCGGTGGGTTGGAGGGAGTGACCTCCGGTGCCTCGCCACTGCTCACACCGCTTATCGCCGAGATCACGGGCTTTCTCCCCGGGACGGGAGTGGCGAAGGCCGTGCTGGCCGACGGGCGGGCCGTGGTGGCACGGCTGCCACGCGGTTTCCGCGGCGGGATCGGCGCCCGCTATGTCACCGTGGCTGCGGGCGAGACCCGTGACGGCAACCCGCTCTACCAGGCGGTCTCCAGCCCGCTTGTCCCGTGACGCGATCGAGGGCGGACCGCAGGCCCGCCCTCGATCTAACTCATCTGCCGGCCCCTACGTCCGGCACAGCGTGTAAGCGTCCTCTCGGACGGCTTCAGTATCGACGCTATCGGGCATCGAGTCAAGCGCGATCTCACAGAGAGGGCATGAACAAGCACGGAAAGTAGTCGGATTGGTTGGAGCGTGCACCACCGGTCGCGACCGTAGAAGAATATCCAGCACCCCCGAAGGAGAGGTTGACCGCCCATGGCCCAGCAGCCGTTGCTCCGCGAAGTGATCGACATCAAGGAATCGATCTCCGTCTCGGACTACGTGCTGAGCCTGTCCACCGCGGTGACTTCCGACGGCGCGAGCGAGGCGCTGCGGGACTATGTGGTGACCGAGCGCCTGCTGGACAACTTCGACGAGGCCCTCGGGCTGATCAAGGCCGCGCTCGACAGCGGCAAGTCGAAGGCCGCCTACCTGCACGGCTCGTTCGGCTCCGGCAAGTCGCACTTCATGGCGGTGCTCTACGCGCTGCTCGGCAGGAACCCGGAGGCGTGGCGGCGCACCGAGTTCGACCCGGTGCTGAGCAGGCACGAGTGGCTGGAGCGCGACGGCAAGCGGTTCCTTCTCGTGCCCTACCACATGCTGGGGGCCAAGAGCCTGGAGCAGCGGGTGCTCGGCGGCTACGTCAGCCACGTCAAGAAGCTGCACCCGCAGGCGCCCACGCCGCCGGTCTACCGCACCGACGCGCTCTTCGACAGCATCAGGACCATGCGGGCCGGGATGGGCGACGAGGCGTTCATCAGGCTCCTGGGCGGTCCGGGCGAGGAGGAGGACGAGTGGGGCGAGTCCTTCGCCTGGACGCCCGAACTGCTCGACATCGCGCTGGCGGCGCAGGAGTGGCACGACGGCGTCGATCCCGAGGAGGAGGACCGCAAACAGCTGGATCTGGTTCACCCCAGCACCCCGCCCGAGCTGCGGGCCAAGCTGGTCCACGACGCCGGCGCCACGCTGTTCTCCGGCTTTGCGAAGAGCGCGGCCGAGGACGAACACGGCTTCATCTCGCTCGACGCGGGCCTGTCGGTGATCGCCGAGCACGCCAGGTCACTCGGCTACGACGGCCTCATCCTGTTCCTGGACGAGCTGATCCTGTGGCTGGCCACCCTCATTCACGACCAGAAGTTCGTCGCGAGGGAAGCCGGGAAGATCACGAACTTCGTGGAGGGCGGCGACGCCAGGCGGGCCATCCCCATCGTCTCCTTCATCGCGCGCCAGCGTGACCTGCGTGAGCTGGTCGGCGAGGAGATGTCCGGCGCGGCGGAAGCCTCGATCCAGGACACGCTGAACCTGGCCTCCGGCCGCTTCGACAAGATCACCCTGGAGGACCGGAACCTTCCCCAGATCGCCAACGCGCGGCTCCTGAGGCCCAAGCCGGGCAAGGAGGCGTTGATCGACGCCGCGTTCGAGCAGACCAAGAGGCTCGGACCGCAGGTCTGGGACACGCTGCTCGGCTCCGACCAGAGCACGACAGGGGCGGATGAGGAGTCCTTCCGGCTCAGCTATCCCTTCTCGCCCGCGTTCATGGACATCCTCGTCCACATCTCCTCGGCGTTGCAACGTTCCCGCACCGGCCTCAAGCTCATGGGCCAGCTGCTCTCCGACCACCGCGACAACCTGCGCCTGGGCGACCTGGTCCCGGTGGGAGACCTCTACCCGGTGATCGCCGGCGGGGGCGACAAGCCGTTCGTGGACAGCCTGCGCGTCGTCTTCGAGGCCGCGGACCGGCTCTACAAGACCAAGCTCCGCCCCTACCTTCTCGGCGCCTGCGAGGTGTCCGAGGATGACGTCGACCGGTACCTGCACCGTCCTGAGACGATCACCGATCAGCGGCTGGCCCAGCGTTGCAAGATGTTCGTCGGCGACAACCGGCTGATGTGCACGCTGCTGCTGTCGGCTCTCGCGCCGAGCGTGCCCGCGCTGAGCGACCTGACGATCCGCCGCCTGGCGGCGCTCAACCACGGATCGGTCACCGCGCCCATCCCGGGCAGCGAAGTGGGGATCATCAAGAGCAAGATCGCGGAGTGGGCGGCGCGCTTCCCCGAGATCAAGGAGACCGGCACCGAGGCCAACCCCGGCGTCCGGCTGGAGCTGACGGGCGTCGACGTCGACTCGGTGCTGGCCAACGCGGCCGTGAACGACAACCCCGGCAACCGCGTCGCGCTCGCCAAGAAGCTGCTGGCCGAGGAGCTCGGCGTGCACAGGACCGAGGGCAGGATGGGCGCCGACGAGCTCCACCTGGTCTGGCGCGGCTCCAGCCGTACCATGGAAGTGATCTTCGGGAACGTCGCGGACGACGACGAGCTGCCCGACTACGAGCTCCAGCCCACGCTGGAAGGGCAGTGGCGCATCGTCGTGGACCTGCCCTTCGACGAGGGCGAGTACACGCCGATCGACGACATCAACCGCCTGCGCAAGCTGCGTGACCGGCCACGGGAGGGCAAGGCGCCGCAGACCCTGGCCTGGGTGCCCGCCCACCTGTCGGCGCAGCGGTGGGCCGACTTCCGGCGCCTGGTCGTCATCGACAAGGCACTCGCCGACGAACAGCGCTTCAACACCCAGTACGCCGGGCACCTCAACCCCGACAACCGGGCCAGGGCCAAGGCCCTGCTGGAGAGCCAGAAAGAGGCCCTTCTCAAGCAGGTGAAAGGCGCCTTCAAGGCCGCCTACGGCCTGGCCGAGAAGAAGGCCGCGGACGTGGAGCTCGGCTTCGACGAGCACCTGTTCGCCCTGCCCGAGGTCGACGGCCTGGCCGTCCCCTTCGGGCGGTCGCCGCGCGAGGCCGTCCGGGATCTGGCGGGCAAGCTGCTGGCCCACCAGTTCCCCGCGCACCCCGACCTCGATCCCGACAACACCGGTGTCCCGGTCAGGCCGCTCGACGTGAAAACCGTCTTCGCCCACGTCAGGGCCGCCGCCGAAGCCCGCGACGGCCGGGCCGAAGTGCCCGCCAAGGACCGCAGGCTCATGCAGCGGCTGGCGGTCCCGCTCGGCCTCGGCCGGCAGAAGGAGGCGTACTTCGAGCTGTCCACCCGCTGGGCCGACCACTTCCGCCTCCAGGCACAGCGCGAGGGGGCCGGCGGCGACCTGAGCGTGATCACCCTCACGGACTGGATCGACCGGCCCGAGCCGCGCGGCCTGGAAACCCACGTGGCCAACCTCGTCATCGCCGCCTTCGCCGAGATGGACGACCGGGTCTGGGTGCGTGAGGGCGTGCCGCTGGAGCCGGCGCCGGAGCTGTCCCAGATCAAGCCGCGCGACGCGCTGCGCACCCAGCCGCTGCCCAGCGAGGAGAGCTGGGAGGAGGCCCGCAGGCGCTTCGAGGCCGTCTTCGGTGTCAAGGCGCCGTCGCTGCGCCGCGGGCGCATGGTCAACCAGCTGGCCCGGCAGATCGTCGACGCCGCCCGCGAACACCGTGAGGGCGTTGCCGGCCTCCTGCACGAGCTGGAGCGGCACGCCGCGTTCCTCGGGCTGAACGACACAGAGGAAGCCGGCCGGCTGCCGCTGGCGCGGCGGTCACTGGAACTGCTGGACGCGTTGGGGGCAGCCGGGAAAGGCGGCGCCAAGAAGGTCGTCGAAACGCTGGCGGGCTTCGACCTCGGCCAGACCAGCGCCGACCGGTACGGAACGTCGATCAAGCGCGCCACCGCCGTGGCGCAGGCGCTGGCCACCGCCTCCTGGGACGTGATACGCCTCGCCGAAGGGCTTGGCGCGGAAGGGGAGGCGCTGCTGGAGGCGTTGCGTGGCGCGGCCCGCGCCGACCAGCGCACCGCCGATCTCATCGCGGCGCTGCGCGAAGCCCGGACCCAGGTCACCGCGTTGCTCGCAAGGAACCCGCCGGCGCAACCCGATCCAGTGGACGACCCGGCGCCACCCACCCCAGGTCCACGCCCCGCGCGCGTCACGCCCGTCAGGGAAGGCGTCAAGGTGACGGCCGCCGAGCGCGCTGTGGAGGAGCTCCGCGAGGAGCTCGCCGCGCTGGCCGACAGCGAGCCCAAGGCCACCGTTGAGATCAGGTGGAGGGTCGTGGAGCGACCGGTGAGCGACCGGTGAGCACCGCGCTGCGGCCCAGCGCCGCCGCCATCGCCCAGTACCTGTCGTCGCATCAGCGGGCCCTGACGCTCGACGAGCGGCGGCGCGTGGTGCTGCTGCGTGCCGTACCCGAATGGAACGGGGCGGCCGAGCTTGACTTCGGAGACGGCCGGCGTGCCCGGGTGGCGGCGGCGCCGTCGCCGCTCGCCGTGCACGAGCTGATCCTCGACCATCTGGCGCGCGACGGGGAACCCAGGGTCCTGGTGCTGCTGACCGACCGCGAGCAGCCCGAACTCGACCCCGCGATCCTGGCCCGCGGGGCGTTCAGGCAGCGCATCCTCGCCGTCGACACGCTCGACGTGGTCAAGCAGGCCTTCGGCGCCGAGCAGGTGGACCCGCGCCTGCGTGCGGACGCCTGGGCGATCGAGGCGCTGCTGGACGCGGCTCCGCCGGGCGGCTGGCCGCGCCTCGGCGGCGGGATGCTGTCGCGGGCCACGGCGCTCACTCTGCTGGCGCAGCGCCGCCTCGGGCTCGACCCCGGCGACGGGCTCGACATCAACACGCTGCTTCGCTGGACGATGGACCCCGGCGGCCCGGCGCGGCTGCTGAGCCTGCGCCAGCCGGAGCGGGCCGGGCTGGTGGCGTTCCTCGGCGCGGACGATCGGGCCGCGCGAGCGTTGTTCGCGCTGGTCACCGCCGGCCACGGGCCGGACGCTGTCGCCTTCGGGCTGGTCGGCGCGGCGCTGTGGACCCACGCTGAGCCGGACGAGGCCACGTATCGGGCGCGTGGACGTGCCGAACGCTGGCTCGGTGAGGAGCCCCCGGCACAGGGCGAAGCGCTGGACGCGCTCATCGTCGCCTTCGGCGAGGCGTGTGAGCAGTTCGTGCGGACCCTGCTGGCCACGAGCCGCGCCGGCACGGACGAGGAACGGGCGCGGCAGGCCAGACGGACCGTCGGCGCCGTGCTGGACCGGGCGGCTTCCCTGGCCAGGCAGTTCG
The DNA here is from genome assembly GCF_002093975.1 of Thermoactinospora rubra. Lineage (GTDB taxonomy): Bacteria > Actinomycetota > Actinomycetes > Streptosporangiales > Streptosporangiaceae > Nonomuraea > Nonomuraea rubra_A. The sequence goes on from NZ_KZ084332.1 coordinate 45,142, forward strand.
GCGCCGAGCGTGCCGTGGCCGCCAGTCCCGTCCTCGGCGCGGGGCTGGAAGCCCGGTTCGCGGCGGCCGGCCGTACTCTGGTGGCCGGAACACCCGGCGAGATCGCCGAAGCGGTTCGTGCTCTGGAGGAGCACCAGTTCGCCGCCGACCGGGACGTCCGGATCAGGATCGAGCGGGTCCGGATGGCGCAGCGGCTCGCCCGCTGGCTGGCCGGCAACCCCTCGACCGAGGCCGGCACGGTGGCCGCGGGGATCGAGCGGCACATCGCCGAGACCGGCTGGGTCGATCAGGCCCTGGAGCACCTGGAAGCGGGCGGCGATCCGGAGCCGGAACTGAGGCGCGCCTATGACGCGCTGGCGAGCCGGGTCAGGGAGCGGCGGCGGGCTCTGGACGAGTCCTTCGCCAGGCAGCTGGCGGCCGGGACGGACCCGGGCGGCATGCCGACCGTCGAGTCGTTCCTGAGCCGCGTGGTCAAGCCGCTGATCGTGGCCAGGACAGGCAGGAGGTTGCTCCTGCTGGTCCTGGACGGCATGAGCGCGGCGATCGCCACCGAGCTCGGTGAGGAGCTGCGCGGGCATTGGGCGGAATACGACCCGCTGCCCGCCGAGGGCATGCCGCGGCGACGTGCCATGGCGGCCGCTCTGCCGACGGTGACCGCGGTCTCCCGGACCTCGCTGCTGGCGGGAAGGCTCATGAAGGGCACCGACGCGGATGAGAAGCGCCTGTTTCCCGCACACCCGTGCTGGCGTGGCGCACCGGCAGCCGTCTTCCACAAGGGCGGTGTGCGCAGCGAGAGTGCCGGCGCCGTCTTCGGCCCCGAGCTGGCCGATGCGCTGGCCGACGAGCGGACCCATGTCGCCGTCGTGCTGAACACCATCGACGACCGGCTGGCCAAGGAGCAGAAGCGAGGCGACGGCACATGGCGGGTGGACGAGATCGGCGGCCTGCGTGAGCTGCTCCGCGTCGCCGCCGAGCAGGGCATGGCGGTGATCCTGGTCAGCGACCACGGTCATGTCGTGGACCGGCACGGCGTGAAGGTCGCGGGCGAGGGGATCGAGTCGGCACGACACCGGCTGCCCGGAGGACCGCTGGCGGCGACCGAGGTCAGGCTTTCCGGTCCCCGGGTGGTCTGGCCGGAACCGGGCGCCGAGATCGTCGCGCTCTGGGACGCCGACTCCCGCTACACCGCGCAGAAGGCCGGCTATCACGGCGGCGCCGCCCTGGCCGAGGTCTGCGTCCCCATCCTGGCCCTGCTGCCGTTCGGCGCGGAACCCCCCAAGGGCTGGCGGGAACTCGGTGACCAGCGTCCCCCCTGGTGGATCCGCGATCAGGCGGCCGCTCTCCCCGCGCCGGACAAGCCGAGCAGACCGAGCAAGCCGGCCAAGCGCGGCCAGGCACGGGCGGACAGGGGCGAAGCCCTGTTCGACGTGGTCCTCACCCCGGGCGAGGACGCCCTGCTGACGCCCGGCCTCCGCACTGCCGGCGACGCCCTCGTGGACGCCCTGCTGGCCTCTCCGATCTTCCAGGCCCAGCTTGAGGCGATGGCGCGCAAACCCGCCATGGCCAAGGTGGAGCAGGCGATCCGGGTACTGCTCGACGCGGGGACGCTTCCGGTCACCGCCCTGGCGCAGCGCGTCGGGGAATCCGTCACCCGGGCGGACGGCTTCGCCGCCGTGCTCCGGCAGGTGCTCAACTACGACGGCGTCCAGGTCCTGGAGACCCTTCCCGACGGCCGGACATTGCGTTTGAACACCACGCTGCTGCGTGAGCAGTTCGAGCTGGGACACTGACGAGGTGAGCTTGCCCAGATCCACCCAGGTCAGCGCCGCGAGACGGCGAGCCGTGATCGACGCGCTGCGGCGCGGAGCCGTACCGGAAAGCGGTCTTGACCTGCTCGCCACCGGGCTGGACCGGTTCGAGGCGGCTCTCGACGACGAACTGGACACGGTCGCGGCGGGCGGGTCGGTGTTCAAGGCGGTGAGGGGAGAGTACGGCTCGGGCAAGACGTTCTTCGCCCGATGGCTCGGCGAACGGGCCAAACGGCGGAACTTCGCCGTCGCGGAGATCCAGATCTCGGAGACGGAGACCCCGCTGCACCGGTTGGAGACCGTCTACCGGCGGCTGACGGAACGGCTCACCACCGCCAGCTTCCCGCCCAGCGCGCTCAGGCCCGTCGTGGACGCCTGGTTCTACGCGCTGGAGGAGGACGCGCTCGCCGCCGGGGCGAGCGCCGAGGACCTGCAGGCGGAGGTGGAGCGGCTGCTCGCCGCCCGGCTCGCCGAGGTGTCGCGGCATGCGCCGTCCTTCGCCGCCGCGTTGCGCGGGTATCGGGCGGCGCTGCTCGCCGGGGACGAGGCCACGGCCGCGTCGGTGCTGGCCTGGCTGGGCGGGCAGCCGCACGTCGCTGCGGCGGCGCGGCGATCCGCCGGGGTCCGCGGCGATCTCGACCACTTCGGGGCACTCGGCTTCCTCCAGGGGTTGCTCACCGTGCTGCGCGACAGCGGGCACCCGGGGCTGCTCGTCGTGCTGGACGAGGTCGAGACGTTGCAGCGGGTCCGCTCGGATTCCCGCGACAAGGCACTGAACGCCCTGCGCCAACTCGTCGACGAGGTACACGCCGGACGGTTCCCGGGGCTCTATCTGATGATCACCGGGACGCCGGCGTTCTACGACGGGCAGCAGGGCGTGCAGCGGCTGGCTCCGCTGGCGCAGCGGCTGGCCACCGACTTCAGCACCGATCCCCGCTTCGACAACCCGCGTGCGGTCCAGCTCCGCCTGCCCGGGTTCACCTTCGACTCGCTCGTGGCGCTCGGCGTGACGATCCGGGACCTGTACGCCACCGGCGCGTCGGAGCGGGTCACGAAAATCGCCGACGACGCCTACGTCGCCGACCTCGCCCGCGCCGTGGCCGGCGCGCTTGGCGGGAAGGCAGGAGTGGCGCCGCGGCTGTTCCTGAAGAAGCTCGTCGGCGACGTGCTCGACCGGATCGACCAGTTCGAGGACTTCGACCCCCGGCAGCACTACCGCCTCACCCTCTGCGAGGCAGAACTGACCGAGACGGAACGGAACCTCGCCGCCTCCGCCGACGACGTCGACCTGGACCTGTGATGCCCGATCCCGTGGAGCGGCTCGACCCGGTCGTGCTCCACCACATCGTCAACACGCTCGGCTGGCCGGACCTGCGGCCGATGCAACGGGCGGCGATCGAGCCGCTGATGAACGGCGAGGACGCGATCGTGCTGGCCCAGACAGCGGGCGGCAAGACCGAGGCGGCCTGTTTCCCGCTGTTGTCCAGGATGGCCGCTCAGCACTGGACGGGCACCTCCGTCCTCTACATCTGCCCGCTCAAGGCGTTGCTCAACAATCTGGTGGCCAGGATCGACTCCTACGCCCAGTGGCTGGGGCGACGGGCCGCCCTCTGGCACGGCGACGTCCCCCCGTCACAACGGCGGTGGATCGGGAACAACTCGCCGGACCTGCTGCTCACCACGCCCGAATCGCTCGAGGCGATGCTGATCAGCGCGAAGACCGATCACGAGCACCTGCTGGGGCGGGTGCGGGCCGTCGTCGTCGACGAGGTCCACGCCTTCGCGGGCGATGACAGGGGCTGGCACCTGCTCGCCGTACTGGAACGGCTTGAGCGCCTGGCCGGGCGCCGGATCCAGCGCGTCGGGCTGTCGGCGACCGTGGGGAATCCCCGGCAGATGCTCACATGGCTGCAAGGGTCCTCGGCGGGGAAGGCCGTCGGCCGCGTCATCACGGCCGATCAGGATGCCGCGCCCGCCGCGGAGGTCGAGCTTGACTACGTCGGCTCCCTCGACAACGCGGCCAAGCTGATCGCGGCTCTCCACCGGGGTGACAAGCGCCTGGTGTTCTGCGACTCCCGCCGGCAGGCCGAGCATCTGGGCGCCGCGCTGCGTGCGCGTGAGGTGAACGTGTTCGTCTCCCACGCCTCCCTCTCCGCGCAGGAGCGTGCCCGGTCGGAGCAGGCGTTCGCGCAGGCGCGGGATTGCGTCATCGTCTCGACCTCCACGTTGGAACTCGGCATCGACGTAGGGGACCTGGACCGGGTGATCCAGATCGACGCGCCCCGCACCGTGGCCTCGTTCCTGCAGCGGATCGGGCGCACCGGACGGCGCTCCGGCAGTTCGCGTAACTGCCTCTTCCTGGCCACGGGAAAACAGTCACTGCTCCAGGCGGCGGGGCTGTTGCTGTTGTGGAGCCGCGGCTGGGTGGAGCAGGTGAGCCCGCCCCCCGAGCCACGCCATCTGGTCGCCCAGCAGGTGCTGGCCGTCACGCTCCAGCGGCACGCCGTGGGGGATCGGCTCTGGCACCGGGAATGGAACGGGCTGGCGCCCTTCGACCGCTCGGCTGCCCCCATCCTGCGGCACCTGGTGGAGCAGGGGTTCCTCGACCAGGACGGCGGGTTGCTGTTCATCGGCCCGCAGGCCGAGCGCCGGTTCGGACGCCGGCACTTCATGGAACTCACGGCTTCCTTCACCGCGCCGCCGCAGTTCACCGTCCTGGCGGGACGCCGCGAGGTGGGACTTGCCGACGCCTCCGTGCTGACCGAGGAGCGTCGGGGACCCCGGCTGCTGTTGCTGGGCGGGCGGAGCTGGCGCGTGACCTACATCGACTGGACGCGCAGGCGGGTCTTCGTCGAACCCGCGGACCGGGGCGGCGTGGCCAAATGGACCGCTTCCGGGATCGCCGGCCTGTCCTTCTCTCTCACCCGCGCGATGCGTGACGTGCTGCTGGGTGCCGATCCGCCCGTTTCGCTGACCCGCCGGGCACGGGCAGCCCTCGCGGAGTGGCGCGAGGAGGAGGCCTGCCGCCTCGTCCACCCCGGGGGAACCCTCGTGACACGCTCCGGCGACGACGTCCGTTGGTGGACGTGGGCCGGGTACCGCGCCAACGCGACCCTGGCCGCGACCTTGTCCTCGGTGGCCGACCCGGTTCAGCGGCCCACCGACCTCTACGTGCGGCTGCGCGAGGACCTCACCGTCGGCCGGTGGCGAACGGCCTTGGCGGACGCGGGCGACGGCCGGCCGCTCGTCCTGCCCGACGTCGATCCCCGAGCCGTCCACGGCCTCAAGTTCGCGGCCGTCCTTCCCGAACGGCTGGCCATGGCGACGGTCGCCGCCCGGCTGGCGGACTTCGAGGGGGCGCGGGCGGCGTTGCGTGATCCTGTTCACGTGCGGCTCAGCTGACGACCGCCTGCCGAGCCTGCCATATGGCACCGGCACTTTTCCGTGATTTCGGGCTTGCGTGCTGGCCGGTGCGTACCGTGGGCAAGGATGTGACCGCCATAATGGCGTGTTGTCATGTCGCATCCGCGTACACAGGTCTTCGCGCACCTCAGCACTCCCACCGCTCCGCTGTACCGCCGTGTCATGGCCGTCTTCATGGCCAACAAGCGGCGGTTCGTGGTGCATCTCCGGCCGGAGGACGTGGCCGAGGCCCTGCGCGGCGACGGCGGCGAGCCCGTCACCCAGGAGCAGGTCGACGCGGCGCTGAGCAGCCTGCGCGACTGGGGGAACCTGCGGGCCGACCCCGACACCGGACGGGTCACCACGGTCGAGGACTTCTACCGGGCACGCTTCCTGTACCAGCTCAGCAAGGACGGCGAGGCGGCCGAACGGGCGCTGGAGGTCTTCGAGCAGGAGCTGGGGCGCAGGGGCGAGCTGCAGGCGGTGGCGCTGGAGGACATCCGGGTCCGGCTGCACGCGCTGGCCGGCGTGGGCGAGCGGCCCGACCCGGCGATCGTCCACAACCTGCTGCTGGAGGTCATGAGCAGGCTCGACAGCCTGGCGGCCAACGCCATCGCGTTCATGGGCGGCCTGCAGCGCACCATCGACCTGCAGGACATCGAGGAGGAGGCGTTCCTCGCCTACAAGGACAGGCTGATCTCCTATCTGGAGCGGTTCGTCTCCGAGCTGGTCGTCAAGGCCTTCGACATCGCCGAGAAGATCCGCGGCCTGGAGAGGGTCGACGAACTGCTCAGGCTCGCCGCCGAGCGGGAGACGGCCGATGCGGCGCCGGGCGAGGAGGACGACCGGCCGGCGCTGGAGTCCAAGCTGGCCGAGTGGCGCGACCGCTGGTCGGGCCTGCGGTCGTGGTTCGTCGGCGACCGCGCGCATCCGTGCCAGGCGGACCTGCTGCGCACGCGGGCCCGGCAGGCCATCCCCGACCTGCTGGCGACGATCAGCGTGCTGCACGAGCGCAGAGCCGGACGCAGTGACCGCTCCGCCGACTTCCGGACCCTCGCCCGCTGGTTCGCCCAGTGCCCGAGCGACGCCGACGCCCACCGGCTGTGGCGGGCCGCCTTCGGGCTGACCTCCGCCCGGCACCTGACCGTGGAGACCGAGCCGGCCGAGGACGTGCCCGCCGCCACGAGCTGGCTGGAGGCCCCGCAGGCGGAGATCTCGGTACGGCTGCGCGCCACCGGCAGCTACACCAGGCGCGGCGCCCCCAGCAAGGTCGTGGACCGCAGCGCGCAACGCGAGCGGCTGGCGGCGTTCGTGGCCGCCGAACGCGAGCAGGCGGAGCTGGCACGCAAGCGGCTGGCCACCGGCCGTCCCGTGCTGCTCAGCGAGCTCGGCGAGCTGGACCCCGCGGAGTTCCGGCTGTTCCTGCGGCTGCTCGGCGAGGCCCTGGCCCTGGGCCCGGGCGAGGTGACCACCAGGACGGCCGACGGCGCCCTGGAGATCCGCCTGCGGCCGGTGGACGGGTACGCCGAGATCCGTACCGAGGCGGGCGTGCTGCGCGGCCCCGACCACGAGCTTGTGATCACCGATCTGGTGACGCCCAGGGAGGCAGCGGCCCATGGCGGCTGAGCTGCGCGACTTTCAGGACGCCCAGCGGGAGGACGAGCGCCGCAGGGCGGTACGCGCGCTGCTGCGGCGGCCCCTGCTCACCCCGGGCGACGCCGACTATCGCCTGGTCCGCAGGCACCAGGGCTGGCTCGCCGACTGGTTCGCCCGCGAGACCGGCTGGACGCTGCACGCCGACACCGCGGTGGCCAGGCTGCGGAAGGTCCCCGCCCGCCACGCCGACGGCACCAGGGCCGCCCAGGTGAAGGGGAAGGTGCCTTTCAGCCGCCGCCGCTACGTCCTTGCCTGCCTCGCGCTGGCCGCCCTCGAACGCGCGGAGAGCCAGGTGACGCTGGGCTGGCTGGCCGAGCGGCTGCTGGCCTTCGCCCGCGATCCCGAGCTGGCCGAGGCCGGCATGACCTTCACGCTGGGCACCAGGGAGGAACGGGCGGACCTGGCCGCGGTGGCCGGTCTGCTGATCGCCACGGGCGTCCTGGCGAAGGTGGCGGGCGACGAGTCGGCCTACGTCAGCGGATCGGGCGACGCCCTCTACGACGTGCACCGCCGGGTGCTGGCCGTCCTGCTCGCCACCCGGCGCGGCCCGTCCACGGTGACGGCCACCGCTCTGGAGGAGCGGCTGGCCGCGATCACCGAAGAGCTGGTTCCCGACACCGAGGACGGCCACAACCGGATGATCCGCCACTCGCTGACCCGCAGGCTGCTGGACGATCCGGTGCTCTACTACCGGGAGCTGACCGAGGCCGAACGTGCCTACCTGGAACGGCAGCGCGGCCCGATGCTCAAGCGGATCACCGAGGCCACCGGCTTCGTGGCGGAGGTCAGGGCCGAGGGCATCGCGTTGCTGGACCCCACACGCGAGGCCACCGACCTCGGCATGCCGGAGGAGGGCACCGACGGCCACGCCACGCTGCTGCTCGCCGAGCACCTGGCCGCGGGGCTGCGCGCCTGCCCCGGCGAGCCGGTCGAGCTGGACGACCTGCGCGCCCACATGGAGCGTACGGCCGAGCAGTACCGCACGCTGTGGCGCAAGACGGCCACCGTCCCGGAGCTGACCGCGGGCGCCGTGCACCGCCTGGAAGCCCTCGGGCTCATCCGGCTGCGCGGCACCACGGTCGTCCCCCTGCCCGCGCTGGCCCGTTTCGGCTTCGGCGAACCGGTCATCTCAGGATCGAGGAACAGCGAGACATGAGCCTGCCGACCGCCTCCACCATCCGCTGGCAGCCGCTGCGCACCGGCCTGGTGGACCTGTTCTACTACGACGACCAGGAGTTCCGGTTCCGCGATGGGCGCATCCTCTTCCGCGGCAACAACGGCACCGGCAAGTCGAAGGTGCTGGCGCTGACGCTGCCGTTCCTCCTGGACGGCGAGCTCGCGCCCAGCCGGGTGGAGCCCGACGGCGACCCGGGCAAGCGCATGGAGTGGAACCTGCTGCTGGGAGGCCGCTACGAGGAACGGCTCGGCTACACCTGGCTGGAGTTCGGCCGGATCACCGAAGACGGCGAGCACGCCTACCTCACCGTGGGGTGCGGGCTGAAGGCCGTCAAGGGCAAGGGCATCGCGGATCGCTGGTTCTTCCTGACCTCCCAGCGCGTGGGCGAGGAGCTGTTCCTCATCGGCAAGAACGGCACCGCGCTCACCCGCGACCGGCTCATCGAGGCGGTCGGCCTGTCCGGCCAGGTGACGCAGACCGCCGAAGGGTACCGCAGGCTGCTGGACGAGTACCTGTTCCGCCTGGGCCTGGAGCGTTACGAGGCGCTGATCAACCTCCTCATCCAGCTGCGCCAGCCGCAGCTGTCCAAGCGCCCGGACGAGAAGAAGCTGTCGGCGGCGCTGTCGCAGGCGCTCACCCCGGTCGACCAGGCGCTCATCTCCGACGTCGCCGCCGCCTTCCACGACTTGGAGCAGCAGCGCGAGGAGCTGGCAGGGCTGCGTGACACACGCGAGCACGTACGCCGTTTCCTGGTCCGCTACCAGCGCTACGCCGCGGTGGCGGCGCGCAGGCAGAGCGCTGAGCTGCGCTTGGCCCACTCCTCCTACGAGCATGTCAACCGCGACCTGGCCGCGGTGGCCGAGCAGATCGAGCAGGCCGCACAGGCCGAGGCCGAGGCCGAGGCCCGCGCCGAGCACGCGCGGGACGAGCTGGCCGAACAGGACGCGATCAAGGAGGAGCTGGCGGGCGACTCCCGGATCAAGGATCTGGACGCGGCCGAGCGCTACGCCGAGGAGGCCGCCAAGGCGGTCGCGACCGCGGTCGAAACAGTGGAACGTGCCCAGGCCACGGCCACGGCCAGGAAGCTCAAGCACGAGGAGGCGACGGCCGCGACGGAGCTCAGCCGCCGCACCGTGGCGGCGTGCGAGAGCGGGGCCGCTCCGCTCGCCGAACGCGCCGGGCTGGCCGCGCCGCACGCCACCCTCCTGGCGAGCCTCGGCACCGAGCCCGCCCAGCGAGTGGCCGGCCTCGACACAGAACCGGCCGAGGCCGCGACCCGGGTGCCCGACCTCGACACGGGACCGGCCGAGGCCGCGATCCGGGCCGCCGCGGACGCACGCGCGACGGCCCTGGCGCACGTCACCCACCTGGCCGAGACGGCAGCGGCACGCGAGCGTGACCTCATCCAAGCCAGGACCGCCCTGACCAGGCGTGAGGCCGAACGCGACGCGGCCGCCGACCGGCTGGCCAGCGCCAGGGAGGAACTGGCCGCCGCCGTGTCCGCCCACGTCACCGCCTGGCGCCGCTACGGCCTCGGCCTGCGCGAGACGACACTGCCCGACCCGGAGGAGTACGGCCTGGCCGCGTGGGCCGAGACCCTCGCCGGGCCGCATCCGGGCGAGCGGGCCCTGCGCGAGGCGGGACAGCGGGCCGCCCAGGAATTGGCGCACGCGCAGGCCGCGGCGACGGCCCGCCGTGACCAGGCCGAAGCCGCCCTCGCCGAGCTGGAAGCCGAGCGCGACCGGCTGGCGGCCGGCGAACCGGCCCGGCCGCGCCCGCCGTACACCAGGGCGGAAGGTGTCAGGGACGGGCGGCCCGGCGCGCCGCTGTGGGCGCTCGCCGATTTCCGCGAGGACCTCGACGCCCGCTCCCGGGCAGGGCTGGAGGCCGCGTTGGAAGCCTCCGGCCTGCTGGACGCCTGGGTCACCCCCGACGGGCGGCTGCTCGACCCCGGCACCCACGACGTGGTCGCGCTGCCCGGCGAGCGGGCCGCCCGGCCGCTGAGCCAGGCGCTGGTCACCGCCGACCCGGCGGCGCGAGCCGTACTGGACTCCATCGGCGTGGGCGAGCAGGCGGGGCCGTACGTGTGCGCCGACGGCAGGTGGCGGCTCGGTCCCCTGCACGGCGCGTGGGACAAACCGGCCGCCGAGTACCTCGGCGCGACCGCCCGCGAGGAGGCCAGGCGGCGGCGGCTCGCCGAGCTGGCCGCCCTCATTACCGAGGCTGAGCAGGCGCTCACCGACGCGGGGGCCGTCGTCGACACGCTGGCCGCGCGGCAGGAAACCCTGTCGGCCGAACTGTCCGGGCATCCGCTCGACACGGACGTGCGCGACGCGCACGCGGCGGTCGCCACCGCAGCCGAGCGCCACCAGGACGCGGTGCGGGCAGTGGAGGAGCAGGCCGAGGAGGTGCGCTGGGCCGAGGACGACCTGGCCGCGGCGGTGGAGGAACGCGACAGGGCGGCCGCCGACACGGCCCTGCCCCCGGACCCGGCCGGGCTGGCCGAAGTCGGGACGGCGCTGGCGGCATACCGGCAGGCGGTCACCGAGCTGCTGGCCGCCGCGCGCCTGCACGCCGGGAAGCTCGCCGAGGCGGCCACCTGGGCGAATGAGGCCGACGCGGCAGAGGCGGAGGTGAGCCGGGCACGCGACCAGGAGCGGGATGCCAGGCAGCGGGCGGCGCAGGAGCAGGCGCGGCTGGAAACCCTGCGGGCCTCGATCGGCGCCTCGGTGGAGGACCTCAGGGCCCGCCTGTCCGAGACCAAGGCCAGGATCTCCGCGCTCACCACTGAGATCAAGTCGCTGGAGCAGGCGCACAGGAAGGCGGTGGAGCAGCGCGCCCGAGCCGAGGGGAAGCAGGAGCGGCTCACGGCGGAACTGGCCGCCGCCGTGGAACGCCGCCAGGCGGCGATCGACGCGCTGCGGCGCTTCACCGAGACCGGGTTGCTCGACGTCGCCTGCGAGGTGGAGCGCTCGGGCTCGTGGGCCCCCGACCCGGCGGTACGGCTGGCACGCAGGATCGAGCAGCTCCTGTCGGACGTCGACGACTCCGACGACGCCTGGCGCAGGGTGCAGGACGAGATCACCCGCCGCTACGGCGAGCTGTCGGAGGCGCTGTCCCGGCACGGTCACCACGCCATGGCGGGGCTGGTGGACTGGTTCGTGGTGACCATCCAGTTCCAGGGCAGGGAACGGCCGCTCGGCGAGCTGACCGAGCTGCTCGACGCCGAGATCGACTACCGTGAGCGCACCCTGACCGCCAGGCAGCGCGAGATCGTCGAAGAGCACCTGGTCAACGACGTGGCGGCACACCTCCAGCAGCTCATCGCCGACGCCGAGGAGCAGGTCGCCCAGATGAACCACGAGCTGGAGGAGCGGCCCACCTCGACCGGGATGAAGCTGCGGATGTCCTGGATTCCGGCCAAGGACGCGCCCGCCGGGCTGGCCGAGGCCCGCACCAGGCTGCTGCGGCAGGGCGCGGACCTGTGGTCACCGGCAGACCGCTCGGCCGTCGCCGACTTCCTGCAAGCCCAGATCGAAGCCCAGCGGCGTGAGGACGAACACGGAACCTGGGCCGAGCACCTGCGCCGGGCCCTGGACTACCGCACCTGGCACACCTTCGTGATCGAGCGTTACCAGGACGGCCGCTGGCGGCCCGCGACCGGCCCGGCCTCCGGCGGCGAGCGGGTGCTCACCGTCTCGCTGCCGCTGTTCGCCGCCGCGTCGGCCCACTACCGCTCCGCGCACCCGCACGCGCCCCGCCTGGTGATGCTGGATGAGGCCTTCGCCGGCGTGGACGACGACGCGCGGGCCAAGTGCCTGGGCTTGCTGACCACGTTCGACCTGGATGTGGCGATGACCAGCGAGCGGGAATGGGGCTTCTACCCCACCGTCCCCGGCATCGCCACCCACCAGCTGGTGCGGAGAGACGGCATCGACGCGGTTCACGTGACCACCTGGGAATGGGACGGCGTGCAGGCGCAGCGGGTGGAGCGCGAGACCTCCAGCCGCATGCCTGCCGCACAGGAGAAGCCGGAGGACGGCCTGTGGTGAGCGATCCGGCCAGGCTGCGCCGTACTCTCGGCGCACCCGGGCTGGCACGGGTCTTGTCGCGTCTGGCGGCGCGCATCGAGCACGGCAGGGACTTCTACGCGCCCGTGGTGCTCAGCGACGTCACCGACGTGGAACGCCGGGCGGTGGCGGCGCTGCTGGGCCGAAGGGACCGGGGCGCGGCTCGCCTCACAGTGCCCCCGCGTGCGGTCGAGGCGGCGCTGCAGCGGGCCGGGATCTGCGATGACCTGCACGCGGCCGTGCTCGCCCTGACGGGGCCGGTGCCGGTGCGTGCCGAGGAACGGGCACGCGAGGAGCGGGCGCGGGCGGAACTGCTGGATGTCCTGTCCGGGTGCCGCCACGCGGGCGAACCGTGGTTCGCCGAGTGGACGGCGGGCCTGATCGCCGACGGCACCCTGACCAAGGCGGTACGGCAGGGCGGCGAGGTGATCCGCCGGGCGCGTGCCGTCCTGGATCTGCTGCCGTCCGACGCCCGGCCGATCAGCGTGCTGGCCGAGCAGGCCACCGGCGACACCAAGGCGCTGTCCGGGACACCGCTGGCCAGGCTCGTGGAGCGGGCGCTGGCCGCGCGGGCCGGGACGCCGGTGACCGCGACCGCCGCGGGACGCCGCGCGCTGTGGGAATCGGCCGGCGTCATCGTGGACGACCTGGCCAGCCAGGTACTCGTCCTCGGAGTGCGGGCGACCGGGTCGCCGCTGGCGCAGTGGCTGACGGCCGCGGCCGAGACAGCCACGCCGTTCCGCATCACCTTGCACCAGCTGGCCACCATGCCGCTGCGGATCACCTCGCCGCGGGTGTACGTCTGCGAGAACCCGGCGGTGCTGCGTGCGGCCGTGGGCGTGGGTCAGGTGGCGCTGATCTGCACGGAAGGGATTCCTTCCCTGGCCTGCCACCGCCTTCTCGCCGCCTGCGCGGGCCGGTCGGTGTGGTGGCGCGGCGACTTCGACTGGACGGGACTGCGGACCACGGCCGAGGCTCTGGCCAGATACGGAGCCACGCCATGGCGGATGGACGTCGCGACCTACGAGCGGGCGCTGAACCGGGGCGAATCGGAGCCGCTGAAGGGCAGCCCGGCCGTCAGCCCGTGGGCGCCGGACCTCGCGGCGCGCATGGCGGCCACCGGCCGGGCGGTCATGGAGGAGCGGCTCGTCACCGAGCTGGTCGAGGATCTGGTGAAGGAGCCGGGATGCGAGGGTTTCGACGAGGGCGACGAGGGCGACGAGGCCGGCTGATCTCGCGACGACGGCCCCCGCCTCAGGGCGAGCTGGCGTGCGCATTCGTCCGCGAGCCGCGGGTAGCGCCGGGCGATCGCGGCGTAGACGCGCTCTCTGAGCCGGTCTGTGCCGGCGGCCCTGCCGACCTTGCCGAGCAGCCGATCCGCTGCCTCGTCGTAGCGGGTCGTCGCGTGACGGAGGTAGTTCACGATCCATCGATGTAGGGTTTCCGCGTCCACCTGGGACACCGTCGCGGGAGTCGGCAGATGATCACCGCGATCCAGGGCGCGCTCGGCGTCGCGGCGGTTCCGGTCGAGCAGGGGGACATCGACGGCCAGGTCCTCCACCTGGGCCATCGTCTGGGCGTGCCTGCGCTCCGCGGCGATCAGCGCCGAGCGCGACCGGCGATCGGCTGCCCGGCGCATGGCGGTGAACCGGTCGGATGACTCGGCCTGCCGTACACGCTCGCTGTCGTAGAGACGCACGGGGGCGGCCGAGCGGAAGACGGGATTGGGGCGCAGGGCGTCGGGAGGATCGAGGAGGGCCCGGATCATGGCGGGTGTCCAGCCTCGCTCTCTGAGGTCTTTCACGGTGAGGTACTCGTCCATGACGGGCAGGGTGGCCGGGCTCCGGCCACCGCCGAGGCGGCGACCTGCGCCACACGTTTGCGTACGTTCTGGCCGATGGGACCTTCGTCTGTCAGGTAGAAGACGAGAGCGGAGCAGTCGATGACGATCAACGGCCTGCTCGTCCTTCGTCGATCGCCCCCAGGACGTCATCGACGGAAAGGGATGCGCTCGCCTCCGCCTCCGCGCGTGCGGTGACCTCGGCCAGCGTGGGTCGCGTCGCTTCACGTGTGATCAGCGTGAGCAAGTACGACTGAAGTGATTTTCCGGCCTGCGCGGCCCGGCCCTCAAGCGCCTTCAGCGCCTCGTCGGGCACTCGGCGGATGGTGACGTCAGCCATGGCAGCATGATGGCGTCATTGCTGACGGAATGCCGACGAAACGCTGATCGCCATACGCATGGCCGCGGCGGGCCGTACGGCATGCGAAGGGAGCGTTGACTCCGGGAGTCCTCGCGGTTACCTTGGCATCATCAAAAAGGAAACTTTCCTAATAGTTTCCTTGACACCCCCCAACATGCCGGAGTACCACGTGAAGCGCATCCTCATCGCCGCCTTAGGGGCCTTACTGCTGCCCCTGAGCGTCCTCGTCAGCGCCCCGGCCGCCCAGGGGGCGGCCCACGTCACCCTGGCCGCGCCCGCCTGGCAGCCCTGGACCGCCTACACCGCCGGCACCGTGGTGACCTACAACGGCACCGACTACCGGTGCGTGCAGAGCCACACCTCCCAGCCCGGCTGGGAACCGCCCAACGTTCCCGCCCTGTGGGCGCCCGTGACCGGGGGCGGCGACACCACGCCGCCGTCCGCGCCCGGCAACCTGCGGTCCACGGCCGTCACCTCCAGCAGCGTCGCCCTCGCCTGGGACGCCTCCACCGACAACGTCGGCGTCACCGGCTACGAGGTCTACCGGGGCGGCACGCTGGTCACCACGGTGACGGGCACCTCCCACACCGACACCGGCCTGACCGCCGCCACCAGCTACACCTACACGGTCCGGGCCCGCGACGCGGCGGGGAACCGTTCCCCGGCCAGCAACGCGCTCACCGTCACCACCTCCGGCGGGAACACCGGCGTGCCCGGCCAGCCCGGCGCGCCCAGCGTCACCGGCACCACCAACACCTCGATCTCCCTGTCGTGGGGCGCCTCCAGCGGTACCGTGACCGGCTACCGCGTCTACGAGGGCGGCACCCAGCGCGCCCAGGTCACCGGCACGACGGCCACGATCAGCGGGCTGAGCGCCTGCACCACGCACACCTACACCGTCCGCGCCTACAACTCCAACGGCGAGTCCGCCCCCAGCGCCTCCGTCACCGCCACCACGACCGGCTGCACCGGCGGAGGCGGCAACAAGCTGCTCGGCTACTTCGTGCAGTGGGGCGTCTACCAGCGCGGCTACCACGTCAAGAACATCGACACCAGCGGCTCGGCGGCCAAGCTCACCCACATCAACTACGCCTTCGGCAACGTCCAGAACGGCCAGTGCACCATCGGCGACAGCTACGCCGACTACGACCGCTTCTACAGCGCGGCCGAGAGCGTGGACGGCGTCGCCGACACCTGGGACGCCGGAGCCCTGCGCGGCAACTTCAACCAGCTGCGCAAGCTCAAGAAGAAGTACCCGCACCTGAAGGTGCTCTTCTCCTTCGGCGGCTGGACCTGGTCCGGCGGCTTCGGCCAGGCCGCCCAGAACCCCGCCGCCTTCGCCGAGTCCTGCTACCGCCTGGTGGAGGACCCGCGCTGGGCCGACGTGTTCGACGGCATCGACATCGACTGGGAGTACCCCAACGCCTGCGGCCTGACCTGTGACAGCAGCGGCCCGGCGGCGTTCAGGAACCTCATGTCGGCGCTGCGCTCCCGCTTCGGCTCGGGCAACCTGGTCACCGCGGCCATCACCGCCGACGGCACCGACGGCGGCAAGATCGACGCGGCCGACTACGCGGGGGCGGCGCAGTACGTCGACTGGTACAACGTCATGACCTACGACTTCTTCGGCGCCTGGGACGCCGACGGGCCCACCGCGCCGCACTCGCCGCTGCACTCCTACAGCGGCATCCCGATCGCCGACTTCCACTCCGACAAGGCCATCCAGAAGCTCAAGAGCAAGGGCATCCCGGCGAGCAAGCTCCTGCTCGGCATCGGCTTCTACGGCCGCGGCTGGACCGGCGTCACCCAGTCCACGCCCGGCGGCTCGGCCAGCGGCCCCGCCCCCGGCACCTACGAGCAGGGCATCGAGGACTACAAGGTCCTCAAGACCCGTTGCCCCGCGACCGGGACCGTCGCGGGCACCGCCTACGCCTTCTGCGGCGGGCAGTGGTGGAGCTACGACACGCCGAGCACCATCGGCGGGAAGATGACGTACTCCAAGAACCAGGGCCTCGGCGGGGCGTTCTTCTGGGAACTCAGCGGAGACACCGCGGGCGGTGAGCTGATCACCGCGATGAAGGGCGGGCTCGGCTAGCCGTACGGCGTGGCGCCCCCGGCCGGTTGCCGGTCGGGGGCGTCTGCCTTTCCTGCGAGAGCGCCCGTACGGTTGACCCGACCGGTGTCTGCGGGGTCGCCGGGAATGGCGTGCGGGGCGTGACGGCGTTTGCAATGATGATCTGGGCAGAGGCGTCATCGGCCAGATATGGGGGGTGAGCTTGGTGTCCTACAGTCCGAAGCTTGCCGCGGCACTGTCGGGTGCCACGCTTCGCCAGCTGGCCCATTGGCGCAATGCCGGCACGGGTCGTGGAGCTGTGCTCGTCCCCGAGGTCTCCGCCAGGCGGCCGGTGCTCTACTCGTTCCGCGACCTGGTCGCGTTGCGGACCTGTGTCAAGCTCCGCAACGACGCCTCGCTGCAGAAGATCCGCCGCGCGCTGGACACCTTGCGCGACGACCTGCGGGAACGAGAGCACCTGTCGGAGTATCGGCTGGTGGCCGACGGGTCGACGATCTATCTGGTCGAGCCGGGACAAGCGACGGATCTGGTGCACCGCAAGGCCAACATCGTGATTCACGAGATGGTCGACGTCTTGCGGCCCTTCTATCGCGACGGGCGGCACATCCCCGACCTGCTGCGACCGCGTGAGCACGTCGCTGTCGATCCCGCCGTGCGCGGCGGCATACCGGTGATCGAAGGCACCCGCGTGCCGTACGACGAGGTCGCAGGACTCCTGCGCGACGGCGTCCCGGCCGAGCGGATCGCAGAGTACTACCCGAGCGTGTCGGCCGGCGCCGCGCGTGACGCGGTGGACTTCGCCGACTACGTCGACAGTTACGACCCCCCCAGGGATCACCGTGCGGCTGCTGCTGGATGAGAACGTCCCCCGCCCTCTGCACCGAGTCCTGACCACCTTCGTCCAGCAGCATGAGATTGTTCACCTGCTGGATCTCGACGGCTGGTCAGGCATCCGGGATGAGGCCCTGTATCCCAAGGCGGCGGCCGAGGGCTTCGATGCCGTGCTGACCAATGACAGCCGCCAGATGCGGCGGCCCCGTGAGGTGGCGGCTATCGCCGCGTCCGGACTGCATCGGATCGAGTATCCGCAGAAACACCCTGGCCTGGCCGGCATAGGCATGGCGATCGCGACTGTCGCGGCAGGACTGCCGTGTGCGCTGGCATCGCTCCATGAGGCCGACGGCCAGAGGCTCATCACCTTGCGGGGCGTCGATCCCACACCGGCGAGCCGACTGCAGATCGTCGATCCGGCTGTGGCGCCGCCGAAGTTCTGGCCGTCGGCCTCGTAGCCCACCTGTCTCTCCCCGTCCGGCACGATGCGCCGCCGGACGGGGAGGGCGTGGTCCCTCAGCGGATCCTGGGGATCGGGACCTTGGACCAGTCGATGTCGGAGGCCAGGTAGAAGCTGGGGTAGGCGGGCTGGTTGTAGCCGGTCTGCTGCCTGGCCACCTCCACGCGGTACTGCGGGTCGTGCATGAGCGTGTAGAGCTTGCGATCGGTCGGCTCGGTGCTGAGGTAGACGCGGGCGGCGGTGCTGTCGGCGGTGCGGACGACCAGCTCCTCGCGCCAGTCGCCGAGGATGTCGGCGACCAGGCCGGGGTTGCCCTTGGTCCAGTTGTTGGTGAGCGTGCCGGTGGCGGTGAGCAGCGTGCCGCGCTTCCAGTCGTCGATCGTCGGGGTCTGCAGCACCGTTGCCGCCGTGCCGTTGACGAGCTGGGTGGTCATGTCGGCCGCCCAGCGGATGCTCTGGTTGGTGCCGGGCGTGACGCGGCCCAGGTGCTCGCCGCGGGCCGACCACAGGCCGGAGACGATCTCCTGGTTGGGCGGCATGGACGACCACGCCTCCAGGCCACGGACGGCCGGGTCGATGTCGCCGACCATGCCGCGGCCGGTGTCGCGGCCGCTGTAGCCGCCGAAGAGCACCTTCCCGGTGGCGGCGTCCCGCATGGCCCAGCCGTACGGCGCCCAGGCGCCGCCCTCGTGCACGGTCCAGATCTCCAGGCCGGGCCGGTCGGGGTCGAGGTCGCCCACGTGCATGGCGTCGCCGTGGCCGAGCCGGACCCGCTGCCCCGGCACGTTGCTCTGCGGCGGCGCCACGTCGAAGGAGGAGTACAGCAGGCTGCCGTCGTCGTCGATGGTGGCCGCGCCGTACACGATCTCCTGCCTGCCGTCGGCGTCCACGTCGGCGACGCTCATCGAGTGGAAGCCCTGGGTGGTGAGGGTGGCGTAGGCCGGGTTGGCGCCGTCGACGCCGTGCGGGCCGGCGTTGAACGGGTTGGCCATCGGGGCGTGGCCGGAGTCGACGTACCAGCGTTCCTTGAGCCTGTGGCCGTTCCAGTCGTAGGCGACCAGGGTGGTGCGGGTGTAGTAGCCGCGGGCGAAGATCGCTGAGGGACGCTTGCCGTCGAGGTAGGCGACCGAGGCCAGGAAACGGTCGACCCGGTTGCCCGGCTCGATCCGGTTCATGGCGTAGTCGCCCCACATCAGCCCGTCGTCGCCGCGGCCCGGCTTGTAGGGGACGGTCTGCAGCTCCCGGCCGGTGGCGCCGTCGAACACCGACAGGTACTCCGGACCGGACAGGATGAACCCGGCGAACTCCCGCAGCCGGTTGTTGCCGCTGCGCGAGGGCGCGTAGACGTCGATGAAGTGGGTGGCCAGCTGGACCGCCGACTCCCTGGACAGCGGGTAGGAATGGGCCGGGGCGATCCCGAAGGCCTCCTCCAGCGTCGCGGGCCAGCGTCCCGCGACCACCTCGGGATGCTCGTGCCACTTCATGAACATCTGGACGACGTGCTCGAAATAGCCTTCGGCGCTCAGCCGGTAGTCGTCGGCGTGCGAGTAGCCCGCCTTGACGTCCTGCGCGGGCATGGTGACGAACCGCTCGTGGGTCGGGTTTCCGGCGGCGTCGTAGCGGATGCTCTTGGTGCCCGGCGCGGTCTTCAGCATCATCTCCGAGCGGCCGTCGCCGTCGAAGTCGTAGACCAGGAACTGCGTGTAGTGCGCGCCCGACCTGATGTTGACGCCCAGGTCCAGCCGCCACAGCAGCCGGCCGTCGAGCGTGTAGGTGTCCAGATAGGTCGGGCCGGTGTAGCCGCGCTGGGAGACGTCCTTGGCGTTGGACGGCTCCCACTTGACGACGACCTCGTACCGCCCGTCGCCGTCCACGTCCCCGACGCTCATGTCGTTGGCGGCGTAGGTGTACGGCTCGCCCGCCGGGGTGACGCCGTCGGCGGGCTTGCGCAGCGGAATGTCATAAAACGTTTCACTCCACGGACGCACCGAAGGGCTGCGGTGGCCCTCCTTGCCCTTCACGACCGGCGCCACGCTGTACCGCGAGGCGGCCGAGCCCGAGGTGTCGAGGTAGTTGGTGCTGTCGGTGACGGTGGCGATGGGGCGGCCGTCGCGGTAGACGCGGAAGTCGGCGCCGACCATGCCGCGGGCGCCGGCCCCGGTCACCTCGGTGCCGAGGAAGCGCCAGCTCAGGAAGACGCCTTCGGGGGTCGTCGCGGCGACGAGGCCGCGGTCGAGGCGTTCCATCCTGATGCGGGGGTCGGCGGCGGCCGGGGTGGCGGGCAGGGCGCACGCGAGTGCGACCAGGAGGGTGAGGGCTAAGCGGGCGGGGCGCATGGAGGGCTCCTTGGGGGTGCGGAGCGTTAAATCGTTATAACCGACCGAAAGCGTATGAGCGCTAACATCCACCCGTCAAGGCACCGCGTCCGTGCCGCCAGGCTCACCGGCCCCGGCCAGGCGTATGGAACCGGCGAACGCGGGCAGATCGCCACCATGGGGAAGATCCTCGTCGGCACGGCGTCCTGGACGGACAAGTCGCTGCTGGCCTCCGGCTGGTATCCGCCGGACGCCACCACGCCGGAGGCGCGCCTGGCCTACTACACCACCCGCTTCCCGCTCGTGGAGGTCGACTCGACCTACTACCACCCGCCCGCCGAGCGCACCGCCGAGCTGTGGCGCGACCGCACGCCCGGCGGCTTCACCTTCAACGTCAAGGCATTCTCCCTGCTCACCCAGCATCCCACCCGGCCGCGGGCGCTCTACAAGGACCTGCGCGTACGGCTGGGCGACCCCACCGGCACGCTCTACCTGAGCGACGTCGGACCGGCGGTCGCCGAGGAGGTGTGGCGGCGCTTCCTGGCGGCGCTGCGGCCGTTGCACGAGGCGGGCAAGGTGGGCGCGCTGCTGTTCCAGTTCCCGCCGTGGTTCCCGGCCGGGCCCGCCAACCGGCGCTACATCCTGCAGTGCCGCGACCGGTGCGCGCCCATGCGCATCTGCGTGGAGTTCCGCAACGCCACCTGGATGAACGAGGAGAACCGGCACGACACGCTGCGCTTCCTGGCCGACAACGGCCTGCCGTACGTCGCGGTCGACATGCCGCAGGGCCACCCCTCCTCGGTGCCGCCGGTGCTGGCCGCCACTGCGGACCTGGCGGTCGTGCGCCTGCACGGCCATTCTGAACGGTGGACCAGCAAGGTCATCGAGGAGCGGTTCGGCTACCTGTACTCCACCGCCGAGCTGGCGGGCTGGGCGGACCGGATCGCCCGGCTCGCGGAGGACGCCGAGGTCACCCACGTGGTGACGAACAACTGCTGCGGCGACTACTCGCAGCGCAACGCCGCCGAGCTGATGGAGCTGCTGGGGGAGCGCGGCGCGGACGTGGTACGGCCGGCGGCGGCCGTCGAGCAGGAGGCGCTGCCGGGGCTGGAGCGGAAGGAGGCGCTCTAGCAAGGCCGGACGGAAGGGGCGGGCCACCGCCCCCGCCGCCGTCACGTCAAGGACGCGCCCGCCGCCTGGTCCGACCCGCCGCCTTCAGGACACCGCCCGCCGCTTCGTCCACACGTCGAAGGCGACCGCCGCCAGCAGTACCGCGCCCTTGACCAGCATCACCCGCTCGCTCGGCGCTCCGATCAGTGACATCCCGTTGTTGATCACCGCCATGATGAGGCCGCCGGTGATCGCCCCGACCACCCGGCCGACCCCGCCCTGGACGGCGGCGCCGCCGATGAACGCCGCCGCGATCGCGTCCAGCTCGAAGCTGTTGCCCGCGGTCGGCCCCGCCTGGTTCAGCCGCCCCGCGAAGATCACGCCCGCGATCGCCGAGAGCACGCCCATGTTCACGAAGATCCAGAACACGACCTGCTTGACCTTGACGCCGGACAGCACGGCCGCCTGGAGGTTGCCGCCGATGGCGTAGATGCGCCGGCCGAAGACCGTGCGGTTGGCCAGGGTCGAGTACCCCAGCACGAGGATCGCCAGCAGCACCAGGACCCACGGCAGGTTCTTGAAGCGGGCCAGCTGCACCACGATCGCCATGATGAGGACGGCCGAGCCGGTGACCTTGGCGAGGAAGAGTGGCATCGCGTCGACGGCCTGGCCGTACCGGATCCGCCCCGACCGCGCCCGCCACTGGGCCGCCGCCATGCCGCCCACCGCGATGAGCCCCACGAGCAGGCTGAACAGGTCGGCGCCGCCGAGCGGGCCGAGGCCGACGTTGCCGAGGTAGCCGTCGGTGAAGCCGTTGGCCAGGGTGCGGACCGCGTCGGGGAACGGGCCGATGCCCTGGTTGCCCAGGACGGTCAGCGTCAGCGCCCGGAACAGCAGCATCCCGGCCAGCGTCACGATGAACGCCGGGATGCCGAAGTACGCGATCCAGTAGCCCTGCCAGGCCCCGATCAGGCCGCCCGCCACCATCGTGACCAGCAGCGCCACCGGCCACGGCACGCCGTAGTTCACCATGAGCACCGCGGCGATCGCCCCGGTGACGGCCACGACCGAGCCGACCGACAGGTCGATGTGCCCGGCGATGATGATCAGGATCATCCCGATCGCGAGGATGAGGATGTAGGAGTTCTGGACGACGATGTTGGAGATGTTCTGCGGGGTCAGCAGCGCGCCGTCGGTCAGGACCGAGAACAGCGCGACGATCAGCGCGAAGGCGATGTAGATGCCGCTGGAGCGCACGTTGATCGGCAGGTCGCGCAGCGATCGCCGCCGGGTGCCGGGATCGGCCTGCGGCCCGGCCGCGGTGAGGGTCATCGGGTCTCCTTGGTCATCAGCTGCATGAGGCGTTCCTGGGTCGCCTCCTCGCGGGGGACTTCTCCGGTGATCCGGCCCTGGGACAGGGTGTAGACGCGGTCGCACAGGCCGAGCAGCTCGGGCAGCTCCGAGGAGATGACCAGCACGGCCTTCCCGTCGTCCGCGAGCTTGTTGACGATGGTGTAGATCTCGTATTTGGCGCCCACGTCGATGCCGCGTGTGGGCTCGTCCAGGATCAGCACGTCGGGCTCGGTGAAGATCCACTTGGAGAGCACGACCTTCTGCTGGTTGCCGCCGCTGAGCTTGCCGACGACGCTGGAGACGCCGGGCGCCTTGATGTTCATCCGCCTGCGGAACTCCTCGGCGACCCGGTGCTCCTCGTGCTGGTTGATCCAGCCGCGCCGGGCCAGCCCGGGCAGCCCGGCCGCCGAGACGTTGCGCTGGATGTCCTCGATGAGGTTGAGGCCGTAGCGCTTGCGGTCCTCGGTGGCGTAGGCGATGCCGTGGCGGATGGCGTCCTGGACCGTGCGGATCTCGATGGGCTTGCCGTTCTTGAAGACCTTGCCGGAGATGTTCACCCCGTAGGTCCGGCCGAACAGGCTCATGGCCAGCTCGGTACGGCCCGCGCCCATGAGCCCGGCCAGGCCGACGATCTCCCCGGCGCGCAGGGTGAGGCTCGCGCCGTCGACCACCTTGCGGTCGGGCTGGGTGGGGCTGTGCACGGTCCAGTCCTCGATGCGCAGCACCTCCTCGCCGATCTTCGGCTCGTGCGGCGGGAAACGGCTCTCCAGCGCCCGGCCGACCATGGCCGAGATGATCCGCGCCTCCGTGGCCTGCTCGATCGGGAGCGTCTCGATCGTCCGGCCGTCCCGGATGATCGTGACGGCGTCGGCGATCGCCATGACCTCGTTGAGCTTGTGCGAGATGATCACGCAGGTGATGCCCTCGTCGCGCAGGCCGCGCAGCAGGTCCAGCAGGTGCGCGGAGTCCTCGTCGTTGAGCGCGGCGGTCGGCTCGTCCAGGATGAGCAGCTTGACCCGCTTGGACAGCGCCTTGGCGATCTCGACGAGCTGCTGCTTGCCCACGCCGATCTCCGACACCGGGGTGGTGGGGTTCTCCACGAGGCCGATGCGCCGCATGAGCTCGGCGGCCTCGTAGTTGGTGCGGTTCCAGTCGATGAACCAGCGCCTGGCGCGCTCGTTGCCGAGGAAGATGTTCTCGGCGATCGACAGCTGCGGGCTGAGCGCCAGCTCCTGGTGGATGATGACGATGCCGGCCCGCTCGCTGTCGCGGATGCCGCCGAACCGGCACACCTCGCCCTCGAAGACGATCTCGCCGTCGTAGCTGCCGTGCGGGTAGACGCCGGAGAGCACCTTCATCAGCGTGGACTTCCCGGCGCCGTTCTCGCCGCAGATCGCGTGGATCTCGCCCCGCCGTACCGCCAGGTTGACGTCGGACAGCGCCTTGACGCCGGGAAAGGTCTTCGTGATCCCCCGCATCTGGAGGATGTGCTCGGTCACGTCAGCTGGTCCGCCGTGTAGTAGCCGCTGCCGACGAGGACCTGCTCGTAGTTGGACTTGTCCACGATCACCGGCTCGAGCAGGTAGGACGGGACGACCTTGACGCCGTTGTCGTAGTCCTTGGTGTTGTTCACCTCGGGCTTGCCGCCCTTGAGGACCGCGTCGGCCATCTTGACGGTGACCTTGGCCAGCTCGCGGGTGTCCTTGAAGATCGTGGAGTACTGCTCGCCGGCCACGATCGACTTGATCGACGCGAGCTCGGCGTCCTGGCCGGTCACGACGGGGTAGGGCTGGCCGCCGGTGCCGTAACCGTTGCTCTTCAGCGCCGACAGGATGCCGATCGACAGGCCGTCGTACGGCGAGAGCACGCCGTCGACCTTCTTGCCGCCGGTGTAGGTCTTGGTGAGGATGTCCTCCATGCGCTTTTGCGCGGTGGCCGGGTCCCAGCGCAGGATCGCGACGGTCTTGAAGTCGGTCTGGCCGCTGGCGACCTTCAGCACGCCCTTGTCGATGTACGGCTGGAGCACCGACATGGCGCCGTTGAAGAAGAACGTCGCGTTGTTGTCGTCGGGGGAGCCGGCGAACAGCTCGACGTTGAACGGGCCCTTCTTGTCGCCCTCCGAGCCGTCGGCCTTCTTCACGCCGAGGCCGACGAGCAGGGAGGTGGCCTGCTGGACGCCCACCTTGAAGTTGTCGAAGGTGGCGTAGTAGTCGACGTTGGGGCTGTTGCGGATCAGGCGGTCGTAGGCGATGACCGGGATCTTGTTGTCGGCGGCCTGCTGGAGCTGCGAGGTGATCGCGGTGCCGTCGATGGAGGCGATGATCAGGAGCTTGGCGCCCTTGGTGATCTGGTTCTCGATCTGGTTGGCCTGGGTGGGGATGTCGTTCTCGGCGTACTGCAGGTCGACCTTGTAGCCGAGCTGCTCCAGCTGCTTCTTGACGTTCTCGCCGTCGTGGATCCAGCGCTCGGAGGACTTGGTCGGCATCGTCACGCCGACCAGAGCGCCGGCCTTGCTGCCGGACTGGGCCTCGGCGTCGATCGTCTTCTGGCTGGAGCCGCAGGCCGTCGCGGTGATGGCCAGCGCCAACGTCGCGAGCAGGCCGGGGAGTCGTCGCAAGCTCATCGTTTCTCCTCACGGCACGAGCGGACGGGGTGTTTGTTAGCGTTCACAGGAGTGTTAGCGATAACAAATCTCAAGTCAACACTTGCGGGTAACACTCGGGACACGATCCGCTAAGGTCGCCGGACCGCCGGGATGCGGGCGGCGGGCTCGCGCAGCGTCCGGAACGCCAGCCAGCTCAGGGCGGGCATGGCGATCAGCGGCGCGAGGGCCGTCTGCAGGGAGGTGGCGTCGGCGAGGGCGCCGATGAGCGGGCCGGCCAGGCCGCCGACGCTCACCGTCAAGCCGAGGGTGACGCCGCCGGCGGTGCCGACGCGGGTGGGGAGGTAGTCCTGGGCGAGGGTGATCTGCAGCGAGAACGGGACGTAGAGGCCGACGCAGGCCAGCGCCACGAACAGATAGATCGCCGGACCGGGGACGAGCACGACTCCCGCGACGGCGGCGACGCTGAGCAGATACGACGCGCGTACCACCGTGACCCGGCCCCACCGGCCGGCCAGGCCGCCGCCCAGCACGGTGCCCACCGCGCCGCCCAGATACAGCACGAACAGCGCCGCGGTGCCCGCCGCCGTGCCGCCGCCCGCGCGGGCCGGCACATACAGGGAGATGAACGTGCTCAGGCCGACGAACACGACGGACCGGCACACCACGGCCAGCGACAACCTCACGAACGAGGCCGCATCCGAGGCCGCATCCGAGGCCACATCGTCGCGCCCCGCCGGTGAGGCGTCGCGGGCGGCCGGCCGTACCGGAGAGTTCAGCCCGCGTAGGACGGGCAGGCACAGCAGGCAGCCGACCACGGCCGGCACCGCCAGCAGCGGCGTGAACCGCAGGCCGCCGGCGGCGACCACGGCCGCGACCAGGAGCGGCGCGGCGGCGAAGCCGAGGTTGCCGCCGAGGGAGAACCACCCCATCGCGGTGTGGCTCCCGCCCGCGGCGATCCGCGCCACGCGGGCGGACTCGGGATGGTAGGCCGCGATGCCGAGCCCGGACACGGCCGCGAGCCCCAGCGTCACCGCATAGGAGCCGCTGAGCCCGCTCAGCGCGATCCCCAGCCCGGCCAGGAGCGTGCTGACGGGCAGCAGCCAGGGCAGCGGCCACCGGTCCGTCAGCGCGCCGAACAGCGGTTGCGCCACCGACGACAGCAGCGACGCGGCGAGCACGACCCCCGAGGCCGCGGCGTAGGTGTAGGCGCGCTCGGCGACGAGGAAGGGGACGAGCGCCGCCACGGCGCCCTGGTAGACGTCCACGCAGGCATGCCCGGCCGACAGCGCGACGATCGGCTTGTTGTTCACCACAGGGGCATGCTCACCTCTCGGCGGCGTGTCGCACTTCCAATAAACTGCCGATCAATGACGGAAATCCGCCACCAGCCGTGCGCGCCCACCCGCGCCCAGTGGCTGGCGCCCGGGGCCGTCATCGACCTCCACCGCCACGACGACCACCAGATCGTCTACGCCGCCCGCGGCGTGGTGGCCGTCACGACCGGCGCGGGGACGTGGATCGCGCCGGCCACCCGCGCCATCTGGGTGCCGGCCGGGACCGCGCACGCCCACCAGGCCCACGGCGAACTCGAACTGCACCTGGTCGGCCTGCCCGCGACCGGCAACCCGCTCGGCCTGCATGAACCTGCCGTGCTGAGCGTCGCCCCGCTGCTGCGGGAGCTGATCCTGGCCTACACCCGCGCCCCGCACGACGACGGCCCCGAGCGCGGGCGGCTCCTGGCCGTCCTGCTCGACCAGCTGCGCGCCTCGCCCCAGCAGCCCCTGCACCTGCCCACCCCCGCCGATCCGCGGCTGAAGTCGCTCTGCGCGATCCTGCACGCCGATCCGGCCGACAACCGCACCCTGGCCGCCCTCGGCGAGCAGGTCGGCGCGAGCGAGCGCACGCTGTCGCGGCTGTTCAAGGCCGACCTCGGCATGACGTTCCCGCAGTGGCGCACCCAGCTGCGGCTCCATCACGCGCTGCTCCTGCTGGCCGACGGCGT
This sequence comes from Thermoactinospora rubra, assembly GCF_002093975.1. GTDB lineage: Bacteria > Actinomycetota > Actinomycetes > Streptosporangiales > Streptosporangiaceae > Nonomuraea > Nonomuraea rubra_A. The sequence goes on from NZ_KZ084332.1 coordinate 72,206, forward strand.
CCCGGTGACCGTCGTGGCGCACACGTGCGGCTGGTCGTCCGCCAGCGCGTTCATCGACGTCTTCCGCCGTGCCTTCGGGCACACGCCGGGAGTACGGCAGCGCCGGGAGAGGCCAGGCCACCCGGTGCGCGGCACGTAGCGGGCGCCGGCCGGGAGGCGTGCCGTCGTCGACCGGCGGCCGCGACTTGCCCCCGTGATTTCGTCGCCGTGGTTTTGTCGGCGGGCGCGTTCAGACTGTGGCTCGTCTTCCCCTTCGAGCCTGGAGGTCGCGATGGCGAGGCGCGGATCACCGGCACGCGGGCGCGGCGGCCGCAAGCGCCGCAGGAGGGCCGGCCCGCTGTGGCTTGTCGTCCCGCTCGCGGCGCTCGTCCTCCTGCCTGTGGCCGCCGACTTCGTCAGGTCGGCCTGGATGGCCCTGGTCGCCGGCATCGCCCTGGTCGCGGCACTGGCGGCCGTCGCGGTCCTGGCCGCCCGCCGCCTGGGGGCGGCCTACCGCCGGGAGGCACTGGCGCGGGCCGGGCTGGACCGGCTGGATCCGCGCCGCTTCGAGGAGCTGACCGCCGAGCTGCTGCGCCGGGACGGGTTCCGCGGGGTCCGCGTCGTCGGCGGCAGGGGCGACGGAGGCGTCGACGTCGTAGGCGTCGCGCCGGGCGGCCGGCCGTACGCCATCCAGTGCAAGTACTACACGCGGCCCGTCGGCCCCGGCGAGGTGCGCGACCTCGTCGGCGCGTTGCGGGCCAGGCCGTACCGCGACCACCAGGGGGTCCTGGTGACCACGCACCGCCTCAGCGCCCAGGCCGCCCGCACGGCGCGCGAGCACGGGCTGATCGTCGTCGACCGGGACCGCCTGGCCGACTGGCTGCTGGAGGCCTGCCGTCTGGGGCCGGACCGGCCGCCGGTGTCCTGGGTGGCGCGGCTGCGCCGGGGCCGCGCCCTCCGGCGGACCGACCTGATCTTTCCTGGCTTAGGGCTGCGGCGCGGTTGACGGCCACCCGGGAAAAAGGTACGTTCCGGGGGATTTCACGGTTGTCCAAGGGAAATCCGGTGAGAAGCCGGTGCGGACGCGCCACTGTATCCGGGACGCAGAGCCCGGGAGCCAGGTCGCTTGGCTGCCGTGACCTCGATAGCTGGGACGCGTCATCCCTTGGGAGGTTCTGTGAGCGAGTTGACCACTCCGTCCGTCGTTCCCCTGCCGCGGCTCGGCCGGTGGCTGCTGCCGGTCGTGCCGGTGCTGCTCCTGCTCGGGTACCTGGTGCTGATGGACAACGGCGCCGTGTCGCAGATGGGCGACTACCTGCACGAGCTCATGCACGACGGGCGGCACCTGCTCGGCGTGCCCTGCCACTGAAGGCGTGGCGGTGATTCGCGCCCTGCTGGTCAGGGGGCTGCTCGCAGGCCTGCTGGCGGGCCTGGTAGCGGGCGGGTTCGCCTTCCTCTTCGGCGAGCCGCGCCTGGAGCAGGCCATCGCGCTGGAGGAGGGCCACTCCCACGACCGCAGCCCCGCCGGCGAGCAAGGTCACGAGCACGGCGAGGAGGCGGTGGTCGGCAGGCCCCTGCAGAAGGCCGGGCTGTTCCTGGCCACCGGCCTGTACGGCGTGGCGGCCGGAGGGATCTTCGCGCTGGTGTACGCCGGACTGCGGAACCGGGTCGGCCCCCGCTCGGACGGCGGGCTGGCGCTGGCGGCGGCAGGGACGGGGTTCGTGGCGACCGTCCTCGTGCCGTTCGTGAAGTACCCGGCCAATCCTCCGGCCGTGGGCGATCCCGGCACCATCACCGGCCGCACGCTGCTCTACGTCGTCATGGTCCTCGTCGGCCTGGCGGCCACGGCCGTCGCGGTCGCCACGGCGCGGCGGGTGACGGGCGGCCCGTGGGCGCGCTGGAGCGCGGCCGTGGCGGCGTTCCTGGTCCCGGTGGTCGCCGCCTGGGTGCTGCTGCCCGCCGTCGACGAGGTGCCCGAGGGCTTCCCCGCCACCCTGCTGTGGGAGTTCAGGCTGGCGTCGCTGGGCACCCAGCTCGTCTTCTGGACGGCCCTCGGCGTCCTGTTCGGCCTGCTCGCCGAGCGTGCCGCCCGCCCGTCGGCGGTCCCGGCCTGAGCGCGGGGCGGAACCTCGTGATCTTCGTACGGCAGGCGAGCACGCCCGCCATGCGCGCGGCGCGCTTCCCGGACCCGCGGCTCGATCGCGCCGATCCGGCCGGTCTGTCCAGGGCGGCGGCGCTCCGGGAGGCGGTGTCCGGGATGGCCGGGTTTGTCTCTCCCGCTCCGGCCGCCGCCCAGACCGCCGAGGCCATGGGCGTGACCGCGACCGTGGCGCCCGCGCTCGCGGAGGCCGACCACGGGCGCTGGAGCGGCCTGCCGTACGAGAAGGTCGCCCGCGAGGAGCCGGAGGACCTGGCGCGCTGGCTCCGCGACCCGCACGCCGTCCCGCACGGCGGCACGAGCCTGGCCGAGCTGGCGGCGAGGGTGGCGGCCTGGCTCGAGGCCGCGCCGGACGGGCCGGTCGTCGCCGTCTGCGACGCCGGGGCGATCAGGGCGGCGCTCGGCCACGCGCTGGGCCTTGACTCGCGGGCGGCGGCGCGGTTCGACCTGGCGCCGCTGTCCACCACCGAGCTGACCCGCGCCGGGGACGGCGGCTGGCGGGTCGCCCACGTCAACCGGAAGGTCGCATCGTGATCGTCACCTACCCGTTCAGCGCCGTCGTCGGGCTGGCGGACCTGAAACTGGCCCTGGTGCTCAACGCCGTCTCGCCGCGGGTGGGCGGGGTGCTGGTGCGGGGCGAGAAGGGCACGGCCAAGTCCACGATCGTGCGGGCGCTGGCCGCCCAGCTGCCGGAGGTGGACGTGGTGGCCGGATGCCGGTTCGCGTGTGATCCGGACGCGCCCGGCCCGGCGTGTCCCGACGGGCCGCACGAGCCGGGCGAGCCGCGCCTGCGCCGTCCCGCCGCGCTGGTGGAGCTGCCGGTGGGCGCCTCGGAGGACCGCCTCGTCGGGTCGCTGGACGTGGAGCGGGCGCTGACCGAGGGGGTCAAGGCGTTCGAGCCCGGCCTGCTGGCCGCCGCGCACCGCGGCGTGCTCTACGTCGACGAGGTCAACCTGCTCCACGACCACCTGGTGGACCTGCTGCTCGACGCCGCCGCCCTCGGGACCTGCTACGTGGAGCGGGAGACCGTGTCGGTACGGCACGCGGCACGGTTCCTGCTGGTGGGGACCATGAACCCGGAGGAGGGCGAGCTGCGGCCCCAGCTGCTGGACCGGTTCGGGCTGACGGTCGAGGTGCGGGCCTCGCGCGACCCGGCCGAGCGGGCCGAGGTGGTACGGCGGCGCCTGGCCTTCGAGGCCGACCCGGAGGGGTTCGCGGCTCGCTGGGCGGCCGAGGAGGCGGCGCTCGCGGCACGGATCGCCGAGGCCAGGGCCAGGATCCCGGGGGTGCGGCTGGCGGATGGGCGGCTGCGGCAGATCGCGGCGGTGTGCGCGGGGTTCGAGGTGGACGGCCTGCGGGCGGACCTCGTCACGGCGAACGCGGCGATCGCGCACGCGGCCTGGCACGGGCGGGAGGAGGTGACGGGGGAGGACGTGCGGGCGGCGGCCAGGCTGGCGTTGCCGCACCGGCGGCGTCGCGACCCGTTCGACGCGCCGGGGCTGGACGAGGCGCTGCTGGAGGAGCTGTTGCGGGAGTCCGAGCCGGAGGGGCCGGACGATCCCGGAGGGGGACAAGGGCCGCCGGATCATGAAATATCCGGCGCGGCGCAGGACGCCCCGCCGGGAGAAGCGCACGACGCCGGAACGCGGGACCGTGAAGCGCGGGCCCCGGAGACGCACCATGCCGGGGCCGGGGAAGCGCGAGGCCCTGGGGCGTCAGGTGCCGGGACCGGGCAGGCACGTGACCGTGCCGAGGGCGGGGGAGCGGGTGGCGCCCAGGCCGGTGCCGAGGGCGGGGGAGCGGGCGGTGTCCAGGCGGGGGCCGAGGGCGGGGGAGCGGGTGGCGCCCAGGCGGTGGCCCGGGTGGCTCGGCCGTACCGGGTGCCGCTCCTGCAGGTCCCCGGCGTCGGCGGCGGGGCGGCCGGGCGGCGCTCCCGGGCGCGCACCCGCCACGGGCGCGCCATCGGGGCGAGGCGGCCACGGGCCGGACGCCTCAGCGAGCCGCACCTCACGGCGACGATCGCCGCGGCCGCGCCGTACCAGAAGGAACGCGGGCGCACCGGGCCCGGCCTGCTCCTGCGCCGCGAGGACCTGCGCGAGACGGTGCGCGAGGGCCGCGAGGGCAACCTCGTGCTGTTCGTGGTGGACGCCAGCGGCTCGATGGCCGCGCGCAGGCGCATGACCGTCGTCAAGACCGCGGTGTTGAGCCTGCTGCTGGACGCCTACCAGCGGCGCGACAAGGTCGGCCTCGTGACCTTCCGCGGCCGCGAGGCCCGCGTGGTGCTGCCGCCGACCTCGTCGGTGGAGGCCGGCGCGGCGCGGCTGCGGGAGTTGCCCACCGGGGGACGCACCCCGCTCGCCGAGGGCCTGGCGAAGGCCGCCGAGGTGCTGCGCGTGGAGCGGCTGCGCGACCCGGCCCGCCGCCCGCTGCTGGTGCTGGTGACCGACGGGCGCGCGACCTCCGGCACCCCGGTGGACGCGGCCGCCGCGTTGCTGGAGGGCACCGCGAGCGTCGTGGTCGACTGCGAGACCGGCCCGGTACGGCTGGGCCTGGCCCGCGGGCTGGCGGCCCGGCTGCGCGCCCGGCTGGTCACGCTCGACGACCTCGGCCCGGCGGTCGATGACTACAGGCGGCGTGACCACAGGAAGGCTGGATGAGATGCCGCAGGGCAAACCGCTCGTCGTCCCCGACGACGGCCTGACCACGCGCCAGCGCAGGGCCAGGCCGCTGCTGATCGTGCACACCGGCCCCGGCAAGGGCAAGTCCACGGCCGCCTTCGGGATGGCGCTGCGCGCCTGGAACCAGGGCTGGCCCATCGGGGTGTTCCAGTTCGTCAAGTCGGCCAAGTGGCGGGTCGGCGAGGAGCGCGCGCTCAGGGTGCTCGGCGAGACCGGCGAGGGCGGCCCGGTGACCTGGCACAAGATGGGCGAGGGCTGGTCGTGGATCCAGCGGCCCGGCGCCGAGGCCGACCACGCCGCCGACGCCCGCGAGGGCTGGGCGCAGATCAAGCGCGACCTGGCCGCGCAGACCTACCGCTTCTACGTGCTGGACGAGTTCACCTACCCGCTGAAGTGGGGCTGGCTGGACCTGGACGACGTGGTGGAGACCTTGACCACCCGGCCTGGCGCCCAGCACGTGGTGATCACCGGCAGGGACGCCCCCGGACGCCTGCTGGAGGCCGCCGACCTGGTGACGGAGATGGTCAAGGTCCGCCACCCCATGGACGCCGGGCAGAAGGGGCAGAAGGGCATCGAGTGGTAGTCCCGCGGCTCGTGGTCGCCGCGCCCGCCTCCGGGAGCGGCAAGACCACGGTGGCCACGGGCCTGATGGCCGCGTTGCGCGGGCGCGGGCTGAAGGTCTCCCCGCACAAGGTGGGGCCCGACTACATCGACCCCGGCTACCACGCGCTGGCCACCGGGCGCCCCGGCCGCAACCTCGACCCCTGGCTGGTGGGGGAGGATCTGGTGGCGCCGCTGTTCGCCCACGGCGCGTCGGGGTGCGACGTGGCGGTGGTCGAGGGCGTCATGGGCCTGTTCGACGGCAGAGGCGGGACCGGCTTCGCCTCCACCGCGCACGTGGCCGGGCTGCTGGCGGCCCCGGTGGTGCTGGTGGTCGACGTCTCGCGGCAGAGCCGGTCGGTCGCGGCCACGGTGCACGGGTTCGCCTCGTTCGACTCGCGGATCCAGGTGGGCGGGGTGGTGCTCAACCGGGTCGGCTCCGACCGGCACGAGGAGCTGTGCCGGGCGGCGCTGGGCGAGAGGGGGATACCGGTGCTGGGCGCGATCCGCCGCGACGACGCCGTGGCGGTCCCGTCGCGCCACCTGGGCCTGGTGCCGGCCGCCGAACGCGGGGCCGAGGCCGTGGCGGCGGTGGACCGCCTCGCCGCGCTGGTGGCCCGCTCCTGCGACCTGGAGGCTCTGGTACGGCTCGCGCGGGCCGCCCCGCCGCTGGAGGCGACGCCCTGGGATCCGGTCCTCGCGGTGAAAGGCCCGGATGGGGCCAGCGAGACGGTCCGCGCGACGGTCCCCGAGGCGCCAGGCGTGGCCCGGAGCGGTCCTGTCGTGGCGGTGGCCGGGGGAGCGGCGTTCACATTCGGCTATGCCGAACACGTCGAGCTGCTGCGTGCCGCCGGGGCCGAGGTCGCGGTCTTCGACCCGTTGCGCGACGAGAAGCTGCCCGACGGCACGGCCGCGCTGGTCGTCGGGGGCGGCTTCCCGGAGGCGTACGCGGCCGACCTGGCGGCCAACGAGCCGCTGCGCGCCCGGATCGCCGCCTTCGGCGGGCCGATCGCGGCCGAGTGCGCGGGGCTGCTGTACCTGTGCGAGGCGCTCGACGGTCACCCCATGTGCGGAAAAATCCGGACAACAGCTCGCATGACCGATCACCTCACCCTCGGCTACCGCGAGGCGACAGCCGTACGGGAGTCCCTGCTGACCCGGCCAGGCGAGCGCTTCAGGGGCCACGAGTTCCACCGCACCGCCGTACCGGCTCCCGAGCGGCCGGTGTTCGCCTGGCCGGGAGGCGGCGACGGGTACGGCGAGGCCCGCCTGACCGCCTCCTACCTGCACCTGCACTGGGCAGGCTGCCCGGCCCTCGCCTCAAGAGTGGTGAAGTGTAGTTGAGTCAACTGTGGTTCGCTCAACTATACTTCACACCATGAGGAAGCCGGAGCATGTGTTCGACCGGGACGACGAGTGGAGGGGGCTGGTGTCCTTCTCCGCCGACTCCCGTCGCGGCGCCCGGCTCGGCGTGGTCAGCGGCCGGCGCAGGCAGGGCAAGAGCTACCTGCTGGAGGCGCTGGCGACAGGCCTCGGCGGCATCTACTTCCCCGCGCTGGAGGTCACCGAGGCGGTGGCCCTGCGGCTGTTCGCGGAGGAGCTGATCCGCTTCACCCGGGCCCCCGTTCCGGCCTTCCGTGACTGGATCGACGCCATCCCCTACCTGTTCGGCATCGTGCGGGACCGGCCGGTGCCCGTGGTCTTCGACGAGTTCCCCTACCTGGTCAAGGCGTCTCCCGAGCTGCCGTCGGTCATCCAGCGCGAACTGGGCCCCGGCGGCTCCGGCAAGGACAGCACGGCCAGGCTGCTGCTGTGCGGGTCGGCGATGTCGGTGATGGGCGGTCTGCTGTCCGGCACGGCTCCGCTGCGCGGCCGGGCGGGACTGGAGCTGGACGTGCGGCCGTTCGGATACCGGCAGGCCGCCGGCTTCTGGGGGATCACCGATCCGCGGCTGGCCGTCTTGGTCCACGCGGTGGTCGGCGGCACCCCGGCGTACCGGCGGGAGTTCGTCGGCGACGACACGCCCGGCGGGTTGGACGACTTCGACGACTGGGTGGTCAGGACCGTGCTGAACCCCCAGGTTCCGCTCTTCAGGGAGGCCCGGTACCTCCTGGCGGAGGAGACCGAGATCCGCGACCCTTCGCTCTACCACTCCGTCCTGGCCGCCGTCGCCGAAGGCAACACCACGTCGGGTGGGATCGCCGGTTACGTGGGACGCAAGTCCAACGAGATCGCGCACCCGCTGCGGGTGCTGGAGGACTGTCACCTCCTCGTCAAGGAGCGCGACGTCTTCCGGCCGGCACGGGCCCTCTACCGCATCGCCGAACCCCTGATCACCTTCTACCAGGCGATCATGGCGAGGGAGTGGACACGCCTGGAACGCGGCGCGGCGGCCACCGTCTGGCGGGGCAGCCGGGCACGCTTCCTGTCCCAGGTCGTCGGCCCGCACTTCGAGGCGCTCTGCCGGGAGTACGCTCTCCAGGCCGATCCCGAGGCCGGCGAGGTGGGCAGCGGCATCGTCGCGGACCCGGCCAACCGCTCCCGGATCCAGGTCGACGTGGCCGTCCTCGCGCCCGCGGACCACGGACGGCCGCGCCGGATCCTGTCCCTGGGAGAGGCGAAGTGGGACCGTGTCATGGGAGCCGAGCATGTCGCCCGGCTCGCCCGGGCGCGTGACCTGCTGGCCGTGAAGGGCTTCGACACCAGGGACACGGTGCTGGCCTGCTATTCCGGCGCCGGGTTCAGTCGTGAGCTGCTGTCGGGCGACGCGGGCGACGTGCACCTGGTCGCCCTCGGCGACCTCTACTCCTGACCGCCTTCGATGTCGCCCTCGGTCTTGAGGTAGACCTCCTGGACCCCGCTGAGGACGTCGGGGGCCGGGTGTTGCCACATGCCGCGCGAGGCGGCCTCCAGCAGCCGTTCGGCGATGCCGTGCAGCGCCCACGGGTTGGACCTGGCCATGAACGCCTGGTTCTCCTCGTCGAGCACGTAGGCGGCGGCCAGCCTGTCGTACATCCAGTCCGCGACCACGCCCGTCGTGGCGTCGTAGCCGAACAGGTAGTCCACGGTCGCGGCCAGCTCGAAGGCGCCCTTGTAGCCGTGGCGCCGCATCGCCGCCAGCCAGGAGGGGTTGACCACGCGGGCGCGGAAGACGCGGGAGACCTCCTCCGACAGCGTGCGGGTGCGGACGGCGTCGGGGCGGGTGCTGTCGCCGACGTAGGCGGCCGGGGCGCGGCCGGTGAGGGCGCGGACGGTGGCGATCATGCCGCCGTGGTACTGGAAGTAGTCGTCGGAGTCGGCGATGTCGTGCTCGCGGGTGTCGACGTTCTTGGCGGCGACCGCGATCCTGCGGTAGGCGTTCTCCATGTCGGCGCGGGCCGGGACGCCGTCCAGGTCGCGGCCGTAGGCGTAGCCGCCCCAGACCGCGTAGACCTCGGCCAGGTCGGCGTCGTCGTGCCAGTTGCGGCTGTCGATGAGCGGCAGCAGCCCGGCGCCGTAGGCTCCGGGGGCGGAGCCGAAGATGCGCATGGTGGCGCGGCGGCGATCCCCGTGTCCGGAAATATCAGCATTCACGTGGGCTCGCACGTAGTTGTCCGACGGCGCCTCGTCCAGCCCGGCCACGAGCCGCACCGCATCGTCCAGCATGCGCACGACGTGCGGGAAGGCGTCGCGGAAGAAGCCGCTGATGCGCACGGTCACGTCGATCCTGGGACGGCCCAGCTCGGCCAGCGGGATCGGCTCCAGGCGGGTCACTCGGCGCGAGGCCTCGTCCCACTCGGGCCGCACCCCCAGCAGCGCCAGCACCTCCGCCACGTCGTCGCCCGCGGTCCGCATGGCGCTGGTCCCCCACACCGACAGCCCCACCGAGCGCGGCCATCCGCCGGTCTCGGCGCGGTAGCGCTCCAGCAGCGACTCGGCCATCGCCTGGCCGGTCTCCCACGCCAGCCGGCTCGGTACGGCACGCGGGTCGACGGAGTAGAAGTTGCGCCCGGTCGGCAGCACGTTGATCAGGCCGCGCAGCGGCGAGCCGCTGGGCCCGGCCGGGACGTAGCCGCCGTCCAGCGCGTGGAGGATGTTGTCCAGCTCGTCGGTGGTGCGGGCCAGGCGCGGCACGATCTCGGTCGCGGCGAACTCCAGGACCTTCCGCACCTGGGGAGTGGGGGCGACCTCGGCGGCGGCGTCCGGGTCCCAGCCGCGCTCCTCCATCGCCTCGACCAGCGCCCGGGCGGCCGCCTCCGCCGCGTCCACCTCCCCGAGCCCGGCCGTGCCGTCCTCGGCCAGCCCCAGCGCCTCGCGCAGCCCGGGCAGGGCGGCCCGGCCCGACCACAGCTGGCGGGCGCGCAGCATGGCCAGCACCAGGTTGACCCGCGCCGGGCCGGTCGGCGCCTCGCCCAGCACGTGCAGCCCGTCGCGGATCTGCGCGTCCTTCACCTCGCACAGCCAGCCGTCCACGTGCAGCAGGAAGTCGTCGAACTCGGTGTCGTGGGGCCGGTCGGTCAACCCGAGGTCGTGGTCGAGCCGGGCGGCCTGGATGAGGGTCCAGATCTGTGCCCTGATCGCGGGCAGCTTGGCCGGGTCCATGGCCGCGATCGTGGCGTGCTCGTCCAGCAGCTGTTCCAGCCGCGCGATGTCGCCGTAGGTCTCCGCGCGGGCCATCGGCGGCACCATATGGTCCACGAGGACGGCGTGCGCCCGCCGCTTGGCCTGGGTGCCCTCGCCGGGGTCGTTGACCAGGAACGGGTAGACCAGCGGCAGGTCGCCGATGGCCGCGTCGGTGGCGCAGGAGGCCGACATCCCGGCGGACTTGCCCGGCAGCCACTCCAGGTTGCCGTGCTTGCCCACGTGGACCATGGCGTGCGCGCCGAACTCGGCCGACAGCCAGCGGTAGGCGGCCAGGTAGTGGTGGCTGGGCGGCAGGTCGGGGTCGTGGTAGACGGCGATCGGGTTGTCGCCGAAGCCGCGCGGCGGCTGGACCATGACCACGACGTTGCCCGAGCGCAGGGCCGCCAGCACGATGTCGCCGTCGTGGACGAACAGCTCGCCCGGCGGCGGGCCCCAGTGGCGTTCGACATCCGTGCGCAGGTCCTCGGGGAGCGTGCCGTACCACTGCCTGTAGGACTCGCCGGAGATGCGCACCGGGTTGGCGGCCAGCTGCTCCTCGGTCAGCCAGTCGGCGTCCTGGCCGCCCGCGGCGATGAGCGCGTGGACGAGCGCGTCGCCGTCCTGCTCGGCCACGCCGGGGAAGCCCTCGCCGAGGTCGTAGCCGGCCTCGGCGAGCCGGGCGAGCAGCCGTACCGTGCTGGCGGGGGTGTCCAGGCCGACCGCGTTGCCCACGCGCGAGTGCTTGGTGGGGTAGGCCGACAGCATGACGACCAGGCGGCGCTCGGCGGGAGGCGTGTGCCGGAGCAGGCCGTGCCGTACGGCGATGCCGGCCACGCGGGCGGCCCGCTCGGGGTCGGCGACGTAGACGGTCAGCCCGTCGGCGTCGACCTCCTTGAAGGAGAACGGCACGGTGATGATGCGGCCGTCGAACTCCGGGATGGCGACCTGGGAGGCGGCGTCCAGCGGGGACAGGCCGTCGTCGTTGCCGGCCCACTCGCTCCTGCCGGTGGTCAGGCACAGGCCCTGGAGGATCGGCACGTCCAGCTCGGCCAGCGCGCCCACGTCCCACGCCTCGTCGTCGCCGCCCGCCCCGGCCAGCGCGGGACGGGTGCCGCCCGCCGCCAGCACGGTGACGACGAGCACGTCGCATTCCCGCAGCGTGTCGAGCAGCTCCGGCTCCGCCGTACGCAGCGAGGAGCAGAAGACCGGCAGCGCCCGGCCGCCCGCGTCCTCGATCGCCCGGCAGAGCGTCTCGACGAAGGCGGTGTTGCCGGCCATGTGGTGGGCGCGGTAGTACAGCACGCCGACCACCGGGCCTGCGCCGCCTCGCGCGGCGCGCTCCAGCCGTCCCCAGGACGGCGCGGCCTGGGGAGGGGCGAAGCCGTGGCCGGTCAGCAGGACCGTGTCGGACAGGAAGGCGTGCAGCTCGGCCAGGTTCGCCGGGCCGCCGTGGGCCAGGTAGGCGTGCGCCTCCGCGCAGACGCCGCCGCTGACGGTGGACAGCTCCATCAGCTCGGCGTCGGGCGCCTGCTCGCCGCCGAGCACGACGACCGGGCGGGGACCGGCGAGCAGGCGGTCCAGCCCTTCCTCCCAGGCGCGGCGCCCGCCCAGCACGCGCACCACGACGAGGTCCGTGCCCTCCAGCAGGGCGGGCAGGTCGTCGACGGCGAGCCTGGCGGGGTTGCCCAGGCGGTAGGCGGCGCCGCTGGCACGTGCGCTCAGCAGGTCCGTGTCGGAGGTGGACAGCAACAGGACGGTACGGCTGTCGCGCACGTGGACAATCCTCCCTCGGGGCGGTCGGCTGGGTAAGACTATCGACGCCAAGATCCGGCGTTACCATCCTCTTCGTGGCCATAGCCGACTTTCCCGGACGAGCGCGTCCAGACGCCTGTCCGGGGGCGCTCCAGGTCCACGAGGCGGCGGACGGCCCGCTGGCCAGGGTCAGGCTGCCGGGCGGCGTGGTCGCGCCCTCCCAGCTGGGCGAGCTGGCCTCCTGCGCCGCGGAGCTCGGCTCCGGCGTGATCGAGCTGACCTCACGGGCCAACGTGCAGGTGCGCGGCCTGCGCGACCCCGCGGCCTTCGCCGGGCGCGTCGCCGCCGCCGGCCTGCTGCCGTCGCCGTCCCATGAGCGCGTGCGCAACATCGTCGCCTCGCCGCTGAGCGGGCGCGGCCTCGCGGCCTGGGCGGAGCCCGAGTCGTCAGGCGGGCGCGAGGTCGCGGGCCGGGTGGATACCGAGCCGCTGGTGGAGGCGCTGGACGAGGGGCTGTGCGCCCGGCCGCGGCTGGCCCGGCTGCCCGGGCGGTTCCTGTTCGCCGTCGACGACGGCACGGGCGACGTGGCCGGGCTCGGAGCGGACGTCACCTTCACCCCGTCCGGACTGCTGCTGGCCGGAGCCGCCCTCCGCCTGGACGGCGATCCCGTCGCGCTCATGCTGGCCGCCGCCGAGGCGTTCCTCGACGTCGCCTTGGGCGCCTGGCGCATCGCGGAGCTGCCCGGCGGCCCCGCCCCCATCGCGGCCCTGCTCGGCGGCACGCTGTCCGGCAGGCCGCCCTCGCCGCCGCGCCCGCAACGCGCCGGGCTGCTGGAGCAGCGCGACGGCCGCGTGGCGCTGGAGGCCGTGCCGCCGCTGGGACGGCTGACCGCGCTCCAGGCACAGGCGGTCGCCGACGCCGTCACCCGGCCCACCATGCGCGCCACGGCCCGCACTCCAGCCGACGCGGCCGGCCCGGCCCCCCGGTTCACCCCCTGGCGGACCGTCATCGTCCCCGACCTCACGCGCGAGCAGGCCGCCGAGCTCGCCGCCGCCCTGGAGGCGGCCGGCCTGGCGACCGACCCCGGCTCGCCCTGGGTGGGCGTCACGGCCTGCACCGGGCGGCCCGGGTGCGGCAAGGCGCTGGCCGACGTGCGCGCCGACGCCGCCGCCTGGGTCGCGAGCCGCCCCTCCCGCGCCCCGACGCACTGGGCGGGCTGCGAACGGCGGTGCGGCCTGCCCAGGGGCGAGGTCGTCCAGATGGTCGCCACCGGACGTGGCTACGACGAAAGGCAGCCGTGATCGACTACCTACGCGACGGGACCGAGATCTACCGGCGCTCGTTCGCCACCATCCGCGCCGAGACCGACCTGTCCGGCCTGCCGCCGGACGTGGCGCGGGTCGCCGTGCGGATGATCCACGCCTGCGGTATGACGGACCTGGTCGACGACCTGGACTTCTCCCCCGATGTCGTACGGCGGGGCCGCGCCGCGCTCCGGGCCGGCGCGCCCGTGCTGTGCGACGCGATGATGGTGGCCTCCGGCGTCACCCGCAGCCGGCTGCCCGCCGCCAACGACGTGGTCTGCACGCTCGACGCCCCCGAGGTGCCCGAGCTGGCCGCCAGGCTCGGCACCACGCGCAGCGCCGCCGCGCTGGAGCTGTGGCGCGACCGCCTGGAGGGCTCGGTGGTCGCCATCGGCAACGCCCCGACCGCGCTGTTCCGCCTGCTGGAGCTCGTCGCCGAGGGCGCGGGCCGGCCGGCCGCCGTGCTCGGCGTCCCGGTGGGGTTCGTCGGCGCGGCCGAGTCCAAGCGGGCGCTGGCCGACAGCGGCCTCGAGTACCTGGTGGTGCACGGCCGCCGCGGCGGCAGCGCGATGACGGCGGCGGCGGTCAACGCCATCGCGAGTGAGGCGGATTGACATGACGGGACGGCTGTATGGCGTGGGCCTGGGCCCCGGCGACCCCGAGCTGGTCACGGTCAAGGCCGCCCGGCTGATCGGCGAGGCCGACGTGATCGCCTACCACGCGGCCAGGCACGGCCGCAGCATCGCCCGCTCGATCGCGGCGCCGTACATGCGGGAGGGCCAGATCGAGGAGCTGCTGCTCTACCCGCTCACCACGGAGACCACCGACCATCCGGGCGGCTACCAGGGCGCGCTGGACGACTTCTACGCCGACTGCGCCGAGCGGCTGGCCGCCCACCTGGACGCGGGCCGTACCGTGGTCGTGCTGGCCGAGGGCGACCCGCTGTTCTACGGCTCCTACATGCACATGCACAAGCGGCTCGCGCACCGGTACCCGACCGAGGTGGTGCCCGGCGTCACCTCCGTCAGCGCCGCCGCCGCGGTGCTGGGCCGGCCGCTGGTGGAGAAGGAGGAGATCCTCACCGTCCTGCCCGGCACGCTGGAGGCCGGGGAGCTGGCCGAGCGGCTGCGCTCGACCGACTCGGCGGCCGTGCTCAAGCTGGGCCGGGCCTTCGCCAAGGTGCGCGACGCCCTGGCCGAGGCCGGACGGCTCGACGACGCCTGGTACGTCGAGCGGGCCACGATGCGCGCCCAGCGGGTGGCGCCGCTGAAGGACGTGGACCCCGAGGGCGTGCCGTACTTCTCCCTGGCCCTGCTCACCAGCCCCGCCCAGGACGGCTTCGTCCCGGCGCCGGTCGCCGAGGCGGGGCGGGGAGAGGTGGCGGTGGTCGGTCTCGGCCCGGCCGGGCGGGCGTGGCTGACGCCGGAGGCGCATGAGGCGCTGGCGTGGGCGACCGACATCGTGGGATACGGGCCGTATGTGGACCGGGTGCCGCCCAACCCGCGCCAGACGCGGCACCGCACGGACAACCGCGAGGAGGCCGACCGCGCGCGGCACGCGCTGGAGCTGGCCCGCGAGGGCAGGCGGGTGGCCGTGGTGTCCTCGGGCGATCCGGGGGTGTTCGCGATGGCCGGCGCGGTGCTGGAGGCGGCCGGGGACTTCCCGGACGTCCCGGTGCGCGTGGTGCCCGGGCTGACCGCCGCGCAGGCCGTCGCGAGCCGGGTGGGGGCGCCGCTGGGGCACGACTACTGCGTGCTGTCGCTGTCGGACCTGCTCAAGCCGTGGGACGTGGTGGCGCGCCGCATCACCGCCGCGGCGCGGGCGGATCTCGTGCTGGCGATCTACAATCCGGCCTCGCGCAGCCGTACGTGGCAGCTGGCCGCGGCCCGCGACCTGCTGCTGGAGCACCGGGACCCGGGCACGCCGGTGGTGATCGGCCGCGGCGTGGGGAGCGAGGAGGAGAGCGTCACCGTCACGACCCTCGGCGAGCTGGACCCCTCGCAGGCAGACATGCGCTGCCTGGTCATCGTCGGCTCCTCGCGCACGCGCGTCACCCCGTCCGGGGCCGTCTACACCCCGCGCCGCTACCCCTGAGCCCCCGCTCCCTCGATCCACGCCACCGCCTCGGCCACCGTCTCCACCAGGCGCACCCCGGCGGGCGGGGGCGGCCGGTCAACCATGATCACCGGCATCCCGAGCAGGCGGGCCGCGTCGAGCTTGGCGGAGGTCAGCTCGCCGCCGCTGTCCTTGGTGACCAGCACGTCCAGGCGGTGCTCGCGGATGAGCGCGAGCTCGCCCTCCAGCGTGTACGGCCCGCGGTCCAGCACCACGTGGACATTGGGCGGGATCGGCGGCTCGGGCGGATCGACGCTCCTGGCGAGCAGCCAGATCCCCGGCCTGCCGGTGAAGACGGGCAGGCTGCGGCGGCCGGTGGTGAGGAACACCCTGGCCGGCGCCCGGAGGCGGGCGGCGGCCTCCTGAAGGGAGCCCACGCGCTGCCAGCCCGGCTCGGCCGGCCAGCCGGGGCGGCGCAGCACCAGCAGCGGCACGCCGGTGGCGCCCGCCGCCCGCGCCGCCGAGGCGGTCATCCGCGCGGCGAACGGGTGCGTGGCGTCCACCAGCCGGTCGACGGCGTGCTCCCGCAGCCAGGTGGCCAGCCCCTTGGGCCCGCCGAAGCCGCCTTCGCGCACCTCGCCCACCGGCAGCCGGGGATTGGACACCCGCCCGGCCAGGGAGGAGACGACGTGCACGCCCCGGGCGGCCAGCTCGGCGGCCAGCGCCCTGGCCTCGGCCGTGCCGCCGAGGATCAGGACGCGCACGTTCTGTCCCTGCCGGTGCCGTACAGGTGGCTGTCGGGGAACTCCGAGGCCGCCAGCACCCGGCCCACCACGATGACCGCGGTGCGTTTGATCCCGGCTTCGTGCACCTGAGCGGCGATGCCGGAGAGCGTGCCGCGCAGGATCACCTCGTCGTCCCGGCTTGCGCGCGCCACGACCGCGACCGGGCAGTCGGCGCCGTAGGCGGGCAGCAGCTCGGCCACCACCTGGTCGATCCGCTGCACGGCCAGGTGCAGCACCATCGTGGCCCGGCTCGCCGACAGGGTCGCCAGGTCCTCCCCCTCCGGCATCGGCGTGGCCCTGGCCGCTGTGCGGGTCAGGATGACCGTCTGGCCGACGCCGGGCACGGTCAGCTCCCTGCCCAGCGAGGCGGCCGCCGCCGCGAACGCCGGCACCCCGGGGACCACCTCGTACGGCACGCCGAGCCGGTCCAGCCTGCGCATCTGCTCGGCCATGGCGGAGAACACCGAGGGGTCGCCCGAGTGCAGCCTGGCCACGTCGAGCCCGTCCGCGTGGGCCCGGGCCAGCTCGGCGACGATCTCGTCCAGTGTCAGGTGGGCGGTGTCGACCAGGCGGGCGCCGGGCGGGCATTCCGCCAGGAGCTCGCGCGGGACGAGCGACCCGGCGTAGAGGCACACCGGCGCCCGGCGGAGCACCCCGAGCCCGCGCAGCGTGATCAGGTCGGCCGCGCCGGGCCCGGCGCCGACGAAGTACACGGTCAAGGCTGTCCCTCCTCTGCGTCCGGGTCTCCGGCGGTCGTGCCCTTCGTGACCGACCAGACGGTCACGGGCGCGAGGGCCCGCCAGCCGGCGAAGCGGCCCAGCGGCGCCGCCCTGTGGACCGCGAGCCGCGCCAGGTCGCCGCCCAGCCTGCCGTACCACTGGAAGACCACGGCCTCCGACTCCACGGTGACGGCGTTGGCCACGAGCCGGCCGCCCGGACGCAGCGCCGCCCAGCACAGCTCCAGCAGGCCGGGCTCGGTCAGGCCGCCGCCGACGAAGACCGCGTCCGGCGCGGGCAGCCCCTCCAGCGCGGCGGGCGCCCTGCCCTCGACGACGCGCAGCCTGGGCACGCCCAGCGTCTCGGCGTTGCGGCGGATCCTGGCCGCGCGCTCCGGGTCGCTCTCGACCGCGACCGCCTCGCAGGCGCGGTGGCCGCGCAGCCACTCGATGGCGATGCTGCCCGCGCCAGCGCCCACGTCCCACAGCAGCTGCCCGGGCAGCGGCGCCAGCCGGGACAGGCTGACCGCGCGCACCTCCCGCTTGGTCAGCTGCCCGTCGTGCTCGAACGCCTCGTCCGGCAGGCCCGGTACGGCGGGCAGCGGCCCGGCGTCAGGATCGGCCGCGCACTCCACGGCGACGACGTGCAGCGCCGAGGGCGCGGGAGCCGTCCAGCCCGACGCGGTGCCGCTGACCCGGGATTCGCCGGGGGAGCCCAGGTCCGACAGGACGACCATGCGGCTCGGGCCGTACCCGCTCGTGACCAGCAGCTCGGCCACCCGCGCGGGGGAGCCGCCGAGGACCAGCACGCGGCGGCCCGGGAAGAGGGCCGCACGCAGGGCGGCGGCGGGGCGGCCGACCAGGCTGACGGTCTCGACCTCCTCCACCGGCCAGCCCAGCCGCGCGCAGGCCAGCGACAGCGACGACAGGTGCGGCACCACCCGCACCCGGTCGGGGCCCAGCAGGCGTACCAGGGTGGTGCCGATGCCGTAGAACATGGGGTCCCCGCTGGCCAGCACGCACACCCGGCGGCCGGCGTGCTCGGCGAGCAGCCCGGGCAGCGCCGGCAGCAGGGGAGAGGGCCAGGCGACACGCTCGGCCGCAGACGGGGGCACGGATGGTGGCACGGACGGGGGCACAGACGGCTTGGTCAGGGGCACAGTCGGCGTGGCCGGCGGCACGAGGTCCAGCTGGCGGCGGCTGCCCATCAGCACCTCGGCCTCCGCCACCGCCCGCCGGGCCTCCCCGGACAGCCCGGCCCAGCCGTCCGCGCCGATCCCGACGACCGTGATCACACGTTGCCCATGACGCGCGTGACCTGGATCTCCAGCACCACGCGGGACGGGTTCGGCCGTGGCGGCTTGTAGCGCGTGGCGTACCGCAGCTCGGCCTCGGCCACCCGCTCCGGCTCGTCGCGGACCACCGCCACGCCTTCCAGGGTGGACCAGCGGCGGCCGTCGACCTGGCACAGCGCGACCGGCGCGCCCTCCGGCCCGGCCGCGGCGACGAGCCTGGCCTTGCGCGAGGCGGCGGAGGTGATCACGCGGGCGACGGCGGCGTCCAGGTCGAGGGTCGCGCCGACCGGCACCACGTGGGGTGCCGCGCCGGGCCGGGCCGTGGACAGGGTGCACAGGTGCCGTTCGCGCCAGAACGCGGCGAAGCCTTCGCCGAGGTCGACCAGGTTCACGGAAAGCATCGTATCGGTGGGGATCTGGGACACTTTGTCCGTGAAGCGCCTTCTGATCATCGGCATCGGCGCCGGCGACCCCGACCACCTCACCCTGCAGGCGGTCAAGGCCATCGCGGCCACCGACGTGTTCTTCCTCATCGACAAGGGGAGCGTCAAGCATGAGCTGGTCCGGCTGCGGCTGGACCTCGTCGCCGAGCATGGGCGCCTGCCGTACCGGATCGTGGAGGCCCGCGACCCCGAGCGGGACCGGACCGCCGCCGCCTACGCCGAGGCCGTGGCCGACTGGCGGGCCCGGCGCGCCGAGGTCTACGAGAGGCTCGTGGCCGAGGAACTGACCGACGGGCAGACCGGGGCGTTCCTGGTGTGGGGCGATCCCGGCCTCTACGACAGCACGCTGGGCGTCCTGGAGGAGGTGCTGCGGCGGGGCCGGGTGGCCTTCGACTACGAGGTCATCCCCGGGATCAGCAGCGTGTCGGCGTTGACGGCCCGCCACCGCACCAGCCTCACCAGCGTGGCCAGGCCGGTCCACATCACCACCGGCCGCCGCCTGGCCGAGGAGGGGCCGACGGCCGACGACGTGGTCGTCATGCTGGACGCGCACTGCGCCTTCACCGGGGTGGGGTCCGGCTTCCACATCTACTGGGGCGCCTACCTCGGCACGCCCGACGAGATCCTGGTGTCGGGGCCGGTGGCCGAGGTGGGCGAGCGCATCCGCGAGCTGCGTGCCGAGGCGCGCGAGCGCAAGGGCTGGATCATGGACACGTACCTGCTCCGGCGCCTGCCGCCGGCCGGCCGCTGACCGGACGCGCGCTACCGCCGCGGCGGTCTCCACCGGCCCGCCTGACCGCCGCGCCCAGAGAGGTGCCGTGGCCGGCGGCTGTCGCGTCGCCGGACGACGGGGATCACGGGCGCGCCCATCGCAGGTGGGCGTCGGGCAGACCCTCCTCGTTGTCGTCGCCCGTCGAGACGAGCGTGAAGCCGTGGCGCTCGTAGAACCGCCAGGCGCCGGTGTTGTGCTGGAACACGTGCAGGTCGAGGCTTCGCCGTCCCCGCTTGGCCCGGTCGAGCAGCGCGGTGCCCACGCCCGCGGCCTGGGATGCGGGCGCCACGTAGAGGTGGTCGAGCCACGAGCCGCGCAGCGCCGCGAAGCCGATCACCCGGCCCTCCCGCTCGGCGACCCACACCCGGGAGCCCGGGATCACGACCTCGCGGATCCACCACCGCGTCTCCTCGTCGGTGTGCAGGCGGGGCAGATACGTCATCTGGGCGCGCGCGGCCAGGAAGACCCGGGCGATCTCCTCGGCGTCGCCCAACCCGCCCGGCCGGATGAGCGCGAGCGCGTCATGCGCGATGAGCTCGGCCATCTTGTGCAGGTCGCCGTACGCGAGCCCGTCCAGCAGCCGATGCCGGTCCGCCAGCCAGCGCCGGAGCGGCGGAGCCCAGGCCGGGTCGAGACGCCCGCCGCGCTCGACGTAGCCGCGGATGATCTCGGCGATCCCGCCGTCCGCCTCCGGCACGTGGGCGGCCTCGTGCTGCCTCCACAACGCCGCCACGGTCCGTGCCATCGCGTCGTGCGCGTCCGGCCCGTGCCACCGCCAGCCGTGGCGATACCGCCCTTCCTCGACCGTCACATCGCGCCGACGCCGCTTGTCGATCGCCCGTCGCCGCGCGAAGGCCGCCAGCTCCGCATGCCAGGCCGTACGGCTGGCCTCCAGGACCTCCAGCGCGCGCACCAGGGCCCGCTCGTCCCGGCGCACATCACCGGCGTGGCTGGTGATGTAGCTCCAGGTCGCCAGGAAGCCCAGCGGCTTGTAGCGCGAGACCGCGGAGCGTAGGGCGCCGTAGCGCCTGCGATGCGGCAGGGCGGTGTCACGCACGCGCCGCGCCTCCGTGCCGAAGCTCACGTCACCGGCTCCAGCGCGTCGCGGGCGGCCATGAGCGCGAAGCCCAGCAGGTTCGGCCCGCGCCAGCAGGACGGCGAGGCGGCGCGCTCGTCGCCGGCGGCCAGCCCGATGCCCCAGACCGGGTCGATCGGGCTCGCCTCCACGAGCACCCGGCCGCGGGTGGCCAGGAGGAAGGCGCGCAGGTCGTCGTGCTGGCCGAACTTGGCGGTGTTGCCGCGCACCACGATGTCGAACCGGCGGGCGGCCCAGACCTCCTCGTCGAACCCGCGCACGGCGCGGCCCAGCTTCTTGGCCTCGGCGGGATGCCCGGCCGCGAGGATCCGCTCGGCGCTCTCCTCGTCGCCGAACAACCACGCCTTGTGCGCCATCATGTAGTGCTCGGCCGAGGCGAACACGCGGCCCTCCTCGGTGAAGGACACCGGCCACCACTGCGACAGGCACCCCGGGCCCAAGCTGCCGTCGCGGGCGGGCCGGTGGCCCCAGAAGAACAGGTAGCGCAGCGCGCGACCGGCGCGCTCGGCGGCGATCGCCTCGTCAACGGTGCGGGGGAGCTGGTCGGACACGGGCACCACCGTGCCACAGGCGCCGCCCACGCGGCCAACGGGTTTGCCGCCCTGTGGAAAACCCGGCGGACCGTGCCGGCGGCGGGGCCGGGCGAGCATGTGTTCGGCTGCGCGGTCAGCGGCCAGCCAGGACGCGGTCCACGAAGGCGGTCACCTCGCCGAGGACCTCCTCCTTGTTGGTCTCGTTGAAGACCTCGTGCCGGGCGTCGGGATAGACGATCTCCGTCAGGTTCTCCCCGCGGATCGCCTCGATGCCGGTGCGGCTGTCGGCGAGCGGGACGAGCCGGTCGTCCTCGCCGTGGATCCACAGGGTGGGCAGCGCGCCCAGGCCGCCCCCTTTCGCGATGGTCTCCAGGGCGGCGGCCAGGGCCTGCAGGGTCGGCCGCTTGAACGGGCCGTGCCACACCAGCGGGTCGGCGGCGTAGGCGGCACCCACGGCCGGGTCGCGCGAGAGCGTGGCGGGGTCGATCGGCACGTCGGGGATCTCCTCGAAGGCGAGCAGGGTCTCCAGCGCCGCCCACCGGCCGATCACCGGCCCCGACAGCACGAGGGCGTCCACGGGGTGGCGCTGGGCGTAGCGGGCGGCGATCATCCCGCCCATCGAGTGGCCGATGAGCACGACCGGCGCCCCGGGATGGTCGGCCCGCGCCCGCTCCACCATCGTGTGCACGTCGGTGACGACGTCCTCGAAGTCCTCGACGAGCACGCGCTCGCCGGCCGACTTGCCGTGCCCGAGGTGGTCGGGGCCGTAGACGGCGGCGCCGTGCCGTACCAGATGATCGGCGACGTGCTCGTAGCGGCCGATGTGCTCGCCGTACCCGTGCACGAGGACGGCCACGTAGCGGGGCGACTCGTGCGGCCAGACGCGGGCGGTGATCTCACCGCGCGTGCCCGCGAAGCTGAACTCTGCCATGCCCCGGAGCGTATGGCCGCCATCATTGTTCGGCAATACCGAACGGAGATATCGTGATCGGCGTGGCAGAGACGATCCAATCCGTCGAGCGCGCGGCGGCCATCCTGCGGCTGCTGGCCTCCGGCACGCGGCAGCTCGGGGTGGCCGAGCTGGCCAGGGCGCTGGGCCTGCCCAAGGGGACCCTGCACGGGATCCTGCGCACGCTGGTCCACGTCGGCTTCGTCGAGCAGGACGAGACGACGGGCAAGTACCGGCTCGGCGCCACGCTCCTGCACCTGGGCAGCAGCTATCTGGACGTCAACGAGCTGCGGGCGCGCTCGCTGAACTGGGCCGACGGGCTGGCCGTGCGCAGCCGCGAGAGCGTGTGGATCGGCACCCTGCACGAGGGCCAGGTGCTGGTCATCCACCACGTCTTCCGCCCCGACGACAGCATGCAGGTGCTCCAGGTCGGGGCCCACCTGCCCGCGCACGCCACCGCCCTCGGCAAGGTCCTGCTGGCCGGCGACCCGTACGGCGAGCCGCTCACGCCGCTGGCACCCTGCACCAAGAAGACCATCGTCGACCGCGACGCGCTGGACCGGGAGCTGGAGCTGGTCGCCGCCCGGGGCTGGGCCGCCGACATGGAGGAGCTGGAGGAGGGCGAGGTGTCGATCGCCGCCCCCATCAAGGACCGGCGCGGGGTGGTCGTCGGGGCGATCGGCATCAGGGGCGCGATCGAACGGCTGGCGCCCCACGGCGAGCCCGGCCGGGACTACGTCTCCTACGTGCGAGACGCGGCACGCGCCGTCAGCCGGGAATTGGCCCGGTGATACCATCCAGTAGGCGTTCGACTATGCCGAACGATCCGGAGGAGGAGACCTCATGAGCGTCCGTGTCCGCGCCACCCGCGAGGAGACCTGCGAGGAGCTCGCCCGCGCCGCCTTCGACCTGCTCGTCATCGGCGGCGGCATCCTGGGCACCTCGGTGACCTGGATGGCGGCCCAGGCCGGGCTGCGGGTGGCCATGGTCGACGCGGGCGACTTCGCCGGGGCCACCTCCAGCGCCTCCTCCAAGCTGGTCCACGGCGGCCTGCGGTACCTGCAGACGGGCAACCTCAGGCTCGTGGCCGAGAACCACCGCGAGCGCAGGGCGCTGGCCGAGGACATCGCGCCGCACCTGGTCAAGCCGCTGGAGTTCGTGGTGCCGATCTACCGCGGCGGCCCGCACGGCGCGGCCAAGACGGGCGCCGGGGTGTTCCTGTACTCGGCGCTGTCGGCCTTCGGGGACGGCGTCGGGCGGCTCATCACCCCGCACCAGGCGGTGGCGCGCGTGCCCGCCCTGCGCACCGAGGGGCTGCGAGCGGCGGCGCTCTACGGCGACCACCAGATGAACGACAGCCGGGTCGCGGTGATGACCGTCCGCGCGGCCGTCGAGGCGGGCGCGGTCGTGCTCAACCACGCCGAGGTGGTGGGCCTGCGCCTGTCCAGGGGCGTCGTGTGCGGCGCCGAGCTGCGCGACCGCGTCGGCGGGACGGAGTTCGGCGTCTCGGCCCGCCTGGTGCTCAACGCGACCGGCCCGTGGGTGGACCGGCTGCGCCGGATGGAGGACCCCGGCGCCGCGCCCGGCATCCGCCTGTCCAAGGGTGCGCACGTGGTGATGCGCCGGGGCGAGCCCTGGAAGGCCGCGCTGACCACGCCGATCGACAAGTACCGGGTGTCCTTCGCCATCCCGTGGGAGGACCACCTGCTGCTCGGCACCACCGACGAGGAGTACGACGGCGATCCCGCCGAGGTGCGCGCCACCGAGGCGGACGTCGACCAGATCCTCGCCGAGGCCGGCCAGGCCGTCGCCGGGCTGCGCCGCGAGGACGTCACCTACGCCTTCGCGGGACTGCGCGTGCTGCCGGGCGGCCCCGGCAGCACCGCGGCGGCCAAGCGCGAGACCGTGGTCACCCAGGGCCCGGGCGGCATGCTGTCGGTGGCGGGCGGCAAGTGGACGACCTACCGGCACATCGGCAGGGTGGTGCTCGGCACGCTCGGCAGGCTGCTCGGCGGCGACGAGCTGGCCCCGGTCCTGCCCGCCGTGCCGCTGCCGGGCCTGGCCAGCCCCGACGCCGTGGCCATGCGGCTGTGGACGGACCGGGAGCCGGGCGCGCGCATGGACCCGATCGTGGCCCGCCACCTGGCCACCCACTACGGCACGCTGGCCTTCGACGTGGCCCGGCTCATCCGGGAGGACCCGAGGCTGGGCGAGCGCGTCCATCCCGGCGGGCCGGACATCTGGGCGCAGGTCGTCTACGCCCGCGACCACGAGTGGGCCGTGACCGTGGACGACGTCGTACGGCGGCGCACCACCCTCACGGTCCGGGGCCTGGACACCCCCGAGGTCAGGGCGGAGATCGCGAAGGCGCTCAGCTGACCGCCCCGGCGAGGGCCATGCCTGCCAGGGCCGCGAGCAGGCCCGCCGCGACGCTGACGACGGCGTTCAGCACCGCGTGCAGGCGCGCCCCGGCCTCGGCCAGCCGGACGGTCTCGTACCCGAAGGCCGAGTAGGTGGTCAGCGCCCCGCAGAAGCCCGATCCGGCCAGCGCCATCACCGCGCCGCTCGCCGGCAGCGCGGTCAGGAACCCCAGCAGGGCGGACCCGGCGACGTTGACCACCAGCGTGCCCCACGGGAACGCGGTGCAGTGGCGGGATCGGACGAGGGACTGGACGAGCCGGTCGAGCACGTAGCGCAGCGGCGCGCCGACCGCCGCCCCCAGCGCCACCAGCAGGACCGTCATCGCCGCCCCGCGATCCGGCGCACCAGGCACGCGCCCGCGAGAACGGCCAGGAGCGCGCCCGCCAGAGTGCCGCCGAGGTACGCCACGGCGACGGCCGCCGAGCGGGCCGACAGCGCCTCCACGACGTAGGCCGAGAAGGTGGTGAACCCGCCCAGCACGCCGGCGCCGAGGAAGGGCCGCACGAGCGGGTGGGCGGGCCGTACTTCGGTGATCACCGTCATGAGCACGCCGATCAGCAGGCAGCCCGACAGGTTGACGGCCAGGGTCGTCCACGGGAAGGCGCCGGGCGGGTGCGGGAAGGCCGTCGTGAGGCCGTGGCGGGCGAGCGCTCCGACGACGCCGCCCGCGGCGACCGCGGCCAGGGCGCGTGATGTAGGCATAGGGGTGGGCTTCGAGGTCGGCATGGTCGTCTCCTACCAAGCACGGGCTCCTGGCAGGGACCGTTGGCGGCGAACGCCGCGGTTTCCGCGGGCGCGGGCGGTGGGCCCCACCACCGCATCGGAGGCGAGTCTACCGGCCGGCCGGCTCCGCGGCCGCGGCCAGGCGTCCGTCACGGCACCTCCTGCACCGGCACCGCCGGGAACGCACAGGACGCCCGGCGCCGGCTCAGAGACCGCCCCGCGCCATGTTACTGACGGTAACATGACTCCGGCCGGACTGTGACGGGTCAGACGTCCGATCGTTGCCGTCGCGCGACCTGCCCGCCCCCGCCCGCCGGTAGCCTCACCTCCTCGAAGACTGTCCGGAGACTCCTTCGGCCCCCGTCCGGAGACGAACACCTGAGCATGCAACGTGAGGAACTGCCGCGGCGCGACGAAGCGGAGCGTTGCCACAGCGTGAACGGAAGCGGGCGGCGCTGCGTGCTGCCGGTGGGACACGAGGGCGGGCACGTCTACCCACCGGCGGATGAGAGGATCCGGGCATGACGCCTCTCAGGACGCCGCGCGGCGGCGCCGACCTTCCCAACCCGTGGCCGCCCGACCGCTACGAGGTGCGGTGCGACCGCGGCGTCTACGGCGTCACGGAGGACCGCTACCACTTCCCGGAGATCGCCCGGGAGGCGGCGCACAACCTGCGGCGGGCCGGGCTGGCCCGGCAGATCCTGGTGCGCCGGCTGTCCGACGCCGTCATCCTGTTCGACCACCCGCGCGGCGTGGAGCTCCCCGCGACCCTCTGGTGACGCCGGCATGCCCCCTGACCTGCGGGGTAGGGGCGGCCCATGACGGAATTCGGATACACGCTCCTGTGCGAGCAGACGCCGCCCAAGCAGCTGGTGGCCGATCTCGTCGACGCCGAGCAGGCGGGGTTCGGCTTCTCGGTCATCTCCGACCACTACTTCCCCTGGATCGAGGAACAGGGGCACTCGCCGTACGCCTGGTCGGTGCTCGGCGCGGCGGCGCAGGCGACCGAGCGCATCCCGCTGATGACCTTCGTCACCTGCCCGATCATGCGCTACCACCCGGCCGTGGTGGCGCAGAAGGCGGCCACGATGGGGGTGCTGTCCGACGGGCGCTTCACCCTCGGCGTGGGCGCGGGCGAGAACCTCAACGAGCACGTCGTCGGGCGCGGCTGGCCGTCGGTCCGGGTGCGCCACGAGATGCTGGGCGAGGCGCTGGAGATCATCACGGCGTTGTTCTCCGGCGAGTACGTGGACTACGAGGGCGACTACTTCACGGTCGACTCGGCCAAGCTCTACGACCTGCCCGAGAACCCGGTGCCCGTCGCGGTCGCCGCCTCCGGACAGGAGTCGGTGGAGATCGCCGCCGAGCTGGGCGACGGGCTCATCGCCACCGAGCCGCGGGCGGAGCTGGTCAGCTCCTTCGAGGAGGCGGGCGGCGAGGGGCCGAAGTACGGTCAGGTGCCGGTCTGCTACGACCAGGACGCCGACGCCGCCAGGGAACGCGCGGGACGGCTGTGGCGCTGGGGCGTCGCCGGCTGGAAGGTGATGGCCGAGCTGCCCGGGCCGGTCAACTTCGCCGCCCACTCTCGGTTCGTGCGCCCCGAGGACGTCGTGGCCGGCGTGCCGTGCGGGCCGGACGTCGAGCCGTACGTCGAGGCGGTACGCGCGTTCACCGACGCCGGGTTCACCCACGTGGCGCTGTGCCAGATCGGCGCCGAGCACCAGAAGGAGTTCGTCACCTGGGCCGAGCGGCAGCTGCTGCCCGCGCTGCGAGAGCTGTGACGCCATGGACGCGGTCACGCGGGTCGCGCTGCCGCTGGAGAGCGAGGCCGACCTCGATCCCCTGCTCGACCGCGTCGGCGCCGCCCGGTACGTCCTGATCGGCGAGGCCAGCCACGGCACGCACGACTTCTACACCTGGCGTGCCGCGCTGACCCGCCGCCTGATCCAGGAGAAGGGCTTCCGCTTCGTCGGCGTCGAAGGCGACTGGCCCGACTGCCGGCGCGTCCACGCCGCGGTGACCGGCGCCGGCGACCCCGTCGAGGCTCCTTTCGAGGCGCTGTACGGCTTCGCCCGCTGGCCCACCTTCATGTGGGCCAACGAGGAGGTGGCCGCCTTCGCCCGGTGGCTGCGGCGCTGGAACGACGCCCGGCCGCCCGAGCGCCGCTGCGGCTTCCACGGCCTGGACGTCTACAGCCTGTGGGACTCGCTGCGCGCCATCCGCCGCTACGCGCTCACCCACCTGCCCGAGCACGCCGACACGGTCCTGCGCGCCCTGCACTGCTTCGAGGCCTACGGGCACGACCCGCAGCAGTACGGCATGCTGGCCCGGCTGCTGCCCGACACCTGCGAGGACGAGGTCGTCGAGCTGCTGGCCACGCTGGCCGAGCGCGCGCCCCGCGACGAGGCGGGGCTGGCCGTACGGCAGAACGCCGAGGTCGTAGCCGGGGCGGAGAGGTACTACCGGACCATGGTGCGCGGCGGGCCCGAGTCGTGGAACATCCGCGACATCCACATGGCCGACACGCTCGACCGGCTCGCCGGCTTCTACGGGCCGGACTCCCGTGGCGTGGTCTGGGCGCACAACACCCACGTCGGCGACGCGCGGTTCACGGACATGGCCGCGGCCGGGATGACCAACCTCGGGCAGCTGGCCAGGGAGCGCCACCACGACGACGCGGTGCTCGTCGGGTTCGGCACCCACCGCGGCACGGTGATCGCCGCGGGCCGCTGGGGCGCCCCGGCGAGGGTCATGGAGGTGCCGCCCGCGCGGCCGGGCTCCCTGGAGGCGCTGCTGCACGACTCCGGGCCGGAGCAGGCGCTGTTCGTCTTCGGCGACAAGCGCGCGCCCTGGTACGACCAGACGATGGGGCACCGCGCCATCGGCGTCGTCTACCACCCGGAACGGGAACGCTACGGCAACTACGTGCCCACCGTCGCCGGGCGCCGCTACGACGCCTTCCTGTGGCTGGACCGGACCGAGGCCCTGCGCCCCCTGCACGGCGAGCCTCCCGAGGACGCCGAGTACGAGACGTTCCCGGCCGCGGTGTAACGCGCGGGATCGCGGGTAGGCGACGACGCCGACCATCGAAGGAGGGGGTCCAGATGGCTCGCTGCGAGGTATGCGGCAACGACTACGCGATGGCCTTCGAGATCCACGCCCAGGGTGCGTCGCACACGTTCGACTGCTTCGAGTGCGCGATCCAGGCCATGGCGCCCATCTGCGAGCACTGCTCGTGCCGGATCATCGGGCACGGCGTCGAGGCCGGCGGCCACTTCTACTGCTGCGCCCACTGCGCCCGCGAGGAGGGGGTCACCGAGCTGGCCGACCACGTCGGGGCCGCGTCGGGCGGCTAGGCCGTACCGCCGGCCGCGTCAACCGGCCGCGTCAAGGAGGAGGCCGAGCAGGCGGGCGCCGCTCGGCCTGTCCATCATCCCGTCCGGGACCGCCGGGTCACTTGCCCAGCGCGGTGCGCAGCTCCATCACGTGGTCCTGGGTCTGCTCCAGCAGCGGGCGCAGCGCCTCGGCCACGTCCGGCAGCCCCAGCTCCTGCGCCTGCGCCACGCGCTCGCGGTACCGCTGGAGCTGCTGCTCCTCCAGGTCGAGGTCCAGCTGGAGCGCCGCGGCCCCGTCGGTCTCCACCG
Source organism: Thermoactinospora rubra (assembly GCF_002093975.1). Taxonomy (GTDB): domain Bacteria; phylum Actinomycetota; class Actinomycetes; order Streptosporangiales; family Streptosporangiaceae; genus Nonomuraea; species Nonomuraea rubra_A. Next base: position 100,711 of record NZ_KZ084332.1, read on the forward strand.
GCACCTGCGGCACCTGCACCGAAGGGGTCCCGCCGAGGAAGTCGATCTGCTCGGCGAGCGTCATCGCGTGGTTGAGCTCCTGGGCCAGATGCTCCTTGAGCTCGTCGAGGATGCTCTGGTATTCGGCCCCCTTGATCGTGGCGATGTGCTGGACGTACTGCACGATCGAGCGGTACTCGGTGCCGAGGTCCTCGTTCATCTTGTCGATCAGCGCGTTCTGGTCCATACCCTGCGCCTACCCGCCGCCCGCCGGGCAAACCCGCCGGTCGGCCCCCGTCCCGGCTCACGACCAGATCGCGCACGGCAGGCCGTCGCCGAAGACCTCGGGCGGGTCCGGCAGCGGTACGGCGAGCCCGGCCGCGACGCGGCGGGCGGTCCAGGCGGCGACCGCGGCGTCCAGCACGTCGTCCACGGCCGCCGCGGCGCCCGCGGCCCCGAGATCGGCGGGCACCACGATCCCGGCGCCCTCCAGCAGGGCGCGCCGCTGCGACATGCCCGCCCACGTCGTCTTGCTCCACGGCAGCGCGGCCCCCGCCAGGCGGGCGAAGGACACCTCGGGATGGACCTCCACCACCCGCGACGGGCACCCGCGGACCCACCGGTCGACCTGCAGCACCTTCTCCCGCAGGGCGTAGGCCTGCCGCGAGACGCCCTGGCCGGTCAGCCGCCGGTTCACCGCGACGGCTGAGGCGTGGTCGCCGGCCTCCAGCGCCGCCCGCGACGGGGTGAGGAACACCGACAGCCATCGCCGCCCGACGGCCCTGCGGGCCAGCACGTCCGCCTGCCGTACCCCGGCGTCGGGCAGCCCGATGGGCATGTCCACGGCCACGACGTCGACCGGGCCCGCCAGCGCGGTGAGGGCCGCGATGTCCTCGGCGAAGTACCCGCGCACCGGGCCGCCCGGGTCGAGCGCGACGCCGATCCAGCCCCGCCTGCACCCGTCGACGCCCAGCACCCTCATGATTCACCGCATGTTACGCGCCCTTTACAGAATCCTCACCCGCTGCCACAATGGGCCAAATCCTGTAAGCGCTTACACCGACGCACACGCCGGAGTGTAAGCGCTTACACCACCGGATGGGAGGCCGATGGACGTCACCATCTACCAGGTCGCCGAGCGGGCGGGCGTGTCGATCGCGACCGTGTCCAGGGCCCTGCGCGGCACCGGCCCCGTGTCGGCCAAGACCCGGGAGAAGGTGCTGAAGGCGGTCCAGGAGCTGCGGTTCACCCCCAGCCGGCTGGGCGTGAGCCTGGCGGAGGGCCGGCACGCGGCCAACGGCATCGTGTTCCCCAACCTCTCGGGCCCCTACTACACCGAGGTGCTGCTGGGCTACGAGGAGGTGGCCTCGGAGCTGGGCCGGTCCGTCGTCATCCTGTCCACCAAGGGCCGCCCCAACGTGCGCGAGGCGATCAAGGAGCTGGCGGGCCGCGTCGACGGCCTGGTGGTGTTCGGCAGCACCGCGCCGGACGACCTGGTCGCCGAGCTCGTCGCCACCGGGATGCCGCTGGTGTTCATCTCCCGCGAGCCGATGTCCGGCGCCGACACGCTGCGCAGCGAGAACGTCGAGTCGGCCAGGCGGCTGGCCTGCCACCTCCAGGGCCACGGCTACGCCCGCTTCGCCTTCCTCGGCGCGCCGCACCAGCCCGGCGACGACATCTCCCAGCGCTGGGAGGGCGTCTCCGCGGTGCTGAAGGACGCGGTGGAGCCGGTGCTGACCGCCGAGTACACCGTCGACAGCGGCTACGAGGCCGCCCTGAAGCTGCTGCGCGGCAGGACCAGGCCGCAGGCCCTCATCTGCTCCGACGACGAGGTCGCCCTGGGCGCGCTGCTGGCCGCCGAGGAGCTCGGCCTCGCCGTACCCGATGACCTGGCCGTCACCGGCTGGGACGACATCATGGCCGCGCGGCACGCCCGCCCGGCCCTCACCACGATCCGCCAGCCGATGCGTGAGCTGGGGGCGCGGGCCGCGAGAGCGCTGGACGAGCTGATCGGCGGCGTCCGCGCGACCTCGGCCCACCAGACCCTGGCCACCGAGCTCGTCATCAGGAAGAGCTGCGGCGAACACCCCCAGGAGGACCCGAAGTGAATCCCATCAGCAGGCGATCGGCCGTGGCCCTGCTCGCCGTCGCGCTGGCGGTGACGGCGTGCGGCCGCGACGGCGGGCGTACGGCGGAGCGCGCCGCCCCCGTCGACACCGGCCAGGCGACCGGCGAGGTGACGGTCTGGGCGATGGGCGAGGAGGGCAAGGCGCTCGGCGCGTTCGTCAAGGACTTCGAGACGGCCAACCCCGGCATCAAGGTCAACGTCACGCCCATGGGCTGGGACGTCGCCCACGACAAGCTCACCTCCGCGATCGCCGGCAACGCCACCCCCGACGTGTCGATGATCGGCTCGACGTGGTCGGGCGAGTTCGCCAAGACCGGCGTCCTGGACCCCACCCCCTCGGGCCTGGTGGACAAGGCCGCGTTCTTCCCCGGCGCCTGGCAGACCGTCGAGGTCGGCGGCACCGCGTACGGCGTGCCGTGGTACGTCGAGACCCGCGTCCTGTACTACCGCACCGACCAGGCCGAGAAGGCGGGCGCCGAGCCGCCGCGGACCTGGGAGGAGTTCAAGGCGTTCGCCAAGGCGCTGAAGGAGAAGGGCGGCGCCAAGGACGGCTTCCAGCAGAGCTACACCCTCGGCGCCTCCTGGCAGGAGGTCCTCCCGCTCATCTGGCAGGCGGGCGGCGAGATCGTCAAGGACGGCAAGTACACCTTCGACACGCCGCAGGCCGTCACCGCCCTGACCTTCTACCAGTCGATGTTCACCGAGAAGCTCGCCCGCAACGACACCCCCGAGGGCGCCTTCCCGCAGAACTTCATCAAGGGCGACGTGGGCGGCTTCTTCTCCGGCCCGTGGATGATCGGCGTGCTCGCGGGCGACGGCGGCCCCGGCTTCAAGGACAAGTTCGACGTCGCGCCGTACCCCAAGGGACCCGTCTCGGCGACCAGCTTCGTCGGCGGCGCGGCCATGGTCGTCTTCAAGAAGGCCAAGAACCGCGACGCGGCCTGGAAGTTCGTCCAGTGGCTCGCCGACCCCAAGGTCCAGGCCAAGTGGTACACCACGGTCAAGGCGCTGCCCAGCGTCCAGGCCGCCTGGCAGGAGCCGGAGCTGACCGCCGACCCGCAGCTGAAGGTCTTCGGCGAGCAGCTCAAGGACGCCAAGACGCCGCCGCCGTACCCGACGTGGGAGCAGGTGGCCAAGGTCCTGGAGGCCGAGCTGGAGAAGCTGGCCAAGGGCAGGTCCACCCCGCAGGAGACGGCCAAGGCCATCCAGGCCCAGGCCGACACCATCGGCACCGGCCTGTAGCGCCATGGCCGTCCTGGCGAGGCCGGTACGGCTGGGCATGGGCCCCGGCGGCGTCGGCTGGATCTTCGTCCTGCCGTTCGTCGTCATGTTCGCGGTGTTCTACCTGGGGCCGCTGCTCGTCGGCATCGGCATGAGCTTTACCGACATGCGCAGCACCGACGTCGCCGACCCGCTGGCGGTCGACGTCGTGGGCGTCGAGAACTACCTGCGCCTGATGAACGACGAGACGATGCGCAGGGCGGCGGTCAACACGGTGATCTTCGTGGCCACCGCCCTGCCGCTGACCATCGCGCTCGGCCTCGGGTCGGCGGTCCTGCTCAACTCCGGCATCGCCCGGCTGCCCGCGGCCTTCTTCCGGCTCGGCTACTACCTGCCGACGATCACCAGCATCATCGGCATCGCGGTCGCCTGGAAGTTCCTGCTGGAACCGGAGGCCGGGCTGGTCAACCGGCTGCTCGGAATGGCCGGGATCGACGGGCCGAACTGGCTGCAGAACGAGTCCACCGCGCTGCCGTCGATCATCGTCATGACCGCCTGGCGCAGCTTCGGCTTCGACATGGTCGTGCTGCTGGCCGCGCTCCAGGGCATCCCCCGGGAGCTGTACGAGGCGGCCGAGGTCGACGGCGCGGGCCGCTGGCAGCGCTTCCGCGCCGTGACGCTGCCCGCGCTGCGGCCGGTGCTGCTGTTCTGCACCGTCTACACCTCCGTCGGCTTCATGCAGTTCATGGAGGAGGTGCTGGTCATGACCAGGGGCGGGCCGCTCAACTCGACGATCTCCGCCTCGCTGGCGATCTTCAACCAGTTCGGCGTCGGCAACTACGGCTACGCGGGCGCGGCGGCGAGCGTGCTGTTCACCGTCATCGTGGCGCTGGCCGTACTCCAGCTGAGGGCAGGGAGGCGGACGTGAGGCGCACCCGCCGCCAGCGGGCGGTCGTCTACCTGGGCCTCGGCCTGGGCCTGCTGCTGGTCGTCGGGCCGTTCGTGTGGACCGCGCTCAGCTCGGTCAAGCCCGAGGCCGAGATCAGGCGCGACCCGCCCACCCTGTGGCCGCGGACGTTCACGCTCGACAACTTCACCGAGCTGTTCGAGCGCGTCAACATGGGCCAGGCGTTCGCCAACAGCCTCCTCATCGCGCTCGTGCTGGTGGCCACCAATCTGCTGCTCTGCTCGATGGCCGGCTACGCCTTCGCCAAGCTGCCCTTCCGCGGCAGGAACCTGGCCTTCGCGCTCGTGCTGGTCCAGCTGGCCATCCCGGCCATCGTGGTGATGATCCCGCAGTTCGTGCTGATCGCGAACCTCGGCCTGGTCAACACCTTCCTCGGCATCATCCTGCCGACCGTGGTGACGCCGCTGGGCGTGTTCATGATGCGGCAGTTCATCTCCGAGCTGCCCGACGAGCTCATCCACGCCGCCCGCGTCGACGGGGCGGGGGAGCTGCGCATCTTCTTCCGCGTCATCCTGCCGCTGTGCGGGCCGGCGCTGGCCACGCTCGGGCTGATCACCTTCCTCGGCGCGTGGAACAACTTCCTGTGGCCCGCCGTGGTGGCCCAGAGCGAGGAGATGTACACGCTGCCCGTCGCGCTGAACATCCTCAACGGCCACGAGGGCACCCACTACAACCTGCTCGTCGCCGGATCGGTCGTCGTCATCGCGCCGATCCTGGTCCTGTTCGTCTTCCTCCAGCGCTTCTTCGTCCAGGGCATCGCCACCACCGGCATCAAGTAGGGAGACCCCGATGCTCAAGATCGTCCTGTCGGGCGTGCTCGCGCTCGGCCCGCTCCACCCGCCCGCCGACACCTTACGGACCTACGCCGCGGCCACCTGGCGCTCGATGGCCGCCATGGTCGAGCCCGCCACCGGCCTGCCCGCCGACAAGGTCACCGGCGACCTGAAGACCCGCGCCAAGGTCACCTCGCCCACCAACGTCGCCACCTACCTGTGGTCGGTGTTCGCCGCCCGCGACATCGGCCTCATCGGCCGCCGCGAGGCCGAGGCGCGGGTGGCCAAGGCGCTGGACTCGGTCGCCAGGCTCGAACGGCACGCGCCGACCGGGCAGTTCTTCAACTGGTACGACCCGGCCACGCTCCAGCTCGTCCGCACCTGGCCCGACACCGGCGACCCCGTCCGGCCGTTCGCCTCCAGCGTGGACAACGGCTGGCTGGCCGCCGCGCTCATGATGGTGCCGCAGGCCGTGCCCTCCCAGGGCGCCAAGGCCCGGGCCATCCTCCAGACCATGGACTTCCGCGCCTACTACGACCCGGCCGCCCGGCCCGACGCGGGCACCGGGCTGCTGCGCGGCGGCTTCTGGGTCGAGCGGCCCGAGGGCTGCTCGGTCGAGACCCCCTCCGGCCTGTTCATGACCTGCCACCACTACGGCGCGCCCGCCGAGACCAGGATCGCCACCTACGTCGGCATCGCGCTCGGCCAGCTGCCCAGGGAGCACTACTTCGGCCTGTACCGCACCTTCCCCGACGCGGGCTGCGACTGGGCCTGGCAGGAGCAGAAGCCGGTCGGCTCCTGGAAGGAGTACCTCGGCGTCAAGGTCTGGCAGGGCACCTACGGCTACCGCGGCATGCGGTTCGTCCCCACCTGGGGCGGCTCGATGTTCGAGGAGCTGATGAACGACCTCATCGTGCCGGAGAACGTGTGGGCGGCCAAGTCCTGGGGCCGCAACCACCCGGTGGTCGTGCGCGCCCACATCGAGCACGGCCTCCACGAGGCCGGATACGGCTACTGGGGCTTCTCGCCGTCCAACGACCCGCACGGCGGCTACCGCGAGTACGGCGTGGACCCGCTCGGCATGGACGCCGCCGGATACACCTCCGACCGCGAGCGCACGAGCGTCGACCCCGGCTACGAGGGCTGCCGCCCGGCCCAGCCCGAGCCCGCCTCCTACGGCGACGGCGTGGTCACCCCCCACGCGGTCTTCCTGGCCTACCGCTACGCGCCCCGCCAGGCCTTGGACAACCTGGCCAGGCTGCGCAGGAACTTCGACGCCTACGGGCCGGGCGGCTTCTACGACGCGATAGCCGTACGGTCCGGGCAGGTCTCCAAATACCACCTCGCCCTCGACCAGGGCATGATCATGGCGGCGATCGGCAACGCGCTCGCCGGCGACGCCATGCGCCGCTACTTCGCCACCCCGCAGGTGGCCGCCAAGCTCAAGCCCGTCCTCTCGCTCGAGGAATGGGACGCACGCTAACGATCGGGGAGAAGTCTTTCGATGAGTACGGCTGACGCCGCACGACGCGACTGGCGGGAACGCATCCACCAGGCCTCCGGGCAGGTCGCGCCGGTGACGCAGATCGCCCTGCCCGCGCCCGCCGGCCTGCGGGCCACTCCGGGCGCCGGTCACGTGACGCTGACCTGGGACCCGGTGCCGGGCGCCATCGGCTACCTGGTCCACCGCGACGGCGTCCCGGTGACGCAGCCCGACGTGGACGTGCCCGCCGTGCCCGGATGCCGGTACGTCGACACCGGGCACGGGCCCGCGACCTACACCGTCGCCGCGGTCGCCACGATGGAACTGACCGGGCCGCCGTCGCAGCCGGTGTCGGCCGCGCCCCTGCCGCCGTCGGACCACGCCGAGGTGGCCGAGGTGTCGGTGGCCGTGGACGCCTCGGCGGTCACCGGGACGCTGGCCCGGCCGTGGACCCACATGATCGGCTCGGAGCACCTGTCCCACCTGCTGTGCCGGGACCGCACCGGCGGCCGCCCGATCGGCGCCGAGCTGGCCGAGGCCCTGCGGATCATGCGGGAGGAGTTCGGCGTGCGGACCGTGCGCGCCCACGCCATCCTGGGCGACGACCTCGGTGTCTACCGGGAGGTCGACGGCGCGCCGGTCTACGACTTCACCAAGGTCGACCAGGTGTACGACACGATCATGTCCTTCGGGCTGCGCCCCGTCGTCGAGATCGGGTTCATGCCCCGCGACCTGGCCGCCGACCCGGGCAAGACCGTCTTCGCCTACCAGGCGATCATCTCCCCGCCGAAGGACTACGGCGCGTGGGGCGACCTCGTGCGGGCCCTGGTGGAGCATCTGGCCGGGCGGTACGGCCTGCGCGAGCTGGTCGACAACTGGGCCTTCGAGGTGTGGAACGAGCCCAACCTGGCGGTCTTCTGGTCCGGCACGCCGCAGGAGTACTTCCGCCTCTACGATGTCACGGCCGCCGCGGTCAAGAGCGTCGACCCCGGCCTGCGGGTCGGCGGGCCCAGCTCGGCCGCCAACGGCTGGGTGGAGGAGCTGCTCGCCCACGTCCGCGCCTCGGGCGCGCCGCTGGACTTCGTCTCCACCCACACCTACGGCAACGCGCCGCTGGACTGGCGTCCCGCGCTGGAGCGGCACGGCCGGGCCGGCACGCCCGTCTGGTGGACCGAGTGGGGCCCCACGCCCACCCACTTCCACGGCATCGGCGACGGCCCCTTCGGCGCGGCCTTCCTGCTCCACGGCATGAAGTCCGCCGCGGGCCGGGTCGAGGCCGTCTCCCACTGGGTGGCCTCCGACCACTTCGAGGAGCTGGGCCGCCCGCCCCGCCTCTTCCACGGCGGGTTCGGCCTGCTGACCGTGGGCAACCTCCGCAAGCCGCGCTTCCACGCCCTCACCCTGGCCCACCGGCTCGGCGACCTCGAGCTGGCCACCGGCCTGTCGGGCGACGTCGGCGGCGTCGAGGCGTGGGCGGCCCGGCACCCCGACGGCCGGGTGGGCGTGCTGGTGTGGAACGGCACGCTCAACAACGCGCAGGCCGCGGGCGCCCCCGAGCTGGCCCGGCGGGTACGGCTGGCCGTCACCGGGCTGTCCGGGCGGCACACCGTCACCCACCACCGCATCGACTCCGAGCACTCCAACATCGAGGCCGTGTGGGAGTCGATGGGCGGCGGCGACTGGCCGGCGGCCGGCCAGTGGGACAAGCTGCGGGCGGCGAACACGCTGGAGGAGCTGGAGCCCGCGCGGACCGTGACAGGCGACGTGGAGCTGTCGTTCGAGCTGCCGATGCCGGGGGTGTCGTTCGTCGAGCTCGTGCCCGAGTGAGCCCGGCGGTCACCCGTGCCGGCGGGGACGGCTGTAGGACGGCTGCGGGGGTGGGCTACGGCACCCGGGCCACGCCGCCCAGCACCCCGCCCATGCCCAGCCCCGGCGGGGTGAACGGCTCGTCGTTGCGCCAGTCCTGCACCGGCACCACGCCCGGCTCCAGCAGCTCCAGCCCGTCGAAGTAGCCCCGGACGGTCTCCCGGTCCCGCCAGGCGATGGCCCCCGAGCGGGTGCGCCGGTAGACGCCCCTGGCCTCCTCGACCTTCTCGGGGACGGTCGAGTCCTCCTCGACGTAGGCGTGGGAGACGACCAGGTAGCCGCCGGACACCAGCGGCTTGCGCAGCGCGGCGACGATCCGGGCGACCTCCTCGTCGTCGGGGAAGAAGTGGAACACCGCCGCCACGATGACGGCGACGGGCCGGCTGAAGTCGAGGTGCTCGGCGGCCGAGGCGAGGATGCCCGCCGGGTCGTGCAGGTCGCCGTCGATGATGACGGTGTCGGGGTTGTCGGCCAGCAGGGCACGCGCGTGCGCCAGCACGATGGGGTCGTTGTCGACGTAGACGACCTTGGCGCCGGGCGCGACCCGCTGGGCCACCTGGTGCACGTTGTCCTGGGTCGGCAGCCCGGTGCCGATGTCGAGGAACTGCCGCACGCCGGAGCGGGCCAGGTGTTCCACCGCGCGGATGAGGAAGCCGCGGTTGGCCAGGGCCATCTCCCTGACGTCCGCGCCCAGCTCGCCGGCCAGGGCGATGATCTGCTCGGCGGCCTCCCGGTCGGCCGGGAAGTGGTCCTTGCCGCCGAGGTAGTAGTCGTACATGCGGGCGACGCTCGGCACGGTGGGGTCGATGCCTGCTGGCACTTCGGTCATGTGGTGATCGTACGGAAATCTCGGGGTCTGTCACCCTCGAGGCCGCCTGACCGGGCCGGTCGTCAGCGGATGGCGGCCTCCCGGGCGGCGTCCAGGACGCGCTGCGCGTCACGGCCGAAGAAGCCCCTGGCCAGCAGGCACAGCAGGCCACCGGTCACCATCGGGGCGATGAGGATGTACATGGCGGTCAGCAGCGAGCCGGCCTGGTCGGAGGAGAAGCCGACGACCAGCGGGCCGAAGGCCGCGCCGGCGGTGATGAACAGCTGGACGATCGCGAAGGCCAGGCCGCGCGAGTCGGCGCGGGCGACGTCGGCGATCGAGGCGGTCATGGTCGGGATGGCCACCGACGACAGCGTCCAGGCGAGCACGCACAGCGCCAGGAACGGCCCGTAGGAGCCCATCAGGAACGCCGCGCCCTGCACCAGCGAGCCCGCCGTGATGCCGACGCCGCCGACGAGCAGCTGGCCGCCCTTGAGGACGCCGTGCACGCGCTTGGCCAGCCAGGCGCCGATGAGCGTGCCCGTGACCACGCCGGCGACGCTGAGCAGCCCGGCGGTGGACGACGCCTGGGCCAGCGGTACCTTGAACTCACGGAAGATGAGGGACGGCAGCCAGTAGTGGATGCCGGCCAGGCCCAGGGTGAGCAGCCCGAGGCCGACCGAGACCAGGGTGACGGTCGGCACGCGCATGAGCTCGCCGAACTGCCCGGCGAAGCGCAGCCTGGCGGTCACCCGGTCGCTCAGCTTCTCCCCGGTACGGCGGGCCGTGGCCGCGGGGACGGGGACGGGCTCCCCCCCACCGCGGGCGATGACCTGGTCGAGGAAGCCGCGCGGGGGTTCCTTCAGCCACCACACCAGCAGCGCGGTCAGCACGCCGGGGATCGCCATCACCATGAAGGTCATCCGCCAGCCCAGGGCCTGGCCGAGCACGCCCGCCAGCGCGGTGCCGATGCCGCCCAGGTAGGTGGTGATGCGGACGATCCCGTACGCCTTGGCCCGGTTGACGGGCGGGTAGTAGTCGGCCAGGAGGCTGCCCGAGGCCGGGTTGTCGATGTTCTCGGCCGCCGCGAGCAGCACGCGCATGAGGAAGAAGATCGAGAACGTGGCCGCCAGGCCGGAGCCGAGCGTGGCCAGGCCCCAGCAGAACACGACGACCGCGATGACGCCGGTGCGGCTGTAGCGGTCGGCCAGCCAGCCGGCGGGCAGGGCGACCAGCGCGGCGGCCAGGGCCGCGGCGCTCGGGATGGCTCCCGCCGCGGTGTCGCCGATGGCGAACTCCTCCTGGATCAGCGGCAGCACGCCGCTGATCAGGCTGGCCTCGATGCGGTCGACGAGGCCCACCACGAACAGCACGACGAGCGGCGCCCAGCCGAACGGTGCCAGGTCCTTGGCGCTGATGCCCCTGCTGGGCGGCGCTCCCAGCCGCCCGCGGTCCGGTGCGACGACCATGTGCCCTCCTCGTCCCGAGCCGAGTTCTAAAATCTCGTTCTAGTTTCGTGGCTGTGCCACAAATCACACCAACAGACCAGATGGTTTGTGAGGATGTGACCCATGAAGGACCTCGCCGACCGGCTGCGCCGCTTCGCCGACGACCGCGACTGGCACCGGTACCACACGCCCAAGAACCTGGCGATGGCCCTGGCCGGAGAGGTGGGGGAGCTGCTGGCGGAGCTGCAGTGGCTCACGCCCGAGGAGGCGGCGCGCGTCATGGAGGACCCGGCCTCGGCCGCCCGCATCCGCTCCGAGCTCGCCGACGTGACGCTCTACCTGGTACGGCTGGCGGACGTGCTGGGCGTGGACCTGGTCGCCGCCGCGCACGAGAAGATCGACGTGAACGAGCGGCGCTTCCCCCGCGGCGGCCGCGCGTGACCGGCCGTTTCCGCGTGCCGGGCGGACCTGGTGTCGCACCTGCGGTTGGACCGTGCGAAGCTGTGGATGTCCCTACACCCAGGAGGTCCTCATGACTGAGTCCGCAGAGGAGCCCGAGAAGGCCGAGCAAGCTCCAGAGGATGAGATGAAGCGCAAGTTCCGCGAGGCGCTGGAGCGCAAGCGCAACCAGCATGCCGGAGGCGACGCGGGTGGCAGGGGCAGGGATTCGTCGAAGATCCACGGCGCCCACGGCCCCGTCGGCGGAAAGCGGCAGTTCCGGCGCAAGAGCGGCTGACCCGAAGGCTCCGACGCCCTGGTCGGGAGCCGGTTGAACAGGAGGCGCGGCATGCATGCCGCGCCTCCTGTTTTGGCTGATCAGGTAGATCTTTTGTGCGTTTTATGGGTTTAGCTTTGCACTTGCCCGTTTCTTGGCCTAGTGTCCTTTGACGTCAAGAAGCCCCCAAGGGGGCCTATGCCGAGTCCCGCGCCGCGCGGGAGCCGGGGACCCAACTTCTGGGGTGAATCCGACAGCCATGTCGGTAGGGCAGCTCCATGTCCGAACCCGTCAGCTAACCCGGTAGGCGAGATGGAGAGGACCTTTGCCATGCGCTTTGACCACGACAGGCGCTTTGACCACGACAGCCCGGATCGCCGTGCCCTGACCGCGCCCGGGTGCTGATCGTCAGCCTTCCCCAGGCTTTCCCCCTTTTCTTCAGGCGCCGCGCGTAGCGACCGTCCGGCCATCCTGCCCGGCTACGCCCTGCTGATCTCCGCTGATCTCCGGCGCCCTTCCCCCTGTCCCCGCACGAAGGACTTCACCTTTCCATGTCCGTCCGCTTTGCCCTGCGCTCTTTCGCCACGGTCTCCTCCGCGACCCTCGCCGGGCTCGCCGTCTTCGCCTCGCCCGTCTCCGCCGACGTCGACGTGACCCCCGTGAGCCGTCAGCTGGAGAAGCAGGTCCTGCTCAAGGGCTCCACCACCGCCTCCTACTACTGGGACGACGGCTCCGGCCGCGCCGGCGACACGGGCCTGCCCGCCAGCGGCCACCCCATGCAGAAGGGCATGGCCGCCAGCCCCAGCTGGCCGCTGTTCACCGAGGGCTACGTGGTCTACAAGGGCAGGAAGGCGCCCTTCTTCGTCGGCGACCGCGGCCCCGGCTCCCCCTCCAACCGCGGCATCATGCTCGACCTCGACGCCAAGACCTTCGCCTACCTCCTCGGCGGCCGGTTCAACAGCCGCACGCTGCACGTCGACGGCGTCGGCGGCCAGGGCCACATCAAGGTCGAGTACGTCATCACCAAGTGGGGCCCGGGCGTGGGCAAGAAGAACCACCCCGTCCCCTTCTCCACCGGCGCCTGGTCGCGCAGGGACCGCAACCCCGCCAAGCCGCCGAAGGACCAGCCGGTCCAGGTCGCCAAGGCGCCCGCCAAGGCCAAGACCGAGATCCCGGCCGAGGACGAGACCGCGAACAAGGCCGCGAACAAGGCCCCGGCCGGCTCGGGCGGCGCCGGGCAGCAGGCCATCACCGGCAAGACGGCGACCACGACGGCGACCACGACGGCGACCACGAAGACGACCGCGGCGGCCGCCAAGACCCGCGGCGAGCAGGACGGCTCGACGACCCCCGCCGCTCTGCTGGCCGGGCTGGGCGTGCTGGGCGGCGGCCTGTACCTGGCGCGCGGCAAGGTGCTGCGCCGCCGGGCGAGTCGCTGACCCCGGGCTTTACTACAGCGAAACCGAATGACATTCTGGTTCCCGTGACCATGCGCGCCAACGCCAACGGGATCGAGATCGCCTACGAGAGCTTCGGCCGTCCCGGCGGACAGCCCCTGCTCCTCATCATGGGTCTCGGCAGCCAGATGATCATGTGGGACGACGAGCTGTGCGAACGGCTCGCCGAGCAGGGCCACCACGTGGTCCGCTACGACAACCGCGACGTGGGCCTGTCCACGCACCTGACGGAGCTGGGCGCGCCCGACCTCGGGGCGGTCATGGCCGGCACGGGCACCGCCCCCTACTTGCTGGCCGACATGGCCGACGACGCCGCCGGCCTGCTCGACGCGCTCGGGTGGGAGGCGGCGCACGTGGTGGGCGCCTCGATGGGCGGCATGATCGCCCAGGAGCTGGCCATCCGCCACCCGGACCGGGTGCTCACCCTCACCTCCATCATGTCCACGCCGAGCCCCGAGATCGGCCGGCCCACGCCGGAGGCCGCCGCGGTGCTGTTCTCGCCGCCCGCCCGGGACCGCGAGGCCGTCGTGGCCGGCGCGCTGGAGGTGTGGCGGATCCTCGGCTCGCCGGGCTACGAGATGGACCGCGACCGGATCGCCCGGATCGCCGGACTCGCCTACGACCGCGGCCACGACCCCGCCGGGGTGAGCCGCCAGCTGGCCGCCGTCCTGGCCTCGGGCGACCGCACCGAACGGCTGGCCGCCCTGCGGATCCCCGCCCTGGTGATCCACGGCGAGGCCGACCCGCTCGTCCAGCTCGAGGGCGGCAAGGCGACCGCCGCGGCCATCCCCGGCGCGCGGCTGGTGACCTACCCGGGCATGGGGCACGACCTGCCCCGCCCGCTGTGGGACCCGATCATCCGGGAGATCGCCGCGCTGACGGCCTCCCGTTAGATCCGGTACGGCTCGCGCCCGTCCCCCTCGGGGCGCGAGCCGTCCCGGCGCTCACATCTCCAGCTTCTCCTCGATGGACTTGAGGTGGTGGCGGGCCAGCGCGAGGTTGGCCCTGGCGCGGTCGAGGGCCAGGTAGAGGAACAGGCCCTTGCCGCCGCGCCCGGTGATGGGGCGGATGATGTGGTACTGGCCGGACAGCGTGATGAGGATGTCCTCGATGCTGTCGCTGAGGCCGAGCGTGTCGATGGTCCGCATCTTGGCCTTGACCACCTCGGTGTTGCCGGCGGCGGCCACCTGCAGGTCCAGTTCCTTGGACCCGCCCAGCATGCCGAGCGCCATGCCGCTGCTGTAGTCGACGACCGAGGCGCCGAGGGCGCCGTCGATGGACATCATCTCCTTGAGGGAGACGTCCATGCTTGCCATCACTTTCCTCCAGTGTGGGATGCGATGGCGGCCAGGTTCGCCGCCGTCTTCCGGCCCTCCAGCCGCAGCAGGCCCAGGTTGGCGCCCGGTTCCGCGACGACCGCGAGGACGATGGTGGGGCCAGCCGCGTAGAAGGCGGCCAGGCCGGCGCTGCCCGAGACGACCGTCTCCTCCAGCGCGCCCTTGGACGAGAGGGTGAGCATGCGGCGGCTGAGCGACAGCAGGGCCGAGGACAGGGCGGCCATCTGCTCGGCCGTGTCCCACTCCGGCTCGCACGCCACGATGAAGCCGTCCACCGTGCAGGCGAGGCTGCCGGCGATGCCCGGAGTGCGCTCGCGCAGGCGGATCAGCTCCTTGAGCACGTCCTCGCGCGTCTCCATGGACGGTCTCCTTCCAGCCCTCACGAACGAGAGGAACCTCACGCCAGCTCCTCCAGCGCCTTCCTGAGCCTGAGCAGCACGGCCAGGTCGGTGTGGCCGGTCGGCGGCGGGGGCGGCGGGCCGCCCGTCCTGGGACGCCGGGGGAGGGCCGCCCGACCCTCGCCGTCGGGCGGCCTGTCCAGCAGTCCCTCCGCGGCCATCCGCCGTACGGCCAGCAGCACGGTGAACGCGGGCCGCCCGAGCCGCCTGGCCAGCTCCAGCGGGGTGGCCTGGCCGTCGGCGCGCGTGAGGATCTCCCACTGCAGCGCGCTCAGCACGACGTGGTGGCCGGGCAGCCGGGCGGCCGGGACGACGGGACGCCCGTCGAACTCGGCCGAGGGCCAGGCTTGCTCCAACGCGGCCCTCCTCCTCCGGCACTCGCGCAGCAGGCCGGTCACCTCGAAGTACCACTGGGGGCTGAGCCAGTGCCGCTCGCCTGGCACGAATTTGGGACGGCCGGTCGCGGCGGGCAGCAGGAAGAAGGCGGCGTCCATGGTCACCAGGAGCGCGCAGTACTGCAGCTCGCCCCGGCTGACCACGCCCTGCTCGACCAGGCCGGGACCCTCGCCCTGGATGGCCCTGCGCAGCGCCGCCCTCGACCCGCGCCCCGCCGCGACGAGCAGGTCCTCCAGCCGGACGGCCGTGACGCACTCGCCGTACGTCACCCGCCCGCCGGTGAGGAACAGCGTGCCCATCCGGCCGACGCGCAGCGCGCCGGAGGCTCCTTCCGCGGCCAGGCCGGTGAGCGTGTCGTCGAGCGGGGCCATCGGCTAGGCGTCCAGCCTCGCGGCGATGGACTCCAGCCGGTGCCTGGCCAGGGCCAGGTTAGAACGCTCCAGGTCAAGGTGGACGTAGACGACGAGCGGGCCGTCGAAGCGGGTCTCCAGCGGGCGGAACAGGTGGTAGCCGCGGTCGCTGACGACGATCATGTCGGCGATGCGGACCGTCCCGCCGGCCGAGGTGGCCAGGCCCTCCATGGCGGCGCGCAGCGTCTCGCTCAGCGCGGCGGCCGAGTGCTCCAGGCCGGGGCCGAGCCCTCCGGAGGCGACCGGCATGCCGCTGTTGTGGTCGACGATCAGGGCGTCGAGGGCGCCCGGGATGGCCATGACCTCGGTGACGAAGTCGTCGAGTCCAAGCACCGGGACAGCGTAAGGAAGACCCCCTCACCTGACAGGTGAAGAAATTTCAGGAACTACAGATCCTTCTACCTACATAGAAGGAAATGTCCACCGGTTGGCAGCTTCCTCAACTGTCACTCTCGGGCAGCAGCGCCTTCTCGTCCGGCTTGAACACCAGGACGTTGTCCACGTACGACTTCACCGCCGCGTCCAGCCCCACGTCGCGGCCGGCGGCCTCCGACAGGTACCACCGGTGGTCGAGCACCTCGTGGAACAGCTGGGCCGGATCGAGCTTCCTGCGCAGCTCCTCGGGCACGGCCGCGATCGTCGGCTGGAAGACCTCCGCCAGCCACCGGTGGGCCACCACCGCCTCGTCCTCGTGCCGCAGCCCCTTGGCCACCCGGAACCCGTCCAGGTCGTTCAGCAGCCGCCGCGCCTGGTTCTCCTCGGCGTCCAGCCCGGTCAGGCGCAGCAGGCGGCGTTGGTGGTGCCCGGCGTCGACCACCTTGGGCCGCACGATGAGCCGCCCGGTGCCGACCTTGCGGCGCACCATCATCTCCGCCACGTCGAAGCCGAGCAGGTTGAGCCGCCGGATGCGCTGCTCGACCCGGTGCCAGTCGACCTCCTCGATGATCTCGTCCTGGGTCAGCTCCGCCCACAGCCGGTGGTAGCGGGCCACGATGTCGTCGGCGGTCTCCTCCGGGTCGACGGAGGGGTGCAGCAGCTCGCCGGCCTGCAGGTCCAGCATCTCGCCGAAGATGTTGGTGTGGGCGATCTCGATGTCGTGCAGCCGCTGCCCCTCGCTGATCATGGGGTGCTCCTCGCCGGTCTCGGCGTCGACGAGGTAGGCGGCGAAGGCGCCCGCGTCGCGGCGGAACAGCGTGTTGGACAGCGAGCAGTCGCCCCAGTAGAAGCCGACCAGGTGCAGCCGCACCAGCAGCACGACCAGCGCGTCCAGCAGCCGGGTCAGCGTGTCGGGGCGCAGCGTGCCGGACATGACGGCCCGGTAGGGGAGCGAGAACTGCAGGTGCCGGGTGATCAGCGCGGCGTCCAGGCCCTCCTCGCGGCCCGTGACGTACGCCACCGGCTCCACCGCGGGCGCGTCCAGCCTGGCCAGGTCCCACAGCAGCTTGTACTCCCGCTTGGCGTACCGCTCGCTGATCTCCTTGATCGCGTAGACCCTGCCGTTGAGCCTGGCGAAGCGCACCACGTGCCGCGAGATGCCGCGGGGGAGGTCGACGAGGTGGTGCTCGGGCCACTCCGCGAGGGGGAGGTGCCAGGGAAGGCGGATGAGCTCGGGCTCGCCCAGCGCGCCGGTGATCTGGAGGGCCATGGATCTCAGGATATGGTGCGGACGTGGACGAGTTTCTCAGCTGGTACTTCTCTCACAATCCCATCAGCGCCACGCTTCTCGGGGCGGAAGGCTACGAGCGCACCCTCGGCGACTTCACCGCGGCCGGCCTGGAGTCCTACGTCAGGGAGGCCGCCTCCTGGCTGGAGCGGCTCTCCGCGACCGAGGACGGCTCGCTCGACGACCAGCTCGACCGGGGGCTGGTGATGTCGCACCTACGGGGCGAGCTCGCCCTGGCCGAGTGGCCGTGGTGGCGCCGCGACCCGTCCGCCTACCTCGGCGCCGTCTTCTCGTCCCTGTTCGTCCCGTTCCAGCGCGCACTCAAGCCCGAGGCCGAGCTGGTGGAGGCCGCCGTCGCCCAGCTCGCCGAGGTGCCCGGGGTGCTCGCGGCCTGCCGCGCCAACCTGGACCCCGACCTGGCGGCCGACCTGCTGGTCAAGCGGGGGCTGGGCCAGGCGCGCACGGCCCGCGGCCTGATCACCCGCACGATCCCCGGCATGGTGCGGGACGAGGCGCTGCGCGCCCGCCTGGCCGAGGCCGCCGAACCCGCCGCCCGCGCCTTCGACGACTTCGTCGCCTTCCTGGAGGGCTTCCGGGCCGGGGGCACCTGGCGGATGGGGGAGAAGCTCTACTCCACGCTGCTGCTGGAGCGCGAGATGCTCGGGTACGGCGCCGCCGAGCTGCACGAGAAGGGCCGGCGGCAGTGGGCCGAGCTCGACGCGGAGATGGCCCGGGTGGCCGCGCGCCTCGGCCAGGACAACTGGCGCGCGGCGCTGGAGGCGCTGATGGACGACCATCCGCCCACCCTGGCGGCCATGCGCGAGGAATACGAGGCGGAGACGCGGCGGGCGCGCGAGTTCGTGCTGGCGCGCGACCTCGTCACCTTCCCCGAGGGGGAGGAGTGCGTCGTGCTGCCCTCGGCCGAGTACAACCGGCCCATCCTGGCCGTCGCCCACTACATCGCGCCGCCGCCGCTCACCCCGTCGCGCAAGGGGTACTTCTTCGTGCCCTACACCCCCGACGACTTCACCGAGGAGCAGGTACGGCAGCGCCTGCGCAGCAACTACCGGGCCAGCATGCCGGACACGGCGGTGCACGAGGCGTATCCGGGACACCACTGGCACCTGTCGCACATGGCGGGCAACCCGCGGGCGGTGCGCAAGGTGTTCCGCACGCCGTACTTCACCGAGGGGTGGGGGTTGTACGTCGAGAAGATGATGCACGAGCAGGGGTACTTCGACACGCCGGCGACCGAGCTGGCGTTCCTGGACGGGCGCATCTTCCGGGCGGCGCGCATGGTCGTGGACACGGCGCTGCACTGCGACGACATGTCGATCGAGGAGGCCGAGCTGTTCATGGCCACCAAGTCGGCGCTGTCGGCGGAGACGGCCAAGGGCGAGGTCAACCGCTACTGCGCCTGGCCGACCCAGGCGCCGTCGTACCTGACGGGGGCGCTGGAGATCGAGCGGATCAGGGAGCGGTTCTCCGGGTCGCTGAAGGACTTCCACGACCGCATCGCGGGCTCGGGCGGCCTGCCGCTGGGCCTCGCGGAACGCGCCGCCCTCGGCTAACTCCGGCGGGGGAAGGTGGGCGGGGTGCGTGAGCGCTCCGCCACGGCCGCGAGCTGCGCCTCGGTGAGCAGCGCCGGCGTCCCGACCCCCGACGCCCGGACGTAGACCTCGCACAGCCACTCCAGCAGCCGCGCCCGCTCGAAGGCCTCCTCCATCGACTCCCCGATCGCCACGGCCCCGTGGTTGGCCATGAGCGCCGCCGTCCGCCCCTCGAGCGCCGCCTGCACGTTCGCCGCCAGCTCCGCCGTGCCGTAGGTCGCGTACGGCGCCACCCGCACCGGCCCCCCGAGCTGCAGCACGTTGTAGTGGATCGCCGGCAGCTCCCGCATCGTGCTCGCCACGACGGTCGCGAACGTCGAGTGCGTGTGCACCACGGCCCGCGCCGGCGTGGTCCGGTAGACCGCCAGGTGCATGGGCGTCTCCGACGAAGGCTGCAGGTCGCCCTCCACCAGGTGCCCCCCGACGTCCACGACGGGGCACCGCTCCGGCGTCAGCCGGTCCAGCGCGAGGCCCGCCGGCGTGACCGCGACCAGGTCGTCCCGCCGTACGCTCAGGTTGCCGGAGGTCCCGAGGACCAGGCCGAGCTCGACGGCGCGCCTGCCGTACTCGCAGAGCAGTTCCCTCATGCACGCGGACCCTAGCCGGTCGCGGCGCCGATCGCATTTCGGATCCCCCTGGGTCACGGCTGTGTTGCGCCTCTTGACGCAGCTCGGCACCCGTTCGTACTGTCGGGCAATCGTTTAGGAAACTTTCCTATTAAATCTCGGACAGGAGAGCCCGCATGACCCATCCGGGAGAGCTCACCAGGCGCGACCTGCTGCGCCGGATCGGCCTGACCGCCGTCGTCGTCGGCCCGGGCGCGGGCCTGCTGTCGGCCTGCGCCACCGGGGGCGGCTCCCAGCCCTCCGCGGCCCCCGCGACCACCGCAGGCGGCGTCGCCACCAGCCCCGCCAACCCGTTCGGCGTGGACGCCAAGAAGCCGCTCGAGGTCACCATCTTCAGCGGCGGGTACGGCGACGCCTACGCCAAGGACATCCACGAGGCGCTGTACGCCAAGAAGTACGCCGGCGCCCAGATCAAGCACAACGCCACCCAGAACATCGGCACCCAGCTGCGCCCCCGCTTCCTGTCCGGCGACGTGCCCGACGTGGTCAACAACTCCGGCCCCGAGGCGCTCGACCTGGCCGCGCTGGCCGCCGAGGGACACCTGGCGGACCTGACCGCGCTGTGGGACGCGCCCTCCGCGGACGACCCGGCCAAGAAGGTCCGCGACACCATCACGCCCGCCGCCATCACCAACGCCAAGCTCAACGGCAAGGACCTGGTGCTCAACTACTCGGTGTCGCACCGGGCGCTGTGGTACAACGCCAAGCTCTTCGCGGCCAAGGGCTGGACTGTGCCCAGGACCTGGGAGGAGTTCAAGGCGCTCGGCGAGACCGCGAAGAAGGAGGGCATCCACCTCTTCGCCTACCCCGGCCAGAAGGGCCCCTACTACCAGCTGTGGAACATGCTCTACACGGCCGCGAAGATCGGCGGCAACCAGGTCATCGTCGACATCGACAACCTCGTCGAGGGCGCCTGGAAGTCCGAGGCGGTCAAGGCGTCGCTGACCGCCTGGCTGGAGATCCAGACCGGCTACTCCGACAAGTCCTACCTCGGCCTGGACCACACCCAGACCCAGATCAAGCACCTGCAGAACAAGGTGCTGTTCTACCCGGTCGGCTCGTGGATCGAGAACGAGATGGCCAAGGACAAGCCGGCCGACTTCGAGTACGCCATCGCGCCGGTGCCCAGCGTCACCGCCGCCGACAAGATGCCGTATGAGGCCATCCAGGTCGGCGTGGGCGAGGTCTTCTTCGTCGCGGCCAAGGGCAAGAACCCGCAGGGCGGCCTGGAGTACCTGCGCCTGATGCTGTCCAAGGAGGGCGCGCGCGGCTTCACCGAGAAGACCAAGAACCTCACCGTCGTCAACGGCGCCGCCGAGGGCCTGGACCTGCCGCCCGGCCTGATGAGCGCGGCCAAGGCGCAGGACGCCGCCGGGGCGAACATCATCACCGACGCGCGGTTCGAGGGCTGGTACAAGCCGCTGTTCGACTACGCCACCCAGCAGACCAACTCGCTGATGGGCGGCCGGATCAGCGTCGAGGAGTTCATGGACAAGGTCCAGAGGAAGGCCGACGAGATCAAGGCCGACTCCTCGGTCACCAAGCAGACCAGGGACGCCTGAGCCGATGGGCGAGCGGCTGCGCAAGTACGGCTTCGTCGCCGGGTTCCTGGCCGTCCCGGTGACGCTCTACGTGGTGTTCGTGATCAGCCCGTACATCCAGGCGTTCCAGCTCTCGCTGACCGGCTGGAACGGGATCTCCTCCGTCGTCACCTACGTGGGGCTGGACAACTTCGCCCGGCTGGTCCGCGACGAGGTCTTCTGGCAGGCGCTGCGCACCCACGGGATCACCCTGCTCGTGCTGCCGCTCGTCACCATCGCGATCGCCCTGGTCTTCGCGTTCCTGCTGAACCTGGGCGGCGGCTCGCGCGGCGCCGGCATGGCGGGGGTCGGGGGGTCGGCCTTCTACAAGGTCGTCTTCTTCGCTCCCCAGGTCCTCGCCGTGGCCATCGTCGGTGTGCTGTGGAAGCAGATCTACCGGCCGGACGAGAACGGCGTGATCAACGGCGCGCTCGTCAAGCTGGGCATGGAGCCCGTCGGCTGGATGAGCGAGCCGGAGACCGCGCTGTGGGCGCTGCTCGCGGTCATGGTCTGGCAGGCGGTCGGCTTCTACGTCGTGCTCTTCTCCGCGGGCATGGCGGCCATCCCGAAGGACTACTTCGAGGCGGCGATGCTGGACGGGGCCGGGCGCGTGCGGCTGTTCTTCACCATCACGCTGCCGCTGCTGCGCGACACCCTCCAGGTCGCCTGGGTCTACCTGGGCATCGCGGCGTTCGACTGCTTCGCGCTGGTCAACGTGCTGACCGTGGACGCGGGCGGTCCCGACGGCGCCACCACCGTGCTGCCCGTCGAGATCTTCAAGAACTTCTTCAGCTACTCCAAGGTCGGCTACGCCTCGGCGATGGGCGTGGCCCTGTTCTTCCTGACCATCACCTTCGCCGTGCTGACGTTGCGCGTCACGCGGCGCGAGAAGATCGAGCTGTAGAGCATGCGTGACAAGCCCAAGCCGAGCGTCTTCAGCGCGCTGTCCCACGTCGCGCTGATCGTCTGGACGCTGCTGATCATCCTGCCGCTCCTGTGGATCTTCCTCGCGTCGTTCAAGAACAACACGGAGATCTTCGGCGACGCCCTCCAGCTCCCGGGCGCCCTGCGGTGGGACAACTGGGCGCGGGCGCTGGAGAAGGCCAACGTCGGCATCTACATGGTCAACACGGTCGTCGTGGTGTTCTTCAGCACGGCGGGCACCATGCTGTTCGGCTCCATGGCCGCCTACGTGCTGGCGCGCTACCGGTTCCCCGGCAACCGGCTGATCTATCTGCTGTTCGTCTCCGGCATGGCCTTCCCCGTGTTCCTCGCGATCGGGCCGCTGTTCTTCGTCGTCAAGCAGTTCGGCCTGCTGGAGTCGCACGTCGGCCTGATCGTCGTCTACATCGCCTACTCGCTGCCGTTCACGGTGTTCTTCCTGGCGGCCTTCTTCCGCACCCTGCCGGAGGCGGTGGCCGAGGCGGCCAGGATCGACGGCGCCTCGCACACGCGGACGTTCTTCCAGGTCATGCTCCCCATGGCGAAACCCGGCATGGTCAGCATCACGATCTTCAACGTGTTGGGGCAGTGGAACCAGTACCTGCTGCCGCTGGCGCTGGTGCCCAGCGACCGGAGCAAGTGGGTGATCACCCAGGGCATCGCCGACATCTCCACCATCGCGGGCTACGAGGCCGACTGGCCGGCCCTGTTCGCCGCGCTCAACCTGGCCATCATCCCGGTGCTGATCGTCTACATCGTCTTCCAGCGGCAGATCCAGTCCGGGCTCGGAGCCGGCGCCCTGAAGTAACGTGGCCCTCATGTGGACACAGGTAGGCAACGAGCTGCGGCGCACGATCGAGGCGCCGGACTTCCCCACGGCCATCCGCATCGTGGACGAGATCGCGGTCAAGGCCGAGGAGCTCAACCACCATCCGGACATCGACATCCGCTGGCGCAAGCTCCACCTGTCGCTGACGACCCACGACAAGGGCGGGCTGACGGACCTGGACTACAAGCTGGCCGACATCATCGACGACATCGCCGCCAGACACGGAGCGTAGTCACTAGAGTGTACGGCGTAGCCGTACACTCTGGGGGTCGTCATGCGCCTGCCCGTCCTCGTCTTCGTCCTTCTCGCCACCGGATGCTCGGGCCCCTCGGGCGCGCATCACACCCAGCCGAGCCAGCCGATCCAGCCGATCCGGCTGACCGGCAGCGGCGACCTGATGGTCTACGACAGCAAGCTCGCCCCCGAGGGGGCGCGGCTCAGCGCCACGGTCGACTCCTCCGACACCGGCACGATCTCCTCCCTCACCGTCGAGGGGTTCGTGCCCGGCCGCGCCTACGGCGCCCACCTGCACGCCAAGCGGTGCGGCGCCAAGCCTGACGACTCCGGGCCGCACTACCAGCACGATCCCGGCCACGTCGACGCCAACAGCGAGGTGTGGCTCGACTTCACGACCGACTCCTCCGGCGCCGCGCGCTCCACCGCCCGGCACACGTGGAAGCTCGGCGCCGACCGCCTGCCGGGGTCCGTGGTGGTGCACGCCAAGACCACCAAGCGCGACGGTACGGCGGGGCCGCGGGTGGCCTGCCTCACGCTCGCCAAGGCATAGCTATTCCGGGATGCGGGCCATCATGCGCTCCATCCCGTTGACCCAGTTGTCGCGCAGCGCCCGGGTCGCCGCGGGCAGGTCGCCCGCGATCAGGCTCTCGGCGACGCGGCAGTGCTCGTCGGCCTCGCGCTCCAGCGGCGCGTCGTCGCCCGCCCGCAGGTGGGCGTAGCGCCGCATCCCCGCCTTGACGCTGGTCACCAGGTCCAGCAGCCGCTCGTTGGGGCAGCCGCTGAGCAGCAGGTCGTGCCACTCGTCGTCGTGGCGCTCGATGTCCTGCTGGGCGGCGACGGAGTCGGGGAACTCGCGGGCCAGCCGCAGCAGCTCCGGGCCGATCTTCCGCAGGTGCTCGGGATCCGACAGCTCCAGCGCCAGCGACTCCAGCGCCGCCACGATCTCGCACAGCTCCCTGAACTCCTTGCGGCTGACCGGCGCGAAGCGGAACCCGCGGCCCTGGTTGCTCTCCAGCACGCCCTCGCCGGCCAGCGTGATGAGCGCCTCCCGCAGCGGGGTGCGGCTCACGCCCAGCTCGGCGGCCAGCGCCGCCTCGTTGATATCGGTCCCCGCCGAGAAGTCGCCGCGGTCCAGCCTGCGCAGGAGCTCGTCTCTGATCTGCTCCCGCAGGGGTCGTCTCTCGATCGGCATGGCCACACCTTACCCCTTGACGTCATACAAAATTCTGCACTATGAATTCTGAATACAAAATAGTACATGTCACAGAACTGGAGTCGACGTGCTGGGAATGCCGGGCCTGCTGTTCGGCGGCGACTACAACCCCGAGCAATGGCCGGAGGAGGTCTGGGCGGAGGACGTCCGCCTCATGGCCGAGGCCGGGGTCACCATGGTCACCGTCGCCGTGTTCGCCTGGTCCCGGCTGGAGCCCCGCCCGGGCGAGCACGACTTCGCCTGGCTGGACCGGGTGCTCGACCTGCTCCACGCCCACGGCGTCGCGGCCGACCTGGCCACCGCGACCGCCACCCCGCCGCCGTGGCTCGTGCGCGACCACCCGTCGGTCATGCCCGTGACCGCGGACGGCGTGCGGCTGGAGTTCGGCTCCCGGCAGGGGTACTGCCCCAGCTCACCGGTCTATCGCGAGCACGCCGTACGGCTCGCGCGGACCATGGCCACCCGGTACGGCCGGCACCCGGCGCTGCGGATGTGGCACGTCGGCAACGAGTACGCCGACCACACGCTGGAGTGCTTCTGCGAGGAGTCGGCGCGGCACTTCCGCCGCTGGCTGGCCGCCCGCCACGGGTCGGTCGAGGCGCTCAACGCCGCGTGGGGCACCTCCTGCTGGGGCCAGCACTACACGGACTTCGAGCAGGTCGCGCCGCCCCGCCGGGCGCCGGGACCGGTCAACCCCGGCCAGCTGCTCGACTGGCGCCGCTTCTGCAGCGACGCGCTGCTGGAGCTGTTCGAGGCGGAGAGGGACGTGCTGCGCGAGGTCACCCCGCGGGTGCCGGTGACCACGAACTTCATGAGCATCCTGCACGGGCTGGACTACTGGAAGTGGGCGGAGGCCGAGGACGTGGTCTCCGACGACGCCTACCCCGACCCGGCCGACCCGTCCTCCCACGTGGCCGTGGCGCTGAGCTACGACCTGATGCGCTCGCTGAAGCGCCGGCCGTGGCTGCTGCTGGAGTCCGCGCCGTCGGCGGTCTCCTGGCGGGAGGTCAACGTCCCCAAGCCGCCGGGGGTCATGCGCCTGCACAGCCTGCAGGCGGTGGCGCGCGGGTCGGACGGGGCGATGTTCTTCCAGTGGCGCCAGGCGCGCTACGGGCCCGAGAAGTTCCACTCTGCGCTGCTGCCCCACGGGGGCGAGCGGACCAGGGGGTGGCGGGAGACGCTCCGGCTCGGGCGCGACCTGCGTGCCCTGGCCGAGGTCGCCGGCTCGCACTCCCCGGGCGAGGTCGCCCTGCTGCTGGACTGGGAGAGCTGGTGGGGGCTGGAGGCGCCGGAGTCCATGCCGTCGAACCGGCTCAGGCTCAAGGAGCTGATGCTGGCCTGGTACGCGCCGCTGCACGCGCGGGGGATCCTCGTCGACCTGGCGCCGCCCGGACGCGACCTGTCGGGCTACCGCGTGGTGATCGCGCCGAACCTCTACCTATGCACCGAGGAGACGGCCAAGGAGCTGGCCCGCTTCGCCGGGCAGCTGGTCGTGGGGCCGTTCAGCGGCGTCGTGGACGCCCGCGACCAGGTGCATCCCGGCGGCGCCCCGGGGCCGTTGTGCGAGCTGCTGGGCGTGGCCGTGGAGGAGTTCTGGCCGCTGCCCGACGGCCGCGTCCAGCGGACCACGCTCGGCGCGGCGCGCACGTGGGCCGAGTGGATCCGCCTGGAGGGCGCCGAGCCCGTCGCCCGCTACGAGGGCGGCGACCTCGACGGGCGTCCCGCGATCACCCGCAGGGGCGAGGTCACCTACCTGAGCTGCCTGCTCGACGACGTCACCCCGGTCCTGGACGACGTCCTGACCCGGGCCGGCGTGGCGGGCCTCGACGTCCCGCCGGGGGTCGAGGCCGTCCGCAGGGGCGGCCACCTGTTCCTCCTCAACCACACCACCGAGCCGCGCCGGGTCGCCCTGCCGTGGCCGGGCTTCGACCTGCTCACCCGCAAGCCCATGAGAGACCACGTCGAGCTCCCGGCGAGGGACGCCGTCGTGCTCAGGATCGAAGGAAGCCGTGGCCGAACGAAGTGAGGACACCAATGAGCACAGCACACTCGTGTTTTGAGACCGACGAAGGAGGTCTCAAAACACACCCGTACATTCCGAACTCCGAACCCGGCGTCCGCGCCGAGATGCTCGCCGAGCTGGGCGTCGAAAGCGTCGAGGAGTTCTACGCCGACATCCCCGCCGAGCTGCGGCTGAACCGCCCCCTCGACCTGCCCGAGCCGCTGGTCGCCGAGCACGACCTGGTCCGCCACATGCGAGCCCTGCTGCGCAGGAACACCGACACGGTCGAGACGCTCAGCTTCCTCGGCCACGGCATCTACCCGCACCACGTCCCGGCGGTGTGCGACGAGGTCAACTCCCGCAGCGAGTTCCTGACCGCCTACGCCGGCGAGCCGTACGAGGACCACGGCCGGTTCCAGGCGCTGTTCGAGTACACCAGCATGATGGCCGAGCTGCTGGAGATGGACGTGGTCAACGTCCCGACCTACGACGGCTTCCAGGCCACCGGCACCGCCCTGCGCATGGCCTGCCGCCACACCGGGCGGGCCAGGGTCCTGCTCAGCTCCGCGATCAGCGCCGACAAGCTGAGCAAGCTGCGCGACTTCCTCGCCCCCGACATCGAGATCGTGCTCGCCCCTGTCGCGGGCAACGGCGAGATGGGCGACGTGGGGATCGACGACAGCTTCGCCGCGATCTACCTGGAGACCCCCAACGTCTACGGCGTCGTCGAGACGCGCGGCCGGGATCTGGCCGACCTCGCGCACGCGCACGGCGCGCTGCTGGTCGTCGGCGCCGACCCGATCTCGCTCGGCGTGCTGGCCCCGCCCGCCGCCTACGGCGCCGACATCGCCTGCGGCGACATCCAGTCGCTCGGCATGCACCAGTCCTACGGCGGCGGCCACGCCGGCTACATCGCCACCCACGACCACGAGCCGCTGGTCGCCGAGTTCCCCAGCCGCCTGTTCGGCATCGCGCCGACCGCCGTGCCCGGTGAGTACGGCTTCGGCGACGTCTTCTACGACCGCACCTCCTTCGCCCACCGCGAGGACGGCAAGGAGTGGGTCGGCACCGCGGCCGCGCTGTGGGGCATCACCGCCGGGGTGTACCTGGCTCTCATGGGCCCGCAGGGCATGCGCGAGATCGGCGCGACCATCCTGGCCCGCACCCGCTACGCCATGGACGCCCTCGCGCCCCACGTCACCGTCCTGCACCAGGACGCGATCCACTTCCGCGAGTTCGCGATCGAGGCGCCGCCCGGCCTGCTGGAGCGGCTGCGCGCCAAGGGCATCTTCGGCGGCGTCCCGCTCGACGACCGCACGGTGCTGGTCTGCGTGACCGAGCGCCACTCCATCGCCGACATCGACCGGCTCGCGGCAGCCGTACGGGAGGTCATGACGTGAGCGAGCTTGCCGAGCGAACCAATAAGCACAGCACGGGAGAGTCCTTCGCCGAGCCGCACGGGCAGCTGCCCGTGCGGCCGAAGCCGCCGCTGCGCCGCTTCCACCAGGCCCGCTGGGACGAGCCGATCATCTTCGAGCTGTCGCGGCCGGGCCGGCGCGGCATCGCCGTACCAGAACCGGGCGCGCCGGAGGTGGAGCTGCCCGAGGCGGTACGGCGCGCGCAGCCGCCCAGGCTGCCCGAGCTGTCCCAGCCGCACGTGCTGCGGCACTACCTGCGGCTGTCGCAGGAGAACCTGGGCGCCGACCTCAACGTCGACGTGGGCCAGGGCACCTGCACGATGAAGTACAGCCCCAAGGTCAACGACCGCTTCGCCGCCGAGGTGGCCGAGCTGCACCCCGCCCAGCCGGTCGACACGGTCCAGGGCGTGCTGGAGATCTACCACCGCCTGGAGCGGATGCTCGCCGAGATCTCCGGCATGGCGCGCGTGTCGCTCCAGCCCGGCTCCGGCTCGGCCGCGATCTACGCCAACGTCGCGATGATCCGCGCCTACCACGCCTCGCGCGGCGAGGGCCACCGCGACCAGGTCATCACCACCCTGTTCTCGCACCCCTCCAACGCGGCCTGCGCCAAGACGGCCGGCTACGAAATCGTCACGCTGATGCCCGACGCCGACGGCTACCCCGACATCGAGGCGCTGAAGGCGGCGATCGGCCCGCGCACCGCCGCCCTGATGATCACCAACCCCGAGGACACCGGGATCTTCAACCCGCGCATCAAGGAGTTCGTCGACCTCGTCCACTCCGTGGGCGGCCTGGCCTGCTACGACCAGGCCAACGCCAACGGCATCCTCGGCATCACGCGGGCCCGCGACGCCGGGTTCGACCTGGGGCACTTCAACCTGCACAAGACGTTCTCCACCCCGCACGCCTGCGGCGGCCCGGCGGCGGGCGCGTGCGGGGTGTCGGAGGCGCTCGCGCCGTTCCTGCCGGGGCCGGTGGTGACCTTCGACGGGACCTCCTACGGCCTGGAGACGCCCGAGCGGTCGATCGGGAAGATCCGGCCGGGCCTCGGCGTGACGCCGAACATCGTCCGCGCCTACGCATGGATCATGGCGCTGGGCGCCGAGGGGCTGCGCGCCGTGGCGGAGACCGCGGCGCTGAACAACAACTACCTCATGAGCAGGGTCCTGCGGATCCCGGGCACGTCGGCCCCCTGGGACAAGCGGCGCATCGAGCAGGTCCGCTACTCCTGGCGGGAGCTGTCGGAGGAGACCGGCGTGCACTCGGAGGAGATCGGCGTGCGGGCGGCCGACTTCGGGGTGCACTACTGGACCTCCCACCACCCCCACGTGGTGCCCGAGCCGTTCACGCTGGAGCCCACCGAGTCCTACTCCAAGGAGGACCTCGACGAGTACGCGGCCATCCTCGCCCACGTCGCGGACGAGGCGCGCAGGGATCCGGCGTTCGTCAAGGGCGCGCCGTACAACCAGACGATCCACAAGATCGACCCGACGCCGCTGGACGACCCCAAGCAGTGGGCGCCGACCTGGCGCGCGTACGTCCGCAAGCACCTGGGCTGAGCCGTGGCGACGACAGTGGGGTTCGTGGTGGGACTCGTGGTCAACCCGGTCGCCGGGCTGGGCGGCACGGCGGGGCTCAAGGGCAGCGACGGCGCCGAGGTGCAGCGCGCCGCGCTGGCCGCGGGCGCCACGCCCCGCTCGGGCGAGCGCGCGGCCCGCGCCGTGCGCGCCCTGCTGGCCGCCCGCCCCGGCGTGCGGCTGGTCACGGTGCCGGGGGCGATGGGGGAGGACAGCGCCCGCGCGGCCGGCGCGTCACCGGGCCTCGTCCGGCTTGCGCGACCGGCAGCCCCCACCACGACGGCGGCCGACACCCGGGCGGCGGTCCTGGCGCTACGCGACGTCGACCTCCTCCTGTTCGCGGGAGGCGACGGCACGGCGCGCGACGTGCTCGACGCCGTCCGGGAGCTCGGCGGCCAGGCGCCGCCCGTCCTCGGCGTCCCGGCCGGGGTGAAGGTCTACTCGGGCTGCTTCGCCGTGGGCCCGGCCGCCGCCGGGGAGCTCGCCGGCCTGTGGACCTCGGGCGCGACCGTCGAGGCCGAGGTCGTGGACCTGGACGAGGACCGCTACCGCCAGGGCCGGGTGAGCCCCCGCCTCTACGGCGTCCTGCGCGTCCCCGCGGCCAGGACCCGGCTGTCGGGACGCAAGACCGGCTCGGCGGCGGCCGCCCCCGGCACGGTCGAGGGCATCGCCCGCGAGGTCGTCTCCCGCATGCGGCCGGGCGTCCCCTACATCCTCGGCCCCGGCGCCACCACCCAGGCGGTCGGCAGGGCGCTTGGCCTGGCCACGACGCTGCTCGGCGTGGACGTGGTCAGGGACGGCCGGATCGTGGCCGCCGACGTCGCCGAGCGCGAGCTGGCCGGGCTGGCCGGCGGGGCGGTGCTGGTCCTGTCGGTGATCGGCGGCCAGGGCTTCGTGCTCGGCCGGGGCAACCAGCAGATCTCGCCCCGGGTGCTCAGCCGTACCGGCGGCCTGCTGGTCCTGGCCACCCAGCAGAAGCTGGCCGCGCTCGGCGGGCGGCCCCTCCTGGTCGACACGGGCGATGAGGACACCGACAGAAAGCTCAGCGGGCACGTCCAGGTGATCACCGGATACCGCGAGAGCACGATCTACCGGATGGAGACAACGTGAAGGCACTCGACGGCAAGGTCGCCATCGTCACCGGCGGCGCCTCGGGGATCGGCAGGGCCACCGCGCGGCTGTTCGCGCAGGAGGGCGCCAGGGTCGTCGTCGCCGACCTCGACGGCGAGGGCGCCCGCCGGGTCGCCGCGGAGATCGGCGGCGTGGCGGTCCAGGCGGACGTGTCGCGCCCCGAGGACTGCGAGCGGGTCGTCGCCGCGGCCGTGGACGCCTACGGCGGCCTCCACGTGCTGTTCAACAACGCCGGGATCATCCGCCGCACCACCGTGCTGGACCTCGACGTCGAGGAGTGGGACCGCGTGATGGCGGTCAACGTCCGCTCCGTCTTCCTGATGTGCAAGTACGCGATCCCCGCCATGACCGGCGGCGGCTCGATCGTCAACACCGGCTCCGGATGGGGCCTGAAGGGCGGCGCGAACGCGGTCTCCTACTGCGCCTCCAAGGCCGCCGTGGTCAACATGACGCGGGCGCTCGCGATCGACCACGCCAAGGCCGGGATCCGGGTCAACTCCGTCAATCCCGGCGACACCGACACGCCCATGCTGCGGGAGGAAGCCCGCCAGCTCGGGGAGGACTGGGCGGCGTTCGAGAAGGACGCCGCCGACCGGCCGATGGGCCGCGCGGGCACGCCGGACGAGATCGCCCGGGCCGTGCTCTTCCTGGCGAGCGACGCCGCCAGCTACATCACCGGTTCCGCCCTCGTCGTCGACGGCGGCGGGCTTGCCTAACGGAGTGTTCCCATGAAACGTGCGCTAGCCGTACTCCTCCTCGCCGCCGCGACCGCCGCCTGCAGCGGCGGAGGCGGGAGCGGGCCGGGCGTGAAGCAGCAGGGCGGCCAGGTCGTCGTCCGCTGGGCCACCTGGGGCTCGGCGGACGACATGAAGCTGTATGAGCCGTTCGTGGCGGACTTCGAAAAGCGCCACCCGGGCATCAAGCTCAAGCTGGAGTCGGTGCCCAAGTACGCCGACTACCACCCCAAGCTGCTCACCCAGCTGACCAGCAAGACGGCGCCGGACGTGTTCTTCGTCGGCGACGACAACATCGGCAAGTTCGTCTCGGCCGGGGTGCTTACCCCGCTCAACGACAAGCTGTCCGGCCCCGACTCCAAGAGCAGGCCCGAGGACTTCTTCGAGGGCGTGTACGGCGGAGCCAAGAAGGACGGCCAGATCTACGGCGTCCCGAACGACGTCAACCCCGAGGTCCTCTGGTACGACAAGAAGGCGCTCAAGGACGCCGGGATCGCCGAGGACCCCGCCGCCCTCCACGAGGCCGGGCAGTGGACGATGGCGAAATATCTGGAGATGAACGCCAAGCTGGTCCAGGCGGGCAAGTCCGGATCGCTGCTGTGGAACTGGTACGGCTCGACCTACAGCATGATCCACGGCTTCGGCGGCAAGGTCTGGGACGGCGGCAAGTTCGTCGCCACCACCGACCCCAAGGCGCGCAAGGCCCTGGAGACCCTGGCCAAGGGCTACCGGGACAAGACGTTCGTCTCGGTGGACCTCCTGCCGGCCAGCAACGGCGCCGACACCCAGTTCGTCAAGCACAAGGCCGGCTTCTACGCCGGAGGCCGCTGGGTCGTCGACGTCGTCGAGAAGGGCGGCGAGCCGGACAACTACGACATCGTGCCCTTCCCCTCCGAGACCGGCGAGCCGATCTCCGGCGCGGTGGCTGCCTCCTACCTGGCCATCAACAAGGACACCGCGCATCCCAAGGAGGCCTTCACCTTCCTGACGGAGTTCGTCAGCAAGGAGGGCCAGACGCTGCGGCTGAAGGACGGCGGCGCCGTGCCGTCGGTCAAGGGCGCCGAGTCGGTCGTGCTCACCGGCTACCCGGCCCACGCGCAGACGTTCATCGACGTGCGCGACACCGGCTTCGCCAACTACCCGGAAGAGGTGTCGGTGCCCGGCCTGACCGCCGAGATCAACGAGCACCTGCTCAAGGTCTGGCAGGGCAAGGTGCCCTTCGACCAGGGCATGACCGAGCTGCAGCGGCTCGTCGAGAGCAAACTGGGCTGACGCCGTGGCCGTCCTGACCAAGGCCAGGTCCGCCGCCGTCCCGGCCGCGCCCGTCAAGGTGCGCACCCGGGACGGCTGGTGGGCCGCCTTCTTCCTCGCTCCCCAGGTCGCGGCGCTGCTGGCCTTCCTGCTCGCGCCGCTGGTCATCGCGGTCGCGCTGGCCTTCGTCCAGTGGGACGGCCTGACCGAGATCCGCTGGGCCGGGCTGGGCAACTTCGCCGCCCAGCTGACCTCCCCCGAGTTCCTCCGCGCCGTCTGGAACACCGTCAAGCTCGGCCTCATCACCGTCCCGGTCGGCCTGGGCCTGGCGGTGGCCATCGCGGTGGGGCTGAACTCGCTGAAGGGCCGGGCCGCCAACGTCTACCGGGTCGTCTACTTCACGCCCGTCGTCACCAGCTCGGTGGCCGTCGCCCTCATCTGGCAGGTCATCCTCGCCAGCGACGAGAACGGCGTGCTCAACACCTCGCTCAAGCGCTGGCTCGGCGTGACCGGGCCGGACTGGCTGGGCGACCCCGGCTGGGTCATCGTGGCCGTCGCGATCGTGACCATCTGGTCCTCGCTCGGCCTCAACGTCGTCATCTTCCTGGCCGGGCTGCAGACCATCCCGCCGCAGCTGCTGGAGGCCGCCCGGATCGACGGCGCCGGGCCGTGGCGGGCCTTCCGGTCGGTGACGCTGCCCCTGCTGTCGCCCACGGTCTTCTTCTCCACCGTCGTCGCGGTCATCAGCTCCTTCCAGGCGTTCGACCAGATCTACGTGCTGGTCAACCCCGAGCACAACGAGGGCGCCCGCACGATCGTCTACGAGGTCTGGCGGCTCGGCTTCAAGGAGTTCGAGCTGGGCATGAGCAGCGCCGCCGCGCTCATCCTGCTCGTGCTGACGCTGCTGGCCACCCTCGCCCAGTTCGCGGCGCAAAAGCGCCTGGTCCACTACGACACCTAGAGGCATCCCATGCGCAGAGGCCAGATCGCCTTGCACGGCATGCTCGCCGCGGGCGGGCTGCTCATGCTGTTCCCCTTCGTCTGGATGCTGCTCACCTCCTTCAAGGGCGTCCGCCAGATGATCAACGATCCGATGGCCTGGCTGCCCGACCCCTGGGTGCCGCAGAACTATCCGGAGGCGCTCGGCAAGATGCCCTTCGGCCTGGCGTACTGGAACAGCTTCTACGTGGCCGTCCTGACCGTCGGGCTCACCCTGCTGACCTCGGCGATGGCCGCCTACGCCTTCGCCCGCATCCGCTTCCGCGGCTCCGGGGCGCTGTTCCTGCTGTTCCTCGTCACCCAGATGGTGCCGGTCCAGGTGACGATCGTGCCGCTGTACCTGGTGCTGGCGCGGCTCGGCTGGGTGGACTCGCACCTGGCGCTCATCGTCCCGGCGATCGCCAACCCCTTCGCGGTGTTCCTGCTGCGGCAGTTCATCCGGGCGGTGCCCCTGGAGCTGGAGGAGGCGGCCAAGCTCGACGGCGCCGGGCGGCTGCGGATCTTCTGGAGCATCGTGCTGCCGGCCATCCGGCCCGGTCTCGGCGCGCTGGGCATCATCGTGTTCCTGACCTCGTGGAACTCGTTCTTCTTCCCGATGATCTTCCTGACCTCCGAGGAGCTTTTCACCGTGCCGTTGCTGCTGCAGCGCTTCGCGAGCGAGCGAGGGGCGATCGACTACGGGCTCATCCTGGCGGCCTCGGCGATCTCGGTGATCCCGACCCTCATCGCCTTTCTCATCGGGCAGAAGCGGATCATCAACTCGCTGGCGGCGTCGGGCCTGGGAGGCCGCTGATGGAGCTGGACCTGCGGGAACGGCCGTTCACCGAGCCGAGGTCGCGGCTGCTGGTCATGGCCGCCGACGACGGCTCGCTGTGGGTGGCCCGGGCGCTCTACGAGACCCCGCCGACGGAGGCGGCCGTCCTGACGGGCCTGCGGGTCTTCGCGGGCGACCGCGAGCTGGCGGTACGGCGTGCGCTGCCGTGGCGCGTCGACTTCGACGAGGGCGTGACGCTGGCCTTCGCCGACCCGGACACCCTCGTCCTCTCCACCACCTGTGGCGGGACGTTCCGCGTCGTCTGGGACGGCGGGTCGGCGAGCCTCGGCGACTCCCTCACCCTCGTCGGCCAAGGCTCCTTCGACCCCGAGACGGTCCTCGCCGCCGCCGAAGCCCGGTGGCGCGACTGGCTCGCCCGCATGCCCGCCGTACCGGAAGACCTCCAGGACATCGCCGAGACGGCCTGGTGGACCCTCGGCGTCAACATCCTCCACATCCAAGGCGGCCAGGCCCTGGTGCCCGCCAAGAACGGCTACGTCGGCCTCTGGAACTGGGACGCCCTCTTCCACGCCGTCGGCCTCCGCCACGGCCACCCCGGCCTGGCCCGCGAGCAGATCCGCCTCCTCCTCGCCCACCAGCGCCCCGACGGGCAGCTCCCCGACGTGATCCACGACCACGGCGTGCTCGCCGAGACCGCCGACCTGCCCCGCTCCGACATCGAGCGCATGGACCGGCACGTGGGCGGCGGCGCGCCGCGCGACCCGGTCCCGGTCACCAAGCCGCCGCTGGCCGCCTGGGCGGTGTGGAAGGTCCACGAGGCCGCCCCCGACCCCGCCTTCCTGGCCGAGGTCTACGAGCCGCTCGTCCGCGCGCAGCGCTGGTGGTTCGCCTGCTCCGACCCCGACGGCGACGGCCTGGCCGAGTACCTGCACCCCTACTCCTCCGGCCTGGACGACTCGCCCATCTGGGACCTGGGCCCGCGCGCCGAGCCGCCGGACCTCAACTCCTACCTGGCCCTGCAGGCCGACTGCCTGGCCGACATCGCCGACGCGCTCGGCCGCCGGGAGGAGGCCGCCCGATGGCGCCGGGACGCGCAGGCGCTCGTCGACCTGATGGTCGCCCGGCGCTGGAGCGGCGACCGCTTCGTCACCCTGTCCGGCGGCCGGGTCGCCGACGTCAGGACGCCGCTGGAGCTGATGCCGCTGGTCACCGGCAGGCTGCCCGGGCCCGTCGCCGACCGGCTGGTGGCGGACCTGACCTCGCCGAGCTTCTGGGCGCCGGTGCCGTCGGTGGCCTTCGACGACCCCCGCTTCGACCCGGAGGCGATGTGGCGCGGCCCGGTCTGGCTGAACGTCAACCACCTGCTCATCGAGGGCCTGCACCGCTCGGGCCACCCGGACGTCGCCGACCGCCTCGCCGGCCGCGTGCTCGCCATGGTCAGGGATGGCGGCGGCCTGTATGAGTACTGGAACCCGCTGACCGGCGCCCGGGCCAAGCGCGCCGCGGCCGGCTTCGGCTGGTCGGCCGCCCTGTTCCTGGACCTGGCCGCCGGCCGCTGAGGCCGCGCCGTACGGAAGGTCACTCGAAGATCGCCGGGGGCGGCTGCGGGACGGGGACCGGCTCGCCGTCCCTGATCGGGGCCGCTCCCGCCACGAAGTTCGTCAACGCCTCGCCGTACAGGCATCTGGCCTGCGTGAGGCCGCCCGCCGCGCGGCGGCTCAGCAGGTCCACCGGCAGCGGGGACGGCGAGGCCGCGACGATGAGGTTGCCGAAGCGCCGCCCCCGCAGCACGCCGGGGTCGGCCAGCAGCGCGACGTGCCTGAAGGCGCCGTTCACGGTCGCCGCCACACGCCTGGCGAAGGCGAGCCCCTTGCCGTCGGCCATGTTGACGACCAGCGTCCCGGTGGGGCGCAGGACGCGGGCGACGTCGGCCATGTACTCGGCGGTCGCCAGTTCCACCGGCATGGTCGCCCCGGTGAACGCATCCAGGACGAACAGGTCGGCCGAGGCGTCCCACAGCCCGGTGATGCCCTCGCGGCCGTCCTGGATCCGGACCTTCAGCCGCGGCACCGACTTCAGGTCCAGCTGCTCGCGCACCAGGTTGACGAGCAGGCCGTCGTGCTCGACCACGATGTGGCGGGAGCCGGGGCGGGTGGCGGCGATGTAGCGGGGGATCGTGCAGGCGCCGCCGCCGACGTGGACGCAGCTGAGCGGGCCCTCGTCGAGCAGGTCGACGACGTCGGCGATGAGCCGTACGTACTCGAAATCCAGATATGTCGGGTCTTGAAGGTCGACATAGGACTGCGGTACGCCATCCTTGGACAGCATCCAGCCGTCCTGCCTGTCCAGGTCACGCAGCAGCTCGACCTCGCCGAAGGTCGTCTGGTAGATGCCGGGCACAGGCTCCCGCAGTCCCCTCTTCATGGAGAAAACGGTATGCGACGCCGGAGGTTGATCGCCCTCGCGGTGGCGCTCCTGGCCGTCGTGGTCTCGGGGGCCTTCGCGGTCGCGGCGGGCCGGCAGCCGGTCGGCGGCAGCGCCGCCCAGACCGCCGCCGCGTACTTCGGCGCCTGGGGGAGGGGCGAGCTGGAGGCCATGAAGAAGCTGGTCGACGACCCGCCCGAGGACTTCGCCGCCCGTCACCTCGCCCTGGCCGAAGCGCTCCACGTGGAGTCGATCACCCTGCGGCCGATGCCGCTGCGCCGTACCGGGGAGCAGACCGCGGAGGCGCCCTTCACCGGCACGCTGCGGCTGCGGGAGTTCGGGCCGTGGGAGTTCACCGCGACGTTGCGGCTGGCCGTACGGCACCGGCAGTGGAAGGTGCTGTGGTCGCCCGAGACGCTGCACCCGCTGCTGAAGGACGGCGGCAGGGTGGAGGTGCGGCGGACGCTGAGCCCGGGGGTGGAGCTGCTCACCGCGGAGGGCGATCCGATCCCGCGCAACAGCTACAACGAGCCGTACCTGGAGGAGATCGCCAAAGGGCTGGCCCCGGAGCGCGAGGGCTGGGAGCTGGTCGCGGGCGGCCGCAAGCTCAAGGAGATCCGGCCCGAACGGCGCGAGCAGCGGCTGACGCTGTCGCGGCCGGTGCAGGCCGCGGCGGCGCGGGCCCTGGACGGCGTCACGGACGCGGCGATCGTCGCGGTGCGGGCGGGCACCGGGGAGATCCTGGCCGTGTCCGACCGGCTCGTCCAGGCGGACGCGATCACCGGCTTCTACCCGCCCGGCGCCGCCTTCAAGATCGTGACCGCGGCGGCGTTGCTGAAGGCGGGACTCGACCCCGGCAGCCCGGTGGAGTGTCCTCCCTACGCGGGCGCCGTACGCAACGACGACCTCTTCGACGGCGGCGCGCTCACCTTCGAGCAGGCCTTCGGCCGGCCGTGCGCCACCACCCTGGCCCAGCAGGCGATGCGGCGGCTCACCGGCGCCGACCTGGTGGCCGCCGCGGCGGAGTGGGGGTTTGGCCGGTACCTGCCGGCCACCGGGGCGCAGGGCACCTGCGGGGGTACGCCCGACCGGCTCGCGACGCCCGACGAGGTGGAGGACGCGGCGGTCGGCTACGGGGGCGTGGCGGTCACGCCGCTGTGCATGGCGGTGATCGCCGCGACGGTGCGGGGCGGGGTGTGGCGGGAGCCCTGGCTGCTGCCGGAGCGGGACGGCGAAGCCGGGGGCACCGCGGACGCCGTGGGGGTGGATGCGGGCATCGCCGAGCAGCTCCGCCGCATGATGGAGGCCGCCGTGCCGCCCCAGGAGACGCCGGAGGACGTGGCGGCGGTCTGGGGCGGGGAGTTCCACTCCTGGTTCGTCGGCTACCGGGGCGACCTGGCGTTCTCCGTGCTGGTGGTGCGCGGCTCCGGCGCCGCGACGGACGCGCCCACGGTCGCGGCCCGATTTCTACGCGGACTTTAGCTGCGGATGGTGCTTTTCCTGGATGATCCAGGGAAGAGCGTGCGCATGGAGCTTCTGGCACGCAACTGGTGGATGTTGCTCATCCGGGGCATCGCCGCGATCATCTTCGGGATCCTGGCGATCGTCTGGCCCGGCATCACGCTGCTGGCCCTGGTCTGGCTCTTCGGGGCCTACGCGGTGGTGGACGGGGTCTTCGCGATCGGCGCGGCGTTCCGGCACTCGAGCCGGTCCAAGGTGTGGCTCCTCGTCACGGGAGTCCTCAGCGTCCTGGCGGGGATCATCGCGCTGGTCTGGCCCGGGATCACCGCGCTGGTCCTGCTGTACGTGATCGCCTTCTGGGCCGTTTTCACGGGGGTGACGGAGATCGTGGCCGGCATCCGGCTCCGCAAGGAGATCGAGAACGAGTGGATGCTCATCGTCGGCGGCGCCCTGTCGGTCATCCTGGGGATCCTGCTGGTGGCCATGCCGGCCTCGGGCGCGCTGGCCCTCGTCGTGCTCATCGGAGCCTTCGCGCTGGTGTACGGCGTGGCGCTGACGATCCTGTCGTTCAGGGTGCGCAAGCTGGCCGCCACGGCCTAGCGCCGCGGTGAAGAACCTCACGCTGTGACGTACTGATTGCGAAAAGTTTTCCGGTACATCCACGATTGGGCGGGGAAGATATGCGGTATGGACGTTCTGGACAGGCTTGCCCGCCACCTGCTGGTCGACGGCTACCGGCTGGTGCTCGACCTTGAGCGCAGCCGCGGCTCCTGGCTGGTCGACGCCCGCACCGGCCACCGCTACCTGGACTTCTACACCTTCTTCGCCTCCGCGCCCCTCGGCGTGAACCCGCCCGTGGACCGGGAGCTCCTAGGCCGGGTCGCCGCGAACAAGCCCGCCAACCCCGACATGTACACCGCCGAGCTGGCCGACTTCGTCGACACCTTCACGCGCGTCCTCGGCGACCCCGAGCTGCCGCACCTGTTCTTCGTCGAGGGCGGCGCGCTGGCCGTCGAGAACGCCCTGAAGACCGCCTTCGACTGGAAGAGCCGCCGCAACCAGGCGGCCGGCCGTTCCCCGGAGCTCGGCACCCAGGTCATGCACCTGACCCGCGCCTTCCACGGCCGCAGCGGCTACACCCTGTCCCTGACGAACACCGACCCGAACAAGACCGAGCGCTTCCCCAAGTTCCCCTGGCCCCGCATCGACGTCCCCGCCATCCACCTCGGTGACGTCGAGGCGGCCGAGGAACGCGCGCTCGCGCAGGCCAGGGCGGCCTTCGAACGCCACCCCCACGACATCGCCTGCTTCATCGCCGAGCCCATCCAGGGGGAGGGGGGCGACAACCACATGCGGCCGGAGTTCCTGCAGGCGATGCAGGCGCTCTGCCACGAGTACGACGCGCTGTTCGTCCTGGACGAGGTGCAGACCGGCGGCGGCACCACCGGCACCCCCTGGGCCTACCAGCAGCTCGGCCTGGCCCCGGACATCGTCGCGTTCGCCAAGAAGGTCCAGGTCGGCGGCATCATGGCGGGCCGCCGCGTCGACCTGGTGCCGGACAACGTCTTCCGGGTCAGCGGGCGGATCAACTCCACCTGGGGCGGCGGGCTGACCGACATGGTCCGCTCGCGGCTGCTCCTGGAGATCATCGAACGCGACTCGCTCATCCCGCGCGCCGGGCGCCTGGGCGAGTGGCTCCTCGAACGGCTCGCCAAGCTCCAGGCCGAACACCCCGAGCTGGTCTCCAACACGCGCGGCCGGGGGCTCATGTGCGCCTTCGACCTGCCGGACCCCGGCGTGCGCGACGCCGTCATCGCGCGGCTGCGTGAGGAGGAGCGGGTGCTCGTGCTTCCCTCGGGCGAGCGGTCCATCCGCCTCCGCCCGGCGCTCAACGTGGCGGAGGAGGACCTGGAGTTCGCCCTGGCCGCGTTCTCGCGGGTCCTGTCCCGCGTCTGACGCTCCCGCGGCCGGGGAACGCGACAGGGCCCGGCCGGCGCAGGCGAGGGGACGCGCGTCCCCTCGCCTTCCCCGTTGTGGGTCCGGCTAGGAATCCTGGCCCTGCACGAGCGCGGTGTCCTGTCCGGATGGACGGCTGAGCCACACCTTGATGGCGGTGACCCGCGAGTCGACGCCCAGCTTCGCGTAGATGCGGTTGACATGGTTCTTGACGGTCTTCTCGCTGAGGAACAACCGTCGTGCTATCTGCCCGTTGGACTCGCCACGGGCGATCAGGTCCATGACCTCGGCTTCTCGCTTGCTCAACGAGACGGCCACGTGCTCGGACGTTGCGTCGTCGACTCTCATCCGGCCTCCGGGGCGGCGAAGACGGTCAGATCGCCGAGGGCCCCCGTGCTTCCGGCGTGAACGCTAGACAGCGAGCATAACTCGCATTGTCATGATTTTGGGACGAGACGCAGAAAACCACAACAGTCCGATTCCGCCGTCTAGCGGATTGTCACCGCCGGACGGGGTGGGGAGCCGGGGGGAGCAGCGCCTCCGCCAGGGCGCGGGCCTGCCGGGCCGGTCCGTCGGCGCCGAGGGCCTGGACGGAGGCGTAGGCGCCCTCCATGACCAGCGCGAGCCGGTCGGCCAGCACCGCGGGGTCGTCCACCGGGGCGCCGCGCGCCAGGTCGTCGGCGAGCTCGCCGAAGCGGGCGCGGACCCATTCCTTGAGGGCGACGGAGTGCCGGTGCCCGGGCACGCCGGGATCCGGGAACTCGGTCAGCGTCATGAGGAAGGGGCAGCCGCGGCAGCGGTCCGGATGGATCTGCTCCATGAGCGAGTCGAACACCGCCAGGATGCGCTCCCGCGGGTCGGGCCCGGCGCGGCGGACCGCCTCGTCGAACCACTCCCGGTACCCGGCCTCGGCGCGTTCGACGTAGGCGGCGACGAGGTCGTCCTTGGAGGGGAACAGCCGGTAGAGCGTCGTCGGGGCGATCCCGGCCTCGGCGGCCACCTTGTCCACGCCCACGGCCCGGATGCCCTGCCAGTAGAACAGCTCGTGGGCGACCTCCAGCACGTGCCGGCGGGTCTCGGCCGAGCTGCGGCGGGCCGCTCTCGCTTTCGCCATGGCATCGAGTGTAGCCATTTGTTAGGGATCGTTCCCTTGGGGGTGTGATCCCCGTCACGGTGGCCTGCCGGAATCACGGCGCCCTGCCACCTGTTGTTAGGGAACGATCCCTAACAAAGGATGGAGCGATGACTGGACTCACAGGGAAGACGGCACTGGTCACGGGCGCCTCGCGGGGCATCGGACGCTCGATCGCCGAACGGCTGGCCGCCGACGGCGCCCTGGTGGCGGTGCACTACGGCAGCAACGACGCCGCGGCCGAGCAGACCGTGGCGGCGATACGGCGGAGCGGGGGCCAGGCCTTCGCCGTGCGGGCCGAGCTGGGCGTGGACGGGGACGTCGACACGCTGTTCGCCGGGCTGGAACGAGGGCTGGAGGGGCGGCCGCTGGACATCCTCGTCAACAACGCCGCCATCATGGACTACGACGCCACGATCGAGAAGGCGACCCCCGAGGCGTACGAGAGGCTGTTCGCGGTCAACGTGCGGGCGCCGCTGTTCATCACCCAGCGGGCGCTGAAGATCATGCCGGACGGCGGGCGCATCATCAACGTCTCCTCGGGCGTGACGTGGTTCGCCATCCCCGAGGTCGTCTACTCCATGACCAAGGGCGCGCTGAACGTCCTCACGCGCTCGCTGGCCCACACCCAGGGCGCGCGGGGCATCACGGTCAACACCGTGTCCCCGGGCATCACGGAGACCGACATGAACGGCTGGCTGGGCGACCCGGAGTCGGCCCAGAAGGTGGCCGGCATGACGGCGCTCGGCCGCCACGGGCAGCCCGGCGACATCGCCGACGCCGTGGCGTTCTTCGCCTCCGACGACGCCCGGTGGGTCACCGGCCAGGTCCTGGAGACCAACGGCGGCCTGTGGCTCGGCCCCCGCGGGGAGCGCTGACCCTTCCCGCCGGCGCCCAGGAAACCGTTTGCGGAACCGCTCCCACCATCCGCATCCTTGCCTGGTGGCCATCCTGGAAGCGCGCTCCCTGACCAAGCGGTTCGGCGCCGTCACGGCCGTGGACGGGCTCGACCTCGCCGTGGGCCGCGCCGAGGTCGTCGGCCTGCTGGGGCCCAACGGCGCGGGCAAGTCCACGACCCTCCACATGCTGCTCGGCCTCATCACCCCCGACGAGGGCAGCGTCACGATGTTCGGCAAGGACCTCCACCGCAACCGGGTGGAGGTCCTCAGCCGCATCAACTTCGCCGCCAGCTACGTCGACCTCCCCGGCACCCTGCACGTGCAGGAGGTCCTGGAGGTCTTCGCCGACCTCTACGCCGTCGACCGGCCCGCCGCGAAGGTCGCCGCGCTCCTCGACCTGCTGGAGCTCGGCCCCCTGCGCAGGCGGAAGGTCATGGAGCTGTCCTCCGGCCAGCGGACCCGCGTGCAGCTGGCCAAGGCCCTGCTCAACGAGCCGGACCTGCTGATCCTCGACGAGCCGACCGCCAACCTCGACCCCGACGCCGGCGACCGCATCCGCACGCTCCTGGTACGGCTGGCCAGGGAGGAGGGCAGGGCCATGCTGATCACCTCGCACAACATGCCCGAGGTGGAGCGGATGTGCGACCGGATCCACTTCATGGCCGAGGGCCGCATCGTCGCCAGCGGGAGCGCCGCCGAGCTGGCGGCCTCCTTCGAGGCCGACGATCTGGAAGCGGTGTTCCTGAAGGTGGCACGCGGATGACGACGACCCTCCCCCCTCTCGCCACCCTCCCTCCCCTCGGCGCCCGGGCGCGCGGCCGTCGTGTGCTCGGCGTGGTACGCCGTGACTTCGCGGCGCTGCGGCGCAGCCCCATCCGCATGTTCGAGATCGTGTTCTGGCCCACGGTCGAGCTGGTGCTGTGGGGGTTCGTCACCCTCTTCCTGCAGACGCAGAAGGTGCCCTTCGCGGTCGGCTTCCTGCTCGGCGCGGTGCTGCTCTGGCAGGTCCTGCAGAAGGCCAGCAACGAGATCTCCATCGCCTTCCTGGAGGACATCTGGAGCAGGAACCTCCTCAACGTGCAGGTCAGCCCGCTGTCCAGCGTGGAGTACCTGATCGGGCTGATGGTGTTCTCGCTGGGCAAGGTGGCCTTCGCGGTCGCGGTCATGTCGGCGCTGTGCCTGGCGCTGTACGGCTTCGGCGTCACCGCCATGGGCCTCGGCCTGGTGCCGTTCATGGCCCTGCTGCTGGTCATGGGCTGGAGCCTGGGCCTGGTGGGCATCGCGGCCGTGCTCAGGTTCGGCGAGAACGCCCAGGTCATCGCCTGGTCTCTGGTGTTCGTCGCGCAGCCCCTGACCGGCATCTTCTACCCGGTCAGCGTGCTGCCCGCGCCTCTTCAGACGGTCGCCCACCTCATCCCGGGCACGTACGTCTTCGAGGGCATGCGCACGGTGCTGAACGGCGGCGCCGTGCCGTGGGGCGACCTGGCGCTCGCGGCCCTGCTCGACGTCGTCTATCTGGGGATCTCCCTGGCCGTCTTCGGCTGGGCCCTGCGGTACGCCAGGGCGCACGGCAAGCTGTCCCGCTTCGGCGAGTGACGGTTCTCTCCATGCGAAAGGCCCGGTCACCTCGGTGACCGGGCCTTCCCCGTGGGGTGAGCGATGGGACTTGAACCCACGACATCCAGGACCACAACCTGGCGCTCTGCCAACTGAGCTACGCCCACCATGCGCGCCGCGCGAGCGGCACAGG
This sequence comes from Thermoactinospora rubra, assembly GCF_002093975.1. Taxonomy (GTDB): domain Bacteria; phylum Actinomycetota; class Actinomycetes; order Streptosporangiales; family Streptosporangiaceae; genus Nonomuraea; species Nonomuraea rubra_A. Next base: position 144,309 of record NZ_KZ084332.1, read on the forward strand.
AAAAGTGTAGCGGTGTTCCGGAGTTCTCACGCCACCCGATTAGCGGGTCACGCCCTCGGCGAGCGCGCGGGCGGTCGCCGAGTCGGGGCCGGGCTGGCCGACGAAGACCGCGGCGCGGTAGTAGCGAAGCTCCCGGATGCTCTCGGTGATGTCGGCGAGCGCGCGGTGCCCGCCCTGCTTCTCGGGCGCGGCGAAGTACACCCGCGGGTACCAGCGGCGCACCAGCTCCTTGATGGAGGAGACGTCGATCATGCGGTAGTGGAGGTAGGCGTCGACCGCGGGCATGTCGCGGGCGAGGAACGTGCGGTCGGTGCCGATGGAGTTGCCGCACAGCGGCGCCTTCTTGGGCTCGGCGATGTGCCGGCGCACGTAGTCGAGCACGAGCGACTCGGCCTCGGCCAGCGTGACTCCCTCCGCCAGTTCCGGCAGCAGGCCGGAGGCGGTGTGCATCTCGCGCACCACCTGCGACATCTGCTCCAGCGCCTCCGGCGGCGGCTTGATGACGACGTCGACGCCCTCGTCCAGCTGGTTCAGCTCGCTGTCGGTGACCACGCAGGCCACCTCGATGAGCGCGTCACGCCCCAGGTCGAGCCCGGTCATCTCGCAGTCGATCCAGACCAGGAAGTCACTCATGCAGTCTCCTTGCCTCTACAGACAAGGGTAGGGGTTGTGTGACACAGCGCATCCGTTGCCCGGAATGTGGGAAGTGTCGAACAAGTCTTAGGATGCCTGCAGCGAGTCCAGCACCTTGCCGACGACGTCGGTGCCGAGGTTGTCGGGCACCGAGACGTAGACCAGGGCGGGCGTTTCACCGTTGCGGTCCACCAGCACCAGCGCGCCGCGCTCCTTCTTCCACTTGTAGCCGTTCTTCTCCGACTCCTCGGAGAAGTCCAGCTCGAACTCCAGCAGCCAGGCGTCGTGGTCGCCGACCTTGATGGCCTTGTTCTGCAGGATCTTGCGGGAGTGCTTGATGCCGTAGAAGCGGGAGAAGTCCACGAACACCGTGGCGACGGTGCTCTGCAGGCTCTCCTTGCCGGTGTAGGGGTAGATCTGGTTCAGCGGGCCGGTGTAGACGTTGCCGATCCAGTCGTCCTCGCCGTTGTACTTCTCGTGCGAGACCGCCTGGACGGCGGCGGTCCACACCTGCATGCGCGGGTCGGTGCCGTTGATCTGCGAGTACTGCGGCACCGTCCAGCCCTCGGGCACCTCGAAGGAGATGCCGGTCTGCGGGTCGGTGACGCGGCCGTTCTGCGGCTGGGGCAGCTCGCCGGCGGGCTGCGTGGGCGCCTGCGTGGGCGGCTCGGTCTCCTCGGGCGTGGGCTGCGACTCCGAGAGCGTGGGCACCGGGGAGGGCTCGGCGGTGACGGTGCCGGACCGGTTGATGAGCACGACCGCGACCGTGACGATCAGCCCCACCACGACCAGCGCGGCGATGCCGCCCAGCACCCAGGGCAGCGCGCCGCCGCCCTTCTTGGGCGGGGCGCCGAAGCCCGGCGCGGGCATCTGGGCGGTGCCCCACTGCGGCTGGCCCTGTCCCGGCTGTCCCGGCTGGCCCTGCCACGCCCCCCACTGCTGCTGCTGGCCGCCCGGCGCGAAATCGCCGCCCGGCGCCGGCTGGCCGCCCCACGCGGGCTGGCCCCCGCTCCCCGGAGACGCTCCGCCGTACGGCTGGGCCCCGCTTCCCGGTGACGCTCCGCTGGGCGGCTGGCCGTACACCCCCTGCTGACCCTGGCCGTAGATGGGCTCGCCGAACCGCAGCGTCGGGTTGGCCGGGCTGGCCGACGGGTCAGGGGAGGGCGGCGCGGAGGGGCCGGTCCCCGGCTGCGGCTGGGCCGTGCCCGCGGGCTGTTCCAGCGGGTGGGTGGCGTCGGTCCACTGGTTGCCGTCCCACCAGCGAAGAAGCGGCGATCCGTAGGGGTCGGGATACCAGCCTGCGGGGGTCTGCGGAGTCATGGACGTCAGAGTAGTAAGAACCGGTTTGAGATGCATTGTTCAGCATGAATAGCTGAACGTGGCCTTGTCGCGAAGGGCCTTCCCGGCGGGCACCGGGGACAGGACGTGCAGCGTGGCGGTGTACTTCTTCTTGCCTTCGCCCTTCACGGTCCACTCCAGCGGCACCGTCACCGACGTCTTGCCCTCGGAGACGACCTCCTTCTGCTGGATGCGCTCCTTGCGGTCGCTGCGCTGCCACTCGTAGACGATCGTCCCGGCCGAGCCGTTGGTCCGCAGCGTCCCCACGATCCGCACGACCGCGTCGCAGCCCTGCGTCTTCTTCGGCGCCACGACCTCCACCGACTGCACGGCCAGCGGCGCCGAGGAGCCGCCCAGCCGCATCCAGGCCAGCACCGCCCCCGCGAGGATCAGCGCGAAGACGGCCGCGGCGCCGACGGTGGTCCAGCGGCCCGTACGGCGGCGCCGGGCCCGGGGAGGGGCGGCGCCGGCGGCCCAGATCTTCTCGGCCGTGGTCTGCTGCGCGCCGGCTTCGGTGGGACGGCCGGGTACGCCGGGCCCGAAGTGCTGCGCCGAGCCGGGGACGTGGAGCAGGGTGACGATCTCCCCCTCGTCCTCCCCCTCGCCCGCCGCATGGCCCGGGGGCGCGGCCGGGACCGCCCACCGGCGGGCCGCCTCCGCCAGCCGGTCCCTGCCGATGGCGCCCAGCGCGTCGCGCCCGGCCAGCAGCGTGTCCCTGGCGGCGGCCAGGCCGTGGGTCGTGGCCGTGGCGGCGGCGCGTTCGAACAGGTCTGCGGCGCGTGCCGTACCCGCCACCGCCGCCAGGCCGCGGGCCAGCGCCGCCCAGGCCACCACGTCGCGGTCGGCGGAGGGCTGCTGCCCGCGGACGGCGTCGGCCAGCCCGCGCTCGGCCAGCAGCGCGGCTCCGTCCTCGGCGATCACCACCGTGCCGGGGTGCAGCGAGCCGTGGGCGATGCCCGAGGAGTGCAGGGCCAGCAGGGTCTGCGCGGTCTCCACCAGAACGGCGGCGGCCGAGGGCGGGTCCAGCCCGGGGCGGGACATCAGGTCCGACAGCGTCGGCGTGGTGGCCTGGCGGGTCAGCAGCCACACCTCCTCGCCGGCCGCCACCATGTCGGCGACGGGCACCAGCCCCGCGATCCCGGCCTGGGTGAGCTGCCGGTCGGTCACGACGGTGGAGACCACCCGGTCACGCACGCCCGGCAGGCTCATCACCGCCGGGTCGAAGCGCAGCGCGCCGCCGCGCCGCCCGTCGGGGCCCACCGCGTCGATCCACGTGCCGAGCTCGGTCACCCGGGTGCGTTCGGTGAGCTGGAAGCCCGCGATCCCGTGCCTGGCCGACTGGTCGCTCATCCTCCGATCCTCCTGCGGCGCCGCCCGGCGACGTGGCCGGTCACCGTCAGTGTGACGGGTACGGTCCCCGACGTCACCAGCCCGAGCGCGAGCAGCGCGGCGGGGGCGGCGGCCATGGCGGACGGCGTCGGGCCGGGCGGGGTCGCCGAGGGGGCGGGCGGCCCGTCGGTGTCGGTGCTGGAGGTCGTGGGCGAGGACGAGGTCGTGGGCGTCGTGGTGGCGGTCGCGGTCTGGGACGGCGTGGAGGTCGGCGTCCGGGTCGGCGTGGGCCTGGTGGGACGCGGCGTGGGGGGCCGTTGCGACGTGGTGGTCGCCGAGGGGGTGGGCGTGGGCTTGCCGCGCGACGGCTCGCCGGTCTGACCCGGCCAGGTCCGGCCGGGCGCGTCCTTGGAGGGGGACGGCTTGGCGGTGCTCTTGGCGGGGCTCGCCTTGGGCGTCGGGGCGCGCGTCTGCGTCGGCGTCGGGGTGGCGCTCGGCGGGACGGTGGGCCGGCCCGTCGCTGGGGCGGTGGGACTCGGCTCGGCCTGCTCGGGAGTGGGCTCGGACGCGGTGGGGGTGGGATCCTCCCCGCCCTGCTCGGCCTGCGGCGGCGGCAGCGTGGGCGACAGGGTGGCGGGCGAGAGCGCGCTCGTCCGGGCCCGCAGCTCCGCGTCGCCGCGCCCCGACACGAGGATCGCCACGGTGGAGATCACCAAGCCCGCGCAGACCGCTCCGACGGCCAGCTTGACCGCGCGCCCCCGCATGCCGGGCAGCCTGCTCTCGGCCAGCGTGCTGGCCGACTGCGCCGGCGGCTCCTGGCCGCCGGGGAACAGCACGAGCAGCAGCCCGGCCAGCCGGGCCAGGCGGCGCCTGCCGCGCTCCTCCCAGTCCGGCCCGTACGCCGCCGCCGCGACGGCCTCCAGCTCCGTCACGAACGCCTCGGCGGAGGGCGGCCGGTCGTCGGGGTTCTTGGCCAGCCCGCGCTCCACGAGCCCCTGCAGGGGTTCGGGCACCTGCTCCACCGGCGGCGGCGTGCTGTGGTGCTGCCTGGCCAGCGCGGCGATGTTGGCCGCCCGGTAGGGGCGGGTGCCGGTCAGGCACTCGAAGAACACGGCGGTGGCGGCGTAGACGTCGGTGGCGGGCGTGGCGGCCCCGCCGCTCCACTGCTCGGGCGCCATGTAGGCGGGCGTCCCCGCGGCCGAGGCGCCCGTCCCGGCCCGTACGGCGATGCCGAAGTCGACGAGCTTGCTCACGCCGTCGCCGCGGACGATGACGTTCTCGGGCTTGTAGTCCCGGTGCACCACGCCCGCGGCGTGCGCGGCGGCCAGCCCCCGCAGGGAGCCCTTCAGCACGGTGAGCGCCGCCTCCGGCCCGGTGGGCCCCTCCGAGCCGAGGAGCTCGCGCAGCGAGACGCCGTCGATGAGCTCCATGACGATGGCGGCGCCCTCGCCGGTCTCCACGTAGTCGATCAGCCGGGCGTTGTGCGGGCTGCGCACCGAGGCCAGCAGCCTGGCCTCGTGGCGGAACCGGGCGACGAAGCCGACGTCGGCTCTGAGCTCGTCGGACAGGTACTTGACGGCCACCTCGGCGCCGTCGCTGTCGCGGGTGGCCAGCATCACGCGCCCGGACGCTCCCGCGCCCAGCTCGCGCACGTGCGTGTAGCCGGGGACCCGCCACCGTCCGTCGGGCATGCCGTTCATCAGGGTCTCCTAATTCTGGGCCCCCATCCCGCATCAGACGGACGGTACGGTAGCCGACTCATGTGACTAACGTCCGGGAGTTTAGTGGTTGATTTTTGGTGAATGTCGTGAATCACCCGGGCTGCTGGCAGGGTGGCGTGGCTCCCGAGGCGGTGTCCGAGCCGCCGGCCGCCTGGGGCACGGTGGAGGCCGTGATCGCCCACTTCCCGCCGCACGTGACCTTCAGGGAGGTGGAGGAGCGCACCTGCTGCTGGTAGACGGTCTCACCCGACAGGGTGTACTCGCCGGTGTTCACCACTTGGCCGTCGAGCAGGTAGGACACGCGCAGCCGTACCGGCTGGGCGTTCTCCGCGGTGACCCGCACCAGCGCGGAGAAGACGCCGTCGCCGAAGGCGGCCCGCTGGATCGCGACGGCCTGCACCGCGGCGGGGCAGGTGACGCGCACCTGGTCGGTGGCGGTCTGGCCGCCCGCGCGCGCCACGATGGACACCACCTGACCGCACGGCGGCTGCCGGAAGACATGGCGCAGGCTCCGCTGGTAGGAGGTGTCGCCGGACAGCGTGTCGGCGGTCCCGGCGATCCGCCTGCCGTCCAGGCGCAGCTCGGCGGCCAGCTCCACCGCGTCGGTGCCGCTGGCGCGCACCGTGACCTGCCCCTGGGCCACGCCGTCGGCGTTGACCCGGACCGAGGCCGACAGGCCGGTCACCCGGGTCGGGCACCTGGGCACGTCGTAGGCGGCGCCGCGCGACCAGCCGGGCGCGGTGACGGTCAGCGTGACGCGCCGGCCGCAGGGGTGCTCGCCCAGGTCGCGCGAGAGCGTGCGGGTGTAGGAGGTGGCGCCGCTCAGCCGTACGCGCTGGGTGAGGATCGTCTCGCCGTCCACGGCGAACCGCGCGGTGAGGGCGATCTCGGCCTGGCCGGTGGTGCGCACGGACAGGGTGGCGCTCGCCCGGCCGTCCTCGGTCACGCTCAGCCCGGACACGCCCATGCCCGCGATCCGGGTGGGCGGCGTGGGCGTCACCGTGGGCGTCGGCTTGCCCGTCGGCTTACTCGTGGGCTTGGCCGTCGGTTTGGCCGTCGGTTTGGCCGTGGGCTTGGCCGTCGGCTTGCTCGTCGGCTTGACGGTGGGGGATGCCGAGGGCTGGGCCACCGGCTCCCGGCTCGGCGTCGGCCCGGCGGTGGGCTCCCCGGACTCCCCCGACGTCGGCTCGGCCGACCCCGGCTCGGTGGACGGCTCGGCGGACGGCTCGGCGGACGGCTCGACAGGCGAGGGCGACGGGTCGACGAGGGACCCCGCGCCGGGGGACTCGGAAGGCCCAGGGGTCGCGGCCACGGCCTGCACGGGCGTGACCGGTGGCGTGCCGTCCCGACTGGCCAGCACCGCCCACGTCACCGTGCCGGCGACCACGACGCTGGCCACGCCCGCGGTCAGCCGTACGGCGTTGCGCCGGGCCGTGTTGAGCACGCTGCGGAACAGGGTGGACCCGGTGGCGGGCGGCGCGGGGGCGGCGGGCTGCTCGGGCAGCAGCGTGGGCAGCAACGCCACCAGCGCGGCCAGCCGCCGCCTGCCGCGCTCCTCCCAGTCCTCGCCGTAGGCGGCCGACGCCGCCTGCTCCAGCTCGCGCAGGAACGACAGCGCGCCCGGCGGCCGGTTGGCGGGGTTCTTGGCCATGCCGCGCATGACCAGCCCGCGCAGCGGCTCCGGCACGTCACCCACCGGGACCGGCGCGTGCAGGTGCTGGTAGCCGAGCACGCTGGGCTCGGTGGAGCGGTAGGGCCGGTGCCCGGCCAGGCACTCGAAGAAGGTCGCGGTGGCCGCGTAGACGTCGGTCGCGGGCGAGGCGGGCGCACCCGCCCACAGCTCGGGCGCCATGTACGGCGGGGTGCCCTCCGCCCGGGTGGCGGCGCCCCGCCGTACGGCGATGCCGAAGTCGACGAGCTTGCTCAACCCGTCCTCGCGGACGACGACGTTCTCGGGCTTGTAGTCGCGGTGGACCACGCCGGCCTGGTGCGCCCTGGCCAGTCCCAGCAGCGAGCCCTTGAGCACCACGAGGGCCGCCTCGGGCCCGGTCGCGCCGTGCTCGCGCAGCAGGGCGCGCAGGGAGACGCCGTTGACCAGCTCCATCACGATCGCCGCGCCCTCGGGCTCCTGGATGTACTCCCACAGCGTGGCGATGTGCTGGTCGCGCAAGGTGGTGAGCAGCCGCGCCTCCGACTGGAACCTGCCGAGCGCGACGGGATCCCGGCGCAGGTCGTCCGCCAGGTACTTGATGGCGACCTTGACGCCGGTCTCGGCGTGCACGGCCAGGACCACCCGGCCGCTTCCCCCCGCCCCGAGCTGCCGGATCTCGGTGTAGCCCGGAGCGGTCCATTCGGTCATGGCGATCTCCCGTCAGGAAAGGCCCATCCGATGAGACGTCCGATCAGCGCCCAAGGTTCACTGTCTTGTGGCGATGTGTGCGGGAACCTCCACATCGAAGCGGAGCGCCGGGTCCGGCTCCGGCGCCCCCCAGGACGTGACCAGCGGCAGCACGCCAGCCCAGACCGGCAGCTCGTAGTCCTCCGGCTCGTCGCCGGGCGCGCCGCGGCGGATCTTCACCGACGCCTCCACCAGGGACAGCGCCAGCACCGCCGTCGCGGCCAGCTCCTTGCGCGTCGGCCGCCGCGCGTAGTCCCACTGGCCGGGCGCCAGCTGCTCCGACAGCGCCCGCAGCGCCGCCATGCGCTCCTCCTCGTCGGCGACCAGGCGCGCCTGGCCGTAGACGATCGCCGAGCGGTAGTTGACCGAATGGTTGAAGATCGAGCGGGCCAGCACGATGCCGTCCAGGTGCGTCACGGTGACGCACACCTGCGCCCCGTCGGCGGCGCGCAGCGAGCGGGCGCCGGTGGATCCGTGCAGGTACAGCGTGTCGCCGATGCGGCCGTACCCCGTCGGGACCACCATGGGAAAGCCGTCTGCCACCACGCCGAGGTGGCAGACCAGCCCGGTGTCGAGCACGTCGTAGAGGTCGTCGCGGTCGCTGCTGCCGCGCTGCTTCTCACGGCCGAGCCTGGTACGGGGTGTGGTCGAAAGCATGGCCCGACGGTAGTGAGATAGTGGACTGGCAGACCATGGCCACACTCCTTGCTTTCCGGGAGACCACTCACCATGCGCTCCAGCGTCGACCTGCCCGTCTCGCTCTCGCGGGACTCCGACGTGCCGCTCACCACCCAGCTGAGCGACTGGCTGCGCGCCGCCATGCGGGCGGGCACGCTGCCGGCGGGGGAGCGCCTGCCCTCCTCCCGCGGCCTGGCCCGGCAGCTGGGCGTCAGCCGTACCGTGGTGACCGAGGCATACCAGCAGCTGTACGCCGAGGGCTGGCTCGACGGCCGCCACGGCTCGGGCACCTTCGTCACGGATCTGACGGTCCAGCCCAGGGAGGCCCCGCCCGAGCCGGTACGGCAGGCGCCCGCCCGGCCCCCCGCCCGCCGCGGCCCCGCCAGGCAGCTGATCAACCTGACGCCGGGCGAGCCCTGGGTGCACGACTACGACAACGCGGCGTGGAAGCGCGCCTGGCGCAAGGCCGCCGAGCTGCCGCCGGGCAACGACCCCGACCCGCACGGCCTGCCGCACCTGCGCGAGCTGCTGGCCGCCCACCTGCGCCGCGCCCGCGCGGTCCCCGCCGGGGCCGAGAACATCCTGGTCACCAGGGGCACCGGCAACGGCCTGGACCTGGTGGCGCTGGCCCTGCTGGGCCACGGCACGCGGGCGGGCGTGGAGGAGCCGGGCTACCGGGTGGCGCGCAACGTCTTCGCCGCGCGGGGCGCCGAGGTGGTGCCGTGCCCGGTGGACGAGGACGGCGTGATCGTGGAGGAGCTGCCCGACGACCTGGACGTCCTCTACACCACGCCCGCGCACCAGTACCCGCTGGGCGGCCGGCTGCCCATCCCGCGCCGCGAGCGGCTGCTGGCCTGGGCCGACCGCACCGGCGCGCTGATCGTCGAGGACGACTACGACGCCGAGTTCCGCTACGACGTGGCGCCGCTGCCCGCCCTCTACGGCCTGGACCCCTCGCGGGTGGTGCTGCTCGGCACGCTGTCCAAGACGCTCGCGCCCGACGTGGGCGTGGGCTGGCTCGTCGGCTCTCCCGGGCTCGTCGACGCCATCGCGCGCCGCCGCGACGACGTCTCCGACCGGACCAGCGGCCCGGTCCAGCAGGCCGTGGTCAACCTGCTCGACCGCGGCGACCTGGAGCGCCACCTGCGCCGCATGCGCCTGGAGTACGCCCGCCGCCGCGCCGCCGTGGTGGAGATCCTCGGCCCGGTCTGCCGCCTGCGGGGCGACACCGCCGGCCTGCACGTGCTGGCCGAACTGCCCGGGGAGGCCGTCCCCAAGATCGTGGACATGGCCCGCGACCGGGGCGTCTGCCTGGACTCCGTCGAGCGCTACCACTACGGGCGCCCGCGCGTGCACGGCCTGGTCATCGGGTACGGCTCCGCCTCGCTCGCCGACGTGCGGCGCGGCTGCCGGATCGTCGCCGAGCTCGTCACCGAGCTGGGCGTCGCGGGGCCGGACGTCGCGGGGCCGGACGTCGCGGGGCCGGGCGTCACCACCGGGCCGGGCGCAGCCTCCTGAGCACCGGCAGCGCCCGGCGGGCCTGCAGCGGGTCGACCGGCAGCACGTGCCGCGCCCACCAGCGGGCGGGTCCGGGGTCGGGGGAGGGGGCCACGAACCCGGGCGCGTAGTCGTCGTAGGGCGGATCGTAGAGGTAGCCGGTCGACACCCCGTGCCGCTCCAGCTCCGCGACGGCCGCGTCGCGCTCCTCCACGAGCATCGGGACGCGGAAGAGCGGCTGGTCCAGGTGGTCGCGGACGCCCGGCGCGACGCAGGGCAGCCGCGCCAGCTCGGCCACGCCCGCCAGCCGCCGGTCCCGCTCCCTCGGCACCCTGGCCAGCGCACGCGCCTGGTACCAGCGCGCCGGCCGGCCGCGCCGGGCCCGGTAGTCGTGCAGGTCGGCGCGGACCCACGAGTCGAACAGCGGCAGCGGCTCGGCGTCGGCCGGCTCCGCGGCCTTCCGCCCGGCCCGCTCCAGCTCCTCCGCCCGCAGCGCGATCCGGTAGCCCTCGCGCTCCTCCTGCATGCCGAGCGCGCGCATGAGCCGCAGCGCCGGGCGCACCAGGCCCAGCCTGATCGCCGCCCGGCGGGCCGCCGAGGTGGCCACGCTCAGCAGCTCGGCGCGCCAGGCTCCCGGCTCCAGCAGCCGATCCCTGGCCTGGGTGAGCTCCTTGAGGTCGCTCGGATCGGCCACCGCCAGCACGCCGCCGGATCCGGCCCCGGCGTGCTTGGACAGGCTGAAGACCCCGGCCTGGCCGAACGTGCCCAGCGGGCGCCCGCCGACCGTCGTCTCCAGGGCGTGGGCGACGTCCTCGATGAGGATCTTCCCGGCGAAGGCGGCCACCTGGTCCGGCAGGCCGTACAGGTTGGTGGTGAGGACCGCGTCGACGGCCGCCAGGTCGATCCGGGAGACGTCGATGTTGCCGTCGCGCGGCGACAGCGGCGCCATCACGGGCCGCAGCCCGGCGGCCAGCACGAGGAAGAGGATCTCGTCGGCCGACACCGGCGACATGAGCAGCCGCTGGCCGGGCGAGCACCAGTGGCGCAACGCCAGGTACAGGCCCAGGCGGTTGGAGGGCAGCGGCAGGCAGGCGCGTCCGGTGCGGGCGGCGATCAGCCCGTCGGGGGTGGTGCGGCTCACAGCGCGGTACGCAGGCGTCCGAAGGTCTTCAGCGCGCGGTCGGCCGTCCGCAGCAGCAGCGGGTTGGCCATGACCGTGGCCCGGGTCTTGCGCAGCGGGACGCGCACCAGCGAGTGCAGCGCCGCGCCCACGCTGGGCGTTACGACGCGGCCCTCGGCGACCCGCAGCTCGCCGTTCTTGAGCTTGTCCTTGTACTCCTTGTCGCCCCTGCCCATGTCGATCAGCTCGATGCCGTTCGCCGCGGCCTGCTCGGCCAGCGCCAGGTGGTGGATGAGGCCGGGGGAGAACTTGGCGAAGGCGGTGTCGTAGGCGGGGAACCACCCGGCCAGGGTCGTCCTGGTGCGCAGGCCGAAGTGCCCGGCCATGGGCGTGCCGTCGACGTAGACCATGTCGAGGACGCCGGCGAAGGAGTCGGTCCTGATGGCCAGGAGCCGTTCGACGAGCTCGACGATCCACTGGTGGGCGAACCGGTCGGTGCGGCCCGTCCGCCGGTACTGGTCGGTCTTCCACTGCAGCAGCGTGTGCAGCGGCGCCAGGTCCTCGATGGCGAAGTCGTGGCGCAGCGGGCCCCGGTCACGCTCCAGCTTGCGGCGCTTGGCCAGCGTCGTCTTGTAGGTCTTGCCGGAGTTGGCCCGCAGGTGGGCGGTGTAGGCGTCGTGGCCGGCGCGCAGGTCGATGACGGGAGAGGGATAGGTCTCGTGCCTGACCGCCAGCAGGGCCTGCCCGGCCACCAGGTGGTCGAACTCGAAGACGTCCAGGCCGCACTGCCGGACCAGCCATCGCGGGTCCAGCTCCAGGTCCTTGACACCGACCAGGCCCTGGGCGTCGGTGAGACCGTGGGCGACCGGCCGGCCGATGCCGAAGGCGTGGCGCTCGAACGGGAAGAAGCCCACGATCTGCCCGCCGTCGTGGAGGACGGCCACCCGGACCCGGTCGCGCAGCTCTCCCACGGTGAGCGTGAACTCGGGGGAGAGGAACGGGTTGTCCAGCGCGGGATCGGCCTCCTGGAGCGCACGCCATTGGCCGATCTCCTGCTCGGTCAGATCACGGGGGTGAACGACGGTGAGGTGCACGTTTACACCGTACGGGATCCCCAGGACCACGGGACGATCTCTCATGCAATTCTTAGCCGGTCACTTTGTACCGAGTCACGTTCTAATGTGAACCCATGAACGTTCCCGGCATCGACTGGCCGAAGCTGGTCGCGTGGATGCGCACGCACGTCCCCGAGGCGGGGGAGCCGCAGTCGGTCTCGCTCATCTCCGGCGGCAGATCCAACCTGACCTACCTCGTGACGGCCTCGGCGCGGCGGGTGGTCCTGCGCCGGCCGCCCCTCGGCCACGTGCTGCCGACCGCCCACGACATGCGCCGCGAGTGGCGCGTCATCTCGGCTCTGGCGGCCACGCCGGTGCCGGTCCCCGAGCCGGTCGCGTTCTGCCCGGACGCCGAGGTCCTCGGCGCGCCCTTCTACCTCATGGGACACGTCGACGGCACCGCCATCCGGACCCGCGAGGAGCTGCGGGCGACGCCGGAGCAGGCGCGGCGGCTGTCGGAGCGGCTGGCCGAGGTGCTGGCGGCCATCCACGCCGTCGACTACCGCGAGGTGGGGCTGGCCGACTTCGGCCGCCCGGAGGGGTACATGGCCCGGCAGCTGGAGCGGTGGTGCCAGCAGTGGGAGCGGTCGGCCGACCGGGACGTGCCCGAGTTCACCCGCCTGGTGGAGCGGCTGCGGGCGCGGCTGCCCGCGACCTCCGCCTCCACCCTGGTCCACGGCGACTACCGGCTGGACAACACGCTGGTACGGCTCGCGCCCGACGCCGAGATCCTGGCGGTGGTCGACTGGGAGATGTCCACGCTCGGCGACCCCATGGCCGACCTGGGCCTGACGCTCACCTACTGGCACGACCCAGGCGACGCGGAACGCGCGAGCATCCCCGTGGCCGGCGACGTGACGCTCACCCCGGGCTTCATGACCGCCGCCGAGTTCGCCGCGCACTACGCCAAGGCCTCCGGCCGCGACGTCACCGACCTGCCGTTCTACGTCGCCTTCGGCAACTTCAAGCTGGCGGTGATCGTGGAGGGCATCCATGCCCGCTTCCGCCAGGGTAAGACGGTGGGGGAGGGATTCGACCGGATCGGCGGCGCCGTGCCCACCCTCATCGCCCGCGCCCACCGGATGCTCGACCAGGAGGTCTGAGAGATGTCGACTGTCGCGTTGATCACCGGGGCGGCGAGCGGGATCGGGGCCTCGGTGGCCCGGCGGCTGGCCCGCGGCGGGGCCCGCTGCGTGCTGGTGGACCTGGACGAGGTGGGCGCCGAACGGCTGGCCAAGGAGGTCGGCGGCCTGGCCGTGGCCGGCGACGTGGGCGACCCGGAGGTCTCCCGCCGGGCCGTGGCGCTGGCCGAGGAGCGCTACGGCAGGCTCGACCTGGTGCACCTCAACGCCGGCATCTCCAGCGGCGTCGACCTGGCCGCCTTCGACCTGGAGCAGTACCGCAGGGCCATGGCCGTCAACGTCGACGGCGTGGTCTTCGGCGTCACCGCGGCCGTGCCGGCCCTGCTGCGCTCGGGAGGCGGCGCCATCGTGGTCACCGCCTCGCTCGCCGGGCTCGTCGGCTACGACGGCGACCCGATCTACACCATGACCAAGCACGCCGTCGTCGGGCTGGTGCGGGCGCTGGCCGCCCCGCTGGCCCAGCAGAACATCCGCATCGGCGCGGTGTGCCCGGGCTTCACCGACACGCCGCTGGTGGCCGGCATGCGCAAGGTCTTCCTCGACGCCGGCTTCCCCCTGCTGACCGCGGACGACGTGGCCGCCGCGGTCGAGTCGGCCTTCTACGCCGAGGAGCCCGGCACGCTCCTGGTCGTCCAGCCGGGCAGGCAGCCGGTACCCTACCGGCACGCAGGCGTCCCAGGGCCGGCGGGCGGGCAGCGGCCACCGTCTACCTCGCGGTGAACGAGCCGTCCACCTCCCAACAAGCTGTGAGCAAGTCCCGTGGCAAGCATCGTGCAAGTACCGGCATATACCTTGATAAACAGCAGGAGGAAGACAGAGTGTAAGCAGGCAGAGCGTAAGCGGAGGGCCACGTGATTCCATCCGGCGGGCGGCATGCCAAGCGGCCCGGAGCGATCGTCGCCGTCGTGATCGGTCTACTGGCCCTGCTGCTGATCGGGGGCATCCTGGGATTCGCGGCGATGCGCGAGCCCGCGCCCAAGGGGGAGCCGGCCACCGCGGCCACCTCGCCGGCGCCGCCGCCGAGCCTCGACCCCGCGCCGCCGGTGGAGAACTGGCCGCGCTGGGGCATCACCCACACCCAGTTCAGCGCCGACCACGAGCCGGCCAAGGTCCGCGAGCAGGCCGCCCACATGCTGGAGCGCGAGCCCATGCTGCAGAACCAGCACATCATGGGCTGGGGCGCGGGCAACCCCGAGCCCTCCCCGGGCCGCTACGACTTCCGCCAGCTCGACGACCGCATGAAGTTCATCTCGCAGTCCAAGGGCGTGCCCGTGATCACCCTGTGCTGCGCGCCCGACTGGATGAAGGGCGGCACGCCGGGCCGTACCGACTGGACCAAGAACGCGACGGTCGCCCCCAAGCGCGAGCACTTCGACGACTTCGCCAACCTCGCGGCCCGCATCGCCAAGCGCTACCCGAACGTCAGGCACTACATGGTGTGGAACGAGTTCAAGGGCTTCTGGGACCCGGTCAACCAGCGCTGGGACGCCGAGGCGTACACCGAGATGTACAACAAGGTCTACGACGCGCTGAAGAAGGTGAACCCGCAGATCCAGGTGGGCGGGCCGTACATCCCGATGGACAGCACCCAGCGCGACGCCGGCTCGGAGCTCAAGGGGCCGTGGGGCGTGATGGACCAGCGGGTGCTGGACGCCATCGGGTACTGGCTGTCGGAGAAGAAGGGCGCCGACTTCATCGTCGTCGACGGCGCCTCCATGACCACCGACAAGGGCAACGTGCCCGACGACTTCGGCGCGCTGGCCAAGTTCAGCGCCATCACGACCTGGCTGCGCCAAAAGAGCGGCGACCTGCCGGTGTGGTGGGCCGAGTGGTACATCGAGCCGACGAACTCCGGCTGGAGCGAGGCCAAGCGCACCGCCGTGCAGGCCGTGGCCATGATGGAGTTCGCCGCCAGCGGCGCGACCACGGCCCTGTACTGGAACCCGCAGCGCGAGACCGGCAAGGACTGCCCCGGCTGCCTGTGGGTCCCCGGCAACGGCCGGGAGATGCCCATGGCAGGGCTGCTGAGCGGCTTCACCAAGTGGTTCCCCGCCGGGGTGCCGCTGGCGCAGGTGAGCGTGTCCGACCAGCGGGTCCGCGTGCTGGCCCAGGAACGCATGATGGTCATGGTCAACACCACCGACGCCGAGCTGTCGGCTACCGTGGACGGCAAGACCGTCACGCTCAAGCCCTACGAGATCAAGTGGAGCCCGCGCGGCGTGACCGGCTGAGAAATCCGCTCTTGCCGTGAAAGACCGCTCTTGTCCGCATCTCTTCGCGCCGACTGCGGCCGCTGCTTCGCGCTGTGCTGCGTCGTGCCCGCCTTCACCGCCTCCGCCGACTTCGCCATCGACAAGCCGGCCGGCCGCCCCTGCCCCAACCTGCTGGCCGACCACCGCTGCGGCATCCACGACTCGCTGCGCGAGCGCGGCTTCCCCGGCTGCGCCGTCTACGACTGCTTCGGCGCGGGGCAGCAGGTCTCCCAGGTCACCTTCGGCGGGCGGCGGGACCCGCGCATGGCGGAGGTCTTCCCGGTCATGCGGCACCTGCACGAGCTGCTGGCCTACCTGACCGAGGCCCTGACGCTGGAGCCGGCCCGGTCCCTGCGCGGCGACCTGGAGGCCCGCAGGGCCGAGATCGAGGCGCTCACCGCCGCCGGCGCCGACGTGCTGGCCGGGCTCGACGTGGGGCCGCTGCGCGCCGCGGTCAGCGAGCTGCTGCTGGCCGCCAGCGAGCTGGCCCGTTCCGCCGTACTGGGCAAGAGGAAGGACCGTCGGGGCGCCATGCTGATCGGTGCCCGGCTCGCGGGCGCCGACCTGCGCGGCGCCAACCTCCGCGGCGCGGTGCTGATCGGCGCCGACCTGCGGCGGGCCGACCTGCGGCAGGCCGACGTCACCGGGGCGGACCTGCGCGGCGCCGACCTGTCGGGCGCCGACCTGTCCGGCAGCCTGTTCCTCATCCAGTCGCAGCTGGAGTCGGCCAGGGGCGACTCGCGGACCGTGCTGCCGCCCTCGCTGGCCCGGCCCGCGCACTGGCGGGCCGCCCCCTAACTGCCGGCGATCACCAGGAAGCGTTCGACGATCACCGCCATCGACAGCAGGAACGCCGGGACGGCGACGAACAGCAGGCGCCGCCTGCCGCGCCCGCCGCGCTCCCTGCCGCGCAGGCTCAGCACCTCGTAGGCGAACAGCGCCGCCCAGGTCACCGCGAGCGCGACCGCGCCCACCGGGGTCCACGGCGAGCCGGGATCGTCCCGCCCGGTGTAGGCGGCCGGGTCGGGGATCGGCGTGCTCTTCGGGACGTTCTTCCAGACGTAGACGGCCGCGTCGCGGTTGTCGACGACCTTGCGCAGGTCCGGCGAGGCGTCCAGGGCCGTGCGGAAGCGCCGCCCCCAGTCGGCCGGGAAGTCCTCGTTGAGCTTCAGGTAGTCGGCCTGGGCCGTGGTGACCACCAGGTAGGTGTTGCGCTCGCTCAGGCGCAGCGCGTCGAGGGCGTCCTTGATCTGAGTGGGGTCCTTGTGGACCAGGGCCTTGCGGTACTCGATCCGGTCCACGTCGCGCTCGCCCCACGGCAGGATCGGCGTGCTCTCCGGGCCCAGGTTCGGCACCAGGTACAGCACGCGGGCGCTGGGCCTGTCGTGCTCGTAGATGTAGTGCATGGCCTGGATCTCGCCGGTGGTCACGCGCTCGAACTTCTCGTTGCCGTAGCGGGCGACCAGGAAGGCCATGGAGAAGGCCATCGCCGCGCACAGCGCCAGGGCCAGGGAGACCTTCCTGGTGACCTGGGGGTTGAGGCGGACGCGCCGCTTGCGCATCGGGATCGTCTCGTCGCGTGCGTCGCCGCTGGCGCCCGGCAGGTTGGGGAAGAAGGCGTAGGAGGCCAGCAGGCAGGCTCCGGGCAGCGTGAACATGTAGATGCGCAGCCCGATCTCGCCGCCGTAGCTCTGCAGGCCGAGCGCCATCACCGGCACGCACAGCAGCACGAGCGCCGCCCTGTCGACCACGCCGCGGCGCAGCCGCCGCAGCAGGCCCACCCCGGCCAGCCCCAGGACGGCCGCGCAGATGCCCAGCCGCGCCTTCAGCACCAGCGCGTGCTCGGGGTCGGTGCCGGCGATGCGGTCGCCGGTGTTGCGCTGGAGGTTGGTGAAGATCTGCCCGAGGCTGCCGAACATGCTCTCGATGTTGCCCGCCCAGAACCCGACCGCCTGGAAGCTGATCCACGCCAGCACGATCAGGCCCAGGAAGAACGGCAGGGCCCACGACAGCGACGTGCGCCGGACCAGCAGCAGCGCCGTCACGACGCCCAGCATCATGAACGGGGTGATCTGGTGGGAGGCCGTCGCGGCGACGAACAGCGCGATCAGCAGGCACAGCAGCAGCACCCGGTCCGCGCCGTGCACGCCGGGGTTGGCCAGCTCGCCGGGCGTCATCGCGTCGAGCTTGGCCAGCAGCCGCCGCAGCCCCTTGCGCGGGAGCGGCTTCACGCGCGGCTCGACGCGGCCGAACCAGCGCAGCACGATCGCCACGAACGCCAGGTACAGCGCGAAGGTGAAGCCCTGCGGGGAGAAGTAGTCCTGGCCGATCCACTGGACGATGACGAACAGCAGCGCCGCGTACCACCTGGCCCGGGTGGTGGCCACCACCTGGCGCAAGATCAGCACCAGCGGCAGCAGGTAGAGCAGGTTCATCACCGGCGGCGTCCACTGCAGGATCGTCGTCAGGTCGGTGACGCCCGCCGTCCTGGTCACGAAGGCGAACAGGGCGAAGAAGCCGGGCCAGCCCATGCGGGCGTCGATGGAGGTGGCCGCCTCCCCGGTCCTGGCGATGAACTCCACGAACCCGGCGTGGACGTAGGCGGTCGGGAAGCGCGGCTCGTCGGCCACGAGGGAGCCCGCGCCGTGCAGGGCCAGCGTGATGGCCGAGATCTGCACCAGCAGCAGGATCTTGCGGTCGACCGCCTGGGTGACCGTGACGAAGAACGACACGATCATGATGAGGATCCCGGCGAACGCGCTCAGCGGCATGGCCGAGATCAGCCCGAGCCCGTCGATGTCGACCGGCCGCACCCCGCGCAGCGGGCCGGGGTCGAGCGTCATGGCGAGGAAGTACATGATGACGCCCTCGACCATGAGCACCACGGGCAGCCAGCGGTGGACCCGGGTCAGCAGCGTCGCCGGGGCCCTCCCCGGAGCGGCCTGCGCCGGAGCCGCGGCCGCAGCCGAAACCTCGGGCTTCGGCGCGGCCTCGGGCGCCGGCGGTGCCTCAGGCGCCGGCGTGGCCGACGGGGTGACCGGCGGTGGGGCCGGTGGGGCCTCGGCCGGTTCCGGCGGGCGCCGGGCCGGGAGCGGGCGCGCCACGGGCACCGTCTGGTCGTGGACGTCATCCTCCGGCTCGGCTTCCGGCTGGGCTTCTGTCCGGGCTTCCGGCTCGGCTTCAGCCGCCGCCGGCGACGCGGAGATCGCCGGCAGCTCCACCGTCGGTGGATCCTCCTCCGTCGGAGGATGTCCGATATGCACGCTTGAGGGCGCCGGGCGCCGACGGTTCACCGTGGTGTCGTCGTCCGCCGAGTCGGTCATGTCGCTGCCTGTCGTGTCGGCCTGACCTGGTCTGTCCGGTCAAGCCTAAGGACTGAGCGCAGCCGTCCGGAAATCAGCAGCGCGACCAGCGCCTCGCTGCCCAGCAACCCCCACCCCACCGCGTTGATCCCGGCGAGCGGGAACAGCGCGAAGACCGACACCAGGATCAGCCCGGCCAGCCCCATCTGGACCAGCGCCAGCAGCCGCGCCTGGCCCCGCGCCCGCAGGACGCTCAGGTACACCTCGATCGGCACCCGCGCCAGCACGGCCAGCGCCATCAGCCGCAGCAGCGTGCTGCCCTCGTCGGCGAACTCCCGGCCGAAGACCAGCAGGATGTACGGCGCGGCGACCAGCGTCACGGCCACGATCGGCACGATGATCGTGAACGCCCGGCGCAGCGCCCGCCGGCACTGGCGGGCCAGGCGGGCGGGGTCGAAGGAGCCCTCGACGGTCAGCGACACCGCCATGTTCATGGCCAGCAGCTCGATCAGGCAGCCCAGCGTGTGCGCCATCGAGAAGCGACCGAACTGCGCGGGGCCGATCTGCGTGGCCACGGCGGTCGGCACCAGGTAGATGATGGCCAGGATGGACAGCGTCCCCGGGTAGTCGCCGGCCAGGAACCGCCCGATCTCGCGCAGGCGCGGCGGGCGGCCCTCGGTGCCCCTGTCCTTCAGGTGACGCGGCACGATCACGCCGAAGATCAGCCAGTTCACCGGGATCAGGGCGATCGCCGTCGGCACGATCCACGACACGAAGATCCCGCCGTCCGGCATGGCCCCGGCCAGCGCCACCAGCAGGCCCATCTTGACCAGGCCGAACACCAGGCTGTTGACCGGCACCCAGACCGCCTGGCGAAGCCCGGTCAGCACCACGTCCTGGAGCGTGAAGACCGCCCACACCAGCACCGCGCCCAGGAAGAACAGGCCGGGACCGAACCCGCCGAGCCAGGAGTAGGTCGAGCCCCACAGCGGCACCGTGAGCAGGAAGCCGACCGCCGCCGCGCCGCCCGTGGCCGCGGCCAGGCCGTACCCGCGCAGGATCAGCTCCGCCGTACGGCGCCCGCCGATCGGCAGGAACCTGGCCAGCGCCCCGCCCATGGCCAGCGCGGTCAGCGACGCGAACAGCCGCATCGCGGTGATGAGAGCCTGCCCCCTGCCGAACTCCTCGGGCGTGTAGAGCCGCTCGGCCAGCAGCCAGTAGCCCATGCCCAGCACGGCCGTGACGGCGGTGTTGGCCATGAGCGCGTAGCCGTTGCGCAGCAGGGGGTTGCGCAGGTCGTTCAGGAGACGGCGGCGCAGGCTGGACAGGGCCCTGGACATGGCCCTAGACATGGCCCATGACCCGCCGCATGCCGTACCTGGTCCGCCTCACGATCGCGTAGCCCTTCGTCAGCAGCCGCTCCCGCAGGTAGATCATGGGCACGGCGCTGCCCTCCACCGCCCGGCGGAACCGCTCGGCGGTGGTGTGCCTGCCCACGGTCAGCCTGGGGATGGCCAGCAGGTCGTGGCGGTCCGCGGCGACCGCGTTGTTCACCGCGCAGGCGGCGAAGTACCCGGCCTTGTAGACCTCGCGGCGCACCCGGGCGCTGGAGTAGCCGTAGGGGTAGGCCATGGTCGCGACCGGCTGGCCGATCTTGTCCTCCAGCAGCGCCTTGTTCCTGCGCAGCTCCTGCCGCAGCTCGGCGTCGGGCAGCTGGTCGAGCTGGGGGTGGCTGTGGCTGTGCCCGCCGATCTCGATGCCGGCCTGGGCGGCCTCGCGGGCCTGGCTCCAGCTCAGCATGCGGTCCAGCGGGCGGCCGGCCGCATCCGGACCGGCGTCGGCCACCCAGCCGCTGGTCAGGAACACCGTGGCGGGGAAGCCGTGGCGCTCCAGCACGGGCAGGGCGTGCTCGTGGAAGTCGGCGTACCCGTCGTCGAAGGTCACCACGATCGGCCTGGGCGGCACGTTGCCCTGGTTGAGCGCCGCCACCAGCCCCGACATGGTCATCGGGGTGAAGCGGCGGTCGGCCAGGTAGGCCATCTGCTCGGCGAAGTCGCCCGGCCGTACGGCCAGCGGCGCGGTCAGCGGGTTGGGCCGGTCGGTGACCGAGTGGTACATGAGGATCGGCACGCGCGTCATGATCTCGACCTCACCCTCCAGCTGCCCAGGACGTAGCCCCACGTCGTCCAGGCCAGGCCGGCGACGATCGCCAGCGCCCGGCCCAGCCCGCCCACGTCGCCCCTGAGCGCCTCGCCCAGGCTGCGCAGCACGCCCAGCGGGAGCGTCTTCATGGCGTGCGCCCGCTCGCTGGCCAGCCCCTGGGCGGCGCCGACCTCCCGCGTCACCAGGGCCTTGGACAGGCCCTCGGCGAAGCACCGTGACAGGAAATAGCCTACGCTCTCGCGCTGGCGGGAGACCTTGTGGCCGATCACGGCGGCCGGCTGGTAGAGCATGACCGAGCCCGGCTTGCGCTGGGCCAGCCGGATGCAGAACTCGGTCTCCTCGCAGCCCAGCGGGCGGCTCTTGCGGCCCTGCACGCTGCGGCCGATGCCGCTGTGGAAGCCGCCCACCTCGGCGACGGCCTTGCGCACGAACGCGGCGTTGCCGCCCATGACGTTGCGTATCGGCGCCTTGACCAGCGGGATGCCCCGGTAGGTGCAGCCCACCGTCCAGTCGAACTCCGGCGGGAACCAGCGTGGCCGGCGGCCCGAGGCCCAGACGGGCTCGGTCCTGCCGCCCACGCCGACCACGTCCGGCTCCTGGAAGCCCTCCTCCAACGCCTCCAGCCAGCCGGGGTCCGCCACGGCGTCGTCGTCGAGGAACGCGACGAGGTCGCCCGTCGCCACCTCCACGCCGGTGTTCTTGCCGCCTGACAGGCCCTTCTCGTGCGCGTTCGCCACCACCCGCGCCTGCGGGTAGGCCTCCTCGAGCCTGCGCTGCAGCCCGGGGTTGTGGTCCACGACCAGGATCAGCTCATGCGGAGGGCGCGTCTGGCGCTCCACCGAGCCCACGGCTTGCTTGATGTCCTCCCAGCGTTCCTCGGTGTAGACACAGATGATCACTGACGTGCGCACTGACGGATCTCCCTGCCGCGTTACGCCACGCCACGGTCGGCGGCGGGGGCGCCGGCCGGCTCCACCTCGAGGTAGACGGGCCCGCGCCGCCACTCGCGGACGATCGTCCGCAGCACCCGCAGGCCGTCGCGGACGGCGCGCAGGTTGCTCTCCCCGTGGATGCGGCAGCGCTCGTGGCTGGGCACCTCCACGACCTTGAGACCGGCCTTGGCGGCGCGGATGTTCATCAGCGTCTCGACCTCGAAGCCGTCGCAGTCGAGGTCGAGCGTGCGGAGGTGGTGGGCCCAGAAGGCGTTGTAGCCGTAGCACAGGTCCGTGTACTGCGTGCCGTACAGCAAGTTGACGATCTTTGTCAGGATTTTGTTACCAAACCGCCGCGAAAACGTGAGGTCGTCGCTGTGGCCGCCGGAGGCGTAGCGGGACCCCTTGACGAAGTCGGCGCCGCTCACCAGAGCGGCCACGAAGGAGATGATCTCGCGCCCGTCCGTCGACCCGTCCGCGTCGATCATCACGATGATGTCGCCGGACGCGGCGGCGAACCCCGCGGCCAGCGCGTCGCCCTTGCCCCTGCCGGGCTGGGTGACGATCTTCACGTTGGGCCGCAACCGCCTGGCCACCTCCACCGTGTCGTCGACGGAGTTGCCGTCCACCAGGACGATCTCGTCGACCCAATGCGGCAGCGTGGCGAAGACATGCGGGAGGTTGTCCGCCTCGTTCATCGCCGGGATCACCACCGACACCGTCGGCGAGATCGCCAGGTGCGGGGTGACCGGGACGAACTGTTCCAGAGGCGGGATGGACCGCAGCGGCTGGTCCGGACGAAGGGGCGTGGTGTGCACTGCTCTGTTGTGCCGAATGCTCTCGGGACTCATTGTCGGGGAAATCCTTCCAGGACCTCGTCCACGGCGCGGTGGCCTGACGTGCCGATGGGCGGGTCCAGCTGGCGTGAGGATGTTGTGCGGTGTCGGGTCGTTCAGCGAAAGATCAGCGGACCCCCCACTGTTGCTTGGTGGCTGCGTTGGGTGACTGAGGGTGCAAATGGCTACGCAACCGACCGAAGCTCTTGAGTACCCGATCGGCTGCCTTATAGAGAGACGGCCGATCGAGCACGATTGTTCGCGCCTTGGTGAAAGGAGTTCGTCCGATCCAGTGGACGGCGGCCGCGGGGGAGGGCCGTGAGACGCGGCCCTCGCTGACGTACACGACCCCGCTCTTGAGCCAGTCCTTGTACTCCTTGCCGCCCTTGCCCATGTCCACCTGGCGGATCCCGGCCTCGCAGGCGCGCCTGGCCATGTGCAGGTGGTGGACGATGCCGGGCGAGTAGCGCGCGAAGTCGGTGTCGTAGGCGGGGAACCAGCCGACCAGGGTGGTGGCGGTGCGCAGGCCGAAGTGGCCCGCGACGGGGGTGTCCCCGGCGTAGAGCATGGTCAGCACGCCGGAGAAGTCGGGGGAGCGCTCGGCGTGCATCTGGCGGGTCAGCTCGACGATCCACGGCTGGGCGAACCTGTCCACCCGGCCCGTGCGCCGGTACTGGTCCGACTTCCACCGCAGCAGCAGGTCCAGCTCGCCGGCGTCGGCGGAGTTCCACTCCAGGCGCAGCGGCCCCTGCTCGCGGGCCAGCTTGCGCTCCTTGTAGCGGACGGTCTTGAGGTTCTTCGGGGAGTTCTTCTGCACCTGCGCCAGCCAGGCGTCGAACCCCGCCGAGAAGTCCATCACCGCCGCGGGACGCACGTCCGTCTCATACGGCGTGAAGGTCGGCTGCCCGGCCACCAGGTGGTCGAACTCGTAGACGGTCAGCCCGCACGCCCGCAGCAGCTCCTTGGCCGGAAGCCTGAGGCCGGGCTCGGAGATGAGCCCGTGGTAGGTCGTCAGAAAGCCGCCGAGCGGCTTGCCGATGCCGAAGGCGTGCCGCTCGAAGGGGAAGAACCCGGCGATCCGCCCGCCGTCGTGGACGACCGCGACCCTCACGTAGTCGCGCAGCCGGTCCATCGCCAGCGCGAACTCCACCGACAGGAACGGGTTGTCCAGGCTCGGATCGGCCTTCTGGAGCTCCCGCCATCGGGAACGCTCCGCGGCACCCAGCTCTCCCGGGCGTGTCACCTGGATGTTCACTGCGACCCGACCCCCTGTTCGGCCAACGTGTCCCGTCCCCGGTAGAGCACTCGCAGGACGTACAGGAAGCCGCCCAGGACGGCGACCGTCGCGACGCCCGCACGAGGCGACCACGCATCGAACAGCAGCATGGCCTGCGCTAGAAGAACGTTCAGCACCAGACTCGCCGCGGCCGCTACCGATAGTCCGGCGACTGGATCACGATCTCGCAACAGTCCTGCGACGGCCACACCCGGCACGACGAGCAGGAACATCGACACCAAGTACGGCCGCAGCGGCGTGTGGATGTCGGCGAGCGCGATGACCGCGCCCGCGACGCACGCGAGGGCGACCGCCCAGCTCAATACTCTGCGAAGCAACGTTCAGGCTCCTGGACAGGCAGGAAGACATTTGATCCAATTCATGGGACCAATCTGGCATCCTGCACGTCAACGGCGACGGTTGACAGTCCGTCCAGGTTTACCGGATAGCCAAGATTTTTGCGACCGATCAGGAATGCTCGGTTTCCGCAGTTTCGCTGGCCTGCGGCGACTCGCTGGGCCCCACCGACGGCGTCGGGCCGTCGGTGGGCGGGTCGGACGTGTGAGGTTTCTCACCGTCCCAGCTCACAGTGCAAGTGGCGGCGCCGCCGTTGGAGCTGAACGCCACCGTGCCGCTGCCCGGAGCCGCCGGGTCCTCCGCGACGAGCGACAGCGACGCCGAGCCGCCCGCCCTCAGCGTCCCGCTCGACGGGAGCAGGAGCAGGCCCTCCGACACCGTGGCGTGCCACCGCACGGCGGCGCCCGCGGCGCTGAGCCGTACCGACCCCACGCCGTCGAACCCGGCGGGGCAGCCGACGCTCAGGCGCGGCGCCGCGGGGACCGGCCGGCGCCGGGTGGGCTGGGTCGCCGGGCGGCGGGCCGGGGGCCGGGTGACGGTCGGGCGGGCGGCGGGCGGCGTGGGGGTGGGCGTCGCCGCCGCGTCCTCCTCCGGCTCGGCGTCGTCTTCCGGGTCGTTCCGGGCTTCCGGGTCCTGGGTCTGCGGGTCGGGCTCCGGGAGCGCGACGGCGTGGCTGGGCCCGCCGGTGGGCAGCAGGCGCATGGCCGTGGGCGTGCCGGGCTCGTCGCCGCCCCCGAGCCAGGCGGCCGCGCCGGTCGCGGCCAGCACGCCCGCCGCCAGCACCACCACGGGCGCCAGGCGGCGCGGCCGGCGGCGGGACCGGCGGTGCTCGGCGGCCACGGGGAAGCCGGTCCGGTCGAAGCTCTCGGCCCTGTCCATGATCAGCGTGCGGGTGTGGTCCAGCTCGGGCGAGCCGCACGTCTCGATCACCCTGCGGCGCAGCGAGATGGGCGGGAACGCCACCGGCGCCATGTCGAGCAGCCGCGCCGCCGACACCTGGCGCTGCTTGCCCTCGGTGCACACCTCGCACCCGCCGATGTGCCCCGA
Source organism: Thermoactinospora rubra (assembly GCF_002093975.1). GTDB lineage: Bacteria > Actinomycetota > Actinomycetes > Streptosporangiales > Streptosporangiaceae > Nonomuraea > Nonomuraea rubra_A. The sequence continues at coordinate 169,445 of NZ_KZ084332.1, forward strand.
CAGCCGCCGGCGCAGCATCGGAGTCAGCGGCCCCTCCCAGGAGTCCACCATCGCCGACAGGTCGGGGCAGTGGGCGCGGCCGGTCCTGGCCAGCACGACGGCGGCCGCCGCGTTCTCCAGATGGTCGCGGGCCCGTGCCAGCCTCGACGCGGCCTGCCGGGAGGTCAGCCCGAGCACCGAGCCTGCCTCCGAGGGGGTGAGCCCGTGGCGCACCGACAGCTCGAGCACCTCGCGCTCCTGCTTGCTCAACTCGCCGGCCACCACCTCGCGGACCAGCTCGGCCAGCTCGTGGTCCTCGGGGTCGTCCAGCACGGGCGGCGGCGTGCCCTGGCCGGTCGCCGTCTTGGCCCTGGCGACGCACTGGAACCGTGCCAGCGCATACAGCCAGGCCCGGAGCCTGGCGGGCTCCTTCAGCCTGGCGGCGCATCCGTGGGCGGTGACCAGGGCGTCGTGTACGGCTTCCGCGGCCGCGTCGCGGTCGCCCAGGAGGGCGCAGGCGTAGTCGTGGAGGCGCTCGGCGTAGGCGTCGTACAGGCGGGCGGGGGCTTGGCCGTCGCCACGGCGCAGAGCGTCCAGGATTCGGTGGTCGTCGGCGCGGTCGACGTCAGGCCATCCGGGCACGGGAGGTCCTCCCAGAAGAACGTGTGCGGGTGAGCCCCACGTTCGGAAGGACGCCGGGTTGGCGGGTGTGGAGGACTGCGCATAACGAGTGGGTATCGGGGTGGGGCGGGCGGTACGGCTGTGCTGCCTGGGACGCCTGGGACGCCTGGGGCGCCGCGTCCGCCTCGGACGGATCGGGCGGACGCGCGCCGGCGGTACTTCCCGGCGGGTCACGACACTTCCCGGCGGGTCACGACGACGAGGCGCCGGGTCGCGTCAGCCCTCGTCCTTGCAGTTCGGCGCGCACAGGCGGCGCTCCATGCCCTTGAGGAACACCTCCCGCACATCCAGCGGGTTCTCCACGATGAACGCCTCGCCGCCGGTCGCCTGGGCGAGCGCGTCCATCTTGGACTTGCCCTTGGGCGCGTCCGGGCCGAACGCGATGAGCAGGATGTTGACCGGGCGCTTCGGGTCGTAGGTCTTCTTCAGGTAGTCGAGGATCTCCCTGTCGCCGACGCCGCCGTCCGGGTCGTCGTTGCCGGCGCCGTCCGTGAAGATCAGCAAAACGTTGATCTTGTCCTCGGCGTAGTTCTCCACCATCTGGCCGTAGGCGGCCTTGATCGTGTCGTTCAGCCCGGTGTCGCCCGTGGGCTTGGCCTGGACGGTGGTCAGCATCTGCGCCAGGCGGTCCTTGCGCAGCACGCCGTTGATCGGCTCGCCGAGCGGTCCGACCGGGACGACCTCCCGGTAGTCCTTGCCCTGGCCGTCGAGGTGCGTGGAGAACAGCCAGGCGCCGATCTCCGCCTTGGCGTCGTAGATGCCGAGCCCGCCCAGCGCCGTCTTGGCGATGACCTGCATGCGCGTCTGCGGCGGGTTGGTGCCCGGCACCGGCAGTGCCATCGTGCCGGAGATGTCCAGCAACGCCAGCAGCCGCGTGCCGAGGTTGAGCCGGCTCCACGACTGGCTCATGCTCGCCACCGTCTGCGCGTCGGGCGCGGGCAGCGCCTGCGGGGCCTTGGGGGAGAAGCCCTTGTTCTCCGACAGCGCCGGGCCGCCCTTCCCGTCGGGCGTGCGGAAGCCGTAGTCGCGCAGGATCTTCTTGGCCGGCTCCGTGGCCAGCTCCTTGGCGAAGTCCTCGGCCGCCTTGCGCGTGACCGCGTCGGGCGTGGTCACCACGTACGGGTAGTCGAGGCTCAACGTGCCCTCGGCCGGGTAGAGCGGCACGACCGGCAGGTCGGGCTTCTTGGCGTTGTGGGCCCAGATGCTCTGCTCGGAGGCCACGCCGATCGGCACCCGCTGCCCCGACTTCACCGTCAGGCTCGCCAGCAGCGCGCTGGGTTCGGCCACGACCTCGCGGGACAGCTTCTTCAGCGCGCCGATGAGCGCCCTGTTGTCGGTGCCCGCCGCCTGGGCCGCACCTGCGGCGGCCAGCAGCGCGTTGAGGCCGGCGGAGTTCTTCTGCGGGTCCAGCGCCAGCACGCGGATCTTCTTGGCCAGGCCGTCGGGGTTCGCGACGTTGGCCGCGCTGATCATGCCCTCCCAGCTGGGCTGCAGCGTGCCCTCGAGCTTCTTGGCCGAGGCGGCGGAGGCGGCCAGGACGATGGGCGAGCTGGCGACGCTCGCGGTGGCCTCCGGCAGCGACACCGCGACCCCCTCGGCGCTCGCCTTCAGCCTGGCGACGAGCAGGCTGGAGTCGGCCACCCACACCTCGGCGGGCGCCTTGCCCGCGGCCAGCGCGGCGGCTGTCTTGGCCGACGACTCCTTGGTCACCGCCACCTCAACGCACCGGCCGTCGACGTCGTGGGACGTCTTGTTGTAGGTGTTGGCGACCTTGGTGACCGCCGGCTCGATGTCCGGCGAGGCGACGACACGCAGGGTGATCTTGTCACCCGAGCAGGCGTTCTCCCTGGTGAAGATCACGAAGGCGGCCACGCCGAGGAGGACGGCGAGCGCCACCGCCCCGGCCAGGGGCACCAGCACCCTGCCGCGCCCGCCCCGGCTCCGGCGTCTGCTCGGGCCTGCCTGCTGGGCCCGGTATCCAGGGTCGTAGTCGTCTGTGCGGTGTCGCCCCACGGTGGTTCCTCTTCGGTCCTGGTTGTGCTGCGTCGAGCCCCTCGGAGATCCTGGCGGGAGATGCTCCGCAATGCTTGAGGAACGATACTCGCTGCTCTTTGCGGTACAAAACCACTCTTTTGGTGCAACGATTACGCGGCGCCACGGTCAATGGCAGCATTCGTGACCGCGCCAGGCCCGCCAACCCTCCCGTACGGCTACCGCGGCCAGCGCCAGAGCGACGGCCGGATCGACCCACCACCACCCCTGCGTCCCGGCCCACAGACCGGTCAGGACGCCCGCGGCGTCGGCGGCGCAGATGAGATTCTGCGTGCCCTCCCCGCGGGCGGCCGGCGATCCGAGCCTGCGGCCGAGCCTGCGCTTGGCCATGCCGAGGGCCGGCATGCTGACCAGGCTGACGGCCGTCACGACGACGCCGAGCACGGTCGGGGTCACGCGGTGCCCCACGTCCACGTCGTGCCACACGTGAAGGATCAGATACGGCGCGAGCAGCCAGAAGCTGACGGCGACGGCGCGGCGGGCGTGGTGCTCGGCGCGCGGCGAGAGGGTCCGGGCGCCGGTGAAGCGCCACACGACGATGAGGCTGGCAAGGGCCTCGACGAAGGCCGAGAGCCCCCACCCGATGAGCGCGACGGAATGCGACTGCAGCCCGGCGGCGAAGCCGAGCACGCTTTCGACGGCGAGCCAGGCGAGGGTGAGCTGCGCCAGCGTGCGGGCCCGGCGGGCGTCGCGCAACCATGCCGGCGGATGAGTCTGCTGGGTCTGTACGGCATGCACGATATGCACATTAGCGATTACGCAGCGTTTCCAGCCCGGGTTGGCCGGCGGCTGTGGATAACTTCCTGACGTGTCGCATCATGAGGGCCGGCTGGGCGAACCCGGGCAGAACATGGGCCGTCAGGGTAGGGGCGAGTTGGGTAGATTGCGGCCATGCCGTTCACTCCGGCCCATGTGGCGGCCGTGCTGCCGCTGGTGTCCTCGGGCCGGGCGCGTCGCTGGCTCGACCCGTGGGCGCTGGTGATCGGCGCGATGATTCCCGACATGCCGATCTTCCTGCCCTTCCTGCCGGACTACGACGACTGGCACAGCGTCCACGGCGTGGTGACGATCGACGTGGTCGCCGTGATCGTGGTCCTCGGGCTGGTCCAGCAGGTGTTGTGGGAGCCGTTGATCTCACTGCTGCCTCCGGCGCTCGCCGGGCGGGCCGCCACGCTGCGCCGGGACTTCCGCCCGCTTCCCGTCGTCGCGGGGGCCGCCGCCGGCGCCGCGACCCACGTCCTGTGGGACTCCTTCACCCACTCCTACGCCATCGAGATCTGGGGCTGGAGCTGGCTCGACGATCGCGTGCTCGGTGTGATCAGCGTCTTCCGCCTGCTGCAGTACATCTCGTCGGTCGCCGGCCTGGCCATCGTCGGGTGGTGGGTGTGGCGGGGATTGTCGCGGATGGCGGGCGCCGCCGTACCCGCGCACCTGTCCACCACCGCCCGCCTCAGACGGGTGATGCTGGCGGCGTGCGGCGCCGGCATGGTCGCGGGCGCGCTCCTGTGGCCGCTGGTGGACGAGCCGAACCCGCTCTTCGGCCTCCCCGCCGTGATCACCAAGGTCGGCGCCGGCACGCTCGTGGGCCCGGCCGTCGTGCTCCTGGCCTACGCGGCCGGATGGCACTGGCAGTATTCAAGGCGTGGGTCAAGCGCGCGCTGAGTACGTCATCGAGTACGTCACCGACTTCGACGATCCCCGCCTGGCGGACTACACCAGCCTGCGGGACGTCGAGCTGCGCAAGAGCCTGGAGGCCGAACGGGGGCTGTTCCTGGCCGAGGGCGAGAAGGTGATCAGGCGGGCGATCGCCTCCGGTCACCCGATCCGCTCGGTGCTCACCACGGAGCGGTGGCTCAAGCCGCTGGCCGACGTGCTCGGGGGAGCGACGGTCTACCTGGTGAGCGACGAGCTGATGTCGCGCATCGCCGGGTTCCAGGTGCACCGGGGCGCGCTGGCCTCGATGGAACGGCTGCCGCTGCCCTCGGTGTCCGAGGTGATCGGGAAGGCGACGCGGGTCGTGGTCCTCGAGGACATCGTGGACCATACGAACGTCGGCGCGATCTTCAGGTGTGCGGCGGCGCTGGGGGTGGATGGGATCGTGCTGTCGCCGCGGTGCGCTGATCCGCTGTATCGGCGGGCGGTGAAGGTGTCGATGGGGGCGGTGTTCGCGATCCCGTACGCGCGGATGGCCGACTGGTATGCGGGGTTGGGGGAGGTCCGGGAGGCGGGGTACCGGCTGCTGGCGTTGACGCCGGATCAGGGTGCGACGCCTGTCGACAGGGTGAAGCTGGGGGAGCGGGTGGCTCTTTTGCTGGGGTCGGAGGGGGACGGGCTGTCCTCGCGGTGGCTGCACGAGGCCGATGAGGCGGTGTGCATCCCGATGAGCCCGGCCGCCATGGAGGCGGGAGTCGACTCGCTCAACGTCGTCGCCGCGGCCGCGATCGCATGCCACGGGCTGATGCGGTCGTCGGATTGGAGCTCGTGAAACGTATGGAGCTCGGAGGCCAATTCGTGCGATGACTCGCACATCGTTTTCTGCCACCCTCAGCTCTGTGGAGTCAGGTTGTCAGCTGCGAGAGCCAAGGCTCGCCACTGGAGCGTGATCATCGCTGTGGTCGTGGTCGCGCTGGCCGCTGTGGGCACCTACGTAATCACCCATCCAACGCCTTCCGAGAGCTTTTGGCGGGACAGACACACCATCCACGACATTTGGCGAGTTCTGGTGAACGGCTTCGCCTCAGCAAACCCTGACTACGCGATCGACTTTCTGGAATCGCGCCAGGAGGACGCCGAACTTTCGGATCAGGGGGGCAGGCTGCGGCTGGTTCTGTCACCCCGGCCAGGCCAGCTGGGCAGTGATCTCCGCTTCGAGACGACGAGCGAGCTGCTCCCGGGTGGCTCCATCAGACTGCCTACACTGTGGAGTTCGCGCATCACCGTCGCCTACAGGAGGCTCGCGTTCAAGACAGAGCCTGTCGAGGACATGCTGGCGGGTGTGCGTGGCCCCTTCTGGGTGACCGCCGTCGCTTGGTTCGAGCGCCCACTGACCCCCGGAGAAGTGGAGGCAGCTTGGCACGGTGATGTCGAGAAAGTGTTCTTTCCGCCCTCGAAGCGAGGAGCTGAGGCACCGCCGATCACGTGGTCGAGGACGACGTGGTGGAAATCACCCCCATGTGGGGGTCCACAGGTTGAATGCGTAGTGTCGGGTACACGATCGCCCTGGTTCGAGAGCCAGGGCGATCGACGGCTGTCTGGCCGGGACCGGCCTGACCCTCAAGCCATTGTAACTTCACACGTTAAACTCAGTAAATGAAGGCGGGGCTCAGGAAACTGTCCGGGACCATCGTCTTCGTACCTCCGGCAACCATCATGTTTGCAGTAGGATTCGTCAGGTGTTATTTTCGCGTCCAGGCGCTCAAAGGGCATCCATTGCTGCGCTTGCAGCCATCGTCGCCGCGACAACTACTCTGCTGTTGCTTATCCGGCAACCTTCTGCCGGTCTCCCGGGAGAGCGGCAGAGGCCGAAGAACTGGGCCATCGAATGTGACAAGTTTCGTCGGGTCCTGTTGAACGGGCTCGCCGTTCAAAATCCGGATTATCGAGTGGACTTCCCGGCACCTGACAGAGAGTGCCCTTCCGGTGTCGGCGGGGCTGTTCTGAGAGTCGGCGCACGTACCGCGCGAGGCGACGGATCTCCATCGGTGGTCACATGGGTCGACTATCGGCGTCCCATGAGCGAGCAACTGCCATCGAGTCTTCCGAGTTGGAGAATGACCGAGACCCTCCGGTTCGCTGGCGCCCTGAGCCTGCCAGAGGCAATGACCGCGAGGCTGGCGTCACTACCGGCGGAGAACCCATATCTTGCAGTCGTCTACCTCAGGAAGCCCATGACAGAAGACGAACTGCGAAAGCTCTGGACGGGATGGGTGGACACGGTTCTCTTATCTCCAAGTGCTTCCGGCAGAAAACCGCTCTCATGGGATCACACAACAATTTGCCAGGCACGCGGGTTTGACGCCTGTGCGGGCGGTGCGGAGCGCAAGCTTGTAACTCAATTCCAACGATGGGTGGCAAGCCTCTCCACCGATGATCAGGTAGATCTTGCCAAGATCGGATTGCAGGCAGACGTCCTCCAGCGGGCATCGGCCGAAGGCCGCATTTACGGATTTGTAACTTGGCAGACCGCCGCTGTGCTCCGCCTGCTTTCCTCGAAGAGTGAACTTGTATCGGGCATCGCTGTAGTAGGCGAGGTGCGCTAATGTAACGCCTTCGGGGAGGGCATGCTTTCTTGAATGAAGAGATCAAACCGGCATCATGACAATCTAGCCAGGAGGCTAGGGATGAGGAAGCTCGGCATCGCCGCTATAGCCATACTACTGTCGGCTGCCGCCGTACTGTTCTTAACTAGGCCAGACCAATCGAGCAGATTATCATTCTCGTGCGAGAGATTCAGGCTCGTTCAGATGACCGCCCTGTCGGTTGCCTATCCCGACTATAGTGTCAGCTGGTCAGCCTATGACTCCAATCATGCATGCTTCAACGAGAAGTATGGTGTGGAATTCCTTCCTTGGATTGGCGTTTCGCCGAGGCTGGTCAGCGTCAATTCGCTGCGCCCCATGTTTACGGTGGATCTCGCCGCTCAAGCTTCTATCATTTCCAATCTCGGGCCGTGGAGGATGACTGATGCAATTCAATCTCTCGGGAACGCGCAGGACTGGCCACAGAAAGCTCAGCAAATAAAAGTCATCGGCAAGCTCAACGCCAATGCGACGATAAAGGTTGTAGTCAGGCTGGTAAAGCCACTCGCTGAGGCTGAGGTGAGAACGTTTGCCTCAAATCCGGAGGTATTCTTATTTGCCCCTCGAGGCAGTGATGAAAACCCGATTAGCTGGGATTGGGGAACCGCCGGTCTTTCCTGTGCGAGCCGCCGCGGCTTTGACTTCTGTCATAAAGTGCAGTCCGCTACGGCTAGCTTCCAAAAATGGGTATCACAGCTGCGCGCCAGTGACAGCGCTGCGCTTGGGACCCTCGGTCTGAGTCTCTCGGAGCTGCAAGAGCAGGCAGAGAACGTCCGTATCCATGGAATCGTCGTGCAGAACACCCCGGAGGCGATAGTGAGAATTCTCAAAGAGCCGGCTGTTGCATCAGCGATAGTCGCCGACGCTGAAGTCTCCTAACCGGAAACTAAATTGCTGGACGGCACTTGGTTTACGAGCAGGCTCGACTCTGGCCATTCTTGCGATCTTGAAGCGTGAGCGGCGGGATGGTGTGCCCCGGCTTGAGTGGAGGCGGATTTCTGGATTCTTGTGCCACTTGATGAGAGGAAGTGGCATGGGACGACGGGGCTACCCGCCGGAGTTCCGGCGCAGGGTACTGGATCTGCTGGAGGCGGGCGGCACGGCCACCGAGCTGGCCCGCAACCTGGACATCAGCACCCAGACGATCTACACCTGGCGGCGTCAAGACCGCATCGACCGCGGCCTGGAGCCAGGCCTGACCAGCGGTGAGAAGGCCGAGCCGGCGGCCGCCAAACGGCGCATCGCCGAGTCAGAGACCGAACTGCAGGCCACCTGCCGGGCGATCGAGCTGATCCGCGAGGCGGCACCCCAAAAGACGGTTCGAAGCCATCGCCGTGATGGCCGGCGAAGGCATCCCGGTCGAGGTGGCCTGCCGGGTCTTGGCTGTGTCGGTGTCCGGCTGTGGGTGTCCGGCTACTACGCCTGGCGGGGCCGGCCGCCCTCGCCGCGGAGCATCCAGCACGCCTGGCCGACCAACCTGATCCGGCAGATCCATCAGCACTCCCGCGGCACCTACGGAGCCCGGCGGGTACACGCCGAACTGCTCCTGGGCCACCAGGTGCCGGTCAGCCACGGCGCGGTGGAGCTGCTCATGCGCCGGGCCGGGCCGGAAGGCCTCAGCGGCCGGCCCACGTGGCGGCGCACCCAGCCGGCCAGATTGCCACCGACATTGCCACCGACCTGGTCGAGCGGGCCTTCACCCGGACCGGGCCAGACCAGCTGTGGGTCACCGACATCACCGAACACCCGACGCGCGAGGGCAAGGTGTACTGCTGCGTGGTACTGGACGCCTACTCCCGCCGGGTGGCCGGCTGGTCGATCGACTCCACCCAGACCGCCACCCTGGTGACCAGCGCCCCAGGCGTGGCCATCGACAACCGCACGCCACTCGCAGGAACGATCATCCACTCCGGCCAGGGGGTGCAATTCGGCTCCCGGGGCTTCACCCGGCGGGCCAAGGACTGCGGCCTGCTGCCGTCGATAGGCAGCGTCGGGGACTGCTCCGGCAACGCCATGATGGAGTCGTTCTGGTCCCGGACGCAGGTCGAACTCCTGGACCGTCAGCGCTGGAACACCCGCATCGAGCTCGCCAACGCGATCTTCGAATACCTGGAGATCTGGCACCGTCGGCAACGACGGCACAGCAGCCTGGGCATGCTCACCCCGATACAGTTCGAGAACACGTCCACCGTGGCATGACAATCCAGGAACGCGACTCCACCAAACTCGGGGCACACCTTAGCCTCCACGAAAACCGGATCGGTTCAAGCAGCATGCTCGGTAGGGATCATTCGTGCTGGCCAAGCTCTGCTGCCCCGTCGAGCAACCGCGATCGTTCAGGCTGGCCTCGTCCTTCAAGTCGCCGAGGACATTCGCTACTCAGGGCGAGAATCCCCAGCGCCTACGTGCGGAGGCGCCTTCTCTCTGGGTCAAGACGGTCGAACTCCTGTGCAGATTCCTATACAGTAGCTGTATGGCCATGCTGCACGACGCCACCGAACTGAGCGTCACGGAGGCCGCCCAGCGCGGCGTTGCGCGTTTGGTTGCCGACGCCGAGCAGGGGGCCGACCTGGTGGTGACCCGCCGGCATCGGCCGGTGGCGGCGGTTGTCGGCATCCGGCGGCTGAAGGAGCTGGAGGAGACGGCGGCCGACCTGCGGGACCTGGCGCTGGTGCTCGCACGCGCCATCACCGACACGGGGGAGCGGATCCCGCTCGACGACGTGCTCGGCGCCTTCGGGCACACCCGGGAGTCGCTGGCCGCGATGCCGGACGATGAGAACGATGGGGACGATGAGTAGGCATGGCCGACGTCGTCTTCACGGCCGCCGCCGTTGACGATCTCCGGCGGATCGGTCCCGACGCGGTGCCCAAGGTGCTCAAGAAGATTCTTCTTCTGCTCGAGAATCCCGAGGCCGGCTATCCCTTGGGCGGGGAGCTGACCTGCTTCCGCAAGCTTGTGGTCGGGCGTAGCACCTGGCGAGTCGTCTATCGGATCACCGAGGACAAGTCGGTCGAGATCTGCGAGATATGGGCCGTGGGCGAAAGAGCCGACGCGGAGGTGTACGCCGAGGCCGCGGCCAGGGTCCGTGCCGCCGGGAAGAGTCGTCCCGAGGTGGTGCGGCTCGGTCAGATCATTGAGCGCCTGGGCGCCCTGGCCGATCACCTCCGGGTCGATCGATCGCCCTCCAGGGAACCGGTTCCGGATTGGCTTGCGGACCGCTTGATCTACACCGTCGGGATGTCGCGGGAGGAGGTCGCCGCTCTGGATCTCCAGAAGGCGGTAGACCTGTGGGCCGACTTTCGGTCAAACCCGCGCTAGCCAAGACGTATTGGCTGAAGAGCGACCTGCTATGCCTTAACGGCCCGTCACGCGGCGACGCGCGGGAAGGCGTAGTCCAGCAGCCTGGCGGCCGTGGCGAAACGGCGCGAGTCCTGATCGCCCAGCAGCGCCCCGACGACCTGCACGCCGTCACGCTCGGCGGCGAACAGCAGGCAGTACCCGGCCGCGCGCGTGTAGCCGGTCTTGACGCCGATCACCCCGTCGCTCATCCCGAACAGCTTGTTGGTGTTCCTCCAGACGTGCGCGGAATGCCACGTCGTCTTCGCCACGCGGTACACCTGCCGCCCGACGATCGCGCGGAACTCCGGCTGCCGCAACGCCGCCTGGGCCAGCTTGACCTGGTCGGCGGCCGTGGAGTAGCCGCTGGAGGGCAGCCCGTCGGCGTTGGCGTAGCGGGTGTCGTGCAGGCCGAGGGCACTGGCCGCGGCGTTCATCTTGGCGACGAAGGCCGCCTTGCCGGGGCCGTACGTCCTGGCGAGCGCGTTGGCGGCGTCGGCCCCGGAGGGCAGCATGAGCCCGTACAGCAGGTCGCGCACGGTCAGCCGCTCGCCCGCACGCAGCGCCGCGGCCGTGGCGCCGTTGGCCGCCGCGTGCCGTACGTCGGCCCTGGTCACCCTGACGACGTCGTCCAGCTCGGCCTCGCGCAGCACCACGTACGCCGTCATGATCTTCACCAGGCTCGCCACCGCCGTCCTGCGGTCGGCCCGCTTGGCGACGTGCACCGTGCCCTCGGAGTCGGCGACGTAGGCGGCCCGGGCGGCGACCGGCGGCGCTCCGGCCTGCACACCTGCTCTCGCCTCCGCCCGCGCGGGCGAGGCCGCGGTGGGTACGGCGAAGCCGGCGAGCGTGCACACCAAGGCGCACAACAGAACGCGGATCAATGCCCCCATGCGCATGGCGCCAGGATGGCAGGAACTTGACCCGGCAATCCGGGAAACACGCGGGTGACGTGGGTAAATGATCGTCATCTGCGGCAAACGGGAAGATCGTCGTGCCGGGAAGGTGCCGGGAAGGTGTCAGGGAGGTTCATCCGCCCCAAGGACCGGCGCATCGTGACAAATCGAGAAATATCAGGGCACGAGCGCCTTCCGCCGCCTCCGCCAGCTCACCACCCCCACCACCACGGTGACCGCCACGACCGCGACGATCCCCGCGATCACGGGCGAGTGCGCCGCGAGCTGCAGCCACCCCCAGATCACCCCGTACAGCGCGAAGGACGTCACCGGCACCCACGTCAGGCACCCCAGCGCGCTCGCCACCACATACCAGGGGTACGACACGCGCAGCACGCCCGCGACCCACGGAAGCGTGTGCCGGAGCACGGGCACCCAGAAGCACGCATAGACCGCCAGCGCGCCCCACTTCTCCACGACCCGCTCCACCTTGCGGATCTGCTCCCGCGGCAGGCGCTTGCCCAGGCGCGACTCATACAGCTTCTCGCCCAGCTTGTAGCCGATCCAGTAGTACGCCTGGAACGCTCCGAAGAGGGCGATCGCGCCCAGCAGGACCCACAGCCAGAACGGCAGGCCGAACCAGTACGCCCGGGTGGGGTCGGGGATGACGCTCAAGATCCGGTCGGGGATGACGCTCAAGATCCGGTCGGGAATGACGCTCAAGATCCGGCCAGGGATGGCTACAAAGGCTGTCATGGCAGTGCATCACCACCCCTAGCTATACATTAGGTCAGGCTTACCTTATTTGATGACCCGAACCGGTGCCACACCCGCCTCCCCGGTCGTCGATCAGGCCGATCTCCGCAAAGGACGCGATCGCCCCGCGCAGGGTCCACGCTATGACAGCACGGCGATGCGCGCTTACCGAAGCCGCCGGTGCCTCCTTGGCTCAAGGCCGCCCGCCAGCAGCCGGGATGGACGCCGGCGCGAGGCGCCAGCGTGCGGCCGCCGCACCGGATGATCACCTCAGCCATCACGCTTGCAACGCAGGTCAATAGGATTGTCCGGTGAAGAGGCTGAGCCGGGAGCGCATCCTCGACGTCGCCGCGGACCTCATCGAGCGGGAGGGCGTCGCGGCCGTGTCCATGCGCCGCGTGGGCGCCGAGCTGGGCGTGGCGGCCATGTCCCTGTACAACCACGTGCCGAGCAAAGACGCGCTGCTCGACGGCGTGGCCGAGCGGGTGATGTCGGCGCTGGACTTCGCCGACGAGCCCGGCGCCTCCTGGCAGGACCGCGGCCGGACCCTGGTCCGCGCCTTCCGCGGCGTGGCACGCGCCCACCCGCGCTGCGTCCAGCTCGCGCTCACCCGGCAGGCCGCCTCGCCGAGCGCGCTGCGCCCCGTCGAGCACGCCCTGGCCATCGCCGAGGACGCCGGGTTCGACGGCCCGACCGCCGTGCGGATCATGCGCGCGCTCATCTCCTACGCCGTCGGCACCATCGCCCGCGAGACCATGTTCCAGCAAATGATCAAGCATCTGCCTGCGGAGCTGCCCGGCCAGGAGTTCAGGCGGGTGCGCGCCCTGGCCGGGGAGCTGGTCGCCGACGACCACGACGCCGACTTCGAGTTCGGCCTGGACCTGCTGATCTCCTCGATCACCCGGCTGCAAGCGGCGGACAAGTAGCGCTCAACCGCCTTCCCCTACACCTGAAGGTGAAAGGGAAGGTGTTGATCATGGTGTCGAGAAGCGCGGCCGTCCTGGCCACCGGCGCGGGCCACGCCGTCAGGCTCGTCGTGGCGACCCTGGCCTTCGCGGGCGCGTACGCCGGTCTGTCCGCGTACGGCAGCGCCGACTCGGCCCCCGCCAACGCCCTCACGCTGACCACCCAGGCGACCACCACCCAGGCAACCGCGCAGGCAACCGCGCAGGCCACCGGCCAGGTCACCGTGACAGCGGAACCGCCCGCGACCCCCGGCACGATCACGGTCACCTCGGCCGCGGCCGGCCCGTGCCGCCGGACGCTGACCGCGCGCACGGTCCTTCTCAACCCCGACCCCGACGGGACCGCCCTGTACGGCTGGCGCCTGTCCCGCTGGAGCCCGACCGCCCGCGAGTGGCGCACGCACGTGGCCGACTACGCCGGGTTCGGCGGTGCGAGCGAGACCCTCGAATGGCGCGCCGTCGTGGCCGACAACCCCGGCTGGTACCGCATCGAGCTGGCCGTGCGCGGCGGCAAGACGCTCAGGAGCGACCGTTTCCAGGTGAGCTGCTGAGCGCCCGCCTGGCCGCCTCCACCCAGCGCTCCACCCCGACCCGCTCGGCCACCTCCAGCGCCTTGACGTAGTGCCGCCGGGCCTCCTCGGGCTGGCCCAGCCGTACGGCGAGGTCTCCCAGCGTCAGCGCGACCGGCCACAGGGCCACCACGCCCGTGCCGGCGCCCGCGATGCGGTCGGAGAACGGCCCCAGCTTGTCGTAGCAGTCGACCATGCGCTCGCGGTCCTCCAGCAGCATGCCCGCCAGCGCCCGCCAGGTCATGGCCAGCTCGTAGAGGAAGTCGGGCCGCACGGGCGGGCGCACGCTGGCCACCGCCTTGGCGTCGGCCAGGTGCCCGGCGCTGGCCAGGGCCACCGCGTAGGCGTCGAGGGTCCACTTGGCGCCCCGCTGGTGGGCCTCGGCCAGCAGGTCGACGGTCTCGGCCGCCTTGCCCTGCACCAGGTGCAGGCAGAACGTGGTGATCAGCGGCAGGTCCTGGCGGCCCTCCAGCATGCCGGCCCGGGCCGTCATCCTGGCTGCCTCCCGGTAGGCGCTCTCCGCTCCCGCGTAGTCGCCCGCGATCATGAGCTTCATGCCGGAGTACCAGGCCACCACGGCCGCCGGAGCCGACATGTCGTACTGCCGGGCCAGCCGTTCGGCGTGCTTGGCGTGCTCGTCGGACTCGGCGAAGTCGCCGCGGGCGGCCGCGCACTCCAGCAGCACCAGGTGGGCCAGGGCCTGCACCTCCATCTGGCCCGAGCTGCGGGCCACCTCCAGCAGCTCGCGGCCGATGTTCTCCCGCATGTCGACCGCGGGGATGTCGTAGGACTGGCGCAGCCGCCCGCTGAGCGCCGCGGCCAGCAGCGCCGGGTCGCCGCTCTGCCGGGCCAGCTCCAGCGCCTCCAGCGACGCCTGCCGCCCCCGCTCCGGCGAGGAGGAGCCCTCCAGCTCCAGCGCCAGCGTGGTCAGCAGGCTGGCGCGCAGCGTCTGCTCCTCCTCGGGCAGCTCCATCAGCGCCCGCTCGGTGACGTCGACGATCTCCCACGCCGTGCGGGTGAAGTCGCGCGCCATGCCCTTGTGCGGCACCGCCAGCGAGGCGGCCACCCGCGCGGTGAGCACCTGGTCGCCCAGCGGCAGCGCCAGGTCCATGGCCTCGCGCCGCAGCCGCCGCGCCGCCGTCATGTCGCCGCAGATGGCCAGCGCCCTGATCTGGCCCAGCATGAGGTTCAGCCGCTCGCGCATGTCGCGCCCGGTGCGGTCGAAGGCGGCCAGCGCCTGCCCCCACAGCTGGGCCGCCTCCCGGTGCGCGAAGCGGCGCTCGGCCTGCTCGGCGGCCAGCTTGGCGTAGTGGACGGCCTTGTCGGCGGCGTCGGCGGCGAAGTAGTGGTGCGCCAGCGCGGCCACGTCCCCGGGGTGGCGCTGCTCGATCGCGTTGGCCACGGCCAGGTGCAGCCGGGTGCGGCGCAGCCGCGAGGCGTCGTTGTAGATCGTGTCGCGCACCAGGTCGTGGTCGAAGCGCAGCTGGCCCGGCCCCGGCTCGGCGACCAGGCCGGCCAGGATCGCCGCCTCGACCGCGTCGACCACGGCGTCCTCGTCCTTGCCGGCGTCCTTGGCGACGTCGACCAGGATGTCCACGTCCACGTCGCGGCCGATGACCGCGGCCTGCAGGAGGATCTGCTGCGCCTCCTGCGGCAGCCGGGAGATGCGCCGCCGCAGCACGTCGCGCACCCCGGACGGCACCTGCGACAGCACCTCCGACGGGTCGGCGCGCTCGGCGTCGACCAGGCGGACGGTCTCCCTGACGAAGAACGGGTTGCCGCCCGTGCGCTCGACGATCGACTCGACGGCCTGCTCGTCGAGCTCCCGCACGCACGTGGCCCTGACCAGCTCGGCCGCGGCCTTGGGGTCCAGGCCCGACAACGCCACCCGGACCGGGCTCAGCCGGGCCAGCGAGGCCAGCACGTCGGTCTGCCGGTCGTCGAGCTCGCTGTCGCGGCAGGTCACCACGAGCATGACACGGCTGGTGGCCAGGAGGCTGGGCAGCGCGCGCAGCAGCGCGAGCGTCTGGTCGTCGGCCCAGTGCAGGTCCTCCAGCGTGAGCAGCACCGGGGTCTTGCGCGCGACGCCCGCCAGGTAGCCGCCGACCGCCCGGTGCAGCCGGAAGCCGCCCGACACCTCGTCGTCCTCCGGGTCGGGCTCGGCGTCGTCGAGCATGGGCGCCAGCAGCGCGCCGTACTCGCCGGGGCCGGTCGCGTCGATGAGGCTGCGCAGGATCTGCACCCACGCCCAGCCCGGCGGGGTGGCGCTGGAGTCGGGGCACGCGCCGGAGGCGGCGCGCCAGCCGTCGGCGGTCAGCCGGCTCTCCAGCTGGCGCACCAGCGTGGTCTTGCCCGCGCCCGCGTCGCCCGTGACGATCGCCGCCTGGAACCTTCCAGTACGGCCGGCCGCCGCCAGCAGCCTGCCCAGCTCGGCGTCGCGGCCGACGAACGGCTCGGGCTCCAGCGGAGGCGGCTCGACCGGGACCGACGGGCGGGGCGGCCAGGTCTCGCTGACCGGCGGGGGCGCCTGCCGTACCGGCTTGTGGGTCAGCTCCAGCTCCGGCGACTGGGCCAGGATGTCGGACTCCATCTTCCGCAGCGCGGGCCCCGGGTCGATGCCCAGCTCGTCGGCCAGGATGGTGCGCGCGCGGCGCAGCGAGGCCAGCGCGTCGCCCTGCCGGCCGCAGCGGTACAGCGCCAGCGCCAGCAGCCGCCAGCCCTCCTCGCGCAGCGGATGCTCGGTGGTCATGGCCTCCAGGTCGGGCACGGTCTCGGCGTGCAGGCCCAGCCGCAGCCCGGCGTCGGCCAGCCGCTCGCGGGCCACCAGCCGCAGCTCCGCCAGCCGGTTGACCTCCGCCTCCGCCCAGGGCTGGTCGGCGAAGTCGGAGTACGGCGTGCCGCGCCACAGCCCCAGCGCCTTCTCCAGCCGGAGGCGGGCGGACTGCGGGTCGTCGTGCTCCAGGTGCTCGCCGGCCGCGCGCACGAGCTGCTCGAACATCAGCGCGTCGACCTGCTCGGGCGCGACCCGCAGCGCGTAGCCGGACGCGACGGTGACCAGCAGCCGGTTGGGGCCGCCGCGGGGCCGGCCGGGCTCCAGCACCCGGCGCAGCCGTGAGATGTAGACCTGGAGCCCCGACTGGGCGCCCTTGGCGGCGTCGTCGGACCACAGGTCGTACAGCAGCGTGTCGACCGGCACGACCTGCCCTCTGGCCACGAGCAGGCGTGCCAGGACGGCACGCTGACGCAGCCCGCCGAGGTCGATCTCGTCGCCGGTGTCGCTGTCATACGCCTCGACTGGGCCCAGAACCCGGAACGCCATCATGTCAGCCGCCACGCTATGCGGGCCCGTGAAGCACGCACAAGGTCTTTGTTTCGTTCTGGTCACTCACTGTTCGGCCCTCACCGGTTCTGCGGTCGCGGCCCGGCCGCCCCGCCTGCGAAACAGGGCCCACCCCCCCAGCGCCAGGCCACCGAAGGGGATCTCGATTGTGTAGGTCCAAAAGCCGAAGAGCAACGCGGCGGCGGTCGCGGAAGCGGCGGCCACCCCGAAGACTTGCGTCAACAGCAGCACCACCCCTCCTTCCATGATGCCCGCTCCGCTCGGCGTCACCAACGCGCTGGTGAGGACACGCGAGACCGCGAACACGGCGACCGACTGCGCCAGGCCGGGATAGGCGCCCGTCGCATGCAGACATTCGATCATGATGAGCCACTGCAAGGCCAGGAACGCCGCCATGCCGGCGGACAGGCCGGGCGAGCGGGTCCTGACGATGCCAGCGATGTCGGCGCGCAGCTTGTGGAGCGCCTCGGCGACGTGGAAGCGCCGGGGCGTCACCTTGTCCAGGCCGCGGCCGAGCAGCTGCGCGGCGCGGTCCCAGTAGATCGCCGCCGCGAGCACGGCGACCAGGCCGAGCAGGGACAGCGCTCCCGTCCAGGCCAGCCTGGCCACCTCGGGATCGGGGACCACCCCGGCGATCAGCAGCGCGATGATGCCGACGGCGGGCAGCAGGAAGCGGAACAGCATGTTCCACACGCCGCTGACCAGCGTCATGACCACGATCGGGCGGTTGGCGAAGCCCCAGCCCCGCGTCATGGCGAACGTCAGCGCCACGCCCGCCGCGCCGCCGAAGGGCAGCAGGTTGCTCACCGCGCTGCCGGCGGCGTTGAGGGTGAGGGCCTGCATGTGGGTCAGGCCGGGCAGGGAGTTGGTGAGCACGAAGGTGTAGGCCAGCAGGCTCCCCAGCCAGGTGACCGCCATCAGGCCGATCACGGCCGGGTTCAGCGCGGCGAACTCCCTGCCGATCTCCGTCCAGGACACGGGCTTGCCGGTGAGCGCCTGGACGATCTGGGGCAGGTAGACCACCAGCGTCGCCGCCAGCGCCAGGGACAGGACGGACAGCGCGATCTGCAGCCAGGAGTTCTTCATCGTCCCCCAGTCTGCCGGGTGATCCCCTCGCGCGGGTACGGCAGGGCGGGGCCGGCCTAGGACGGAGCCTAGGACGGAAAGGCGTCGAAGGGATGCCGCAGGCGCGTCCCCGGAGGCAGGTCGCGGCGCACGAACCACTCGGTCCCGAACACCAGCCGGTACAACGGCCCCGGAATCCTGAGCATCACGGCCAGCGTGCGCTCGCCGTCGCCACCGGCCGCCTGCGAGGCGTGCGCCGCCATCGACGCGCGCTTCTGCCTCGCGTAGCGCCGCACGTTCACCCGGTGCGTGATCTCCGCCCCCGGCGTGTAGGCGCTCTCGAAGACGCGCGGGTCGAAGTCCGGCGGGAACCGGTAGAACCGCCCGGCCAGCCGCAGCGCCCTGACCAGCGGATCCCGGTTGACGGTGGCCTCCAGCACGACCGGGGTCCCCGCGAGCTCGGCCGCCCGCCTGCCCACCCGGTGCACCTGCACGTGGTCAGGATGCCCGTACCCGCCCGCCGGATCGTAGATCGTGAGCAGGCCGGCCTCCTCCTCCCGCAGGATCGCCGCCAGCCTCCCCGCCGCCTCCTCGGTGTCGGCGTCGATGAAGGCGTTGCCCGGCCGCTCGGCCGCCACCCCGCCGGTCGGGCTGAGCCCCGAGTCGCCGTAGCCCAGGCACTCCACCCGCGCGCAGCCGAGCACCGCGGCCGACTCGTACAGCTCCTTGAGCCGCTGCTTGCCGAGCTGCTCGCCCGGCTCCAGATCCGCCAGGCCGCGCTCGCCGGCCGTCGCGACGACCAGGACCACGCGGTGTCCCTCCGCCGCCAGCATGGCCATGGTCCCGGCGGTCAGCAGGGCCTCGTCGTCGGGGTGGGCGTGGAAGAACACAGCGGTACGTGGAGGCACGAGCCCAGATTACTGACAGGCCACGGGCGGGGCCGCCGGGTTGGACGCTCAGTAGGGTGGATCGAGTGCGGATCCTTCACGTGAGCGACTGCTACCTGCCCCGGCTGGGCGGCATCGAGGTGCAGGTGGCCGATCTGGTCAGGATGCAGCGCGAGCGCGGGCACGAGGTGGAGGTCGCCACGGCGACCAGGGGGGAGGCCCTGGCCGGCGTGCACAGGATCGTCGCCCGCGTGCCGTTCGACCTGCCCGTCCACCCCCGCGGCGTGGGGCGGCTGACCCGGCTCATGGCGCTGCGGCGTCCCGACGTGGTCCACGTCCACACGGGGGCGGTCTCGCCGTTCGCCTGGATGGGGGTCCGCGCCGCCGTACGGGCCGGGTTGCCCGTCGTGGTGACCGTGCACAGCATGTGGGACCCGGTCACCGCGGGCGTCTACCGGCTGCTCAGGCTCGCGTACGGCTGGCACCGCTGGGGCCTGGTGGGCACCGCGGTCAGCACGGCCGCCGCCGCGCCGATCAGGGCGGTGGCGGGCCGCCGGGTGCCGGTCCACGTGGTCTCCAACGGGCTGGACCTGTCGGGCTGGCGGGCCACGACGGCGCCGGCCGCGCACGACGGCGAGGTGCACATCGTGGCGGTGGGCCGCCTGGCGCCGCGCAAGCAGCCGGTGCGGTTGCTGGAGCTGCTGCGCCGGGTGCGCGCCGGGGTGCCCGCGAGCGTCCCGCTGCGCGCCACGGTGATCGGCGACGGCCCGGCGCGCGGGTCGATGGAGCGCTACCTGGCCAGGCACGGCATGACCGGATGGGTCTCGCTGCCCGGGCGCTACACGCGCGAGCAGATCGCCAAGGTGCTGGCCTCGGCCGACGTGTTCGTCGCGCCCGCGCCGCGCGAGTCGTTCGGCATCGCCGCCCTGGAGGCCCGCGCGGCCGGGCTGCCGGTCGTGGCGCGGGCCCAGAGCGGCGTGGCCGACTTCGTCCGGCACGGCCGGGAGGGGCTGCTGGGGCGCTCCTTCGCCGAGCTGGTGGCGTGCGTGACGCGCCTGGCGGCCGACGGGGAGCTGCGTGCGTCGATCGCCGCGCACAACCGGGCGGCGGAGCCCACGGCCGGGTCCTGGCCGGTCGTGCTGGACAGCTTCGACCGCTGCTACGCCGAGGCGGTCGCCCGGCGCGGCTGAGCTCTCACCTAGACCACCGGAGGAAGCCCGGTCCTTCAGGGCCGGGAG
>NZ_MSZZ01000032.1 GCF_002093975.1 Thermoactinospora rubra
CCCCGACTTGACAACACGCGGTGGGCCTTAACTACCCGGCATTGGATCTAGGCTGGCTCCATGACGAGTCAGCCTGCCCAGCCCTCGGAGACGGTGCCCACCTGTTACCGCCACGCCGACCGTGAGACCTGGGTCCGCTGCCAGCGCTGCGACCGCCCGATCTGTCCCGACTGCATGCGCGACGCCGCCGTCGGCTTCCAGTGCCCCGAGTGCGTGGCCGAGGGCAACAAGACGGTACGGCAGGCGCAGACCGTCTTCGGCGGCCGGCCGGTCGCCACGCCGTACGTCACGTGGACCATCCTGGGCGCGGTCCTGGTGGCGTTCGCGGCGCAGTACCTCACCGGCGACGTGGTCACCGCCGAGCTGGCCATGAACGTCGCCGCGGTGGCCGGCCTCGACCAGTACTACCGCATGATCACCAGTGCGTTCCTGCACTTCGGCATCATGCACATCCTGTTCAACGGCTGGGCCATCTGGGCCATCGGCCCCTCGCTGGAGCGGGCCTTCGGCCACGTCAGGTTCGCGGCGCTCTACCTGCTGAGCGCGTTCGGCGGCAGCGTCATGAGCTACTGGTTCGACGCGCCCAACGTGTGGAGCGCGGGCGCGTCGGGCGCCGTCTACGGCCTGTTCGCCGCGATCTTCATCGTGGGCCGCAGGCTCAGGTTCGACGTGCGCGGCGTGGTCGTCATCATCGCCCTCAACCTGGCGATCACGTTCCTGCCGTGGCTCATCCCCGGCGTCTTCGGCTTCCGCCTCAGCTGGACGGCCCACGTGGGCGGCCTGATCACCGGAGCGGTGGTGTCGGCCGCGCTGGCCTACGCTCCCCGGGCCAACCGCACGCTGGTGCAGACGGTGGCGCTGGTGGGGGTGGCGGTTCTGCTCGTCGGGCTGACGGTGGTCAGAACCGCGCAGCTGGCCGGCTGAACCTTCCCCAGGGTGTGGAAAAGACTGTGGAAAGAACTAACGCCACCGGGTGGAAAGCACCACACCGAAGATGATGAAAGCAAACCCGATGCCGAGGTTCCAGTTGCCGAGATCGGTCATCAGCGGAACGCGGACGCTGGCCACGTTGGTGACATAGAACACCGCGATCCACAGAATGCCGATAATCCACGCGGCTACCATGGTCGGCGCGAGCCAGCGCGGGCTCAGCTTGACCTCTTGGGCCTTCTTCGGCGGCGTGTAGACCGCCTTCTTGTTGCGCGACTTGGACTTGGGCACGGTCACTCCTGCTGGTGGCCTGGGCATCCGGATCATCCACAGGCTCTGCGTTAAGCGTAGTTGAAGCCTGGCCAAGGATAGTCGCCACGGCCGTGTCGTGGCGATTTCGAGTCCTACGGCGATCGGGCTCGGCCCGGTCGCGGCGGCGGGAGCCGTACTCTGGTATGTGGCCCTTCCATGCCCGAACCGGATGCCCGAGCCAGCGGTGCCGATCGACGAGGTGACCGTCCGCCAGTGAACCCCCGCGTGCTCGTCGTGGACAACCACGACAGCTTCGTCCACACGATCGTGCAGTACCTGCGCCTGCTCGGCGCCGACTGCGACGTACGGCCGCGCGACGTCGTGTCCGTGTCCGACGCTCGCGGCTTCCACGGCGTCCTCGTCAGCCCCGGCCCCGGCACCCCGGAGGCGTCGGGCGTGAGCCTGGCCCTGGTCCACCACGCGATCGAGCACGGCGTGCCCCTGCTGGGCGTGTGCCTCGGCCACCAGGCCATCGCCGCCGCCCTGGGCGCCACGGTGGCCCGCGCGCCCGAGCTCATGCACGGGCTGACCAGCGACGTCCACCACGACGGCCGCTCGGTGTTCAAGGGGCTGCCGTCACCGGTGCGCATGACCCGCTACCACTCGCTCGCCGTCGTCCGGCCGACCCTGCCCGAGGAGCTGGAGGTCACGGCGGAGACGGCCGACGGCGTCGTCATGGGGCTGCGCCACCGCGAGGCGCCCGTGGAGGGCATCCAGTTCCACCCCGAGTCGGTGCTGTCCGAGCACGGGCACCGGCTGCTCGGAAACTGGCTCGAAGGACTCGAGGAAGTCGTGTAACGCTCGGGCTCTTCGCGACGACTTACTGGGTGAGCGTCCCCGCCGTTGCCCCCGAGCGGCGGGGACGTTCCCATGTCCCGGCCCCCTCAATCGGCCGCTGAACAAACGGGAAAGGCCCCCGAGCCGTCGCTCGGGGGCCTTTCCCGTCGGTTTCGTCAGCCGTCACCGCCCTGGTCCTCCGGGTTTTCCTCCGGGGGCCACGGGGTCTGGTCGTCGGTCGGCTGGTCGGTCGGCTCGTCGCTGGGGCCGAGCGTCGGCTCCTGGGTGGGCTCCGGCACGCCGGAGGAGACCACGATCGTCACCGTCGTGCCGGGCAGCAGCATCGTCTCCGGCGGCGGGTTCTGCGAGATGACCGTGCCCTGGAGGATCTGGTCTGACGGCTGCTCGACGACCTTCACCTTGAAGCCGGCGTCCTTGAGCTGCTTGACGGCGTCCTTCTGGTCCAGGTTCTGCACGTCGGGCACGGGCACGCGCTCCCGCGGGACGAACAGCGTGACCGTGTCGCCCTTGTTGACGTCCGCGCCGGCCTTCGGGTCGGTGTCGAACACCTTGCCCTGCTCCCGCGAGGAGTTCTTCTGCTGCACCTGGCCCTTCAGCCCGGCGGCGGCGAGGATGTCCATGGCCTCCTGCGGCGTCTTGCCGACGAGGCCGCCGGGCACGGCGACCTTCTCCACGCCCTTGGAGACGAACAGCGTGACCGTGTCGCCCTTGTTGACCTTGGCGCCCTCGGCCGGGTCGGTCTTGATGACCTTGCCGGCGTCGACCTCGTCGTTGTACTCCTCGGTGACCTTGGGCTCCAGCCCCAGGGCCCTGAGCTCGGCCTTCGCGGCCTCGACCTCCAGGTTGGCCACCGAGGGCACGGTCAGCGTCGTGGTCTGCTGCCCGCCGCCGTCGGAGGTGAACAGCTTGTAGCCGGCGAAGATGAACGCGCCGATGATCAGCAGCGGGATCACGATCCACGCGAGGGTCTTGGCCACCTTCGCGCCGCCACCGCCGCCTCCGGCCGCCCGCCTGCGCCCGACGCGCCCGGTCTCGGCGTCGCCGTACTCGTACGGCGGGATGGCTCCGGTGCGCTGGGTGGCGGGACCGGCCTGGGTCGGCGAGGTCATCATCCGGGTGCCGGAGGTGGCCATCGCCATGGTCTGCGCGTCGACCGGCATGCCGGACAGCGCCCGCTGGATGTCGGCCCGCATCTCCGCGGCGCTCTGGTAGCGGTGCGCCGGATCCTTGGCCATGGCCTTGAGCACGATGGCGTCGGCCCACTTGGGGATCTCGGGGTCGATCTGCGACGGCGGGATCGGCTCCTCGCGGACGTGCTGGTAGGCGATCGCGACGGGGGAGTCGCCGGTGAACGGCGGCTGCCCGGTCAGCAGCTCGTACAGCACGCAGCCGGTGGAGTAGATGTCGCTGCGGGCGTCGACCCGCTCGCCGCGCGCCTGCTCGGGTGACAGGTACTGCGCCGTGCCGATCACCTGCGCGGTCTGCGTCATCGTGGCGGCCGAGTCGGCCATCGCGCGGGCGATGCCGAAGTCCATCACCTTGACGTCGCCGCTGCGGGTGATCATGACGTTCGCCGGCTTGATGTCGCGGTGGACGATGCCGCCGCGGTGGCTGTAGTCCAGCGCCCGCAGGATCCCGTCGACCAGCTCCATCGCCCGCTCGGGCAGCAGCCGGCGGTCCTGCCGCAGGATGTCGCGCAGCGTGCGGCCGTCGACGTACTCCATCACGATGTACGGCACCGGCGTGCCGTCGGTGACGTCCTCGCCGGTGTCGTAGACGGCCACCACGGCCGGATGGTTCAGCGACGCCGCGGACTGGGCCTCGCGGCGGAACCGGGCCTGGAACGTTTGGTCACGTGCGAGATCGGACCTCAGCGTCTTGATCGCGACAATTCGGTCCAGCCGGATGTCCCTGGCGCGATAGACCTCGGCCATGCCGCCGCGCCCGACGACACCGTCGAGCTCGTAGCGACCTCCGAGGAGCCGAGGCTGAGTCATTTCCTGCACTGTCCCTTACCGTTCATCATCGGGTGCCGGCCGCGCTGTGACCTCATAGCGGCCACCGGTCTCCATCATCGACCCCGCGACCCATCGCGTGTGCTCCTTCGGCCGGTTTTGTGTCGCCTGGGTCCGGCGAGGCCGTCGGTGACGAGGTGGTCGGCGTCGGGGTGGGGGTCGACGATGGTGTGCGTGTCGGGGTTCTGGTCGGCGTCGGTGTCGGCTTGTTCGTCGTCGGCGGCCTCTCGGGAGTCGGCGTAGTGCTTACGGTAGCCGACCGTGAGGGTACCGGCTTAGCCGACGTGACCGGAACCGTCGGGCTCCGCCGCGGTGGTGCCGTTTTCTTGATGCTCTTTGTCGGGGGTTTTGTAGTGACCGATTTGGAGGGGGAGGCCGTCTGCGACGGGTCCGCCACCGAGGGTGGGCCGCCCCGCTCCACGAGCGCCGCGGCGAGCGCGCCGAGACCCACCACCGCCGCGCATCCCGCCGTGGCGACCACCACCTTCGTACGGCGGCGTCCCCTCCGCGGCCCCTCGCCCAGCCGTACGGTGGCCACGGGCCGGTCGGGCTCCTGGCGCACGGGGAAGCCGGAGGGGTCGGTCAGCATGCTCAGCTCGGTGAGGTGCTGGGTGCCCGCCAGGGTCTCGCGGAGCGCGGCCGCCTGGTCGGCGAGCTCCATGGCCGTGGCCGGCCGCCGCCCGGGATCCTTCGACAGCAGCCGCATGACCAGCTCGCGGACCGGGGCGGGGACGTCCACGCCCAGGGGCGGCGGCTGCTCGTTCAGGTGCCGCAGGGCGATCGCCACCTGGGTGTCGCCGGTGAACGGCGGGCGCCCGGCCAGGCACTCGTAGGCCACGACGCCCAGGGAGTACAGGTCGGTCGCCGGGGTGAGCGGCAGCCCCTGGGCCTGCTCGGGGCTGACGTACTGGGCCGTGCCCAGCACGGTGCCGGTCTGGGTGACGGGGGCGGCCTCCATCGCCCTGGCGATGCCGAAGTCGGTGATCTTGATGGTGCCCTCGGGCGTCACCAGCAGGTTGCCCGGCTTGATGTCGCGGTGGATCACCCCGGCCGCGTGGGCGGTGTGCAGCGCCCTGGCCGTCTGGTGCAGCACGTCCAGCGTCACCTCGGGCCCCAGGACGGGGTTGCGCGCCAGGATGGCCGACAGCGACTCGCCGTGCACCAGCTCCATCACCAGGAAGGCCAGGTCGTCCTGCTCGCCGTAGTCGTAGACCTGGGCGATGCCGGGATCGGCCAGGCCGGCCGTGATGCGGGCCTCGTTGCGGAAGCGCGCCACGAACGAGGCGTCGTGCTTGTGCAGCAGCTTGACCGCCACCTCGCGGCCGAGCAGCTCGTCGCGGGCACGCCAGACCTCGCCCATGCCACCCCGCGCGATGCGGGACAGCAACAGGTAACGGCCGCCGAGACTCGTGCTCATCGGCCGCTCACTGCTGCTTCCCGTGACGGGCTCACTGGTTGAGCACCGCCTCCATCACGACCTTGGCGATGGGCGCGGCCACGCCGCCGCCCGTCGCCTCCGCGCCGACGCTGGCCGCGCCGGACTCCACCAGCACCGCCACCGCGATCTTGGGGTTCTCGGCGGGCGCGAAGCCGATGAACCAGGCGTGCGGCGGCTGGCCCTTGGCCGTCTCGGCGGTGCCGGTCTTGCCGCCCACCGCGACGCCGGGGATCTGGGCGTTCTTCGCGGTGCCGTTGTTGACGACGCTGACCATCATGTCGCGCAGCTTGCGGGCGTTGTCGGCGCTCATGGCCTCCGACAGCTCCTGCGGGTCGGCCGCATCGATCTCGTCGCCCTTGGCGTCGGTGACCTTGTTGACCAGGTAGGGCTTCATGACCTTGCCGTCGTTGACGACGCCGGCCGCGATCATCGCCATCTGCAGCGGGGTCATCTGCGTGCTGCGCTGGCCGATCGCGGTCATGGCGATGGCGGCCGGGTCCTCCTGCGGGCCGATGTCGCTGGGCGCCACGGACATGGGGATGCCGATCCGCTGCCGGATGCCGAACTTCTGGGACTGCTCCAGCATCTTGTCGTAGCCCAGGTCCAGAGCGATCTTGCCGAACGGCGTGTTGCAGGACTTCTCCAGCGCGTACACCATCGGCGGCCGGCCGTCGCCGCACGCCGCGCCGCCGTAGTTGGGCAGCTGGTGGCTGGTCTGCGGCAGCGACAGCCGGACCGGCGCCTCGACCGGGGTCTGCGCGTCGCGGCTGGAGTCCTCCTCCAGCCACGCGGCCGTGGCGACCACCTTGAAGGTCGAGCCGGGCGCGTAGGTGCGGTCGATGGTGCGGTTGAGCAGCGGCTGGGACTTGTCCTTGGCCAGCTCGTCGTAGCGCTGGAAGACCGGCTGCTTCTGCGGCTTGGACAACTCCGCCGGGTCGTAGGTGGGCAGCGACACCATGGCCAGGATGGCGCCGGTCCTGGGGTCGAGCGCCACGACCGCGCCGCGCTTGCCCTCCTGGCGCAGCGCGTCGTAGGCGGCCTTCTGCGCCCTCGGGTTGAGGGTCAGGTCGACGTTGGCGCCCCTGGTCGGCTCGCCGGTGAACAGGTCGATGCTGCGCCGCAGCAGCAGGTCGGGGCTGGAGCCGTCGAGCAGCTCGTTGGTGGCCTTCTCGATGCCCGACTCGCTCTCGGGCGAGAAGAAGCCGGTCACGTGCGCGTACAGCGGGCCTTCCGGGTACTCCCGCAGGAAGCGGAAGTCGCCCTTGTCGGTCTCCACCGACTGGGCGAGGATCACGTCGCCGCCCGCGGTGATGCGGCCCCGCTGGACCTCGTAGCGCTCGAAGTAGTTGCGCTGGTTGCGGGTGTCCTCCTCGAGGTCGGAGGCCCTGACCGCCTGCAGGTAGTTGGCGTTGATCATGAGCAGCGCGAACATGGCCAGGCAGGCCACCGCGGTCCGCTTGAGCGTGCCGTTCATCGCTGGAACACCTGCGTCAATCCTTCGTTCTGGATCGCCTGGGGCGGGGGGCGTCTCGCGGCATCCGACATGCGTACCAGGAGCGCGATAAGGACCCAGTTAGCGAGCAGGGCGGAACCGCCCTGGGACATGAACGGGGTGACCAGTCCGGTCAGCGGGATGAGGTTGGTCACGCCGCCGACGATGATGAACACCTGCCAGGCCAGCAGGAACGACAGGCCGCCGGCCAGCAGCTTGGAGAACGGGTCGCGCGCCGACAGCGAGGTGCGCAGGCCGCGCTCCACGATCAGCGCGTAGACCATGAGGATCGCCATCACGCCGGTCAGGCCCAGCTCCTCGCCCACGGCGGCGAAGATGAAGTCGGAGAACGACAGCGGGATCAGGCTGGGGTGCCCCTGCCCGAGCCCGGTGCCGAGGATGCCGCCCGCGCCCATGGCGAACAGGCCCTGCATGAGCTGCTCGCTGCCGCCCACCTTGCGGAACAGCTCGTCGTTCTCCGGGTTCAGCCACACGTCGATGCGCTGCTGCACGTGGTCGAAGAGCTGGCTGGCCACGAACGCGCCGCCGACGAACAGCAGGATGCCGATGAGCACCCACGACGTGCGCTGCGTGGCGATGTAGAGCATCACGATGAACGTGCCGAACAGCAGCAGCGAGGAGCCCAGGTCCTTCTGCATGACCAGCACGCCCAGGCTGACGCCCCAGGTGATGAGCACCGGGCCGAGGTCGCGGGCGCGGGGCAGGTCGATGAACAGCAGCCGCCGTCCCGCCAGCGCCAGCACGTCGCGCTTGGCCACCAGGTAGCCGGCGAAGAACACCACCAGGGCGAGCTTGGCGAACTCGGCCGGCTGGATGGTGGCGGGGCCGAAGCCGATCCAGATCCGTGCGCCGTTGATCTCCTTGCCCAGGCCCGGAATGAGCGGCGAGACCAGCAGGAACAGGCCGATGAAGCCGGAGGTGTAGGTCAGGCGCTGCAGGGCGCGATGGTCGCGCAACGCGATCAGGGTGACGGTGAACAGCACCACCCCGGCGCCGGTCATGATGAGCTGGTTGGTGGCCGAGGCGAGGTCCTCGCCGCCCCGCTCGATCCGGTAGATCATCACCAGCCCGATGCCGTTGACCAGCGTCACCAGCGGCAGCAGCAGCGGGTCCGCCCAGGGGGCGAACCTGGCCAGCACGAGGTAGGCGGCCAGCATCAACCCGCCCAGGCCCAGGCCGTACGTCAGCATGCCCGACGGGATCTGCTCGTCGATGGCCAGGCCCACGTTGGCGTAGGCGACCATGACGATCAGCACGGCGAAGGCCAGCATGACCAGCTGGGCCACACGCCGCTTGGCCGGCATGGGGACGGGGGCAGCAACCACTTCGCTCACCTGTTGGTCTTCTTCGTGGGGGACGCGCTGGGGGATGGCGTGGCTGTTGCGCTCGGTTTCGTGGTCGGCTTGGCCGTGGGGGTGGGAGTGGGGAACCTCAGCGCGGCGATCGTCTCCAGCCCGTCGGGGATGCTGGCGACGGGGATGCCGTCCACGACGGAGGCCTGCTCGGCGGCGGGCAGGCCCTTGAGGCTGAGGCCGGTGCCCTTGGCCACGGAGTACAGCTTGATCGGCCCGATCTCCTGCTGGATGCCGCGGTAGACCACCACCTCGTCGTCTCGGGCCCCGACGAAGTAGTGGTCCTGCGTCCAGCTGTAGCCGAAGTAGCCGCCGACCCCCAGCACGACCACGACAGCGGTGACCAGCACCGGCCAGACCCGGCGACGCCGTACCGGCGGGGGGACCGGCTCGTAGTCGTCGTCGAGGATGGCCGGCTGGGGTGCGGTCACCGCGTTGGATCGCCCCGGCGGCCCCGCCTGGGTGTCGCCTCTGAGCCGGTTGGCGCCGGCCGCGCCGACGATCGCCACCTCGCTGGGCGGCAGCTCGTAGCCCTCGCCGATCTCCAGGACGTCGGCCACCACGCAGGTGATGTTGTCGGGGCCGCCGCCCCGGTTGGCCAGGTCGATGAGCTGGCGGACGACCTCGTCGGGGTCGTCGATGTTGGTCAGCGTGGCGTGCAGCGTCTCGGCGCTCACCACGCCGGACAGGCCGTCGGAGCACAGCAGGTAGCGGTCGCCCACCTGCGCCTCGCGCAACGCCAGGTCGGGGCGGACCTCCTCGCTGCCGTCGAGCGCCTTCAGCAGGATGGAGCGCTGCGGATGCGTCGCGGCCTCCTCCGGCGTGATGCGGCCGTCATCGACGAGCTGCTGCACCAGCGTGTGGTCGTGGGTGATCTGGTACAGCTCGCCGCGCCGGAGCAGGTAGGCCCGGGAGTCGCCCACGTGGACCAGGGCGACCTGCGTGCCGTTCCACAGCATGGCGGTGAGGGTGGTGCCCATCCCCTTGAGCGAGGGGTCGCGGCCGACCATCTCGTGCAGCTTGCGGTTGGCGTCCTGGACGGCGGCCTCGATGGCGTCGAGGAGGTCGACCCCGTGGGCCTCCTCCAGGGAGGCCATGGCGGCGATGGCGACCGAGCTGGCCACCTCGCCGTGTGCGTGCCCGCCCATGCCGTCGGCGACGGCAAGCAGGCGTCCGCTGGCGTACGCCGAGTCCTCGTTCCCTTCGCGGAGGAGGCCGACGTCCGAGCGGGCGGCGTAGCGGAGTGCGATGGTCATTTGCGCAATTCAATGACTGTCTTGCCGACCCGGATGGGCACTCCGAGCGGCACGGGGGTCGGGCGGGTGACTTTCGAGCGGTCCAGATACGTGCCGTTCGTCGAACCGAGATCTTCCACGATCCACTGACCGTCCTGGGGGAAGAGCCGGGCGTGCCGGCTGGATGCGTAGTCGTCGTTGACGACCAGCGTGGCGTCGGCCGCCCTGCCGATGGTGATGGGCGACTCCGAGAGCGTGATGGTGGTGCCCTGCAAGGGGCCACCGGTGACAACGAGCTGGCGGGGCTCCCCCTTCTTGGGCTTCGCGGCGGGCCTGGACGGCTTGGCGGCCTTGCGCGGCGCTGTGGCCGGCGCCGTGCGCGAGCCGAACAGATCCGTGCGGATCACGCCGACTGCGGCAATGACGAAGAACCACAGCACCGCCAGGAAGGCGAGCCGGATCAGCAGCAGCGTGAGCTCGGACATGGACCGTTTGTCTACCCCTAATCGCGCCGGAACACCAGAGTCGTGCGCCCCAACGTCACTCGCGTGCCGTTCTGGAGCTCGATCCTGCGTACCGGCTGGCCGTTGACGAAAGTGCCGTTCGTGGAGCCCAGGTCGACGAGCACGACCTGCGGCCCCTCCACGCGCAGCTCGGCGTGGTGACGGGACACGCCCGGATCGACGAGACGAAGATCACAGTCGGTGCCCCTGCCCAGCAGGGTGACCGGAGTGGTCAGCTCGTAGGAGCGGTCGCCCTGCGGGTCGTCCTGGGTGGACACCAGCAGCCTCGGCCGGCCCGGGAAGGCGTGCGGACGCGAGGGCGGCAGGTCGCTGACGGGCTGGCGGATCTCGTCCTGCTCGACCGTGGCGCCGCGGATGACGCCCGAGCGGATCCGAAACAGCCCCACGGCCAGGTCGGCCGCCGTCTCGAAGCGGACCCTGACGGGCCCCACGAACGAGTAGCCCTGCTCCTTGGCGTACTCCCTGGCGAGGTTGGCCAGCTCGTGGCTGATGCTGTCGGCGTAGACCTCCAGCCGCTCGCTGTCGGTGGTCGACAGCTCCACCACGAAGTCGTTGGGCACGAGTGTGCGCCCCTGCGCCACGATGGCCGCCCGCTCGTCCATCTCCCGCTGAACCGCGCTGGCGACCTCCACCGGCTGCAGGTCGGACTTGAACGCCCGCGCGAAGGCGCCCTCAACCAAGCCCTCGAGCCTTCGCTCGAAGCGCTGAAGGACTCCCACCGGGTGTACCTCCCTCTCGTGCACGTGAGGCCTGCTGGTTGTGCCGGCAAGCCCGGCACCCTGCCTCCTTCCACGGGCGCGTGGACTCTGGCGCCTCGCCTCCGCGCCCTGCTCCTCCGCTCCCGTGTCTTATGCGATCGTATCCGGGTTCAGTACCACCAGCCGATCCGTGCTACTGTTTCTCCGCACCCAACAACGGGCGGGTGGCGGAACGGCAGACGCGCACGGTTCAGGTCCGTGTGTCCGAGAGGACGTGAGGGTTCAAATCCCTCCTCGCCCACACGGTTCGACCCAGTGGCTTGTGGCGGCGATCCCAGCATCGCTCCCGCAGGCCACTTCGTCGTTTGACGGCAAGGATGCCCCCGCACCCCGGTCGCCGACCGGAACCGGCAGACCCACAGTGACGAAACAAGGCCCCGGTTCGCAAGAGCCGGGGCCTTGTTTCGTCAGCATGCGTGTCCTCGCATCAGTCTCCGGTGAGACGAGGCTAACACCGGCGCCTTGCGTCACGCTTTCAGATCGCTTGAACGGTTTCGCGCAGAGCTGAAAACCGCACGTCAGGCGGCACGGGTGTCGAGCAGCTCGCCCAGCAGGTCGGCGAGGCTCACCATGCCGATGACCGTGCCGTCGCCGCCCGTCACCAGCGCCAGGTGAGCCCTGGCGTCCTGCAGGGCAGCCACCGCCTCCGGCACCTGCGTCACGCAGGGCAGGCGCGGCATCGGCCGGGCCAGCTCGGCCGCCGTCGCCTCCGGCCGCAGCACGGCGTCGCGCGCGTGCAGCACGCCCAGCACGCCGGCGGGCTCGCCCACCAGCAGGCGCAGGTGGCCGCTGCTCGCCGCGACGTGCTTGATCTGCTGGGAGCCGGCCGAGGCGGGCACGAAGACGGCCTTGTCGATCGGCACCATGAGCCGCTCGACGCCCTCGGCCTCCAGCCGCAGGGCGCGCGTGAGCAGGTCGTGCTCCTCCCGGTCCAGCAGGCCCATCCGTCCCGACTCGCCCACCAGCATGGCCAGCTGGCGCGGCGTCCTGGTGGTGGCCAGCTCGTTGCGCGCCCGCACGCCGAAGGCGTGCAGCAGCAGGTTGGTCAGGCCGTTGAGCGACCACAGCAGCGGCCGCATGAGCCAGGTGAAGGACCGGAACGGCACCGTGAGCACCATGGCGGCCAGCTCGGGGTGCGTCAGCGCCCACGACTTCGGCGCCATCTCGCCGACGACCATGTGCAGGAACGTGACCAGGGCCAGCGCCAGCGTCAGCGAGACGGGCACCCGGAAGGCCTCGGGCACGCCCAGCGCGGCGAACACCGGCTCCAGGCCGTGCTCGATGGCCGGCTCGGTCACCATGCCCAGGCCCAGCGTGCACAGCGTGATGCCGAGCTGCGCCCCGGCCAGCATGAGGCCGAGCTGCCGGCTGCCGGTGGCCGCCGACTTGGCGACGAACCTGGTGAACCGGCCGCCGCCGGCCATCTCCTCCAGCCGGTGCCGCCGGGCCGCGACGAAGGCGAACTCCGCCGCGACGAACAGCGCGTTGCCGGCCAGGAGCGCGAGGCTGAGGAGGATCATGCCGATCATCGCGCGACCTCCACCCGCGCCGGCGCCAGCCGTACCCACTCGGGAACGCGGCGGTGCAGCGAGAGCACCGTCAGCACCGCGTGCTGGTCCTGCGGCTCGTCGTCGAACGGGTCGACCTCCGGCGTCAGCTCCACGGTCACCGTGTCGCCGGGCTCGGGCATCCGGCCCAGCCGGGCCAGCACGAGGCCGGCCACGGTGTCGTAGTCGTCGCTCTCCGGCAGCGCGACGCCGGTCGCGCGCTCGACCTCGTCGAGGCGGAGCGTGCCGGGGACGTCCCACACGCCGCCCGGCTGCTCGATCGCGCCCAGCGGCTCGGGGTCGCTCTCGTCCACGAGCTCGCCGACCAGCTCCTCGGCCAGGTCCTCGACCGTGATGACGCCGGCCAGCCCGCCGTACTCGTCGATCACGCAGACCAGGTCCTGCCTGGCCTGCCGCATCCGCTCCAGGACGGCGGGCAGCGGCAGGGAGTCGGGCACCAGGACGGCCGGCCGGGTGATCTGGCTGACCAGCCCGGCCTCCTGGCCGGAGGCCAGCAGCTCCCGCACGCCCGTGACGCCTGCGACGTCGCCGTCGGCGCCCAGCACGGGGAAGCGCGAGTGGCCGCTGCGGCGCATGCATTCGACGAGCTGCGAAATCGGCTGGTCGTCGCGCAGCGTCCGCACGCGCGGACGCGGCACCATGATCTCCTCGGCGATGCGGTCGCCGAACTCCAGCGCCCGCTCCAGCAGCTCCGACAGCCGCGGGGGCAGCTCGCCGGCCTTGGTGGACTCGGCGATGATGCGGGCCAGCTCCTCCGGCGTGGCGCCCTGCTCGACCTCCTCCACCGGCTCCACGCCCACGCGGCGCAGCAGGCCGGCGGCGGCCGAGTCGAACAGCCGGATGACGGGCCCCGCGACGGCCAGGTAGGCCAGCGTCGAGCGGGACAGCGCCTTGGCGACCGGCTCCGGCTTGGCGATGCCGAGGTTCTTGGGCAGGAGCTCGCCCATGACCATCTGCACGGCGGTGGCCGCCAGCACGCCGATGGCCACGGACACGCCCGCGGGCAGGTCGCCGAGGAGGGGGCGGACGAGGGCGGCGATCGCGGGCTCGGCCAGGAAGCCGACCAGCAGGGCGGTCACCGTGATGCCGAGCTGCGCGCCGGAGAGCATGAACGACAGCCGGGAGGTCACCTTCAGCGCCCTCTCGGCGGCGGCGTCGCCGGCGTCGGCCTGGTCGCGCAGGACGCCGCGGTCGGCGGCCACGAACGCGAACTCCTGGGCGACGAAGTAGCCGGTGGCCGCGGTGAGGAGGAACAGGGCCGCCAGGCCCAGATAGGCGCTCACCTCAGCGCGCCTTCAGACGGTCCCGTGCACGTGCACGGGCTGGTACTCCAAGGGTCCGGAGTGGACACTGTCATCCCTTCGACAATGGACGTCCATCAACGGTAACGGGGCAGGCGGGGTCAGATGTTTCCGCCGTGCCCACTGCGTACTTCTACCTCCCCAAGAATGCGACGGGCGCAGTAACGTCGAAGTCAAGCAAGGGGGGAGACCTACGTGCCAGAAGACGACCGCACCCGAGCCGTGCGCAGGCCAGAGGACAGGCGCCCATGGCCAGGCCGGTCAGATCAGCCGCCACGTGCGGCGGGCGCGCCCGCCTACCCGCTTCCGCCCGCGCCGACGGGTCCCGCCGACGACGCCCCCAGGGCGCGTTCCCGGGTGTACGGCAAGCCGCGCGAGGGCAGGAGCCCCGTCAAGCCGCTGGAGGCTCCCCGCCAGAAGGAGCCTCGCCAGAAGGAGCCTCGCGGGCCGCGCGTCCGGCGGCGCATCCGCGCCTCGACGATCCTGAAGATCCTCGCCGGGTTGCTGGTCGGGCTGCTCGTGGCCGGGATCGGGCTGTTCTTCTGGGTCGACTCCAGGATCCGCGGCATCCCCGGCGTGCTCGACGACTACGAGGGCCGCCCGGCCGACACGCCGGGCACGACCTGGCTGCTCGTCGGCTCCGACAGCCGCGAGGGCCTGACGCGCGCGCAGCAGCGCAAGCTCGCCACCGGCCGGGCCGTGGGCAAGCGCACCGACTCGATGATGCTGCTGCACATCCCCGACGGCGGCGGCAGGCCCACGCTGGTCAGCCTCCCCCGCGACTCGGCGGTCACCGTCCCCGGCATGGGGCGCAACAAGCTCAACGCCGCCTACGCGCAGGGCGGCGGCAAGCTGCTCGCCCGCACCGTGGAGGGCGTGACGGGCCTGCGGATCGACAACTACATGGAGATCGGCTTCGCGGGCTTCGTCGGCATCGTCGACGCCATCGGCGGAGTGGAGATCAACGTCGCCGAGAACATCAACGACCCCAAGGCCGGGCTGAAGCTCAAGAAGGGCAAGCAGGTGCTCAGCGGCGCCGAGGCGCTCGGCTACGTGCGCACCCGCTACAACGGCGCGCTGCCCGACTTCGAGCGGACCAAGCGGCAGCGGCAGTTCCTGGCCGCGGTGGTGCGCAAGGCGGCCAGCCCCGGCGTGCTGCTCAACCCGTTCACGTCGATCCCGCTGGCCATGAGCGCCACCGACTCGGTCGAGGTCGACTCCGGTACCGGGGCGTTCGACCTGCTGTCGCTGGGGCTGGCGATGGGCGACAGCCCGGTCACCACCGTGGTCCCCTTCGGCGGCACCGAGAGCGTGGCCGGCGGCGAGGGGATCAAGTGGGACAGGGCCAAGGCCCTGCGGCTGTTCGAGGCGCTGAAGGAGGACCAGCCGGTGCCCAAGGACGTGCTGTCGGGCGGCTGACGGGACACCTGGCCCCGATTGCCCAAGGACTGCTGTCGGGCGGCTGACGGAACCGCCCGCCGCCCCGGGGCCCTCAGCCTGACGCGGTGGCGGCGGCGATGGCCGCCACGGCGCCTGCCATCACCGCCGCGTTGATGGCGGCGATGGTCTTGGCGACCGCGTCCCCGGCCCACCGGCCCTCGGCGATCTGCTTGATCCGGTCCTTGTCGGCGCCGGGGAACGCCTTGCGGTCCAGCTTGCACGCATGCATGATCGCGACGAGCACCGCCGTACGCGCGTCCGGGTCGGCGCCGGCCAGCGCCGAGGCCACCCGCTCGCGCACGCCCGCCTCGATGCGGCCGTCCGCCTCCGGCCAGCGCGTCGTGGGGAAGACGCCGAGCACCTTGCCCTTGCGCTCGCTCAGCGCGCCGCGGTCGGCGAGCCTGGTGAGCAGGCGCTTGCGCAACTTGGCGGAGTGGAACTTGTGGATCCACCAGTCGGGCTTGCGCTCCTTGCCGTCCTCGGCGATGCGCGCCAGCGCCGCGTCCAGCTCCTCGTCGCCCAGGGGAGTGGCGTCCCGGACCGCGACCTTCTTCCCTTCGAGGTCGACGCGGCCGCCCAGGGCCAGCTCGGCCAGGATCGCCCCGCTCAGCGCCGCGTCCAGGGACGTGGAGTCGATGAGCTGCCTGCCTTCGTCCTCGCTATGGGCGAGAAGGAGCAGTTCCTCCGCGATCGTCACGCTCATGCTCGTAGTGTTCCACAGGGCAGGACCCTAGTCTGGAGCCATGCCGGAGCTTCCCGAAGTCGAGTCGCTCGCCGACTTCCTGCGCGACCGCGCCGTCGGCCACACGATCCTCGGCGTCGACGTGGTCGCCGTGCAGGCGCTGAAGACCTTCGACCCGCCCGTCGCCGCGCTGGGCGGGCTGACCGTCACCGGGGTCGCGCGGCACGGCAAGTTCCTCGACCTCGACTGCGACGGGCTGCACCTGGTGATCCACCTGGCCCGCGCGGGCTGGCTGCGCTGGCGCGAGGACCTCTCGGGCGCCAAACCGGTCCGTCCCGGCAAGGGTCCCCTGGCCGTCCGGGTACGGCTGTCGCCGAACGAGCTGGGCATGGCGCCGGGCTTCGAGCTCACCGAGGCGGGCACGCAGAAGCGGCTGGCCGTCTACGTCGTGCGGGATCCGAAGGAGGTGCCCGGCGTCGCCTCCCTGGGGCCCGACCCGCTGGACCCGTCCTTCACCGCGGACAGGCTCGCGGAGATCCTCCGCGGGAGCCGTACGCAGATCAAGGGCCTGCTCAGGGACCAGAAGGTGATCGCGGGCATCGGCAACGCCTACTCCGACGAGGTGCTCCACGCGGCCAGGATGTCGCCCTTCAAGATCGCCGGAACGCTGACCGACGCCCAGGTGGCCGACCTGCACGAGGCGATCGTCCACACGCTGCGGGAGGCGGTGGAGCGGGCCCGCGGGATCGCGGCCAAGGACCTCAAGGCGGAGAAGAAGTCGGGGCTGCGCGTCCACAACAGGACCGGGCAGCCGTGCGACGTGTGCGGCGACACCGTCCGGGAGGTTTCCTTCGCCGACTCCGCGCTGCAGTACTGCCCGACGTGCCAGACCGGGGGCAAGCCCCTGGCCGACCGGCGGCTGTCGCGCCTGCTCAAGTGACACCTCCTGGGAGGCGGCGCAGGAGGCGAGCATCGCCCGGGACCGGCGACAATGGACACCATGACGGTTCCCGAGATCCCCGCCCGAGACGTGCCGGAAGACGCCTACCTGCTCGACGTGCGAGAGCCGGGCGAGTGGCTGGCCGGGCACGCGCCCGACGCGGTGCACATCCCCCTCGGCCAGCTGCAGGCCCGCGTCGGCGAGCTGCCCGCCGACCGGACCGTCTACGTCGTGTGCCGCGTGGGCGGCAGGTCCTACAACGCCGCCGCGTGGCTGAACCACATCGGCCGCCACGCCGTCAACGTCGAGGGCGGCATGCAGGAGTGGGCCGCCGCCGACCGCCCGATGGTCAGCGAGACGGGCCAGCCCCCCTTTGTAGCCTAGAAACCCCGCCGATGGCATAATTCGGTCGAATTTCGCAACCCCGCGGGAGCTTGGGGCAACCAGGCTGAGAGGGCGACTACGGCTGTCGCCGACCGCATGAACCTGTCCGGGT
Source organism: Thermoactinospora rubra (assembly GCF_002093975.1). Classification (GTDB taxonomy): domain Bacteria; phylum Actinomycetota; class Actinomycetes; order Streptosporangiales; family Streptosporangiaceae; genus Nonomuraea; species Nonomuraea rubra_A. The sequence goes on from NZ_MSZZ01000032.1 coordinate 17,303, forward strand.
AATGCCGGCGTAGGGAGCGTGTGATGACGCATGTCGCCGATCCGAAGCGTGCCGAAGTACCGCTGACCCTCGAGGAGGAGCCGCCCAAGGTCCTGGGCGTCCTCGACCAGGGCGCCTTCTGGGCCAACCTCGGGGTCAGCCTGCTGGGCTTCGCGTTCGCGCTGTTCCTCATCGACCCCCTGGGCAGCGGCAGGCCGCTGTCGGTGCCCGCCGCGATCGTGGCCACCGTGGTCGGCAGCCTCATCGGCACCGCGATGGTCGGCCTGGCCGCCGTGCCGGGCGCGCAGACGGGCAGCCCGGCGATGGTGCTGCTGCGCGGCCTGTTCGGGGCGAGGCTGTCCTACGTCCCGACCGTGCTCAACATCGTCCAGATGCTCGGCTGGGGCGCCTTCGAGCTGTGGGTGATCGCCAAGGGGGCGCAGGCGATCTTCGGTACGGCGGTGCCGTACCCCGTCTGGGTCCTGGTGGCGGGCGCGCTGACCGTGGGCCTGACGATCTACCCGCTCGGCGCGATCCGGCTGATCCGCCGCATCGTGACCGCCGGCGTGATCGTCGCCACGATCTGGTTCGCGGTCGTGTTCGTCCGCCAGGCCCCGCCCGTGACCGGCTCGTGGGAGGCGTTCGTCCCGGCCGTGGACTTCGTGATCGCCCTGTCGGTGTCGTGGGTGCCGCTGGCGGCCGACTTCGCCCGGCACTCCCGCTCCAGCGGCGCGGCCTTCAGTGGCGCGGTGATCGGTTACACGCTCGCCCAGGTGGCCTGCCTGGGGATCGGCGTGTACGCGGTCGCCATCGCCGGGCACCAGGCCGTGGCCGGCGACCCGACGGCGGTGTTCGCGCCGTTCGTGGCCGCGCCGCTCGGCGTGCTGTTCTTCGGCATCCTCGTACTGCGCGAGACCGACCAGTCCTTCGCCAACGTCTACTCGACCACGATGTCCCTGCAGAACCTCATGCCGCGCGTCGACAGGCGGATCTTCTCGGTGGCGATCGGCGTCCTGACCGTCGGCGTGGCGCTGGTGGTGGACGTGAACTCCTACAGCGCGTTCCTCAGCATCATCGGCGCGGTCTTCGTGCCGATGTTCGGCGTCCTGGTGGTCGACTACTTCCTGCTCGGCGGGCGCCACGGCTGGAACACCGCGCAGGACGCCCCCTCGCGGCTGCTGATGACCGTCCCGTGGGTGCTCGGCTTCGCGACCTGGTGGCTGCTGGCCGCGCCGTCGCAGGTGGCCTGGTGGGCCGCCATCTGGAACGGCGTGCGCGAGGCGATCGGGTTCACCCCGCAGCCGTGGATGAGCGCGGCGCTCGGCGCGTTCCTGGTGTCCGGCCTGGTGACGCTGGCGGTCGGCGCCGTGCGGCCGCGCCGGGTCAGTGTTCGAGCCTGAGCAGGCGTTCCTTGGCGGCCGCGCCTCCGGCGTAGCCGCCTTCGTCGCTCACCCGGTGGCAGGGCACGATGACGCACACCGGGTTGGTGGCCAGCGCGTTGCTCACCGCGCGCAGCGCCTGCGGCCGGCCGATGCGCGCGGCCAGCTCGGCGCGGGTGGTGGTCGCGCCGTACGGCACCGCCGCGACCATCTTCAGCACGGTCCGCGCGAACGGCGTGGCCAGCTGGAGGTCGGCCTGCACGGTGAAGGCGCGCAACCGGCCGGAGAAGTAGGCGTCGAGCTCCCGGCGCACCGGATCGAGCCGGCCGGGGTCGGACCCGATCGAGGCGCCGATCACGCGGCTGACCCGCTCGAAGACGACGTGCTCGTCCTCGTAGCTGCAGGCCGCCACGCCCCGCCCGGTGACGGCGAGGACCAGCCGGCCCACGGCGCCGTCGTAGGCGCCGAACGCGACGTCGGGCGGTGACTCGCCCCGGTAGGTGGGCGAGGTCACCCGCAGCAGGGCATCGAGGTCGGCTGAAGACATGGTGAACGCAGCGTATCGGACGGATCGGCCTGCGCGGCCGCTCCGTCGTCGGCACTATGGGGAATGTGAGTGGCGACTGGGACAACGGCGTGGCGCCGGCCGACGACGGCTTGGTGCACGCCGTGCTGGCCAGCGCGCCCAACGCCGTGGTCGCGCTGGACCGCGACCAGACCGTGCTGGTGTGGAACGCCGCGGCGGAGAAGCTGTTCGGCTGGACGGCCGAGGAGATGCTCGGGCGCCGGGCCCCGATCGTGCCCGCCGAGCTGACGGCCGAGCACCACGCGGTGCTGGAGCGGGTCCGCACCGGCGGCCAGGTCAGCTTACGCACCAAGCGCTTCCGCCGGGACGGCACGCTGCTCGACCTGCGCGTCGACACCAGCGCCCTGTGGCAGGGCTCCTCGGTGGCCGGGTACGTGTGCGTGCACCACAGCGTCAAGGACGACATCGCCGCGCGGAACCGCGGCGCGCGCCGCGCCCACCTCGTGCGCAAGCTCACCGACGTGGTCGCCGACATCAACGCGGCGCTGGAGCTGTCGGCGGTGCTGGACCGGATCGCGGCCAGCCTGACCGAGCTGACCGGCGCCGACGCGGGCGGCTTCGTGCTCATCGAGGATGAGCGGGTGCGCCTGGTGTCCTCCCACCGGCTGCCGGAACGGCTCAAGGGCGCCACCGCCGACCTGGGGGCCAGCCTGGTGGGCAAGCTGCTGCGCACCGGCAAGACGGTTTTGCTGGAGACGCGCGAGCTCGACGACCTGATCTGGGCCGAGCTGCCCGGCCTGCACACCATCGCGCTGGGCCTGGCCGCCGTGGGCGGCCGGCCGTACGGCGCCCTGTATGCCCTGTTCGCCAACGGCAAGCCCGGCCACATCGAGCTGGAGCTGCTGGAGCTGCTGGCCGGGCACGCGAGCATCGCGGTGGGCAACGCGGTCGCCTACCAGGACGCGGTACGGCAGCGCGCCCACGAGCGCGCGGTGTTCGACGCCAGCGCCGACGGCATCGCGGTCCTCGACCGGCACGGCTCGGTGATCCAGTGGAACCCGGCGGCCGGCGAGCTGACCGGGTTCTCGGCCGAGGCCGTGCTGGGCGGGCCGCCGCCGTTCCCGCTGCCGGAGCCGGGCAGCAAGCGGACGGTGCAGCTGGAGTCCGGGCGCTGGCTGGACATCGTGGCCGCGGAGATCTCCGAGACCGGCGAGGTCGTGGTCGACTTCCGCGACGTGACCGCGGCCAAGGAGCTGGAGGAGGCCAAGGACCTGTTCCTGGCCACCACCAGCCACGAGCTGCGCACGCCGATCACGATCGTGCGCGGCTTCGCCAGCACGCTGGACTCCCGCTGGGACAAGCTGACCGACGCCGAGCGCAGGGCGGCCGTCCACACCATCGCCGAGCGGGCCCGCTCCCTCGGCCGGCTGATGGACCACCTGCTGCTGGGCGCCAGGGCGGGCGCGGAGGAGCTGTCGGTCCGCATCGAGGCCTTCGACGTGGGGGAGCGGATCCACGCCGCCACGCTGGGCCTGCCCACGCTGTCGGACAAGCACCGCGTCGAGGTGCACGTCCCGCCCGATCTGCCCAGGGCCATGGGCGACGCGCTGGCCACCGACATCATCCTCGGCCAGCTGCTGGAGAACGCCTTCAAGTACTCGCCGAGCGGCGGCCTCATCTCCGTGGCGGCCTGGCGGGAGGACCAGGCCGTGGTGGTGGTCGTCGACGACGACGGCGTGGGTATCCGGCCCGCGGACCGGGAGCGGATCTTCGAGCGGTTCGTGCAGGCCGACAGCGGCGACCGCAGGCGGTTCGGCGGCGTCGGGCTGGGCCTGTACATCGTGCGGAGCCTGGCCCGGGCGCAGGGCGGCGACGTGACGGCCCACCCCAGGCCTGGTGGCGGGACGCGGATGCGGCTAGCCTTACCTGCCGAACCGGCATCATTTATCGGACGCGACACACCCAGGCGGTAACGAGGCGGTCACGGATCTGCTGATCTATCGTCCAATGTGGGCAAGCTGTGATCGGAGCCCGGTTTCTGGGACCGATTAACGGGGCATTTCGGTCGTACCGGGGTGTGTTCCCTCGGGGGGACCAGGGAGCGGGGAGGTGGGTGTGTCGAGCGTGGTGCTCCTGCCGTACGCACCGTCGAGCGTCGCCGTCGCACGCCAGCGCCTCAGCACTGACCTGCGGGAAAGCGGGGTCTACCCCGACGCCGTCGACGATGCGGTGCTGGTGGTGAGCGAGTTGCTGAGCAACGCGCTGCGCCACGCCCACCCGCTGCCGTCGGGCATGATCAGGGTGGCCTGGATGTGCAGCGACGACCGGGTGGAGGTCGCTGTGAGTGACGGGGGGTCGGCCACCGAGCCGCGCGCCGGCCGTCCCACCCTGTCGTCGCTGGGCGGCCGGGGGCTGGGGATCGTCGACTACGTCGCCGAACGGTGGGGTGTGCGCCACGAGGGCGACACCACCACCGTCTGGGCCGTGCTGCCGGCTCCGCAGGAGAAACTCCTGCAAGAGGCCGGTTAGTAGAGGACGAGCCGCTCCGTGTAGGTCCACGCCGTGGACACCAGCAGGTAGAGCCCGGCGGCCAGCGGCAGGAACAGCGCCGCGGCGGCCGAGCCGTACGCCATCAGCGGCAGGATCCTCCGCATCATTTCGGGCTGGTCTTCAGGTAGCCTCTCCTTCACTTTCCGCGAGGTCAGCCAGGCCACGACCAGGATCGCGGCGACCAACACCGCGAAGACCATAAATGGCCAGCTAATCAGACCGAAATTGGCGACCACGGCGGCGACGTTCTGCCCCAGCGGCGCGCCGAACAGGTCGTGACCCACCAGCGCGGTCGGATGGGTGGCCACCCGGTACATCAGCCACAGGAACGGCAGCTGCGCCAGACCCGGGAGGATCCCGGCGAACGGCGAGCTGCCCTCCTTGGCGTACAGCGCCATGACCTCCTTCCGCAGCCGCTCGGGGTTCCTGGCGTAGCGCTTTTGGAGCTGCTTGAGCCTGGGCGCCAGCCGTTCTCTGAGCTTGACGCCGCGCGCCTGGCGGATGCCGAGCGGGAGGAGGAGCGACCGTACGGCGAGCGTGAACAGGACGATCGCGAGAGCCGGGTGCGTCAGCCCGGTGATGAACGCCACGAAAGTATCGATCATGAGCCCTTCTTCGGGAACGGTGTCCTTCAGGGCTCGACACGAGCCCCGCCTACGTGAAGACGGGGCGAAGGGATGGCGCTCGCGGCCGCGGCCTGCCCGCGGCGTCGGGATCGCGCTGCCGCAGGAACGCGGTGCGCCTGCCGTACATCCGCACAAACGCGGGCACGCCGGGCTCGCGCACGGTGGGCAGCCTGCCGCTCGCCCAGAAGGCCAGCAGCAGGCTCGCGACGACGATCAGGCCGGCCGGGTCGTGCAGGAGGGCCAGCGCGAACAGGAACGTCACCGGTAGGACGACGAGGAACCGCTGACCAGCCGGACGACCAGGAAAACCACGACGCCGATGACGCCGATGATCAGTGCCACCTTCACCAGCCCCACCACCATGGGGAGGATGAAGTTGAACAGCACGAAGAGGCCGAGCAGAGTGCCCGCCACGAGCATGATGATTCGACCCATGCGCCCACCGTACGTCTTCCGCGCCCGAACCGCGATGGATCTTACGGACCCGTGACGATGCTGCCGCATTCCGGCCCCCCGCCGTACCGTTGACAGGTGAGCACCCGCATCCTGGTCGTCGAGGACGACCCCACCGTCGCCGAGGTCGTGGCCCGGTACCTCGAGCGCGACGGGCACCAGGTGGAGTGCGTGGGCGACGGCGCCGAGGCGCTGCGCAGGGCGCTGGCCCAGCCGCCCGACCTGATGGTGCTCGACCTCATGCTGCCCAAGGTCGACGGGCTGCAGGTGTGCAGGAAGCTGCGGGAGCGCTGGCCGGTTCCGGTGATCATGCTGACCGCGCTGGGCGAGGAGATCGACCGCGTCGTGGGCCTGGAGACCGGCGCCGACGACTACGTCACCAAGCCGTTCAGCCCCCGGGAGCTGGCCCTGCGCGTGCAGTCCGTGCTGCGCCGCGCCCGCGGGGCCACCGTCACGGGCGGCACCGGGGTGCTGCGCGACGGGGACCTCGTGGTGGACGTCGGCGCCCACGAGGTACGGCTCGGCGGCAGGGAGGTCATGCTCACCACGAGGGAGTTCGACCTGCTGGCCTACCTCATGCGCAACCCGCGCCAGGCGTTCAGCCGGGCCGCCCTGCTGAACCAGGTGTGGGGGTGGTCCTTCGGCGACACCTCGACCGTGACCGTCCACGTGCGCCGGCTGCGGGAGAAGATCGAGCCCGACCCCACCGCGCCCCGCCGCATCGTCACGGTCTGGGGGGTCGGCTACCGGTACGAGCCGCTGTCATGACCGTCCTGGAGATCATCACGATCACCGCCGGGCTGGGCGGCCTGGTGGCCCTGGCGGGCGTGGCCGTGCTGTCCCGGCTGCGGACCCTGCGGGCCATGGTGGTGCTCGTCGTGGTCGTCGCGGTGCTCGCGACCCTGGCGGGCGTGGTCGCCGGGATCTTCAAGATGGCCATCGAGGGCTCGGCACGCGACACCGTGCTCGGCGTCGTCGCCGTCGGCGGGCTGGTCGGGCTCGCGGTGGCGGCGATGCTCGCCCGGCGCGTCGTGGCCGAGAGCGGGAGGCTGGCGCAGGCCGTACGGGCCAGCGACTACGTCGCGCCCCAGGGGCTCCCGGCCGAGCTGCAGGTCATCGCCGACGCCCTGGAGGAGTCGTACGCGCGGGAACGCTCCCTGGAGGGCGCGCGGCGCGAGCTGGTCGCGTGGGTGAGCCACGACCTGCGCACCCCCCTGGCCGGCATGCGCGCCATGGTCGAGGCGCTGGAGGACGGCGTGGTGACCGATCCGGCGACCGTGAGCCGCTACCACGCGCAGATCCGGGTCGAGGTCGAACGGCTGTCGGCGATGGTGGACGACCTGTTCGAGCTGTCGCGCATCCACGCGGGGACGCTGAAGCTGTCGCGCGCCCGGGTCGGGCTGGCCGACCTGGTGGCCGACACCATCGACCAGACCGAGCCGCTGGCCAGGGCCAAGGGAGTACGGCTGGCGGTGTCGGCCGAGCCGATCCCCATCGAGGCGGACGCCGGGGCCCTGGGGCGGGCGCTGGGCAACCTCGTCGTCAACGCGATCCGGTACACCCCCTCCGACGGGGTCGTGGAGCTGCGGGCGTTCCAGGACGAGGACGCGGTGTGCGTGTCGGTCCGGGACGCCTGCGGGGGCATCCCGGAGAAGGATCTGGAGCGCGTCTTCGACGTCGCCTTCCGTGGCGAGTCGGCCCGCACCCCCGGCAAGGACGGGGGCGCGGGGCTCGGGCTGGCGATCGCGCAGGGGATCGTGGAGGCCCATCAGGGCGCGATCGGAGTGGTGAACGACGGGCCGGGATGCCGGTTCGACATCCGGTTGCCGCTCAGGGGTTGAGCTCGTGCTGCGGGTCCAGCTCCGGCGGTGTGCCGGGAGGCGGTTCGGTGAGCTGGGCCGGGCTCGCGTCGGCGGGCTGGGCCGGGCTCGCGTCGGCCGGGAGTGTCAGACTTGCATGGAAAGCCTCTGACATCGCCCGGAATGTCGGACAGGGCCAGCGCCACATGCAGCTGCGGCACCGCAGGATCGGATGCGCGGCGTCGCTGGTGATCCCGCCCGCGTCGCGCGGCTGGTGCAGGTCCAGCAGGCGCAGCCCCAGCTCCACGAACATGAGCAGGGTGTCGCGCGCCCCGGCCAGGAAGTCCAGGTCCTCCCTCGCCAGCCGGGCGCGGACCGGCACGAACCCCTCGTGGTTCACCAGCCCCCGCAGGCGCGTCGCCTGCTCCTCCCAGGACCGCGCCTTCTCCGTGCGCAGGAGCAGGTCCTCGAGGATCTCCCGGAGCCGGTGTCGTTGCGGATCGTCGGACAGCTCGTTGGTCATGCGATGCTCGGGCCCGATCGGTCTGGCCACCCGTGTCCCCCTTCGTACGTCAGGGTCGTGATTCGCACGTGAACGTGGTGGACCGGACTCGGAGGTAACCGGGCCTTCCCCCCCTTCCGGCCGCGCCGGTGTCACACTGTTAAGCTTCGCGTACTCAGCGTTTTCGCGGAGCCCAAACGGGGCACAAAAAGCTGATCACCTCGGATTGGCGTGACAAGCGTGACCGGAGGCCTTCGTGCGGATAGCCTGCCCTCTGTGGAGCTGAAGGTCTCGACTCGATCACATGCCGGCCACGCCCTGGTGGCGATCGTCGGTGAAATCGACCTCTATACGGCCCCGAGGCTGCAGGCGGAGTTCACCCGGCTGCTCCAGGAAGGGCCCCGCCGCGTGGTCATCGACATGTCCGGCGTGGAGTTCTGCGACTCCACGGGCATGAACGTGCTGCTGTCGGCGCTCAAGCGCACCAAGGAGCAGGGCGGCGCCCTCGAGGTCGCCTCGCCCCGCCCGGCCGTACGCAAGATCCTGCAGGTCACCGGGCTCGACTCGGTGTTCACCGTGCACGACGCGGTGCCCGAGGAGCTCCTGATCGCCGAGGGCTCGTGAGGGTGTTGCGTGACTGCTGACACCGCGGTCGTCATCCCGGCCAGGAACGAGGCCGAGCGCATCGCCGCCACCGTGACGGCCGCGCTGGAGCTGCCCGGCGTCGACCTGGTCGTGGTCGTCGACGACGGCTCCACCGACCAGACCGGCCGCGTGGCGCGTGCCGCCGGAGCCCGTGTGGTACGGCACAGCCGCAACCGCGGCAAGGCGGCCGCCATGGAGAGCGGGGCGGAAGCCGTACGCCTGCTCGACGGCGACGTGCCCCGGCACCTGCTGTTCCTCGACGCCGACCTCGGCGCCACGGCGTCGGCCGCCGCCCCGCTGATCGAGCCGGTGCGGGAGGGCGCGGCCGACATGACGATCGCCGTGTTCGCCAACCGGGTCAAGCTGGGCGGGCACGGGTTCGTGGTGCGCCTGTCGCGCGAGGGCATCCGGCGGCTGACCGGCTTCGAGGCGGCCCAGCCGCTGAACGGCCAGCGCTGCATCACCCGTGCCGCCTTCGAGGCCGCCCGCCCGCTCGCGCACGGCTTCGGCGTCGAGACGGGATTGACCGTCGACCTGCTGCGCAAGGGGTACCGCGTGGTGGAGGTCGAGGTCGACATGGCGCATCGGGCGACGGGGACGGACTGGCGCGCGCAGGTGCATCGGGCGCGGCAGTTCCGGGACGTGGCGCTCGCGCTGGCGGCCCGTGAGCCCGCTCTGCGGGATCTGCGGCGGTTGCGGCACTGAGGGGCCTTCGCCGGGGCATGGTCGGTGGCCTTGGTACGGCGAGGCGTGCCGGTGCGTTGTGCGGATGCCGTGTGTTGGCGCTGTGTGGCGGCGTTGCCAGGGGCGCGACTCCGATGGCGCGGTGCTCATGACGTAGCGCCAGATGGCAGCTTCCCGCGCCTGTCCGCCGGTCACCCGTCTCCACGCGCAAATGGCAACCCCTGGGGTTGGGCGATTTGCCTGATATGCGATGTGCCGAATTAGGGACGGGCGAAACGCCGAGACCGTGGGTTTGCGGATGCACCATTCCCCACGTGGCGGCTCCCTCTTTCCCGATCGCGGCACCGACGTCCCATACGCCCGCTTCAGGAAGCAGCGGCTCGCCCCCGCCGCACGTGTTGCAGCAACGACCGCCCCGGTAGCCCGAGTGGCGGTAGGCCCGCCCCGCCGTACCGTGCGGCACCAGTTCCCGAATGTGCTGGAATTTGCGGGTGAGATGGGAACGCGCGACACGGCCGGCAGGCCGGTCGGCCCTGGCCGCCTCGGTGGCCGCGGTCGCCCCCGCCGCCTCGATCGCCTCCGTCCTCCTCACCATCGCCGTCGCGGCCCTCGGCCCCTCCGCCATGGCCCCCGCCCTCCCCGGCCCCGCCTGGCAGCCGCCGTACTCCCTCGGCCTCCACCCCAGCCCCCACCTGGCCGTCTCCCTGGCCGCCGCAGCCGTCATCCTCGGCGGCCTCGGCCTCCTGGGCTCGCTGTATGCCCTCCACGCCACGCCCTCCAGTGCCGCGCCACCACACGGCTCCAAGCCCGCCACGAGCCCCGCATCCACCCACTCGGCGCGTCACCGTAGGGCCGGAAGGCTCGCCGTGCTCGGTTCCCTCGCCGCCGGGATCCTCGCCTTCCTTCCCCCCATCGGCTCGGCGGACCACCTCAACTACGCCGCCTACGGCCGCATGGTCACCCTCGGCCTGAGCCCCTACACCCACGGTGCCGCCGACCTGCCCGGTGACCCCATCGCGGACGCGGTCGAGGACCCGTGGCGGGAGGAGCCCAGCGTCTATGGCCCGGTCGCCACGGCCGTCCAGGCGTTGGCCGCGTGGATCGGCGGCGACTCCCTGCGCCTGACGATCTTCGTCCTCGCAGCCGTCAACGCGGCCGCCTTCATCGCCACCGGCCTCCTCATCGACCGCTTCACCAGGCACGACCCCGACCGCCGGCTCCGCGCCGCCCTCCTGTGGACCGCCAACCCCCTGCTGCTCTACCACCTCGTCGCCGGCATGCACGCCGACACCCTGGCCATCGCCTGCGTGGTCGCCGCCCTGCTGGCCCGGGGGCGTCTGGTCACGAGCGGCGTCCTGCTGGGCCTGGGCGTCGCCGTCAAGCTGAACGCCGGCATCGTCGCCCTCGGCCCGGCGTGGGAGCTGCGAAGGCACCGCGGCAAGCTGCTCGTGGTGTCCGGTGTCGCGCTGGCGGTCGCCGGGGTGGGCTACGCGATCGCCGGCCTGGACGCTTTCAGCCAGGTCAGCACGACGGGCAAGGCCATCTCGCACGCATCGCTCTGGAAGCTCGTCCAGCGATGGTTCTGGATGGTTTTCGGGGAGGGTACGGCTTATCGCACGCAGATCCAGCTGTGCGCGCTCGCCGTCATGATCCTCCTGGCGTGGGGGCTGCTCCGGCGCCGCGCCGACCTCCTGGCCTCCGGTTCCCCGGGGCTGGCCAGCCGGCCGACGTCAGTCGTGTCCGGCGTCGACGAATTGGCCCCTTCCCCAGGGTCCAGGGGAACCGGCTCCGAACCGGCCGGCGCCCGGACCGCCTCGGCGTTGTCGCCGCCCGGCGGAGCGGTGGAAGGGCCGGTGCCTCCGGGCCGGGCGGCCGACGGCATGGCCGGTGCGGATGCGCCGACCGTGGCGGCGGTGCTGGCGATCGCCTACCTGTTCGCCACGCCGTACATCCTGCCCTGGTACGACGGCCTGGCCTTCGGGCTCCTCGCCATCGTCGCCGCCTCCAAGCTGGACCTGTTCGTCGCGGCGCACATCGCGATCCTCTCGCTGGGCTACCTGCCGGCGCGGGTGGAGGTGCCGCCGTCGGAGCTGGTGGAGTGGCTGCGGAACGTCGTGAGAATCGCCGTGGTGCCCTGGGCCTTGCTGGCGTTGACGGCCCTGCTGTTGTGGTGGGTGTGGCGTGCTGGGGGCGGCGACCGCCGGAGGCGTGGTTCCCCGCCCCGTGGGGCTGGTTCACGGTGACGTTGGGGCGGTTGCCGAGTCGCGTGGGGCGTCTCCGCCGGTCATGAGGCGGCGGGAAGAACCCGCACGAGATAGTCGGCCAGCTCGCCCGGCCGCGACAACATCACCATGTGGCTGCCGGGCATCTCGTCCGGGGTGACGCCGAGCCGCTCCTTCACGTGGCGGCGCACGAACTCGGGAGTGAAGAAACGGTCGTCGCTGCAGAGCAGGTATCGCGTGGGAACCTCCGGCCAGCCGGCCAGCGGCCACGGTTCGTAGTAGGCGCGGTCCATGGACATGCTCTCGGCGAGCGCGCTGTCGTGGGCCATCACCCGGTCGGCCAGATCGCGCGGGACGTCGTGAAGGTAGAGCTCGTATTCGTCCTCGATGCCGGACGACTGCCATCCGCTGCGTTCCCACCAGTCCTCCGGCGTCTCACCGGGACTCGGGATCATGGCGGTCACCATGACGAGCGCGGCGGCACTGGTACGCGCGCAGACGAGAGGGCCGACGAATCCGCCCCAGGAGTGGGCCACCACCACGAGGGGCCGGCGCTCGCCGGTCGCCTGGACGACGGCGTCCGCGTAGTCCCAAAGCCCGGCCTGGGGGTCGGACATCGGCAGGTTCACCGCGACCGTGTCGTGCCCGCGGCTGCGGAGTTCGGCTTCGACCAGGTGCCAGTCGAAGGCACTCCCGCCGCCGCCGTGGATGAGAGCGAAGGTTGTCATGACGGTACTGACCGGCGGCGGCGCGGAAACTCATCGGCGCTGCCCAGGGCACTTCGGATGATCAAGCTGCCGTTGGATGCCTGGATGCCTGGGTACCGTGGCGAGGCTTGGGCGCCGTCGCGGGGTGTCGTCTGGTGTCGTCGCCGCGTGGTTACGGCTCCGGCGTCGCCCGCCGCGTCGGCGAGGACGGCAGTGCGTCTGGAGGCGCGGCGAGTTGCAGGGCGCGTACGGAGGCCGCCAGCGCCAGAGGGACCGCGACCGTGAGCGCCATGGCCGGGATGGCGATGCCCGAGTCGTTGACCAGGAAGCCGATCAAGGCACACGTGAGCGCGCCGAACAGGCCGGCCCGGAGCGGTGGCGCCAGAGCGTAGGCCTGGCCCAGAGCCGAGGCGCCCCAGCGGGAAGGCCGGTCGAGGACCAGGAACAGGAAGGCCAGCGCCACCAGGGACAGCAGGGTCAGCGACCAGTTCCCGACCGTGACGCCGATCATGGCGCTGAACTTGCGGCCGATCACCGTCAGCGCCGAGCCGTCGAGGATCTGCTGGACGAACGTGCCGAGGTGCGTGCGCTGCGTCGCGGGGCGGAGCCAGTCGGCGAACGCCAGCGAACCGATGACCAGCGCCCCGGCCAGGCCCACCACGATCAGCTTGACGATCGAGACCCGGCGCCCGGACAGCAGGATCAGGAACACGGCGAGCCCGACCACGAAGGGCGGTACGCCACCGAAGTCGGCGCCCCAGGCCGGCCAGCCGTCCGCGAAGACAGCCAGGAGCCCGTACGCCGCGCAGGCCAGGACGACGAGCACGCGGGACACCCCCCGGCGCAGGAGCCATTGCGCCGCTCCGGCCAGAGCCAGGATGGTCCCCGTGGAGTAGACGGCGAACGCGATGTTGCTGAAGCCGTAGAACCGCCCGCCGGTCACCGGCTCGTATCCCGTGACGGCGTTCACCTGGAGGCTGGAGCCGGTCATCACGTCGATCAGCAGCGCGAGTGACGTCACACCGGCGACGACGGTGAGCGGGCCCAGCACGTGGCTGCGCCACGGCCCCGCGAAGGCGATCGCCGTGATCAGCCCGGCGAACGCCAGGATGGTGGCGATCACGCCGATCATGGGGGCGGGGAGGTTCCACCACGGCGCCAGCTGGGCCAGGAAGGTGGCCACCGCGATCGAGCCGCTGACCACCGCGACGACCTGCACGGCCGCCAGCACCCGGGACACCGCCGCACCGGACCCGCCGGCCTCCGCACGGCCTGCCGTTCCCCCGCCTGGTGTTCCGGCACCGCCTGACGTTCCAGCGCCCGCAGCTGGGTTCTCCGCTGCCGGGGTGGCCTCCGGCCCGCCGCCTCCTGCCTGGGGCCTGCCGGTCCCGGTGACCTCTGTCCGCGCGCCTCGCGTCCACGTGTCTTGTGCCGCCTGTGCCCGTCTCCCTCGCACCGGGACGCTCTCCGGCCGGATCTCCCGCGCCCCGGTTTCGTCTCCAGCGGCTTGCGCGGGCACGGCCCCACCCACGGAGCCTGCCGGCGTGGAAGCCGCCGGCTCGGAGCCGGCGACGGCACGGGACCTGCGACGGAAGATCGCCGCGGCCGTCACGTAGAACAGCAACTGAAGCGTCACGAACACCGCGAAGAACGGCCCCCGGACGTCACGCAACACCTGGCTCGCCAGGTTTTGGTCCGCCAGGCCCGACACCGTCTGGCCGACGCCCGCCGCCCCGCCGCCATTGGCCCAAGCGCGGCCGACGATCGTGGCGGGCGGCTCCAGGCCGAGCAGCTCCAGCGCGGTCGCCGTCAGGTCGGTGATGGTGACGAGCCCGTCCTGGCGGGTGGAGGTCGCCGTCAGATAGCCGGGACGGTACGGCCCGCCGCGCGCCATCGCGACGTGGAGCTGCGCGTTCACGCCGGTGTCCGACACCCCGGCCACCAGGACCGCGGTGTCCGGCGGCAGCTTGCCGAGCAGCGCCCCGACTCGCTGGTCGGCGCGCGTGACCGCGGCCCGCCTTTCCTCGGCGGGCAGGTCGCGCGGGAAGCCGAGCTCGTCGCGCGGCCGCGCGAGCCACGCCTCCGCCAGATCTCCCGCCTCCAGGGCGACGAGCGAGTATTGCCGCAGGTCGGCCACGTCCGCCGGGGAGCTCGCGTAGGCGGTGACCTTCCCGGACGAGTCGGCCACGCCCAGCGCCGCCCCGGGCCCGATCGCCAGGACCTTCCCTCCGGCGTCGGCGACGAGCTGCCCCAGCGTGCCGATGCGCGCGTCGAACCCCGTGGTGTCCTGGTGGGCGGCCAGCTCGGCCCAGCCGGGAACCGTGGTGCCCCGCGGCGCCGGAGCCGGGGAGCATCCCCGGCCGGGAGCTCCGGCGCGCTGCCCGGCCGAGACGGTGAGCCAGCCCTGCACGGGACACGTGACGCCACGGTCGGGCGGGGGCACGGCCCGCGTGGACATCGACGCGACGGCGCTCTCCCCGACGAGCCGCCACAGGTTGGGGGTGCCGCGCTCGGACAGGTCGCTCCACCGCAGGCCCGGGACGCCGACGACGGCCACCCGGCCCTGGCCGCTCGCCACGCCGGCCGCCGCGGCGGCAGCCGTGCCCAGGACCGGGACGGCTGCCAGCGCGGACAGCAGCACGAGCACGGCGAGACGGCGCATGGTGGCAAACCCCCGATGGTGTGGAACCCGCGGATCTGGACTCACGGTAACGTGCCGGGACGTGACACGAGGCGCCCGGCACCTGTGGGTGTGGACAACCGCGGGGTTGATCATCCTCCTGGGGATAACCCCGCTCGTCGAGTACTGGCTGACCAATCCCGACGACCAGCGCCTGGTCGATCTCGACGTCTACCGCACCGGCGGCCAGATGGTGCTGGAAGGCCGCCCGGTCTACGACTTCTTCACCCCCGCGCCGCAGCTGCTGCCCTTCACCTATCCGCCCGTGGCGGCGCTGCTGGCCGTACCGCTGGCGATGATGTCGTGGGAGACCGCCCAGTGGGTGTGGACCGCCGGGATCTTCCTCGCCCTGGGCGTCACCGTGGCGTACTCCTTCCGGGAGTCGCTGGGCGACCGTCTGGCGCTCGGGAAGCACGCCGCCTGGCTGTTCGCGTTCCTGGTGGTCGCGTGCTCCTACCTCATGCCCATCAGGGACCAGGTCAGGTTCGGCCAGGTCGACATCCTGCTGGTCGCCCTCTGCCTGGCCGACTGCGTGGCCAGGCGGCCCTGGTGGCCGCGCGGGCTGCTGATCGGGCTGGCGACCGCCGTGAAGCTCACGCCCGGTGTCTTCCTGATCTATCTCCTCATAACCCGCCAATGGCGGACCTTCTGGATCGCGACCCTCGTGACCGCCCTCCTGACGCTGCTGCCGTTCGCCGTCATCCCGCAGGACGCGGCCGACTTCTGGTTCTCGGCCCTGCTCGACCCCGAGCGTCTCGGCTCGAACGCCGCCACCACCAACCAGTCGACGAGGGGCATGCTGATCCGCCTCTACCTGCCCTCCGACCTGCTCACCTCCTTGATCTGGCTGGCTCTGGTCGCCGTGGTCGGCTGGTACGGCTTCCGCCACGCCAGGCAGGCCTACCTCGCCAAGGACACGATGACCGCGGTGGCGCTGGTGGGCCTGATGGCCGTACTGCTCTCGCCGGTCGCCTGGATCCACCACCTGGCCTGGGTGGTCGTCGTGCTCGGCGCGATCGCGGGAAACGGAGCCGACCCCGTGCG
Organism: Thermoactinospora rubra; assembly: GCF_002093975.1. Classification (GTDB taxonomy): domain Bacteria; phylum Actinomycetota; class Actinomycetes; order Streptosporangiales; family Streptosporangiaceae; genus Nonomuraea; species Nonomuraea rubra_A. The sequence goes on from NZ_MSZZ01000032.1 coordinate 33,099, forward strand.
CCTGCGCGTGGCCACGGGCGTGTGGCTGTACTACGTGGTGCCGATCCCCTGGTGGGGCGTGGCGTTGCGGGCGGTGGAGATCCCCGTGGTGAGCCCGGTGCTCGGCAGGATCGTGCAGAACGCCTTCGGCCTGGGGGCGCTCGCCCTGGTATGGGTCCTGGGCACGTGGCTGCCGAAACGGCGCTACTCTTTGTGATGTGTTGGTTACCGCATGGGTGGCCGTTGGGCTCCTGGCCGGGGCCGGCGGCGTCGTCATCGGCTACGTCGCGCTCAGGCGGGCGCGCGCCGCGGTCGACGAGTGCCGTCAGGCGCTGGCCAGGCAGACCGCCGCGGGCGCGAACGGCGACCTCAAGGCGATCCGCGACGTGGCCGTCTACCGTTACGACGCGCTGGAGGAGATGGCGGGCCGCCTGTCGTTCTCGATCGCGATGATCAACGGCCTCGGCGACGGCATCGTCCTGACCTCCATCAACGGGCGGTCCGAGACGCGCACCTACGTCCGCCCGGTGGTCGGCGGCAAGGGCGCCCAGCCCCTCTCGCCCGAGGAGGAGGAAGCCGTCCGGGCGGCCAGGCTGGGCCTCGGTCCCGTGTTTGAACCTCACATGGCAAGACGGTCGTTACCCTAGGGATATGCGTCTCGCCTATCTCGGTCCGGAAGGCACCTTTTCGGAGGAAGCGCTGCGCACGCTTGCTCCCGAAGCCGAGCGCCTGCCATACCCCAATGTCAGCGCGGCCCTGAACGCCGCGCGCTCCGGCGAGGCCGACGGCGCGGTGGTGCCGCTGGAGAACTCGCTCGAGGGCGCGATCACCACGACGCTCGACGAGTTCGCGTGGGGCGAGCCGCTGCACATCACCGCCGAGCTGCTGCTGCCCGTGCGGTTCTCGCTGCTGGCGCGGCCCGGCACCGAGATGAGGAACATCAAGCGCCTCTACTCACACCCGGCCGCGCTGACGCAGTGCCGCGGGTTCATCGCGCGGGAGCTGCCCGACGCCTACGTGGTGGCCGCGCCGTCGACGGCGGCGGCGGCCCAGGAGGTGTCGCTGCCCGGCTCGCCGTACGACGCGGCGATCGCGGCGCCGATCGCCGGCGAGGTGTACGGCCTGCGGGAGATCGCCTCCGACATCGGCGACAGGTCCGACACGGTCACGCGGTTCGTGAAAGTGTCGCTGCCCGGCGAGCTTCCGGCGCCGACGGGCAGGGACCGCACGACGCTCGTCGTCTTCCTGGCCGACGACCACCCCGGCGCGCTGCTGGAGATGCTCACCGAGTTCGCGGTGCGCGGCGTCAACCTGACGCGCATCGAGTCCCGGCCCACCGGCGAGGGGATCGGGCGCTACTTCTTCCACTTCGACTTCGAGGGGCACGTGGCCGACGCACGTGTCGGCGAGGCCCTGTCGGGCCTGCACCGGGTCTGCGGCGACCTGCGGTTCCTGGGCAGCTACCCGCGGGCCGACGGCGTCGCGCCGCAGATCAAGAGGGGTACGGCCGACGCCGACTTCGCCGAGGCGGCCGAGTGGCTGAGCCGCATCCGGGCGGGGCTGGCCTGAAAACCCGCGGGGCGGAATACACGAGCGAAGCGCCGCCGGAGGTCGGTAGCCTTGGTACGTGATTGACCTGCGAACCCTTCGTGAGGACCCCGACAGGCTGCGTGCTTCGCAGCGCGCCCGCGGCGAGGACGAATCGGTCGTCGACTCGCTGCTCGACCTCGACGAGCGTCGTCGTTCCGCGCTGGCGTCGTTCGAGTCGCTGCGCGCCGAGCAGAAGTCCCTGGGCAAGTCGGTCTCCAAGGCGTCCGGCGAGGAGAAGCAGGCCCTGCTCGACCGCGCCAAGGAGCTGGCCGCGCAGGTCAAGGCGGCCGAGGCGGAGGCGGAGAAGCTCGGCGCCGAGCTCGACGAGCTGCTGCAGACCGTCCCCAACATCGTCGACCCCGAGGCGCCCCACGGCGGCGAGGACGACTACGTCGTGCTGGAGACGGTCGGCACGCCGCGCGAGTTCGACTTCGAGCCCCGCGACCACGTGGAGCTGGGCGAGCTGCTCGGCGCCATCGACCTCGACCGCGGCGCCAAGGTCTCCGGCGCGCGGTTCTACTTCCTGCGCGGCGTCGGCGCCCGCCTGCAGCTCGGCCTGCTCAACATGGCCATGCAGCAGGCGATCGAGGCCGGGTTCGTCCCCATGATCACTCCGGTGCTGGTCAAGCCGGAGACCATGCAGGGCACCGGCTTCCACGTCGCCCACGACAAGGAGATCTACCGCCTGCCCGAGGACGACCTCTACCTGGTCGGCACCAGCGAGGTGTCGCTGGCCGGCTACCACGCCGACGAGATCCTCGACGCCAAGGACCTGCCGCTGCGCTATGCGGGATGGTCCTCGTGCTTCCGGCGCGAGGCCGGCTCCTACGGCAAGGACACCCGCGGCATCATCCGCGTCCACCAGTTCGACAAGGTCGAGATGTTCTCCTACTGCCGGCCGGAGGACTCGCGCGAGGAGCACCTGCGGCTGCTGAACTGGGAGAAGGAGATGCTCGCCAAGATCGAGATCCCGTACCGGATCATCGACACGGCCGCGGGCGACCTGGGCATGTCGGCGGCGCGCAAGTTCGACTGCGAGGGCTGGATCCCCACCCAGGGCCGCTACCGCGAGCTGACCTCGACCTCCAACTGCACGGAGTTCCAGGCCCGGCGCCTGTCGGTCCGCTACCGCGACAAGGACGGCAGGCCGCAGACCGCCGCGACGCTGAACGGCACGCTGGCCACCACGCGGTGGATCGTGGCGATCCTGGAGAACCACCAGCAGAAGGACGGCTCCGTGGTCGTCCCGAAGGCGCTGCGCCCCTACGTGGGCCTCGACGTCCTGGAGCCGGTCAAGTAGCAGGCCGTGGCGCCCGCCGTACACCCCGGGGATCGGGCCGTACGGCGGGCGCCTCCGGCTCGGCGGTGAAGGCCCGGCCGGGCACGCCTCAAGGGCCTGTCACCCGGCCCGGCGCCGGCGGACGTAGGTCAATCCGGTTACGGCGGCGGCCAGGCCGAGCACGACGGCCGCCACCGCCGCGCCGCCGTAGGAGGCGAGCCACCCGGCGGACCACAGCCAGAACGGCGCGAGCACGGCGATGGACACCGCCAGGCCGCTCGACACCGCCCGGGTGATCGCCGGGCCGCCGAGCTTGGAGGTGGCCGCGACCGCCCAGGCGACGAGCGCGACCACCGCGCCGGTCAGCGTGCCGAGCACGCCCAGCAGCGCAAGCAGCGGCTCGTCCGTCAAGATGCCGAGGGAGAATACGGCGCCCGCCGTGCCGATGCCCGCGAGCACGCCCAGGGTCTTTCTGGCCCGCCGGTCGGCAGCGGCCAGGAAGAAGCCCACGGTCAGCGCCCACAGCCCGGCCAGCACCGCCGCGGCACTCTCCTGTCCGATGAGCTCGCCCGGCTGGATCGACGGCATGGCGGCGCTCTCCCTCAGCTCCCCGTCGCCGTCGACGGTGTACCGGCGCCAGACGCCCGTCTCGTCGCGGACGGTCAGCCCGTAGGAGCCGTTGGCCACCGCGACCACGTGCCGTCCCGAGGGGCGCTTCTGCACGGCGACCGCGCGCGACCGCAGGCTCTCGTCGCGGGCCGTATCCAGGGCGCGTTCCAGCAGCTCCACGCGCTCGGGCGGGATGGACCACGCCGGGCGGAACGTGCTGCCGCCGTCGGCCGACTGCTCCACGGCCAGCCGTCCGGGGACGACGCGGTAGCAGTACCCGCTCACGCAGGCGCTGGTGTGCACCACGACCTCGGGCTCGCTCACCGTCGCCGTCCAGGTCCTGCCGCCGTCGTGGGAGACCCAGCCGTCCTCCGCCGGGCGCGGGTCGCTGGGATAGGCGCCGTAGCCGGCGAAGGCGATGAGCGTGCCGTCCCGCTCCTCCACCGAGTTGACGGCCTCGGGAGGGGCGGACGGACCGCAGCCGGCCAGGGCGATCACGGCCAGCGGGGCGAGAGCCGCCAGCCGGAGCCGGAAGAACCTCCGTAGAACGCCGCTCATAGTCGAATAGACGCGCGTGAAGATCCCGTGGTTCGTGCGGGTGCGCGTTTCGAGGCCCACCTGTGACCATGCCATGCCGGGAGGGCGCCCGGAAGCCTCGGAGGTGCCCGGAAAGGCGGGGGCTGTCCCGGACACGCCCAAGGCTTTGGAAGTGCCGGAAAACGCGAACGGGACCCACCCGGAGGTGGATCCCGCTGCCGTTGGCCGTCTCTGAATCAGAGGGCGCGGACCTGCGAGGCCTGCGGGCCCTTCTGACCCTGCGTGACCTCGAACTCGACCCGCTGGCCGTCCTCGAGCGAACGGTAGCCGTTGCCCTGGATCTCGGAGAAGTGAACGAACACGTCCGGCGCACCGCCGTCCGGGGCGATGAAGCCGTAGCCCTTTTCGGCGTTGAACCACTTGACGGTTCCCTGAGCCATGAAGCTCTCCTCAGGATGGTGAAACTAAGGCAGCCGCACCTCGCGGCTCCCGGTGGTCGTACAGCAAGCACCCCTGGGTGGCTCAGACAAAGACGTGCTGGTCTTCACTTCGGGATCAGCTAATACAACGCTCCTTCATCTAACACCATCGAGAGCCCTCGGTGTTCCGCCACGGGGAAGATTTCTGGGCGGCCGCATCTCAGTGCAAACTGGAAGCGTCATGGAAGTGCCCCGTCTCGTCGCCACCGACCTCGACGGAACAGCCCTGCGCAGCGACGGAACAGTCTCCCCCCGTACGGCTGCCGCCTTCGCGCGGGTGGAGGACGCCGGCGCGATGCTGGTGTTCGTCACAGGCCGCCCACCTCGGTGGATGAACTGCGTGGCGGGAACCGTACGCCACCGGGGCCTGGCGATCTGCGCCAACGGCGCCCTGGTCTACGACCTGCACAGCGAGAGGATCGTGGAGTCGCATCTGATCGACGCCGAGGTGGTCGCCGAGGTGGTCAGTCAGCTTCGAGCGAACTTCCCCGACCTCTCATTTTCGGTCGAGTACGAAGGCGGTTTTGCGCACGAGTCAGAATTCAGCCTCGGCGGCCTGGACCGGACGAGCGTGGCCGGGCTGCGCGTCGGCGCCGCCACGCTGACCGCGCGGCCGTGCTTCAAGCTGCTCGCGCTGCATCCCCGGATGGCGCCGGACGAGCTGCTGGCGGCCGTCCAGGAGCTCGTGGGGCACCTGGTGACCGCCACTCACTCCAGCGGCCGCGGGCTGATCGAGATGAGCGCGCACGGGGTGACGAAGGCCTCGGCGCTGGCCGCGCTCGCGGCACGCCACCAGATCAAGCCCGCCGAGGCCATCGCCTTCGGGGACATGCCCAACGACCTGCCCATGCTGAGCTGGGCGGGCACGTCGTACGCCGTGGCCAACGCCCATCCCGCCGTGCTGGCCGCGGTCGACCACGTGACCGCGGCCAACAACGACGACGGCGTCGCCCAGGTGCTGGAGACCCTGTTCGGGTGACGGGAAGCCCCGGTCCGGGCGGCCACGGTCCGGGCGGCCTGCGGGCCTACAGGTAGAAGCCGAAAACCCTACAGGTAGGGGCCGGAACCGCCCTGCCGGCCGTCCTGGGCGGCCTGCTGGATGCCTCCGGGCAGCGCGCGCCGCATCTGCTCCAGCTGCGCACGGGCGGCCATCTGCTGGGCGAACAGCGTGGTCTGGATGCCGTGGAACAACCCCTCCAGCCAGCCGACGAGCTGGGCGTGCGCGATGCGCAGCTCCGCCTCGGTGGGCGGCGCGCCGTTGTCGTCGGTGAACGGCAGCGACAACCGCTCCAGCTCCTCCACCAGCTCGGGCGCCAAGCCGTCCTCGAGCTCCTTGATCGAGCTCTCGTGGATCTCCTTGAGCCGCTTGCGGCTGGCCTCGTCGAGCGGAGCCGCCCGCACCTCCTCCAGGAGCTGGCGGATCATGCTGCCGATGCGCATGACCTTGGCGGGCTGCTCGACCATGCTGGCGATCGAGCGCTCCTCGCCCTCCTCCTGCTGCTTCTGGAAGTCCGAACCCACGACCACGATGTGGGGGGTGTTGTTCTGCTCAGCATTCATAAGTTTCACCGTACTAGCAGGATCTTCCCGATGTGGTCCCCGGAATCGAGCATCCTGTGGGCCTCGGCGGCCTGCGCCATCGGCAGTTCCGCGTGCACCACAGGCCGCACGGCTCCCGCCGCGACCAGGGGCCAGACGTCCTGCACCACGCCCCGGCAGATGACGCCCTTCTCGTCGGCGGGGCGCGAGCGGAGCGTCGTGCCGTGCACCGAGGCCCGCTTGGTCAGCAGCGCCCTCAGGTCGAGCTCGGCCGTGGCGCCGCCCTGCAGGCCGATGACCACGAGCCGGCCACCCGTCCGCAGTGCCTTGATATTTCGGGACAAGTACTTCGCGCCGATGATGTCCAGGATCACGTCGGCCTCGACCTTCTCGGCGAAGTCCTCGGTGCGGTAGTTGACCACCTCGTCGGCGCCCAGCTCCCGCAGCCGCCCGGCCTTGGCGTCGCTGCCGGTCGTGGCCACGACCCGCGCGCCGTGCGCCTTGGCCAGCTGGATGGCCATCGTCCCGACGCCGCTGGCTCCGCCGTGCACGAGCAGCGTCTCGCCGCGCCGCAGCCGGGCGGTCATGAAGAGGTTCGACCACACCGTGCACGCGACCTCGGGCAGCCCGGCCGCCTCCACCTCGGAGACCCCCTCGGGCAGCGGCATGACCTGCTGCCAGGGCACCGCGACGCGCTCGGCGTACCCGCCGCCGGCCAGCAACGCGCACACGCGGTCCCCGACAGACAGGCCCACGACGTCCGGGCCGGTCTCAACGATCACTCCGGAGCATTCCAGCCCGGGATATTTCGATTCTCCCGGCGGCGGGTCATAAAAGCCCATTCGCTGGAGGATGTCGGCCCGATTGACCGCGGAAGCGGTCACCTCGATCAGCACATCCCCAGGTCGGAGCGTCGGCTCGGGCACCTCGCGCCACTCCAGCACCTCCGGCCCGCCGGCCCCGTTGATCACAATCGCGCGCATGCCACCACGCTAACTTGCGGGTTGGCCTCCTTCGGCGGAACGGCAAACGTTAATCTGCAATGTGTTTGCTGCCCCTTTGCACCCGTCCCGAGGGGGAACACGGTGGCACGACACGATCGCGAAGAATCGCTTGAGGAACAGCTGGCCTGGCTGGACGCCATCAAGGAGGCCGAGGACTCCACGCCGATCGCGGTGAGCGCGGTCACGGCGGCCGAATCGCCCTACCCGAAGGACCCCTGGGCGGAGACCTCGCGCACGCCGCTGTTCCCCTCGGCCGTGGAGACCGTGAAGGGCCCCGGGGAGACCGGCAGGGGAACCGGAGACGGCCCGCAGGAGCCCGCGGACACCAGGCAGGACACCAGGCAGGACACCAGGCAGGGCGCCGTGCAGGACGCGGCGCAGGGCACGGCCGACGCCGCGCAGGGCTCTGGGCACGCCACGGACGACCGCGAGGCCCCGGCCGAGGAGGCCGCGACCACGCCGACCGCGCCGGACGCGCGCCGCGAGACTGACCCCTTCCTGGCCCCGCTCAAGCCCCTGCCCCGGCCCGACGACACCGACACCAGGCTCCAGCCGCCCTCCCGCGGCATGTTCGAGCCCGCGCAGGAGGAACCGGCCTGGCCCAAGCCGCCGGAGTGGCCCCAGGCGTACGAGGAGCCAAGGTACGAGGAGCCGACGCCCCGGGCGTACGAGGACCCGCAGCCGGTCGCGCACGCCGCCGAGCCGGAGGTCCGTGAGGAGCCCCGGCGCCGCCGCCACATCCCCATGCCGCAGGCCCCCGCGCGGCCCACCGCCGAGAGCCTGGACCCCGAGTCGCTGCTGCGCGGCGGCGGTCGCCGTAACGCTCCCTCCACCGGCTGGCGCCGCCTGGTCTACAAGGCCTCCGGCGGCTGGATCCGCCCCGGCGAGTCTCCCGAGGTACGGCGGCGCCGCGAGCTGCTGCGCCGCGCCCGCACGCCCGTCGCCACCGGGCACCACCGGGTGGCCGTGCTGAGCCTCAAGGGCGGCGTGGGCAAGACGACGACGACCGTGGGCCTCGGCGCGACCCTCGCCCAGGTGCGCGGCGACCGGGTGATCGCGGTGGACGCCAACCCCGACCGCGGCACGCTGTCGGACAAGGTGGAGCTGGAGACCTCGGCGACCGTGCGCGACCTGCTCAACGAGCGCGACCAGATCAAGCGCTACGTCGACATCCGCGCCTTCACCACCCAGGCTTCCTCGCGCCTGGAGGTGCTCGCCTCCGACCGCGACCCGTCGATCTCCGAGGCGTTCAGCGGCGCCGACTACCAGGCCGTCGCCCAGGTGCTGGAGAACTTCTACTCCATCTGCATCACCGACTGCGGCACCGGCCTGCTCCACTCGGCGATGGGCGGCGTGCTGGGCCTGGCCGACCAGATCGTGCTGGTCAGCTCCCCCTCGGTGGACGGCGCGCGGGCCGCCTCGGCCACGCTGGACTGGCTGGAGGCGCACCACTACGCCGATCTGGTGCGGCAGGCGACCGTGGTGCTGTGCAGCGTGCGCCCGCGCTCGAAGTCGGCGGTGGACATCAAGAAGCTGGAAGCCCACTTCGCCGCCCGCTGCCGGGCCGTGGTGCGCGTGCCGTACGACCCGCATCTGGAGGAAGGCGCCGAGATCGACCTGGACCGGCTCCAGGAGGCGACCAGGGACGCCTACCTCCAGCTGGCCGCCCACGTCGGGGACGGCTTCGCCGGGCTGAGCGGAGGGTGAGGGATTCGAACCCTCGAGGCCATCGCTGACCTGGCCGCTTTCAAGGCGGCTGCACTAGTCCACTATGCGAACCCTCCTGTGCGGGAACCACGATAGCGGCCCCTGACGCGGCGCGCTGCGAAGGTGTACCGTCAGGGCCAGGACGATGGCCGGGAGGCGACTCGTTGGCAGGTCTCGCCGTCGAGGTGGAGAGAGCCGGTTCCACCGCCGTGGTGCGCCTCGACGGGGATCTCGACAAGCTCTCGTCTCCGCTGCTGCGCGAACGGCTCACGGAGCTGATCGGCGACGGCTGCGACATCGTCGTGATCGACGCGGGCGAGCTGGGGTTCTGCGATTCCAGCGGGCTGTGGGTGCTGCTGGAGGCGCAGCGGGCCCTGGGCCGCCAGGGCGGGTCGCTGCGCCTGGCCCACGTTCACGGGGTGCTGCGTCGCGTCCTCGACGTCACCGGGCTGAGCGCCGCCTTCCCGCCCGACGTCGACCCCGGCACCGCCTCCGGCTAGTGACCTGTCAGAGCCGGTTCAGCACCCACGACGGCCCGCGCACCTCGGCGCCGAGCTCGGCCAGCCGCCGCCGCAGCTCCCGGTCCGCGGTCACCACGGTCACCCGCTCCCACGGCCTGGCCCGCCGTACGACCTCCACGATCGCGTCGTCACCGCCGGCCCGCGCGGCGACGACCTCGATGCCGTCCACCGCGGCCGCATCCCTGGCGGCGCCCTCCACGACGGCCACGATCCTCGGGAACCACCGGGCCAGCACCGGATGTTCCAGCCCGGCCGTCCGGAGGTCGCCCAGCAGCCGCTCCGCCGCGCCGCGCCGGTCGTGCCACCAGCCGTGCTCGGCCCGCGCGCCCACGATGTTGGCCACGTCGAGCACCACCGTCTGCGGGCCGATCAGCTCGCGGACCACCGGCCAGCTCGCGGCGAACCCCGGGTGCAGCGGCTTGGCGGCCACCTCGTCGAGCCTGAGCCAGCGCAGCGCCGTACTCTCGAGGTTGGCCGGACGGGCGTCGATCAGCTCGGCCGCCTCGGCGATCACCGTCTCGAACGCCCACCCGCCATGGTCGTCGCGGTAGACGCCGGCGATGCGCAGGCCGTCCTCCCCCAGCCCGGCCTCCTCCCTGGCCTCACGCAGCGCCGACGCGACGGCGTCCTCGTGGCTGTCCCGCGCCCCGCCCGGCAGCCCCCACGTCCCGCCGTGATGGCTCCACAGGGCGCGCTCCTGCATGAGGACGTACGGCACGCCGGCCGTGTCGTGGTGGACGGCGAGCAGCCCCGACGCGCCGTGGACGCCCCAGTGCATGTGGCCCTGGGAGCACTCGATCCAGCCGTCGCCGTCCTTCGCCGCCATGCCAGGATTCTGTCAGCCGTCCCGGCCTGTCACCTCTCCTGGCAGTTGGTGTGGTCGTGGCGGCTGGAGTCGTAGGCGCACTTGTCGACCAGCCTGCCGTCGGCGCGCCGCAGGTAGGCGGTGTCCTTGTCGTTGTTCCACACGTACCAGCGGCGGCCCCAGTACACGGTGGAGGCGCCGTCGTCGCCCTGGCCGGAGCGCAGCACGAGCTTCTTCTTGCCGCCCAGCACCACGTCGGGCCCGAACTCGTAGACGAACCCCGTCTTGTCGCGGATCGTCCAGCCTTCGAGGCCGATCGGCTTGCGGGTGGTGTTGAGGATGACGATGTACTCGCCGTTGACGGACTTGTTGCCGCCCCGGTCGCTGCCGGGCGAGTCGTAGTGGATGCGGGTGATCTGGACGGCGGGCGTCGCGGCCTGGGCCGCCGGGGACGCCCATAAGACGGCCGCGACGGCCGGGGCGAGGATCAGGGAAATGTTTCGCACCAAGGAGAGACGGCCGAGCCCCGTGTCCGGTTGTCCTCGGCTCCCCGTGACCGTCGCCGCCGTGCTGGTGGCCGTCGTCCCCGCCGCCCTCGGTCTCCTGACCGTCTTTCCCGTGGGGGTACGGCTCAGGCCGTACCCACAACACTGTCAGTGGGGGGTCACGAACGTCTTGAGCGCGATGACGGCCAGGCCGAGCACGAGGTTGGCCAGGCCCGACAGCACCACCATCCCGGTGGATGCGCGGGTGCCGACCGCGGCGGCGACCGCCCAGACGACCTGGTTCACCACCGCGGCGGCCAGCGCTCCCCAGGTCGCCACCGTGTCCGACATGCCGAGCCCCGACAGCAGCGCCGCGGTGATGGCGGGCGGAAGCGCCGCCTGCGCCACCGGCCACTCCTGGCGTCCGGCCGCCCGCAGCCACCGCCAGGTCGGCGGGGTTCCCTGGGCCACCACGTGGGCGTACACGTGGGCGAGCCAGAAGACGGCCCCGGTGCTGATCAGCACGGTCACCAGGCCCGTGGCCGGGAGGGGCGTGCCGTCGACCGCGCTGCCGACGGCCACGGAGGCGGCCAGCAGCGAGCCGTACACGGCGCCGGCGTACTCCGCCCGGGGACGGGGGCTTTGCGTGTCGTGCGCGTCCATGACAGCAGTCTGACCAGACCGTGGCCGGGCGGGCGTCGCGGCGTGCGGGGAATGCGCAGTCTTGGGGCTTTCGAGGGCGTGTCAACCTAGCTTAGAAGGACATCTAATTTGACATCCTTCTATCCAAGGGCCATGCTGGAGGCTGATTCGATATCGGTCTAATCAAAACCTCGGGAGGGGCGATGAGCGAGAACGCCGGTGGCCAGGGCGCCGGAGGATGCTGCGGGGTGAGCGGCTGCTGCACCCCGAGCGAGCGGGCCCTGGACCCCGCCACCACGGTGGCGCAGGCCAAGGCGGACAGCGGCTGCGCCTGCGTGACCGCCGCCCGGGGCGATGCCGAGCGCGCCCTGCCGGTGGTGGTGATCGGCGCCGGGCCCGTGGGCCTGGCCGCCGCCGCGCACCTGACCGAGCGTGGCATCGACTTCGTGGTCCTGGAAGCGGGTCGCCAGGTCGCCGCCTCCGTCGCCCGATGGGGACACGTCCGCCTCTTCAGCCCGTGGAGGTACAACGTCGACGCCGCCGCCCGCCGCCTGCTGGAGGCCGCCGGCTGGACCGCGCCCGACCCCGACTGGCTGCCCACCGGCGCCGAGCTGATCTCCGGCTACCTCGCCCCGCTGGCCGAGCTGTACGGCGAGCGGGTACGGCTCGGCGCGAAGGTCGCCGCGATCAGCCGCCTCGGCTATGACCGGGTGCGCACCGCCGGCCGGGAGGACGCGCCCTTCGCGCTGCGCCTGTCCACCGGTGAGGAGATCCTGGCCAGGGCGGTCATCGATGCCTCCGGGACGTACTTCACCCCGAACGTGCTGGGCGCCAACGGCCTGCCCGCCCACGGCGAGGCCGAGGCGAGCCGTTTCATCGACCACGCGCTGCCCGATGTGCTGGGCGCCGACCGGGAGCGCTATGCGGGCAGGCACACGCTGGTCGTGGGCGCCGGCCACTCGGCCGCCACCACTCTGCTGGCCCTGGCCCGGCTCGACGACACCACCATCACCTGGGCCATCCGCGCCGGCAGCGCGAGCCGTACCTACGGCGGAGGCGCGGCCGACGCCCTCCCGGCCCGCGGGGCGCTCGGCACCCGGCTGCGGGCGCACGTGGCGTCCGGCCGCATCCGGCTGCTGACCGGCTTCTTCACCCACCGCCTGCGCAGGACCGCCGAAGGGATCGAGGTGATCAGCCGCGACCCGTCCGGCCACGAGCGCAGCCTGGTGGTCGACCGCATCGTGTCGGCCACCGGGTACCGCCCCGACCACACGATCGCGGGCGAGCTGCGCCTGGATCTGGATCCGGTCCTGGGCTCCACCCGGCGGCTGGCCCCGCTGATCGACCCCAACCACCACTCCTGCGGCACCGTCCCGCCGCACGGGGTCGACGAGCTGGCCCACCCCGAGCCCGGCTACTACGCGGTCGGCGTCAAGAGCTACGGCCGGGCGCCCACGTTCCTGCTGGCCACCGGGTATGAGCAGGTCCGCTCGGTGGTCGCCGCGCTGGCCGGCGACTGGGAGGCCGCCCGGCAGGTGCGGCTGGAGCTGCCCGAGACGGGCGTGTGCTCCTCCAGCCTCGCCGAGGCCCAGGAGCGGCGGCTGGGCCTGGCCACCGGCGTCGGCGGCGGCCTGCTGTCCACCCCGCTCCCGCTGGCCACCGTGTCCGCCTCCACCGAAGGCGGCTGCTGTGGCTGAGCCGTAGGAGCCTATAATTTAGACCGTCGTCGAAGTAAGGAGTCGCGTCATGGCCGCCGCCTGCTGCGCCCCCATCACCCGCGAGCCGCTCTCGGAGGCCGACGCGGCCGAGCTGGCGGTGCTGCTGAAGGCGGTGGCCGATCCGGTACGGCTGCGCCTGCTGTCGATGATCGGCTCCCACGCGGGCGGCGAGGCCTGCGTGTGCGACCTGACCGACGCCTTCGACCTGACGGCCCCCACCATCTCGCACCACCTGAAGGTGCTGCGCACCGCCGGGCTGATCGACGGGGAGCGGCGCGGCACCTGGGTCTACTACCGGATCGTCCCGGAGACGGTGAACAGGCTCGGCGCCCTGTTCGCCCCGCTGGCCGAGCCGGCTCCCGCCACGGGTGGCCCGGTGGAAGTGGAGCTCGTGCCGCTCGCGGCATCGCGTTAGCCGAGGCGACCGAGAGGAAGGCGATCACGTGTCCGGCAAGCCCAGCGTGCTGTTCGTCTGCGTCCACAACGCCGGACGCTCCCAGATGGCCGCCGGCTGGCTGTCCCACCTGGCCGGCGACCGCATCGAGGTCCGCTCCGCCGGTTCCGCCCCGGCCGAGGCGGTCAACCCGGTCGCCGTCCGAGCCATGGCCGAGGTCGGCGTCGACATCACCGGCCGGCGTCCCAAGATCCTCACCGCCGAGGCGGTCCAGGACTCCGACGTGGTGATCACCATGGGGTGCGGCGACGCATGCCCGGTGTTCCCCGGCAAGCGGTACGAGGACTGGCAGCTCGACGACCCCGCCGGGAAGGACATCGAGGCCGTCCGCCCGATCCGCGACGAGATCCGCGACCGCGTCGAGAAGCTGATCGGCGAGCTGACGGCGGGCTGACGGCGGACGACGGGAGCGGATCGGCGAGCTGACGGCGGGCGACGGGCGCTGATCGGCCTCCCCGGCTACCCGCCCACGGCCGGGCTGCGGCGTTCCATGAGAACGACGTCCCGCCAGACCCCGTGGTGGCGGCCGATGCGTTCGCGCGTGCCGACGACCCGGAAGCCCAGCTTCCGATGCAGGGCCAGGCTGGCGGTGTTCTCCGGGAAGATGCCGCCCTGGATCGTCCAGATCCCGGCGTCCTCGCTGGCGGCGATGAAGGCGGTCAGCAACGCCCGGCCGATGCCGTGCGCCTGGCACCCGGGGTGGACGTAGAGGCTGTGCTCCACCACCCCGGCGTAGACGCACCGGCTCGAGACCGGTGAGGCGGCGACCCAGCCGAGCACCTCGCCGCTGCCGGTGTCCACCGCGACGTACCGCGGGTGCGGCAGCCTGCCGCGGTCGAACGCCTCCCAGCTCGGTGCGGCGGTCTCGAAGCTGGCGTTGCCGGTGTCCAGGCCGGCCTGGTAGATCTCCAGCACCTGGGCGGCGTCCTGCTCGCGCATCGGGCGGATCTCCATGCCCGGCCCGATGGCGGGCTTGACGGCCTGGACGATGGCCGAATGAACCCCGTCGCCGTGATCGGCGGTGAGGCGGATGGCGATGCCTGCGAACCCCGCTCGCCGGAGGAGGTCGCGGTACTCCTCGACCGTCAGCGCCCCGGCCACGCAGCCCACGCGCCGCTCGGCCGCGGCCCGCCGTACCGGATCGGGGTCGCCGTCGGTGACCACGTCGCTGACGGCGAACCGGCCGCCGGGCCGCAGCACCCGGAAGGCCTCGGCCAGGGCGGCGGCCTTGTCGTCGGACAGGTTGATGACGCAGTTGGAGACGACCGCGTCCACCGCGTGACCGGGCAGCGGGACGGCCTCGATGGCGCCGTGCAGGAACTCGACGTTGGCCGCGCCCGCCTGGGCGGCGTTGGCGCGGGCGAGGTCGAGCATGTCGGGGCTGGCGTCCAGGCCGTACACCTTGCCGTGCGGCCCGACGCGGCGCGCCGACAGCAGCACGTCGATGCCGCCGCCGGAGCCCAGGTCCAGCACCGTCTCCCCGGCGCGCAGCCCGGCGACGGCCACCGGGTCGCCGCAGCCGAGGCCGGCGCGCAGCGCGCCTTCGGGCAGGCCCGTGGTGTCGCCGTAGCCGGCCGCGCCGAAGCAGCCCCGCTCGAACTCGCCCGCCTCGCAGTCGACGACCACCTTGCCGGCCAGCGCCTCCCGGGCCAGCTCTGAGTACCGCCGGACGACCTCGTCGTGAGCCATCGCGCCTCTCCTTCTCGTCACAGGCCTTTAGTCGCAGGCCTTCTAGTCACAGGCAGGAGCCGCCGGGACGGGGTTGCCCATCACCACGTCGGCGGCGGTGGGGAAGCAGCTCACGCACTTGTCGTTGATCCGGTACAGGCTGGAGGCGCCCCGCCTGTCGACGAGCACGAAGCGCACCTCGGCCAGGATCTTCAGGTGGTGCGACACCGTCGACTGGCCGACTCCCGAGGCCGCCACGATCTCGCCCACGCTCATCGGCCTGCGCCGCCGCGCCAGCAGCGACACGATCTGGATCCGCGTCGCGTCCGCCAGCGCCCTGAACCAGCTCGCGTACTCCTCGGCCTCGGCCCGTCCCAGAGGTCCGTCCATCTCACCCATCGATAATCGACGATAGTCGATGAATCTGGGAGGGGGAAGCGGTGGAGTCGAGCGAGATGTGCGGCGAGAGGGCATGGAGGAAGTCGAGCGCGTCGAACATCTCGCCCGCCGAGGCGACGCCGACCGTCTTGGTCCGCCCCGTGAGGGCACGGTGGACGGCTTCCACGGCGAGCGGAGCGCTGACCGCGTAGATGTCCTGGCCCCGCGCCACGGCGCGCCGCCGCGTGTCGCCGGAGCGGACGACCACGTCGACCAGGAACCTCTGCGCCGACCGCCCCCGTCCGTCCGCCGCGGCCGGTGCCGGTGTGTCCGGGGAGGTCACGTCCCTGGCCGCCTCGACGGTCATGTACGTGCGCACCTCGGGGATGGACAGGTGGCTGGGGATGGTGACGACGTCGGCCATGGTGAACTCGCCGATGACGGCGCGGCTGCCCATCGGAGCAGGGAAGGGCCACTCCAGGGTCGGCGGGTCGTCGTCGCGGTACTCCAACCGGCCGCCGGCGTAGCGGACACGCAGGCCGTTGCGCCGCTGCCGGGAGACCCTGCCCGCGGCGCGGGTCCCGGCCGTGGGGTGCCAGCTGCTCAGGCCGTACGCGACATGCGCCTCGTCGGCCGCCGTCCAGTCGCCCATGGCCGCCGTGGCCAGCAGGTCGCCCAGGCCCCCGAAGAAGGCCATCGCGGGGACGACCACGGCTCCCTCGGCTCGCGCCCGGCTCGCGAAGCGCGCGAACGTGTCGAGGTTGGCCTCGATCTCGGCCGCGACGTCCACATAGGGAATCCCGGCCCGCAGCGCTGCCTCGATCACGGGGGCGGCCGTCGTGGCGAAGGGCCCGGCGCAGTTGATCACGGCGGCCGTGCCGGCCAGCGCGCGGTCGAGCGAGGCGGGATCGTCGACCGACGCCGGCCGGACGTCGAGCCCCCGACCGGACGCCGCCAACTCCTCCAGCTTGCCGGCGTCCCGGCCCGCGAGCACCGGGACGAACCCGCGCTCCCGCAGCTCCGCCACCACGAAGCGCCCGGTGTGCCCGTAGGCGCCGTACACCGCGACCGCATGACCTGTTCCCATCGGTTCTCCCGTGCTCGAATGCGCGACGAAGGCATCGTGGCGAAGGGTGGCGATCCAGCACGAGTGTCCGGAACGACATCATGCGTACAATTTCCGACATGCCAAAGGTCGCGCTGGCCGTCACCGACGGGATGCTGCACTTCGAGCTCGCGGTGGCGTACGAGGTCTTCGGCGGCGACTGGACCGACGCGCCCGACCCCTGGTACGAGGTCGTCGTCTGCGGTCCGCGTGCCGCCCGGACCGGTGGCGGGTTCCGGCTCGATCCCGATTGCGGGCTCGACCAGCTGGCGCGGGCCGACACCGTGATCGTTCCCGCGTGGGCCGACGTCGACGAGGACCCGCCCGCCGACCTGGTCGACGCCGTCCGCGCGGCCCACGAAGCCGGGGCGCGGGTGGCCTCCCTCTGCACGGGCGCGTTCGTGCTGGCCGCCGCCGGCCTGCTGGACGGGCGGCGCGCCACCACGCACTGGGCGCACGCCGAGACGCTGGCCGCCCGCTACCCCCGGGTGGAGGTCGATCCGGCGGTGCTCTACGTCGACAACGGCAGCGTGCTCACCTCCGCCGGCAAGGCCGCCGCGCTGGACCTGTGCCTGCACCTGGTGCGCCGCGACCACGGCTCGGCGGTCGCCAACGCGCTGGCCCGGCGGCTGGTCGTGCCGCCGCACCGGGCCGGCGGCCAGGCCCAGTTCGTCACCACCCCGATACCCGACCAGCCCGACCACCCTCTCGGCAGGCTGTTCCCCTGGGTGCTCGAACGGCTGGACCAGCCGTTGACGGTGGAGGCCCTGGCTCGCCAGGCGAACATGAGCTCGCGCAACCTGGCCCGCCACTTCAGGGCGATGACCGGCACCACGCCGCTGCAATGGCTGCTGACCCAGCGGATCCGCCGCGCCCAGGAGCTCCTGGAGACCACCGACGACAGCGTGGAGGCCATCGCCGAGGCCACCGGCATGGGCACCGCCACGACGCTCCGCCGCCACTTCAACCGCACGGTCGGCGTCTCCCCGGACACCTACCGCCGCACCTTCCGCAGCCGGCAGGCGCTCATCTCGGACCGACCCGTGGGAAAGTCGCTTTCGTTCTGAAACGTACCGGTGAGCGGAGATGGTGAGTGTCGGACGATCTCGCGCAGCTCGTGTTGTCCTTCGCTGACGAGGAGCTGATCCTCAACCGGGAGGATGTGAACGCGGAGGCCCGGGGCAATCTGGTGGCGTTCGGCGTCGGCCCGGAAAGCTTCGACGCGCGGTCCGTCGAGCGTGCGCTCGGCGTGGTTGGCGAGCGACTCGTCATGCGGTTCGTCGATGTCGCGGGGCCGGTGACGTTTTATGCCTGGTATGACGAGCAGGCCGGCCAGTTGCGGTGTTCGGTGGCCTCCGTCGAGCCGGGTGACCTGCCGTTCGAGGGGCGGTTCCGCACCGTGGACGATCCCGCGCCTGTGCTTGCCCTGATGGCTGCGGATGCGCAGCCAGGTGTGGTGCCGTGGGCCGATCTGAGGGAAGTCTCCGCTGGGGAGGCTGCCGGCCCGGATGAGCAGGTCGAGCGCTCGTTCCCTGTTTTCGCTGTGAAGCTCACGCGGTAGGCGTCCCCAGAGCATGTGCCCGTCCGCACAGGCGTACCTCATGTGTGTGGTAGAACGCCAATATGAGGATGGACAAGCTGCACTTCGAACAGCTCAAGAGCGCCAGAAGGCGGCTGTCGGCCGGCGATGTTTTCGCGATGCGGATTAAAGGAAAAGGCTATTTCTTTGGAAGAGTTATCATTCCGCGGCTGCCTGAGGATCACCCTCACACGCATGAGGCGTGTCTAATATACATATATGCGCGACAGCATGACGGTCCCCTGCCGGATAATTCTTGTATGAGGCCGGACATGCTCCTTCTTCCTCCTCTCTTCACTAACAGGCTTCCCTGGAGAGCAGGCTTCTTTCAAACGGTGTCAAACGTGCCGCTCGGCACCGATGACCTACTTCCTCAGCATTGCTTCCACGATGCGATTTTCGGGCGCTACGTAGACGAGATGGAGCGCCCGATCCGCGCGAAGGTCGAGCCGTGCGGCATCTTTGGCGTGCACAGTTATTCAGGAATCAGCAGTGCCATCGGCGACGCTCTGGGCCTACCCCAGCTGGAGACTCCAGAAGATTACTGACATGGTTTTCCCGCTGCAGAGATTAAAAAGATTGAGGTCGTTCCGCGTCGGTGCATGGCGAACCGTAGGCCGGGCGCTATGCCGGGACATCGGCCCGGGTCTCAGCCCCCACCCTTCGAGAAGTGCTGGTAGTCCTTCGTGCCGGACCAGTAGCCACCCCACTCCCAGCCCAGCGCCTCGAACGCCCGCACCACGCGGTCGCCGGGATTGATCACGCCCTTGCCCTGCAGCGGGCGCCGCTTGAACTTCTGCGCGTTCGCGTGCGCCGTCGTCCCCGACGCGGTCACGTACGGGTTCTCGCGCGGGTTGATGTCGATGGCCTGGCCGTAGGCGTGCTTGGACCAGCTGCTCGAACCCGTGGCCCGGCGGCAGTTGAAGGCCGAGGTGTTGTCCGCCTCGATCGAGTCGAAGTCGCTGCCCTTGTAGACGTCGACCAGCTCCATGCGCCTGATGGGCCAGCGCCAGCCGTACAGCTTGCCGAAGACGGTGACGACGTCGTCGGCGACCCGCTCGTGGACGACGAGCTCGCCCGTGTGGGCCTTGTCGTCGAAGCCCCAGTAGGTGAGCTTGATCAGCCGCAGGTCGCCGAGGGGGACCGGGCAGCCGGGGCGCCAGGAGTACGGCACGCGGTCCCTGGGCACCTTCGACACCTGCGCGGCGAACTTCGGCGGGCCGGGAGGCGTCGTCGGCCGCGGGCTCGGCGACGGGGCCGAGGAAGGAGCCGAGGCCGGGGTCGAACTAGGACTGGGCGGGGAAGTGGCGGCCGAGGTGGCCGCGGGCTCGCCCGTCGAGCAAGCCGCCACCACCAACGCCATCCCGACGAGTACGGCTGGACGCATCATCGCCCCACCATATGCGACGCCGCGAGCGCCCTGGGTGATCAGCACTGGTCAGGGCACGCTCCGAGCGCCGATGCGTGTTACTTCGCGACTTCCTCGGTGACGCGCTCGGGACGGCCCGGGGTCCGGCCGGACCGCAGCGGCAGCTCCTTGAGGAACAGCACGGCCACGAACCCGAGCAGGGCGATGGGGACGCCGACGAGGAAGACGGTCTCCAGGGCCCGGGTGAAGGCCTCCAGAACGATCCCCCTGTACGGCTCGGGCAGCCCCTGGATCGCCTCCGGGGTGCCCAGGTGGGCGCCTCCCGCGGGAGGACGGACGTGCGCGGCGGCCATCAGCCCGGCCATCTCGTCCTTCAGCCGGTTGGTGAGGATCGCGCCGAACGCCGCCACGCCCACGGCGCCGCCCAGCGAGCGGAAGAACGACACGCCGGCCGTGGTGGCGGCCATGTCGCGCGGCTCGGCGGCGTTCTGGGCGGCGAGGATGAGCATCTGCATGGTCAGGCCCAGGCCGGCGCCGAGGACGGCGATGTCGAGGCCGACGACCCACTGCCCGGAGTCGACGTGCAGCCGCGACAGCAGGTACAGCGCGACCGCCACGAGGACCATGCCGGCCACCGGGAAGGCCTTCCACCGCCCGGTGCTGGTCACGATCTTGCCGGACACGACGCCCGAGACGAACATCGTGCCGACCATCGGCAGCATCATCAGGCCCGACGCGGTGGGCGACATGCCCTTGACGATCTGCAGGTACTGCGGCAGGTAGATCATCGCGCCGAACAGCGCGATGCCGACGAGCAGCGAGGCCAGGCTGGTCAGGACGAAGGTGCGGTCGCGGAACAGCCGCGGCGGCAGGATCGGGTCGCGCGCCCCGCGCTCGGCGAGGACGGCCAGCGCCAGCATGACCAGGCTCACCGAGCCGAGGAGGTAGGTCCACAAGGAGTTCCACTCGAACTCGTGACCGCCCAGCGAGAGCAGCAGCATGAGCGCGCCGGCGCTCGCGGTGATGGTGGTGGCGCCCCAGACGTCGACGGTCGTGTCGCGCTTGATCCTGGGCAGCCGCAGGACCTTCTGGATGACCAGGAAGGCCACGACCGCGAGCGGCACGCAGACGTAGAAGCACCAGCGCCAGCCGAGCCCGTCGGCGTCGACGAGGAAGCCGCCGAGCAGCGGGCCGGCGACGGTCGAGATGCCGAAGACCGCGCCCATGTAGCCGGAGTAGCGGCCGCGCTCGCGCGGGGAGACGACGTCGCCCAGGATCACCTGCGACAGCGCCGACAGCCCGCCGACGCCCAGGCCCTGGACGGCGCGGGCGGCGATGAGCTGGCCCATGTCCTGCGACATGCCGGCGGCCAGCGAGGCGGCGACGAAGGTCACCAGGGCGGTCTGGAACAGCAGCTTCCTGCCGAACAGGTCGGAGAGCTTGCCCCACAGCGGCGTGGAGACCGTCATGGTGAGCATGGTCGCGGTGGCGACCCACGAGTACTGCTCCTGGCCGCCGAGCTCGCCCACAATCGTCGGCAGCGCCGTACCGACCACCGAGGTGGAGATCATCGAGGTCAGCATGGCGAGCATCAGCCCGGAGAGGATCTCCAGGATCTCGCGGTGGGTGTAGTGCGTTCGGGTTGCCACGGTGTCGAGTATACGAATGTTTACTAGCCGGGCGGCAAGTGTACGAGTCGGCATACAGTTGGGCACGTGATGCGAACGGCGACGGCGGAGTCCAGGCCGCGTGACCGGGAGGCCACGCGGCGGCGTCTGCTGCGCGCGGCCCGGGAGCTGTTCGCCGAGCACGGGTACGAAGGCGTGACCGTGCGCATGATCGCCGCCGCGGCGGACGCGAACCTGGCCCTGGTCGCCCGCTACTTCGGGTCCAAGGCAGGGCTGTTCGCCGAGGTGCTGAAGGATGAGCCGAGCGTGCGGCAGGTGTTCGAGGGCGATCCGGCGGGACTGCCCAGGCGCCTGGCGGAGTACGCGGCGCTGCGCATGCACAGCGACCCGGAAAGCCCCATCCTGCGATCCCTCGAACGCTCGGCCGGCGATCCGGAGATCCAGGCGATCGTGCGCGACCGGCTGCGCAACGCGGTCATCGAACCGCTCGCCGCCCTGCTGCCCGGCCCCGACCCGCAGGCGCGCGCCCGGCTGGTGACGACCGTCTTCATCGGCATCGGCACCATGCGCCGCCTGCTCGGTCCCGAGGTGCCCACCGAGGCGGACGTGGACCGGCTGACCGCCGTGTTCGAGCAGGCGCTCCGCTGAGAGCATGCCGTACGGCCCGGCCTCGCTTCTACGATGGGCGGAGCCGTACGTCTTGAGGGGGTTTGCCATGGATCAGGGCACGACCGAGTCGATCTTGGTCACCGGTGCGACGGGGAACGTCGGCGGCGAGGTGGTGCGGGCCCTCCTGCGCGCCGGGGCGCCGGTCAAGGCGCTGGTCCGCGCGCCGCGTGACCTGCTTGACGGGGTGGAGCAGGTGGTCGGCGACCTCAACCGGCCGGAGACGCTGGGGGCGGCGCTCGAGGGCGTACGGGGCGTGTTCCTGCTGCCGGGCTACGACGACATGCCGGGGCAGCTGGAGCAGATGCGCCGGGCGGGGGTCACCCGCGTGGTGCTGCTGTCCGGCCTGTCGACCGTCGCCAAGGACACGGACAACGCCGTCTCGGCGTACATGATCCGCTCGGAGACGGCGGTGCGGGAGTCGGGGCTGGAGTGGACGTTCCTGCGGCCGAGCGCGTTCATGTCCAACACGCTGCGCTGGCTGCCGCAGCTGCGGGACGGCGACGTGGTGCGCGACGCCTTCGGCGGCGTGCCGGTGGCGAACGTCGACCCGTACGACATCGCGGCGGTCGCGGCCGAGGCGCTCCTGCGACCGGGCCACTCGGGCAGGATCTACCCGCTGAGCGGGCCGGAGGCGTTGCTTCCCGCGGAACGGCTGGCCGTCCTCGGGCGCGTGCTCGGCAGGGACCTGCGTTTCGTGGCGCTGTCCGATGAGGAGGCGCGGGCGCAGATGACGGCCGACGGCGTGCCGCCGCAGTACATCGAGGCGTTCTTCGGCTTCTACAGCGCTGGGACGTTGGACGAGTCGAGGGTGTACACGACGGTGGAGGACGTGACGGGGCGGCCGCCGCGCACCTTCGAGGAGTGGGCCCGGGCGCACGCCTCCGAGTTCGCGGCATAGGGGTCATGTCGCCTTGTCGGCCTCGTGACATATTCGGCCGATCCTCGCGAGTACGGCGAGGCCGTCCTCTGACGGTGTTCCGACCTGGGCGGCATGGTGGGTGCCGAGCTGAGCGTCCAGGTGGAGGAGTGCGCCGATCCCCCAAGGATCGTCGTCGCGCACGGTGAGATAGCTGAGGAGAAGGGCGGCGTCGGCCGGCTGGCCCAGGCGCGCGAGGGCGAAGCAGTAGCCCTGGGTGGCGTAGGTCGGGTTGCCGTGGAGGAGCAGGTCGCCGAGCCGTACGCGGAACTGGGCCCGCCGGTCGAACCCGATGAGCCACGCGCCCGTGAGCCCGGCGCGCCACTCGCTGTCGAGCAGCGCGTCGAGCTCTGTGTCGGTTATTCGCCGGGCGTCCTTGGCGAGGGACTGGATGAACTTCGCCCTCTTGCCGTCGGGCTTGATCATGAAGTTGGCGTGAAGGAGCTCCAGATAGCGGCGTACGGGCCCGCGCCCGGCCAGGACGTACCGGCGGACCGCCTTCTTGAGCACAGGATCGGACCGTCCCGGTAAGCGCATGCCGCCATCCAGAAGAAGAGAGGAGCCGCCCGACGCCGCGGCGGCGGGCATGGAGAACGGAAAGGCCCTTCCCCGGTTGCTGGGAAGGGCCTCTCATGTGCGGAGGCTGAGGGACGTGAACCCCTCAATGGGCGGTAAACCCAAACCGCATCGGCAGCTAGAAGCTTGATCGTTCCAGGGCGTTTCATGTGGGCCGATGCGGCTGCGCGGTCTCGCCGGAACGGGGTGGTACGGCGGGGAACTGCAACCTAAACTGCAACCCCTCTCGATCTTTACCCGCGCCGGCGAACGCCTCGTTTCCTGATCATCCCGATGCTCCTATGGATGTCAAGGAGCCGGCGGCCGGGGCGCGCCCCAGGTGGTGTTCACCGACCCGCAGGCCTGCTCGGTCGGCCGCACCGAGCAGGCGCCCACGCCGACGGCTTCCAGGTGCGCGCTGACCCGCTCTCACGCACCTTCGTCCGCCCCACCGAGTTTCCCGTGGTGAGCATCACGAAGATCCGCGGCCGCGTGCGCGGGCGTGTCTTGCTCATCCGGGCCGTTCCCTGACCCACCTCTCCGAAAGCTGGATGACCGCCTGCCGATAGTTGAAGCCGCCTCTCCTGGAATTCGACGGCGAGGGGTGCGAGTGTGGAAGGTAGGACTCCCCCATGGCACAACAGCAGCCCCGGTGGCATACACAGGCCACCGGCATCGAACGGGGAGGAGCCGACACCGTGGACATGAAGCTCGAGGTCGTGGTGCTGCCGGTCGCCGATGTGGATCGGTCCAAGACCTTCTACAAGGCGCTCGGGTGGCGGGAGGACACCGACATCGCCGCCGGTGACGGCTTCCGGGCGGTGCAGCTGACTCCACCCGGCTCCGGGTGCTCGGTCATCTTCGGCAGCGGGGTCACCTCGGCCGCGCCGGGCTCGACGCAGGGGCTGTACCTGGTCGTGAACGACATCGACGCGGCACGGTCCGAGCTCATCGACCGCGGGGTCGACGTGAGCGAGGTGTTCCATGACGCGGGCGAGGCACTGCCCCAAGCCGGAACCGAAGGACGACGGGTGCCCGGCCCGGCTCCGGACCGCAAGAGCTACTTCTCTTTCGCCTCGTTCAGTGACCCCGATGGCAACGGCTGGCTGCTGCAGGAGGTCACCACCCGCCTTCCGGGGCGGTGACCCCGGGGCCGGCGGCGGCCGGGCGGCTGTCCTCGCAGGAGGAGTACCGAGATGCCAGTGACCTATAACTCCGCGGCCGACCTGGCCGAGGCCCTGCGCCGTGCGGAGGCCGCGCATGGCCGGCATGAGCAGGAGATCGGGCACCCCGATCCCGACTGGCCGGCTTGGTATGCGCAGTACATGGTGGACGAGCAGGCCGGGGACGCCGGTGGTGCAAGCCCGGCGGCGAGCGGGTGAGCACTGTCCACTATGCCTGTCGGGCTCCCGCTCTCGACACACCGGCACGCTCCTCTGCCGACCGGTCCACGAGATCGGGCACACCGGTGGCGACGACACGGACCTGGACGGCCGACGGCGGCCCCAGCTGACTGAGTCGTCGCGTTTGAGGCGTGGGCGACGAACTCGACGACCTGACCACCCAGGTCCGAGCCAAGGTCAACGGCGGCATCTTCGAGCTGGTGTTCGCCCGGATGGGCCTTGGTGATCACGCGCGGATGCTGCGGATGTTCGCCGGTGCGCTGGTGACGCGGCACGTTTGCCAAACGGATCGGATGTCAGCTCACCGTGCGGTGTTCGGGCTTTGTTCGGCGGGACGTGGACCTCGATGTACTCGCCGTGGGACAGCCGCCTGATGACGCCGGACTCCACGCCGCCCGCTCGGACGTCGGCCTCCTCCGCGAAGGCCCGGGAACGGCAGCGGGAGCAGTACACCCTGGATCCGCAGACCGGCGCCAGACGACAGGTCGTCGGGCAGCGAGTAGCCGGTCAGGCCTCCAGCAGCGCCAGCGTCGGCAACATCAGGCCGATCAGACAGTTGAGCTCGCGCGGCTTGCGGTATGCGCCCGTGAAGAACACGCGGAGCATGTGCGACATCATGCCGGCCACGAACAGCAGGGCCGCCCAGCAGCAGAATGATGAACGAGTAAAGCGCGATCTCGCCCAGCAGGAACGACCAGCGGTCGGGGAAGACCTTACGCAGGTTCCGTTCAGGAGGCGCCCAGGCCCGTCCGGTCGTCGACGAAACCGCTCGTGCTTGCTATGGGCTTCGGGAGGTTTCCGCTGTCACTCGGCGACCGGGGCCGCGCTGTGGCGTGGCCCCAGGTAACGCCAGAAGAAGTCGTTGAGCACGGTGATCCGGTTCCGCCCGCTCAGCAGGTACGCGATGTGCACGAAGATCCACACCAGCCAGGGGAGCAGGCCATGCATGGTCGCGCCGTTGGGCAGCTGTATCACCGCCTCAGCGCGGCCGACGATCGCCATGATGCCGGGGTCGCGGTAGGAGAACGGCTGGACGGGGCGGCCCTGGGCGGCGGCGAGGATCTGCCGGCCCACATGCTTGCCCATCTGGATGGCCGGCTGGGCGACCTGCGGCAGCGGCTGGGGAGGCAGCGCGAGGTCGCCGGCGACGAACACCTCCGGATGCTCCTCCAGGTTGAGCGCCTCGGTGACGACGACCCTGCCGCCCTTGCCCTGCGGCAGACCGCAGTCGGCGACCTCCTTGGGCGCAATGACGCCGGGCGCCCAGATGGTGACATCGCTGTGTAGCCGGGTGCCGTCGTCGAGGATGACAGCGTCCGGTTCGACCGCGGTGACGGTGCTGCCAAGCCTAAGGTTGACGCCGCGCTTGCGCAGCGCGTCGGCGGCGGCGTCGCGCAGGCGCGGCTTGTACGGTGCGAGCACGTAGTCCAACCGCTCGACCAGGGTGACGCTAGTCTGCTCGGGCTTGATCTCCGAGTGGGTGAGCGGGATGGTATGGCGGCGTAGCTCGGCCAGGACCCCGGCCGTCTCGACGCCGGTGGGTCCGCCGCCGACGACGACGACGTGAGTGCCGGGGCGCTTGGCCTCGGCGGTCTCCTCCAGGCAGCGCATCATCCGCTCCCGCAGGGTGACCGCGTCGCGGATGGAGTACATCGGCATGGCGTGCTCCCGGGCGCCTTCGATGCCGAACCAGTTGGTGGTGACGCCGGTGGCGAGCACGAGGTAGTCGTAGTCGATGGCGGTGCCGTCGGCAAGCTCCACCCACTTGTCGTCGAGGTGCAGATTGCTCAGCCTGGCCACACGGACGCGCACGCTGGGGTACTTGCCGGCGAAGGCGCGCAGCGGGTAGGCGACGTCCCCGGCGTTGATGCCTGCCGTGGCGACCTGGTAGATCAGCGGCTGAAAGGTGGAGTACGGGCGGGGGTCGACAAGGGCGACGAGCGCGCCGCCGCGTGCGAGCTCTCGGACCGCGTTCAGCCCGGCGAAGCCCGCACCCACGACCACGACGCGGGGCCTGGCCGGTCGTCCCACCGGCTTATGGCGCGTCCTCACACGTTCCACGGGTGTCTTCACAGCGCTCTTCAGTGGCGCCAACACACGGGCCATCACCGGGCCTCCCTCCACGATTCGCCTGGCTGCGAAACCGTTGCAGCAACTGGCACCTTGCCGGTCGCACGCTCTGCTGATGGGAGAGCACGCGGCCTGCTGTGGGAGAGCATGCGGCGGCCCGCAGCCACCATGCCAGCAGTCAGAAAGCAACAGGCAAACCGTACTTGGATCATGAAGCTCCGCCATTCAGCTTGGACCTTGAGGCGCGCGGGGACGATCGTGGGCGTCCCGGCTTCCGCCCGCCCAAAGGGCTCGCTGCTCGGACTCGCCGTACCACCGGATACAGCCGAAGCGGCTCGCCTCGGGGTGGGGTCTCGGTCAGGCGGAGCGGAGTCGCTTGACATTTCGAAGCCTACCAAGGGCGAATTCAAGCCTTGGTAATGGGCTGCTCAGGCGCCGCCGGTCAAGCCGCCCCAAGGACCGCACTGCGACGAACTGCGCGGTCGGCTGCCGTGCGGCAGGGTCGGCAGTTCACGCGACCTAGCCTGAACCCGTGGCTGAGCAACGACACGTCAACATCGGCAAGCAGCACCCGACCAGCCACAAGGCTCTCATCGCTTCGTCGGCGGAGGCGAAGGAGAGCGCCGCGGCGGCAGGTCTCGACCTGTCGACGACGGCCGAATTCCTGGATCAGGCCCACTTTCCGTGAAGTGGGTCCTGTTCAGTCAGCCATCAGGATGCGTTTGCGCAGGAGATCGGGGGTGGGCGCGGCCATGCATCCGCCGTTTGATCATCTTGGTCCGGTTGCCGTGCCCTTCGACGGGTCCGGAGCTGTAGGGCGGGGTGAGGCCGGCGGTGACGGCGTCTTGGTCGCGGCGTAATCCGGCGACGAAGAAGTGCAGGCCAGGCAGGTCGTCGCGGAGCACCGCGGTGATCCATGCCTGCAGATTTCTGGCCGCGGCGGTTCATCATCATCTCGGCGAACTGGCGGACATGGGTGCGTTCGACGGCCTCGCCGAGATCGCGCCAGACATGCCGGCGATCAGGACTCGGATGGCCTGAGGTGCGCCGCGGGCCACCCCGTGGACAGACCATGACCTGGTCTTCGCCACAAGGTACGGCGGCCCGATCGAGCGAACCGAGGACTGGAGGACGCGGAAGTCGATCCTCACGCAGGCGGGTGCCCGGGACGCCTGGGGTTCACGACGCCCGCCACACCGCCGCGACGCTCCTCATCGAGGAGGGCGTGCACATCCGCGTCGTCCAAGAGATCCTCGGCCACGCGAGGGTCACGACGACCGAGCGTTACACGAGCCTCCAGATGAAGGACGCCGGCGACCGTATGGAGCAGGCCCTCTGGGGCTGATTGCAACCCGAACCGCAACCCGGGCCGGTTGCGTAGATCAAAAAAGCCCTTCCCGTGAGACTCGGGAAGGGCCTTTCGAAGTGCGGAGGCTGAGGGATTTGAACCCTCGATGGGCGGTAAACCCAAACCGCATTAGCAGTGCGGCGCCATAGACCTGACTAGGCGAAGCCTCCTGGTAGCCATCTGGCTCAGCACAGAGTACCGGCCTTCTGGCGAGGCGGCAAAGCGGTTGTCGGGTGCGCCGTCACGGAAGGTTATCCACTGGCTGTGGACAACGTCGTCCACAGCTGTGGACAACCGTCATCAAGCCGGGTTCGCCTCGCCCTCGATCTCGATCTTGACCTTCTTGCCGACCAGCACGCCGCCGGTCTCCAGGGCCTGGTTCCAGGTCAGCCCGAACTCCTCGCGGTCGAGCTCCGTGGTGATCGTGAAGCCCCAGACCGGGACGCCCCACGGGTTGGTGCCGGCGCCGCCGTACTCGACCGTGAGCTCGACCTCCTTGGTCACGTCACGGATGGTGAGGTCGCCCAGCACCGTGAACTCGTCGCCCGAGTGGCCGACGACACGCTTGGAGCGGAAGGTGATCTCGGGGTACTTCTCGACGGCCAGGAAGTCGTCGCTGCGCAGGTGGCCGTCGCGGTCGGCCACGCCCGTGGTGATGCTGTCGGTGTAAATCGTCAGCTGGGCGGACGACTCGAGCGGGTTGTCGGCGATGGTCACCGAGCCCTCGAACTTCTGGAAGCTGCCACGCACCTTGCTGACCATCATGTGCTTGACGACGAAGCCGATGGTCGTGTGTGCGGGGTCGAGGTTGTAGGTGCCAGGGGCCGGGATCTCCAGGCCTTCCCAGGTCCGAGTGGTCATCGCGGGCTCCTCATGTAGTGCTTGCTGTGTGGACAGTTGCTTAAACAAAGGTCTACACGAGGAATATTCCTCACGTCAAATATCGTCGGGGTACAGTATGAACGTGCAACGCTTCGATGACCCCCGGCTGACCGCGATGGGCCTCCTCGCCGAGGTCTTCGTCGGCCTGACCGCCAAGATGGCGCCGGTCTTCGCCGCCGCGGGACTGTCAGAGGTCGACTTCGAAACATTGATCAGACTGGCCCGCTCGCCGCGGCAGAGCCTGCGCATGAGCGACCTGGCCGCCCAGACCGGCCTGTCGACGAGCGGCGTGACCCGGGTGGTCGACCGGCTGGAGCGCGAGGGGCTGGTGCGCAGGGTCGCCTGCGCCACCGACCGGCGCGCCTCCTACGCGACGTTGACCGACAAGGGCCGCGAGCGGCTCGAGGCCGTGGTGCCCCAGCACGTGGCCGACATCGAGGAGTGGTTCACCGGCCTGCTCGGCCCCGAGGAGCTGGACAGGTTCCTGGCCACCCTGCGGGTGATCAGGGATGTCGTACGGCCCTGCGCCACGGCCGGCGTGGAGCCGCGCGACCACGCGCACTCCAAGGCGTGCGCGCCGGATCGCCAGGGAGAGCTGGCGCCCGACCCGCGGGAGGCGGCCTCGACAAGCTGACCCGGCGAGCACCGACCGGCCGATCCGGCTCGGCGAGCGCCGACCACCCCGACCCGACACGCCGACTGACCTTCTGACCTGCGAAGACCCGACACCCCGTCAGGACCCCGCCAGCGCGTCCCGCAGCTTGGCCATCGCCCGCGACATCGTGCTCTTCACGGTCCCCACGCTGACCCCGAGCCGCTTGGCGATCTCCGGCTCGGTCAGGTCCTCGTAGTACCGCAGCAGCACCGCCGCCCGCATCCGCTCCGGCAGCCGCTGGATGGCCTGTTCGAGCAGCTCGTGCGCCTCGCCCGACGGCTCGACGGGCGCGCACACCTCCGGCAGCTCCTCGGCCGGGTACTCCTCCAGCTTCCGCCGCCGCCACTGCGAGATGTTGATGTTCACCATCGCCCGGCGCACGTACCCGTCACGGTCATGGATGCGCGCCCAGGCCGCGTAGGTCTTCGCGAGCGCGCTCTGCAGCAGGTCCTCCGCGTCGACGGGATCGCCCGTGAGCTGGTGAGCCGTACGCAACAGGGCAGGGCCGCGGGTCAGCACGTACTCGCGGAACTCCTCTTCTTCCCTCGCGCTCTGCATCGACGCCAGAATCCCAGCTCAGAATCCATGTTTCGGCCCGCCGCTATTAAAGGTCGGTCAAGTTCGGTGGCAGGAATGTCCTCGGGCGGTTGGCACCGGTTCTACCCGGGGATGCGGATTTTGCTCCACTTCGGCCTGTACGGCATGAGCCACCTGCGCGGTCATGTGAGGCTAGAGGCATGCGAAGAGTGCTCGCAGCCGCGGTGTTCGGCCGTCCGCCGAGCGTGCCGGGGCCCGATCCCGCCTCGGGCGATCCGCTGCGCGCCGTCATCGGGGAGATCCTCGACGTCAGCCCGCACGTGATCACCGTCGGCACGGAGGAGGGCGCCGAGGAACGCCTCGTCATCGCGCCCTGGGCCAAGGCGTGGCGCGGGACCGAGCTGCCGCCCGCCGACGTGCCGGTCGGTTCCCGGGTCACGATGCGGACGCGGCGCGAAGGCCGGGTCGTGGAGCACCTGTGGGCGGACATCACCCGCGCCACCGGCGTGATCAGGAGCGTCGAGGGCCGCAAGGACCTCACCGTCGAGCTCGACTGCGGCCCGCACCGCGGGCGCAGGACCGTGATGATCCCGTACCGCGCCACCGGACGGCTGCGCGTCCGCCACCCCTACCTCGAACCCGGCTTCCTCTTCGACGCGATCGGCGTGCGCGAGGACGGCGTCACCAAGGCGCTGCTGCCGGCCACCTCGCAGCCTCCCTACCCCGCCCGGTCCGTGCCCCCGCCCCCGCCCGCCTACGGAGGCGTCCAGTCACGCATCTCCGGCACGGTGGTCTGGTCCGACGTCTTCGACTCCGGCGAACGCGGCGCCGCCTACCCGATGGTGGAGCGCTCCGACGCCGGATGCCCCGACGCCGAGGTCTCGTGCGTCGGCCTGCCGTACCTCGCGATCGGGTCGCTGCTGGCCGTTCACAATGTGTGTGGCAACCGTTCGGGCAACGTCCCCATCGTGGCGTGCGGGTGCGTGGCCGGCCGCTTCTGCGACCGGTGCGTGGAATGCGACACCGGCGCGCGCGGCCGGATAGCGGAGTTGTCGCCCGCGGCCTTCGTGGAGCTGGGCGGGGAGCTGGCCAAAGGGTGTTTCAACGCCCGAGTCGGATTGGGGTGACGAAGAACGGTGTGGTGGGACATCGTGCTCGCAGCGCAGCTGCCGATCCTGATCGTGCTGCTGGTCATGGGCGCCGGAGCCAAGCTGGCCACCGTACGGACCGACGCGACACCTGGCGCGCTGACCAGGCTCGGCCCCGCCGTCCTGGTTCCGGGCCGCTGGCGCGCCCCCGCCCTGATGGCCTGCGCGGTGGGCGAGCTGGTGCTGGCCTGCGGACTGCTGCTCACCACGTTCCCGATCTTCCGGTACGGCACCGCCCTGTTCTTCGCGCTGTCCACCTACGTGCTGCTCGAACTGAGGCGCCGCCGCCCCGACGCCGGATGCGGCTGCTTCGGCGAGGTCAGCTCCACACCCGTGGGGCTGCGGTCGATCGGCAGGACGGTCGTGCTCACCGGCATGGCGGTGATGGCGATCTTCGCGCCGGTGCCGGGCTGGGTGCCCTTCATCGAGCCGTCGTGGCCGCTCGCCGCCGGGCTGGCGGTGCTGGCCGTCCTGTCGCCCGAGCTGGAGGAGGCCGCCCATCGCCTGCGGTACCGCGCCCCGTGCGAGCAGCGGCCCTCGTCGGAGGCCGTCGCCCTGGCCAAGCTGAAGGCCAGCGGGCCGTGGCGCGACCACGTCGGCACGCTGGTGTCGCAGGAACCGCGCGACAGCTGGCGCGAGCTGTGCTGGCGGTTCTTCGCCTTCGAGAACCGCGACCACCAGCACGTCGTCTTCGCCGTCTACCTCAGCGGCCTGCGCCCCGCCGTACGGGTCGCCGTGGTCAGCATGGAGTCCATGCCGGAATCTACGCCCGTATCGGTCTGACGCTAGACAGCCCTAGATTTCCCTCGACGGGCATGACGATTTGACTCTCTAGCCGAATCTAGCTTCCCCTCTAGATTCGGCTAGAGAGAGCTCTAGAGGGGTTGAGCACGCAGGAACCTCCCGAAGTGGGGAACCGTGAACGCGATCAACCCGCGCTCGGCGCTGTAGATGAGACCCTTCTTGATGAGGCTGTCACGGGCCGGCGACAGGCTGGACGGCTTGCGGCCCAGCGCCTCCGCCACCTCGGCGGTGGCCACCGGGTCGTCGCCCAGCGTCGCCATGGCGTGCATGTAGTCTCGCTCGGCCGGGGTGGCCCGCTCGTAGCGGCTGCCGAAGAAGCCCACCGCCAGCTCCTCCTCGGCCTCCGGCGCCGAGACCTTGACGTCTTCCGCGGTGATCGGGCTGCGCGGCGCCATGTCCCAGGCCACCTTGCCGTAGGCCTGCACGAAGTAGGGGTAGCCGTCGGCCGCCTCGTAGAGCGCGTCGAGCGCGTCGGGCGTGAACTCCACCCCCTCCTCGCGGGCGGGCAGGATCAGCGCCAGGTCGGCCGCCTCCCGGTCGAGCTTGTCGATGCGGGCGTAGCGGAACAGCCGCTCGGAATAGCTCTTGCTGGCCGACAGCACGCTGGGCAGGTGGGGGAGCCCGGCGCCCACGACGATCAGGGGACCGCCTGTCTGGGACAGCTCGTGGCACGCCGCGCACAGCGCCGAGATGTCGGACGGCTGGACGTCCTGCATCTCGTCGATGAACAGCGCGATGCCCACGCCGAGGTCGGTGGCCACGCTCGCCGCGTCGACGAACAGCTCGGTCAGGTCGATCTCCAGGTCGCCGGAGTCGGCCCGGCCGCGGCTGGCCGGGACGTCGATGCCGGGCGACCAGTGTGAGGTGCCCTTGGCCGCGCTCGGGTCGCGCATCGCGAACGCCTTGAGCACGCCGAGGAACTCCTCGATGCGCTCGGGCGCGCGGTGCCGGGGCGCCAGCTCCCTGACGGCCATGTGGAGGGCCGCGGCGACCGGCCGTCGGATGGACTGGTCGGGCCTGGCCTCGATCTTGCCGGTGCCCCACAGCCGCTGCATGGCCATGGACTTGAAGGTGTTGAGCAGCACGGTCTTGCCGACGCCGCGCAGGCCGGTGACGACCATGCTGCGCTCCGGACGGCCGCGGGCCACCCTTTCCAGCACGACCTCGAACTGCTGAAGCTCTCGATCCCGCCCGGCCAGCTCCGGCGGGCGCTGCCCGGCACCGGGGGCGTAGGGATTGCGCACAGGGTCCACGCTCTCGGACTTTATTGCCGGATATAGCGGGCGTCTTATATTTGGGAAGAAAGCCCTACGGCGTGTCCGCGGGCAGGGCGGTGCGAGCAGCGCCACCGGACACACCCCCTCCGAGCTCGCCGAACCTCTGTTCGAGTGACTATCGAGAACTCTAGCGCGTGATCGAACACCTGCGCGAGAGATTCGCATAAAGATCTTGTGGTGGGGTGGGGAGGCCGTGTATATCGGGGATTCTCCGATGGACGGCGCGGCGGCGTCGTGGCGACGCCGTACCCGCGGGCTGGTGACCGCGGCCGCGGCCGTGGCCGTCCTCGCCTGCGGTACGGCTGCCGCGTGCTCCCGATCGGCGCCCACGGAGGCGGCGGTGGCGGGTTCCGGCGGGCAGGCGGCGACCGGTCCCGGCACGCCCGGTGAGAAGGCGGCGCCAGGCTCCGGCGGCACGCCCGTCGAGAAGGCGACGAACGACCCCGGCGCGAGGCCCATCGAGGAGATCTATCCGAAGGCCGTTCTCACGCTGCCCGCACGCGGCGTCAACGGCCCGATCCGCCCTCTGCTGGCCGTCGACGCCAGGCGGATCCTGGTGCTGACCGCGAAGACCGTCGAGCTCTACGACAGCACGCGGCGGACGTTCCAGCCGATCGCCCCTCTCCCCGGCGACGCCCTGGCCTTCGCCGCCGACGGCGGGCGCGTCGTCTGGGCCGAGGGCGACGGCGGCCGGGCGGAGCTGTGGACGGCGAGCCTGTCCGGCGGCGATCCGCGCAAGGTCGGGCGGCTGCCGTTCGGCGAGGAGGAGGTGGCCGATCTCGACGTCGCCGGCGGGGACGCCGTCGTCGCGGTCCGCGCCCGGGGGATCTGGCGCGTGCCGCTGTCCGGCGGGACGCCCCGGCGGCTGCCGGGCACGGACCGGCTCCAGCTGCTCACCTGGCCGTGGGCCGCGGACGTCCCTCTCCAGGAGGACGCCAACCAGACAAGGCTCGTCAACCTCGCAGAGGGCTACACGATCCCGGTCACCGCGGCCCCGGGAGTACGGCGGCTGCGCTGCGGGCTGGGCTGGTGCCGCGGAACCGCAGGCGGCCGGCAGGTCGGCCAGCGCACCGACGGGACCGTCCGCAGAACGGTCGAGACCGATCAGCCCGATCAGACCGGCCAGCCCGCCCAGACCGGCCAGCCCGCCCAGACCGGCCAGCCCGCCCAGACCGGCCAGACCGGCCAGGCCCCGCGCCCGCCCCTGCACGACCGGTTCCTCGAAGCAGCCGGAGGGCTGCACGATCTGGAGACCGGCCAGCTGCTGCGCTTCCGCGACAGCCTGGTGGTCACCTCCGGCGGCACGGTCCGCATCGGCACACTCCCGGCCGGGGACACGCTCCGGGTGGTGAACTTGGCGGCCGTTCCCCCGCTCGAATAGCGTGTGCCACCATGCGGACCTTTGCCAACGTCCAGGAACTCAAGGCGGCCGTGGGCGAGACGTTCGGCCCGACCGAGTGGCGCGAGATCACTCAGCAGAGGGTCGACACCTTCGCCGACGCCACCGACGACCACCAGTGGATCCACGTCGATGTGGACAGGGCCAAGGAAGGGCCGTTCGGCACCACGATCGCGCACGGCTTCCTCACCCTGTCGCTGCTGCCGTCGTTCCTGCCGGAGCTGCTGACCGTCGAGAACGTCGCGATGATGGTCAACTTCGGGCTCAACAAGGTCCGCTTCCCCAAGCCGGTGCCGGTCGGCTCGCGCCTGCGCGCCACCGGCGAGCTCGTGGACGTCAAGAACAGCCCGGCCGGGCACCTGGCGACCCTGAAGGTGTCCATCGAGCTGGAGGGCGAGCGCCGCCCGGTGTGCACGGCGGAGTCGCTGCTGCTGTTCGTGTCTAGCGAATGATCGAGTAAGCGGCGGCCAGGGCGATGAGCCCCAGGTAGGCGAGCACGAGCCGGGTGTCCCTGAGCAGGCACTTGCTGCGGGTCAGCCCGGCCCGCCGGGCCTTCCAGTAGCCGGCGAAGCCGAGGACGGCGAAGCCCGCCGCCGCCCAGGGCCCGAGCAGCCAGCCCAGCAGCGCGACCGTGGCGTAGACGCACAGCCTCAGGGGGTCGTACGGCTGGGCCGTCCCGGCGTTCGCCGGATTCGCGGGTGCTTCCGAGCTGCGGTTCATGTCATGCCGTTCCTCTTGCCACGGCTCATGCCGTTCCCTTCGCCACAGCCGACAGGCGTTGCCTCGACAGCTCCGGCCACGCCTGCGCCGCGCAGAACGGCGCGCACTGGTCCTGCTCGGCCCGCGTGCCCACGTGCACGCAGCACTGCGTCAGCCGTTCCTCGATCATGGTGTGCAGATCCATGAACGGCTTGACCGTGATCCGCACCACCCGCTCGCCCAGCATCCTGCGCAGCTTCGCCCGCCTGCCGGGCAGCGCCGACGACGCCAGCGCCAGCAGGGTCGACACCCCGAGGTCGCAGTTCTCGCAGATGGTGCGCCACAGGTCCCCGATCTTCGGGTGCGACAGCGACGACTGCTCCGACAGCAGCCCCAGCAGCGACTCCTGGACCGCCAGCCGCAGCTGCCCGGGCAGCTCGGTGTCGGCGATCCGGTTGGACACCAGCCCCAGGTTCGCCTTCAGCCGGTCGTGCCCGATCAGCGCGGTCAGCGACCGCCACCGGCCGGCGTCGTCCCGGATCATGTAGCCGACCGAGCAGCAGTGAGGGTGCGAGCACGGCAACGCGGTCAGGTCGCGCCACGTCACCAGCCCGTCGGTCTGCGGGCCGAGGCGCCCGAGCACGCCGGTGTGCGTCAGGCGCTCCAGGGGGTCGATCCGGCCGCTGCGCCCCGACCCGAACTGCGGCTGGATCGACACGCCGCCCACGAACGGCGTGTCCAGCGCCAGCCGTACGACCTGGCCGATCTCCCCGTCGTTCGCGCCCAGCGCCGCGGTCATCACCAGCGTGGTGAAGATCTGGTTCGCCGAGAGGTTCCGTACGGCTTGCGCCTTGATCCGCGTCAGGTCGCCGCCCCGGTGGTGGCGTGAGGCCTCCGCCGACACCCCGTCGTACTGCAGGTAGACCTCGACGCGCTCGCGATGCTCGGTCAGGAGGTCGAGCAGGGCGGGGTTCTGGGCGATGAGCAGGCCGTTGGTGTTGATCAGGATGCGCGTGATCGGCCGGGCGACGAGCTCGGCCAGCAGCTTGGGCAGGTCGGGGTGGAGCGTGGGCTCGCCGCCGCTGAGCATCAGGACGTCGAGCTTGCCGTTCTCCCTGGCCAGGCGCTGGTCGACGTTGGCCAGGACGTCGTGGAGCGGGACCAGGCCGGTCAGGTCGGGGGAGCTGTCGGCGAAACAGGTGGGGCAGCGCAGGTTGCAGGTCTCGGCGATGTCCTCCAGGAGGATGCAGGTGTGCTGGGTCTGCATCTCCGGCAGGCCGTGGAGGTAGGCGCTGGGGATGGGCAGGAAATTTCCGGAAACGTCGGGGATGTGCTGTTTGGTGGGAGCGGTCCATTCCTCGAGGTACGCGAGGATCTCGGGGTCCTCGTCGTAGAGCGTGGTGATACGCCCGTGCGTGGGGCAGCCGCGCTCCAGCCACACCCGGCCGTCGCGCTCGGCCAGGTAGCCGCTCAGCCGCTGGACCTGCTTGACGTCCGTGTGGGGACATTCGGGGCAGAATGCGTTGACGTAGCGGAGGATGCGGTCTCCCCGCAAACCCATCCCGGTGCTCATGTGCGGACCTTTCGCCTTGCCAGCAGGGGATCGTAGAAGCCGCGGCGGTAGCCGTACCACAGCCTGATCGAGATCAGCAGCATGCCCGGGACCAGGAACCACTGCGGCCTCGTCAGGTCGAGCCAGACGGTCTCGTTCGCGCGGGTGAACTCCACGAGGAAGCGGAAGTAGGCGTATCCGGCGACGTACAGCGTGAACAGCTCGCCCGGCTGGGTGAGGCGGTCGCGCGCCCACATGATCAGGGCGAAGGCCGCGAGATGGAAGACGATCTCGTAGACGAAGCTGGGGTGCATGGGCTGGCCGGTCAGGCACGCCGGGCATTCGGGGGTCGTGGGCGGCGCGTGCACGCCCCACGGCAGGGTCGTGGGACGTCCCGGCGCCTCGGTGAGGTGGCAGCCGATCCGGCCCACCGCCATGCCGAGGGCGACCGCGGGGGCGAACAGGTCGCCCGTCTTGCCCTGGTATCTGATGGCCTTCTTGGCGACGAGCACGCCGACGTAGGCGCCGGTGAGCCCGCCCAGGATGCTGCGCGAGCCGTACAGCCACAGCTCGCCGAGGTCGAGCGTCTCGGCGAACCCGGCCAGGCGCATGCCGACGGCGCCGCCGACCAGCGCTCCGGCCACGGTGACCAGGGACTGCTCGTTGAGCGCCCCGCGCCGCCGCGCCTCGCGCACGAACACGACCGAGGCGACTGCGACTCCCAGGGCGACGAAGAGCTCGTGCATGGGGTCAGGAGTACAGGTTGGGGTTCAGGCCGGTGCAGAACCCGGCCGTCACGATCGACATGAACGCCCATCCGATCATCAGGCCGAGTCCCAGGCCTTTCGCCCAGGGCCTGCGCAGGAACAGCAGGACGAGGCCGCCGCCGATGCCGATGAGGGCCAGCAGGACGGCGCCCGCGACCACCGGGGCGGACGACGACGCCTCCCCGCCCATCGTGAACGCGGCCAGCCCGACGATGAAGTTGAGCATCAGGAACAAGGCGAACCCGGCGAACGCCGTGCCGACGACGACTCCCGTGTTGCTGTGGCCCTCGGGCTGGGGCGGGAGTTGGTACGGCATGCCGTGCGGCCCGTTGGGGTAGCCGCCCGGCGGAGGCGGACCCTGGTGGTGGCCGCCTTGCGGCATCGCCCACGGGCTCGGCGGCTGTGCGCCTTGCGGAGGGCCGTGGTGGGGCCCTCCCTGCTGCGGGGGTCCTTGACGGGGGCCGCCTTGCTGTGCGGGCCCTTGGTACGGCCCACTCTGTTGGGCCCCTTGGTACGGGCCGCCTTGCTGTGATGGGGAGCCTTGGTAGGGTCCTTCCTGCTGTGAGGACTCTTGGTGGGATCCGCCTTGCTGGGGTCCCTGGTACGGCCCGCCTTGGTGCTGGGGCCCCTGGTACGGCGAAGCCGGCGGTTGGCCTCCTGCCCGGCCTCCGGAAGCAGGGTCCTCCGGCCCGTCCTCGGACCGCCGCGACTCTCCCGGAGGATCGCGCCGATCGTCCGGTTCCTGCGGTGGCGTACTCATCAATCCCCCCTTTTCCGGGATCAGACTATGGTCCGGTATCCGCCTCGGCATAGTAGATCGCGGCCTGAACCCGGCTCTTCAGACCGAGCTTGTTGAGCACCCGGCTCACATGCGTCTTCGTCGTCGCCTCCGCCATGTCCAGCTCCTTCGCGATCTCCGCGTTCGACAGCCCGCGCGCGATGCACGACAGCACCTCCCGCTCTCGCGGGGTCAGCGCCTTCACCGCCTCCGGCGCCGGCCGCGTCGGCTGCTGGGCGAACGCGGCGATCAGCTTCCTCGTGACCGCCGGCGAGATGAGCCCCTCCCCTCGCGCCACCAGGCGCACCGCCTCCACCAGCGACGCCGCGTCGGTGTTCTTCAGCAGGAACCCGGCCGCCCCCGCCCGGAGCGCCCCGAACACGTACTCGTCCACGTCGAAAGTCGTCAGGATCAGCACATCGCTCACGCCGGACAGCTCGCGAGTCGCCGAGATCCCGTCGAGCCGGGGCATCCGCACATCCATCAGCACCACGTCGGGCGTCAGCTCGCGGGCCATGGCGACCGCCTCCTCCCCGTCGGAGGCCTCGCCGACCACCTCGATGTCCTCGGCGCCGCCGAGGATGAGCACGATCCCGGCACGCACGGCCGCATGGTCGTCGGCGACCAGCACGCGAATGGGCGATTCACTCATGGATCCTCCCGAGACCTGCGCTTCATCGTGCCGCCTTCCCCGCACCCGTGGACCGCTTCCCTGCGCCCGTAGACCGCCCACACCCGTGCGCCCGTCGTGCTCATGCCTTTGCGCCCGCCGTACCCACAGCCGTACGCCTGCCGTACCCACACCCGACCTCCGCCCCTTTCACCCGCCGGACGCCGCCGACCCCGTGGGCAGTGTCGCGCGCACCCGCCACCCGCCGTCGTACGGCCCGGCATCGAACTCGCCCCCGACCAGCGACACCCGCTCCCGCATCCCGATCAGCCCGGCCCCCGCCCCCGGCAGGCCCGCCTTTCGCCCGTTGACCGGGTTGTCGATCGTCAACGTCACCTGTCCCGGCTCGTAGCCCACCCTGACGCTCACGCGGTGATCGCCATGTTTGAGCGCATTCGTCAGCGCCTCCTGGATGATGCGATATCCCGCCAGATCCACCGAAGCGGGGATCTCACGCGGCGTGCCCTCGACGAGGATCTCGGCCTCCATCCCGGCCTTCCTCGACCGCTCCACCAGCGCCTCCGCCTCCGCCAGCCGCGGCCGCGTGATCTCCTCCGGCTCGTCTCCCTCCTGGCGCAGCAGCCCGATCATGGCGCGCATCTCCTCCATGCCGCGGACGCTGTTCTCCCTGATGGACTCCATGATCTTCTGGACGGTCCCCTGATCCAGGTCCTTGCGTGACAGCGCGGCCGTGGACTGGATCGCGATCGCGCTGAAGTGATTGGCGATCATGTCGTGCAGCTCGCGAGCCATCCGGGTCCGCTCGGCGCTGACGGCCGCCTGGCGGTCCAGCTCCGCCAGGTGCGCGACCTGCTCGGCCCGGATCCGCTCCGCCTCGGCCTGGTCCCGCTGCTGCCGCAGCACGATCGCCGTGGTCACCGGCGTGACGAGCAGCAGACCGGCCTGGACGGCGGCGAGGGCGAGAGTGCCCCAATCGCGGGCGATGACGCCGGCGACCGCCCCGGCCAACACCGCGATCGTCGACGTGGTCACGAGCATCCAGCGCGCCAGCCTGACCGGGCCGTACAGCACCGCCGCGTAAAGGTTGTCCGTGAAGACCAGCGCCGTCGCCAGCGACGGCCCGAGGAAGGCGGCGTCGGCCCCGAGCGCCACGACGCCCAGCGCCAGCGCCGCCACCGGCTTGCGGCGGCGCACCACCACGCCCGCGCACGTCACCGCCAGCGGACCCGCGAGCGCCCAGCTCGGCACCCCGGCGCGATGGACGAATCCGCCACCGGCGATGAGGACGAGGCCCACGACGAAGACGCCGACGGCGATCAGCATCTCCCGTCTCATGGCCTCATCACACCATCTCGCCGGGCCCCGCCGTTCCCACGAAGGTGTCGCCTGTGGATACACAGAAGGTTGTACACAGGCTCCTTTCCAATGACGAGGAAAGTCCCCTTTGACGGCCGAACACTGGAACCATGGTTTTCGCGGTCATCGTCGCCTGTGAGATCGGCTTCTGGATCCTCCTCGCCCTTGGCCTCGCCGGCCGGTACCTCTGGCACTGGGGCAGGCTCAGCACCGCCCTCCTCGTCAGCACGGCGCTCCTCGACCTCGTCCTGCTGACGGCCGCCGTCCTCGACATGCGATCCGGCGCCCCCTTCGACCTCCGCCACGGCCTGGCGGCCGCCTACCTGGCGTACTCCATCGTGTTCGGCCACCGTACGATCAAGTGGGCCGACGCCAGGTTCCGCCACCGCTTCGCCGGCGGCCCCGCCCCCGCACGACCCCCCAAGGGCGGCATGGCCCGCGCCCGCTACGAATGGGCGTTCTGGCTGCGCATCGTCCTCGCCTACGCGATCGCGTGTGGCGTCCTTTTCGGCATGGAGTGGCTGGTGTCGGACGTCGCGGACACACGTGGGATCAGGGAGTTCATGTACGGCCTGGCCAGGGTCCCGGCGATCGCTCTGATCTGGCCCGTCAGCTACACGATCTGGCCACGCAAGGTCGAGTCTGAGGTTTGATGCGATATCTGGTTCGAGGCATCGCCTGAGACCCGCTATGCTTGCTTACGCAGCGAGCGGCCGTAGCTCAATGGATAGAGCATCTGACTACGGATCAGAAGGTTAGGGGTTCGAGTCCTCTCGGCCGCGCACAGCGAGAAGGCCCGCCACCAGGAGAAACCCGGGGCGGGCCTTTTGCGTTTGTCGGAACAAGCTCTGGATCTTGCCAACACTGGTGGCTTCAGCCCTGCTTGTGGTGGCTTCCTCCACGATGGAGCCGGTCGGCCGTTCTCTGCGTGCACATGGTCGCGAGGACCTCGCATGGCGTCGATCAAGGAACTGTCGGGGATGTCTGCTTGGGTCGTCCCGGAACGGGCGCTACACGGGCAGGGAGCGGGAATGCGGCAGTCGGAGCGTTTGTGGCACCTCGTCCGGTCCTACGGCATGGGTGAGTGGTTCATGGCCGCATGGGTGGAGGGCCTGGAGGTGTGGGAGGCCGCCCGGCGTCTGGGGGTGTCGGTCGCGGACGTGGACGACTCGGTCGAGTGCACCTGGGCCGATCTCCTGCGCGGGCGGCCTTCCGATGACGATGCGGCGGGGATCGTCTGGGCCGGCCGGTTGACGGGAGACTGGACGCAGATCATACAGGTGCGGGGGTTCGACTGCGAGCGGGCGTTGCGGGAGCTGTCGTACGGCGGGCGGGCGCTGCTGGTGTGCTGGGATCTGAACGGGCCGCGTGATCTCGAATACGCGGTCAACGGCGAGTGCGTCACGGGGCTCGGCGTCACCGTCCCCGGGAAGCGCTGGGGACGTGATCCTCGGGCGCTCGACTCCTACGCGGAGGGGTTGTGCTTCGACTTGGGCGACTCCAGCTGGGAGAGCGATCCCGAACTGCCGCCGGGGTGGCTGGAGTACCGGGCATGGGAGGAGGCCCGGATGGAGCGCGGCGAGGACTACGGGGAAGAGGACATCCCCGACGAATGGCAGGACTTCATCGGACTCGCGGTCAACGGGTACAGCCCGCCTCTGGCGACCTGCCTCACGTCGGCTCTGGCGCTTGTCGGCAGGATGACAGGCAGGGAGATCGACAGGGAGTGGATGGACGGGATCCACACCCGCTACGCGATCCGCGATCGACATGGCGGCTGACAAGTGCCCGCCTCAGCGCAAAGCCCTGGACGGTCATGTCGTCTCAGGGGCTTGTCAGCGTCTATGGCTGATGTGACGGCTGTCGACGGTACGACACGTCACGGCTATTCGACCGCTATGCGCCTATGGCTTGGGCGAAGATGTCGGCGGCCGAGGCTTCCGCCGTTCGGATCACGTGGGCGTAGGCCCGGAGAGTGATCGAAGGATCGGCGTGGCCGGGTCGGGCCGCGGCAACGTGG
The DNA here is from genome assembly GCF_002093975.1 of Thermoactinospora rubra. Classification (GTDB taxonomy): domain Bacteria; phylum Actinomycetota; class Actinomycetes; order Streptosporangiales; family Streptosporangiaceae; genus Nonomuraea; species Nonomuraea rubra_A. Next base: position 75,640 of record NZ_MSZZ01000032.1, read on the forward strand.
ACGGGGGACGCCCGCGATGAGCAAGGTGGTCGCGTGGATGTGCCGCGCTCACGCAGCAGCCGGCACATGGTGGTCTGCGAGCACAGGTAGACGCCCTCGTCCGGCAAGGCGGCCCACACCTGGCCCGGGATCTGCCGAGGACCGCGCACGCTCGGGCTGTGCCAAGCGTTCCCTCCAGCGTGGGGAAGTGTTCGTCGATGACCTGGTTCACTCCGCGTCGGAGCCCGCGCTGCTCGAGATGTCCTGCGGCAACGCGAACGCTTTTCCCGCGCCGCAGGCCGAGCAAGAGCACCAGGACGTACGTAGCGTAGAGCGGGTCGTCGACCTCCCGCCCCCACCTGACCCGGTTCTCCTGGACCCCGATCGTTCGGCACCTGATCGTTCAAGGCCGCAACTCACCGATGACCCGGCCCTGGCTGCATACTGGACGACTCGGCGACGAGTCAAACCCCGCTGGACAGCCGCACCGTACGCCTGTCGGACAGGCAACAGGGGCGTTGACCGCTCTGCGGGGAGCACCTGCTCGGTGCCGACCGGCCGCCGGATACGCCCAGCCAGTGGCGCCGGTGGTGGCCGGCGGTCGTCCGCAAGGCGATCACCGGCGGCTACCTCACCTACGACAGCCACTCCGACGTGCCGAACGACATCATCCGCTTGATCAGATCGGATCCAGCGCCGCCCGAACTCGCTTGCGCTCGCCCATTCGCTCGGAGGAAAAGGAACGGCGCACGCCGAGCGAGCCGCCATTGATCTCGAATCACTCCCCCGGATCTTTCGATCACATAGTATGCGGATGCAACATTTGTTGAATCGAATAAAATTCGAATATGCGGCCTCGGTTCCGATGATTGTCGAGAATCTGTCGGGTGTATGACGTCGACCCGCAAAGGCGGAAAGGAACGGTCATCATTGCGCCTCTTGCGGCTTATCGTCGCAGCTCAGGGATGGTAGGAGGTCGAATTCCCGTCGATCGGCTGTGATGTATAGATCGAGATCCTCGCGAGCCCGGGCTGGGAGGTATCGGGTCCGGCACGCCGGCAGTCGGCGAGAAGGCCGATAGGTCTGGTTTTCTTGGGCGTTTCTTTGTGAATACATTTCATGGGCCTCGGGTATCGAGACCGATGCATCCCCCTCACGAACCCGACTCGAAAGGAAAATCCCATGACCGCTACCGCAGAGGCCCAGCGTACCGAGACGACCGAGGCTGAAGGACGATCCCTGGAAGCCTTGCTGCTCGCTGCGCTTGCGGCTCGCCGCGAACAAGGCGAGGAGGGCGGCATCGAGCACCCGCTCCTGCTGGCCGCGCTGATGCGGCGTCGCGGGGAAGGTGAGGAGGAGGGTGGCATCGAGCACCCGCTTCTGCTGGCTGCGCTGATGCGGCGTCGCGGGGAAGGTGAGGAGGAGGGCGGCATCGAGCACCCGCTTCTGCTGGCTGCGCTGATGCGGCGTCGCGGGGACGGTGAGGAGGAGGGCGGCATCGACCATCCGCTTCTGCTGGCTGCGCTGATGCGGCGTCGCGGGGAAGGTGAGGAGGAGGGCGGCATCGACCATCCGCTTCTGCTGGCTGCGCTGATGCGGCGTCGCAGGGGAGGCGAGGAGGGTGGGATCAGCCATCCGCTTCTGCTGGCTGCGCTGATGCGGCGTCGCGGGGAAGGTGAGGAGGAGGGCGGCATCGAGCACCCGCTCCTGCTGGCCGCCCTCGCAAACCGGTAGAGGTGGGACTCCCGATCGCAGGCAGAAAAGGAGTCCCTCAGCTCGCGCGAACGGGCAGCCAGGGACCGATCACATCGACCGCAGAGGAGCAACTCATGGCGTCAGGGGAAGCCGCCGAACCGAGCGAGCATGACCCGGTGGAGTCGCTGATCGACGACGTCATTCGCGACATCCTCAACGAGGCCAGCCAGTCCACCAAGGCTCTTTCCCGCGGTGGAGACTCCATGGCCACCCTGATCGAAACCGCCATCACATCGGCGCCGCGCGCGATGCTGAAGGCATCGACGGTCGAAAGGCTCCTGGTGGCACAGGTCCTGGCCGACGCTCTGGCCGATGCTCTGGCGCCCGCACTGGCAGAGGCGCTCGCTCCCGAGATCATGAAGGTTCTGGAGCAGTACACCGCCAATGCCAAGGCCGGTGACTCGAAGGCTGCGAAGACAACCACCACAGCCAGGGGAAGCAGCAGAAAGAAGACGTGAGACATCGGAGGCGACGTTCACGGCTGGGTCATGGGCACCGGACACCTGGTGCCCATGACCACGTCTTCTTCGGGCGTTGCCGACAGTCCAGCGTGCTCGGATGTGAGTCCGACCACTGAGCTCGCAGATCGGAGGGGCGGGGAGCTCCACGGTGGGGAGGGGCCTTTCGCGCCGGTACGTGCACCCGGTCGGTTCGGCAAACCGGCGTTCATGGCGATTGCCGCCGCGATCGTCCTCTCGCCTGGGGCCCCTGAGGCCTGGCGGTTTCAGATGAGACGCTCCAGGAAGACCGTGATGGTCATGATCGTGATGCCGGTCACGATCAGATCGACGGCCCATCGCAGATTGCGGTTCTTGGTGCGGGCGACCCGGACGAGTTGCAGAGCGTCGGTGGCCATGAGCAGCTCGTAGTTCGCCGTCTCGGCGTTCAGCCGCTCGATCAACGCTTGGGGTGTGGAGGCTTCGGCGTAGGAGAAGATTCTCGGTCCGCGTTTGGCTGAGACCGGCCGGATGGTGACCAAGATCAGCATGACCGCCGCGGACAGCATGATCAGCGCCACGATGACGCCGAAACGACCTATACCGGGGAAACGGGCTGGGCCGGTCAGGATGAGGGTGACGACCACTCCGTACGCGACGCCCGCCCAGGACAGCAGGAGTCCTGCTCTTTGCTGACTGTCGCTTATCAGCTCGGCACGGGCCACAGTGGCGGCGGCGGCGAGCCGGTCCCTGACGACGGGCGATATGTCGAGGCGGTGCGCACTGCCGTCGTCCCTGGAGCGGGCACCGGATGCGGCTGGGTCTTGGTTCATGGTGGACGAGCCTTTCCGCGAGGGCGTGGACCGCCGGCGTGACCGGCTGGCGCACGGGCGATCGGGACGTCCAGCGTGTGTTCGGTCACTTTCGATGGTAAAGACGGAGCGGAAGGAGCCGTAGGGCCGATGCCCCAGATGGCTCCCCCCGGGATGCGCCTTTACCTGCTATGTACCTTCATGCAGGAGTGCCGCCCGGCGACGGCTCAGCATCGCCGCGATGGGGACGGCTGCGGCCAGGCCGCTCAGCAGCACGGCGGCGAGAGCTCCGAGGATGGCCGGCTCGTTGCCGAAGCCGAGACCGACGGCGGCGAGCGCAGGTCCCGCGTTGCGCACCGCCGTGACCGCGCCCATAGTGGTGCGGCGTGCCGGTGGTCCGGTGGCAAGGGCTGTGCCCAGCGCGAAGGCGAGGGCGGAGAAGACGAAGCCGGCAAGCAGGCTGAGCGAGCCGATCAGCGCGACGACGTCCCGCCAGTTGCCCACGAGCATGCCCGCCAGCACGATGAGGAATGTCACGTTCGATGTTCCGGCGGCCGCCGGATGCCATGACAGTGCTGTGGCCGGCGCATAGTGGCGGACGATCAGTCCGACGGCGAACGGCACGAGCTGGAGGACCACCACGGTCAGCATCAGTGTCGGGACGTCGAGTGCGACTCCGCCGTCCACGTTGGCCACCTGGAGGAGGAGGTTGACGGTCGGCCCGAAGGTGATGCTGCCAATGGCGGCCAGCAGGACCTGCATCGCCGCGCCCGCGACCACGTCGCCGTTCTGCACCATGCCGAGTTTCGCGCCGAACGGTCCGCCTGGTGAGGACGCGATCAGGAGCAGCGCGATGTACGCCGCCGCGGGCAGACCGAACAGGGCGGCGACACCCCAGCCCAGGAGCGGGATGGCGACCAGATTGGCCACAAGCACCAGCACGAGCAGCAGGACGTTCGCGAAGACGGCGCGCAGGGCCTGCAGTGTCGCCCCGAGACCGGCGGCGAACATGGTGGCCGCGATGAAGACGACCGTGACGGCATTGAACAGCAGCTGCAGCGTGTTCATGAGTATTCCCCGGTCGTCGTGGCAGAACGGCGTCGCCGTGCTCAGTCCGAGAGGTCACCGAGCCAGCGCAGTGCGGTCAGTCCGGGCATGAAGCAGTATTCGCCGCCGCGCGTGACGACGAATTGCGGCAACGAGAGCAGGCGTCGCCGTACGGGACGCCGAGGGATGGTGAAGTCGCCGGAGCCGTCGTGGGAGCCGGCGACGGGATCTCTCGCGTCGCCCGCGCCGAAGAAGACGCCGTCGTTCACCCACTCGGACTGGACGAACTCGAACTGCCGCCCGAGATGAGCTCCGACGAAAGCGAACATCAGCCCCCGATCGGCCCCGTCGTCTTCCAGGACGCCCTCGGGCAGCGGCGGGCCGTACGCGGTGCCGCGTCTGATCATGCGGTGCAGCCTCGGCACTCCGGCCACGGCCGCGTCACGAGGATTGCCGCGGCGGATGTGGCAGCCGCCGGGAGTCGTGAAACCGGCGGGATCATCCTGCTGGAACAGGAAGGCGTTGTTGCGCATGCGGTCGGCGCCGAGGCCGGGATCGTCGTGCTGCGGGCTGAGCGCCAGCGGAGCGCCGCTGCGCCAGCGGCCCATGAGCTTCGCGGCCAGCAGTTCCTCATCTTCGGAGCCGGTGGCGTTGTCCTTCAGGTAGCGCCGGAACAGGGCGACGCGCTGGTGGAGTTTGCGGAAGACCACATAGGTGCCGTTGCGTCCGAGGACGTCAGGTTGCGGGGTCTGGATACCGCCGAGCTCGTCGCGGTATCCGAGCACGAACTCGCCCGCCTTGAGCGGCGTCTCCAACGGGTTCGAGCCGGCTATGCCGCTGCCCTCGACGGCGGGATGGCTGATGCCGTCGCGGTAGCCGAAGGGTTCTGTCTCGGTGGGCAGCGCGTGGCAGTCCTGCCGCCAGATCGCCGTCACTCCGGGCAGGGCATGGTAGGCAGGGCGGGCGCGGTCGACGGCGGCCTCCAGTCGCGCGCTGTCGGGTGCGAGCGCCACCAGCACCACGTGGACGTCGGGCGTGCCGAGCGGCGACTCCCAGTTCTCGGGGCTGCTCTCGCCCACGTCGCCCAGCACTGTGGCCCGGGCGGCCATGCCCTGCCGGAACTCCCAGGCGAAGGTGTCCAGCCACTCCTGAGGGACACCGAGCGCCTTGAGACCGTGGTAGGTGAGCGCAACGCTGACCCAGGTCTCGCCCAGCGGGCTGATCATGTCGGCGGCCGAGGTCACCACGGCGCTCGCGCGCCGCATCAGCTCCCGCCCGTGGCTGCGGTCGTCGATGCGGAACAGGATGTACGTCGCCGCGTACGGCGTCGGCCGGGGACTGAGAACCCCGCGCTGGATGTCGTCGAGATCGAGCTTGACGTGGGTGTCCTCGTTCACCGGCACCCGCCTCCTCGTAGCGCTACTTCGCCGAGACGATGTTGTTCCAGAAGGTGCGCAGGCTCTCGTCGACGCCGAACAGTGAGCTGAAGATCGTGGTGTCGGCGAAGATCACGTCACCGGCCCGGTCACCGGCGGGTGGCATCCACAGGAACATGTTGAACTCGGTGTTCCCGGCCTCGGTGAACGGGTGCGGCGGCCTGGACATGTCGATCGGCTGCCTGCCCAGCACGTGGATGACGTTCGGGTCGTCGGTGGTCACGGCGTAGTGCGGCAGGTGCATGTGGAAGTTGAAGCCGGACACCCCTTCCAGCCACCCCTTGGTGTCCAGGTCCCTGGCGATGGACAGCGGGGCGCTCTTGTTTTCGTCCGTCACCGCGGGACGGAGCCCGTAGCGGTTCTCGACGGGTATCCCCAGCCCCGCCATCAGCGATCGGGTGTACCTGCCGAAGCGTTGCCGGCGAGGCACCAGCGCGTCACCGTGATGGTGGTATTCCATGTCGCGCACCGCCATGTCGTCCGATGCCCCGACATCGTGATGCGGTCCCAGGGCCAGGCAGCTGCCCTCGCGGGTGAGGAAGTCGCGCACCGCCTCGATCTCGCCGGGTGTGGCGTCCTGCCCGGTGATCATGTGGTCCAGGCCCCACACGAACAGGGTGTCGGTGTCGGCCAGTACCCGCTCGTCCAGCGGGGTGTGGAATCCGGCCTGATCGACGCGCTGGTACACGGGTACGGGGTGGCCGGTGGCCTCCTCGACGAACTGCTGGAAGGGCAGCCAGCCCCAGAAGAACAGCTCCAGCCCGCCCGCGATGCCCTGCTGGAATCGCAGCGGGTCCGACCATTTCGGGTCCTCGTAGGCAGGCCACGTCACGCGGCGCACCTCGGTCATCGTGGAGAACCGGTTGTCCAGCTCGGTCACGTCCCTGCCCGCCTCGGCGGGATAGCTCCACGCGACGTAGATGCTCAACCGCCGCCGATCGGGGGTGTACTGGCGCGGCACGTGGTTCTGGTTGTAGGTGCGCGCCGTAGTGAACTCGCTCATCTCGTCTCCAGGTGGCGCTGGCGGATGTCACTGCATCTGGTCGAGCATCTCCGACAGGGCGCTCTTCACCCGCAGCGCTTTCTTGATCTCATCCGCGGTGAAGTACGGATACTCGCCGTACTCGATGAAGCTCGGGCAATGGTGCTCGCGAACGAATCTGATGAACGCCTCGGGGTTGGTCCTCCAGTCCTCGGGGAAGCCCTCGAGGTTCTCGAAGACCGTACTCACCCCCGCCTTGGTGAACAGCGCGATGGCGTCCTCGGTGTACTTGTCGAAGTCGGTGTCGAAGATCCCCTGGTACATGAAGCGGGTGTCGTCGTCGAAGAGCACCCAGCGCAGGTAGTGCAGCTTCAGAGGGGCGAGCAGGTTCGGGTCGTCCTCCAGCGCCTTGGCGAGCGTGTGACCGTAGCCCCGGATGGCGTCGGCCCGGCCGGGCTTGACGTTCGCGATGACGGTGAACCCGTAACACGCAGGAGTCCGCGGGTAGACGGGACCGTACTTCCCCTGTTCGAGGTGGTCGGTCTCCTTAGGGATGACGACCGCCTGTGGCCTTATCTCCATGCCGGTCCCCCTCTATCGTCCTGCTTTTGGGGGGAGACAGAAGTGGCCTGACTGTGGCAATTGTCCCATAAGGCACTGTCGGGTGACAGCTGTCGAACGCCGGCACCCGTGACCGCGCTTACGGAGCCTCGGCGGGCGGCTCGTACTGAGAACCGCCCGCGTCCAGGCCCAGCCGGCGGGCAGCGATATAGGCAGCGCGACCCACGATGGCGGCATAGGTGGGAAAGGAGAGCGGAATCCGGGCGAGATCCTGGACCGGCAGGTGCGCCGTCATCGCGACGGCGGCCACCTGGCTGGTCTCCACGGCGCGCTCGCCCACGACATGGCAGCCGAGGATCTGGTGGGTGGTCCGGTCGACGATGAGCTTGCAGAATCCGGTGGTTCGGCCGTCGATGACGGGCCGTGCGGCGGCATCGAGGCGGACGGTTGCCACGATCACGTCGTGCTTCCGGCGGGCGTTCGTCTCGGTCAGCCCCACTTGGGCGTACTCGGGGTCAGTGAAGCTGCCGATGGGACTGATCTGGTCCCACAGAGGGAGACTCGGACCCCGTACGGCATTCGTCGCCGCTACGAACCCGGACTGTGCTGCCTGCGGAACCAGCATGAGCCGGCCGGTGACGTCGCCCGCGGCGAAGATGTGTGGGACGGAGGTCCGCTGGTAGGCGTCAACCGCCACGAAGCCGCGTTCGTCGGTCTCGACACCCGCCGCCGGGAGATCGAGCCTCGCGGTGTCCGCGGTCCAGCCCACGGCGACGATGACCAGCGCCGCTTCGACGCTGTCGGGTACGCCGTCCTGAAAGAAGTGCATGCGCACGCCATTGGGCGTCCTGTCGAAGGACCCGATGGCGTCGAGGTTCTCACGCACCACCATGCCGCGTTCGCGGAAGGCCTCGGCCACGACCGCGGAGACGTCCTCGTCTTCCGACGGAAGGATACGAGGCCCGGTCTGGAACAGCTGAACGCGCGAACCGAAGGCCGTGAAGATGGAAGCCACCTGCACACCGGTCGCGCCGGCGCCGATCACCAGCATGGACGGAGGGACCTCCCGCAGCGCCCAGGCATCGCTGTGAGTATGGGTCAGCTCAGCGCCGGGAACGGTGAGTCTCCGGCTGACGCCGCCCGTGCAGAGTATGATCTTGTCGCCGTGGAGCCGCAGCCCGCGGCTGGTCTCGACCGTGTGCGGATCGACAAAGTGAGCCGTGCCGGCATGCTCGTGGACCTTTACCCCCAGACCGTCGATCTGACTGCGCAGAGCCGAATGCGTCCGAATGTCGCGGACGACCTCATCCACCCGCTCGAGGAGCCGCGAGTAGTCCAGACGGAACCCATCCACGGCGATGCCGTACCGGTCGAGCTGGCGGGCCTCCCGCAACAACCGAGCCGCGTGTGCCAGGGTGCGGACCGGCACAGGGCCGTCGTTGGCCGCTATGCCACCGAAGTCTTCGCGGGCCACCAGAGCGGTACGAGCGCCCAGGTCCGCGGCGCGATGGGCAGCGAAGGCGCCGGCCGGTCCGGCGCCGATGACAAGGACATCGGTCATGTCCGGTCCTGTGGATGAGGTGGAACGAAGGTAGTGAGCGGCTCCCGACCCGGCGGGACGGGCGGGCCGATGCGGCCTAAGGCGGTCAACCGTTCTCTCTGTCCACTGTAAGCGGTCCGGCTGTAAGCGGTCCGGCACAACCTGCAACGACTCGCCCAGTAGACCGGGGCCATGCATGCGCGCTCTGCCACCTGAGCGGGCTGCCCGCGGTCCGCCTCCAGACCATCCATGAATGTACGGCCCTGCCTCAGCGACTCTCGGCAGGGCCGATGAGGCTTCCCCTTCCCGATCACCTGACACTCCAATGTGATCGGCGGCAATGGCAGGAAGCCAGGAGGCGCCAGCCGCATAAGTGGCCCCTCACCGCTGGGTGGCGAACCTCAGGACGGAGAATCCTTCCAGTCGTCCGGTCCCGCCGTCTCGTCGGCGGAGGGGGCCGCTATGTCGGTCTTGGCGCCCCAGCCGGTAAGGCGGGCGTCGACGACTTTGGAGATCAAGCGCTTGCCGAGCTGTTCGGTCCACGAGGTCCGAACCCTGCGTACCAACTGGTCCTCTCCGAGCCAGAGCTGCCACGAGAGCTCTGTCCTCGCATACCTCCCGGTGGGCGGCTTCCCGCCGTGTTGATCGCGGAACGCGGGAGACACCTTGTAGAGCTCGCCGAAGGTGAGCGTCCCCTGGTGGATGGTGGTGCGAGTGTTGTCGTAGGCGCCTCCGGGATGCTTGGTCCTGGTCGTGGCCAACACCGCCTTCAGCGCGGCTGGATCGGCGAGATCGATCCCACCGGAGTGCAGGAAGGGGCGGATCTCCTGATCCTCGGCGAGGAGGACCCAGGTCTTCCCTTCGGGAACGGGGCAGAGCCAGCCCTGGCAGTACGTCCGGCCCTTGAACGTGAGGAACCGTGGCGCGGGTTGGGGGACGTCGGGACCGGCGATGTCTCTGACGTCGGTGGCCGTTACGGTGCCCTTGCCGAACTCGGCGCGGGTCTTCTTCCGGTAGCTCGTCGTCTCCCCGGCTTCCCTCGACGTGGTGGTCTCTGACATGGTCACGCCACGGTTCTCGACCAGTTGACGCCTGAGCGCGTCGGCCGGGCCGGTGGGGACCGCTTGAGCATGAGCGGCTGTGCCGAGACCGGTGACCACGACCGACACGCTCATCGCGACGTTCACCCCTTACGGGAGCAACGCCCGACGTCTTGTGAAGGAGTGCTGTACGGCAGCGCCGTACAGCGACACCGCCTCGCGGGATCCCATGGCATCGACCCGTATCACCACTTCACAGGGCAGGAGAGCACCCGTGATGGCCGTTTCCGCCGCGTCATACTTGCCGCCCTTCACGAGATGCCCGCCGGCGGCCTTCGTGATGGCGGTGCTCGCATGGTCGGGTATCCCGGCGACGACGTGAAGCGGCGTGCCCAGTACGAGGGAGGCGGTCGAGCCCGCCAGGTCCGATCGGCTTGCAACCCAAAGCAGTCCGTGCACTTGTGATCCGGCCGGTCCGCGCGGTAGAAACGTCCAACCCCTTTTCTCAGGACTTGATATAAGCCTCGGACAAAGAGAGAGCGCTCTCGCAGCCCGCCGACCCCGCTGCCCCGACGAAAGACCCCTGTCCGCTGTCCACGGAGCGCTGCACACGCAGCGGAAAGGACGAACCGTATGACGACCCAGCCTCCCGGAAACGGGAGCCTCGTGAGGTTCCGCCTCGCCCGCGCATTAACGATCGGTCTCGTGCTGGCGACCGCCGTCATGACGACAGGAACAGCCGCCGCATCACCGACCCCCGGCGCCCCCGATCTCGGGCCGAACGTCACCGTCTTCGACCCGAGCATGCCGGTCAGCCACATCCAGGCGACCCTCGACGCGGCACACGCCGCTCAGGTCGACAACGAGATGGGCACCACGCGCCACGCCTACCTCTTCAAACCCGGCACGTACGGCACCGCGGAACACCCGCTCCAGATCAAGGTCGGCTACTACACCGAGATCGCCGGCCTGGGCGCCTCGCCCACCGACGTCGTCATCAACGGCAAGGTCGAGGTCTACAACCGCTGCCTGGCCGACGGCGGGACCGGCAACTGCCTCGCGCTCGTCAACTTCTGGCGCACCCTGTCCAACCTGTCGATCGACGTCAACGCGGCCGGCCAGGACGGCTGCAGGGCGTCGGCGAACTTCTGGGCCGTCTCCCAGGCGGTCTCCCTGCGCCGTCTCGACATCAGCGGCGGCACCCTGTCGCTGATGGACTACTGCACCGCCGGCCCGCAGTACGCCAGCGGAGGCTTCATCGCCGACTCCAGGCTGCCGTCCGTCACGAACGGATCGCAGCAGCAGTGGCTGACCCGCAACAGCGAGATCGCCGGCTGGTCGAACGGCGTGTGGAACCAGGTCTTCTCGGGCGTGGCCGGCGCACCGGGCGAGGCCGGGTTCCCGAACCCGCCCTACACGACCCTCGACGCCACCCCCGTCAGCCGGGAGAAGCCCTTCCTGTACGTCGACGCGCGAGGCAGGTACCAGGTCCGCGTGCCCGCCGCCCGGAGGGACACGCGCGGCATCTCGTGGGCCGGCGGCATGACCCCGGGCCGTACGCTGCCCATCACCGACTTCTTCATCGCCAAGCCGTCGGATTCGGTGCAGGTCATCAACAACCAGCTCGCGCGCGGCAAGCACCTGCTGCTCACGCCCGGCGTGTACGGCATCGCGCGGAGCATCGAGGTCAAGCGCCCGAACACGGTCGTCCTCGGGCTCGGGCACGCCACGCTCACCGCCGTCGACGGCTCGACCCCGCTCGTCGTCGCCGACGTCCCCGGCGTGATCGTCGCGGGCGTGACCGTCGACGCGGGCCTGGAGAAGTCGCCGGTCCTGCTGAGGGTCGGCAAGAGGGTCGGCAAGAGCCACGGGAACCGCCCGAGCTCGCCGGACAACCCGACGACCCTGTCCGACGTGTACTTCCGGGTCGGCGGGCCGCACGTCGGCAAGACCGACATCGCGCTCGAGGTCAACAGCGACAACGTGCTCATCGACCACGCCTGGGTGTGGCGCGCCGACCACGGCGTCGAGGGCTTCACCGACACCGAGCGCTGGAACACCAACATCGGCCGCAACGGCGCGGTCGTCAACGGCGACCACGTGACCGCGACCGGCCTGTTCGTCGAGCACTTCCAGCAGTACAACACCGTCTGGAACGGCGAAGCCGGCACGACGATCCTGTACCAGAACGAGCTGCCGTACGACCCGCCGACCCAGGCCGACTGGATGAACGGCGACGTCGAGGGCTGGGCCGGCTACAAGGTCGGCGACCACGTCAGGACGCACAGGCTCTACGGCGGCGGGGTGTACGTCTTCAACCAGAACAACCCGCAGATCCACACCGAGAACGGCTTCGAGGTCCCCGAGACCCCGGGCGTCAGGCTGCATCACATCATGACCGTCAACCTCAGCGCCGGAACGATCGACCACGTCGTCAACGGCGTGGGGGACGCGGCCGACACGACCAGGGTCGGCGCGCCGGTGTACGTCGTGGACTATCCGGTCCCGGTCGCGGATTCCCCGTCCCCGTAGGACCGGCTCCGGTGGCCGGACGGTTGTCCATCGGGTCGCGGACTTGACCCTGACACCGTGTCACGCGGCACGGTGTCAGGCATGTCTGTCCCCTATGTCGGCTCCGGGCCGTACTGCTACGCCAACTCCCTCGCGATGGTCCTCGGCGGCCAGGCGCCGTCCCCGGCGGTGATCGAGGTCCTGACGGGCTCCCCGTACGGCATGCAGCTGATCGGCGGGCGCCTGCCGTTGTTCGACCCCTTCGGCTGGGACCCCGAGATCGGGCTCGACGCTGCGATCGGCCTGCTCGGCTGGGAGTGCGAGCGCGTGGACGGTGGGACCGCCGCCGAGGCGCTCGACCGGCTGCGCCGGGCCTGCCAGGACGGCCCGGTGCTGGCCGGGCCGCTTGAGCTCGGCCTGCTGTCGTACCAGCCTGGATCGGGCAGGGCGGTCGGCGCCGACCACTACGTGGTGGTGCTGGAGGCGGGCGAGGACGCCGTGCTCGTGCACGACCCGCAGGGCTACCCGTACGCCACGCTGCCGGTCGACGCCTTCGCCGAGGCGTGGCGCGGGGAGCTGATCTCCTATCTGGAGCGGCCGTTCCGGATGCGGTACGGCTTCGCCCGGCGGGAGCGCGTCGGCCCGGAGGAGGCGCTGCGGCGTTCCCTGCCCGCCGGGCTGGCCTGGCTGGCCGGCCGGACGGACGTGGAGGTCTCGCCCGGCACGCTGGGGCAGGCCGAGGCCGCCGAACGCACGGCCCGGCTGGTGGAGGAAGGGCTGGATCCCGAGATCAGGGCGTTGTGGCAGGCGTTCGCGGTGCGGGTGGGCGCCCGCCGCCTCAACGACCTGGCGGTCTGCCTGGCCTCCCTCGGCCTCGACGCGGGCGCGGCCGTCGCCACGGAGCAGGCCCGCGTCGTCGGCGGCCTGCAGGGCCCGCTGGTGTCGGGCGACGACGCGGCGCTCGCGGCCGGCCTGCGCCGGCTGGCCCCGACGTACGAACGGCTGCACGCCGCCCTGACCACCGGCGAGGACCCGGTCCGGCTCCAGGACGCATAGCGGCCCAGGCGACGCGCGCGCCGTTCCCTGGCCGTGCGTTGCCCTACGGCATCGGGCACGGCGGGCACGGCCGCCGTCAGTAGGCCCGGCCGAAGACGACGCGCTTGCCGTACGCCGAAGGACTGCCGCACCGGACGCACGGCCCTGTCTCCGGGGCGCCGTCCAGCGGCACGCATCGGGGCGTCGCGGCGGTCTCGGCCTTGACGGCCTCCTCGCACGCCGGATCCCCACAGTGCAGCGCCACGGCCCACCCCGTGGCGACGGCCTCGGCGAAGGCGTCCCACGTCTCGGCCTCGCGCGTGTGCGCGTCGCGGAACTCGGTGGCGCGCCGCAGGAGGAAGCCCTGGAAGTCCTCCAGCACCCCCGGCATGACGCCGGGCACCGCGTCCAGCGCGACCGTCTGCTTGCCCTCGTCCCCGAGCCGCCTGGCCATGACGACGGTCCCGGACTCCAGGTCGCGCGGGCCCAGCTCCAGCCGTACCGGCACGCCGCGCAGTTCCCAGTCGTGGAACCGGAACCCCGGCGACAGCTGCGCGCGGTCGTCGACGTGCACGCGGACGCCGGCCGCCCTGAGCCGCGCGGCCAGGTCGCGGGCGGCGTCGGACGTCGGCCCGCCGCGGCCGATGGGCACGATCACGACCTGGTACGGCGCGAGCCTGGGCGGCAGGACCAGGCCCCTGTCGTCGCCGTGCGTCATGATCGCCGCGCCGATCATGCGGGTCGTCATGCCCCACGACGTGGTGTGGCACAGGTCGAGCCGGCCGGCGGCGGAGGTGTAGCGGATGCCGAAGGCCCTGGCGAAGTTCGTGCCCATGTAGTGGGAGGTGCCGGCCTGGAGCGCCTTGCCGTCGCGCATCATGCCCTCGACGGTGAACGTGCGCAGCGCGCCGGCGAACCGCTCCCCCGGGGTCTTCTCGCCGGGCACCACCGGGATCGCCGCGACGTCCCGCGCGACCTCGGTGTAGAGGCCGAGCGCCAGCATCGTCTCCCGCATCGCGTCCGCCTCGTCGGCGTGCGCGGTGTGGCCCTCCTGCCAGAGGAACTCGGTGGTGCGCAGGAACGTCCGGGGCCGCAGCTCCCAGCGGACGACGTTGGCCCACTGGTTGAGCAGGAGGGGCAGGTCCCGGTGGGAGGAGATCCACCTGGCCATCATCTCGCCGACGATCGTCTCGGAGGTGGGCCGCACCACCAGCGGCTCCTCCAGCTCCTTGCCGCCGGCGTGCGTGACGACCGCGAGCTCGGGGGAGAAGCCCTCGACGTGCTCGGCCTCGCGGCGGAGGTAGCTTTCGGGGATCAGCAGGGGGAAGTAGGCGTTCTCGTGGCCGGTGTCCTTGATGCGCCGGTCCAGCTCCGCCTGGAGGAGCTCCCAGAGGCGATAGCCGTACGGCCGGATGACCATGGTGCCCCTCACCGGTCCCCGGTCCACCAGCTGCGCCTTGACGACCAGCTCGTTGTACCAGGATGAGAAGTCCTCGCTCTGGGGAGTCACACCGCGTTCATCACGTGCCATGCACGGACGGTAGCGCCGGGCGCCGCGCGCCCGCCTCTCATTTTCGCCCGCCTCCCGCCTCGGATAGCGTCGAGGCATGCGGCTTCATGTGGGATGCGCGATGTGGACTCACGCCCCGTGGCAGGGGCGCTACCTGCCCCATCCCCTCCCGGCCGCCGAGCGGCTGCGGGCCTACGCGACCTGGTGCAACGCGGTCGAGGGCAACACGACCTTCTACGCGACCCCGGCCAGGGCCACCGTGGAGCTGTGGGCGCGGCAGACCGCTCCGGACTTCCGCTTCGTGGTCAAGCTCCCCAAGGCCATCACGCACGAGCGCCGCCTCACCGGCGGCGAGGAGGAGCTGCGGGCCTTCCTGGACGCGATCGAACCGCTCGGGCCGCGGGCGCACGCCCTGTGGATCCAGCTGCCCAAGTCGTTCGGCCCAGGCGACGTCGGCGCCCTGGCGGGGTTCCTCCGCGGGCTGCCGCGGTCCCACAGGTACGCCGTCGAGGTCCGGCATCCGGCCTTCTTCGCGGACCCGCGTGCGGAGCAGCTGCTCGAGAGGGTCCTGGCGGGCGCGGACGCCGAATGGATCCCGTTCGACACCGTCACGCTCTTCGAGAGCCCGCCCGCCAGTGACGCCGAACGCGACGCCTGGACCAAGAAGCCGCGCGTGCCACGCCGGGACAGGGCGCTCACCGGCCGCCCGATCGTGCGCTACATCGGCCGGGACTCCGCCGAGCACACGGTCCGGGGCTGGCAGCCGTGGATCGGGACGGTCGCCGGATGGCTCCGCGAGGGCCGCACGCCGACCGTGTTCGTCCACACGCCGGACAACGCCGACGCGCTCATGCTCGCCCGGCGTTTCCACGACGAGGTGCGGGCCCGGGTGCCCGAGCTGGAGCCGCTGCCCGAGCCCGCCCCGGTCGAGCCGCTGACCCTTTTCTGAGCGTACGGACCTTTTCTGACCGTACGGACGGCCGGACGCGGTGGTCACGCGCCCGGTGCCGGATCACTTGCGCGCGGTGCGGACGCGCAGGCTGCCGTACTCGAGCTCGCCGCTGATCTCGACGTACGGCCGGCCCGGCTGCGCGGGTCCGTCCGCCTTGCAGGTCACGCTGCCCCACACGGTGCGCACCCTGTCGGCGTTCACGGTCGCGCCGGGCGGCAGGACGACGGTGGCGGAGCCGTACGTGAGCCGGAGCTCGATGGCGATCACCGGATGCCGGATGAGGGCGCGGGACAGGTCGAGCCGCACCTTGCCGAACTCGGAGCGGACGCGCAGCCGGCGCGGGACCCGCCAGGCGCCCGTCCGCCGGATGTGCCCGCCCGTGGAGGCCAGCTCGACCGCCTCCTCCTCCGGCAGGTCGGCGACCGCCGGCAGCAGGTCGCCGAGCGTCCTGGCCGTGAGCACCCGCTCCAGCCGTTCCTCCATCTCGCCGAGCTCCAGGCGGCCGTCGGCGAACGCCTGCTGGAGCCGCTGGAGGGCGTTGCCGCGTTCCTCGTCGGAGACGAGTGTCCGTGGTTCCATGCGCGCCGACGCCTCCCCGGGCGGGTCGAGCGGGATCACCGGCTGACCGCCCTCTTGTAGAGCCGGGTGGCCAGGGGCACGAAGACGATCAGAAGCAGCGCGGACCACAGCAACGTCGCCGTCACCGGATGACGGAGCGGCCAGGCGTCGGGCACCGGCATGGCCGCGCTGGTGTTGCCGAACAGCTCGCGGATCGCCTGGATGACGGCCGAGACGGGGTTCCACTCGGCGGCCACCTGTAGCGGCCCGGGCAGGCGGGTGCTGTCGACGAAGGCGTTGGACAGGAAGACCAGCGGCATCGACACGATCGTGGCGATGTTGTTGAACACCTCGGGCGTGCGCAGGGACAGCGCGACCGTCGCGGTCACCCACGAGAAGGCGTACGCGAACAGCAGCAGCACCAGGAAGCCCAGCACGGCCTCGTGCGGCGCCGAGTGGATGCGCCAGCCGACGACCAGCCCGACCAGGGCCATGGAGACCAGGCTGGCGACGTTCATGAGCACGTCGCCGAGGGTCTGGCCGATCAGCACGGCCGAGGGCGCCATGGGCAGCGTGCGGAACCGGTCGAAGATGCCCTTCTGCAGATCCAGGGTGAGCGTGTAGCCCGTGATCTGCGCGCTCATCACGATCGTCTGGACGAAGATCCCCGGGAGCATGTACTCCCGGTACGACATGCCCGGCAGCTCGATCATGCTGCCGAAGACGTACGCGAACAGCAGCACGAACACGATCGGGAACGTGATCGCGCCGCCCAGCAGGTCCGGCGCCCGCCGGATCTTGAGGATGTTGCGCTTGGTGATCGTCACGCCGTCGGCGAGGGCCGTCTGAAGGGCGGTCATCGGCTGTACTCCTTGCTCTTGGCGCTCTTGGCAGGTTCTCCGGCCTGGTGTCCGGTGAGGGTGAGGAAGACCTCGTCCAGCGTCGGCCGCCGCAGGACGGCGTCGCGTACGGCGACGCGCTCGGCCGCCAGCAGGCCCAGGGCCGAGGTGAGCGCGGCCGTGCCGGTGCTGACCGGGATCGTCAGCCGCAGCGTGGCGGCGTCGGCCCGCGTCTCCCCGGCCGCCACGGGCGCCAGGGCGCGCCGTGCGACGTCGACGTCCTCAGGGCGGCTCAGCGTCAGCTCGACCCGGTCTCCGCCGACCTGGCCCTTGAGCTCGTCGGCGGTGCCGAGGGCGATCACGCGGCCGTGGTCGACCACGGCGATCGTCTGGGCGAGCCGGTCGGCCTCCTCCAGGTACTGGGTGGTGAGCAGCACCGTGGTGCCGCCCGCGACGAGCTCGGCGACGACGTCCCACAGGCTCGCGCGGGCCCGGGGGTCCAGCCCGGTGGTGGGCTCGTCGAGGAACAGCACCGGCGGGTCGGCGACCAGCGCGCCCGCCAGGTCCAGGCGGCGTCGCATGCCGCCGGAGTAGCCGCGCACGGGGCGGTCGGCCGCCTCGGTGAGGTCGAAGCGTTCCAGCAGCTCGCGGGCGCGCTGCTTGCTGCGTCTGACGCCGAGGTGGTAGAGGCGGCCGACCATCTCCAGGTTCTCGGCGCCGGTGAGGTGGTCGTCGACGGCGGCGTACTGGCCGGAGGCGCCGATGCGGGCGCGCAGCCGGTCCGCCTCGGCCACGACGTCGAAGCCGGCGACCGTGGCACGGCCGGCGTCCGGCCGCAGCAGGGTGGTGAGGATCCGCACGGTCGTGGTCTTGCCAGCGCCGTTGGGGCCGAGCAGGGCGAACACGGTGCCCTCGGGGACCGCCAGGTCCACCCCGTCGAGGGCGACCACGTCGCCGTACTTCTTGACCAGCCCTTCGGCCAGGATGGCGGGGGACATGAGGGTTTCTCCTTCGCTCAGGTTTCCGGGGAGTTTCAGGGGACGACGGGTTTCTCAGGGGACGACGGGTTTCTCAGGGGACGACGTGGTTTTCAGGATTTTTCTGGCATGACGGGATGGCGGGCGGTCGCCTGTCGACCGTCCGGTGCGATGACCGATGGAGTTAGATGTCGAGGTCCTCCACGACGGGACGCTCGACGAGCTGGGCGATCATGTCGTAGAACTCGTCCGGCACCTTGCCGCGCAGCTCCTCGACGGTGTCGACGACCTCGAGCGTGGCGTCGCCCTGGACGAAGCCCCAGCTGGAGTCGCTCAGGCCGAGGTAGGTGCGCCACGTGCCGCGGGAGAACAGGCTCTCCAGCCAGTTCTCCCCTTCCGAGTTGTCCGTCCAGTCGGGCGAGCGGTTCACGTGCAGGACGTACTTGCCCTTACGCGAGCGGTACACCCGGAAGGTCTCGACCCGGCTGCCGGTCGTGCGCCCCCACTCGCCGAGCAGTACTCCCGAGAAACGCAGCTTGCGGCCGGCACCCGGGCCGACCTGGACGACGACCTCGTCGTAGCCCTCCTGGCGGCCCTCCTCAATCTCGACGTAGCGCCGCAGCGCCACGCTGATCGCCGTCGACAGCTTGCCCCCGGCGAGCTCCTGCGCCCGCTGGAACAGCGGCAGGTCCTCGTCCGAGACGTAGATCGTTTTGTTGGGCATCATCATCCATCCTCATCCCGTATACGTATAAGGCTACGTATACGGTTCCCGGTTGGCAACGGTCGTTTTTCGGTGACATGAGCGGCGGCGGGGCCGGCGGTATGAATGTGGCTTTTCCCGGCATGCGTTTAGGCGTAATCAAGAGGAGTGGGGACAAAGGGCTGGCAGCGTGCGGCTTATGGCGGGTTGACCGTCTTCGTCCTGGCGGCGATCGTTTCCGTAGGGATACGGGCGGGCTGGTGGGAGGCGCCGGAGGGGGAGAAGGCCCCTGGCTGGGAGTGGCTGGAGCGCATCAGCTGGATGGCCGGCATCGCGGGCGGCGTCATCAGCTGGCAGTCGTTACGGCTCAGCCGCAGAACGGCGATCGGCGTCCCTGGCGGTGAGGAGAGCACGCTCGCTCCTTCTCCTCAGCCCGCTGGCGACGGTGCGACACCGCAGCCGGCCGGCCGATACCCGGATCTCCTGGATCGCGGAAAGGAGAGCGAGGAGCTTCGGTCGAAGCTGCTCGACGGTTCATGGGGCGTCATCGTCGTGCGCGGACGGCAGGGCGTGGGAAAGTCGAAGCTCGTCCGCGCGGTGGTGGACGGCCTCCAAAAGGAGGCCCAGGGTGAGGACCGGCCACGGATATGCTGGCACGACGCGGTCCCGGGCAGGCGGGTGGACGTCAAGACGCTGATCGACGTCCTCGAGGGAGACGGCACCGGGCCGGCGGCTGGCATCAAGCCCGGTGAGTTATCGCTCACCCGGTTCCGGGCGGCCCTGGAGGCGCTCGGCACCACTCCCGTGGTGATCGTCATCGACTGCGCCGAACACCTGATCGACCGCAACAGTAAGCACCTCGTCGACTTCGATCTGGACGAGGCGTTCGAGATCCTCGCCACCACCCGGGGACACCGCGTGACGGTCGTGCTCGTCACGCAGCTCTCCCCCGATTCCCGGGAGAGCACCTGGCCCCAGGTGGCGTACACCATTACCGTCTCCGGCCTGCCGCCCGAGGAGTTCGCCGCCTTCTTCGGCGAACTCGACAGGAACCGCGAACTCGGCCTGGACCGGGACCCCGGTGTGCTGGACACGTTCTACGCGAAACTCCAGGGCAACCTCCGTCTCGCCGAGCTGGCCTACGCGGTCCTGACCGACAGGGGGATGATCGCGCGGGACCTCGCCGACGAACTGTCCGGAATCCAGAACAAGGACGTGCCGCAGGCCCTCACCTACCGTGTGATCGAGAGCCTCAACCCGCTCCAGCGCCGGGTACTGGAGGTCCTCGCCGCCTTCGCGACGCCGGTCCGCGTCGACGCGGTGGCGGAGCTCCTCGCCGGGGAGTGGCCGCAGAAGGAGGTCGCCGGCGCGCTCCAGGTGCTGCTGAACCGGCGTGTCGTCCGTATCGCCGACGGCGACCGCTACTACCTGACGCCGTCGGACGCGGGCTGGCTGCCCGAGGACAGCGAACAATGGAGGAATCTGTTGCTCGCGGCCGCGGATGCGCTGTGGCGGCGTAAGGAAGGCCACCCTCGCGGCATCGACGACCTGCACCTTCACTTCGCCGCGCTGGACGCGCTGCTGCGAGCCGGGCTTTACGAATCGGCCTATGAATGGATCCAGCACATTGATGGGGTGCTCCGCGACTGGAACTGCGCGTTCATGCTGCTCGACCAGCGCGAAACCATCAGGGGCAGGATGGAGGACTCCCACTGGGAGATGGCGAACGAGACCGTGCTCGGCGACCTCTACGCGTCGCGCGGACGGTTCCGCGAGGCGGCGGAGGCGTACCGGAGGGCGCTGGACTACTCGGAGGCCCGCAACGACCCCACCAGCCGCACGAAGATCCGCTTCAACCTCGCGACGATGTACTGGCAGCAGAACCGGATCAAGGAGGCCTGCGAGGAGTACGCCGTCGCCCTGGCGGAGGCGAAGCAAGCGGGCAACCTGCAACTCCAGATGGGCCCGCTCGAAGGGCTGGCCGACTGCCACCGGCGCTGGGGCGAGTACGACCGGGCCGTCGAGTACGCCCGCCAGGCGCTCGCCCTGCCGCGGCTGCCGGAGTATCCGTCGGGACAGCGGGCTCAGGCCGACGCCGCGACCCGAACCGTCAAGATCGCGTTGAAGCTGGCCCGATGGCATGCCGAGCTGGGGAAGATGTCCGACGCGGAGCGCCTTCTCGACGTCGCCAAGGAGGAGCTGCCCGCTCGCGAGGGCGACCGGTTGCGGGCCGCCTACCTGGACGCGTACGCCGACTGGCTGCTCGACGAGGATGACATCGCGGGGGCGATCCGGCAGGCGTGCAGGGCCGAGGAGCAGGCCCTGCGGGTGCACGACCCTGTCGTCCTGCTCCAGTCGCGGACGACTCTCTGCCTCGCCCACCTGAGAAGGGAGATGTACGGCGAGGCCGCACGCGCCATCGAGGGAGCCGCCCGGTTCAGGCAGGAAGGCCGCTCCCTCCTCGTGCTCGCCCTGCACGCGCTGGTCGCCCGGCACCAGTCGAATCCCGGCAAGGCGGCCGAGCTCTTCCGGCAACTGCGCAAGGAGGCGACGGAACGGATCGAGCGCGACGGGCGGGACTTCGCCGCATGGGAGTTCAAGGGCTTCGCCATTTGCGGCATCCATCTGGACGACGGCCAGGCCGACCTCTCCGCGGCGATCAGGGCGTTCGAGAAGGCGGGGCGTCCGCTCGTCGCCGCGCCCGGCCTGACCCAGCGCATGATCACTCTGCTTCGGCGGCTGGACAGGACCGGTCGGCGGCCGAACCGGCTGCGTCCGGTGATCGAGGCGGTCTCCGGCATGCTCCACCATCCCGGCGGCGCCTGAACCGGGGCCCCTAACCCGGACGGCCGGCCTCGACGTGGAGCCAGCCCAACTCCTGCGCCCGGATGATCGCCTGGATGCGGGTGCGGACGCCCATCTCCTTGTACAACGACTGCAGCAGCCTGAACATCGCCCGCTCCGAATACCCGGCCCGGTCAGCGAGCTGCGCCACCGTCGCGCCGGCCGCCAGCTGGCGCAGCCACGCCAGCTGCTCCGGGGTCGGCGACCGCGAGGTTGTGGCGCCCGCGGGCATGTCCCGGGCGAGCGCCGCGGCGACGGCCGCCGGCAGCACTGCCTGACCGTCGACGGTCGCCTCCACCGTGCGCCGCAGCGTCCCCGCCGACACCTCACGCGGGAGCACCGATCGGGCGCCGGTCCGCACCGCCTTCACTCCCAGCACCGCCACGTCCTTCCCCACCAGCGCGATCACGGCATCCGTCGCCTCCGCGTCCCGTAACTTCGCGAGCACATCCCAGTCCTGCTCACGCTCCAGCGTCAGCAGCACGAGGCTCCGCCGCCCGGGACGCAGCCATGCCAGCACGTCCTCCGGCGCCTCGACCGCGTAACCCGCCTCAGACAGCACGACGGCCACTCCCTGCCGGAACATGGGCAGAGGATCCACTACCGCGACATGGACGGTCACCGGTGACCATGGTCCCTTCTCAGGTCGGTACGGCGGCGCCGATGGCCGGCACGCTGACAGCCGAGCGTGAACGGGCACCAGCCTAGGTATCGAGATCCATCGAGCGGCGCGGATCGGCGCGGTGGCCCGGCGGACTCCTGCGGGCAGTCGTCAGGTTCGCGCCACCTTCTGTCGTGGACCTGCACCCGATGCCGTCTTTACCGTCGGGGCACGAGGCTGGGAGGCTCGATGGTTTACGACGACGACACCGACAAGCCTGAAATCCAGATCATCCACACCGACGACCGGGTGGAGAACGACGAGGACGCGCCGCTGCCGTCCGAGGAGATCCGCCGGCTCATCGTCGAGCTGGTCACCAAGGACCCGACGCTCCGGGAGTACGGCATCCGCGACCGTCTGCGGAGTCGCAATTACGAGGTGTCGGTGGCCTCGATCAGGCGTTTCCTCGCGCAGATAAGGCCGGCCGACCGGAGAGCCTGACAGCGTGGCCGGACGAGCCCAAGCCCGGCGCGCAGGACCAGTCCGCGCGGCCAGGAGCCGACCGCATCGCTGACGCTGACGGTCGCGATGTCGGCGCCGGAGGCCATGGTGGGCGCGTCCCGGGCGTCCCGCCTGATCCGCGGCGGCAGCCGTACGGGATAACGCCTGGATAACCGCTGTCGGTTACGCGGTGGTTAGCGGGCGTTCGCTGGACTTTGCCGGGTGATCATTCAAGAGGCACCCGCCGCCGTGCAGGCCCGGTTGCGGTGGGCGCTGATCGGGGGATGGATCATCCACCTGCTGGTGCGGCTGTGGCTGTACCGCCATCACACCGGGCCCGTGGCCAACCCCGACGAGGTCGGCTATCTGGTGGCCGCGCGCTGGCTGGCGGGCGGCGCCGACGCCGACTACTCGGGCAGCACCTTCTACCAGGCCGGCTACGCCCTGCTCCTCGTCCCGGCCTATTGGCTGACCAGCGATCCCGAGACGGTCTACCGCATCGTCGTCCTCGTCGGCTCGGCGGCCGCGGCCGGCGCGTTCCCGCTGAGCTACCACGTCCTGCGCAGGCTGGACGTCTCCGGCAAGCCCGCCCTCGTCCTGGCCTTCGTCGCGAGCCTGGGCCCCTCCCTGCTGGTCTTCTCCGGCCTGGCGCTGGTCGACGCGGTCCTGCCCACGGTGCTGCTGGGCTGGCTGCTCGCCGTACACGACCTCCTTCGCACCGGATCGACCAGGGCGGGCGTCGTCGGCGGGGTCCTGTCCGGCTTCGCGATGACCGCGCACATGCGCGGCACCGTCGTCCTCGCGGTGTTCGTCCTGGTGACGGTGCGCGCCCGCAGGTTCGTGCCGCTCGCCGTGGCGGGCGCGGTGGCGGCCGCGGGCTGGCTGCTGAACCGGGCCCTGTCCGCCGCGCTCTACCCCGGCGGCGTCCGCGACCTCGCCGGCCTGCTGCTCAGCCGCATCACCAGCCTCGACGGCCAGGCGTGGGCGGTGTCGGGCGCGCTCGGCCAGCTGTGGTACCTCATCGTCGCCACGTGGGGACTGGCCGGGCTGGGCCTCGCCGCCGGCGTCTCCGCGGCGGTACGGCGCGGCAGCCCCCACCGGCTGACCGCGTCCGCGCTGCTGGTCGTCACGCTGGGCATCGCCTACGCCTCCTCGGCCGCGCTGCCCGACGAGCACCGGGTCGGCAACTACGCCTACGGCCGCTACCTCGCCTGCGTCGCCGTGGCCTGGACGCTGGCCGGGCTGGTGGTGCTGGTCCGCGCCGGGCGGCGGGTTCCGGTACGGCCGGCGTTCTGGGCGGTCGTGCTGCTCGCGGTCTCGGGCGGCGTCGCGGCGTTCTACGCCGGCGACCGGCTGAGCCGCTACTCGTTCATCCTCTTCGACTTCCCGGAGGTCGCCTTCCTCAGCGGCTCGCGTGACTCGTTGCGCATGCTCCCGGCCTCGCTCGCGGCTCTGGCGCTGCTCGCGGCGATCACGGCGGCCGCGTCCCTCGTGCGCCGCCATCGCCTGCACGCGCTGGCGGCCGTCCTGGCCGCGGCGAACATCGCCTTCCTCGCCGACATCGCCCCCAAGTCCGCGCCGCGCGCCGGCCGCGACTGGCTGCCCGCGATCTCCCATGGCCGGGTGGCCGTGGACAGGCGCGTGCACTGGGGGATCCGGGTGCAGCTCGTCCACCGGGTCTGGTGGACGGAGGTGGAGCTGTTCGACGCGGCGAGCGGCCATCCGCCCCCCGGCGTCTGCACGCTCGTCGTCCCGCCGGACGTCGGCCCGCCGCCGCCCGGCTGGTTCGTCGCCGACTCCCATCCGCCGCACTGGACGACGTGGTCGGACGCGAGCGCGTGCGGTGCCGGGTCGTCGGGCAGAATCAGTGGTGAAGCCCTTTGATCTCGGAGGTACGGGTGTCGGAGCAGCCGGACAGTGGACAGCCGACGCCTCGCGGCGCGGACGAGGTGCATCAGTACACCGTGGACCACGTCAGAGACGTAACCCGCGAGGGAAAGATCGTGATCGAGGCCTT
Source organism: Thermoactinospora rubra (assembly GCF_002093975.1). Lineage (GTDB taxonomy): Bacteria > Actinomycetota > Actinomycetes > Streptosporangiales > Streptosporangiaceae > Nonomuraea > Nonomuraea rubra_A. The sequence goes on from NZ_MSZZ01000032.1 coordinate 100,277, forward strand.
CCCCAGTAAGGGACAGGACACCGCGTTCCGGCAGCTGTTCCCCACGACGTACGACCTTGTGCTGGATCACCCTGAGGCCAAGGAGACCGCCGAGGACAAGTAGCGTCACCGCTGTGCGGTGACGACGACCTCACCGCCTGGTGGTGCCCGGAGGTCCCGCCGGCCCGCCGCCTTTCGCTTCAGAACCGCGCCTGTGGCCGGTGCGTTCGCCTGTGCTGAATACTCGGAAGCCGGCACCGCCACGCGCAGCGGTATCCGGCTGTGGCGCTACACGCCGGGGCAGGGGTGACGGGGCACCGCCGGGTCACTTGCCGACGAAGGCCAGCAATGCCTGGTTGACCTCGGCGGCGTGCGTCCACAGCAGGCCGTGCGGCGCGCCCTCGATCTCGACGTAGTCCGCCTCCGGGAACGCTTCATGGAACGGGCGTCCGGTGGAGTCGATCGGGAGGATGTTGTCCTTGGTGCCGTGCAGGATCAGTGACGGCTTGCCGGCGGCGCGGACCGCGGCCACGTCCTCCCGGAAGTCCTCGATCCAGGCGGGCACCACCGCGTAGGCGGCGACCGGGGCGGAGGTGGTGGCGGTGTTCCAGCTGGCGGTGACGACCTCCTGGCTGATCCTGCTGCCCAGGTTCTCGTCCAGGTTGTAGAAGTCCTTGTAGAACTGGGTGAACCAGGCATAACGGTCGGTCCGGGCGGCCTCGGCGATGCCGTCGAACACCGACCGCGGCACTCCGGAGGGGTTGTCGTCGGCCGCCACCAGGAACGGCTCCAGCGACGCCAGGAACGCCAGCTTGGCGACTCGCTCGTGGCCGTAGGTTCTCACGTAGCGGGCGAGTTCGCCGGTGCCCATGGAGAACCCGACGAGGATGACGTCGCGCAGGTCCAGCGTCTCCAGGAGGGTGTTGAGGTCGGCGGCGAAGGTGTCGTAGTCGTAGCCGCTGCCGACCTTGCTGGACTGGCCGAAGCCGCGGCGGTCGTAGGTGACGACCCGGTAGCCGGCGGCGAGCAGCTCGCGGGTCTGGAGCTCCCAGCTGTGCCCGTTCAAGGGGTAGCCGTGGATGAGGACGACCGGCTGACCGGATCCCTGGTCCTCGTAGTACAGCTCGATGGTGGTGCTGTTTTCGTTACCGACGGTGATGTATCCCATGGGGCACTCCTCTCCAACGACCGGCTGTTCTACTCCCGTGGAGGGCAAGCCGCCGGCATGGACGCCGTCCGTACCGAGTCAGGGGTCTCGCTGAGCTGGAGGCGTTTCAGGAGGAGTCATTCCTCGCCGACGGCCTCGCGGAAGCGGTGGAGCAGGTCCTTGAGGGTCGCCCGCTCCTCCGGGGTGAACGCCGCGTTGATCCGCTGCTCGATCACCACGGCCGCCTCGTCGGCGGCGCGAAGGGCCGCATGGCCGGCGTCGGTCAGGCGCGTCTCCAGGACGGAGCCGTGCCAGGGGTGCGGGGTGCGCTCCACGAGCCCTCGCTCCAGCAGGTTCTTCAGCACGACGTTGGAGGCCTGCGGCGTCACCAGGCAGGCCCGCGCCAGCGCGGCGTTGGAGATCCCCGGATGTTCGGCGAGCACGAAGAGCGCGGCGTACTGCGGCACGGTCAGGCCGGCGGTCCTGACCGCCGCGTGCTTGGCGGCCATCAGCACTTGCTCCGTGCGCTTCAGGTCGAGCCCGAGACGCTCCTCGGCGGGCAGTGTCACAGGAAGCACTATACAGGTTTTGATTACCATCAAAGCTTTGATAGCTTGCCGGACATGACCCTCATTCCGGACAGCCACGCCGACCTGCTGACCCGCCCGTTGTTCGCGCACCTCGCCACTCTCATGCCCGACGGCACCCCCCAGGTGACCCCGGTGTGGACGATCTGGGACGGCGAGCTCCTCCGCTTCACCACCACCAGCGACCGGCAGAAGGGCAGGAACGCCGCCGCCAGGCCGCATGTCGCGCTGTCGATCATGGACCCCGGCCAGCCGTACCGCTATCTGGAGATCCGCGGCCGGGTGGAGCGCGTCGATCCGGATCCGTCCGGCGAGTTCTTCGACGTCCTGGCCAGGCGGTACGGCCTGCCGTACCAGCCGCCGGTCGGGGACGCCGAGCGCCGGGTGGTCATCGTGGTGCGCCCCGAGCACGTCACCAAGCAGTAGCCGCTCCCCGCACCCTGACGCGCGACCGCGCAGACTGGGAGTCGGCTGTCGCGGTGACGCCGCCGGAAGCCGGAAGGATGGTGGGGCATGGCTCCCGAGACTCGCGCCGAGCGCCTGCGCCGGTACTGGGACAGGAACGCGGGCTCCTACGACAGGCAGATGGGCTTCTTCGACCGGCGCCTGTTCGGCGACACCCGCGCGTGGATCTGCTCAGAGGCCGCCGGCGACGTGCTGGAGGTGGCGGTCGGCACCGGGCTCAACCTGGTCCACTATCCCGACGGCGTACGGCTGACCGGGATCGAGTGGAGCCCCGAGATGCTCAAGATCGCCCGGCGGCGGGCGGCCGAGCTCGGCAGGGAGGCCGACCTGCGGGAGGGGGACGCCCAGGCGCTCGACTTCCCCGACGGCGCGTTCGACACGGTCGTCTGCACGTTCTCGCTGTGCGCCATCCCCGACGAGCGGCGCGCCGTCGGCGAGATGGTGCGAGTGCTGCGCCCGGGCGGGCTGCTGCTGCTCGCCGACCACGTCGCGGCCTCGGCGTGGCCGGCGCGCCTCGTGCAACGCCTGCTGGAGCTGGTGACCGTACCCATGGGCGGGGAGCACTTCCTGCGGCGCCCGATCGAGCATCTCGGCGAGCACGGCCTCACCGTCGAACGCCACGACCGGTTCAAGCTGGGCATCGTGGAACGGCTCGCCGCGCGCAAGCCCAGCCGGCCGCCCCGGCTCATGTCGCCGCGCTGAAGGCCGGGGGAGCCTGGGTGCGTGAGACGTCCTTGACGAACACGAGCCCGTCGTACTCGGCCAGGTGGGCCGGGTCCAGCGGGGCATAGCCGAACCAGGGGGACACGCGGGGAGCGGGCGTCGCGTCGGCGAGGATGGCGGCCAGCCGGCGGGCGTTGACGAGGCAGCGCTCCTCCGGGAGCGCGTACAGGAGCCCTTCGACGGTGTCCGGGGGCGGGGCGTCCACGCCCTGGTGCCGGATCGTGCCGAGGGCCGTGGCCAGGAAGGCGTACTCCTCGTCCAGGTGGGCGTTCACGATCGCGCCGGCACTCCACCACTCCAGCGGCTGGCCGCCCATGCGCATCGAGCTCTTGTCCCGCTGGAGATGGCTGTTGTGGGCGTGGACCAGCGTCGGGCCCCGCTCGGCCAGGGCGAGCAGGTTGGCGGCCATCATCGAATCCCGCAGCGCGCACAGCCGCGCCAGGCGGCTCGATGCGGCCTCGGCCATCCAGTAGTGGTAGCGCAGCAGGCCGGTGGCGGTGCGCCCGTACAGGCGCGCCCGGTCCCAGTCCTCCCGCGAGGACGCCGCGATCAGGTGCGGCGTCTGCGCGTCGAGCAGCGCCACCAGATCGTCGGCGAGCAGCCGCAGCTGCCCGGCCTCGGCCGACCGCCCCACCGACTGGGAGGGGTCCAGCATCGCGGCGGGATTGGCCCACCGGTCGTCGGCGCCGAGCAGGCGGTCGAGCGTTTCCGCGTCGCAGGGGAGCAGGTCCGCGTCCACCAGGTTCGCGAGGTAGCCGTGCAGCGCGGTGAGGGCCTGCCGGGGGCTCGCGGCCTCGCTGATCTCCAGCGGGCCGTCGAAGCCGGCGAAGCGCAGGTGCTCGGACGCGGGACGGCCCTCGTTGTAGGCGCGCATCCAGCGCACGAGCTCGCGGTTGGCCGCGGACTCGCCCCACCCGTGGCTGAAGCCGCGCTCCATGACCTCGTCGAGGGTGCCCGTGCCCGAGGTGACGTAGTCGTCCACGACCAGGCCCCTCAGGCAGTCGCTCTCGATGGCGATCGTCCGGTAGCCCTCCCGCTCCACGAGCTGCCGGAAGAGCTCGTTGCGCAGGTCGAGCAGCGTGTCCTCGCCGTGGGTGGGCTCGCCCAGGGCAAGCACCCGCGGGCGGGCCGGGAGCAGGCGCATGACGGTGGCGGCCTCGACGGCATGGACGGTGTCCTTGATGTCGGTATCCATGCCTTTAACCGTATCGTTGAACCTCCTGGTGAAACTTTTCCGCGATATTGCCAGGATTTACCGGGTAGAACCTTCAAAACGGGGGCTTCCTTGGGCCGGTTGACCTGGTCCGGTACGCTCCGACCATGACAGTCCGCTCCGGGCCTGTGAAGATCTTCATTGGATTGGCGGTAACGGCTCTCCTGTCGAGCGGGCTCGCGTACGCGGCCCTGACGAGCGTCACCGGTTCGGAATGCACCGCTGCGGAGGAAGACCTGATCCCAGTGCTGAAAGCGCAGAAGATCCTCGCCGTCCACCCGCGCGGCGCCCTCGCCCGGGACGACTACAGCGGATGCTTCCAGGATGATCCGTTCCCCTACGCGGGGAGGTTCTATGAATTCCCCGGCGCCCGGAAGGACTACATCGCCTTCTACGAGGCGGCGGTCAAGGCCGACGGATGGCGGGCTGCCGTGCTGATGCCGCTCGGCGATGCGCGCACGCTTGACGCCTGAGTCGCCGGGCATAGCGTGAATGACGTCTCAATGGTTCGGGGGGATCACCATGACGACGCAGCCGTTCGAGCACGTGTCATTCGACAACCCTGACGAGGTCCGCGAGGGGGAGAACTGGCGGCTGGAGCTGGTCAATCTCGCGGGCGGCGCCCAGGTCGGCAGGATCACCGTGCAGCCCGGCTGGCGGTGGACGGAGCACGTCAAGCCGGTGGCCGGGACCGACCTGTGCATGGCGCCGCATCAGCAGTACCACATCTCCGGGCGCATCCATGTGGTGATGGAGGACGGCACCGAGACGGAGGCGGGGCCCGGCGAGATCACCTCCCTGCCGCCGGGGCACGACGCCTGGGTGGTGGGCGACGAGCCGGTCGTCGCCATCGACTGGCAGGGCGCGTCGGTGTGGGCCCGTCCCGCGACGTGAACCCTGTCAAGCCAGAAAACCATGACGTACTGCCCCGCGGTCGGGTAGCGCGCCGTAACCGACATGTAAGGGCTGACCAGCGCTTTTCGTGGTGGCCTTGACCCATGAAGTTCATCAGGCATCCGGTGACCTTGGCGCTCCTCGGCGTGGGCGCCGTGGCGTTCGCCGTCGCGATGTACCTGTTCCAGCCGTGGCGCCTGTTCACGACCGTCGAGGTGAACGAGGCGTTGCCCACGGTCCCGTCCGCTGCGGGCGACCGTACGGCTGCCGCGGCCTCAGACACCCCGGCGCAGCAGCCGGCGAGCGAGTCCCCGAGGAAGATCGAGGAGATCGCCTCGGGCAGGCTCGTCACGCACGAGCACACGACCACCGGCACCGCGAGAGTGCTGAGGCTGCCCGACGGGTCGCGCGTGCTGCGCCTGGAGAACCTGAAGACCTCCGACGGCCCCGACCTGCGGGTCTGGCTGAGCGACCAGCCGGTCACCAAGAGCTGGTTCAACTTCGACGACGGGCGCTACCTGGAGCTCGGGCATCTGAAGGGCAACAAGGGCAACGCCAACTACCCCATTCCGGCCAACGCCGATCTCGACACGCTGACGAGCGTGACGATCTGGTGCAAGCGGTTCAGCGTCTCGTTCGGGGCCGCGGCCTTGAGGTAGCCCGTGAGAGGAGCGCCGGTCACGGGCCGGTGGGCCGGGGCAGGGCCGTGGCGGGCGGCTCGGTGGGTGCGGGTTCGCCGAAGGGCACCGGGTCGGGAGCGTCGTCGGCGTCGGGCGGAGGCGGCAGCGCGTTCGGGCCGACCAGGCCGGTGGCCTCCAGCATGTCCATGTGGGCGTTGACGAACTTGGCGGAGCGTTCGGCGAAGTCCCGGATCAGCGTGTTCTGGGTGCTGGCGCGGACTTGGGCGATGAGGGGGAAGACCTTGCCGTGGGCCATGCGCAGGCGCATGACGGCGGTGCGGTCGTAGGCGAGTCCCTGTTTGCCGGAGATCTCGGCGATCCAGGCCCGCTGGTCGGCGTTGGGCTCATCGGGCAGGGGCACGCGGAGCTTGGCGGCGACGGATCGGACGTCGGCGTCCAGCTCGACGTGCATGCGGGCGATCTGGCCGAGGTTCTCCCGGGTCCTGGCGCGGGCGGCGCGCTGGGCCGCCTGGCGCCCGACCGGGATCTCCCACAGTCCGGCCAGCCGTACCTTGACCAGAAGGTCACGATCGGCCGGGCTGAGCGGACCCCACTCGGTCGGGACCACCCCGTCCGGGGAGGTCTGCCCGGAACCGGCCGGCTTGGCGGCGGCGACCTCCGGGGGCGGCGGCAGCGCGGCGGCGTCGACGAGGCCGGTGGCCTCCAGCATGTCCATGTGGGCGTTGACGAATTTGGCGGAGCGTTCGGCGAAGTCCCGGATGAGGGTGTTCTGGGTGCTGGCCCGCACTTGGGCGATGGCGGGGAAGACCTTGCCGTGGGCCATGCGCAGCCGCGCCACCGCGGTGCGGTCGTAGGCCAGGCCGTCCTGGCCGGAGATCTCCGCCATCCAGCCCTGCTGGACATCGCTCGGCAGGTCGGGAAGCGGCACGCGCAGCTTGGCGGCGACGGATCGGACGTCGGCGTCCAGGTCGACGTGCATGCGGGCGATCTCGCCCAGGTTCTCCCGGGTCTTCGCGCGGCTGGCGCGCTGGGCGGCTTGCCGTCCGACGGGGATCTCCCACAGCCCCGCCTGCCGTACCTTCACCAGGAGGTCACGGTCGGCGCCGCTGAGCGGGCCCCACTCGGTGGGGGCCGGTTCCTCGCTCGACTCGGGGACGTCCTCGACGGCCAGCCCGTCCGGGGTGGGCAGCGACGCGGCGGCGGGTTCCCGGGGAAGGTCCTCGTCGGGCGGCACGGGGACGGGACCGGTGACCTCCGGGGGCGGCGGCAGCGCGGCGGCGTCGGCGAAGCCGGTGGCCTCCAGCATGTCCATGTGGGTGTTGACGAATTTGGCGGAGCGTTCGGCGAAGTCGCGGATGAGGGTGTTCTGGGTGCTGGCGCGGACTTGGGCGATGAGGGGGAAGACCTTGCCGTGGGCCATGCGCAGGCGCATGACGGCGGTGCGGTCGTAGGCGAGTCCCTGTTTGCCGGAGATCTCGGCGATCCAGGCCTGTTGGTCGGCGTTGGGCTCGTCGGGCAGGGGCACGCGGAGCTTGGCGGCGACGGATCGGACGTCGGCATCCAGGTCGACGTGCATGCGGGCGATCTGGCCGAGGTTCTCCCGGGTCCTGGCGCGGGCGGCGCGCTGGGCCGCCTGGCGCCCGACCGGGAGCTCCCACAGTCCGGCCAGCCGTACCTTGACCAGAAGGTCACGATCGGCCGCGCTGAGCGGACCGCCCCTGGCCTCGACGAGGCCCGGGTCGGCCGGCGTCGGCGCGGTGGAGGCGGCGACCGCCTGGGCGCGCGGGCCGGGGCCGGTCTCGCCGCCCGCCGCGGCGACGCAGCCGCCGAGAAGCACGGAACCACTCAGAGCCGTGATGACGACGATCGGACGCTGTCGAACACGCACGTGCCACCGCTCTCCTTCCGGCTCTTCGCCCGGGCAGGTCACCGGAAGGTACGCAGGGGTGCGCGAGAGGGTTCGGCGCCTTGGGCGGGCAATGCCCGCGGCCGGCCTTTCCGCAGGTAAGCATCCGGCAAAAAGTCCGTCATGGCCCAGGTCGAAGGCGTGATCATGATCTCAGGGGGAAAGGCGTTCCGCGAGTTGGACGGGGGCGTGGGATGCATTCTCGGCGCGTCTTCTTGACCAGGGCTTTCGGAGCGACCGCGCTGGCGCTGGGCGCTGCGGCCTGCGGGTCGGGAGCGACCGGCTCCCGCTGGGTCAGCTTCCCGATACCCAGGGGTACCACGACGTACGGCGGGGCGACCGGCGCCGGGCCCATCAAGAGCGCCACCGCGATCACCGAGGTGTTCGGGAACGGCATGAGGATCGTCGCCGTGGCCGTGGAGTACGACAAGGACATCGACGACACGAAGCTGGCCAGATCGGCCTTCACGGTGAGGGGGCGGACCGTCGTCGAGGTGCGCGCCAACACCTCGGCGGCCACGGCCCAGAAGGGCAGGAACGGGAAATACGTGATCGTCACGCTCTCGCCCGACGACTCCGGCACCTCGCTCCACTATTCCTCGGGGCTCTCCGGCGGCGTGAAGACGGCGAAGGCGTCGGTGACCCAGACCGAGACCGTGACGACGACGGACGACACCACCTATTCGCCGACCGGTACGGCTGTCGCCACCAGCAAGGTGATCAACCCGATCGTCGATGACTTCAACCAGTTCGCGTACAAGGACACCACGACCGGGGACACGCTCCAGTACAACCTGTTCGTCCCCCGGGACTACGACGCCGGCACGGCCTACCCGCTGGTCGTGTTCATGCACGATGCCGCCGCGACCAGCACCGACGTGCTGACCACCCTGGTCCAGGGGCTCGGCGCCGTCTGCTGGGCCAGCCCGGAGGACCAGACCAGGCACCCGTGCCTGGTGCTGGCGCCGCAGTACGCCGGGCTGGTCGCCGGCGACAACTATCAGGCGACCAGCATGCGGGACACCACCGTGAGCCTGATCAGGTCGCTGGCCGGCCAGTACAGCATCGACATGGACCGGCTGTACGCGACCGGCCAGGGGGGCGGCGGCATGCTGGCCATCGCGATGAACATCGCGTATCCCAACCTGTTCGCGGCCTCCTACCTGGTGGCCTGCCGGTGGGATCCCGCCGAGGTGGCCCCGCTCGCCCGGGACAGGCTGTGGATCGTGGTCTCGCAGGGCGACGGCAGCGCCTACCCGGGCATGAGCGTGATCACGGGAGTCCTGGAGAGGGGCGGCGCCAAGGTCAGCCGCGCGGTCTGGAACGGCCGGTCCACCGCGCAGCAGTTCGACGTCCACGTCGACAGGATGGTGGCCGAGGCCGCTTCGATCAACTACGCGGTGCTGGAGAGGGGCACGGTCGTCCCCGAGTGGCAGGCGGACACCAGCCTGAACAACCACCTGGGCACCTGGGCGATCGCCTACGCCATTCCCGGCATCCGAGAGTGGATCTTCGCACAGCGCAGGTGAGCGACCGGACAAGCCAAGACCCCGGCAGAGCAGGGCGGAAGGATTGGCAAATAGTGCACTATCCGCGCATCGGGCGCTGAGCTACGGTCCAGAAAGCGACATCTCGGGGGATCTTGCTCGTCATCGGCCCCTGGAGGAGCCACATGCACGCTTCCCTCCGCAAAGGCGTCGTCAGCGCCGTCACCCTCGCGCGGCGGGCACGCCCGGATACGCCGCCTCCCGCGACTACGTGGCCGGCAAGCTGCGCAAAGCCGGCTACCGGGTCACCCTGGACCCGATCAACTTCGTCGAGAGCTGGGCCGAGAACAGCCCGCCGGTGCTGAACCTGACCGCTCCCACCTCGAAGTCCTACGTCCCCAACGAGGACTACTTCACCTTCCGGCCCTCTCCCGCCGGCGACGTGACCGCGCAGGTGCAGGGCGTGGACCTGGTCCTGCCGCCGGCGCCGAACGCCAACACCTCCACCAGCGGCTGCGAGGCCTCCGACTTCGTGGGATTCGTCGCCGGCCGCATCGCGCTCATCCAGCGCGGCACCTGCCCGTTCGCCACCAAGGTCCGCAACGCCGGGCGAGCCGGCGCCTCCGGCGTCATCGTCTTCAACGAGGGACAACCGGGCAGGACCGAGGCGTTCTCCCTCGACATCGGCGAGTGGCGGGGAGGAGTCCCGATGGTGTTCGCCGACTTCGCCGTCGGCAACGAGCTGGCGAGCACGCCGGGCGCCACCGTCAGGCTGAAGGTCGACGCCACCCTCGTGCTGGGCACCGACCACAACGTCATCGCGGAGTCCCGTTTCGGGGACCCGCGCGACGTGGTGATGGTCGGCGCGCACCTCGACAGCGTCCCGGAGGGCCCGGGCGTCAACGACAACGGCTCCGGCAGCGCGGCCATCCTGGAGACCGCGCTGCAGATGCGGCACTTCCCGGTGCGCAACAAGGTCCGCTTCGCGTTCTGGGCCGCCGAGGAGATCGGCCTGCTGGGCTCCGGCCAGTACGTCGACGAGCTGACCGAGCAGCAGCGCGACCGCATCAGGCTCTACCTCAACTTCGACATGGTCGCCTCGCCCAACTACGCCTACAAGCTGTACGACGGCGACGACTCCGACGGCGTCGGCGCCCCGGCCGGACCGGCGGGCTCGGCCGAGATCGAGCAGCAGCTGAAGGCGTTCTTCACCGGCCGCGGCCTGCCCACCGTGGGCACCGACTTCGACGGCCGCTCCGACTACGGCCCGTTCATCGCGGCCGGCATCCCGGCGGGCGGCATCTTCACCGGCGCCGAGCAGCCCAAGACCGCGGCGGAGGCGGAGCTGTTCGGCGGTACGGCGGGCATCCCCTACGACCCGTGCTACCACCAGGCCTGCGACACGATCGCCAACGTCAACCTCACGGCGCTCGACGTCAACTCCGACGCGATCGCCGACTCCGTCGCCCGCTACGCCTTCAACCTCCGGTCCATTCCCGACCAGGCGGCCGGGGCGTCCGCGGCGACCGTACGCGCCGCCGTACCGGCTGCGGCGGCCGACGCCGCCCGCTGAGCCCGCTCACCCGGAGAGCGGCTGGCCCGGATCGTGCATGGCCGGACAGCAGTCGTCACCGGGAACGGCTCCGGGCCGGGCCCGACCTCGGCGGTCGGGTCCGGCCCGGAGGGTGTCCGCCCGCCGTGGGTCAAGCAAGGCGGGCAGGACGGGGTTGCTAGTGTCCGGCGGCGTGCCCGGCGGCGTTCTCCGCGCGGGCCGGGAGGAGCAGCGCCGTGATGACCACGGCCACCGACAGCACCGCGCCGATGATGAAGGCCAGCTGCATGCCGTCGAGGTTGGCGAGCGTCTCGGTGACTCCCTCGGCCTTCAGCGCGTCGGCTCGCGCGCCCATCACGGTGACCACGAGCGCGGTGCCGAAAGCGGCGGAGACCTGCTGCAGCGTGCTCAGGATCGAGCTGCCGTGGGAGTAGAGCTGCGGGGGAACCGCGCCGAGCCCGAGCGTGAACACCGGGGTGAAGGTCGCGGCCAGGCTCACCATCAGCAGCGCGTGCAGGCCGAGGAGCAGCCAGAACGGCATGGTCATCGTGACCTGGGTGAAGCCGGCGAGCGCGATCATAATGCCGATCGCGCCGGGGATGACCAGCACCCGCCCGCCGTACCGGTCGAACAGGCGGCCGACGGTCGGGCCGAGCAGCCCCATGGCCAGGCCGCCCGGCATCACGAGGAGCCCGGTCTGCAGGGCGCTGAGCTCGCGGATGTTCTGCAGGTACAGCGGCAGCAGGATCATCGAGCCGAGCATCGCCATGAAGGCCACCGACATCAGGACCAGCGCGACCGTGTAGGTGCGGTGGCGCAGGGTGCGCAGGTCCATCAGCGGCACGCCGCGCTTCTGCAGGAACAGCTGGCGGACGACGAAGACCGCGATGGTGGCCAGGCCGGCCGCCGTGATCGCGACGGCGAGGCCGACGTCGCCGCCCTCGAACCGGCTGAGCCCGTAGACCAGGCCGCCGAAGCCGGCCGCGGCGGTCATCACGCTCAGCCAGTCGATGGTGCTGAACTGCGGCTCGCCGACGTTCTTGAGCTGGCGCAGGCCGCCCCAGGTGATCGCGGCGGCGATGGGGAGCACCACGGCGAACAGCAGGCGCCAGGACCCGAACTGGAGGATCACTCCCGACACCGCCGGACCCATCGCGGGCGCGACCGAGATGGCCAGCGTGACGTTGCCCATCACCCGGCCCCGGTCAGCCTCGGGCACCACCTGCATCAGCGTGGTCATCAACAGCGGCATCATCACGGCCGTCCCGGACGCCTGGATGATCCGGGCGCCCAGCAGTACCTCGAACGTCGGCGCGACGGCGGCCAACGCCGTGCCGGCCAGGAACAAGCCCATCGCGGTGGCGTAAGCGTGGCGGGTGGAGACCCGCTGCAGGAACCACCCGGTGATGGGGATCACCGCGGCCATGGTCAGCATGAAGGCGGTCGAGAGCCACTGCGCGGTCTGCTCGGTGATGCTCAGCGCGGTCATCAGCCGGGGGATCGCGTTGATCATGATCGTCTCGTTGAGGATGACCACGAACGTGGCCAGCACCAGGAGACGGATCACGGCCGGCGTGCGACCTGGGGCGGGGGTCTCGGACTTGGCGGGTGGGTCGAGCTGGGAGACGGTCACGGTACCTCGATCGGGGTTGTCGGGCATGACATGGTCAAGGCCGGTGTCCCGGCCTTCGTTCGCATACGTTGTTGTGGTCATGCCAAGACTGACTGGCGACACCGACAAAATTCATCGGCCCGACCCAGCATTCCGGCAAATGACATGAAATGTCACCTGATTTTCCGTCTGTCCGGATGGCCCGGGATGGAGGGTCCCCTTCGTCGAATCTCCCGGCCGGGACGAGAGTTGGAACGTTCCTGACATTGCGCGAAACGGGTGCCGGGTAAGGGCCCGGGAACCGCCTGACCTGCCCGGCCTCGCCGTACCGGAAGGAGGGGGTGCAGATGACGGAGGAGCATGACGCGCGGGGCGGGCGCGGGAGGTCCCGCGGGCGTACGGCGGCCGGAGCGGTTGAGCGGGCGTTCTGCGGTCATCTCCGTTCATGGGACGAGGCTGGCTCGCCTCGTCGGCCGACGTCTGACCAGGGCGCTCCTGGTGTGGGACCTCGATGAGGATGAGTGGTTCACCGCCTGCCCGGTTGTCCTGGACTTCGAAGGCGAACGGGTCGAGATCAACCACTGGAAGTTCGATGAGGTCCCCATCACGTGGATGGGCGAGGCCAGCCAGTTCCCGTCCCAGAAGTCGGTACGGCCGGGATGCATACGGCCGAGAACCTGGATCAGCACATGATCGGACTGCCTCCCTCGGCCGATGACGATCTCCGAGTGATCCATATGGTCATCCTCTCCGAGGGGACATGCATCCAGGCTCTATCACCAATTTGGAAAGTCTCGGCTCGTGACCGCCTGAACTCCCGCGCCGCCGGTCAAGCCATTGGCCGCCTGTGCCGCGACTCCGCCAATCACCCTCGATCACCCTGCTATCGGGCACGAGATGGCACGGTGGAACCAGGGAGACCTCCCTGACGATGTCGCCGACCAAGTGGTCTCCACTGTGGCTGAGCAGATAACGGCGCATACGGGCATTCCCGCAACCTGGGTACTCCTGAGCCAGTAGGTCTACGCAGATCTGGTCATGTCCCCTCGCATGACTCTCGGAATGGTTCCCAAAAGGACCGGGCAGCCGCCTCTCACCATCCTGTGCACGATCTTCCCGGAGTCGAGGCCCACCGGAGGCGTCCGCATGGGGCCTCAGCGCCGCGCGTGGCGGATCTTCAACCGCCCCAGCCCCACGGTCCCGGAGATCCGGATCCTCGGCCCGCCGGAGCGGGAACGCCGCCGGGTCCTGTAACGCAGGTCCTTCCACCCGGTGCGCAGCCCCTCGACGTCGACGATCGCGTCGCGAGGCACCGTGATGCCGGCCCCGCCGGTACCGAGGTGCAGCTCGATGTCGACCACCGGATGCTCGAAGACCGCACGGGACAGGTCCAGGCGCACCCTCCCCAATGCCGACTCGACCTTGAGGAAGCGAGGCACCCGCCATGCGCCGCGCCGCCGGATCCGTCCGCTGACGGCGGCGATCGTGGACGCGGCGCCCGCCTTCTCCGGGAGCGAGATCAGAGCCGACGCGAGCTCGCCGGGCGTCTTGGCGGTGAGCGCCTGGTGGAGGCGTGCGTCCAGCTCCTCGTGCGAGATGTGCCCTTCGGCGTACGCCTCCTGCAGCCGCAGCACCGCCGCGTCGCGGTCCTCTTCGCTGATCGGCGGCGGCCCACCGGCCCGGCCGGTCACCGTCCCCTGCGCATGAAGGCGCGGAGCGACAGCGGGACGAACACCGCCAGCAGCGCGGCCGACCAGAGCAGGACGGCGGCCACCGGGTGCGCGAGCGGCCAGGCCACGTCGCCGGACGGGACGCCCGGGTTGCCGAACAGCTCCCGGGAGGCGGCGGTGAGCGCGCTCACCGGGTTCCAGTCGGCCAGGAACCGCAGCCATCCCGGCATGCCGCCGGTCGGCACGAAAGCGTTGGACACCATCGTGAACGGCAGGAACAGCGGCACCAGCGCGTTGGCGGCCTCCTCGTTCCTCACCGCCAGGCCCACATAGACGCCCACCCAGCTCAGCGCGTACCGCAGCACGGTCATCAGCAGGAACGCCTCGACGGTGGGGACCAGGCCGCGGTGCGGCTGCCAGCCCACCAGCAGGCCCGTGCCCACCATGACGGCCAGGAACGCCAGGCCGACCAGCAGGTCGGCGCCGGTCTGCCCGAACGGCACCGCCAGGCGCGCCATCGGCATGGAGCGGAACCGGTCCATCACGCCGCGGGAGGCGTCGGCGGCCACCCGGGCCATGACGCCCTGCGCGGCCGTGAAGGTCACCATCGCGAACAGGCCGGGCATGAGGTACTCGCGGTAGTCGCCGCCGCCCGGCACCTGGATCGCGCTGCCGAAGACGTACCCGAACAGCACCACCATGACGGCCGGGAAGACCAGCGCGGCGACGAGCTCCCCGGGCTGCCGGCGCAGCCGTCCCAGCTCGCGGCCGACCAGGGTCAGCCCGTCGGCGAACGTCCAGCGCAGGCGGCCCAGCGGCGAGGAGAGGGCGGTCATCAGACGTGCTCCTTCCGGTCGGTGAGGCGCAGGAACACCTCGTCGAGGGTGGGACGGCGCAGCCGTACGTCGGCCGCCTCGACCCCGGCGCGGTCGAGCTCGCGCACGATGTCGGCGAGCCGGAAACCGCCGGCGGGCAGGGCGACGCTGAGCCGGCCGGCGTCCGTCACCGCGGGATCGGTCCCTGCCAGGGCATGCAGTACGGCTGCCGCCGCAGGCAACGCGGCGGGGTCTTCGAGGACGACGTCGAGGCGGTCCCCGATCGTGGCCTTCAGCTCGTCGGGCGTGCCGGTGGCGATCACCTGCCCGTGGTCGACGACGGCGATGTCGTCGGCCAGCCGGTCGGCCTCGTCCAGATACTGCGTGGTGAGCAGCACCGTGGTGCCGTCCGCCACCAGCTCGCGGACGCTGTCCCAGATCTCGCCGCGGCTGCGCGGGTCCAGGCCGGTGGTCGGCTCGTCCAGGAACAGCACCTCGGGGCGCAGGATGAGGCAGGTGATCAGGTCGAGGCGGCGCCGCATGCCGCCGGAGTAGCCGGCGACCGGGCGGTCGGCGGCGTCCGTCAGCCCGAAGCGTTCGAGCAGCTCGTCGGCCCGCCGGTGCGCCTCGCGGCGGGACAGGTGGTACAGGCGCCCGAACATGCGCAGGTTGCCGCGGCCGGTGAGCTTCTCGTCCACGGCGGCGTACTGGCCCGCGAGCCCGATCCTCTCCCGCACCTTGTCGGCCTGGCGGACGACGTCGTATCCGGCGATGCGGGCGTGCCCGGCGTCGGGATCGGACAAGGTCGCCAGGATGCGCACCGCGGTCGTCTTGCCCGCGCCGTTGGGCCCCAGCACGCCGCAGACCGTTCCGCGCGGGACGCTCAGGTCCAGGCCCCGCAGCGCATGGGTGTCGCCGAAGGACTTGTGCAGCCCCTCGGCGACCACGATCGGATCCGTCACGACTCCTCCACTGGGTACGGCGTACGCATTTATGACGGCCAGCGTAAGTTACTGGGTACGATGTACGCAAGTAGGGGGTGAAGCGATGACCGACGCCGAGTACGTGAGCATCTGGATGCGGCCCGAGCGCCCGGCCCGCGGGCCCAGACCGGCTTACAGCCGCGCGCAGATCACCGAGGCGGCGATCCGGATCGCCGACGCCGAGGGGCTGGAGGCCGCCACCATGCGCCGCATCGCCGCCGAGATCGGCGCGGGCGCGATGTCCCTCTACCGGTACGTCCCGAGCCGCGACGACCTCGTCATGCTCATGGCCGACCGGCTGATGGGCGAGATCGACGTCGAGGGCGTGCCCTCCGGCGACTGGCGCGCGGACCTGACCCGCTACGCCTACGAGGTGCGGGCGATGTGGCTGCGGCACCCGTGGATCGCCACCGTGCAGCGGTCGCTCCCCAGCCTCGGCCCCAACCAGCTGCTCTTGATCGAACGGCTGATGGGAGTGCTCGACGCCCACGTCTCCATCGACGAGAACCTCGCCCTCATGGCGATCCTGAACGGCTACGTCGAGGGCGCCGTCCGCGAGGAGATCAGCTCGGCCGAGGAGCTCCGCCGCAGCGGGCTCAGCGAGCCGGAGTGGATGGCGCGGAGCTATCCGTACATCCAGCAGCTGGTGAAGAGCGGGAAGTACCCGATCTTCACCAAGATCGTGATGGAGGCGCGCCAGCCGCACCTGAGCCGCGACGACCAGTTCCGGTACGGGCTGGAGCGCGTCCTCGACTGCATCGCCGCGGCCCTCCCGTCGACGGCACGCCGAGAGGGGCGGGAAGCCCGCGGCGATTAGGCGGGGGTGTCACCCGCGAGGGGTTACGGCCAGCCGAGCGGGTGGGAGCCGTCGGCGGGAGGCTCGCCGGCGGCCTCGTTGAAGGCGGCCATGGCCTCGACCAGTGCCCGGCGGTGCTCCGGCGCCATCCGGGAGACGATCGAGTCGATCTCCGCGCGGCGGCGGGCGGTGACCTCGTCGACCAGCCGCCGCCCCTCGGGAGTGAGCCGCATCAGGGTCTCGCGCCGGTTGTCCGGGTTGACCTCACGGACGATGAGGCCGGCGGCGGCGAGCCGGTCGGCCATGCGCATCGCGGTGGAGGAGTTGACGTCCAGCAGTTCGGCCATGGTGACGAGCTTGGTCTCGCCGTGGCCGGACAGCACGACGAGCATGCGGAACTGCGGCAGCGTCACCCTCTCCTCGACGGCTGCCAGGGAGCGGGCGGCGATGGCCACCAGCACCCGCGAGCCGGTCAGCACGGCTGAGCTGACCATGTCGAGTTCTTGCATGAGCTCTTTCTATCTCACCCCAGGCGGGTGACGGCTTCCTGCGTGGTCGGGAAGATCTGGAAGCGCTCCGTCAGGCTGGTGAGCTGCAGCAACCGCAGCAGCCGCCCGTCCACCGCGCTCAGCGCCAGGCTCCCACCGGCCGACTCGGCCAGGGAAAGGCCGCCGAGCAGGACCGACAGGCCGCTGGAGTCGCAGAAGGTGAGCGCGGCGGCGTCGATCACCAGCGTCGGGGACCGGAACTCGGCTAGCGCCACGACGAGGCAGTCGCGCAGGGTCGGCGCGGTGAGCATGTCCAGCTCGCCGTGCAGGCGGAGGACCACCACGGTGCCGTGCCGGTCGATGTCGACGGTGAAGGTGTCCATGGTGGCGTGTTCCTCGGTAGCCCTGCCGCCGCGGCAGGATCATGGCCTGCGGCAAGCGCCGGGGATCCATCGTGTACGGCCCTGCGATGTCCGGCGCCGGGACGTCGGACGCCGACCAGGCTTCCCGGCTCACCCAGCCCCGAGACTAGCAGACCGTTGCTCTGTGCAAGAGTCATCTTCGCAGCCTGCACGACCTCGAAACCGAATGCTCACCGCCGGGTCGAGCGAACGGAGTCTCAGGCCAGATAGCGCAGCCACAGGTACGGCACGCACAGGGCGATGCCGAGCATGGTGGGACGGGTGTTCACCGCGGGTCATCTCCCTCCAGGTCAGTTGCCGGCCAGGTCGCGCCGCTGGAAGGCGGCGATCCCGACGAGGGCGAGCGCCACCGTGACGGCGGTCAGCCAGAGCAGCGGAGCGGCGCTCACGTCTTGGGCGGGAACCTGCGGCAGATGGGCGAAGGGCGAGAGGCTCCTGATCCAGTCGTCCAGTTGGAGAAGCTCGCCGAGCTGGCCGAGGAGCGCGAAGGCCGCCAGCGCCGCCCAGGCCAGGGCGGTATACCGAGGGAGCAGGCCGAACAGCAGCATGGCGATTCCGGCGAGCACCCACGCCGCCGGCACCTGCACCCACGCCGCGCCCAGGAGCCGGATGACCTGCTCGGCCATCTCACCCGTGCGGGCACCGTGGGCCGATCCTGCGGCCAGCCCGCCCGCGGTCAGGACGGCCGCGGTGCCGCCAAGGGCCATGACCAGGTGGCTGAGCGCCCACTCCCGGCGCGATACGGCCCCGGCCAGCACGGGCTCGGCGCGGAGCGCGACCTCCTCAGCCTGCAACCGCAACGCCGACTGTACGGCGAAGCCACCCGCGACCAGGCCGAGTATCCCGATCTCCGCGGCCAGGAAGGTGTCGACGAGCGCGCCCGCGCCACCCATCCGCTCCAGGATCGCGGCGAGCTGCGGGTTGTCATCGACGACGTCTCCCACGCTGGTGGCCAGCGCGCCGAGCATGGCCCCGACGACCGCGAAGCCGGCCGCCCAGCCCAGCAGCCCGCCCCGCTGCAACCGCCACGCGAGCGCCTGCGGACTGGCCAGCCTCGGTGCCGCGTCCGCCGGGCCCCGCCTGGCCGGCAGCAACCCGCTGCCCACATCACGCCGCCTGGCCGGCAGCGCGGCGAGCCCGACGAGCACGAGCCCGGTCAGGACCAGCAGGCCGGCCACCCACCACCGTTCGCCGGCGAACGCCCGAACCCGCGGCGCCCAGCCCAGCGGCGACGCCCACGACAGGGCCTCGATGCCGGCCGCGTCACCCGAGGCGCGCAGCAGGAAGGCCAGGCCGAGCACCGAGACGGCCGCCCCGTTGGCGGAGCGCGCGTGCTCGGCCAGCTGGGCCGCCACCACGGCGACCCCGGCGAACAGCCAGCCGACGCCGCCCACAGCGAGGCCGAAGGCCAGCGCACCGGCCATCGGCAGCCCCTGACCGGACAGAGCCAGCGTCAGCAGGAGCGCGAGGAGGAGGTTCGCGCCCGCCGCCAGGATCACCGCGGCGGCCGGGATCGCGTGGCGGCCGACCGGGCAGGAGCCGATCAGCTCCGCGCGGCCCGTCTCCTCCTCGGCGCGTGTGTGCCGCGTCACCAGCAGAATGCTCATCAAACCGGCGAGGACGGCGGCCAGGTTCGTGGCGCGCCAGGCGGTCAGCCCGCCGACGGAAGTGGCGTCGAAGACCGGCCCGGTGATCCCCTGCAGCGCCGGGGTGGAGCCGATGGTGACGCCGAGAGCGACGCGCTGCTCCATGGCGGGGTAGAGCTCGGCGATCGCCGAGGCGGTGCCCGCGACGGCTCCGGTGATGACGACGATCCAGACCGGGAGCATGAGGCGGTCACGGCGCAGCGCCAGCCGTACCAGCTCGAAGGTGCCAGTCATGGCGCGCTCCGGTAGTGACGCAGGAACAGCTCCTCGAGCGTCGGCGGCCTGCAGGTGAGCCCGCGTACACCTGACTCGGTGAGGATGCGCAGCGTCTCGCCGAGCTGGTCCGCGTCGACCTCGAAGCGCACGTGGGAGCCGTCGACCATCAGCTCGTGCACACCCGGGAGCTCGGGGATCCGGTCGAGCTCGGCGGCGACGGAGGTGCGGGTCAGGTGGCGCAGCTGGGCCAGGGTCCCGCTCTCGACGGCGCGACCGTCGCGGACGATCGTGACCCGGTCGCACAGCGCCTCGACCTCGGCCAGGATGTGGCTGGACAGCAGCACCGTGCGGCCGTTGCCGCGCTCTTCCGTCACGCACTCGCGGAAGACGGCCTCCATGAGCGGGTCCAGCCCGGCGGTGGGCTCGTCGAGCAGGAGCAGTTCCACGTTGGAGGACAGGGCGGCGACGAGCGCGACCTTCTGCCGGTTGCCCTTGGAGTAGGCGTGGCCCTTCTTGGTCGGGTCGAGGTCGAAGCGCTCCAGCAGCGCCTTCTTGCGGCGCTGGTCGAGGCCGCCGCGCAACCTGCCGAGCAGGTCGATGGTCTCGCCGCCGGACAGGGTCGGCCACAGCACGACGTCGCCGGGCACGTAGGCCAGCCGCCGGTGCAGCTCGACAGCATCGCGCCACGGGTGGCCGCCGAGGAGCTCGGCGTGGCCGGAGTCGGCCCGCAGCAGCCCGAGGAGGATGCGCAGGGTGGTGGTCTTGCCCGCGCCGTTGGGGCCGAGGAAGCCGTGGATCTCGCCCGTGTGCACGGTGAGATCCAGCCCGTCCAGGGCGCGTACGTGGCCGAAGGTCTTGGTCAGCCCGCTGATGAGCACGGCAGGATTGCCCGGCATGGGCGCCTCCCTGAAGCCGGTCCGATATGACGTTGCCGACCAGGCTTCCCGGCGCTCCACGATCGACGTTAACAGCGACCGCGTCGCCGCGCCAGATGCGACCTGACACATCGTCCACGCCGGTCGTGTGGAGGCATGGACGAGAAGATCTCAGGCATGCGGCAGGGAGTTGCGGCCTTCGACCTGTTCGCGACCATGGCCCGTCACTCGTCCTCCTGAAGTGGTCCTTCATGGGTGATCACGGCCGAGGCAGGTGAGCTCGCCGACGTCACGATCTCGGGTCGGAAGATCGCCGGTACCTTCATCGGCCCGACGGCTGCCAGAAGGGCGCGCCTGAGCCGGTGCGTGACCCAGGCCATGGGTATCCGCAGGCCAGCCGGTAAAGTGAACAACGGTGCGCCGGGAAGTCTGGTCGGCAACGTCGGACCAGTACCCGAGTACCTGGAGCACACATGACCCACTCTGTCCCGCCGCGTCCGCCTGCCCTACTGGACCGGGGATCGTGGGCGGAGGCCCGCCGCATCGCCGGCATCCTGCGCAAGGAGACCGTCGGCGGGGCGCTGCTGCTGGTTGGCGCGGCTGCGGCGATGATCTGGGCCAACTCCCCGTGGAAGGATTCCTATGAGGCGCTGCGCGCCGTCCGCGTCGGGCCCGAGGCGCTGCACCTGGATCTTTCCCTGGCTACCTGGGCCGCCGACGGCCTGCTGGCGATCTTCTTCTTCGTGGCCGGGCTGGAGCTCAAACGCGAGTTCGTCGCCGGTGACCTGCGCGATGTACGGCGGGCCGCGGTCCCCGTCGCGGCCGCGCTGGGCGGGGTGATCATCCCGGCTCTGCTGTACCTGCTCATCACCCGGGACGTTGAGGGCGCGGCCCGCGGGTGGGCGATCCCCACCGCCACCGACATCGCTTTCGCCCTGGCGGTGCTGGCGGTCGTCGGGCGGTTCCTGCCGGTGGCGCTGCGCACCTTCCTGCTCACGTTGGCGGTGGTCGACGACCTGCTGGCCATCGTCATCATCGCGCTGTTCTACACCGACCAGCTGTCACCGCTTCCGCTGGCCGGGGCGCTGGCGCCGCTGGCGGTCTTCACCATCCTGGTGCAGCGCCGGGTGCGGTCGTGGTGGCTACTGCTGCCGCTGGCCGTGGCCGTCTGGGCGTTGGTGCACGCCTCGGGCGTACACGCCACCGTCGCCGGAGTGCTGCTGGGCTTTGCCGTGCCCGTGCTGCGCAGCCACGAGGCCAGCGGCCCGCAGGCCGGGCCCGGCTTGGCCGAGCACTTCGAACACCGCTTCCGCCCCCTCTCGGCTGGAGTGGCCGTGCCGGTGTTCGCGTTCCTGTCGGCGGGCGTGCCCTTGGGCGGGCCAAACGGCCTGGTGGACGCTTTCCGCGATCCGGTGGTGGTGGGGGTTGTGATGGGGCTGGTCGCGGGCAAACCGATCGGCATCTTGGCCGCGACCTGGCTGACGGCCCGCTTCACCCACGCCGACCTGGACGAAGATCTGTCCTGGGTGGATGTGGCGGGGCTGTCGGTGCTGGCGGGGGTCGGGTTCACCGTCTCACTGCTGATCGGTGAGCTGGCCTTCGGCGAAGGCCGCGACGAGCACATCAAGGTGGCGGTACTGGCCGGTTCGGTGGCCGCGGCCCTGCTGGCGGCGGTGATCCTGCGCCTGCGCAACCGCGTCTACCGGCATATCCACGAGGTCGAGACCGCTGACCGTGACCACGACGGTGTTCCCGACGTCTACGACAGCGACCGGCTCAGTAGGGCCGACGGCTGATTGATCACATACCGTCAGCCTGCGGGAGGAAAGATGAGCGGCCGCGCGGGATCTGGGTTGCTGGGACCCGTCACGGGGCAGCGCGTGGGTAACCGGATTGGTACGGCACAGGCGGCCAGGCCTGGTTGGGAGCGGATGGGACAGATGGTGGAGATCGAGCAGACGGCGCTACCGGGCATCGGCTTGCGGCATGAGTTCACCACACGGTCCGGGCGGCGCATCGGAATCGTCTCCCACCGCACCGGCCGCCGCGACCTGGTGATCTACGACCGGAACGACCCCGACCGCGCCGGCGAGAGCGTCACGCTGAATGACGAGGAAGCCGATGCGTTGGCCGAACTGCTCGGCGCGCCCCGGGTCGTGCAACGCCTCAACGACCTGCACCGTGAAGTCGAGGGGCTGGTCAGCGAGAAGCTGCCGATCGGCGAGAACTCGCCGTACGCCGGGCGCCCGATGGGAGATGCGCGGGTGCGCACCCGCACCGGCGCCTCCATCGTCGCGGTCGTGCGCGGCGCACACGTGGTCACCAGCCCGGCTCCGGACTTCGTGCTGGCCGCGGGTGACTTGGTGGTCGTGGTGGGCAGCGCCGAGGCAGTCAACGCCGTCGCCGACATCCTGGCCCAGGGATAGGCCTACGGGTGCACCACACCGCACTGCTGTTTGTGGAGTTCGGCGCGATCGTCCTGGGGCTGGGCCTGCTCGGCGCCCTGGCGCTGCGCGCGGGTATCTCCCCGATCCCGCTGTACCTGATCGCCGGCCTGGCGTTCGGCACCGGCGGCATCCTGCCGCTGGCAACCAGCGAGGAGTTTGTCGCAGTCGGTGCGGAGATCGGCGTGGTGTTGCTGCTGCTCACCCTCGGCCTGGAATACACCGCCGACGAGCTGGTCACCAGCCTGAGGACCAACGCCCGGGCCGGCATCGTCGACCTTGTGCTGAATGCCGCCCCGGGCGCGATCTTGGCGATGCTGTTGGGCTGGGGCCCGGTGGCGGCGGTGGCGATGGCCGGGGTTACCTACGCCACCTCCTCCGGCATCACCGCGAAGGTGCTGTCGGATCTTGGCTGGATAGGCAACCGGGAAACACCGGTGGTGTTGTCGTTGCTGGTCTTCGAGGACCTGACGATGGCGATCTACCTGCCATTGCTGACCGCCCTGCTGGCCGGGCTCAGTCTCGCAAGTGGCGCACTGACGGTGACCATCGCGCTGGCCACCGTCAGCGTGGTGTTGGTGGTCGCGCTGCGGTACAGCCGGTTCATCGAGGCGTTCGTGCGCAGCCCCAACTCCGAGGTGCTGCTGCTGAAGGTGGTCGGGCTGGCCCTGGTCGTGGCCGGGGGCGCGCAGTACCTGCAGGTGTCGGCGGCGGTCGGCGCCTTCCTGGTCGGCATCGCCGTGTCCGGCGAACTCGCCCATGAGGCTCGTGCGTTGCTGTCGCCGCTGCGCGACCTGTTCGCCGCCATCTTCTTCGTCTTCTTCGGTTTGCAGACCGATCCGGCCAACATCGGCCCGGTCGCGGGGCTGGCCGCGCTGCTGGCCGTGGTCAGCATGGTCACCAAGCTGTTCACCGGCTTCTACGCCGCTCGTCGAGCCGCCATCGGCCGGGCCGGGCAGGCCCGGGCGGGAATCGCGCTCATTCCGCGTGGCGAATTCAACATCGTGATCGCCGGATTGGCCGTGGCTGCCGGGGCCCACCCCGACCTGGGTCCGCTGGCGACCGCATACGTGCTGATCCTGGCCGCATTCGGTCCGCTGGCCGCACGTGTGCTTCAGCCGCTGATCACCAAGATCGCCACACGTGCCTGAACGTGCCTGCAGGCAGATCCCTTCGCCATCATCGCCCCCAAAGCAGCCACAACCGGGCCGTGATCATCACACCTACCGATCAGTTGCGTATGCCGGCTTCAAGCCCGCCGCGGTCATCACGCGATCACCTGGATCAGGGCGCCGTTAGGCAAGGGACACATCGGCAATACGCGACACCACCTCATGAGCTTTCGAAGACCGGCGCGACGCGCATGGATGGCGAGCATCGGTTGTGCCCCGACGTGGCCCGCATGCAGATCCATCTCTAGGCGCTGCCCATGCTCGTCCGCACACGCGGTGGCACTCCGCCGTCATTCGATGCCTGCCCCGTCACGCTTCCTCCAGCGGGGATGCGTTGTGGAAGGCTTTGGCCATCCATTCGAAGGTGGCCTCGGCCTGCTTGATGCGCTTGTCTGGGCCGATGAGCCGCATGCCGTCGCGGGCGATCTCCAGGAAGGCGGCGATGCCGGCGATCTGCTGCCGCACCACGATCGCCCAGGCGTTGTCGGCCAGCCGGTAGTAAATGGTGCGCTCGCCGGGTTTGGTGCGCCAGGTCAGGAACCCCATGCCGGACAGCAGACGCAGGCTCGAGGTCAGGGAGGCGCGGCTGGCGCCGATGTCTTCGCTGATCTGCCCGGCCGACTGCTCCGGAGGGTCGCAGACCATCAGCCAGCCCAGCACCCGCCCGGCGATCGGTGGCACGCCGTCCCGGGCGAGATACATGGCCACCCGCTCGACCCACTCCAGCAGTTGCTCACGCTCGGCCATGTCAGTTATTTCAGCTTAAGCTGAAATAACTGAAGGAGTGCCGGGAAGTCTGGTCGGCGTGAGGAGACTTCCGTGCACTCCAAGCTTCTGCTCGGCAGCGGTGTCGCCGCTGGCGTGTTGATGCCCGGGCTGATCCTGGCCGACGGCGCCACCCGGCCTGGCTACAACCTCTGGCACCATGGTGCCAGCCAGCTCGGCACGGGAGAGCGCTGGTGGCTGCTGACCCTGACCTTCGTGATCGGGGGCCTGCTGCTCATCGCCTTCGCGGCCGGCCTGCGCCGAGCTCTGCACCCGGGCAAGAGTGCCACCTGGGGGCCGGTCCTGACGGCGACGGCCGGGGTCGCCCTCGTCCTGGCCGGAGTGATCCCCACCGACCCAGCACTGGGCTACCCGCCCGGCCAGCCGGAAGTGGTCACCGCGGCGGGCCGGATCCACGGCCTGATCGGCCTCGTCCTGTTCGTCGCGCTGAGCGCCGCCGCCTTCGTCCTGGCCCGCCGCCTACGCGAGACCAGCCGCGGCTGGGCACTCTACTCACGGCTGTCCGGCATCCTCGTCATCGTGCTCGCCTTCGCCGCCGGCATCGCCTACCGGCTGGATGTGCAGGGCACCCTCCGCCCGGCCCCCGCCGGTCTGCTCGAACACGCCTCCCTGCTCGTCGGCTTCTGCTGGATCGTCGCGATCGGCGTTCGCCTCAGCCGCACCGCACGATGAACAGGCCTCCATCAGGTGGCGTGCGCACCCCCGCGTTCGGACGACGTGGCCAGGTGTCGTCAGGGAAGATTCCCGAGCTGAGCCCGCAAGAGGTGGTTCCGAGCCGCTACACGAGGTAGCGCAGCCACAGGTACGGCACGCACAGGGCGATCGTGATCGGGGTGACGATCAGCCCGTACTTGGTGAACTGCCAGAAGCTGATCGGCGTGCCGTTGCGTGCGGCGATGCCCAGCACGACCACGTTGGCCGCCGCGCCCACCGCGGTGGCGTTGCCGCCCAGGTCGGCGCCGAAGGCCAGCGCCCACCACAGCACCTGGGCCGGGCCGCTGCCGCCGCCCGCCTCGACCAGCTCCGCCACGATCGGGCTCATCGTGGCCACATACGGGATGTTGTCCACGATCGCCGACAGCCCGGCCGAAGCCCACAGCAGTCCCATGGTCGCGAGCCCGAGCCGGCCCTCGGTGGCGTCGGCGGCGGCCTGCGAGATCCGCTCGATCACGCCGGTGTTGACCAGCGCGCCGACCATGACGAACAGCCCGGCGAAGAAGGTCAGCGTGGGCCACTCCACCTCGGCGATGGCCTCCTGGGTGGTGACCTTGGTGACGGCCACCAGGACGCCCGCGCCCAGCAGCGCCACCACCGACGGCTCGTAATGCAGCACCGGATGCAGCACGAAGGCCGCCATCACCACCGCGAGCACGGCCAGCGACTGCCACAGCAGCCGCCGGTCGCGGATCGCCGCCCGCTCCTTCAGGGCCATGATCTCCGCGGCCCGGTCCGGGTCGTAGCGGAACGCCGCGCGGAACAGGATCCGGCACAGGCCGATGAAGACCGCCATCAGCACGATGACCATCGGCGCCATGTGGACGAGGAAGTCGTTGAAGCTCAGCCCCGCCCGGCTGGCGATGATGATGTTCGGCGGATCGCCCACCAGCGTCGCCGCCCCGCCGATGTTGGAGGCCATCGCCTCGGCGATCAGGTACGGCGCGACCGGCAGCGCCAGCCGTTCGCACACCAGGAACGTCACCGGCGCGATCAGCAGCACGGTGGTGACGTTGTCGAGCAGCGCCGACGCGACCGCGGTGATCACCACCAGCAGGACCATCAGCCGGTACGGCCGGCCGCGCGCCTTCTTGGCCGCCCAGATCGCCAGGAACTCGAAGACCCCGGTCAGCTTCAGCACCCCGACGATGATCATCATGCCGAGCAGCAGGAAGACGACGTTCCAGTCGACGCCCGTGGACTCGGAGAAGAACGCCGCCTCGGCGTCGGTGGCGTGGATCATCAGCATGATCCCCGCCCCGCCGAGGGCCGCCGCGACCCGGTGCACCTTCTCCGTGGCGATCAGCGCGTACGCGCACAGGAAGACGGCCACCGCCAGCCAGGCGACCGCGCTCACGGGGCGACCCTGGGAAAGCCGGACGGCAGAGCACACGCTCGCATGATGTGGGCCCTCCAGGTGATCGACGACAGAACCGCCGACCAGGCTTCCCGGCACACCTGTCAACACCGTATCAAGAGCCGTCGGACCGCCCGGACATCGCCTCCGGGGCCGAGGTGGCGGTTGCCCGGTCATCGCCGCAGTTCGGCACAATTGCAGCTGTGCGAGTCGGATTGCTGGGACCGTTCGAGGTCCGGAACCGTGATGGGGCCGTCGTGGAGGTTCCCGGGGTCCGGCTGCGCGCACTGCTGGCCGCGCTCGCCCTCGAACCCGGCCGGATCGTCTCCCGCGCGAGGCTGGTCGACTGGATCTGGGGGGACCGGCCGCCCGCCGACGAGGCGAACGCCCTCCAGGCGCTGGTGTCCAGGCTGCGCAGGGTGCTGCCCGACGGGGTGATCGAGGCGGACTCCGGCGGCTACCGGCTGGCCGTACCTCCTGACGTCGTGGACGCGAGCCGGTTCGAGCGCCTGGTCACCCAGGCCCGTGCCGCCGAGCCCGCCGCACGGGCGGATCTGCTGCGCGAGGCCCTGACATTGTGGCGCGGTACGGCCATGGCCGACATCGCCCTGCAGGACAGCGAGGCGTTCGACGCCGCGGTCGCGCGCCTGGACGACCTCTACGTCGCCGCGCTCGCGGACCGGGTGGACGCGGACGTCCGCCTCGGCCGTGGCTCGGAGCTGATCTCCGAGCTGACCGAGCTGGTCGCCACGTATCCGCTGCGGGAGGACTTCGTGGCGGCCCTGATGCGGGCGCTCGCCGAGGCGGGGCGCGGCAACGAGGCGCTGACCGTGTACCAGCGGACGCGCGAGCGGCTCGCCGAGGAGCTGGGCGCCGATCCGTCGGCCGAGCTGTCCGCGCTGCACACCGCGTTGCTGCGGGGCGAGCTGGGCGGGCGGGCGGAGAGCCGCAGGACGAACCTGCGCGCCGAGCTGACGAGCTTCGTCGGCAAGGACGCCGACGTCGCCGCGGTCGGCGGGCTGGCCATGAACTACCGGCTGGTCACGTTGACCGGGCCGGGCGGCTCCGGCAAGACCCGGCTGGCCACGGAGACCGCACGGACCATGCTCGCCGAGCTGCCAGACGGGGCGTGGCTGGTCGAGCTGGCCTCGGTGCGGGCGGGCGGCGAGCTGGCGCAGGCCGCCCTCACCGCGATCGGCCTGCGCGACCAGGCCGTGCTCGGCGACGCGCGGGGCGGCGAGCCGATGGATCGGCTCATCGCCGCGCTCCGGGAGCGCGCGCTCCTGCTGATCCTGGACAACTGCGAGCACGTGATCGAGGCGGCCGCGGCCTTCGCGGACCGGCTGCTGGGGGAGTGCCGCAGGCTGCGGATCCTGGCCACGAGCAGAGAGCCGCTCGGCATCACCGGAGAGGTGCTGTGGCAGGTCGAGCCGCTCGCGCTGCCCGCGAAGGGAGCGGACCCCGCCGAGGCCGGGTCCTCGCCCGCCGTACGGCTGCTGCGGGACCGCGCGGAGCTGGTGCGCAAGGACATCGGCTCCGGCCCGCACACCCTGGCGGCCATGGCGCGGATCTGCCGGGCGCTCGACGGGATCCCGCTGGCGATCGAGCTGGCCGCGGCGCGGCTGCGCTCGATGTCCCTCGACCAGCTGGCGCACCGGCTCGACGACCGCTTCCGGCTGCTGACCAGCGGCAGCCGTACGGCGCTGCCCCGGCACAAGACGCTGCGCGCGGTCGTGGACTGGAGCTGGGATCTGCTCACCGAGGCCGAACGGCACGTGCTGCGGCGGCTGTCGGTGTTCTCCGGCGGGGCGAGCCTGGAAGCCGCCGAGCGGGTGTGCGGGGGCGAGGAGCTCGCCGGGGAGCAGGTGCTCGACGTGCTGACCGCGCTGATCGACAAGTCGCTGGTGCTCGCCGACGGCGAGGACGCGCCGCGCTACCGGATGCTGGAGACCATCAGGGAGTACGCGGCGCACCGGCTCGCCGAGGCCGGGCAGGCCGAGCCGGCGCGGCGGGCGCACCTGGCCTACTTCACCGAGCTGGCCGAGACGGCCGACCCGCACCTGCGCCGGGCCGAGCAGCTGGAATGGCTGGCCACGCTCAAGGCCGAGCACGACAACATCACCACGGCGCTGCGCGGGGCGGTCGCCGAGGGTTGGGCCCAGGAGGCGATGCGGCTGTCCGGGGCCGTGGGCTGGTACTGGTTCCTCAGTGGGCACCGGACCGAGGGCACCGAGCTGAGCATCGCGGCGGCCTCGCTGCCCGGCGAGGTCTCCGACGAGGTGCGGGCGCTGGCGTGCGGCATGGTGGCGATGTTCCTGTCCTCCGCGCCCGGCGGCGACCAGTATCAGGCGCGGGAGTGGATCCACGCGGCGAACCGGTTCGCCCGGCGCAGCGGGTATCGGAACCCGATGCTCAGGCTGATCACGCCGTTGGAGGGGCTGCTGCGGGAGCCGCCGGAGTTCCTGCCCGCGTTCGAGCGGCTCGTCGCCGGCGATGATCCATGGGTGCGCGCCCAGGCCAGGCTCAGCCGTGCCAGGTTCCGGTCCACGATCAGCCGTGACGAGACCGACGTGGACACCGACCTCGAACTCGGTCTCGCCGAGTTCCGCGGGCTGGGCGACCGGTGGGGGATCTCGACGGCGCTGACCTTCCTGGCCGATCGGCTCGCCACGCGCGGCGAGTTCGCCCGCGCGTGCGAGTGCTACGAAGAGGCGGCTGTGGCGCTGACCGAGGTGGGCGCCAACGAGGACGTGGCCCTCCTGCGGGTACGGCAGGCCCAGCTGTACTGGCTGCTCGGCGACGAGCGGTCCAGCGGCTCCGCCATGGCGCACGCGCAGCGGTCCGCGGACGGGATCGTCTCGCCCGTCGTCCTCGCCGAGCTGGCGCTGTCGAAGGCGCAGCTGGCGCGCTGGCGCGGCGAGCCGGACGAGGCACACCGGCACCTGGCCGCGGCGCTGGGCAGCCCGGAAGCGGCCGACTCCATCCGCTCCAAGGCCATGGACCTGTACGGCTACCTCACCGAGGACCTCGAGAAGGCCCGCGCGTACCGGAGCGAGGCGCTCCGCACGGCCGTGGAGTCGAGGTACCCGCCGCTGATCGCCGAGGTGTTGATCGGGATCGCGGACCTCGCGCTGCGGCAGGGGCAGGACGAGCAGGCCGCGCGGCTGCTCGCGGCCAGCGACGGCGTGCGCGGCATGCCGGATCGCTCGCTGCCGGACGCCGCCAGGATCGCCGAGGAGACGCGGAATCGCCTCGGCGAGACCGTGTTCACCGAGGCGATCCGTGACGGCGCGGGGCGGGACTGGCGGGAGCTGGCCGAGCTCACCCTTGCTTCGTGAACGACTTGCGCGCCCACAGGTAGCCGATCAGCGCCAGCCCGGCACACCAGGCGACCGCCATGACGGCCGAGCTCGCCGACGGCGTGCCGGCCAGCAGCCCGCGCACGGTTTCGATGATCGGCGTGAACGGCTGGTACTCCGCGAACTGCCGCACGCCAGGACCCATCTTGTCGGCCGGCACGAACGCGCTGCTCAGGAAGGGAAGGAGCATCAGCGGGACGGCGGCCATCCCCGCGCTTTCCGGCGCCTTCGCCGCGAGGCCGAACGCGACGGTCAGCCAGCTGATCGCCAGCACCGCCAGCACGACGACGCCGACCACGCCGAGCCATTCCGGGAGACCCGCCGACGGCCGGAACCCCATCAGGAACGCGACCCCGACGACGAGCGCGATGGCCAGCAGGCTCCGCAGCATGGTCGCGATCACGTGAGCGTTCAGCACCGCGGCCCGGGACACGTCCATGACGCGAAGCCGGTTGATGAACCCGTTCGTCATGTCGGAGTTCACCGCGATCGCGGTGGGGGCGATGCCGTAGCAGATGGTCGTCAGGATCAGCCCCGGCGTGGCGTAGTCGGCGTAGTCGACGCCGACGCTGAACGCGCCGCCGAAGACGTAGACCATCAGGAACATCAGGAAGACCGGCATGACGATGCCGTTGAACAGCGTCAGAGGGTTTCGCATCGTGTGCCGGAAGTTGCGCCGCAGCATGGTCGCGGAGTCCGAGATGACGTTCATCGTGCGTTGACCTCCTTGGTCTTGTTCGCGTGGCCGGTGAGGGCGAGGAAGACGTCATCCAGGTCCGGCGTGTGCACCGACAGTTCCTCGACGTCGATGGAATGCTGATCGAGCCGGTCGAGCAGCGCGCGCAGCGACCGCACCCCGCCGTCGCCGGGCACCCGCAGGGTCAGCTCCTCCTCGTCCCTCGTGGACGTGGGCAGGACCTGGGCCGCGACGTCGAGCGCGTGCCGATCGGCGAACCGCAGCCGGACATGGCTGCCGGGAATCTGGCGCTTGAGCTGGTCGGCGGTGCCCTCGGCGACGATCCGGCCCTGGTCGAGTACGGCGATGCGGTCGGCGAGCTGGTCGGCCTCCTCCAGGTACTGGGTGGTGAGGAAGATGGTCGTGCCGCCGGCGACCAGGCCCCGGATGATCTCCCACATGGTGCGGCGGCTGCGCGGGTCGAGCCCGGTCGTGGGCTCGTCCAGGAAGATGATCCGCGGCTCGCCGACCAGCGTCATGGCGAGGTCGAGCTTGCGGCGCATGCCGCCGGAGTAGGACGCCGCCGGCTTGCCCGCGGCCTCGCTCAGCTCGAACCGCTCGAGCAGCCGGCGGGCGATCCGCTCGCCCTCCGCCTTGGGCAGGTGCAGCAGGTCCGCCATCAGCAGCAGGTTCTCCTCGCCGGTGAGCAGGTCGTCCACCGAGGCGAACTGCCCGGTGACCCCGATCGCCGCGCGCACCTTCTTGGTCTCCGCGACCACGTCGTGCCCGGCGACGACCACCTTGCCCGTGTCGGGGGCCAGCAGCGTGGTCAGCACGTTCACCGTCGTGGTCTTGCCGGCGCCGTTGGGCCCGAGCAGGGCGAAGATCGTGCCCGCCCGCACATCCAGGTCGATGCCGTCGAGCACGACCTTGTCCTTGTATGCCTTTCGCAGCCCCGAGGCCGCGATCGCTGAACCGTTCATGGCGCCAACCATGGCGGGCCGCGCTGATACGGGGCCGTCGCCGTCCTGACGCGGACGCTGACACGACGGCGGCCCGGGCGGCGTCAGCCGCCGTGTCAGCACGGCGACGGCCCGATGTCAGGGCGGGCGGCGAAGGTGGATGCCGTGACGGGGCGCCGGCAAGCCCCGATGACTGAAGGAGAACACCATGTCCGTCACCCTGACCGACCAGGACAAGCTCACCCTGCGCACCGCCGCCTGGGGCGCCGTCTCGCTGCTGGCCGCCGCGGGCGCCACCGGCTCGCCCCACAAGATCGCCACCCACGGCTCCCTCGCCCTGGCCTCCGCGACCGGCCTGGTCGGGCACGTGCTCACCAAGGCGCCGAAGGGCGCGAGCCTGAAGAGCAAGACCGTGGCCGAGCTCGCCGACCACGTGCTGCCGGCCCTGACCGCGGCCATGGGCCTGCTCAAGCAGCAGGATCCGGCCGAGGCAGACAACTTCCGCGGCACCGTCCTCGTCGCCGTGGAAGCGGCCACCCGGGCCCACAAGGGCGAGCCCGGCCCCGTCCTGGCCGAGATGACCCGCAAGATCACTGCGGCCCTCGACGCCGCGTGACCCGGGACGCCGTCGCGGGGTCCGGTCAGGATCCCGCGACCCCCGCTCTCGACCCGCATCGACCTTCTCCCGCGAAACCTTCTCCCGCGAAACGAGGAACGGCCATGAGCGAATCCCTCCACACCCTCACGACCATGCCGGCGGAACGCAGGCGCGGCTGCCCCTTCGACCCGCCGGCCGAGCTGATCGAGGCCCGCGAGCACGGCCCGATCAGCCGCTACGTCTTCCCCGACGGGCACCAGGGCTGGCTGGTCAGCGGATACGACCTGGTCAGGGCGGTCCTGGCCGACCCGCGGTTCAGCTCGCGCAAGGAGCTCATGATCCATCACCCGACCATCGACTACTCCGGCATCGAGGTCCCTCCGGCGCCGCCCGGCGAGTTCCTCCTCATGGACGAGCCGCGGCACGGCCGCTACCGCAAGCCGCTGGTGGGCAAGTTCACCGTACGGCGGATGCGGCAGCTCACCGAGCGCGTCGAGCAGATCACCGCCGAGCACCTGGACGCCATGGAGAAGGCGGGCCCGCCGGTGGACCTGGTGACCGCGTTCGCCAAGCCCATCCCGGCCATCGTGATCTGCGAGCTGCTGGGCGTGCCGTACGAGGACCGGGGCCGGTTCCAGGAGCAGATCGACACCTTCCTCGGCGGGGAGGCAAGCGACGAGGAGCTGATCGCGGCCTACGTCGCGACCCAGAACTACCTCGCGGAGCTGGTGGCGGCCAAGCGCGCCAACCCCACCGACGACGTGCTCAGCGACCTCATGGACAGCGACCTGACCGATGAGGAGCTGCGCGGGATGGCCCTGATCCTGCTGTCGGCCGGGTTCGACACCACCGCGAACATGCTGGCGCTGGGCACCTTCGCGCTGCTGCGGAACCCGGCGCAGCTGGCCGCGCTGCGCGCCGATCCCACGATGATCGACCGGGCCGTGGAGGAGCTGCTGCGGTACCTGAGCGTCGCCAAGCAGTTCTACCGGGTCGCGCTGGAGGACGTCGAGCTGGGCGGCCAGACCATCAAGGCGGGCACGATGGTCATCCTGTCGCTCAACACCGCCAACCGCGACCCCGAGCGCTTCACCGACCCGCACGTGCTCGACCTCAACCGGCAGGAGGGCGGCCACCTGGCCTTCAGCCACGGCATCCACCAGTGCCTGGGCCAGCAGCTGGCCCGCGTCGAGATGCGGGTCGCCTTCCCCGCGCTGCTCAACCGCTTCCCCACGCTGCGCCTGGCCGTACCGGCTGACGAGGTCGTCCTGCGCCCGGAGAGCGCGGACATCTACGGGGTCAAGAGCCTCCCGGTCGCCTGGGACGTGTGACCGATGAGGATCAGTGTGGACGCGGGGCGCTGCATCGGCTCTGGCATGTGCGTGCTGACGGCGGGCGAGGTGTTCGACCAGAGCGAGGACGACGGCAAGGTGGTCGTCCTGCGGCCCGAGCCGCCCGCCGAGTCGTGGGAGGCGGTGCGCCGGGCCGTCGACCTCTGCCCCTCCGCGGCGCTCAAAGCGCTGGCGTGACCGGCTGCCGGGAGTACGGCTTCAGGCGAGGAGATTCGGCCAATCGCCGCTGCGAAGCCGTACCTCCGCGGCCACCTCTTGCGCCGACCGGCCATCGGTGTCGACACGCAGATCGCCCACCCCGGCCCGGTCGAGGGCCATGGCCTCGCGCGCCGCTCGTGCGGCCACACGGTCGAGGGCGTCCGGAGCCAGCCCTCTCAGCTCGTCGCCCGGTATGGCTGGCCCGTCTCCCCGGCCGCGCCGCGCGACACGCTCGGCCAGCGTCGCCGGCCCGGCGTGCAGACGACACACGGTCAGGGCCGCTCCGGGCAGCGACTCGGCATAGCCGGAGTCGGCCTCCCCGGAGACCACCAGGCACCGGGCGCCCATCGCGCAATATCCGGCCCAGACGGCCGCGAGGTTGCGCGCCTTGAGGCGATGGCCGTCCACGTCGTCGTCCGCGACGGGACGCAGCGCGCCGATCTGCTTCACATCGACGTAGGCGGCTCGCACGCCGGCCCGGTAGACCTGCGTGAAGATCTCGTAGCCGACCGTCGACTTCCCGACCGCCGTCGCCCCGCACAGCCACAGCACGGGGATCGGCGCCGCTTGTGGTGACGGCTGGCGGCTCCGCCCGGCACCCAACCGGTGGGACGTCGCGTGGGGGAGGACGCCCGGCCATGCTCCTGCTTGATCACAGACCAGCCGGGCCGCCTCAGCCACCGTCAAGCCGCCGGTATCCACGCACACGTCGGCGTAGCCGTTCCGGTCCAGGGCCTCCGCCTCGGCGATCGCCTCCTCCACCAGGTCCGGACGCCACCCTCGCGCCAGGAACCGTTCCTTGAGCTCGGCGCTGCCGACCCGCAGCCGGCACACCGTGAACGCGGCCTCGGGAAGCAGGGCGGTGTACTCGCGAACCTCCTCAGGGGTGTCGACAAAGCCCGCGAGGACCAGACACCGCATCCCTTCCTGCCGAAAGTGCGGCCACATCGCCGCCAGGTTCCGCGCCCGGAGGCGATGCGTCATGCCCTCCGGCAGGGGGTGACACAGGCCGATCTGGTCGGCGTCGACGAACGCCGCCTTGACACCACGACGGCTCAGCTGCGCGAACACCTCCCAGCCGATCGAGGACTTCCCGACACCCGACGGCCCCGACAGCCACAGCACAGGCACGCGAAGGTCGCTCATCCGCGCGACACTAGCGGGCTCCCGGCGAGGCGAGCGAGTGGATTTCGCCGTGCGAACCCTCGCCGTCGGCGCGCTACGCCTGACCGGCGCCGGCGCCGGCGACGTCGCCCGAGCCGTACGCCGCATCTCCCGCATCTCCCGCAGCGATCACAGCGATGCCGAAGTCAGTGCCAGTAGTCGCGTTCCGGCAGGCGTAGCCAGGCGTCGGGCGGTCCGGTGATCGCGCGGGCGTCGGTCAGCCGCAGCCCCGCATAGGCGCAGGAGTAGGCCACCGCGTTGCACCGGTAGAGGTAGGACAAGAGCACCTCCATCGGCTCGTCGTCCTCCCACGGGCGTCCGCCGGGATGCAGGTCCCAGCCGACGATCTCGCCGTCGCGGACGATGCTGCCCTGGTCGCCGCTCTTGGGGTTGACATTCAGGCCGTAGCAGACGGTGCCCGCCGACAGGCGCCTGGTGACGCCGGGTGTCATGGGCATGTACCCCCAGGGCTGGGTGACGACGCAGCCGCCGGGGACGTCGGTGACGCCGACGAAGGCCATGCATGCGGCGTCGAAGGGATCGATCTCGTCGAGGAACTCCTCGGGATCGACGGCCTCGACCGTGGCCTCCAGCCGCCGCGCCGCCTCGGCCGTGCCGATGCCGGCGACACACGCCAGCCCCATGCCGGGGTAGTACAGCTCACCCAGCGCCGCGGTCAGCCGCCGGGCCTCCGCCACCGCGGCGGCCTCCTCATCCCTCAGGCCGCTCACCCCGGCGGGGCGGTCGAACAGGTCCGGTTCGGGACCGGCCAGGCTGAGGCGACCGGGCGACCAGCCGCTCATCATCGGCCGCCACGGGTCGGCCCCGGCGGCCACCAGCGCGCGGGCGTTGTCGTGGCGGCCCTCGTACACGGCGACCCAGAGCGCGGTGCAGCCGTCGTACTCCTCGTCGACGTCCACCACGAGCCCGGCCAGTTCCGCCACTTCCTCGGGCGAGCCGTCCTCGGCCGCCGCATGTAACCGCTCGACGTCGTCATCCATGCTCGCAACTCTCTCAGAGAACCAGGCCGCCGCATCCACCGGCATCGTCGCCGCGCCTGCCGTACGAGCCAGTCCGCGAAGAAGTGACCGCCCGAGTTCGGCTCGGGCGATCATGGAGCGAAGTGTGTCCGAAAGGCGCCACTGCCCACCGGCCGGATGGCCGCGAACCGGCCGGCCTGTGTGGACGGATTCATGGAGGAGCGCTACGCAGGACCCCCATGAGGCTCGCGTGAGGTCCCGTACGTCCCCCACCTGCCGTCCGGGCAGGTCTCCGTTGCCATCCGGGCCTTTTGGACGACGGAGCAGCCGCACAGACCGCAATGAGTGCGCTCGTCGCCGAAGCGGGTCATCCAGGACGGCAGGCCGGGGGGAGGCGGACCCAGGTGCTCGCAAGTCAGGCAGGCCTGCCGCCGCTGTCGGAAGACCTCATCCGGCGCCTGGGCGAAGCCGCTTGCCGCCCATCTGGCCACGGCCTTGCCGGCGCGGGCCAGCAGAACGGCCGTCGAGTGTTCCCCGGCCGCGCCGGCGGGTGTGCGGCCGGTTGCCGGTACGGCCGTCAGGACCAGGTCGAGCATCTGCGGATCGTGCCGGCATGCCGCGAGGTGGTGCAGGGTCGCCGGGTCGTTGGCGATCCTGTCCAGGATCGCGTCGGTGATGCGGTCGGCAGGAAGGCCCAGGCGGTCGGCGATGGCCTGCCGGCTCGCCTCGATCTCCTCCGCCTCGGAAGCTTGACCGTGCATGTCCTCTCCGATCTGTGGTCCGATCTGTGGTCGGCATGGAGGGGTCCCGGCGCGTGCGGGCCGGGACCTGGTGGGAGGGCGGTCGGTGTCAGGCGGGCATGCCCGCCAGGGTCACGGCGGACCGGTAGAGGGCCAGCCGCCGGGCCGCCGGGCGTCCGCCGGGTTCGCCCACCTGCTTGCCCACGGCGTTGAGGAAGGTCTCCACTTGCGCGATTCCCTGCTCGGTCATGGTTCCGTACTGCTCACCGAACCAGGCCTGGCGCATCACGTCGCGAACCGCGATGTAGTCGGTCCTGTCCGGCGAGTCGCCGCCGGTGTGGCACGCGACCTGATGGGCGAGGACCAGCGCCAGACCCGCGAGCCCCAGGTTGTGGTCCAGGACGAGGCCGCCCTGCAGCGAGACGTGCTTGTCGCCCCTGGCGGTCCAGGCGTAGGCGTTGGTGTCGTCGCTGGTCCAGTCCACGTGGAAGGTGATGTCCGGGTAGTGCAGCCGGTACTGCTGGATGAGGTACTTGACGGTCTCCCGGGTGAGCGGGTCGCCGAGCCCCCGTTTCGCGGAGCCCTTCCCCGCCTGGCCTTCGGCCCGGCTCACGAAACCGCGCGCGTCGTCCGGGATCTGCGGTGCCGTCGCACCCAGCGGCGTGAACGCGCTCAGGAGATCGGACACCTGCTGGGCGCCCTGGCTGACGGTGCGCGTGACGGCCCCGAGCCCGAGCCGGTCCGCGGCCTGCCGTACCTGGTCCGGCACCTGGAGGCAGGCCGTACCGAACCGCTGGAGGTATTCCACCGACCCCACGATCGGCAGCTGGAAGTTCCGCCCGATGTCGGCTTCGCCGACCTTGTCGCCGCGCTGGCCCAGCAGTTGTACGGCGTAGTCGGCGCTGACGACGCCGTTGGTGTTGAGCAGGTGCCCGCCCAGGTCGGCGCCGGGCGGCTCCTTGGAGGTGGCGACCACGTGGTGGATGCCGCCGGTGTAGCCGCCGATGTGCACCCCTGTGACCGGCACCGGCTCGCCCGTTGGCGAGACCAGCCGATCCTGGGTGGTCAGCCGGTCCGCCCGCCGCAGCTGGGGCGTGTCACCGGCCAGGAGAAACAGGTGATCGCAGGTGACCACGATGCCGGTGTCGGCGTAGGTGACCATGACCATGAAGTCCTGCTCCTGGCCGGGTGCGGTCCCGCCGCTGTAGACCACGGGGCGGCTGGACCACTGCAGGTCCTTGCCGGCCGCCATGATCTCGTCGCCGACGGCGAAGGACTCGATGGCCTTGAGCGAGCCACGGCCGTCCTGCACCAGGGTGCCGAACGCCAGGCAGGAACACGCGCAGATACACGGGCCGAACCGGTCGTGGCTGTACACGAGCCCGCTGGACAGGGACTGGCAGGATTCGTTGATCTCTGGACCGGCATTGCCGCAGTGTGCCTGGTCGCACCACCGCAGCCCGATGGCATCGAATGACATGGCGTGGGATGACTCCTTCCGGGAGCACGCCATCGCACGACGATGGCGTGCCGAACGATGCGGACGCTGCCGCGTCGTTATCCCCAGCCGCCGCCCAGGACATCACTATGCGTGTCTATAGATAGGCTCAATGTGGCGAAACAGGGTGGTGCCTCCGCCCCGCCGTACGGCCGAGGCCTGTAGCGCATGCCCGCAGGAGTGCCCATACAGCGCCCGCTCGCGGCGCGGCAGCCGGCGTCCGAAGTGCGTCACCCCGGGCCGCCGCCGAAGCTGATCTCGTTGCCGTCCGCGTCCCGGTAGATCACCTTGGTCACGCCGTTGCCGTACCTCTCGCGCTCGGCGGGCTCGATGCCCCTCCGGGCGATCTCGGCGACCCGGTCGTCCAGGTCGTCGACGAACGACAGCACCAGGGCGTTTCCCGCCCGTTCCGGCTCCTGCACGATGTAGACGTAGCGGTGCTCGGCCACCTCCCACACCGCCTCGGTGTCGTGCGGCAGGAACGAGGGCGGCCCCCCGAAGATCCGCTCGTACCATGGCAACGCCGCGGCGTAGTCGGTGACGGGGATGCCGGCATAGAGGTCCAGCGTCATGTGTCCTCCGTGTGCAGTCGATATGTCGAGCACTGATCCCTGCGGAACCTCATCGGCCGGGCCCAGGATCTCAGGCATGCCCAGGAAGGACAGGGACTCAGGCGTGCAAGGTGGGCCGGTAGATGAGCTCCTGGATGTTGCCGTCGAGCGTCCGGGTCTCGAGCAGCTCCAGGTCGAAGTCGGCCGCTCCCTGGAAGACCGGGTCCATCCCGGTCTGGCCGGTGATCACCGGGAAGAGCGTCACCTGGACGCGGTCGACCAGGCCGGCGGCCATCAGCGCCCGGTTCATCGCCAGGCTGCCGTGCGAGCGCAGCGGTACCTTCGACTCCTCCTTGAGCCGGGCGACGACGTCGACGGCGTCGCCGCTGACGACGGTCGCGTCCGGCCAGTCGACCGGGCCGTCCAGCGTGGTGGAGACCACCGTGGCCGGCAGGTTCCGCATCCGGGTGACCCACGGGTCGTGCAGCTCGGAGTCCTCGCTGGCCGAGGCCAGCATCTGCGTCATGCCCCGGAACGTGTTGGCGCCGAAGACCATCCGCTGCTCCTCGCTGTACAGGGCGAGGCGGCGGTCGAGAAGCTCGGGGCCCTGCTTGCCCCAGTAGCCGGTCCAGTCGCCGCCCGCCGCGCCGAAGCCATCCAGGCTGGAGAAGACGTCGAAGGTGTAGGTGACGGTCATGACGGGCCCCTTGGGTGCGTTTGATCGCGTGTCAGAGCTACAGACTCGCAACGACGGCGAAACTCATCACCGGGGAATTCCGGGGTCCGGCTGGAATCTTGGGGGTCTGGCCGGAATCCCGGGGATCCGGCCGTGGGCCAGGTCGCCGATCGAGCGCTCGGGAGTCTTGAATCCCGGCCAAAAGGATCATTAGCCTGAATGCGGTCAACACAGGACTTCTGTGCTGTCTCACGGGGTGGCCGCCCGGACACCCGTCCGCTTGGTGTCATGCTTCGGAGGTACGGTGGCACCGGATTCGATCCCCGCAATCGACCACATCTCTGCCGGATACCACCCGGACCCCGCGCTGTCGATGTCGTTGCACGCCGACGCCTACACCGATCCGAGGTGGTTCGACGTCGACCAGCGGGCGATCTTCGCGCGTACGTGGCAGTGGCTGTGCCATGTGGAGAAACTGCGGGAGCCGGGAAGCTATGTGACGGGCACGGTGGCCGGCATGCCGATCGTCGCCGTCCGGGACGAGGCCGGCACGTTGCGGGCGTTCTACAACGTGTGCAAGCACCGGGCGCACGAACTCCTGTCCGGTTCCGGCGTCCGCCGTAGCATCGTGTGCCCCTACCACGCCTGGAACTTCGACCTGACCGGCCGGTTGAGGCGGGCGCGCAACACCGACGGCATGCCGGGCTTCGACACCTCCGCGGTGTGCCTGGACCAGATCCAGGTCACCGAGTTCGGCGGCATGGTCTACGTCAACCTCGACCCCGAGGCGGCTCCCCTGTCGGAGCAGGCCGGGGGTCTCGAAGCGGAGATCGAGGCGCGGGCGCCGGACGTGGCCAAGCTGACCCTCGCCAGCCGGCTCACCTACGACATCGCCTCCAACTGGAAGAACGTCGTCGACAACTTCCTGGAGTGCTACCACTGCCACGTGGCCCACAAGGACTTCGTGTCCCTGGTCGACATGAGCACCTACAAGGTCACCACGTACGGGATCTACTCCAGCCACATGGCCCAGGCCGGCAAGACGGAGAACTCCGCCTACGACGTGTCCGGCGCGACGGTCACCGAGCACGCGGTCTGGTGGCTGTGGCCCAACACCTGCCTGCTGCGCTATCCCGGCCGGGGGAACTTCATGGTGCTGCAGATCATCCCTGACGGCCCGGAACGCACTCGCGAGATCTGGGACTTCTATCTGGAGACCGCCGAGCCCAACGAGGCCGAGCTGGACGGCATCCGGTACATCGACGAGGTTCTCCAGGCGGAGGACATCGCCTTGGTGGAGAGCGTCCAGCGCGGGATGCGCACTCCTGCCTTCACCCAGGGAAAGATCGTTTATGATCCCGACGGGTCCGGGTTGTCGGAGCACGCGGTCCATCATTTCCACGGCCTCGTCCTGGACGCCTACCGGCGCGAGTTCGAACGATCCCGCATGTGATGCGGCTTGAACCGCGCCGGGTGCGATAAAGGCTCGAGTGTGGCTGGAGGTCGCCGATCACTGGGCGCCTCGTGGGGGCGCCCGCGCGAGGTCCGCTCCTGGCCGGTCAGGGCCGTACGTAGCGCCGGAACATGATGCCCGAGGCCAAGGACCGGTGCTCGACCAGCCGCAGCCGCAGTATTTCTCTCACGGGCAGGTACGGCTTGCCGCCCCCGACGATCACGGGGAACGCGTACACCCAGAACTCGTCGATCAGGTCCAGCAGGGAGACGGCCAGCTCGGGGCCGCCGAGCTGGAGGGTGCCGTCGATCTCCCGCTTGAGGCGCGTCACCACGGACACGGCGTCCTTGCGACGGACGATCGTGAGCCCTTCGGGGACGGTCCGGAGGGTGTCGGAGAAGACATACCGCGGCGTCTCCTTGTAGAGCTGGGCGAACTCCCGCTCGAGGGCCGGGGCGCCTTCCTTGCCGAGGTCCTGCGTCCAGGGCTTCTCCATCGCCTCATACAGTCGCCGCCCGAACAGGAACGCCGCGGTCCGGCGGACATGGTCGTTCGCCTCCTGCCGGAAGTCCTCGGCCGGGTCCATGAAGTCCATGCCACCGCCGGAATCCTCGATGTAGCCGTCGATCGAGGTGTTCATCCAGTAGATGACCTTGCCCATGAACTCCTCCTCGGTCGTAGCGGTCGTCCAGACTGGAGACCCGATGGAGCGCCGGAACTCATCGCCGGAAGGGCGCTTTTCTGGGTGGATCGGGGTCGTTGGGGTACCCGGGCCGGGCATGCCGGTGGCCTCGGCTGCCTGAGCCCGCGGCGATCATCGGTGTCCGTAAGTCACCCGG
This sequence comes from Thermoactinospora rubra, assembly GCF_002093975.1. GTDB lineage: Bacteria > Actinomycetota > Actinomycetes > Streptosporangiales > Streptosporangiaceae > Nonomuraea > Nonomuraea rubra_A. The sequence continues at coordinate 141,913 of NZ_MSZZ01000032.1, forward strand.
TGGCGGGCCGGCCGACGTCCAAAGCGCTTTGGGAGGTACTCGTCTGATCGCCGGAGGGCCACGGGTCGGCGACCGCGTGGAGCAGCCGGCCGATGGCCGACAGATCTCCTACGACGGCGACCCTGCCGTCGGCGCATGCGGGTGCGAGTGCGGCTGGATCGGCCAGCAGGGCGCTGAGCGTCTTGGGGTCTGTACGGAGTGAGACGTCTGCCGTTGCGGGTTCACCGGGCTGCACCTGTACCCGTCCGGACGCCAGGCGGACCGTCCAAACCCGGCCGTCGAGCTCGAGACGGCAAGTCGTGGGCGGTGCCGCCGGGTCGGGGCGAGCGGCACGTCGCAGGAAGATCAGCACGGAGGTGGCGCTGAGCGCGGTCGGCGGCGGGGGTTGCGGCGCGTCGATCCCCCAGTCGCCCAGCGCCAGCAGTATCGGTTCCAGCTTCCGGCCCCATTCGGTCAGTTCGTAGACCCGCGGGCCTTCCGTCGGTGCCGGTCTACGACGGATCACTCCGTTGTGCTCGAGTTCTCGGAGTCGGTCCGCAAGCAGGTTCGAGCTGACGTGGGGCAGAGCACGCCGCAGCTCCGAGAAGCGTTGAGGCGCCAAGAGCAGCTCGCGGACGACCAGCAGGGCCCATCGCTCCCCGACGACGTCGAGGGCCCGGGCGATCCCACATGAGTCCCGATAGCTACGGCTGGTTGGCATGGCCACCCTCCTATCCAGTCCGATCCTAAACCAGGATTGCTTATGGTTGTTTTTTACAACCGACTGTGGTTACTGTTGATTCGCGTGGCCGTACCGGGCCCAGGACGGTCGAGATCACTGGGCCCCTCTGGCGACCCTCGGCGGCATCAGCGCGGGGGATTCCTCGAGAGGGAGCAGGATGATGCAGCCGAGTACTCAGCCGGCAGCGCCACGGTGTGACCACCGAGCCCGCGTCATCATCCGAAGAATCAATCGCCCTGGAGGGCACACATGAGTGGATCGCTGCTCGAAGACAAGAACGCTGTGATCTATGGCGGCGGGGGCGCTATCGGCGGCGCTATCGCACGGGTATTCGCCCGGGAAGGCGCGAGGGTCTTCATCGCCGGCCGGACGCGGGAAAAGCTCGACACCGTGGCGCGTGATATCGCCGCCATGGGCGGAAGGGTCGAGACCGCGCAAGTTGACGTTTTCGATCAGCAGGCGGTCGAAAAGCACGCCGATGCGATCGCGGCGACGGCCGGCGGCATCGACATCGCCCTCAACGCCGTGAGTGTCATGCACGACCAGGGGACTTCGCTGGTGGACCTCTCGCTGGAGGAGTTCATGCGGCCGATCGACGGTTTTCTGCGGACGCTGTTCATCACAAGCAAGGCCGTGGCACGGCACATGGGCCGCGAGCGTCCCGGCGTCATCCTGACGTTGTCCGAGCCGGGTTCCAAGCTGGCCATAGGCGGCATCCTGGGGCACGCCGTGAGCGCGGCCGGCAAAGAGGCCTTCTCGCGGATCCTGGCCGCGGAGCTGGCACCCGGCAACATCCGGGTCATCGGCATCCGTCCACACGCCGCCGTCGACGCGCCGGCAGCGGGTTCCTACACCAAGGACCTCTTCAAGCAAACCGCGGCAGCGGCCGGGCAGTCGGTCCAGGAACTGCTCGAAGTCGGGGGGCTGGCGCAGGGGACGCTTCTCAAAAGGCTGCCCACGCTCTCTGAGATAGCGGAGACGGCCGCGTTCCTGGCTTCAGATCGAGCCGGAGCCATGACCGGAACAATCGCCAATCTGTCCGGCGGCGCGCTCGTCGACTGAGCTTCGGCTTTGAGGCGTAGACGGAGGTGAAGAAGAGATCGCCAACGCCCTCGTGTTCTCGGGAAGCGCTCAGCGGGGACCGAGCCCGCGGTCAAAGCGTTGGCGATGCGATTGGAGTCAGGCGGCTATTCAGCGCTTTCCCGCGGACTGTGGGCCTGCTCCTCGCCGACCTGGTGGGCCAGGATTCGCAGCGCGTCGGCGGAGCTCGGGTCGTTCGGGGTGTAGATCTCAAGCCGGTGGTCGGGGCTGTCGGGTTGGAGCCACACCTGGTAGTCGACGCTCACGGCTCCGACGGTGGGGTGTTGCAGGTGCATGGTGCCGACGGTGCAGTCGGCGACGTCGCCCGCCGCCCACAGCGTCGCGAAGTCGTCGCTGCGCATCGTGAGCTCACCGATGAGCTCGGCCAGGCGAGCGTCCGTGGGGTATCGGCCTGCGGTGAGCCGCAGGAAGGCGACGTGGATCCGGGCGAGCTCGTGCCAGTTGCGGTGCAGATCGCGGGTGAGGGGGTCGAGGAAGAACATCCGTGGAATGGACGGGCGCCGCGCCGGATCCTGCGGCGCGTCGAAAGCGATGTGTTCGGCCTTGAGCGCGTGTCCGGTGAGGTTCCACGCGAGCACGTCGCCACGCCGGCCGAGCACGACGGCGGGTACGGCCTCGCCGAGGCTTTCCAGGAGCGCGAGGACTCGTGGATGAGGTTGTTCCTGGCGCGGTTCGGACAAGCGGGGCATGGCGGGTTGCCGAGCGAGGTTGTGCAGGTGGACGGTCTCAACCGGATCGAGCCGGAGCGCTCGGGCGAGCGCGTCGAGAACCTGCCGGGACGCGGTCTCCGCCTGGCCTTGCTCCAGGCGCGTGTAGTAGCCAGCACTCACTCCGGCGAGGTGCGCGAGCTCTTCACGCCGTAGACCCGGCACGCGGCGGGAAGTGCCGTAGGTGCGCAGGCCGACCTCGGCAGGCGTCACCCGGTCACGACGACTCTTCAGGAATGCCCCCAGGCTCTCCATGAGATCGAGCCTAGGGTCCTCCACCTCACAAGTGGGTGTACCTGTCGGGTGTACCCACGACACGGGGATGGTTGCCGCCGGGCGCGGTCCCGCACCGTCGAGGACATGATTCGACAGCGTGCGCATCACTCACCCGGCTTGCGGGCCTGGTTCGGCCTCCTGGTGATCCTTTGCCCGGTGCTCCTGGTGTCCATGGACGGCTCGATCCTGTTCCTGGCGATGCCCCGGATCAGCCAGGCTCTCACGCCGACAGCCGACCAGGCTCTGTGGATCCTCGACGTCTACGGGTTCGCCGTCGGATCCTTGCTGGTCGCGTTCGGCAACCTCGGCGATCGGTACGGCCGGCTGAAGCTGCTGATGATCGGCGCCGCCGTCTTCGGAGTGGGATCCGCGGCCGCGGCGTTCGCGCCGAGCCCGGAGCTGCTCATCGCATTCCGCGCCCTTATGGGAGTGGCCGGCGCGACCCTCCTGCCGTCGGCGCTGGCGGTGGTGAGCGAACTGTTCCCCGACCCGCGCCGCCGTGCTCAGGCCATCGGCATCTTCGCCGCCGCGTTCGCCGCTGGATTCGCGATCGGCCCGATCGTCGGCGGCGCTTTGCTGCGGCAGTTCTGGTGGGGGGCGGTCTTCCTGATCAACCTTCCCGTCATCGCCTTGTTCCTGCTGCTCGCGCCCGTCCTCCTCCGTGAGGTGCGCGCCACTCGGCCCGGCCGCGTCGACACGCCGAGCGTCGTGCTCTCCGCCGGCGGCCTGCTGCTCACGATCTACGGAATCAAGCACGCCGCCGCAGAAGGCTTGGCGGTTGTCCCGCTGGCGGTAGGGATCGCCGGCGTCTGCCTTCTGGCGTGGTTCGCTCGCCGCCAGCGGAGCCTCGAACACCCGTTGATCGAGTTCTCCCTGTTCCGCGACCGCGTCTTCACGATCGCGATCATCACCGGCCTGCTGCCATTGGCAGCGTGGTCGGCAGTCGCCTACCTGGCCGGAATCTACCTCCAGTCCGTTCTTGACCTACCGGTCCTGCACGCGGCGTTCCTGGCGCTGCCCGGGGCGGCGGTTCTCACGACCACGTGCGTCATCACGCCGACAGTGGCCGGTCGCATCGGCAAGAGGACAGCCCTCATCGTCTGCCACTTCTGCATCGCCGCCGGTCTCCTGCTGTTGCTGCCGACCGGTGTCTCGGGCGGGGTCGGCTGGTACATCGCCTCGACGGCGATCGCCGGCGTCGGTTACGGCATCTCGTTCAGCGTCGTCGCCGATACGGCTGTCGCCGCAGTGCCCACGGAACGAGCGGGATCGGCGAGCGCGATCGCCGAGACCAGCAATGAGATCGGTAACGCCCTCGGCATCGCGCTGCTGGGCTCACTCGCCGCCCTGGTGTTCCGCCTCCAGGGGCCGGATCTGGCCCCCACCCTCGACGAAACCCTCCAGCTCCCCGGCCTCGCGCCGGCAGTCGCTGGGGATGCGAAGGCAGCCTTCGTCACCGGCCTGCACATCGCCGCAGCGGTCGCCGCCCTGCTGCATGCCGCGCTCGGCATCCTGGCCCTGCGCCGGCTCCCCAGACTGGATCTCAGTTCTGACACGCCTCCTGTGCCGATGGCGGACCGAGCAGAAGGCAGGGCTCGGTGACTCACGCCAACACGCCTCTGCCGGTCGAGACCCGAGGCGTCAACAACCTCCGGCGATTCACGCCCGCAGGGATGCTGCCGGCGGTCACAGTGCGATCTTCGGTCCAGCGATACGGCTGGGCCGCGGCCGGTACCGCGATGCCCGGGAAATCCGGACGTCGCTGATCAGCTGGCACTGCGCAGGGGAACAGGGCGTGTCCAAAGGGCGGAACCTCTACCTTGAGCGGTCACCGCCTCATCAGGCTCCATGACGAAAAGCTCGCCCCGGGGCACCCGCCTGGGAACGAGCTCTTCATGGGGTATCAGGCTGTGTCAAGGTGATCGGTGGATCCGATCAGAGCCGGACTGGCCAAATGGGCGGAAGACAGATGGACGCCCGTAGCGCGTTCGGCGAGGGCCAGGGCGCTGGAGACGGGATCGTCGGGAAAGCCGAGCTGGTTGCCGTCGATGTCCATGCCAAGGTCCTCGACATCCGACTGGAGCCGGTCGGGGTCGGCCCCTTCCCGAAGGGAATAGGCGTACAAGCTGAACGTGGTGATCTGCCGGCCGTCGACGCAGTAGGTGAAGCCGTCGTTCTTGATGTTCACGTACACCGAGGCCGCGACGGTGCCCACTGACAGCAGACGGGCTTTGTCGTAGACGGTTCTCGCCCAGCCGTATTCGATCAGGACAGTTCCGCCGTCGGCCGCGTAGGCTGCGACGCCCTGTCCCGACTCGCTCAAAGAGCCGGGGGTCACGTGGATCCGCCGCAGAGCTTCCCGAGGGGACAGGTCCCGCACGAAGCCGGCGCAGAGCCAGGTCTCTTCGGCGTCGCTGAACTCCCCGCGGAGCCATTCATAGGTCGCTGCCGTGGCGCCGTCCATTCCTCTACCTCCCGCGGAAGCCGTATCGCGGCGATCATGACAGGAGGGTCCGACAACTTCGCGGGAATCCCTCTCATACCGCCCGCGCTCACCAGGACCGGCCACCTGGAGGAGGCCTACCTGATGCTGATGGAGACCGGCTGCCCGAGCTTCCTCCACCCGGTGACCATGGGCGCGCCCACGATCTGGGAGCGCTGGGACGCCGTGCGTCCCGACTCCACCGGCATAACGTCGCTCAACCACTACGCCCTCGACGTGACCGTCCCCGAGGGCACTCACACCCTGGTCGAACTGCCCGACGGCCGGACTGCCAGGTCACCGGCGGCAGCCACTCCTTCGGCTGCGCACTGCCCGGGAAGCCGGGCCCCCGCGAGCCGTACACTATGGACACTCCGCTGAAGACACCCGCCAGCGCAGCAGGCTGATGGCTGCGGCGGCAGCAAGGGCGAGCCGTACGGCATTGCCTATCTCCCACAGCACGATCGCAGTCCGCACATCGGACAGGGCCGCTGCCGGATCGCGGAACGTCGGATTGACGGCGTGGACCAGGATCCCGGTGCCGGCCGCGGCGATCGTGATCAGGACAGCGGTGGACTGCACGCCACGTCGAGAACTCCCGGGATCCCGGCGGACGCGGATGACCAACGTCCAGGCGAGCGCGAGCAGAGCCAGTCCGGCAGGTAAGAAGTAGAGCACGGGACTCCCCGGCTCGAATTCGCCGGGGAGTGACCCGGGAGGCAGGCGCCACATCCATGGCATCACCACGATCGCCTCGTAGAGGTTGCCGAAGCCCCACCAGGCGATCAGCACGAGTATCGCGCTTGCATGCAGGCGATACCGGGCAGTCGGGGCGATGGCGGCGGGCTGGTGCATCGAATCCATGAATTCATCATGCAGTGAACTTCCGGTGCAAGTCGTGGCGCTTCGCTCGCACCTTGCCGGCCACCCAGGCGGCCACGGCGACGGCCAGGCCCGAGCCCAGGCCGATCGCCATGGCGATCATGATCGTGTATCCATGAAGCGCGAGGTCCTGGAGAGCGGGGCTGAAGTTCCCGGCGAAGCCGACTGCTCCGGCAGGGGGCCGATTTCCGTACCCCGCGTCGGCGTTCCACAACGCGTGGTGGACGACGGCCAGTGACAACCCGTACAGCGAGCCGAGGACCAGGAAATCCATGATCGGCTTCCTGGTCTCGCGAAGCACCGCCACCGCCAGCCACGCGGCGAACGGGGCCAGCGCGAGGAAGTAGTACAGCAGGCCGCTCTCCGGCGGGACGATGTCCAGGTCGGCGAGGATGGTTCGCGGCAGTCCGATGGCGACCAGCGTGAGCAGCAACCACGCAGGCATGTCTGTGAATCGTGCCGACAGGTGCGCCTTCGGCGGCGTCGGGATGGCTTTGTCGAGGGTCCTCACGGTCTTCTCCTTCCGGCGATATGGCCAGCTTGGTCGTCAGTCCTCGACAGGGCGTCGGCTCAGGGGAGGCGGCCTTCCTACGGCTTGGGAGGTATTCGGCGCTTTCGGGGGTACTCCCGAGCCTGATGCTGGACATGGGCATGGCGCCTGCGCTTCTCATGGTTGGGCGGGCACTCGATCGACCAAGGAGCCGAACCCCGCGACAGCGCGAGGTCGGATCTAGGCGATTCCCGTTGGTGAAATACGTTCCTTACAGCTCAGTTCCTCCCTCACCCCTGGAGGAACCCCGGCCGCGCCCGCTGCCAGCGCGACGCCACCGAGCCGAGTGACAGGTAGCCGCGTGAACGGCGGGCGTGGAAGAACACGGGCAGGCCACTGCCGCTCATCGGCGGCGGGCGGCGCGGCGAAGTCGGATCATCTGGGGACGCCCTCTCCTTCTCAGAGAATATGAAAGGCAGGCATGGGGCGAGAAGAATCCTCGCCCCCGGCTTTTGCGGCCGATATCCCTCAATATCATCGAGTCCGATTCGCGGGCAAGAATTCTTGACGCCCTTCATACGGCCTTTCGGCGAGCAACCGGTGATATCGAGGGGTCACACGAGGCTCTCCAGGATCTTGACGGCGGTGCGCACACCATCGTCGGCGCGGACGAGACCGCCGAGGATGGTCGCCTTCTCGGCCATGGCGTGGTCGGTGGCGGCGAGCTTGATGGCGCTGGCCAAGCCCTCTGGGGTGAGGTGGCGTTGCGGCATAGGTGCTGGGGCGACGCCCGTGGCGTGCATACGCGCCGCCCAGAAGGGCTGGTCGGCGACGAACGGCACGACCACCTGCGGGCGCCCGGCCGCCAGCGCGGCCCCGGTGGTGCCGCTGCCTCCGTGGTGGACGATCGCGGCCATGCGCGGGAACAGCCAGTCGTGTGGCGCCTGCTCCAACAGGAACACGTCACCCGACAGGTCGCCGACTCGCATGCCACCCCATCCGGCGGCCAGCACGGCCCGCACGCCGGCCAGGCGGACGGCTTCGGTGACGATGCGCCCGATCCGCTCGGGATCGGTGCCCGCCATGCTGCCGAACCCGACGTAGACCGGGGCGGGCCCGTCGGCCAGGAAGGCGGCCAGCTCGTCGGAGGGAGCCCAGCCGGGGGCAGCGGGCAGGTACCAGAAACCGGTGGTGTGGACGGTGGCCGGATAGTCGAGGCCGGGCGGCAGAACATGACGGCTGAACGCCTGCAACACAGTGGACGGGCCTCCTCCGGGCGCACGCATGACGTCGTGGCGGCCTCGGCGTTTCGCCAAGTCCAGCGTGTCCCGCAACTGGTCGGCCACCCCGGCGAAGCTGCGCAGCAGCATCTTGATCGGCAGGTAGCTGGCGCGGTTGAGCGCGCGCGGCAGCCGTACCGGAAGCATGGGGTTGGGGAAGGTCGCGGTGGGCACCCACACCGGCTGCATGGCAGCGGGTACGGCGGGCACGCCGAGCTTCTCGGCGATGTGGTGCGCAGGGATGCCCGGCGGGTGCACGATCAGGTCGGCACCCAGGTCGACCGCCCGGATCATGTCGGCGAAGACCTGGCCCATCAGGGGCTTGGTGCGCCGCATGACCTGCAGGGCGATCTTCTTGCCGCGCAGCCCTCGATAGTTGGTCTCGATCGCCTGGCGGATCTCGGGATCGTCGATGAGCTTGTTCGGGCCGTCGTCGAGAGGGAGGAACGGCATACCGTACGGCTCGGCGAGCGAAGCGGACGCGGCGGGCGCGCCCAACACGGCCTCGTGCCCGGCTTCCATGAGGGCGTAGGCGAGCGCTGCGTAGGGCTGGACGTCGCCGCGGGTGCCGTGGGTGAGGATGACGACCTTCATCCGAGGTCCTTTCTGACGGTGTTCCAGGCGTCCAGCACGCGGTCGTCGGCGAACACGCCGCGCGTGAAGATCTCGATGGCGGCGCGGGAGAAGCGCAGGGTCGCGCCGGTCTCGGCCAGGTCGTCCACGCCGAAGGCGCGCGACAGATGGGCGTGCAGCATCACCGGGGCGAGCAGCCATGTCACGTAGACGGCGGCGCGGGCGTGCGGATCCTCACTGGGCTGGATCCAGCCTTCTTCCGCGCCGTGACCCAGCCACCTCTCGGAGGCGGCCACCATCTCGTCGAACAGCGTGCCCGCCTCCGGGGAGTCGTCGAGGAAGGCCCGGGCCAGGTAGCGGCGCGCCGGTGCGGCGGCTTCGAGCATCGAGCCGAGCCGGGCGGTGTCGCCGAGATCGGCGGGCCGGCCGTCGCCGCGCAGTATCTCCAGCAGGTAGGCGTCGCAGGCCTTGCGTAGGCCGTCCTTCGAGCCGAAGTGGTGCAGCACCAGGGCGGGGGAGACGCCTGCTCGGGCGGCGATGGCGCGCACGCTGACCCGGTTGACACCTTCGCGACCGAACAGGTCTATCGCGGCGTCGCGGATGCGGGCCCGGGCGGTGAGATCCGACTCTGAACGCATGAATAGCATGCTAAACAAATGTTCAGCGCTTAGCCATGGGCATGCCGTCAAGGATGCGTACGGGACGCAAAGTATGAGGGGATGCTTCCGGGTGGCTCGGGGAGGTCGACAAGAGGTTCGACTCGCCCAGTCAGGACGATCAGGAGACGGCCGTCTTCTACGTCGGCCTCCTGGCGGAGCGGAGGCGTGCTCGGCGAGCCGTACACCAGGCAGTTGCACGGCAAGCTCCGGGAAACTCCGCTTTCGCCCGTTTCGAGGCGGGAGGCACGACCCCCACGCAACTCCATCAACTAAGGATCAGTGATCAGCTCAGCATGAGGCGAGCAGTTGCCGGACTCGTTCAGTCGCAGCATGGTCGGCGCCGTGGGTTCGCTCCAGGTCGGACAGCAGCGCCGTGAGAGTCCGTCTGGCCCGGTCCAGAAGACCCGCATCCCGTTCCAGCTCGCCGATCTGCCGCCTAAGCTCCAGCGCCTGAGGTTCGTCCTCCGCGGCGCAGTCTGCCAGCAGCTCGTTCATGAGGTGCAGCGCCGACTCAGTGTCGCCAAGGTGCACATGACAGGCGGCCTCTTGGAGCCGGTAGTGAAACGCCTGCTCAGAGTCGGCTGCTGCGGCCAGGTTCCGGTACTCGTGGGCGGCCCGGGAGTAGTCGCCCGCCGTCAGCCAGACCTCGGCGAGCTGTTCCCGCAATGCCAGCTCTTCGGGAGCGTGCGCAACCGCCTCCTCCAGTAAAGCGGCGGCTTCGCCGTACCGAGATTCCCGGACTAGCGATTGCGCCTCCCGCCGGGCTCGCCGGACATCTCCGTGACTGAAGTCCTGCCGTGCCACCGACGTCCTGGAACTCGGGACAGAGACCCCAGCGAAGATCGTCCGGCTCAGTGCCCGAGAGTAGAGCGTCAACGGGCTCACTCCACCCCTGGTCATGTCTCCCAGAGGGCCGATGCCCGACAGGTACGGCATGAGCCGCTCATGCACCTCGCGTGCGCTGGCCGGCCGGTCCGCAGGATCCTTCTCCACCATCGCCATCAGCAGCTCGTCCAGGCTCTTGGGCACGTCCGGCCGATGCCGCCCGGCCGGGGTGGCCGGAGTCCGCACGTGCTGGCTCATGACGCTGTACTCGCTTGGCCCGCTGAACAGCGGATAGCCGGTGAGCAGCTCATAGAGCACGCAGCCCAGGGAGTAGATGTCGCTGCGGGCACTGGGCGGCTCGCATTCGACCTGCTCGGGCGACATGTAGGCCGCGGTGCCGAGTTGCTGGCCGGTACGGGTGACCTTGGTCAGCTCCGCCTCCCGCATGAAGGCCAGCCCGAAGTCCAGGACGCGGATCGAGCCATCGGGGCAGAGCATGAGGTTGGACGGCTTCAGATCCCGGTGCAGGATGTGCTGCTCGTGGGCGGCTTCCAGAACCGCCGCGATCTGGGCGCCGATCGAGGCCACCCAGCCGATGGAGAGCGGGGCATGCTCGGCGATGACGTCATGCAGGCCATGACCGTGGATGAACTGCATGATCATGTAGTGGCGGCCGTCGGTGGACCCGAAATCGTAGAGGGTGGGAACACCGGGATGCGACAACATGGACAACGCCCTGGCTTCCCGGCGAAAGCGTTTGTCCAGTTCCGCGTCCGGGAGCCGGACGAACTTGATCGCCACTCGGCGGCCGAGCATCGTGTCCTCGGCGCCCCAGACCTCTCCCATGCCCCCGCGGCCCAGATGGATCGGGTCGAACTGGTAGCGACCAAGGAAGAGGGTCACCGCGCCTCCAGGGAGATCACTCGGGAGCAAGGCTCCCGTCGAGAAGCCCGTCGATCCCGGCAGCGACAAGATTATCGCTGATCTCCCGCAGCTCCCTGGTGGCGTCTTCGAAGGCGAGTAGCTGCCTGAACGCCTCGCCGTACCTGCGTTGCTCCTCGATCGGCAGCCGTGGCAGCTGCGCTCGCCGTGGGTCCAGCCGTACGGCGGAGCCGGATCGGGCACCGGTGGCGCCGCCGGCGCGCAGGCAGCCGGCCAGGAAGTGGGGGTCGAGCCGCTCGGGGTCGGTCCGGAAGAGCAGGAGCTGGGGTCCCAGTACGGCTCCCGCCCGGCTCATCACCCGCGGCACGGCACCGCTGCTCAAGAGGACGGGCGCCACAATGTCACCTGCCTCAATGCGGACCAGGCCCGGCGCATCGCCGGTCCGGCCGCTCGGCGCCCGGTTGAGCAGGAGGTCCTTCGCGGTCAGCACGGGCTGGTCGCCCTCGTCGGCGAGCTTGAGAGGCCCCTGCATGACGGTGACGACCCCGGCGCGTGCCAGTTCACCGATGTTGGTCATCGCCAGATCCCGGCGGGGGGCCGACGTCAGCCGGGGGAGTGTCAACGTCTCCAGCATCGACGACAGGCGATCGCTCATCACGGCAAAGCCGGATGAGGGTTCTTGCGCGGCCACCCGATGGCTCGTCGTCAGATCGACCTCGTCGTCGAGCAGGTCGATGATGCGTACCGCCCGGCTGTTCGCCGGCAGTTCGTCACCGGTGCCGAAGGCCCGCCACGCCTCCTCGGCCAGCGCCAGATCCTCGCTCGCGTTGACCATCAGCACTTGGGACGGCAGCTCGTCGCCCGGTTCGGGCTTGCGAAGCACCCACAGGTCCGGCGCTCCGCTGGAGGCGGGAGCCGCACCGGGGAAGAGGCTGATGATCGCGCGAAGCACACCTGCGCGCAGCAGGTTCGCCCGCACCCGGCGGCCCGGGCGTCGCGTGGCCGCCACAGCCGGCATCATGATCACTACGAGGCCGCCGGGCCGGACGTGCGCCAGACAGTGCTGCACCCAGGCCAGTTCCGATTCGCCACGCGGCGGCAGGCCGAACTCCCAGCGCGGATCGCTGGCCAGCTCGTCGTACCCCCAGGCCCGCTCATTGAAGGGCGGGTTGCACACCACCGCGTCGGTCTGCACGCCCGCAAAGGCGTCGGCACGCAGCGAGTCACCCGCTTCGATCCGCGCCCGGTAGCCATGGAGCCGGAGCCGGATACTCGTCAGTCTGGCGGCGTTCTCGTTCAGCTCCTGGCCGAACACCTGGCTGCCTTCGGACTCCAGCAGCACGGTGCCGATCCCGCACGCCGGGTCGAGAACCGTGCCACCGGAGGTCGCGCCGATTCTGGCCATGAGCCTGGCCACCTCGGGTGGTGTGGCCAGCAGGCGCCGGGAGTGCAGGTCGACGTAGCGTTCACAGATCCCGTCGAAGGCGGCGACGGCGCCTTCGGTCCGTCCGACTTCCTGAATCTCCTTGACCAGAGCCTTGTCCAGGCTGGTCTTCTCGCCCAGCAGGACCGCGCCGGCATCGGCCACCACTTCACCCAGGCGCAGATCGTCGGTGCTGCTGCGGAGCCGTTGCCAGAGCCGTTCCCGGGGCGCGACCTCGACGTACCGGTCGTGTTTGCGCAGCCACTGCTCCACCTCGGCAAGGGAGAAAGCCGGGCTGGTGGCGGTGCCGCCCACCGGCTGGGGGAAGTCGCTGAACCGCTTGCGCCAGTTGCTCACCGCCGCCCGGCCGACGTCGGCAAGCCGCGCGATGTCGGCGGCGTTGACCAGGACGTCGTCTCGCATCTATCGCCCTTCCTCCGGCAACCACAGGTCATCCCCCGTACGGCGAAGCCGCTCCCGATACTCCTCGTGGCCCGGCAGGGCCTGCTCGACGACCCGCCAGAACTCGGCGCCGTGGTCGGGACGCTTGAGATGCGCCAGCTCATGCACGAGCACGTAGTCGATCAGACTCGGCGGAAGCTGCATGGTCGCCCAGTGGATGTTGACCTGACCATCCCGTGAGCACGAACCCCAGCGGTAGCCCAGCGGACGCACCCGCAGCCCGGTCAGCTCCACGCCCATGCGAGCCGCCCACGGCCGGATCCGCCGGGTGAGCCAGGGCCGGCCGACCCGGCGGTACCAGCCCACCAGCTCCTTGGCGCCACCGCCTTCCGGCAGCTCCAAGCGGCCCCGGACCAGCCGGACCTCACCCGCGGGCACGATGCGGAGCCGGTAGGAGCGGCCCAGATAGCGGAAGCCTTCGCCGGTGACGAACTGCTTGTCCGGCGGAGCCTCACCCAGCTCCCGCTTCTCGGCGAGCTTGCCGTACAGCCAGGATCGTTTGGCCTCCACCAGCTTGGCCAGCTCGGCGGTGGAGATCTGCGGCGGCACGACGGCGGTGACCGAGGCGTCCCGCTCGACGGTGAGGCGAACGCTCTTGCGGCGATCACTCACCGAGACGGCGACCTCCAGGTCGCCGACCCGCAGGACTCCGGGGAAATCACTCACGGTCACCAGCATGCCAGGCTCACGCTTTGGGGATGGTCGCGAGGTTGTTCTTGACGACGTCCCGTGCCTTGTCCGCGACGAGCCCCAGGTGTTCGAGATCGCCGAGGTCCCTCATCACGAGGATTTCGAAGATCTGGCTGCGGAAGTCGGCGACGTCGGAGCGCTTGCTCCAGAAGTCGCGGCGATGGATGGTCCGGCTCGCCAACGCCACGATCTCCCGGGCGGCGTTGACGAAACGCTCCTCGTGGATGTCCTCCTCCGAGGTGGCCAGCTCCTGTAGGAGCAGACCGTAGATCGCGTACTCGGCCGGGCTGAAGTTGTGCGGGTTGTCCCGCCGGTCCTCCACCACGTCGGCCATCAGGTTCTTGAAGGCCAGCAGCTGGGCGTCCCAGTCGTCCTTCAGCTCGGTCAGGATCTGCTCCAGGCGCTCGCTGAGGAGCTGGTAGCGGGCCGGGTCCTGGCCGGCGTGGACGGTGATGTGGTGCCGGAGGGCGTGCTCCATCTCCGAGGCCTTGGCCCGCGAGCCGCCGGTCATCGCCTCCACCTTGGCGGCGAAGTTGGCGGCGGTCAGCGCGATCGGCGGGAGCTGCTGCTCGATGCCGAGCGAGGTCACGTGCTCGTCGATGAGCAGCTTGATCTTCTGACCGTAGGCGCCCGGGTCGAACTCGCCGCCGTCGACACGGTAGCGCCGGTTCGCGGTCAGCTTGATCACCGAGAACCGCTTGACGTCTTCCAGGTACGGCGTCGCCGCCGGATCGGGCAAGACGGTGTTGATGGTCCGGGCGAACCGGGCGAGCTCCACGTTGAACCTGTCCCGCAGCTGCGGGTCGGCCAGCTCCTGCACACAGCTTTCGACGTCCGTGTGGTCCCGGAACATCATCCGCAGCCGCTGCCGCTGCGGTTCGAGCTTGGCGATCTCCGTCTTGAGGTCGCGCAGCGCGCCGGCCACGTCATCACTCTCTCCGGCCTCGAACTCCTCGTCGGCGTAGATCCGCAGCGCCTCCACGAGGTTCTGCGCCACGCCGCGATAGTCGACCACATACCCGTACGGCTTGCCGTCCGCGGTCCGGTTCACCCGCGCGACCGCCTGGAGCAGGTCGTGCATCTCCAGCTTGCGGTCGAGGTACATGACCTGCTCGATCGGCGCGTCGAAGCCGGTGAGCAGCATCGACTTGACGATGACGAAGGCGATGTCGTTCTCGTCGAAGGGCCGGGTGAAGCCGTCGATCCGCAGCTTCTGCTTGGCCTCGTCGGTCCATTCCGCGTAGCGGTCCTCGTGCTCGGAGTCCCCCTTGGAGATCACCGGCACGAAGTCCATCCGCTTGATGAGATCGAGCTGCCTGTGGGCCTTGACGAGCTGCGCCTGCCGCGGCTTGAGCTCATCCAGGTTGCGGGTGAGCAGCTGCGGCGGTAGCTTCTCGAGGTCGCGCACCAGCTCGTCGCGGGCCTCCATGAGCGCTTCCCGATAGCGCACGGTGGTCTCCCGGTCATATGCGACCACCTGCGCCTTGAAACCCTCGGGCAGCACCTTGTCCACGTAGTGCCGGAGCATGTGCTTGGCCTTGACGTCGACCAGTTTCTGCGCCGCCGAGACGTTCCCCTTGGTCGCCCAGCGCCGCTGGAGCTGCTGGCGTTCCTCGTCGGTCAGGTCCTCGAACTCCTCTTCGAAGAGCGCGTCCATGTCCTGGCCGTTCTGGAGCGCGCCCTTGACCTTGAAACCCTCGTAGAGGATCGGCACGATCACGCCGTCCTCCTCGGCCTCGCGCAGCCGGTAGGTGTCGATGAAGGAGCCGAACAGCTCGACGCTGGTCTTGCGCAGGCCCTTCTTGGTCATGATCGGCGTGCCGGTGAAGCCGATCCGGGCCGCGTTCGGCAGCGCCTGCCGGAGGTTGGCGCCCAGCGTGGCGGTGTGCGAACGGTGCACCTCGTCGATCAGCACGACGATGGACTCGTCGGTGTTGACCTCGCCCATGTCGTACCTGTCCACGGGCGCGCCGTTCTGGTTCTTCTGGATCATCACGAAGACCAGACCTGGGCCCTTGCGGCCGAGCAGGGTCTTGGCCCGGGCGCTGCTCTTGGCGATGTCCAGCTTCTCGTTGCTCAGCTGCATCGTCTCGCTGAGCTGGTCCTGCAGCTGGGTTCGGTCGGTGACCACCACGACCTTGTAGTGCGCCAGCTCCGGGATCGAGCGCAGCCGCCGGACCAGGAAGGTCATGGTCAGGCTCTTGCCCGAGCCTTGGGTGTGCCAGATGATGCCGCCCTTGTGGCCGGGCTTGCCGTGCAGGAGGCGGTCGACGGTCCGCTCCACCGCGCGGAACTGCTGGTAGCGCGGTGCCACCTTGACCGTGACGCCTTCGTCGGTGGTCATGAAGGTGACGAAGTTGTGGATGACGGTGAGCAGGTTGGCGGGCTCCAGCACGCCTGTGACGAGGATCTCCTGCCTGCTCAGCTGCTCCTCGTCCTTGCCGAGGTCGCCGGCGAGCTGCGCCTTGGTCAGCGGATAGGGGTCGCGCCAGGGCACGTAGTGCTCCAGCCTGGCGGTGAAGGTGCCCAGCTTGGCGTCCTCGCCGCTGGTGACCACGGTGAGCTGCACAGGGTGGAAGAGCTTGGGGTTTCCGGTACGGCTGTCGCAGTAGCGGCGGATCTGGTTGACCGCGACGTTCAGACTGCTTTCGGTGGTCTTCTTGCACTCGATGACGACCAGGGGGATGCCGTTCACGAAGAGGACGACATCGGGGACGATCTGCTGCTTGCCGCCGGTGCCGGGGATGTCGACGCGGAACTGGTTGATCGCGGTGAACTCGTTGTTGCCCGGGTTCCGCCAGTCGATGTAGTGGACGGTCCGCGACTTGCCGCTCGTGGGGTCCTCGATCGGGATGCCGTTGATCAGCAGCTCGGTGACCTGCTTGTTGGCTTCCAGCAGGTTGGCCGCCGGTACGCGGGTCAGCGCGTTGAACGCCTGGTTCGCCCGCCGGTCGTCCAGCCAGTCGCCGTTGATCCGCTCAAGCGCGTCCCTGAGCTTGTCCTCCAGGATCACCTCGTCGAAGGACCGCCGTGCTGACATCCTCGGAAACAGCGGGACCACGGCCCCGTGCTCGGCACCCGTGAGATGCTGCCAGCCCATGCTCTTGAGCTGCTCGATCAGTGGCCGTTCGACCAGTGTGTACTCGTAGTCGGTCACCGGCCGACTCCCCTCGGTAAGTCCTCGAACAACGTCATCCCCCGACGAATCGCCTCATCGCGGGGCGGCGCGTCGCCGCCTCGCCAAGATCAAAGATCTTCCAGTACGGCTTCCGCCTCCGAAACCCGAACCCGCCCGGTCAGCAAGTCGTCCATGAGCCCATACTTGAGAATGCGGAGCTTTTCAAGCTCCGCATTATTCTTTTCCGCTGCCTCATCGAGGCTTTGGAGGATTGAAACTATTTGAAGTTGCTCGGCCTTGGGTGGCTTAGGGATCGGCAGAGGGCTTATAACACCCTGAGTTACCAGGGGCTGCCCGGTCTGGCTTCGAACCCTTCGAAGGTTGAACCAGGACAGATATCGTGCGATGAATTCCGCATGCCATCCCGGATTGATCGAGGTGGCCCACAGCGCATTATCTGTGATCCACGCAGCACCTGGTACATGGTGAACAATCCCGACGCCGCCTTCGCCGACACGGCCGATAGTGAAAGTGGGGCCTGGCGTAAGTTGGCGATCGCCATATCCTGATATCCCACTGGCGCCGTAGATGGGCGTCTTTCCTTCTATTGGCTGAGGTGCGGGGTATGGAAGCCCGCTGGAGAGGCTGAATGCATCCTTGCAGGCAAACTGGGGCCAGGATGAAGCGTTGCCGCTTAGGCCGTGCGTCATGAGGCGAGAAACCGTGCCTGCTTGTACAAGCTTTAGCTTGGTTGCGTAGGCATGGAAGTTGCTGATGAGTCCATCGAGAGTATCGAGAGTCTCCGCGATCCGTTGCTGCTCCAACTCATTGAATGCTGGCACGAGAAAGCGTTCAAAAAACTGTCTCGGAACTCGCCGCTGCCCCGCCGAGCCAGTCATCATGGCTGCTGCTGAGCGTCGCAGATACTTCGACCTAGTCCAATGGTAGATAAAGCGGGAGTTGGTTCCGTTTCGGGCCCGGAGGACGTGGAACTCGGTGCTGCCTTGGCCTATTTTTCCATCAAGACCGGAGACGAAGGCGCCCTTGCCGTTCTCCATGCACGGCGTAATCTTAGCAAAGAGTACATCGCCATCCCGGAAAGTAGGCTGCCCCGGGGATAGCTCCGAGCGAGGACGCTCTCCGATGCGGAGAAGTTCCGCGTTGTCGGAAACGTCCTCCATGGCAATGTAGTGGACTACCTCGCTGTTTGGATAATCCTTCGGATTGATCTCGACCAGGTTCGCCAGTGGCACGTAGTGCGTTTGCTTACGCATAGCCCAGCTCCTTAAGACAGGCACCCAGTTGCGCGGCGGCTGCTTCACGCTTAGCTTCGAGCTCGCGCAAGGTCACCGCATACTTGTCGGCCCAGGTGCGGAAGGCACCTTCAAGCAACCGGCGGGCGGCAGCCGTACGGGACTCGAGACGGGACGCAAGCTGTGATCGCAGGACGTCGAGGACGAGGTCGCGGCGGGAGTCGTCATCCAGAGCGGCGTAGGCCATGCGGAGGCGCGGCAGGAAGTGGCCCTCCAAGACGGCTACCTTCTTCCTCGCGGCAGCCGTACGGGCCTTCAACGCCTTGAGCTCAGCCTCGGAGAGCTGATCCTCGGCGGGCTCGTCGGCCTCCTCATCCTCTTCGGAGGGCTTGGCGGTGGCGGCCTTGAGCTGGGCGTTCAGCTCGGCATAAGCCGTCTCGGCCTCCTCCAGCTCGGCGAGGTAGTCGGGAATGAGCGCCGGGACGACCCGGTGGTCTCGGGCCTTGCGCTTCTCGGCGGCGACCTTCTGCTTGTCCCAGTATTCGACGTCTTCCTCATCCAAGGCGAACGCCGACTCGATGGTGGTCAGCCAACCCTCGACGACCCCCTCGAACCCGTTGAGCCCGAGGGTCTTGATGTCATACTGCGCCTCACCCCACCAAGCGGCCACCACACCGGCGAGGTCGAAGCGGTCGAGAACGCCCAGCGGCTTGAGCTCGGTGACGAAGGAGTCGAGGAGCTCGGCGCGGACCTCCATGACCTTGCGTGTGTCGGGCAGCTCGACCAGGCGCTTGCTGTGCCGTACCCACCAATCGGAGAACGCCTCGCGCAGGCGCTCCTCGGCGGGAGCGGCGAGCGATGGGAGACGGTCGGCCGTCGCCTTCCAGCCCTCGGGGAGGAAGTCGTAGTAGTCGGCGTCGCGCTCGGTGAAGAGAACAGCCGGGTCGATGCCGAACGCCCGGAACAGCCCGGCCTTGGCCTCGACCTCTGACTTGGGGACGCCGCCGTGGAGGTGGGCGCGGACGTCCTGGGGCTCGGGCGGGGGAGTGTTGTCGACGTAGCGGCGGATGTTGAGGTTGAAGTCGTTCTCGCGCAGTTCCTCGATGTCCACGACGCGGGCGAAGCCGGGGATGTCGCGGTATTCCTCGTAGGCGGCGACGATCTTCTCGGCGTGCTGCGGGTCGAGGTAGTTCTGCGCCCGGCCGGCGGTGAACTCGCGGTCGGCGTTGATGAACAGCACCTTGCCGCGCCGCTCGGGCGGACGCGGGGCGGTGCCGCGCAGGACGAGGATGCAGGCCGGGATGCCGGTGCCGTAGAACAGGTTGGGCGCCAGGCCGATCACGGCCTCCAGGCGGTCGTCCTTGACGATGCCTTCCCGGATCTCCTTCTCCTTGCCGCCGCGGAAGAGCACGCCGTGCGGCATGACCGTGGCGCCGATCCCATCAGGGGTGAGCACGGCCAGCACGTGCTGGGCGAACATGAGGTCCGCCTTCTTGCCGGTCTCGGGGGCGAAGCCGTACTTGAAGCGCTCCTTGTGCTTCATGTCGGCGGAGGAGTAGTTCAGCGAGAACGGCGGATTGGTGAGAACCCGGTCGAACCGTTCCAGCTCGCCGTTCTTGACGTGCTTGGGCTCCGCGAGGGTGTCGTCGTTCTCCAGCTTGGCGTTGAGCACGCCGTGGAGGATCATGTTCATCTTCGACACGGCCCAGGTGCCGCCGTTGTACTCCTGCCCGGCCAGGGTCAGGTCGCCGGAGTCGAGGCCGTGCTCGTCGATGTACTCCTTGGCGTGGATGAGCATGCCGCCCGAGCCCGAGCACGGGTCGTAGACGGCATGGCCGGGCTGCGGCTTCACCAGGCGCACCATCATCCGGACGACGCCACGCGGGGTGTAGAACTCGCCGCCCTTCTTGCCGGCCGAGTCGGCGAACTGGGCGATCAGGTACTCGTAGGCCGCGCCGAGCAGGTCGGGGAACTCGAAGTCCTCGTTGCGCAGCCGTACCCGGGAGAAGTGGTCGATGAGCTGCTGCAGCCGCTTGTCCGGGATCGTCGACTGGCCGACCTTGCGCGTGAAGTCGATGTGCTCGAGGACGCCTTCCAGGGCGTCGACGTTCTCCTGCTCCAGCGCGGCCAGCGCCTTGTTGAGCATGTCGCCGACGTTCTTCTCGCGGGAGCGGTTCCAGATGTACGGCCAGCGGGCCTCTGCGGGCACGTAGAACTTGTCGCCCCGGTAGAAGTCCCGCACCTCCGCCATCCGCTCGGCTTCCTGCCGGCTCTTGCCCTGAGCCACCCACTTCTTGATGAGCTCATCGCGGACCACCTCGAACTGGTCGGAAGCCCGCTTCAGGAAGAGCATCCCGAAGATGTACTCCTTGAACTCCGAGGCGTCCATCTTGCCGCGGAGGATGTCGGCAGCCCCGAACAGGTGCCGCTCGAGCTGCGGCAACGTCAGCTTCGCCACGTGGTGGCCCTTCTCCTTCGATCAGCAGGACATCCCGACCAGTCTCGCAGGCGTCTCACTGATGAGCCCTTGCTTCTCCGGTACCGCTGCGCGCACCGTTGACAGCAACGGTAGCACTTCGAGATGGTTATGCGAACACCATAGATATCTGCTGTGTCCGAAGTTCACAGCAGCAGGAGTCTTTATGTCGGATGACCTGCTATACCGGCCCTCAACAACCGACCTGCGCTGGCTGGAACCACTCAACCTCGCCACCTGCCTGGTCATCGGCGCCGTGCCGGACGGCTCCCGCGATCGGTTCAAGGCGCTCGCGCAGGAGGTTCGCGGCATGCCGGCCAGTCTGGTGACACGTCTTCTCCATCGAGGCACCTACGCTGTCGAGATCGACGAGGACTGGCACGCGGTGGTGGTCCTCGACGGTGTCACGTCGGAGCCTGCGGGAGCTGAACGTCGCTCCATGGACTCCGGGCACCTCATCGCTGCCTGGGCGGTTCAGCAGGAGATGTGGAAGCAAGCCCAGCCGCTTGGCGATGACGCGCGCTACCGAGTCGGTGATCTCGTCAAGCCCGACGGTGGCTCCGTCGTGGGGAACGTGATCAAGGTGGTGCCAAGCGGTTTCGGCTACCGCTACGAGGTGGAGATCAGGGGTAAGAAGCGCCGCTACACCGAGCAGTCTCTTCAAGGGGTCGCCGGAGATCCGGACGACATGGAGTTCTGGCTCGCTCAGGAGCCGGCCGGAGCCGACGATGTCGCGCTCACTCTGACCTGGACCAAGCTGACTCACCCACTGACGGACACGATCTACTCGTTCGCCTCCAGCAAGACGGTCTTCCGTGCTTACCAGTTCAAACCGGTGCTCAAGATCCTCACGGGTTCGTCCGGCCGGATCCTCATCGCGGACGAGGTCGGTCTGGGCAAGACCATCGAGGCGGGACTGATCTGGAGCGAGCTGGAGCAACGCCGAAAGCTCGATCGGGTGCTGGTCATCGCTCCTTCGGTGCTCAAGTACAAGTGGCAGGCCGAGATGCGGCGACGCTTCGATCGGAACCTGGACCTGCTGCGGCCACGAGACCTGGACGAGTGGCTCGACAGGGTGGAGGACGGAGATGACCCGACCCTTCACGCCATCGTCTCGATCGAATCCCTGCGCAAGGCCGACAAGGTCCTCACCAGGCTCTCCGCCTTGCAGCCGCGCTTTGACCTGGTGATCATCGATGAGGCGCACAGCATGCGAAACCGGGAGAGCAAGGCCAATGCTCTGGGCCAGCACCTTTCCGACAACAGCGACTACCTCGTGCTGCTTTCCGCCACCCCTCTCAACCTGGGCAACGACGATCTGTTCAACCTGGTGAACCTCCTGGACGAGGGCAACTTCAACGACCGCGACACCTTTGCCATGCAGCTGGAACCCAACGCGGTGCTCAACAAGGTCTCCAGCGCGCTCGTCGGCAACCAGCACCCCCGGGAGCTGCTGGCCGAGCTGGACCGGCTGGATGGGCTGCGGTTCGGGCGGAACATCACCGATCGCCCTGACTACCACGTGCTCCGCACGCTGCTCGATGCGGACCGGCCTCTCACTCACCAGGAGAAGGCCAGGGCCAGACAGCTTCTGGCAGATCTCAACGTGCTCAGCGGCGTGCTGACCCGAACCCGTAAAGCCGACGTGCCCGACCGCAAGGCCGTTCGTGAGCCCCGGAACATCGACGTCGAATGGACCGCCGAGGAGCGCGCCTACTACGACGCGGTGTACCGCTGGGCTTGGCTTCGTGCCTGGTCCAAGGGAGTGCCGCCGGGGTTCATCATGCAGATGCCGCTACGGCAGGCCGCCAGTTGCATCCCCGCCTCGCAGGAGGTCATGCGCCGGCGCGAGCCGTACCTCTTCGACGACGTCGACGACCTCGATGAGGTCGATGACGAGCTCGAAGCCGAGGACCTCGGCCCGCTCCGTGAGCACCTGGCCAAGATCCGGCCTGTGCAGCGCGACACCAAGTTCGAGCGCCTGCTGGAGGAGCTCTTACGGCTGCGCGAACATGGGATCGACCAGGCGATGATCTTCTCGTTCTTCCGCGGGACGCTTTCCTATCTGCAACGCCGGCTCAGTGAGCACTTCACCTGCCGGGTCATGCACGGTGGCGTGCCGCTCATCGAACGGCAGGACATCATGCGGGACTTCCGCGACGGAAAGTTCGAGATCCTGCTCCTGAGCGAGGTCGGATCCGAAGGTCTGGACTTCGAGTTCTGCCAGGTGCTCGTCAACTACGACCTGCCATGGAACCCCATGCGCGTTGAGCAGCGCATCGGCCGGTTGGACCGGTTCGGCCAGCAGCATGAGAAGATCTTCATCTACAACATGCGGGTTCCCGGGACGATAGAGACCGACATCTTTCAGCGGCTCTATGACCGCATCGGAATCTTTCACAACGCCATCGGAGAGCTGGAGCCCATCCTGCGTGACAGCTTCGCCAAACTGCTCGACCCCAGCCTGACCCCGCAGCAACGAGACCGGGAGTTGGAAAGGATCGCCGTCGCGACCGAGGGGCGCGCCCTCGACACCGACGAGCTCAACGCCTCTCGTTCACTGCTGGCAGGCCTGGACAGCCTCCTCGTGGAGGGCTTCACGGAGAACGGCCCCGGCAACGGTCGTTTCGTCGGTGCGGCCGAGATAAGAGGAATGATCGACCGGCTCTTCCAGAAGTACGGCGGGCGATGGGCGAAGACGGACAACCATGGCGTCCACCAGATCATCGGTACGCCCGAGCTGGCGACACGGCTACGCGAGAGCCACAGCGACAGCACCAGCAGCACGTATCCGCGCTACAAGCTTGCCGCCCGGCTCCAGGAGCGATCCCCTGTCGAATGCACCTTTGACCCCGAAGTGGCCAGCAAACTCGACGTCGATCTTCTCTCCGCCCGGCATCCCCTCGTCAAGCTCGCCATCGAAGTCCTCGGCGAGGACAACTTGGCTCTCCAGAGGTTCGGCTCAGTGGCGGTACCAGGTCTGCCCGAAGGGCGTCGCTACCTCATGACCATCGACCTCGCCGAGTCCGACGGGCTCCGTCCGCGGTTGGAGCTGTGGACCACCGCGGTGGACGTCGAGACGGGCGAGCCGTCCGAGGGCGCCGGAGACGCCTTGCTCACTGCCCTGGCCGAGGGTGCCTTGCAAGACGGTGACACGAGCGTTCCCGGCAATCTGCTGGACCTCTGGCACCGAGCGCAAGAACTGGTCGCCGCGCGGCAAAGCAAGACTGAGCTCATCCTCAAGCAGGAGAACGCGGCACTGGTGGATGGCCGCATTCGGGCGCAGGAGAACACCATCGATCTCCAGATCCGGAATGTGGAGGAAAGGTTGGCCAAGCAGACCAACCCAAGCATCCGACGGATGCACGAGGGGCGACTGCGGAACCTGCGGGCGGCTCGTGAGCGGGTTCGGGAGGAACTGAGTCCCCGCCGGGCACTCAGCCTGTGGCTCACCTCGGTGGCTGTGCTGCTCGTCAACGCTTTGGCAACGGTGGAGCCCACTCCTTCTGGAGGTAGCCCCAGTCAGGCTCACGGCCGTGCCCCTGAGAAGGGGCTACTCGCTTGAGCACCAGCTCGGCGAAGTTCCCGCTGTGGATCACCGGCCATCGGTCGACACGCAGGCTTCCCGTCTCGCCCCGCCCGTCGGTGATGACGATCCGGCCGTCGCAGTACAGCCTGAAGGCGGCCGGTTCACCGAGCCGGATCTTCAGATGGTCTCGTGGCTCGTCGTTGATGCGGATCTTGACGGTCTCGCCGGTGATGGAGCGCACACGCAGCCGGCCCACACCCTGCCGCGGGCATCCGGAGCCGGCCGCGCGCCAGTCGTAGTACACCGTCGACATCGAGAACGCCTGCCAGGGATCATAGAGAGGCGTGTGGGCGCGATAGATCACTTCCTGGCCCGAGTCCCACTCCAGGATGAAATCGAAGCCGGGCCGGTGCAGGTTCAGCCTGCCGTACTCCGTGGTATTGGCCAGGCCGGCCACGATCGCCTCTTCAGGTGCGACGCTGGTGGTGTCGAACACCTCGGCCTTGGGGAACAGGGCGCCCAGGCGCCGGCCCACATAGGGGATGCGGCTCATGCCCCCCACGAGCACGACGTACCTGATCTCATTGATCAGCCCATCGGGTCCGAGGCGGCGCAGTTCCTCGGGTGAGTGCGTCCGGGTGCCGCCATCGGGAAGCGGGATGGTCTCGGTCATCTTCGCGCTCCGCAGTGCGGCGAAGATGTGGGCCTCGGCTCGATCAAGCTGCGGGCGAAACGCTTCGACCAACTGCTCGCGGGTGTAGATCAGTTCGGGGAAGTCCAGGCCACGGGTCAGCACTCGGTGGGATTCCGCTGAGGTGAGGCGAATCTTGGCCTCGCGGGCCGCGTTGAGGAGTAACGCCTCCACGAGATGCGGGTTGGGCAGGTCGCCAATGACGATCCCGCGCTTGGCCAGCATCAGGGCGAGTTGACCAACGATCGCCCTGTCCAAGGTGTCGCCTGCTTCCGCACTGCCGAGGGCGGACAGCACCGAGATCTCCGGCTGGTCCCGGCCCGCGATGTCGAGGACAGCGATATCCAGCGTGCCGCCGCCCATATCGAAGACGAGCAACTTCCCATGGGGCCGCTTTCCCGGCTGATAGAAGCGGTGGGTGGCCCAGGCGACCCCTGCGGCGATCGGCTCGTCGATCAGGCTGGCACCAGTGACTGGAAAGCCGGCTTCCGCTGCAAGTTTGAGCAGCCGTTCACGCTGGTCTCCCGTCCACATCGCGGGGCAGCCCAGCCTGACCTCTCCAGCGTCGCTGAGCGGCTGCCCTGCTGCTTCGGCTCGGCGGGCGATCTCTCGCAACAGGGCGACGATCACCTTGTCAGCGTTGACTTCAACGTTGCCGATGCGAAGCGTCTTGCGGTTCTCTGTGATGGCCCGCTTCGCCGACCTGATGATCCGATTGGCGGGTTGATCCTCCGCTTCTTCGCCCACCAGCAAGGTGTCACCGAAGACGGCGGCAACGGATGGCAGCCAGGTCGTGCTGTGCCCAATGGGCACGATCTCCAGCGGCAGTCGGCCCACCTGGTCGGCCACCAGGGATGTAGACGTGCCGAAGTCGATGCCGGTTGCGTGCTCTGCGGCCATCCGTACTCCTCAACCGTGGGGATCAACCGCCACGGTACGGCATGGCGACGACAATTCTCCTGGCTTATCCGCTTATTTCTGGTGTTCAACTAGTGCCTTGTGAAGCACCACCTCTTCGGTGGATGAGGACCAGACGTAGCCGGGTCGGCGGATGATCACCTCTTCGCCGGGTTCGGGGTCACCGGCGATGGCCTTGTGGCGCCTTGGGTCAAATACTGATTTTTCATGAATTGTCCCGATTGGTGTCATTTTGTAGGCAGATGTAAGTCCGTGAATCCGCGAAATCATGGTTTCGGACGAGACGCTTCGAGCTGAGAGCTCTTCGACCTCGGCTGCCAGGTCGGCGAGCGCCCTCATGACGTCGATCTGGAGCTGGCGGTCCTGCGATGCCCGCCTTCGAAGCACGCTGGTCTGCGTCTCATGTAGTTCGCGTTCCAGCCGGGTGCACCGTTCGGAGAGCTCTTGAGCCCGGCGCTCCGCTTCGGTCATCAAGGCCGTCGCGGTCTCGGCCTCTTCGCGTGCTCTCTGTAGCTCGTTTCTTGCCGCGACCAGTTGCTCGTGGCCGCTGAGCGCCTCGGCCCAGCCCGCCGCGATGGGGTCGTGTCTGCTTACTCGTCGGAACGCGTTGGCGACCGCGGGAATCGGCAACTGTTCTGCCAGCTCTGCGGGCAGGCTCAGGAAAAGCCCAAGCCTGGCCCGGGTGGTCACCTCGGCCAGTTCGCGCTCCAGCAGCGGCCGCACGACGGACTCAAGTATCTCAGGCGAGGCGATGATCCTGCCGAACCGTCCTTGACCGCACTCGACGAGGCTCGCCGTGGTGGCGCCATCCCACCATCGAGGGCTCAGCAGGCTGCCGGGCCATCGTTGATGCACCGCCACCATGAGCGGCACCCGGCCGCCCTTGTCAGAGAAAGGCAGGGGCTGCGCCAGTAAAGCGACCCGCTCGGGCGAGACGACATCCTTGCCCAGATGTGGAATGGCTCGGCTCAGGGCATGTGCCACGAGATCCAGAACCTCGAGATCGGCCTTCTGCGGATCCTTGGCCAGGAACAATGCCAGCTGAATAAATGGCCGGACCAGCTCACTGGACATTTCGGGGCGTGCCGCTACCCGGCGCAGCAACCATCTGGCTGCGGTTAGGAGCTCTGATGATGTTTGGGAGCGAAGCTCGGCAATCGCGGCAATAAGCACACCCTGCCAGATTTCAGGCGACAGCGACTCTACCGGAGTCTTTTTCGGTACGGCAAGCAACAGCGTGGAGAAGATCCGGCGATCGGTCTCATCCAGCTCACCGAAGAACGTGCTGATCGCTGGAACGTCCAGCCTGCCAAGGGCCACTCCAGTGTGGAGTGGTTCGGCGAGGTATTCCTGGATATCGCGCGACTGTTTGGCATCAAGGAGCTTGGCTAGCCGCTCCGAGAATGATCCAGCCGGTTCTTTGGATGCGACGGCCTGTGATGTCTCGGGCGTCGGGATCTCTTCGGCCTTGTCGGCGTCCGGCAACGCCACAGACGACGGCGTTTCCGAGGGTCGCGCGTGGTAGACGTTGGATGCCAGTTCGACGCTGTCGTGTTTGGCGAGTTTGGGCTGAATCCGCTTCCATGCCTTGTCCACGGATGCTTCGTCGAGACCGAATTCCAGGAGCTTCGATTTGACGTCCTGGGCTTTCAGTCCTTTTGGGTGCTCGATGAGCAGTTGGAGTACCACTCCGAGGGGATCATCGGTGAACTTCTTGATGACCTCGTCCGGGTCCATCAGGGACATGAAGCGGAGCGTCCCCTCGATGGCGAGCTGGTTGCGGGAGTCCAGCCGCAGGTTCTCCTCAGTTCCATCGTCGTTCCACCGGACGGAGAAGACGCCCTTCTCTCGGGAGAGCACCTTGCCCACGCGGATGGACTTGCCGTCCTCCGACCTCCGCACCACGACCTGACTTCGATCCACGCGTCCCAACTGTAAGGGTGGTTCGTCCTCTTGACTCGGTCAAGGTCGCGATTTATCGCTAATCACTGCCTATTATGCGGATCATGACCTTCGGCTCAGATCGGGCCGCGCGGCGGACCGGGCAGTCTCCGGGTCTGAGCTGGGCACTGGTGCCGTTCTTCTGCTGCGGCGGGATGCCGATCCCGTTCATGATCGCGTATGCGGCCTACCGGCTGCGCAGCAGTACCTTGTGGATCGCGGCGGCAGGTTACCTCGCGGTTGAGGTGGGCGTTCTGGCGGCAGCCTCGGTCTTGGAGCATGTCCCCAAGGAAGACCCGCGCTGGACGGTCACCTCCTTCGTCTGGCTCGGGGTCTGCGTGGGCGGAACGGCTCACCTCCTCATCCTGCGGAACAAGCTGGCGCCCTCCGAGGTACGTCATGCGAGTGCTGTGCGTACGCGGCCGATCACTCACGTCACATACGCTCCACCCGCTCCGTCCGTGCTTCGGTGGGTTGGCCGGTACGCCCTTCTGGCGAAGATCGGCGAAGGCGGGCAGGGTGCTGTCTACCTGGCGCGATCTCCCGACGGCCGGGAAGTCGCGCTCAAACTCCTGCATGCCCGCGTCGCCCACGGCGAGCACGAGGGTTTCCTCGCCGAGGCGAATGTGGCTCGGCGCGTGCCGGCGTTCGCCACGGCGCGGGTGGTCGATGTCGGCATCGATGACGGCGTGCCGTACATCGTCAGCGAATACGTCCACGGTCCCTCGCTCGACCAGCTCGTTCGCCGTGAGGGGCCGCGTCCTCCGGACAGCTTGATCCGGCTGTCCATCGCGACGGCGGCCGCGCTCAATGGGATCCATGGAGCCGGTGTCGTGCACAGGGACTTCAAGCCGGCCAACGTCCTGTTGGCGCAGGACGGCCCCCGCGTGATCGACTTCGGCGTCGCGCGGGCACTCGATCGCCTCACCACCTCGGGCGGGTGGAAAGGCACCCCCGCGTTCATGTCCCCCGAGCAGGTCGAAGGCGGTCAGGCGGGCCCTTCTTCGGACATTTTCAGCTGGGGCGCCACCATGTACTTCGCCGCCACCGGTCGCCTGGCCTTCGACGGCTCATCCGCCTGGGCCGTCGCCAACCAGATCCTCCACCATGACCCTGACCTGGGGATGCTTCCCGCACCCCTGCGGGACATCGCTGCGGCCGCTCTACGCAAGAACCCGAGCGAACGCCCATCCGCAGCGCAGCTATTGCTATGGCTGTCACGATAAGACTGCTTGCATATCGAGTTCACAGCATCTATGGTGGTTCTCGGCGATGCAGTCGAGGCATCTGGGGCTGTTATGCGATCCCTCCGCAGTGGCCGGGCAATCCACTTACTTGACATCGAGAACCTGACCGCGTCGCCTTCGCCCACTACGGCGGAGGTCGCGCGCACCATGACCGAATACCGGCAGCGGATCCCGATCGGGCCGCTGGACCAGTTCGTCGTCGGGGTCAACCCCCGCTCCCTGGTCGAGGTCGGCCGAGTGATCCACGGCGCCCAGATCCTCACCCGATCCGGCCCGGACGGCGCCGACAGCGTGCTGACCGAGATGGCCGTCAACGACCGCATCGACCTGCGTTTCGAGCGCGTCGTCATCGGCTCGGGAGACGGCTACTTCGCCGACCTGGTCACGTGGCTGAACGCCCACGACGTCCACGTCACGGTCGTGTCCCGGCCCCGCTGGCTCAGCTGGCGCCTCTATGTCGTGACCAGCGACATCACCTACCTGGACGCGGCCCTCGCCGCCTGATCACCAAGGACGCCCCATGACCTACCAACCCCCCATGCCCCCGCCTGCGCGGCGCGGCTTCTCCGGTGCGGCGGTCGCGCTGATCGCCCTCCTCGCCCTGGGCGCCGGCTGCCTCGGCGGCGTCGCCGTGGGCAGCGCGGGCGGCTCGTCCACCAGTACGGCGGAGCCGCAGCCGGCGAGCACCACCAAAGCCGCCCAGGCGAAGCCGGAGGACACCCGGCTGCCCGAGCCTGCGCAGACCAAGTCCAAGTACGTCAAGCTCCCCGACTTCAGGGGGCAGAACGCGGCGATCGCCAAGCAGTGGCTCGTCGACCAGGGCTGGGATGAGTTCGCCGACATCAAACTGGGTTCGCAGGACCCCTACGACACGATGGTGCTGCTGCCGGAGAACTGGACGGTGACCAAGCAGTCCCACCGTCCCGGCAGCAAGGTCAAGGTCGGCACCACCATCGTGCTCACGTGCACGAAGGAATCCTGATGGCATCCGTCGTCCTCGGTGACGGAGTCGTGGTGCCCACGCGCGAAGCGGTCGAGTGGGCCGTCGGCGGCCTGCCGTACGTCGGCTCCCTCCTGGTCGAACTCGAAGACGGCGACTGGTACGTCCAGGTCGTGAAGATCGCCGGGGCCGACCACTATCTGATGGAGCATCGGGCGGGCGGCGCGGCGCGGCACGTCTGGGCTGTTGCTCACTCCCGGGAGGAGCTGATTCGCGCGCTGCTGGGATTCGCGCAGCGCGACGAAACCTGGATGACAGGTTTCACCTGGGAAGTCCTGGAGTTCGATGAAACGACCGGTTATGCATCTTTGCCGCCTCGCCATCCCATGTCGCCGGAGTCGGGGCTAACCATCGAAGGGTTCGAAAGCCCGAACCCACTTTCGGACAAGGAGCATGAGGACCTTCGCGGCAATTGGGGCGAATAGCTCGGCGGCCTCACGGCTGTATTCCACCCATGGCCATGGCATCCGGCACCGACAGGTGATAAACCATTGCGACATGCTCGCATTGGACCGCTCCGTGAGCATCTATAGGCATTCCCGGAGGGCGAATGAGCACGGTCGACCGCGTCGCGGTGATCGCGGAGGAACAGCAGGCCGTCAGTCACATCTACGCCTGCCTCGAACAAGACCGGGAGGCTGTTGACGACTTCCGGCGCAGGCACAAGGACGACTGCCCGGACGCGGGTCTGTCTCCCTTCTCCGATGCGCCGCGGGAGTACGGCCGCAGGGAGGACACCGGCCATCTCGCCCTGGTGACCATGCGGGTGGACCTGACCGAAGACCCGGACGACAAGCTCACCTGGTACATCGGCCGGGCGACGGTGCGGGACGAGAATCGTGATCTCGTACTGATCAAGTGGACGGCCCCGCAGGCCACGAAATGGCGTCTGGCCACGCCCGACGAGCCTGGCGACGTGCGTCTGCAACGGCAACTCCGCTGCGAGGGCCGCACGGTTGTCGACTACAGCGACACCGAGATCCAGGTCATCACTTCCGAGGGGAAAACGGTTCCCGCGCCGGCCGGCGAGGAGGAGCCGGACCCGTTCCTGCTCGCCGACCTCGACCTGGCCCGCGATGGTGTGATGCGGGACATCGTCGAGACGATCCAGCGGCACCAGCTCCGCCTCGTCGCAGACGAACGCAAGGGCCTGCTGGTGATCCAGGGCGGCCCGGGCACCGGCAAGACCGCGGTCGGCCTCCACCGGGTCACCTGGCTGCTGGACAACGGCCACTTCACTCCCGACCAGGTGCTCGTCATCGGTCCGCACAAGGGCTTCCTCCAGTACGTCCGTGACGTCCTTCCCCGGCTCGGCAGCCGCGGCGTCGCCACCGTCGAGGTGGCCCAGCTCTGGCTCGGCGAGGTCCGCGGGACCGATCCCGCCGAGGCGCGCCTGGTCAAGTCCGACGATCGGATGGCGCGGGTCCTGCACAACGCGGTGGAGGGACTGATCAGGGAGGATCTGCTTCCGCGGGAGGAGGTGTCCTTCTCGTTCCGTGGGGCGACGCTGCGCATCGGCCAGGAAGAGCTGACCCGGTTGATGCGGGAGGCGCGCCAGGCCACCGGGCCCTACCAGGTACGGCGCCGCCGGTTCATCGACACGACGGTGGACTGGCTGATGAGGCAGTACGCGGAGGCGACCAGGACCAGGTCCAACGACGACAGGTTCCGCAGCCAACTGGAGAGGCACGCATCACTCGTCCCCGTGTTCAACCGGGTGTGGCCGTCCACGACTCCCGAACAAGTGCTTCGTCGCCTGCTGGCGGACACCGAGGCGCTTCGCTCGGCCGCCTTCGGCGTGCTGACCCTCCGTGAGCAAGAGGCGATCTTACGGCCGCAGGCCAAAAGGGTCGCCGAGGAACCCTGGTCGGCCGAGGACCTGGTGTGCCTGGACGAGCTGCGCTGGTTGCTGTCCGGAGAGGAGGGGCTGCGCTTCCGCCACCTGGTGATCGACGAGGCACAGGACCTGACGCCGATGCAGGCGCGGTCGCTCGCCAGGCGGTGCCCGACCGGCTCGATGACGGTGCTGGGTGACCTGGCCCAAAGCACCGGAATCCGCCAGTACGACGTCTGGGAGCGCCTGGCCGGCATCCTCAGTGGCGCCGACGGCTGGCACGTGGCCGAACTCGCCACCGGATATCGCGTGCCGACGGAGGTCATGACCTTCGCCGCCAGGCTGGGTAGAGCGATCTCTCCCTCCACCACGATCCCGGTCCCGGTGCGTCCGCCATCCGCCAACGCCCTGGACGTTCGATCGGTCACCCGTCAGCGGATCGTTCCCGAGGCCGTCAGCCGGGCGCTTCGGCTCGCGATGAAGGACGGAGACCAGACCAGATCGGTCGCCGTCATCACGCCCGCCGAGGACGACCTCCTCACCGAGATCACCCGTGCGGTCGCGGCAGCCCAGGACTCAGAACTCCCGGGGATCACTCAGCAGGTCACCGTCCTGCCCGCCCAGCTCGCCAAGGGTCTCGAATTCGACCACGTCGTCGTGGTCGAACCACAGCGGCTGGCGCAGCAGGGCGCGGTGGGACTCAGGCGGCTCTACGTCGCGCTCACCCGATGCACGCAGACGCTGACCGTCCTGCACTCGGCTCCGCTTCCGCCCGAGCTGGGTGGGCCTGCCCCTGCCACGACGGCGCCGGCCCGTGCCGAGAAGGTCGAGGCCATCCCTCAGGCGGAGTATCACAATCGCGATCAGTTGGTTGCCGCGTTGAAGGACCGGGTGGCAGCCGATCGCAAGCAGTCGACGCATCGCCGCATCAAGCACCTGCTGATGGGTGAACTGTTCGGCAACGAACTCGAGCCACAGCCGGATGGTGAGTTCGCGGACATCGTCTGCAAGACCGAGCGCGGTCTTGCGATCTATGTGGTCTCACCTCGTGAGCTGGGAAGCTATGCCGAGCTGCGCCACGAGGCCGCCCGCCTCCTGGAGATCGAGTGGGCAGGCGGCGACCAGGCCGATGATCTGTTCCTGGTTCTGCCCAAGGAGCCTCAGGATCTGTGGGCGGTCGATCTCATCGAGCAGGCATTCAAGGTCTCGGTCATCTGGAAGACCCAGACCGGCTGGGACGGCCCGCTCGTCGACGTTGCCTTGGGGCAGCCGAGCTGATCATCGGGATGATGTCCCCAAGCTGCCGGTGAGCTTCATCATCGCTAGTTGAGTGCCTTTTCGCAGCGTGCGAGCCGTTTCTCAAGGCGTTGCCGTACCGTGGCGCTCTTGGGTGGCGTGGTGAGAGCCTGACGCAGCACCTGGGCGGCTTCGGCGTACTGCCCCTGCTGGACGAGCCAGATGGTGAAGCGATCGGCGACTGCCGCGTCGGTACTGCCCGCTTGTGTCGCAGTACGCCAGAATCGGACGGCGCTGTCTAAGTCGCCAGCCTGTTCGGCACGTCGGCCTTCTTCTCCTGCAAGGAGAGCGACGCTGGCGAGATCCCCCTCGGCTTGCGCCTTCAGCAAGAGGGCCTCACGCAGGTCATGGCCATGATCGGGATCGAGATTCCCCATGCGGTCCCGGCCGTCGGAGATAGCGACAAAGTATCCCAGCAGGTCGGGGCGAACGTGCCTGGGCATGCGCTTGAACAGCTCAACCAGCATAGGGATGTACGGCGCGGCAGCCGCATAGTCCAGAAGCTCATGCCACAACTCGGCGTTGTCTCGGTCGTAGTAGAGGGCGTCGACATAGGCGGCGAGGGTATCGTCCCGCCTACCCGATTGATATCGAACAGTCGTGGCCAGCAGCCAGCACGCTCTGGCCACAGTGGGGTCCCCGGCCGAAGCCAGCTGATCGATGATTCGCCTGAGATTGGCCTCCGAGCTGCGCCAGTTGTTGAGTTTCTTGCGCGCCTCTGGATTGTGCCCTGTGAGGTCGGGACGGGGCTGGTCGAGCTTGGGGAGGAGCCGTAGCAGGGTTCGGGCGAGGGCTGGGGTATGAGTTCGCGGAGACTTGATCTTGGTGATCAACCAGTTCCACAGCTTCATCGCTGTCCTCGCTCGACATGCGACCGCGACCGTCGCAAGACTAATCGCGGACAGTTAGATCAACGTTACTGGGCGTCCTATCCGTGATTGTGGAGGTGGCGCCTGTTATGGGCGGGTCAAAGGTGGATGCAGTGCCGCTGAATCGGCTGTGGAGTCGGTGCTCATCCACATCTCCAAACTCGTGCCTTGCTCGGGACTTGTGTTGATTGCCTGTGCCCGTCAAGCGACTTTGCGCTGCTTCGCCATGCCGAGGGCGTCACCGACTGTGGCAGCCAACACCAGGTAGGCGTCCCGTGTGTCCTTCGCCAGGCGGTTCAGGTCCAGCTCGGAGTCCTCTTCAAGATGCGGGTCGTAAGGGACGCTCACGACGGCACGGCATCGATCATCGAAGTACTGGCGGAGTTCCTCCAGATCCACCGTCGACCTGCTGCGAGGCCGTACGCACGACAACACCACAGTCACCGACTTCGCCAAGTCAGCATGGCCGAGGACCGACAGGATCCCGAAGCGTCCCAGGCATGGCAGCTGCGGTGCGCCAGGATGCTCGTGGAGCCGCGAGGCGGTCAGATCGTGGCGGAGTTCTTCGACGTGGACAAGTTGCGCTCCATCCCGCCTCGGCGCCGTCCCGAGGCCGGTACCCTCCTCGCTCAACTGAAGAACCCCGATCGCGGCTTCGACGCAGTTGTGGTCGGCGAGCCGCAATGGGCCTTCTACGGCAACCAATTCGGCAACACCTTCGAGCTGTTCAACCACTACCGGGTGCCACTGTGGGTGCCCGAGGTCGGCGGCCCCATCGATCGGGCCAACGAGGCCCACGAGCTGATCATGCTCATGTTCGGCGGCGTCAGCAAGGGAGAGCGCAACCGGATCAAGGTCAGAGTCCGGACGGCGATGGCCGCCATGGCCGAGATCGAGGGTCGTTACCTCGGCGGGCGCCCGCCGTACGGCTACAAGCTCATCAACCTGGGCCCGCACCCGAACCCCGCCAAGGCGGCCGACGGCAAGCGTCTCCACGGCTTGGACCTCGATCCGTACGCCGCGCCTGTCGTGCAACGCATCTTCCAGGAGTTCCTAGAAGGCAAGGGCCTGTTCGCCATCGCGGAGGGCCTGACCCAAGACGGCATCCCCAGCCCGTCGGCGCACGATCCCCGGCGCAACCGGCACCGCAGCGGCATCGCCTGGTCCAAGAGCGCCATCCGCGCGATCCTCACCAACCCCCGCTACACAGGACGTCAGGTGTGGAACCGTCAGCGCAAGGACGAGGCGCTGCTGGACGTCGAGGACATCACCCTCGGTCACACGACCAAGCAGCGGTGGAACGCCCACGACAAGTGGATCTTCTCCGAGCGGATCGTCCATCCCCAGCTTGTGGATGACGCCACTTTCCGCGATGTGCAGGACCTGCTAGCCGGCCGCGGCAGCGCCACGCCGCACAAGGAGCCCCGCACCTGTCACCCCTACGCCTTCAAGGGGCTGATGATCTGCGGGATCTGCGAGCGGAAGATGCAGAGCCAGTGGGTCAACAACGCCCCGTACTACCGCTGCACCTTCCCGCGCGAGTACGCCATCAGCAACAAGCTCGACCACCCTCGCAACGTCTATCTGCGAGAGGACGTGATCCTCCCCAAGGTCGACCGCTGGCTCTGCAAGGCGTTCGCTCCCCACTGCATCGCCCAGGCCATCGACACAATGTACGCCGACCAGCTCGATGACGGCCACGACGCCAAAGCCGAGGTCATCAAGGCCAAGCTCGCCCAGGTGGAAGCCAAGATGGCCCGTTACCGCGCTGCCGTCGAGGCAGGCGGCGATCTCGAAGAGATCAGCAAGTGGATCACCGAAGCCAAAGCCGAACGCCTCAAGCTCGAAGCCGAGCTTCGCACCCGCACCGGAAGGAGAAAGCCATCCCGGGAGGAGATCACCGCCGTCATCAGCAAGATCGGCGATGTGGCCCAGGCCGTAAGACAAGCTCCGGCCGACCTCAAGGCCCCGGTCTACCAGCGGCTCGGCCTCCAGCTGACCTACCTGCCCCAGAAAGCGAAAGTGAGGGCCGAAGTGATCCTCAGCCCTCACATAGTGAAAGAGTGCGTGTCCGAGGGGTGTCACTGCCCACTGGCCCACGCCCGATCGTCCTATCGACCACGTATCCGCTGGACGCCATCGCGCCGTGATACGCATGTGCCGTGGGTCGCGACCCATCCGATAACCGCCCGATGGCATGGTCCACGACGCCTCCGGTCTGCTCTGACATGGGCGTTTCGGCAACTGTCTAGCAGGCGCTTCCTGCTGCCGATCATGAAGGGCGTTTGTAGATGCGTGCGTATTCCACGGGCGTGGACAGGGCTTCTTGAGCCGTTCGGTCTACCGATCGAGCAACGGCTCACCCCCACGGGCGTGGGGAGGACGCCACAGCGACGATTGCGGCCAGCACCTCGTGGGCTCACCCCCACGGGCGTGGGGAGGACCGCAGCTGCGCGTGCAGTGACACCTCGCGGTACGGCTCACCCCCACGGGCGTGGGGAGGACGTGAAAGACGGCCTGAACGGGATCGCCCGCTTCGGCTCACCCCCACGGGCGTGGGGAGGACAGGAAGGTGCCGATGGTCCACCCCCACGTTTCCGGCTCACCCCCACGGGCGTGGGGAGGACCGGGTACAGCGGCTCGGGCATCAGCCGGGCAACGGCTCACCCCCACGGGCGTGGGGAGGACGCTGCGCAGTGGGCTGCGTGGCGGTGCCGATGCGGCTCACCCCCACGGGCGTGGGGAGGACGGCAGCCACTCCCATTCTCTCCTCCGGACCACCGGCTCACCCCCACGGGCGTGGGGAGGACGCGCGGTCCCAGGTGGTGCCCTTGGGCAGGCGCGGCTCACCCCCACGGGCGTGGGGAGGACTGAAACCCGGCACCAGCCGAAACGCTGTCGAACGGCTCACCCCCACGGGCGTGGGGAGGACGGCAGCCACTCCCATTCTCTCCTCCGGACCACCGGCTCACCCCCACGGGCGTGGGGAGGACGCGCGGTCCCAGGTGGTGCCCTTGGGCAGGCGCGGCTCACCCCCACGGGCGTGGGGAGGACTGAAACCCGGCACCAGCCGAAACGCTGTCGAACGGCTCACCCCCACGGGCGTGGGGAGGACGGCAGCCACTCCCATTCTCTCCTCCGGACCACCGGCTCACCCCCACGGGCGTGGGGAGGACGCGCGGTCCCAGGTGGTGCCCTTGGGCAGGCGCGGCTCACCCCCACGGGCGTGGGGAGGACTGAAACCCGGCACCAGCCGAAACGCTGTCGAACGGCTCACCCCCACGGGCGTGGGGAGAACACGCCGCACCGGGCCAGGCCGGACAGCAGATGCGGCTCACCCCCACGGGCGTGGGGAGGACCACGGTTACGCCTCCTACCGCTACAACGGCCGCGGCTCACCCCCACGGGCGTGGGGAGGACCGGATATCCGGCATCGGCAAACATGTGTCCAGAGGCTCACCCCCACGGGCGTGGGGAGGACCCCGCCCCCCTGTCGTAGCTCGTGCAGCTACTGGCTCACCCCCACGGGCGTGGGGAGGACTCGACCACCCGGTTGAGCGTGAGGTTGGTGACCGGCTCACCCCCACGGGCGTGGGGAGGACAGATACGCCTTGCCAGCGAACTTCGCATACCACGGCTCACCCCCACGGGCGTGGGGAGGACCGGATATCCGGCATCGGCAAACATGTGTCCAGAGGCTCACCCCCACGGGCGTGGGGAGGACAGGTCATACACCGGGTTGTAGGGGGTTTTGGTCGGCTCACCCCCACGGGCGTGGGGAGGACGCCTCCGCCTCGGCGGCGTCCAGGGCGTCGGTCGGCTCACCCCCACGGGCGTGGGGAGGACATGGAGTCCGGCAATGAGTGGGGCGTTGTGAACGGCTCACCCCCACGGGCGTGGGGAGGACGACCGAGACAAAGCGATCGGACTGCTGCGCCGCGGCTCACCCCCACGGGCGTGGGGAGGACATGACCGCAGTCATGTCATCCATGGTGTGAGCCGGCTCACCCCCACGGGCGTGGGGAGGACTTGCTCGAGGGCCTCGAGCCGGGCCGTACGTAGGCTCACCCCCACGGGCGTGGGGAGGACTTGCCCAGCTCGACACGGTTCGCCAAGTCGCGCGGCTCACCCCCACGGGCGTGGGGAGGACCCCGCCAGGTCGAGGGCCAGCGCGCCGAGCTGCGGCTCACCCCCACGGGCGTGGGGAGGACGGCCGCATCTCGTCCCGGGCCCACCCTGCCGAGGGCTCACCCCCACGGGCGTGGGGAGGACGGTGCTTACACGCGGGGGTTTTCCTTTTCTCTCGGCTCACCCCCACGGGCGTGGGGAGGACGACGGCGCCGGCGGTGACGACGGAGTATCCAGCCGGCTCACCCCCACGGGCGTGGGGAGGACCCTTGGACGGATTGTTCGCGAACTCCTGCGACGGCTCACCCCCACGGGCGTGGGGAGGACTCGATGCCCGACCCCGTCGAAGCCAAGCGCGACGGCTCACCCCCACGGGCGTGGGGAGGACGGCCGGGGCGCTCCTGGCGATCTGGACGGTGCTGGCTCACCCCCACGGGCGTGGGGAGGACGGGATCGCTCTCCTCCTCGGGGGCGATGACGTCGGCTCACCCCCACGGGCGTGGGGAGGACTTGCCAATGGAGATGGCAACGATCTCGATCGGCGGCTCACCCCCACGGGCGTGGGGAGGACCCAGTCCTGCTCCCCGCCGTCGATCACGGCGTCGGCTCACCCCCACGGGCGTGGGGAGGACTTCACCGTGGAGACGTCTGCCTCGGCACTGACCGGCTCACCCCCACGGGCGTGGGGAGGACACCGTGGCCAGGGCCGGGGGCGCCCCGGCCGACGGCTCACCCCCACGGGCGTGGGGAGGACGTCCCCCAGCAGGAGCCGGATCCGGTCGCGAGCGGCTCACCCCCACGGGCGTGGGGAGGACATCCCCACCCACGCCACCGTCACCCGCATCGACGGCTCACCCCCACGGGCGTGGGGAGGACACTTCGCGACCTGCGCCTTTACCAGTCCACTGGCGGTTTCTCATCAGCATCCTGAGGGGCCGCGAACATGATGAGTTGAAGGCCGTCGAAATCGGTCACATGGCGCCTGCGCCGCCCGGCAGTACGCATCAGAAAGCCCTGCTCGGTCGCGGCCGGATGGATGAGAACGGCCGCCCCGTCGCCCACGCTGGCACTGACCGCGTCCCACAACTCATCGCGCACCCGAGCCGACACCGTCCCGACATACAACCCAGGCGTCGGCTCGATCAGCCAACGGGACAACGCACCGCCAACATGATCGGGAATGGCGGTAGTCGAGATGACAACCATGGACGCCATGCGCTACTCCGACTCAGGATCGACGATGTCGGCCTCGAATCCGTAGTTCACGCCCGCCGGCAGAGGCCCGGCCGTGGGATCCCAGAGGTGAAGCAGATCGCTGGTGCGATCACCGACAGATCCCGCCGCGTCCGGATCAAGGACGTGCTGGATGTCGTTGACGATCTGCGGCATCAGCTTGTAGGCGCGGAAGTTGTCGCGCAGCTGCCGTCGAGCTTCACGCTCGGGGTCGGGCGATGCGTGCAGGGAGAAGGCGAGGGGGATCGTGACACGCGCCTTGTACAGGTCGGCGATGTCGTACACGAACGCCAGCTGCGTCCCGCTGTGGATGAATCCCAGTGCCGGCGAGCAGCCCAGCGCCAGCACCGCCGCATGGACCACGCCGTACATGCAGGCATTGGCCGCGGACAGGGCCTTGTTGATCGGATCCTGATCGTCCCATGCCTCGGGGTCGTAGTTCCTGCGGAACCTCTTGACCTGGTACTTCGTCGCCAGCAGCTTGTACAGCGCCTTGATCCGCTGCCCCTCGAAGCCGCGCAACTGCGCGAGCGTCGCCCCCGCGGGCGCGCTGCCGAACCGCCTCTCATACATCCGTACGGCGACGCCCAACCGTGAGTCGTCCGATGACCAGGCCCGGACCTGTTTCTCCAGCCAGACCGTGGTCAACGCGGCGGGCATGATCCCGGCATAGCTGCGGACACCGCCCGCTCCTACGCACACCAGCGTCGTTCCATGCCGGGCGAAGGTCGCCATCGCCGCCTGGGTGATCGACGTGCCGGGCCCCAGGAGGACGCAGGAGAGCGCCGCCGTCGGGATGGAGATGCGGTCGGCGCCCCGCGGGGATTCGATCCGAGCGCAGACGCCGGTGTCGTCCTGCACGATCCTGACGGCCTCGGCGTACAGGAACGACAGCGAGTCGGCGACACGCGGCAGCATCGCGAGGGTGGGCGCGGTGAGTCTGCGCCGCGCGTTTCCGTTCACCGCGCGACCCGCGCGAGGCTGAGCAGGCCACAGCCGTAGGATTTGGCCCGCCCGATGCCTTCCAGGACCGCCTCGGTCACGAGCTTGGGGTCCGTGACGGTGGCCAGCCCGTCGAAGCGGACCACCACGTGGCGCCCACCTTTCACGCGGATGTCCTGCCGGGGTTGAGACGTGCTGGTCAGTACGGCCAAGCCGTGGGCCGCGGCTCGGGCCGCCCACCAGGTCTCGGCGGCGGCACCGTGCAGGGCCTCGATCTTGCGGGTCTGGTTGTTGCGCTTGGTGGGGTTGGCGTCGATGCGATAGCGGACCACATCACCGGCCTGCAACGCCGCCAGCAGCCCGGAAAG
Source organism: Thermoactinospora rubra (assembly GCF_002093975.1). Lineage (GTDB taxonomy): Bacteria > Actinomycetota > Actinomycetes > Streptosporangiales > Streptosporangiaceae > Nonomuraea > Nonomuraea rubra_A. Next base: position 182,209 of record NZ_MSZZ01000032.1, read on the forward strand.
CTCCCGCACGGCGGCTTCGCCGTACCCGGTGGGAAGCCGGTCAACCTGCGGGGGGACGGTTGTCTGCACAAGCAGCTGCAGTCCCGTCCGGCCTTCCTCGACGCGGAAGAGCACTCCGGCGCGACTCCGTGCCTGCCCGCCGAGGTCGTCGGGGACGAGCAGCATCATCCGTTTGTGCAGCAGGTCCGCATCGGCGAGGTCCTTCTGCACGTCGCGGCGCCGCGTGTCGGGCAGGATCCGGATCAGCCATGCGGTCATGACGCCGCTCCCATATAGTCCGCCAGCGCCTCCCAGTAGTCGGCACCGGTGGCACACAGCTCCTTGGGCACCTGACGGGTGATCAGGCTGACGCTGCGAGTCCGGTAGCGCCGGTCGAACCTGCCGAACGTTTCCGGCACGTCGGCCAGCTCGGTGACCGCCGCGGCGTCCTCGGCCATGCCCTCGACGACGAAGTCGACGCGGAGGTCGGTTCCGCGCCGCGCGATCGGGACCCGCTGCTCCAGCTCGGCCACCGGGTCGGCCACATCCGCCCGGAGCAGCAGCGGCTGGTCGGGCGGGCAGGAGCGACGGCCCAGATAAGGGTGCCAGCGCGGATTGCGCAAGGCGTCGGCGAGCTCATCGGTGTGGGGGCCCTCGACGGCGACCGTGAAGACGGCGTCGGACAGGTACTGCCGCCTGGTCACCATCGTGGCCGTCTCCCGCGAGCGCTGACCGCCTTCCGCCGTGGGGACTCCACGCTCCAGGCCACCGCCGATGGTGTGGAAGTCGACCATCGGGACACCGGGCCGGTCGATTCTCACCGTGAACCGCAGGTCGTCGTAGGGGGTCAACGGCCGGCCGCGCCGTACCCCCTGCGCTGAGGCGAGCAGCCCGATCAGACCCGAGCGGGTGGGATAGCGCAGCGTGTCCCGGTTGGTGAAGGCCGAGTGTTCCCCCCACGACTGCAGCGGTCCAGCCAGGCGCAGCACCAGACCGCTCACGCGGACACTCCCGGGTAGGCGGCTGTCACCGTGTCGTCGATCAGCTCGGCGAACGAGGCGCGCGCCTCGCCCAGGCCGTCGAGTGCCTTCTCGTCGATGGAGGCGTAGCCGGACCGGACGAGCCCGCTCGCGCCCCACAGCCGCTCCAGCCGGGCGGCGTACTCGGCCAGTCTCCGGCGGGACGGCTCAGCCAGGCCGCCTTCCGGACGCACGGGTGCCTCGAAAGCCGCGGCGTAGGAGAGCGGCCGGTCGGCGCGGACGGCGATGTGGACCAAGTCGGGCAGCGTGTTGGCCGCCGAGGAGGTCTGCTTGCCGGAGGGCAGCGAGGCGATGAACGCCCGCACGAACTCGGTCGTCAGCTCGCGGGCCATGGTCGCGTCGCCGCCGAGGTTGTCCAGCAGATCCTCCAGGTTGACGCTGGCGTACCGGTAGAAGACGCCCGCGCTGAACTCGGCGCTGTTCATGTGGCCGCTGCCGATCGCATCTGTTGGCAGGCAGTCGTCGACCGCCGTGAAGAAGTCGATCTCGGGGGCGACTTCGTGCGTGGTGAAGGCGTGCGCGACCTGCACGGCTCCGTCCACGCCCGCGCCCGGCAGCTCGGCCAGCATGCGTCCGAACAGGTTGATGACGCCGTTCCGTTCCGACAGCAGCGCCGCGACCTCCCCCGTGGGAAGCACGGCTTTCGCACCCTTCTTGCCCACGGTCGCCTCGATCGCCTCGCGGTGCCGTTCGGCCAGGTCGGCGAGGGAGTCGAGCGCCGCCTTCGGCAGGTAGAGGAGAACGGAGGTGTTGCCCTTGTCCTCCTTGAGCCCCTTGCCGGCCGACAGGATGATCTGGGCTCCCGCCGCTTGCGCGGCTTCCTCGGACCAGCCGCGCTTCATCAGCCGGTTGGCCACTTCGGCCGGGACGCGGCGCGTGCGAACCGCCGGGTCGTGGAGCGCGTTCTCGACCTCCAGCCGTACGGCGCGCTTCCAGCATTGACTGGACACCCGGGTCCGGGTCGCTCCGCCGTACACCAGGCTCTTGGGGGAGCCGAGGTCGTCGCGGTTGAGATTCGCGAAGGGCACGGTCTGGAGGACGTGCACGTCGAGGTATCGGGGGGTGATCACTGGTCTTCGCTCTCCTGGTCAGATTCATTACTGAGGGGCCGGGCGGTGCGGTAGTAGTCCTGTAGCCATTCCTTAACCACACGATCACGGCTGTGACCCCATCGGCCAAGGTCTACAAGGAGCTTTGCCCAATCGGGCTGAATATCCTTTGCCGTGAGCTGGCGAATCAATGTGGGAAGGTGTCGGTGAAGGCTATCGACCTCCTGTCGGCACAGCAGATGCAGGCGCTTTTCTACTCCGCTCTCGTTGAGGTCGCGGTGTCGTACCGCCTGGCCGAGCGTTCGTCCAAGGCTTTCCTTGGACGAAGCATTTTTTGGTTTTGCGCTGTTTCTTGGCTGGCTGGCCATTAGTGCGGCTACCGTGTAGTACGCGGTCTCCACAGCTCGGGGGCACACTTCCGGCAGCCACCTGGCGACGACTACGTCTGCGCGCCTCGTCATCGGATCATCAATGGAGCGGCCGAGGGTACGCCGCGCTGCGGCGCGCAACCCGGGTTCTCTGTCGAACACCTCCGTCAGGTACGTCACATAACGATCGGCCTTGTCTGCCATGCAAACTCCTTCAGAGCTGCGATAATGTAGGGCCGGTTCTGCTCAATCGCGCGCTTGGCGCGGGGTAGTGCACCTGCATTGCTGGTCACCTCGTCGTAGACGTCGAGTGCGAGGTGCAGGAACTCATTCCGGGCCTTGTCGAAGTCACGGGTTTGGACGCGCTCCCAGAAGATCCGCTCGGCGGAAGCCCAGTAACGGAACGCTCCACGGGCGGGCCACGGCCCCTCGGACACCTCCCTGCGTTGCGGCGGGCTGTCCCCATTGGACGGATCGTTGATCGCTATCCACGCGTTTCGCAGTGCACGCTCCAGGTGGAGTTCAAGCCTTTCCGCGAGTCGGCGCATATCGCTGACCGCGCGAGCCAGCTCGTAATCGGTGATGAGGTCGCCGATCGGCGGTGTCAGCGCGACCGTCCACTCTTTGTCCCGGGTCTGGCCGTCCTGGTCGAACCCGTAGGCGCGGACGCGCAGGTGCGGGAGCAGCCCATCGCGCAGTTCTTCGGCGTTCCTGAGTACGGCGGGGCGGCTGGCGCGCTCGTCTCCCACGTCCTCCAGCAGCAGCGCGTCGAAGTCGCGCCACAGCGCCCGGGTGGCTTTGGCCGGGCGTGCGTACTCCTGGTTCTGCTTGCTGCGCTGGTAGATGAGGTACGGGTCGCGGCCCGGGAACTCTCGATCACGCCACGCCCAGGTGAGCCAGGCGTCGACCACGCATTCTCCGTCCGCGGACGGCTGAAGCAGGATGGCGTGCTGGAAACGACCCGTCAGGATGTTGACGTTCTGCGGGAGGCCCAGGGGGTCGGGGAGCTCGTCGGCCTCCCACGGAGCAACACCGAAGTTGTCCGACTCCGGAATCCCGGCTACCAGTGACTCGAAGACGTTGCGACCCACCGGGTGGAAGGAGATGACGCTGCGCAGCGGCCCCGCTTTGGTGTTGGCTTCCGTGCGGCCCTTCACTGTCCTGGCCGTGCAACGACCGGAAGGGCCGTAGTAGAGCTGGGCGAGCAGGTGCCAGACGGCTTCGTCGGCGGGGACGGGCCGTGCGTCGAGATCGCTGATGTGGGTGAACCAGACCTGATTGTTGCCTGATGGCCTCGTCAACAGCAGACGGTTGATCCCCGAGCTCTTCGGGCACTGCTCGCGCAACCGCGGATCCTGCAGCCAGGGCCGTCCGCCCGTGTCGAACAGATCGAAGCGGCCCGCGTAGCGCTCGAAGTACCCCTTGACCTCGTCGGCGTCGAAGTGGCCTTCCTCCAGGACCCGCTTCCGCCGGTCGAACCAGTCCGGATCGGTGTCGAGCCCCGTCACCCGGGCGGCGATCACCGTCAAGACCCGCCATAACCCCGACGCTCCCGGCGGCAGGGGCACCTCGATGTCGTCAATCTCGTGCGCTCGCAGGTAGAGCTCCAGCAACCCGGCCTTCGACCGGGTACCTCCGGCCCGTACCGGCAGCCACTCGCGCGTGAGCAGGTCGTATGTCATCCTCAATCCTCCAGCAGCCGAACCCCCACGGGCGTGGGGAAGGAGTTGCAATACTCGTCGCGCGATAGCCGCTAACCGGCTCACCCCCACCTGCGTGGGGAGCGCATTTGCGGAGCTAGAACCACTGTGCCACCACGCTGATGCGTCCTAAGACGAATCCCGCCACGCAGATCCCGAGGTAAGCGGCAGTGCGTAGGGCGGTACGGATAGCCGCCACATTGATCCTGATCCAGATCTCCACGAGATCACCTCCACGCAGTGGTCTACCACACCTCCACGCAAGCAGGCAACATCTCGTAGCATGTTACCTCCTAACCTTGTTACTCCATACCCGCTAACCTTCATGCCCAGACAAGCCGAGATCATCGGACAAGCTGACGCTTCGACGGCCCAGATCGCCGGCGCCGTTGGACAGCTCGATGAGGGCGATGTCGCGAAGATGCGGGCTCTTGTCCCACTCCGCACGCCGGTCCACACTCCGCAACCACGTACCGGGAACCGGAACCGTCTCCCGCAGCACGCTCTTCAGCTGAGCCTTGGTGAACCGGCCCTTCCTGCCCGGCACAAGCGGCACCGGGTCTCCACTGCCGACGAGGCGCAGAACTCCATCGGGACCCCGAGAGCAGCAGACCACCCGTCCGGAGTCCGCGCCAAGGCGCGTGGAGTACTCGTCCACGATCTCACCCTCGCTCAGTTTCACGAGATCTTTCAGGCTGTGCGGCTCTGGGATGGTGTTCATGTCCGCGTACATGTCGCGGGTCTGATCCTCGGCGATCCGGTCCAGGTCCTCCTCCGTGAACGGCTTCTCCTGGTTGGTGAAATCCTCGTCGTAGACCTGATCGACGAGCCGTTGCACGTCGCCGGGGATCTCGACGGTCTTCATGCCGTGCAGGGCCTTATAGGTACGGCACAGCAACGACCGGTGATAGACGAACGGCCACGCCGTCGGGATCTTGAAGGCGCTATCGGCGTCCACCGGCGCGAGCACGACGAGCCGCATGTCCCGCGCCCAATGGGGACGCCGCACGTCGTTGAGGTGGTGCCGGTGGCAGCGGCCAGCGCGTTGCAGGAGCAGCGCGATCGGCGCGAGGTCGCTGATCATGATGTCGAAGTCGAGATCGAGGGACTGCTCGATGACCTGGGTGGCCACGAGAATCGCCTTGGGCGGCCGGTCGCGGCCGGCGTCCTTGCCGAACCAGCCGACGACTTCACGGGTGATCTCCTCGCGGCGGTAGGCCGGGAACCGGGAGTGCAGCAGCGCCAGCCGTACGTCACCCTGCAGACGAGCAGCAAGATCCAGATAGGTCTGCTGTGCCTCGGCGACGGTGTTGCAGATGATCGCGGCGCAACCTCCTTGCTCCGGCAGCTCGGCCAGCACGTCCGCTATCGCCTCCTGGCGCGAGGGGCGGCCGTCGGCGCTGATGGGAACGTTCCGAACCTCAAGCGCCAGGGTACGTTCCCGCACCTCGACCCGAGCCGGGACGGCCGCGCTTGCGCTGACATAGATCCAGCCCGGGTAGGTCACCTCAGGCATCTGCGTCGGCGCGCCCGCGCCCTTGAGGTACGCCTCGGCAAGGCGGCGGCCGACGCCGACCGGGAGCGTGGCGGACAGCAGGATGACCGGGACCTTCATCGCGCCCAGCCAGGTCAGCAACCGCTTGAGCAACCCCTGCATGTAGGCGTCGTAGGCGTGGACCTCATCCACCACGAAGACCTTGCCGACGAGGCCCAGCATGCGCAGCGTGTTGTGCTTGCCGCGGAGCACCGCGAGCAGCGCCTGGTCGATCGTGGCCACCGACAGCCCGGCCAACAGCCCCCGCTTGCTGCCACGCAACCACTGCGTCGCGAAGGGGTCATCGGTGAGCACTCCGACCTCCTCGCCGTCCGGCGAATAGGCCGAGTCCAGCCAGGCCATGGCGTGCAGCAAGGTGATTGCGCCCTGTGCCCGGCGCAACCGAAACTCGTCCACCCGCCGGAACATCTGGCTCGTCGTGGCCATGGTCGGCAGGCCCAGGTTGAATCCCGGGGTGCCCGCCGCATCGCCCATCAGCTTGGCCGCATGCAGCGCGATCTCGGTCTTCCCCTCACCCATCGGCGCCATGACCATCAGCAGCCCAGGGCCGCCGTCCAGCAGTCCGGGCAGTCGCTCACTGAACCTTTTTCATCCTCGTGCGGAAGCCGCTGGCCACATCAT